>NZ_LKIU01000005.1:79663-534560 GCF_001307035.1 Arthrobacter sp. Edens01 | reverse complement strand
AAAAACCATTCCCAACCGGAAACTTTCTTTTCTTTTCGCACCGCTGTGGTGTTTTACCAGCATATTCCATCCAGGCCGTTTTAGCAATTCGGTGAATTCCCGAAATCTGCTCGAAACAACCAGATGATCCCACACGAAAACGAAGCTTTTTCGCGGCAAAGCCGTGAACCAGCCTCTGTTTTTTGTGGATTGGTCTCCGTCCGGGGATCTCCGTAAGCCTTGGCTTCCGGCGCCCCAACCGCGGCGACTCCAATTACTTTACACACCCCCGGGCACCCGTGCAAGCCGGACCGGGTGTGACCTCCTGCACCCCCGCCTGTAGCCCTGCATGCAGCCCGAAGCGGGGCCCCGCGGCACACAAACCGGGTTGGAATGCCTCCCGTCCCCAAGGAGATCCAGACAAGCAGGAAGGCCGGGCCCCCGAGGGAGCCGGCCTTCCAGTGCTGAGAGGTGTAACCGCCGGTTACTTGGCGGAGACCACCGCGGTAGCGAGGTTTCTCTTGCCTCGGCGAAGCAGCAGGTACTTGCCGTGCAGCAGTTCGGTCTCGCCGATGACGGCGTCGATCTCGGTTACTTTGCGGTTGTTCACGTAGGCTCCGCCTTCGGTGACGGTCCGCCGGGCTTCGGAGTTGGTCTTCGAGAGACCCGTAGCCACCAGCAGGTCGATGATGCCGAGGGCGTCAGTTCCGACCTCTGCCCGGGGCAGTTCGGCGGTGGCCGCGGTCAGCGTTGCCTCATCCAGTTCTTCGAGCGACCCCTGACCGAACAGTGCGGCCGATGCAGCGATGACCTTGTCCGTGGCATCGGTTCCGTGAACCAGGGAGGTCACGTCGTAAGCCAGGGCCCGCTGCGCTTCGCGCTTGTGCGGCGCTTCCTGAACCGAACGCTCAAGTTCCTCGATCTCCGCCTTGGAACGGAACGTGAAGACCTTGAGCCGGTCGATGACATCGGCGTCGGCAGTGTTGAGCCAGAACTGGAACATGGCGTACGGGCTGGTCATGGAACCGTCCAGCCAGACGGCATTGCCTTCGCTCTTGCCGAACTTGGTGCCGTCGGAGTTGGTGATCAGCGGAGTGCCCAGTGCATGCACCGTGGCGCCTTCAACCTTGCGCACCAGCTCGGTGCCGGAAGTCAGGTTGCCCCACTGGTCCGATCCGCCGGTTTCCAGCACGCAGTTGTAATCGCGGAAGAGCTGGAGGTAGTCCATGCCCTGCAGCACCTGGTAGCTGAATTCCGCGTAGCTGATGCCTTCGTCGGAGTTCAGGCGGGAGGCAACGATCTCCTTCTTGACCATGGTGCCCACCCGGAAGTGCTTGCCAATGTCACGCAGGAAGTCGATGGCGCTCATGGGCGCCGTCCAGTCCAGGTTGTTCACCATCCGGGCGGCGTTCTCGCCCTCGAAGCTGAGGAAGCGCTGCACCTGTCCCTGCAGGTAGCCGACCCACTCGTTCACCGTCTCTTTGGTGTTCATGGTGCGTTCCGCCGTCGGACGCGGGTCACCTACGAGTCCGGTGGATCCGCCGACGAGCGCGAGCGGACGGTGTCCGGCAAGCTGCAGACGCCGCATGGTGAGCAGCTGGACAAGGTTGCCCAGGTGCAGGCTGGGTGCCGTGGGATCGAAGCCGCAGTAATACGTGACCGGATCCCCGGCGAGGAGTTTCTCAAGTTCCGCCTCATCGGTGGAGAGCTTGATCAGCCCACGCCATTTCAGTTCCTGCCAGATGTTGGCAAAGCTCGGATCGTTCTGCTGGGCAGCAAGGCCCTCGGAGGTCTGGGTATTCTGTGGCACGCCTTCTAAATTATCAGGATTCGGCGGCGTCGATGCCCGCCGGGATGCCGTGCTCCGCAATAAGACGCAGCCGCTGGGTGGGACGGGTCATCGCAACGTACAGATCCCCCACCTTCCCGGCCGCTGCCGTAAGCAGTTCAGACGGTTCAAGGATGACGACGCCGTCGAACTCCAGTCCCTTGGCCTCCCGCGGGGAAATCACCACGATGTCCTGGCTCAGTCCCCCCGCGCCGGTGCCGACCCTGTCTCCGTACAGCGCCGTGATTTCCCTGCGGACTGTTTCCAGCCGGTGGTCCTCGGTGATGACGGCCAGCAGCCCGCCTTCAATTGCTGCGAGGTCTTCCGGCAGCGTCTCAAGGAGCCGGGTCAGGAGGCTGCCTTCGGGCACAGTATCCAGGAAAGGCGCCCACTGGCCTTCACGGACGGCCTTGGGAGCGGAAACCACCAGTCCGGCCGCATTGGCCATCCGGACGGCTGCTTCGGCGATCTGCGCAGGGGTGCGGTAGTTAACGGTAAGTTCTTCCAGGGTCCACCGCTCCCCCACGAAGGGCTCAAGCGCCTGCTGCCAGGATGTTGCGCCGGCGGCAGAGGACGTCTGTGCAATGTCGCCCACCACCGTGAAGGATTTCAGCGGGCAGCGGCGCATCAGCAGCCGCCACTGCATGGCCGAGAGCTCCTGTGCCTCGTCCACCACCACGTGGCCAAAGGCCCAGGTGCGGTCGACGGCGGCGCGGTCGGCAGCGGTGAGCCGCTGCTCGGTGGCCATATTGTGGTTCGCCAGGTCCTCGGCGGAAAGAATGCCGTGGGCTCCGGAGTCTTCCAGGAAACCTTCAGTGTTTTCGATGGCACGCTCGGCGTTGGCCAGGTCGCGCTTGCGCGCTTCTTCCAGCGCTGCGCTGTCCCGTCCGGCGGAGGCATCGAGTTCACCCAGCAGCTCGGCGGCTTCGTCCAGCAGCGGAACGTCGGACTCGGTCCACGGTGCGTCCGGGCTGCGCCGCAGTGCTGCGCGCTCGGCCTCCGTGAGTTCCGGGGCCGCCGCTTCAAGCTGCCCGGGCTTGCTGAAGAGTTCGCTGATGAGCTTCTCCGGCGTCAGCGGCATCCAGCACAGGTTCAGTGCCACGCGGACATCGCGGGAGCTTCGGACGTCCTCGGCGAGATAGGCGCGGTCGGTGCTGTTGCCCGCGCCGGCCGATTCCTCCAGGATCTCCGTCATCTGATCGGTCAGCTCGCGCAGGAGGATCTTCACGAAGGTCACACGCGCTTCGTTGTGCGGCTTGCCGGTGGCACGTGCACGGTCACGGGCACGGGCCACCTGCTTCGGGGTCAGCGTGATCCAGGTGCCTTCAATGTTCAGCCGCCTCGGTTCGGTGAAGTTCCGCTGCCGGTTCGCCACCGCGCGTGCAACGACGTCGGCCATCGACAGTCGGCCCTTGATCTCCGCTGCCGCGGGAGTCTCTTCTCCGGAGGCAGTGATGCCGGGCATCAGCTGGCCAAGACTGGACATAACGACGCCGGTCTCGCCCAGGGAAGGCAGCACACGCTCGATATAGCGGATGAACGCGTTGGACGGGCCGACCAGCAGCACGCCGGCGGACTTCAGCCGTTCGCGGTGGGTGTAGAGCAGATAGGCGGCGCGGTGCAGGGCAACGGCGGTCTTGCCGGTGCCCGGTCCGCCCTGGACCACGAGGGTTCCGGGCAGCGGCGCACGGATAATCCGGTCCTGTTCGGCCTGGATGGTGCCGACGATGTCCGACATCTGCCCCGTGCGCTTGGAATTCAGGGCGGCAAGCAGTGCGCCCTCGCCCTGCAGGTCCTGCCCCTCTTCAAGCATGGAATAGTCCAGGACATCATCTTCCAGTCCCTGGACGTCACGGCCCTTGAGCATCAGGTGCCGGCGGCGGCGCACGCCCTGCCGTTCAAATGCCGTTGCCTGGTAGAAAGTGCCTGCTTCCGGGGCACGCCAGTCGACCATCAGCCGCTGCAGGTCCGCCGTGGACAAGCCGATGCGGCCGATGTAGCGGGTTTCGCCGTCGTCGAGGTCCAGCCGGCCGAAAACCAGGCGGTCATCGACGGCCATCAGCTGCGCCAGCCGGTCCTCATACATGGTGGCAAACGCGTCGCGCTCGGACCGGTTCTGGTGTGAACCGGCAGAGTGGCTGCGCCGCACCTGGGCCAGCTGCTCTCGTTTTTCCTCGCGCAGCTCATCGAGCCGGTGGTACAAGCCGGCCACGTATTGGCGCTCGTTTTCCAGCTCCGTGTGGGCCGAAGACTCTTCAGGCATGTTCGCGTTCCCTCTCGCAAAGGCAGACCGTCAAGTTTACCGTGCTTCGGCACATTTTGTATGCCCTGTCCAGAGTGCGGCCGAGCCGCGGCCTGCCCGAGGGCAAAAGGCTAGTACGTGCGCAGCGAAAGGACCTTGTAGCCCGCCAGGTTTTCGCGTCCGCCCAAGCCGTCGAGTTCCAGTACGACGCCGATTCCGGCAACTGTGGAACCTGCGCGTTCAATCAGCCGGGCGGTGGCGCCAAGGGTGCCGCCGGTGGCCAGTACATCGTCGAGGACCAGGACCCGGGAACCGGCCGGAATGTCACCGATGTGTACTTCCAGGCTGTTGGTGCCGTACTCCATCGAATACGTCTCGTTGTAGGTGGGCCGGGGAAGCTTGCCCGGCTTGCGGACCGTGATGACGCCGTGGCCCGATGCGTATGCTGCAGCCGCTGCCAGCAGGAAACCGCGGGCTTCGACGCCCGCTACGTAGTCGAAGGTTCCCTCGAACCCGGCTAGCAGGGCATCGACCATGCCGCGCAGGGCAGGTCCGTCTGCGAAGACCGGAGTCAGGTCCCGGAAAATGACTCCGGGAGTTGGGTAATCCGGAACGACCGCGCACAGGCGGTCGATGGTCTCAAGAATGGATTCGGCAGGTACTACAGGAGCTGAAGCTTCGTCTTTCACCCATCCACCTTACCGGTCCGGCAACCGGACTCAGCGGTCCATCGCCGGATTCGGCCTGCGCCGCTTGTCACACTGAGGCGCTGCACCTGCGCTAGCGGCCCGTTGCCCTTGAAGTTGCTCCCGCCGGCCGCCGGCGTACGACGGCGGGCCGGTACTTGGAGACCGTGGGCTCGCCGGTGAGCCAGAAACGCCAGGGAAAGGCAGCGCCACCGCCTTCACCGCTGACCCCCACGCGCGGCCCCACGGAGATTCGGGCCGGATCTGCCGGCTGCGGGGGCAACTCGAGGCGCAGCGGCCCGCTAAAAACGTCGGCACCGTTCAGTTCGCGGTCGATCCCCAGCGCCTGTGCCAGCCGGGCCGGACCGCGGGCCAGGTCCAGGTCCGTTTTGGGTTCCTTCCTGCGGCGGCGGGCCGTGCCGTGTCCTTCCACGATCTCCCCTGCCCGCAGCAGGAGCCCGGTGGCCTGCCCTGCTTCACCGCAGACCACGTTGGCGCAGTAGTGCATGCCGTAGGTGAAGTAGACATAGAGATGGCCGGCGGGCCCAAACATGGTCGCGTTGCGCGCAGAGCGGCCGCGGAAGGCATGTGATCCGGGGTCGGCCTCCCCCAGGTAAGCCTCGACCTCGGTGATCCGGACGGCCACGTCCCCGTCCGGAGATTCGCGGCGGAGCACTGCGCCCAGCAGCCATGGGGCTGCTTCTGTTGCGGGAACGGCGAGGGCACTGCGCGGGTCGGAAGGATCCATTGACTCACCGTAGCAAGGCAGCCCGGGAGCTTCCGAAATCTCAGAGCGCAGTGCGGTAGAGCGCCTCCAGCGCACGCAGCCGGTGGGAGTTCGGGTTCGGGGTGCCGCCCTGAAGCCTGATAGCCGCTGAATCCAGGGCCAGGTGCCAGGCTGCCATCAGCGCGGCAGTGTCTTCCGGCGTACCGCCCGGGATGTACTGCCGGACGTGAAGCTTGGCCACTCCTCCATCTTCGCTGATTTCAATCTCCGCTTCCTGCCCCATGCCGAGGTTGCCGCTGGAACTTTCGACGGCGGAGCCCACGTCCTCGGCGGGGGCCCGGTACCAGCGTTCGAACTCGAGGGTCCTGCCGTCCGCAGCGTCCCTCACCGTCCCCATCGTGGGACTGACACCGAACTCGCGGGAGTACGCATCGCGCAGCGCCTCGCTGGATCCGGGTTCCTCCTGGGACGGCGATTCTCCGGCGGCGACGGCGCCAAAAGCGGCCATGATGCCCTGCCAGCCTGCACTGCCCTCGGCCAGGAAATCAGCGGTGTCCGTGTGCGCCCGGAAAGCCAGCAGCGCACCGCCGTCGGACTCCAGTACCTGCCAGTCAAGAACTGCTTCTTCACCAAGCTGGTCATCCCAGGTGATCTGGAGATTGGAGCGGGGACTGAGCTGGAGAACGGTCCCGGAAACGCCGCTTCCACCCATCTCCAGCGTGTATGCCTTGCCGAGTTCCCATCCCGGGCTGATCTGGCCCAGCCAGTTCTCCACCTTCTGCGGGTTGGTGAGGACATCCCAAATGTGGGCGGCGGGGTAATCGAGCTGCTTGTCGAAGGCCAGTACCCAGCCGTCACTGACTTTTTCGATGCGGCCCTCGGGAACCGGTCTGGATTCGGAGTTGCTGGACCCTGCTGGGGATTCGGACATGCCCCGGCCTTCCTGGACGTGGATGCTGACCATTTCAGGCTAGCGGCGGCAGCCGTCGTTCGGGAGGGGGTGCGGGCAGCTTGCACCGGGCGTGCGGAAGAGCGCCTAGAGCACGTACCTGTGCCGGATATGCCGCCGGCCCGGGTCTGCCTGCCAGAACTCGACTTCCCGCGGAGCCAGCGCGTAAAGCTGCCAGTCCGGGTTCTCGGAACCATCGGCGGCCGGCCGCTCCGCCCAGTCCCGGGCTGATGCTTCGGCGCTGAGCAGCACCACGTTTCCGGCCACCCGCACCTGTCGGCCGAGGCCGTGCCAGTAGAAGTTCATGGCCGCACGCGGATTCTCCTCCAGCTCCCGCCCCTTGCGGGAGGTGCGTGAGGTGGCGAAATGCCAGCCGTCGCCGTCGAGGTTCTTCAGGATCAGCATGCGGGAGGACAGGTTTCCGGCAGCGTCCGCCGTGGCGAGGGAGAACGCGTGCGGCTGGGGCACTCCGGCGGCCAGCGCCTCATCCAGCCAGGCCAGGAACAGCTCGGCGGGGTCCTCCGGTGCCTGCTCCGGATCGAAGCCGGGGAGGTTCTCGGCAAAGTCCGGCAGCGCCCGCAGGGTACGGCGAAGGTTCGAGTTGGACATGGCACCACGCTATCCCCTCCCCAAATCGAGATGGCAGAAACTGCCCGTATGACGCGTCAAACGGGCAGTTTCTGCCATCTCGATGGTGGGGGAAGGGGCTTAGGCAGCGAAGGCGCGGGCCGCGTCGAGCTGCTGCTTCAGCTCGGCCAGCTGCGACTCCACTGCTGAACGCGCAGTGCCGCCCTGGCTGCTGCGGCTGTCCAGCGAACCCTCGGTGGAGAGCACGGTGCGGACTTCCGGAGTCAGGTGCTCCGAGATGCCGGCGTATTCCTCGTCAGTCAGGTCCCAGAGTTCGACGCCGCGGGTTTCGGCGAGCTTCACGGCGGCACCGGAGAGCTCGTGCGCCTCGCGGAACGGCACGCCCTGGCGGACCAGCCATTCGGCGATGTCCGTTGCCAGCGCAAAGCCCTGCGGAGCCAGGGACTGCATGCGCTCGGTGTTGAAGACCAGGGTCGCGATCATGCCGGAGACGGCCGGGAGCAGCAGCTCCAGTGTGTCCGTTGCGTCGAAGACAGGTTCCTTGTCCTCCTGCAGGTCCCGGTTATACGCCAGCGGCAGGCCCTTGAGCGTGGCCAGCAGTCCGGTCAGGTCGCCGATGAGGCGGCCGGCCTTGCCACGGGCCAGCTCGGCGACGTCCGGGTTCTTCTTCTGCGGCATGATCGAGGAGCCGGTGGAGAAGGCGTCATCGAGCGTGACGAAAGAGAATTCCTTGGTCGCCCAGAGGATGATTTCCTCGCTGATCCGGGACAGGTCGACGCCGATCATGGCGGCAACCCAGGCGAATTCTGCGTAGACGTCGCGGGAGGCGGTGCCGTCGATCGAGTTCCAGGCCGCGGAGTCGAAGCCCAGGTCTGCGGCGACGGCGTTGGGGTCGAGCCCCAGCGAGGACCCGGCCAGTGCACCGGAACCGTACGGGGAAACCGCTGCACGCTTGTCCCAGTCGGCCAGGCGCTGCACGTCGCGCAGCAGGGCCCAGGCATGGGCCAGCAGGTGGTGGCTGAGCAGCACCGGCTGGGCGTGCTGCAGGTGGGTGCGGCCGGGCATGGCCACACCGAGGTGCTTCTCGGCCTGCTCCACCAGGGAGTCGATCGTGGCCAGCACACCGGCGGCGATGATCCGGGCGTGGTCGCGCAGGTACATCCGGCCCAGGGTGGCGATCTGGTCGTTGCGGGACCTGCCGGCGCGGAGCTTGCCGCCCAGCTGGGGTCCGGCGCGTTCGATCAGGCCGCGTTCCAGGGAGCCGTGGACGTCCTCATCCGACTCGGCCGGGAGGTAGGCGCCCGAGCGCACATCGGCGTCGAGCTCATCCAGTGCCTTGAGCATCCCGGCGAGTTCTTCGTCGGAGAGCAGCCCGGCTTTGTGCAGCACCCGGGCGTGCGCCCGGGAGCCGGCAATGTCATAGCCGGCAAGCCGCCAGTCGAAGTGGGTGGACTTGCTCAGGGCTGCCAGTGCGTCGGCCGGACCGCCGGCGAAGCGGCCGCCCCACAGTGCACCCTGGACCGTGGAGCCGCCGGCTCCTGGAAGGTTGGTCCCTGTTTCGATTGACGGCTTGCCGTTGACCATGTTCCTTACTTTCCTTCTGCCAGGCGCAGGTCGCGGGCCGAGGCGACCTTCGAGGACATGCCGAACAGCTCGATGAACCCGCGGGCCATCGACTGGTCGAATGTGTCACCGGTGTCGTAGGTGGCCAGGTTGAAGTCGTACAGCGAGGACTCCGACCGGCGGCCGGTGACCGTGGCGCGGCCGGCATGCAGGTTCATGCGGATGTCGCCGGAGACGTACTTCTGGGTGTCTTCGATGAAGGCATCCAGGGAGTTCTTCAGCGGGGAGAACCACTGGCCGTCATAGACCAGTTCGGTCCAGCGCTGGCCCACGGTCTTCTTGAAGCGGGCCTGCTCGCGCTCGATGGTGACGTTCTCGAGTTCCTTGTGTGCGGCGATCAGGGCCATGGCACCGGGAGCTTCGTAGATTTCGCGGCTCTTGATGCCTACCAGGCGGTCTTCGACGATGTCGATCCGGCCGATGCCCTGCGCGCCGGCACGGCGGTTCATTTCCTCGATGGCCTGCAGCGGGGTGACCGGCTTGCCGTCGATCGCTACCGGAACGCCTTCCTTGAAAGTGATGACAACTTCGTCAGCGGCAATGCCGGAGGCGGGATCGGAGGTGTACTCGTACACGTCCGGGGTGGGGCCGTTCCAGATGTCTTCCAGGAAGCCGGTTTCCACGGCGCGTCCCCAGACGTTGGCGTCAATGGAGAACGGGTTCTTCTTGGTGGTGACGATCGGCAGGTTCTTTTCCTCGGCGAAGGCAATTGCCTTGTCGCGGGTCAGGGCCAGGTCGCGGACCGGGGCGATGCACTTCAGGTCCGGGCCCAGGGTCTGGATGCCGACCTCGAAGCGGACCTGGTCGTTGCCCTTGCCGGTGCAGCCGTGCGAAACGGTGGTGGCACCGAATTCACGGGCAGCGGCCACCAGGTGCTTGACGATCACCGGACGGGACAGGGCGGAAACCAGGGGGTAGGAATCCATGTACAGGGAGTTGGCCTTCAGGGCCGGCATGGCGTACTCGGCGGCGAACTCGTCGCGGGCATCAGCCACGTAGGCTTCCACCGCGCCGCAGTCGAGGGCACGCTGGCGGATGGTCTCCAGGGATTCTCCGCCCTGTCCGACGTCGACCGCCACGGCGATGACCTCGGCGCCGGTTGCCTCGGCAATCCAGCCGATGGCTACAGACGTATCCAGGCCACCGGAGTAGGCCAGAACAATACGTTCGCTCACGAATGTGCTCCTCTTGCGATTGGTGCAGCGCGCACGCTGCGGTTTGGTTGTAAAAGTGGGGGAAAACCTGTTCCGGGGTGCCTGCCCGTCCAGGTTCTACAGTATGCGATTGTCAGGTGCCTGCCCGCTGGCAGTTGCCTCGTCCGCGATGGACAAAAAGCGTGCCGCCAGCTCCGCGCCGCCGTCGGGCTCCCGGGTGACCAGCAGCACGGTGTCGTCCCCGGCCAGGGTGCCCAGGATGGACGGCATGATGGAATGGTCGATTGCCAGGGCGAGGAAGTTCGCGGCGCCGGGCGGGGTGCGCAGCACCACGATGTTCCCGGAGGCCTCGGCGGTGACCAGCAGTTCGCCGCACAGGCGGGCGAGCCGCGCATCGAGCACTTCCGGGCTAATCCCGGACTGCGGGGTGCGTTCGCCTCCCTCGGAGGGAACGGCGTACACGAGCACCCCGTCCTTGCCGCGCATGCGCACGGCGCCGAGTTCCACCAGGTCGCGGGAAAGCGTGGCCTGATTGACCTGCACTCCGTCATCGGCCAGCAGCGCGGCCAGTTCTGCCTGCGACCGCACGGACAGTCCGGTCAGCAGCGCACGGATGCGGGCCTGCCGGGCTGTCTTGGTGGTGGGCATGGTCATACCGCTTCCTCCGGGATCCCGGTGAGGCCGGACCTCGCCATCAGCCAGACCATCAGTGCCTTCTGGGCGTGCAGCCGGTTCTCGGCCTCATCCCAGACCACGGACTGCGGGCCGTCGATCACGTCGGCGGAAATCTCGTAGCCGCGGTAGGCGGGCAGACAGTGGAGTACGACGGCGTCTTCCGCGGCCTGTGCCATGGCTGCGGAGTCCACGGCGTAGTTCCGGAACAGCTCCTGCCGGGCAGCTTTCTCGTCTTCCTGGCCCATTGAGACCCAGGTGTCAGTGGCGACGACGTCGGCTCCGGCAAGGGCTTCGGCGGCGTCCGTGGTGATCGTTACCGATCCCCCGGTTTCCTCGGCGCGGGCTGCCGCGGCGTCGACGATCTTCGGATCCGGCAGGTAGCCAACCGGTCCGGCGACCCGGACGTGCATGCCTGCGGTGACCCCGGCCAGCAGATAGGAGTTGGCCATGTTGTTGGCGCAGTCCCCCAGGTAGGTCAGCGTCAGGCCGGCCAGGGTGCCCTTGTGCTCGCGGATGGTCATCAGGTCCGCCAGGAGCTGGCAGGGGTGGTAGTCGTCGGAGAGCGCGTTGATGACCGGAACGGAGGAGTTCGCGGCCATCTCTTCCAGTCCGGACTGGGCGTAGGTGCGCCAGACGATGGTTGAGACCATGCGTTCCATAACCTTGGCCGTATCCGTGATGGATTCCTTGTGGCCCAGCTGGGACTCCCCCGCGCCAATGATCAGCGGGACGCCGCCCAGATCGGAGATGCCGGCGGCGAAGGAGACCCGGGTGCGCGTGGAGGTCTTGTCGAAGATGACCGCGACGGTCTGCCGGCCGGAGCCCTCACCGGCGTAGGGCTGGTACTTCCAGCGGTCCTTCTTCAGGGCGTCCGCAAGGTCCAGGACCTCAGCCTGTTCGGCCTGGGTCAGATCGGTGTCAACGAGGAAGTGGCGGGTCATGGCTGTCCAATCGTGGCCGCGGCGGCCTGCAGAAGGGCGGGGAGCTTGTCCAGGAAACTCTGCGCCTGGTCAGTGGTCAGGATGAGCGGCGGTGCCAGGCGAAGCGTCGCAGGCCCAGTGGCGTTGATGATGAATCCGGAGTCCAGGGCCGCCGTGACCACGGCTGGAGCAATCTCCTGCTCCAGGTCAATGCCGATCAGTAGCCCCTCACCGCGGACTTCGGTAACGCCGGCGGTGCCGCGCAATCCGTTCCGCAGGTACTCCCCTGTGGCCTGGACGTTCGCCAGGATGTCTCCGGATTCAATTGCGGAGAGCGTGGCCAGTGCGGCAGCGGTTGCCACGGGGTTTCCGCCGAAGGTGGTTCCGTGCTGGCCGGGGCTCAGCAGGGACGAAACGTCCGGCCCGAAGGTGATCAGCCCGCCGATTGGGAAGCCGCTGCCCAGTCCCTTGGCCACGGTCATGGCATCTGGAAGCACACCTTCGGAGGCGAACCAGCGTCCGGTGCGGCCGATGCCCGTCTGGACCTCGTCGAAGACCAGCAGCGCACCGGCGTCGCGCGTGATCTGCCGTGCTGCTTCCAGGTACCCGGCAGGCGGCACCCGCACACCGGCTTCACCCTGGATGGGTTCGATGAACACTGCGGCAACGGTCTCGTCCACGGCGGCACGCAGCGCCTCGACGTCCCCGTACGGAATGTGCTCGACGCCGGCGGGAAGCGGTTCGAAAGGCTCACGGTAGGCGGGCTTGGCGGTCAGCGCCAGGGCACCCATGGTCCGGCCGTGGAAGGCACGGTCCATGGCGATGATCCGGGTGCGTTCCGGCGTGGAGTTGCGCCGGGCGAGCTTGAAAGCGGCCTCAATGGCTTCGGTGCCGGAGTTGGCGAAGAAGACCTTGGATCCCGCCGGGGCCTGGGCGAGCTGCAGCAGCTTCTCGGCCAGCGCCACCTGGGTAGGACTGGTGAAGAAGTTGGAGATGTGTCCCAGGGTGTTCAGCTGGCTGGCAATCACGGAAGTGACGAACGGATGGGCATGACCCAGGGCGTTCACGGCGATTCCACCGAGCAGGTCCAGGTATTCCTTGCCGTCCGCGTCCCAGACCGTGCACCCGTGGCCGCGGACAAGCACGCGCTGCGGGGTGCCAAAGACACCCATCAGCGAATCGGTGTATCGTGCCAGCCATTCGCTGCCGGAACCGGCAGGGTCGACCACCGCGGACGCGGAGGGCTGCACAGCGGAAGTAGTGGGGTTGCTCATGCTTCTGCTCCGTCCGGAATGATCTGGGTGCCGATGCCGGCGGTGGTGAAGACTTCCAGCAGCATCGAGTGGGCCATGCGCCCGTCGACGACTGCGGCGCGGTCCACTCCCCCGTCCACGGCAGCCAGGCAGGCTTCCATCTTGGGGATCATGCCGGATTCAAGGGTGGGCAGCATATCCCGCAGTTCGCCGGCAGTGAGGGCAGAAATCAGCGAGGATTTGTCCGGCCAGTTGGCGTAGAGGCCTTCGACGTCGGTCAGGACCACCAGGCGGCAGGCGCCCAGTGCCACGGCAAGGGCAGCGGCGGCGGTGTCGGCGTTGACGTTGAGCACCTGACCCGTGGGGCTGCCGTCGGCGCCGATCTCCGGGGCGACCGTGGAGATGACCGGGATGCGGCCGGCTTCGATGAGGTCCAGGATGGCGCCGGGGTTCACGCCCACGACTTCGCCCACCAGGCCCAGGTCCACTTCTTCCCCGTCGATGACGGTTCCGGTGCGGACGGCCTGCAGGAGTCCACCGTCTTCTCCGGAGAGGCCAACGGCGTAGGGGCCGTGGGAGTTCACGAGGCCAACCAGTTCGCGGCCGACCTGCCCGGTGAGCACCATGCGGACGGCGTCCATGGCTTCGGGGGTGGTGACGCGCAGCCCGCCCTTGAACTCGGATTCGATGCCGAGCCGGTCCAGCAGGGCACTGATCTGCGGCCCGCCGCCGTGGACCACTACGGGGTGCACGCCCACGTGGTGGAGGAAGACGATGTCTTCGGCGAAGGCCTGGCGCAGTTCGTCGTTGATCATGGCGTTGCCGCCGTACTTGATCACGATGGTGCTGCCCGCGAAGCGCTGGATCCAGGGCAGGGCTTCAATCAGGGTGGCGGCCTTGTCCTGTGCCGCTGCCTGGTCCTGCTGGGTGGCTGTACTCATGCTGTTCTTTTCCCGCCTAGCTGCTGTACGCCGAGTTTTCGTGGACGTAGTCCGTGGTCAGGTCGTTCGTCCAGATGGTCGCGGACTCGGTGCCGGCAGCGAGGTCGATTTCAACGCTGACGGCCCGTCCGGTGAGGTCCACACCGTCGCGCGGTTCCCCGATGCCTCCGTTGCGGCAGACCTGAACGCCGTTGATGGTGACGTTGATCTGGTCAGGTTCGAACGCGGCGTCGGTGGTGCCGACGGCTGAGAGCACCCGGCCCCAGTTCGGGTCGTTGCCGAAGATGGCGGTCTTGAAGAGGTTGGAACGGGCGACGGCGCGGGAGGCGTTCTCGGCGTCGGCCACCGTGGCCGCGTGGACCGTAGTGATCGCGATGTCGTGGCTGGCGCCTTCGGCGTCGGTGATGAGTTGCTGGGCCAGGGAGTGGCACACCTCGGTGAGTCCGCGGGTGAACTCATCAGTGTCCGGGGTGGTGCCGGATGCGCCGGAGGCCATGAGGATCACGGTGTCGTTAGTGGACATGCAGCCGTCGGAGTCGGTGCGGTCGAAGGTGACGGCGGTGGCGGCGCGCAGGGCCGCATCCAGGGCAGCGGCGTCGAGGTCCGCGTCCGTGGTCAGGACCACCAGCATGGTGGCCAGGCCCGGTGCCAGCATGCCGGCGCCCTTGGCCATGCCGCCGATGCTGTAGCCGCTGCCGGTAAAGACTGCCTGTTTGGAGACGGTGTCCGTGGTCATGATCGCTTCGGCTGCCAGGGCACCGCCGTCGGCATCCAGCGCCGCTGCGGCAGCTTCGGCACCCGGGAGGATCTTGTCCATGGGCAGCTGCTCGCCGATCAGGCCGGTGGAGCAGACCAGCACATCGCCGGCGGAGATGCCGAGCAGGTCGGCGACTTTTTCGGCGGTGGCGTGGGTGTTCTGGAAACCCTGCGGGCCGGTGCAGGCGTTGGCGCCGCCGGAGTTCAGGAACACGGCGTCGGCCCGACCGTCGGACATCACCTGGCGGGACCAATGCACGGGAGCTGCAGCCACCCGGTTGCGGGTGAACACTGCGGCGGCTGCCTTGGACGGGCCATCGTTGACCACCAGGGCGACGTCTCGTCCGCCGGAAGCTTTGAGTCCGGCGGTGACGCCTGCGGCACGGAATCCGGCCGGCGCGGTGATGCCGGTTGCTGCGGTGGTGGTCATTACGGTGCTACTCCCTGCAGGGTGAGCCCGGTGGTCTCTTCGAGGCCCAGGGCGATGTTCATGGACTGGACAGCGCCGCCGGCGGTGCCCTTGGTGAGGTTGTCGATCACGGCGGAGACAATCACGCGGCCGGCGTGCGGATCGTAGGCGAGCTGCAGGGCGGCGTAATTGGAGCCGACCACCATCTTGGTGGCCGGCCACTGGCCTTCGGGCAGCACCCGGGCAAACGGTTCATCGGCGTAAGCCGCTTCCCACGCCTGGCGCAGGGCGGCGGCGTCGACACCGGGGCGGACCTTCGCCGTTGCGGTGGTGAGGATGCCGCGGGCCATGGGGGCCAGCGTCGGGGTGAAGGAAATGGAGACCTGCTCCCCCGCTGCGGCGGAGAGGCCCTGTTCGATTTCCGGAGTATGCCGGTGCCCGCCGCCTACGCCGTAAGGGCTCATGCCGCCCATCACTTCGGAGCCGAGCAGGTGCGGCTTCGCTGCCTTGCCCGCGCCGGAGGTGCCGGAGGCAGCGACGATAACGACGTCGTCGGGCTCCAGCAGTCCTGCTGCGAAACCGGGGGTGAGCGCCAGCAGCGAGGAGGTGGGGTAGCAGCCGGGAACGGCAATCCGGCGTGCGCCGCGCAGCATTTCGCGGTGGCCGGGCAGCTCGGGCAGGCCGTACGGCCAGGACCCGGCGTGCGGGGAGCCGTAGAACTTCTGCCAGGCTGCGGGATCGGTAAGCCGGTGGTCAGCGCCGGCGTCGATCACCAGGGTGTCTTCGGACAGCTGGGCGGCGATCTCTGCACTGGCTCCGTGCGGCAGGGCCAGGAAAACGACGTCGTGGCCGGCCAGGTTTTCCACCGTGGTGTCCACGAGCACACGGTCAGCCAGGGCGTGCAGGTGCGGCTGGAGTTCGCCGAGCCGGGAGCCGGCGTTGCTGTGGGCGGTGATGGCGCCAATTTCGACGCCGGGGTGGCCGGCGAGCAGGCGCAGGACCTCTCCCCCGGCATAGCCACTGGCACCTGATACAGCTACGGAAATCGTCATGCCAACCACCCTACAGCAGTTTTATGCATGAGGCTTCATAATTATGCAATGTGACTTCGGCGGGCACGGATCCGTGCCTCCCGGCCGACGCCGCCCTACGATGGGTTCGAAGGTCGTGAACCCGGTTACAGCCGCCAAACCATCGGAAGAGGCATTCCATGCATAAGGCCATTGTCGTCCCGAAAGCGGGCGGACCCGAAATCCTGCGCTATGAAGACGTGGATCTTCCGGTTCCCGGCCCCAACGAACTGCTGGTGAAGGTCGCTGCCGCCGGCGTGAACTTCATCGACACGTACCAGCGCAGCGGCGTCTACAAGATGAACTACCCCTTCATCCCCGGTTCGGAGGCTGCGGGAACCGTGGTCCAGACGGGTATGGACGTCGCCGCTTTCAGCGATGGAGACAGGGTGGCGACGGCGGAAGGCGGCGGCGCCTATTCGGAATACATGCTGCTGGATGCTTCCAAGGCACTGCCCGTGCCCCGCGACGTGAGCAGCGAAGTGGCTGCCGCTCTTCCACTGCAGGGTATGACGGCGCATTACCTGTGCAACTCCACCTATCCGGTCCAGTCCGGGGAAACCGTCCTGACCCATGCCGGTGCCGGCGGAGTCGGCCTTCTGCTGACCCAGCTCCTGAAGGCTAAGGGCGCCACGGTAATCACCACGGTTTCCACGGACGAGAAGGAAGCGCTGGCCTCGGCGGCCGGCGCGGACCACGTTCTGCGCTACGACGGTTTCGCTGACCGGGTCCGCGAGCTGACGGACGGGCGCGGCGTGGACGTGGTGTTCGACGGCGTCGGCGAGGCCACGTTCGACGGTTCCCTGGCCAGCCTTCGTCCGCGCGGAATGATGGTGCTGTTCGGCGGAGCGTCGGGCCAGGTGCCTCCGTTCGACATCCAGCGGCTGAACGCCCTGGGCTCGCTCTACCTGACCCGGCCGACCATAAGGGATTACCTGCTCAGCGCCGAGGAGCGGCAGTGGCGTGCGCGCGAGCTGTTCGAAATGGTGGAGGCCGGAACCCTGGATGTCCGGATTGGTGCCACCTATCCTCTGGCCGACGCTGCCCGTGCGCATGAGGACCTTGAGGGCCGGAAGACGACCGGCAAGGTGCTGCTGGTTCCGTAGGCCGGCCGGCCCTGGTTCTTGGGCTTCATCAGCGTCCCCGCCGGCCCTTTCTTGGTTTCCCTCCGCTTTGTCCCAAACGCTCCGGTTCGCGGCGGAGGGATCTGCACAAACCGGAGCGATCCCGATTCTCTCGACAGTGTTGCCATCCGCACCAACCCGTTATATCGTTTATCAATATTATTGACAATCGATATGGGGAATGATGACGAACGTGACGCACACCAGAAAACCGAAGTCCGTCCAGTTGGCGGTGATCTCGGTTTGGATCGTTGCCTGCCTCGCAGCACTCGGTAGTGCTGCGGAGGCATTCGTGACGATCTTCGGCCGGACTCCGTTGGCCTTCGGGGGTGCTGATCCGCGGGTGCAGCTCGTTATGCTCCCCCAAATCAATCAGGCGGAACTCCGTGAGGGTGCAGTTGGCTATCTGGTGGATATTCCGTTGTGGCTGCGCGTGCTGTGTGCGACCCCTGCACTGCTTTACATTGTCATGGCACTGGTGGCCGCGTTCCTCATCGCGAGAGTCCTGCAGGAAATCTCTGCCGGACGGCCGTTCACAGCGCGGGTACGGAAGAATCTACTGGCCCTTAGCTTTCTCCTGATTGGAGCTGGGCTTCTGTACGGCACGCTCGACGCTACGGCAAACCGGGCCGTCTTTGAGGTGGCGAGCAATTTCGGCACCGAAGGTTTCCCGCTCGGCGCGGATTACGCAGTAATCAGCACCGACGCTCCCCGGTGGCCGTACTTCATGATCACCAGCGGCGTCGTTGGCCTGGCGCTCTCCAGCGCTTTCAAGGCAGGCGGACGGCTGCAGGAAGAGACGGACGGACTTGTCTGACACTCGATCCGCTGCCGAGCCAGCCAGCGGCCACCGAGTGGTGTGCCATCTGGATAAGGTGCTGCTCCAGCGGGGAATGACGTTGACTGAGCTTTCAGTGCGGACCGGCATAACCATGGCAAACCTTTCCATCCTCAAAACGAACAAGGCCAAGGCCGTTCGGTTCACCACCTTGACAGCCGTCTGCGACGCTCTGGAAACCACGCCGGGCGAACTCTTCAGCATCGAGCCTCGGACTTGAAACTGTTTGTCAGCGTCTAGGCCCGCTGCCGGCTTGCCGGTTCCGCTCCACTTTGTGGCAATCGCTCCGATATGCCGCGGAGCGATCTGCACAAAGCGGAGCAGATCCGGGTTCTGTTGCCGGTTTGGGGGTTGCTGCCTGATCCAAGCGGCAGCAGAAGTGCGAACCGGTCGGATCTTCCTGAACAGGCAGCAGAATCTCCGCGCATCCCCCGCCCCCGTGTCCGATACCTCGGCTGCACTGCGGGCGCCGCGCGTTTGTGCGATGCTCGACGCCATGATGAGCGCACAAGGCCCGGATCGGGTCGCGCAGGTCGACGCCGTCAGCATCGCACTCGCCGCTGCCGGCATTCTGAGCGGCAACCTGCTCGGACTGCCGCCCGACGCACAGGCGGCCCAGCTGATGCTGCTATTCACCGGACTCGCCGCTGCCCTCCAGGTGATCAGGGACCGCCGGGCCGCCGCAAGACACGAAACCTTCCGCACATTCCAACCAACAGGCAAGCGCCTGGCGGGAACTCTGCTGTTGCTGGGAGTAGTCGTCGTCCCCGTAGCTCTTTACGTCAGCTCGATTCCGGGGCACGGTTGGATAGCGATCGGATATCTGCTGATTGGCATGGGAATGACCGCCCCGCTCCTGGTGGCGAACCGGAAAACCAGTTCGACAGATCCCGTGGGCAACCGTCCTTACTGAAAGGCGGCACGATTATGCAGTCGGACCCAGCGCAGGAGACCCTGGCACAGCGCATCCGGCAGAACCTGTCCTCCCACCCTGACGTCCGGGAGAAAAACATGTTCGGCGGCGTCGCCTTTATGGTGGACGGACACCTGGCGGTGTCGGCTGGCCGGGACGGGGACCTGCTGGTTTGTGTGGATCCGGCGCATTACCAGGATCTGCTGATCGCCGGCGGCCAGCCCGCCGTCATGGGCGCGGGCCGTCCGATGGGCGAAGGATGGATGAACGTTCCCATGGACATCATCGCGGACGGTGAAGCCCTGGACTGGTGGATCTCCGTCGGCCGTACGTCGCGGGGCGGCTAGGCCGGATCGGCGAGCAGAGCAAATTCCTTCCGCAGGTCCGTGCCCTCCGTGTGCAGCACCACTTGCATGCCCAACGCCTTGGCGGCTTCGATATTCGCCGGATTGTCGTCAATGAAGACCACGTCTTCGGGGGCTACACCCAGGCCGTCAAGGACGTGCCGGTAGATCCGCTCATTCGGTTTGACCATGCCCAGCCGGCCGCTGAAGTAGCGGGCAGCAAAGAACGCCGGCCAGGACGACTCCGACTCGTACCGGTAAGACATCTCCGCCGGCATGTTTGAGAGCAGCGCCAGCTGCGCGCCCTCCCCCGCCAGGAACTCCAGCACTTTCAGGGTGTGCGGATTGAGCCGGGACCACTGCCGGGCGTCCAATTCTTCGAGCCGCGCCAGCTCCTCTTCGTCCACACGCCGGCCGAGGACCGAAGCCCAGTAATCCTCGGGACTTAGCTCACCGCCGTCGTACTCCAGCCGGGTGGCCCAATAGGGACTCGATGCTGGCTGGAGATCCAGTCCGGTGACTTCCCGGAGCGCATCCCAGTCTTCCGGGAGCGGCGCGGCGGAGATCACCATGCCGTAGTCGAAGAGGTACCAGGTGCCGGGGCGGGAAAGAGTGCTCACCCGCTACAAGCTAGCAAAAGCGCGCAGAGCCCCGCCGGAAAATTCCGGCAGGGCTCTGCGCGTTTTGAGGTGGAACTACCGCTGCACGGCACCAAAACGCTCGGCGGCCAGCGCGACGGCGGCCGCCCGGGATTCGGAGGCCTCGTCGGCGGTCAGCGTGCGGTCATCGGCGCGGAAGCGCAGGGCAAAGGCCAGGGACTTGTGCCCCGGCTCGATGCCCTTGCCGGTGTAGACGTCGAACAGCGCGATGTCTTCCAGCAGGTCGCCGGCACCTTCACGCAGGGTTTCCAGCACGGACTCGGCAGGGATCTCCTCGCCCACAATGAGCGCCACATCCTGCGTGGTGGCCGGGTACGTGGAAATTTCCTTCGCCACGATCACGTCCGGTGCTGCGTCGAAGAGAGCATCGGCGTCGAGCTCCAGCGCCACGGTGCGGGCCGGCATGTCCCGCGCTGCGAGCAGCTTCGGGTGCAGTTCACCGGCGTACCCCACGGTCTCACCGCTGCGCAGCGAGATCCTGGCGGTGCGTCCCGGGTGGAAAGCCTGGTGTTCGCCTTGGCCGATGACCAGTTCGACGCCGAGCACGTCGCCCATGAGCCGGGCGGTGTCGACGGCGTCGGCCCAGTCCCAGGCACGCGGAGTGTGGCCGGCGCCGGCGGGTGACTCGTGGCCGGTGAACAGTACGCCGATGTGCAGCGGCTGGTCCGGGATTCCGTTGTAGAGGCCGTCGAGGACCTCTTCCGAGGGCTTGACACCCAGCGGCGGAATCGACTCCGTGCCGTTCTGCTCCCCCGGAAGGAAGACGAGCGCGGATTCGAAGAGCGCCAGGTCCCGGAAGCCGCGTGAAAGGTTCCGCTTGGCGACGTCGAACAGGCCCGGCAGCACCGAGGTGCGCAGGTAGCCGAACTCGGCGGAGAGCGGGTTGGCCAGCTTCATGGCCGGGCGTTCTTCGCCGGCCACCGGGGTGCCGAAGGTGTTGTTGTCCGCTTCGGTGACGAAGGGGTAGGACAGCACTTCGGTGAGGCCCGACGCCGCGAGGGACTGCTGCAGCCGGCGGCGCTGCTGCTGGACGCGGGTCAGGCCGCGGCCGGGAGGAGCAACCGGAAGGGTGGAGGGGATCTTGTCGTAGCCCACCAGCCGGATGATTTCCTCGGTGAGGTCCTCACGGGTTTCCAGGTCGGTCCGCCAGCTCGGGGGAACTACCCGGAAGCCGCCGTCGGCCTTTTCAACGTCTGCGCCCAAATCGGTGAGCGTGCCGGTGATCTGGTCCTCGGTGAACTCCAGGCCGATCAGCCTGGCCGGGAAGTCCGCCGGCAGGAAGATGCTGCGGGTTTCCGGTGCGGTTCCGGCGTCGGTGATGGATTCGTCGGCGGTGCCGCCGGCCAGTTCCACCAGGAGGTCGACGGCGCGCTGGGCAGCGATGTCCGCGACGTACCAGTCAACGCCGCGCTCGAAGCGCTTGGACGCCTCGGACGGGAGCTTGTGGCGGCGGCGCGAACGGCCAATCGAGACTTCCTCGAAGTGGGCGGCCTCAATCAGGACGTTCTGTGTGGCGTCGGAGACCTCGGTGGCATTGCCGCCCATCACGCCGGCGATGCCAATGGCACCGGAGCCGTCAGTGATCAGCAGGTCCTCGGGGTCCAGCGTGCGGACCTTGTCATCCAGGGTCTTCAGCGTCTCGCCCGGGTTGGCGCGGCGGACCACGATCTCGCCCGTGAGCTTGTCCAGGTCGTAGAAGTGCAGCGGCTGGCCGAGCTCGAGCATCACGTAGTTGGAGATGTCCACGACCAGCGAGATGGACCGCATGCCGGCCAGGCGCAGGCGTGAGGACATCCACGGCGGCGTCGGGCGGGTGGGGTCCACGCCGCGGACGGTGCGTGCCACGAAGCGGTCGCAGCCGGCCTTGCCGTAGATCGGGGCTTCGTCGGCCAGGCGCACCGGGTACCCGGCGCCGTCGGCTTCCGGAACCTCCACCGTGGCCGCGGGGTCGGTGAACTTGGTGCCGGTGGCGTGGGCGTACTCGCGGGCAGCGCCGCGGATGGAGAAGACGTAGCCGCGGTCCGGGGTGACGTTGATTTCCGCCGCCTGGTCGTAGAGGCCCAGCAGCTCCATCGCGTCGGTGCCGACCTCGGGATCAAGACCCAGGGTGGAGAGCACCAGGATGCCGTCGTGGTCTTCGCCGATGCCGAGTTCACGCACGGAGGCGATCATGCCGGCGGAAACGTGGCCGTAGGTCTTGCGCGGGCTGATCCGGAAATCACCGGGCAGCACGGCGCCGGGCAGGGTGACAACAACCTTGTCCCCCACCTCGAAGTTGTGCGCGCCGCAGACGATGCCCTGCACGCCGGACGGGTCAATGCCGTCACCGGTCAGCGTCTGCTCAGCGCCCTCCGGCACCACCCGGACGGAGCACCAGTTGATGGTCTTGCCGTTCTTCTGCGGCTCGGGCTCCTTGGAGAGCACCTGGCCGACCACGATCGGGCCCTGCAGTTCGTCGGTGGGACGGTGGACGTCCTCTTCCTCCAGGCCAACCTTGACCAGCTCTGCCATCACGTCTTCGGCGGTTGCATCCGCCGGCACCTGGGCGTACTCGCGCAGCCAGGAAAGTGGGATTCTCACTTAGATCTCCATCCCGAAGTGTTCGCTGAAACGTACGTCGCCTTCGATCATGTCCCGCATGTCGGATACTTCGTTGCGGAACATGAGGGCACGCTCAATGCCCATGCCAAAGGCAAAACCTGAATAGACCTCGGGGTCGATTCCCGCGGCGCGCAGCACGTTGGGGTTGACCATGCCGCAGCCGCCCCACTCGATCCAGCGCGGACCGCCCTTGGCGCCGGGGTGCCAGATGTCCAGCTCGGCGCTGGGCTCGGTGAACGGGAAGTAGTTCGGGCGCAGCCGTACCTTGGCTTCGTCGCCGAAGAGCACACGGGTGAAGTGCTCCAGGGTGCCGACCAGGTCTGCCATGGTGAGGCCCTTGTCGATCGCGAGGCCCTCGAACTGGTGGAACACCGGGGTGTGCGTGGCGTCGAGTTCATCGGTGCGGAACACCTTGCCGGGACACAGCACGTAGATCGGCAGGTCGCGCTCGAGCATTGAACGGACCTGCACCGGGGAGGTGTGCGTGCGCATCACCAGGTGCGCTTCGGGGGGCTCCACGAAGAAGGTGTCCTGCATTTCGCGGGCAGGGTGGTCCGGCTTGAAGTTCAGGGCGTCGAAGTTGAACCATTCGGATTCAACCTCGGGACCCTCGGCGACTTCCCAGCCCATGCCCACGAAGATATCGCTGACGCGGTCCTGCAGGGTGGAGAGCGGGTGGCGTCCGCCCATGCGGCGGCGGCGGGGAGCTGCGGTGACATCGACGGCTTCCTCGACGAGGATCCGGGCATCACGCTCAGCTTCAAGCTCAACGGTGCGGGCGGCGAGCGCCTGGTTGATTCGTCCGCGGGCCGGGCCAACAACCTTGCCGGCGGCGGCTTTCTGGTCCTTGGGCAGCGATCCGATCTGGCGGTTGGCCAGGGACAGCGGGGACTTCTCGCCGGTCACGGCGATGCGGACGTCCTTGAGGGCATCCAGGTCCGCTGCGGAGCTGATCGCGGCGAGCGCTGATTCAACGGCAGCGGCTATCGCTGTCTCATCAAGCGGATTGGGTGCCGCGTTGTCTGGGGAGTCCGTCCCCGGTATGGAATTCGACATGTACCGTTCTTACCTGTTTCCGGCCGTGTTGATGTGGGTGAAAGCAAAAGGGATGCTGCAGGCAAAGGTACGCAGCCTGCGGCTACCAGTCTAACCAACTAACGCCGTCCGCCCGGGCAGTGTGAAGACCGTCCGCTCACTTACCATGGGCAGCATGAGCCTTGCCCGGCAGTGTTTGTCCCGTAGACAGGCAATGCGCCGCGCACTGAATCTGGTCAACGGCACGACGGCGGCCGGCCTCCTGGTTGCCCGAATCGGCGGGGTGCCGGTGCATCGGGGCTCTGGCGGGCTGCTGCTGGCCGGGGGCTGGAAGCTGGGCCTTCCGCACGCAGCGGCGTTCACCGTCGGGAACGTGATCCTCTACCGTTCCCGCGTTGCCCAGGCGTTCGACGCCGCGCCCGCCGCGCCCGCCTCCACGCTGCTGCGCCACGAGGCCCGGCACAGCTCCCAGTACGCCGTGCTTGGACTCGCGTTCCTGCCGCTCTACTTTGCTGCTGCGGGCTACTCCCGGCTGCGGACCGGGGACCCGGCGTCGTCGAACATCTTTGAAGTCCTGGCCGGGCTGGCCGAAGGCGGTTACCGGCCCCGCCCCTCTCCCCGCCGAAAGGCCAGTTACGGCTCTTTTCGGCGCTGAAAAGAGCCGCAACTGGCCTCTCGAGGGGTAGGCCATAATTCGAACGTATGTTCTAATTGGTCGCATGAGATGGCAGGAACAGGAACCAAAAGCAGCGCCGTCCGCTGACGCGCTGCTCCCCCTGCAGGGGCTGGTCCGGTCAGTACAGACACCGGGATTCGCGGGCGTGACTTTTCACGAGGTCCTCGCGAAATCCGTCCTGAACAAGGTTCCGAAGACTTCCTCCATGCCGTTCTGCTGGACGGTGAATCCCTACCGGGGCTGCAGCCACGCCTGCGTTTACTGCTTCGCCCGGAAGACACACAGCTACCTGGACCTGGATACCGGTGCCGACTTTGACAGCCAGCTCGTAGTCAAAACCAACGCCGGCGAGGTTCTGCGGAAGGAACTCGCCAAGCCGTCCTGGCAGTACGAACACGTGGCCATGGGCACCAACACCGATCCGTACCAGCGGGCCGAGGGCCGCTACAAGCTCATGCCGGACATCATCCGGGCGCTGGCGGACAGCGGAACTCCCTTCTCCATCTTGACCAAGGGAACCCTCCTCGCCCGCGATCTGCCGCTCCTGGCGGAGGCGGCACAACAGACCAGCATCAGCATGGGAATCTCCCTCGCCCTGCTGGATCCGGACCTGGCCCACCAGGTAGAGCCCGGAACCCCGTCACCCAAAGCCCGGCTGGACCTGATCCGGCGCATCCGGGATGCCGGCATGGACTGCAATGTGATGGCCATGCCGATCCTGCCGTGGCTGACCGACGGCGACGAGTCGCTGGACGCACTCTTTTCCGCACTGGCGGACGCCGGCGCCATGTCGGTCACGGCCGGCGCCCTGCACCTTCGCCCGGGAGCGCGAGAGTGGTACCGGGAATGGCTCGCGCGCGACTATCCTCAGCTTTCGGCACGCTACGACCAGCTGTACGACGGCGGCACGTACGCATCGAAGGAATACCGCCAGTGGCTTGCGGGACGAATCACGCACTTCAAGAAGCGGCACGGTTTCGCCGGCAAAAACCAGTTCCTCGCCACCCGGGGTGCAGCCCGGCCCGCTCCGAAGACGGCGGCCGGCCTGCCCGTGGCAGCCGGCACTCTCTTCTAATTTCCCCGGAGGTCTTGACCGGTGCCGCGGCGAGTCCTAAGTTACAACCAAATGGTTGTAGATGCGTTGTCAGACGAAGCCGTGAACCGCCTGTTCCATGCCCTGGCGGACAGCACACGCAGGGACATCCTGCGCCGTGCGGCCGCCGGTGAACTGTCGGTATCGCGGCTGGCCGAGGCCTATCCCATGAGTTTCGCGGCGGTGCAGAAGCACGTCGCGGTCCTCGAAGCGGCAGGCCTGGTCTTCAAGGTTCGCCGCGGGAGGGAACAGCTCGTGAGCACCGCACCGGACGCCGTCGACCAGGCACACCGCGCGCTGGACGCGCTGGCTGAGGCCTGGGAAGGCCGGCTGAACCGGATGTCAGACCTGCTGCGGCAGGAAACGCCCGGGAACGGACCCCGGTAGAGGAGATTAGTCATGAGCGTGAAGAGCATCGACAAGGACTACGACACCCTGACCATCACCGCCCTCGCGGAGTTCGAGGCAGCTCCCGAACAGGTCTGGGAGCTGTGGGCCGACCCGCGGAAGCTCGAGCGGTGGTGGGGTCCGCCAACGCACCCCGCCACGGTTCCGCAGCACGACCTGACGCCCGGGGGCACGGTCACCTACTTCATGACCGGACCGGACGGCGAAACGTACCACGGTTGGTGGGAGGTGATCTCGGTCGAACGCCCGGAGAAGCTGCGCTTCCGCGACGGCTTTGCCGAGGAGGACGGCACCCGCCGGGACGACATGCCGATCTCCGACGTCACCGTCACCTTCGCTGCCCGGGACAGGGGAACGGTCGTTGAAGTCGTGACGGCATTTGCGGACCGGGAGCAGATGGAGGAACAGATCTCCATGGGCGCCATTGACGGCGTGGCCTGCGCCATGTCCCAAATGGACGCGATCCTCGCGGACGCCTGACCCGGCTTCCAGCGGCGGCGCCTTAGCGGCGGCAGGGCCCCGGCGAGGCGATTCCAGCCGGGGGCTGACCCGCGGCCGCACGAACCGCCGTGACGATCGGCAGGTCCGCCGGAATCCAGGGCAGGTCAGCAAGCTCCGGGGAATCAAGCGGGACCCAGCGCAGCTCATCGTGATCCTCGAGCGGCTGCGGCTTCCCGGCCGAGACCTCCACGAGCCAGACACGCATCGCGGCTTTGGCGTTCAGCGGCCAGCCCTGGTCCAGCGGTCCGGCCACCTCGGCGCCCAGAACCACCTCAATGCCCAGTTCTTCGGTGAGCTCACGGTGCAGGGCGGCTTCGCAGGTCTCCCCCGGTTCAACCTTGCCGCCGGGAAACTCCCACATGCCGGCATAGGCTTCCGGGGCCGTGCGCCGAGCGGCCAGCAGGCTCCGCGGCTGGCCCAGGTCATCCACGATCGCGGCTCCGACTACCTGCTTCAGTTCTGAATTCGACACAGATCGAGTCTACGGTGCCCGCTGTCCTAGACTTGGAAGGAACGGCATCGTGGCCGTTTGGCCCCCGGCCAACGGCAGCCCCTGCTCCCGCGCTGGTCCCGGGCCCGCCAGACGCGACCGTGCTTTTCACGGCTCCGCGGCAACCGCTGATCCGAAAGCACCCCCGCACTTATGCCTTCCCTGCGCGTAGCGACGCCCAAAACCCGCAACGTTTCCCTGGCCATCACTGCCCTTGCCGCAGGTGGCTTCGCCATCGGCACCACCGAGTTCGCCATTATGGGACTGCTCCAGGAGATGGTCGCAGAACTGGGTGTCTCCGTCCCCGAAGGCGGGCACGTCATCTCCGCCTACGCCCTCGGCGTCGTTGTTGGTGCGCCTCTTCTTGCAGCCGCCGGAGCCAAGATGCCGCGCAAGTGGCTGGCCCTGGGACTGATGGCGTTCTTCGCCGTGGCCAATCTTTCATCCTTCATTGCCCCGGACTACGGGTGGCTGCTGGTCACCCGTTTCCTTTCAGGACTGCCGCACGGTGCCTTCTTCGGCGTCGCGGCCGTCATCGCGGCCTCCCTGGTGGCACCCACAAAACGCGGCTGGGCAATCTCGATGGTCATGCTCGGGCTGAGCATCGCCAACGTGATCGGAGTGCCCTTCGCCACCTGGCTGGGACAACTGGCCGGCTGGCGCTGGATGTTCGTCCTGGTGGGCGCCATTGCCCTGCTGACTGTCGCTCTGGTGGCATGGTTCGTGCCGTTCCAGGCCGCGCACCCGGATGCCAGCATCAAACGTGAGCTGAGCGCCCTGCGCCGCATGCAGATGTGGCTGGCCCTCCTTGTGGGCACCGTCGGTTTTGGCGGATTCTTCGCCGTCTACACCTACATCTCCCCTACCATGACCGAGGTCGCAGGTTTCTCCATGGGAGTGCTGCCGCTGATCGTGGGCCTCTACGGTGTGGGTCAGGTAGTGGGCAACATCGTGGGCGGCCGGATTGCCGACCGTTCGGTGATGGGCAGCATCTACGCCGTCCTGGCCGGTACCGTCGTGATCCTGGCCGTCTACGCCTGGGGTGTGCAGTACAAGGCCGGCGCCATCATCCTGGTCTTCCTGGTAGGTGCCATCGGCTCCGCCCTGACCCCCGCGCTGCAGACCCGCCTGCTCGATGTCTCCCCCGGAGCGGCATCGCTGGCGTCCTCCCTGAACCACGCCGCACTGAACATGGCCAATGCCCTGGGCGCCATGGCCGGCGGCCTGGTGATTGCCTGGGGCTGGGGCTTCCGTTCACCGGCAATCGTGGGTGCCGTCCTGGCTCTGCTGGGGCTGGGAGTTGCACTGCTCAGCGGAGCGCTGGACCGTCGCCGTTCGGTGACCGCACCGCTCCAGGATGAGCCTGCTGAGCCCGCACCGTCTACGTCGCGCTAGCGGGCTCCGCCCGTGCTGGCCGCGGGTGCCTGCAGGTTCGTGTCAGCGGTTCTGGGCCCGGGCTGAGGCGTAAAGGCAGACGGTGGCTGCCGTGCCCACGTTGAGGCTTTCGGCCTGCCCGTAGACGGGGACGGCAACGCGGAAATCAGCGGACGAGAGTTCAGTATCGGAGAGTCCCTGGGCTTCGTTGCCGAACAGCCAGGCTGTCGGGTTTTCGAGGCGGGGTCCGGCAGCCGCAGGGTCCGCGGCCTCCGGTGCCAGGCGACGCAGCGAAGAGGCGTCCTGCAGCGCGTCGAGGTCCTCGCTGCCATAGCCGTCGGCAGCAAGAACGGTAATTCCGGCTTCCTTCACGGCTTCAGCCAGTTCCTCGAACTCGACGCCGGTGACAACCGGCAAATGGAACAGGGAGCCTACGGTGGAGCGCACGGCTTTGGGGTTGTAGATATCCACGCTGGAGGCAGTCAGCACAACGGCATCCGCTCCGGCAGAGTCTGCGGCACGCAGGATGGTCCCGGCGTTGCCCGGATCACGCACCTCGCACATAACCGCCAGCAGCTTCGGCCGGGTGCCAAGGACATCCTGCAGGGTAGGCGACGGGATGCGGCAGACGGCCACAATTCCCTGCGGTGAGACCGTATCCGCCATGGCCGCCAGCACTTCATCCGTGGCCAGGCGCAGTGCCGCGCCCTCAGCGAGTTCTTCAAGCTCCGGGAGACGCTCGAGACACGCCTGGGTCGCGTAGGCCTCGACGACGACGCCGGGACGGCCCGCTGCCAGCGCGTCGCGGTGGGCAACGAGCGCCTCACGGACGGCCTGCGGACCTTCGGCCAGGAAACGGCCGGTCTTTAAACGCGCCGGACGCCCCGCCAGCTTCGCTGCTTCCTTCACCCGATCAGCTCGGGGATTGGACATCAGCGGCGCTGGGGAGCGTCCGGCGTCAAACATATTCAGCAGGTACCGAAATTAGCCCTGGAACTTCTGGCGGTTTTCGCCGCCAGCAGGCTCCAGGCCGGCAGCCTTGGCTGCTTCCACGGAGTTGAACCAGTACTCAGCTTCGGTCTGCTCGTACCAGGTGGAACCCGGAACGTGGTACTTGCCGGTTGCGGCACCCTTGATGACGTAGCCCTCAGGAGCTTCGCCTTCGGAGGCCTTGAAGCCGCCGTCAACAACAGTGGCAGTCGCAGCCGGAGCGCTCTTTGCAGCAGCCTTGGCAGCAGGCTTCTTCGCAACCGGAGCTGCAGCGGCAGCCGGAGCGGAGGTGTCGGACGGCAGGGCATCCTTGGCAACCTGAACCAGGGTGGCGAACGCGTTGGCGTCGTTCACGGCCAGCTCGGCGAGCATACGGCGGTCAACCTCGATCTCAGCAGCCTTCAGGCCCTGGATCAGGCGGTTGTAGGTGAGGCCGTTGGCGCGGGAAGCAGCGTTGATGCGCTGGATCCACAGGCGGCGGAAGTCACCCTTGCGCTTGCGGCGGTCGCCGTAGCTGTACACATACGAGTGCAGCAGCTGCTCTTTGGCCTTGCGGACCAGGCGCGAACGCTGTCCGCGGTAGCCCTTTGCGCGCTCGAGGATTACCCGACGCTTCTTATGGGCGTTAATCGCCCGCTTCACACGTGCCACGTGCGTACTCCTTAGAAATAGTCCCGCGCACACTACCGGTGCTGCGGCCCGTCCTGGGCCGCGGGAAAGTTAGTTGATTGGTGGAGCAGTCCCTATGCCGGACCGCCCGAAAAAGATGGTTACTTGCCGAGCATCTTCTTGATGACCTTGGCCTCGCCCGGGGTGACGATCTTGTCACCGGCGAGACGGCGGGTCAGGCGGGAGGACTTGTGCTCCAGGTAGTGGCGGCGGTTGGCCTGCTGGCGCTTGAGCTTGCCGGTGCCGGTCAGCTTGAAGCGCTTCTTGGCGCCACTGTGGGTCTTCATCTTCGGCATGGGAACCGATCTCCTTATAGTTTCCGCGGTACGAACCCGCGGGGATATGGGCACCTGTAACGGGTGCCAGGGTTTCCTAGGGACGCCTGGGCGTTCTTAGCGGTTTGCGCGGTGGCTTACTCCGCAGTACCAGGCTTCTTCTGGCCGGAGGCTCCCTGTGAGGGTGCCTTGCCAGCAGGCTTGGGCGCGGCGGCCGGCTTCGGCCGGGCAGCAGGCTTCGGCGCGGACGGCTTGACGGCCGTCGGCTTGGGCACTGCCATCGGCTTCGGCGCTTCAGCCGGCTTGGCTGCAGCAGGAGCTGCTGCTGCCGGCTTGGCAGCCTGTGCCGGCTTGGCGGCTGCAGCCTTGGCTGCTTCCTCCGCACGGCGGGCATCTGCGGCAGACTTGTCTGCTGCTGCCTTGGCTGCCTGGGCTGCCTTTTCCTTCTCGGCCTTTTCCTTCTCAGCACGGGCCTTGTCGGCCTCTGCTGCGGAGGAGCCAAGACGCAGGCCGTCCGGCAGGAGGTCTGCCAGGCTCTGCGTCATCGGGGCCTTTTCGGCACTGGTATCAACCCGTGCCGGGGCTTCGCCCTTCTTGGCGGCTTCGTTGGCGGCCTTTGCCTCGGCACGCTGTGAGGCGCGGCGGGCTTCAGCCTTGGCTTCTGCCTTGTTCTTCAGGGGGCCGATCACCATGACCATGTTCCGGCCGTCGATGCGGGGGCTGGATTCAACCACACCGACCTCGGCGACGTCTTCGGCGAACTTCTGCAGCAGGCGGATGCCCATTTCAGGGCGCTGCTGCTCACGTCCGCGGAACTGGATCATGGCCTTGACCTTGTCACCCGCGCCGAGGAAGCGGAGGGCGTGCCCGCGCTTGGTCTCGTAGTCGTGGGTGTCGATCTTGAGGCGGAAACGGATTTCCTTGAGGACCGTGTTGGTCTGGTTCTTGCGTGCCTCACGTGCCTTGACTGCGGCTTCGTACTTGTACTTGCCGAAGTCCATTAGTTTGCACACCGGGGGCTTCGCCTGCGGTGCTACCTCAACAAGATCCAGGTCGGACTCCGCAGCCAGTCGCAGGGCGTCCTCGATCCGGACCACACCTACCTGTTCCCCGGCAGGTCCTACCAACCGCACCTCAGGGACACGGATCCGATCATTGATTCTTGGCTCGCTAATGTTGCAGCTCCTGTTTGACTCAAAACGGCTACCGCCTGCAACTGAAGAAGGCCCCCAATTGCACGCGCAATCGGAGGCCTCGGGGATCGGCCGGCACGGCTTTCGCTGCGCACTTTCCTTCGCAGCCACCCGAAGGTGCTGCCCTGGAAGGGCCGACCAGAACCCGGCAACTCTGATCCTGCCGTTAGGCTGGATTAATCAGGCTGACGCGGGTGGGAGAGTCTCCGCTTGCATACCGGTCCTGTTACTTACAAAAGCAGCCCACTTTGCTGAGTTTCCCCAGCTGCCGCGAGCTGCCGTAAATAACGTCTACCGGTCGGTCTGTGACAAGCTTACCAGTATGAGTACCCCACAGAGCAATCCGGCTGGCGATTCTGCCCGCCATTCCTTCCCCGGAACCACCGAAGAAGCACACAGCCACGCAGAGGCACCCGTCTCCGCGCAGGTCCGTGACATCGCCGAGGTGCCCGCCGTGGAAGTTATCACCACCGCAGCCGTCCACCTGATGAGCGCAGCTGCCGTTAAGTGCGGGCTGGCCGAAGGCGCCGACGCTGAAGACCTGAAGGACCTGGACGAGGCCCGCAAGCTGATCACCGCACTCGCAGGGTTCGTCACCGCTGCCGCACCGGAGATCGGCAGCCAGCACGCCGGTCCGTTGCGCGACGGCCTGCGCTCCCTGCAGCTGGCCTTCCGTGAGGCTTCCATGGTTCCGGACGCCCCGGGCCAGGGACCGGGCGAGAAGTTCACCGGCCCCGTCAACTGATTCAGATACCCAAAGAGCCCGAAGAGCATGCTCTTCGGGCTCTTTTGTGTCTGCGGCAGCTAGACGCGGACGCGCCGCGAGTTCACCACGGCACGGGTCCCAAGGGTAATCAGTACCAGGAGGGCAGCGGCCGTGCCCGCGAAGGCGAATCCGGCCCACGGGCCCACAAAGTCGATCGCCATACCCACCAGCGGCGCACCAATCGCGGTGCCCGTGGTGAGGGCCGAGCCGTACCAGCCCATGGCTTCTCCGCGGCGCTCCTCCGGGACCAGGTCAGCCACGCGTTCCGAGGCCGCGGACAGCACCGGTGCACACAGCAGGCCGCCGGGAATTGAGAGCAGGGCAAGGCTGAGCGTATCCGTGGCCAGGGACATGGGCAGGGTCAGCACTGCCATGGCCAGCAGCAGGAGCATCGGCGAAATACGCCGCTTCATCGCTCCGTAAACCAGGCCTCCAATCAGCGAGGCGAAGCACCACACGGCGAAGACGATCCCCAGCTGTCCGGGATTTCCGGAGGCTTCCACCGATGCCACGATGCCGACGTCGCTGCCCGCCAGCAGCAGGCCGGCACCGGCGGCTACCGCGAACACCACTGCAACGCTGAGGGTCATCCAGGAGAAGCCGGCGGCGACCCGGGCCAGCAGGCCTCGGCGCAGGTTTGGATCCTCTTCCTCAGCGGCTGCACCGGCCGCCTGGGTAAGTTCGGCAGCCGGCTCGCTTAGGTGCGCCGGGGCCGAACTGACCACTGCGGCAGCGGCCGCTTCGACGTCGTGGTCCGGCAGCTCCAGCGCCTCGGAACGGGTGGGCGGGTTGAACCACATAAGGAACAAGCCGGCGCCTGCCGTACAGATTCCCACCAGGGTGAGGCCGACGGCGGTGGAGACGGAGGTCGCCAGGACGGCACCAACGGCGGGACCGCCCATAAACACGACTTCCGTGGCGATCGAGTCCAGGGTGAACGCCGTCCGCCGCTTGTCTCCTTTGGCGAGAACGCCGAGCGACTGGCGGACCACGCTGAAGACGGGCAGCGTAAACAGGCCGCCGATCAGCGCCAGGACAAGCAGCCATTCGTAGCTCACGTGCGGCGCAACCGACCAGATGACAGCTTCGGAAATCACGGAGGGAATCAGGGCCTTGCGCAGGCCAACGTTGTCCACGCGGCGTCCGCGCCACGGTGCGCCAACAGCAATGCCGATTGTCACAAGTGCGGCCACGGCACCTGCTGCGGCGTAGCCCTTCTCCAGGGTCAGCACCACATGGAGGGTCAGCAGCACACCCGCTGCTGCGTGCGGGAAGCGGGCGAGCATACCAACAAGGAGCACCCTGCGGACCGGGACAATGGCCAGCAGGTCCCGGTAAACACTAAAGTTCACTGCACTTCTCTTCTGGCCCGCCTGGGCCGGTCAGCGCGTGATCTTCATTTCAAGGGAGTCGACGCGCTCAACGAATTCTGGATGGCTGGCTAGGCGCTGCTGCAGGGCTGCTGCAAGGGACTGGATGCCAGCCGCGTCAAGCCCTGGGGCCAACTGGAGGGTGATCCTCAGTTCCGGCCCGGCGCCGCCGCCGGAAACCAGCGTACCTCCTGCGGTACGGGAGGTTACGCCGGTGCCGGCACTGAGCCGGACCTGGCGTACCGCCGACTCCTGCGCCGCTGCATCGGACACTATTCCGGCCAGGGACCCGTCCTCATAGGACGGCACCCATTCGCGCTGCTGCGCCAGTGCCCACATGGCCGGCCGGCGCACCACGAAGGTGATGTCGCCGCCCGGATCAATCACCAGCAGCTGGGCTTCCTCGGAGACAGCCGAAAGCGCTGCCCGGGGCGCATAGACCGCCACCGGGCGTGCCTCGGGGTGCCAGCGAGCCAGCGCATCGACGGAGGAAAAAACCGGCAGTGCCTTGCGTCCGTCCGGTGCGGTAAGGGTCACAAGGGCAAGGTCGGCTTCCTTGTCCGCCGCCAGCCCGTGTGCGGACTCGGCTTCCTCCCCCAGCGTCGCGACAATCGCCACATACACCCGCGCCGTGGCCAGCGACCTGACCACGTCGGCTTCCGAACCGGTTCCTGCCGTGAGAGCCGCTACAGCACTGGTGTAGCCGGCGTCGGGCTGGCCGTCGTCCTTGTCGAACCGGTGCAGCGGGTTGCCTTCGCCTTCGAGGCTTCGGCCGGCCCAGGGGACACCGGCTGAATCCGCCGGTCCCCCGGCCGCAGCCAGGGCGGCCGCAATATGCCCGGGCAGTTCGCGCTTGGCCATGGCTTCTAGCGTTCCGGGTGGCCCGCGACGTCGAACGCCTGGGGAAGCGTGAAGGCACCGGCATACAGCGCCTTGCCCACGATCGTTCCCTCCAGGCCCAGCGGCACGAGTTCACGCAGGGCAGCCAGGTCGTCGAGGCTGGAGATGCCGCCGGAGGCAACAACCGGGCGGTCGGTCCGGGCGAGCACGTCGCGGAGCAGGTCCACGTTCGGCCCGCGCAGGGTGCCGTCCTTCGTGACGTCGGTGACTACGTAGCGGGGGCAGCCGGCATCTTCGAGGCGGGCCAGGACCTCCCAGAGATCGCCGCCTTCCTTGGTCCAGCCGCGGGCTGCCAGGGTGGTGCCGCGGACATCAAGCCCGACGGCGATCGCGTCGCCGTAGCGGGCAATGGCGCTGGCGGTCCACTCCGGATTTTCAAGGGCCGCGGTGCCGAGGTTGACGCGGCGGGCACCGAGCTCCAGGGCCTTGTCCAGCGACTCATCGTCACGGATGCCGCCGGAGAGCTCCACCTTGATGTCCAGTGCTTCGACAACACGCTTGAGCAGGGGCAGGTTGCTGCCGCGGCCGAAGGCTGCGTCCAGGTCCACCAGGTGCACCCACTCCGCGCCGTCGTTCTGCCATGCCATGGCGGCGTCCAGCGGGTCGCCGTAGCTGGTCTCCGAACCTGCCTCGCCCTGGACCAGGCGGACGGCCTGGCCGTCGGCAACGTCCACGGCGGGGAGCAGTTCGAGGATGGGCGTTTCTGTGAGGGACATGGTCCTGCTTTCGGTGACGTACCGGCTCAGAGGCCGAGGGTAAGGACATAGGCGCCGAGCAGGGACATTCCTGCGAGCACCCAAAAACTGATGGTGACGAAACGCGGCAGGCCCTGCCGTCGGAAGGAGATGGCTCCGCCGATGAGCAGACCGGCCAGGCCCATAAGAACAACACTCCACATGGCTTTAGCCCAGACCCTTCAACCAGTTTTCAAGGAGGGCAGCGCCGGCGTCACCGGACTTTTCCGGGTGGAACTGAGTGGCGCTGAGCGGACCGTTCTCCACTGCGGCGACAAAAGGTCCGCCATGGTTGGACCAGGTCACCAGCGGCGGCTGCATGGCCGGCTGGGTGACGTCGAAGTCCCATTTCTGCACGCCGTAGCTGTGTACAAAGTAGAAGCGCTCATCCTCTATGCCGGCGAACAGGCGGGACCCTTCGGGAGCCTGGACAGTGTTCCATCCCATGTGCGGAACGACGTCTGCTGCCAGGCGCTCCACGACGCCCGGCCACTCGCCCATGCCCTGGGTCCGCACACCGTGCTCGACTCCCTCATCAAAGAGGACCTGCAGGCCAACGCAAATGCCCAGCACGGGCCGGCCGCCGGCGACGCGGCGTCCGATCATCCGCAGGGCGTCTACGTCCCTGAGTCCCTTCATCACCGCTGCGAAGGCACCGACTCCCGGGACGACCAGTCCGTCGGCCTCGAGCACGTCAGCAGACTTGGAACTGAGCGTGACGCTGGCGCCTGCCCGCTCCAGTGCCCGGACGGCCGAGTGGATGTTCCCGGAGCCATAGTCCAGGACGGTGACGTTGCGGCTCACAGCGCGCCCTTCGTGGAGGGGATGCCCTCGACGCGGGGATCGGGTTCGACGGCGGCGCGGAGGGCGCGGGCAAACGCCTTGAACTGTGCCTCGACGATGTGGTGCGGATCGCGCCCGCCCAGCACGTTCATGTGCAGGCAGATCTGGGCGTGCAGCGTGATCGCTTCGAAAACGTGGCGGGTCAGGGAGCCAGTGAAGTGCCCGCCGATCAGGTGGTATTCCTGGCCGGCCGGTTCACCGGAGTGCACCAGGTAGGGGCGTCCGGAAATGTCCACGACGGCGTTGGCAAGGGCTTCATCCAGCGGCACGGTAGCTTCGCCGAACCGGCGGATGCCGGCCTTGTTGCCCAGCGCGGTTTTCAGCGCTTCACCGATGCTGATCGCGACGTCCTCCACGGTGTGGTGGGCGTCGATGTGGGTGTCCCCGGTGGCCTTGACGGTCAGGTCAATCAGGGAGTGCTTCGAGAGTGCCGTCAGCATGTGGTCGTAGAACGGCACCGAGGTGCTGATATCCGAACGGCCGGTGCCGTCCAGATCCAGTTCTACAAGCACGGATGATTCGCTGGTGGTCCGCTCGAGGCGGGCCGTGCGGCCGGTGGCGGTCTCCACGGTCATAAAGGTTCCTTAGGAAGAAGTCGGTCTGGTTACCAGTCTAGTGTTTGCGGCGCCGGGAACTCACGCCGCACCTGGCCCGGGCCGTCATGGTGCTACGCAGAGAGCAGGCTGCGCAGGGCGGAGAGGAAGGCAGTGGTTTCCGCTTCGGTGCCGGCAGTGACGCGCAGGTGTCCGGGGATGCCTACGTCGCGGATGAGGACACCGGCGTCGAGCAGTCCCTGCCAGACCTTCCGGGGGTTCTCCAGTCCGCCGAAGAGCACGAAGTTGGCATCCGACTCCGCCGGCTGCAGGCCCATTTCGGTCAGCTCTGCGACGATCCGGTCACGCTGGCCCTTGATGTCTTCAACGTTGGCAAGCAACGAGCCGGCGTGGGCCAGCGCAGCGTTGGCTGTTGCCTGGGTGACTGCGGACAGGTGGTACGGGAGGCGGACCAGCCGGAGCGCATCGGTAACTTCCGGCGCCGCGGCCATGTAGCCGAGGCGTGCACCTGCCAGCGCGAACGCCTTGCTCATGGTCCGGGAGACGATCAGTCGTTCCCGGCCCGGCAGGAGCTGCAGGGCACTGGGCGTTCCGGCATGCGAGAACTCGGCGTAGGCCTCGTCAACGATGACAATCGCGTTGCTGGCTTTCCCTGCCTCATAGACGGCTTCCACCACATCGAGGCCCAAGGCCGTGCCCGTGGGGTTGTTCGGGGTGCAGAGGAAGACAATGTTCGGCTTGGCTGCCCGCACCTGCTCTGCCGCTGATTCAGGGCTGAGGGTGAAATCTGCCGCCCGGACACCGGTCAGGTAGGCGGTGCCGGTTCCGCTGGAAAGCAGCGGATACATGGAGTAGGTGGGCGGAAAGCTCATTGCTGTCCGGCCCGGCCCGCCGAATGCCTGCAGAATGTGCTGGAGGACTTCGTTGGAACCGTTGCCTGCCCAGATGTTTTCGATCGCCAGGCCGTGGCCAAGATAGGCGGCGAGGCGTTTGCGCAGTTCGGTGAACTCCCGGTCGGGGTAGCGGTTGAGCCCGGCTACGGCGTCGCGTACCGAGTCCGCAATAGCCTCAGCGACCTCCTGCGGCAGCCCGTGGGTGTTCTCGTTGACGTTCAGCAGGATCGGCACTTCCAGCTGCGGCGCACCGTAGGGGGTCTGGCCCCTCAGGTCGTCGCGCAGGGGAAGTCGGTTCAGTTTTTCCAGCTGTTCAGTCACCCGTACAGCTTAAGGCGCTGCCCGGCGGGCTGCAGAATCCGCAGTAACGTGACGGCCGGTATTGTCCCCGAAAACTAGCCGGCGACGGGGATGTAGAGCTGCACGCCGGCCGGAACCACCGCGTCGGAGAGGTTATTCAGTTCCATGATGTCTGCCACCACTGCCCGGGGGTCCCGTTCGGGAGCGTATTCCGTGGCGAGGCTCCACAGGCTGTCCCCGGTGCTGACGCTGACCTGCTGGGTCCGGGTCAGTTCCCCGCTGCCGCTCGCTGCCAGGGCAGGCGCGGTGAAGAAGCCAATAAAGGTGAGCAGCGCGGCCCCTCCCAGCAGGACGGGAGCACCGATGAGCAGGAGCCGGCCGCGGCGGGTGAGCCGCAGCGGTCCGGAGTCAGCTGCGCGGCGCGGCGCTGCAGTCCTGGTGGAATCCTGGTGACGGACAGCGTTGGAGGACGCGGGGGTGGAGCGGGCGGAGCGGATGTGGCCCAGGGAAGCACGGGGTGCCGCGAACTGAACTGACATGGCAAAACCTTTCCGGCTCGAGTCCGTTCCCCCGGCCGGCATTCTCGCGGCTTCGAAACTGGATTCGAACAGTTGGCGTACGTGAATCGAACATGTATTCGATTCCTGCTGTTTCCTTTTCTAGCATCTATCTACGAACGATGTCGAGACTCACTCGAACAAATGTTTGAAAATGACCTGCCGCTCCCCTAGCGTGGGTATCGGCAGGAAACCTTCGGTTTGGCTGCCGGTCAGGACAGTTGCATCCGCCCGCGGGTGTTTGTGTCCAGTCCGGCAGTTCCGTTCGGAGTAAAGAGAAACACCCGCCACTGACATTGCCGCCAATCCGGTTAGCCCGGAACGCTCGAAGGGAAGCCGAAGTGCCCCGTAGGACTAACTCCGATGGCAGCCCGGCTGCCGCTGCTGCGGCTGACTCTTCGCGTCCCCGGGCGCTGACCCCGCGGCAGAAGAAGATCCTCGAAACCATCCAGGCATCGGTAAGCACCAACGGCTACCCGCCGTCGATGCGCGAAATCGGCGACACCGTGGGACTGGCGAGCCTCTCCAGCGTGACGCATCAGCTGAGCCAGCTGGAGAAGATGGGTTACATCCGCCGCGATCCCAAGCGCCCCCGCGCCATGGAGATCCTGGTCCCGCTGCTGATGCACAAAGAGCCGCAGGGCACCGAATCATCGGCACCGGACGGCACCGCCGCTGCGTCTGTCACTGAGCTCACCACAGCCGTGGACACGGCAATGGTCCCGCTTGTTGGGCGGATCGCCGCCGGCGGGCCCATCCTGGCCGAGCAGGTGGTGGAGGAAATGGTTCCGCTTCCCCGCCAGCTGGTCGGGCACGGCGAACTGTTTATGCTCCGTGTCTCCGGAGACTCCATGGTCGACGCCGCCATCTGCGACGGGGACTGGGTAGTGGTGCGCAGGCAGCAGACGGCGGAAAACGGGGACATTGTTGCCGCTCTCCTGGACGACGAAGCCACGGTCAAGACCTTCCGGCAGCGCAACGGCCACACCTGGCTCCTGCCGCAGAACACCCGCTACGAGCCGATCATGGGCGACCACGCGACCATCATGGGCAAGGTCGTTTCCGTGATGCGGTCCCTCTAGGGATTCCAGGTTCCTCCGGGGGTTCAGGGCGGCGGCACAAGCCGGCCCCGGCGCGGCTAGGCGTCCGCGCGCTGTCCGGTGTTCAGCCGCTCCAGAATGCCCAGGGCGACGGTCCTGTCGGTAGTGGACCAGAACGGCGGCAGAGCCGCACGCAGGAACCCTCCATACCTGGCCGTTGCCAGCCGTGAATCAAGCACAGCGACCATGCCCCGGTCCCCCGCGGCGCGGATAAGCCGGCCGGCGCCCTGGGCAAGCCGGACTGCGGCATGGGTCGCAGAGACGGTCATAAACCCGTTTCCGCCTGCCTTGGCCACCGCACGGGTGCGGGCTGTCATCAGCGGGTCATCCGGCCGGGGGAACGGGATCCGGTCAATGACCACCAGCCGGCAGGCGTCACCGGGCACGTCGACTCCCTGCCAGAGGGACATTGTTCCAAACAGGCACGTCGAATCCTCCTCCGCGAACTGCTTCACGAGGGCGGACATTGAGGACTCGCCCTGGCAGAGAATCGGGAAATCGACTTTGTCCCGGAGCGCAGCAGCAGCATCCTCCGCCGCACGGCGCGAGGAGAAGAGTCCCAGTGCCGCGCCTCCGGAGGCCTTCAGCAGCGCTTCAAGTTCGGCCAGCTGTGCCGGCGACGTGCCGCGGTCGGGCTTGGGCAGGTCACGCGCGACGTACAGCACACCCTGGCGCGGGTAGTCGAACGGACTTCCGACGTCGGTGCCCGTCCAAGCGGGAGCGCCGGCACCGCTCAGGCCCAGCCCGCCGGCCACGGGCCCAAACTCCGAGCCAATAGCGAGCGTGGCCGAGGTGAGCACAACAGTGTGCCCGTCAAACAGTCCGTCCCTCAGCCGGCCGGCCACCGAAATCGGTGCCACGTTGAGCGTTGCAGGTGCCGACTCGTCCGGCGGCGAATAGCCCTCCCCCGGCGAGAAAGTGCTGGGACGTGAAGACCACAGGACCTCACCGGATTCCGGAGCTTCGAGCACGCGCTCACAGAGTTCAAGTACCGCGAGGAGGCGGGACCGCGCCATCTGGCGCCCGCCGTCGCCGGCGTCGCCGCCTTCCGGTTTGGAGTCCGATAATGCAACCCGGCACGCCTCGCGTACCCGGGCCACTGCCAGCTGCTGTTCCTCGTTGAGCCCGGAGGGCAGCAGTCCGGCGGGAATGCCCTCAACCGAAAGATCGAACGCCCGGCCCGCGGCGGCCAGCTCCTCGACCGAGGCTGATGTGTGCTTGCGGGCGGCCGTCACGGCTGCGCTGATGACCGTGCCGGAGAGCTGACCGGTGACTGCGCCCGTGACCCGGTCCTGGAGCTCATGGGCCTCGTCAATCACCACAACGTCATAATCCGGCAGGACGGCAAGTCCTTCGAAGGCGCTGATGGCGAGCATTGCGTGGTTGGTGATCACCAGGTCGGCGAGGGCAGCCTTCGCCCTGGCCTGTTCGCTGAAGCAGTGTTCTGCAACGGGGCAGCGCTGGGCGCCCAGGCATTCCATGGCGGTGACGGAGACCTGCCGCCAGGCGCGGTCGCTGACTCCAGGGAGGAGTTCGTCGCGGTCGCCCGTCTCGGTTTCCTCTGCCCATTCACGCAGCCGGACAACCTCACGCCCGAGCGCCGAGGTGGCTCCGGGCGCCGGGGCAGGATGCGGGACGGCCTTTTCCTCACTCAGGGAGAACAGTGCTCCGGGGTCGTCGTCGTCGGGGAAGCCGCCTCCGGTCTTATGCACGCAGACGTAGTTGCTGCGTCCCTTCAGCAGGGCAACGTCCACGTCCCGGGGCAGCTTGGGCTTCAGGGCAGTCAGCAGGCGCGGTACATCGCGGCCGACGATCTGTGCCTGCAGCGCCAGAGTGGCCGTGGAGACAAGTGCCGGTTTACTGCTTTGCAGCGCATGGTGGATCAGGGGCACCAAGTAGGCAAGTGATTTGCCGGTGCCGGTTCCTGCCTGAACCAGGAGGTGCTTCCCCGACTCAATCGATTCAGCAACTTCCCTGGCCATTTGCTGCTGTCCCGGACGCTGCTGTCCGCCCATGGCTGCAATGGCGGTCTCCAGCAGGTCCAGGACCTCCGCCGCGGTGTCTTTCTTAGGCATGGTTGAGGAACGGCTCCAGCTCCGGAGCCAGCGAATCGCGCACCTTGACCCTCATCCGGGTACCGCTTTCCTCATGTTCAAGCGAAAGAATTTCGGCGTCCTGGCTGTGCAGGCGGGAAACGACGTCGCCGCGTTCGTAGGGAACCATCAGGTCCAGTTCCACGCCGGGCCGGGGAATTCCTTCGGAGATGGCCTGGAGGAGTTCCTCAATGCCCTCTCCGGTGCGTGCCGAGACCACCACGGTGCGCGGTTCCCGCTGGCGCAGCCGTTCGATGACGAACGGGTCGGCGGCGTCAGCCTTGTTCAGCACGATGATCTCGGGGATCCGGCGGGCGTCAACATCGGCCAGGACGGAACGCACGGCCGCGATCTGTCCTTCAGGATCCGGGTGGGAGGCATCCACTACGTGCAGGATCAGGTCGGCGTCGGCAACTTCTTCCAGGGTGGACCGGAAGGCTTCCACCAGCTGGGTTGGCAGGGAGCGCACAAATCCCACGGTGTCAGCCAGCGTGTAACCCAGTCCGTCCGGGGTTTCGGCTCGGCGGATGGTCGGATCCAGGGTGGCGAACAGTGCGTTCTCCACCAGGACCCCTGCATCCGTGAGCCTGTTCAGCAGCGAGGATTTTCCTGCGTTCGTGTAGCCGGCAATCGCCACGGACGGGATCTGGTTCCGCTGGCGGTTTGCACGCTTGGTTTCCCGGGCGGGCTTCATGCCGGCAATCTCGCGGCGCAGCTTGGCCATGCGGGTGCGGATCTTCCGGCGGTCAAGTTCGATCTTGGTTTCACCGGGGCCGCGCGATCCCATACCTGCTCCGGCACTGCCGACCTGTCCACCGGCCTGGCGGGACATCGATTCGCCCCAGCCGCGCAGACGCGGAAGGAGGTATTCAAGCTGGGCCAGCTCAACCTGGGCCTTGCCCTCGCGGGACTTGGCGTGCTGGGCGAAGATGTCCAGGATCAGCGCGGTTCGGTCAATGACCTTCACCTTGACGATGTCTTCCAGCCCGCGTCGCTGGGAGGGCGAAAGTTCGCTGTCCACAATGACGGTGTCCGCGCCGGTAGCCATCACTACGTCCTTGAGTTCCTGTGCCTTGCCTGACCCCAGGAAGGTTCCGGGGTCCGGCTTCAGCCGGCGCTGGATCATCCCGTCCAGCACTTCGGAACCGGCTGTTTCGGCCAGTGCGGCCAGTTCACGCAGCGAGTTCTCGGCGTCGGCGGCCGTACCTTCGCTCCACAGTCCGGCCAGGACAACCCGTTCCAGCCGAAGCTGCCGGTACTCAACCTCGGTGACGTCTTCAAGCTCTGTGGAGAGACCGGCAACACGCCTGAGGGCGCGGCGGTCCTGAAGGTCCTGCTGATCCCCGTCGAAGTCAGAGTGCTCCGCTTCCTGGGCCGACAGCGCCTGTGCCTGGCCGCGGAATCCGCCGGCCGGCGTAACGCTCTGCTTGGCAGCAGCAGCGTCGTCCTTTGCCAGGATCCGGTCGATGACACCCTGGATTTCTTCGGGCTTCAAGTCCGTGGGCGTCGAGCCGGCGGCGGGACGGGAATTGTTGATGGTCATAATCTCCTTAGAAGCGGTGTTAACCATGGTAGGCCAGTGGACCCACATTGTGGCGGGAGTCCGCGAGGTTGTGCAACAGAGGTAAGGGAGGGCTGGAGGACCTCTGCGTGCATCCGGCGGCCGTCCAGCCACTAACCTTGATAGTTATGGGTTCAGAGCATTACTTCAGTTCACAGCCGGCGACGCCGGAGGTCCGCAGGCCGCTGTCTGTCACCTTGGCAGGACGCGAGGTCACCCTCGCCACTTCCGGCGGGATCTTCTCTCCTGACGGTGTTGATAAGGGAACGCAGGTACTGCTCTCCGGTATTCCCGATCCGGCTGCCGAAGGCAACCTGCTGGACATTGGTTGCGGCTGGGGCCCGATCGCGCTGACCATGGCCCTGAAATCGCCCGCAGCGCAGGTGTACGCGGTGGACGTGAACGAGCGCTCCCTGGGCCTCACACGTGACAATGCCGCCACGCTGGGACTCTCCAATGTCCACGCCAGCCTGCCCGCCGACGTCGACCCGTCCCTTCGGTTCGAGACCATCTGGTCCAACCCGCCCATCCGGGTCGGCAAGGATGAGCTGCATGCCCTGCTGCTGCTGTGGCTGCCGCGGCTGGCACCGGACGGAACCGCCTGGCTGGTGGTCCAGAAGAACCTCGGGTCGGATTCGCTTCAGCGCTGGCTGGCGGAGAACCTGGGCGCGGACTTCAGCGTGAGCCGGTACAGCACCGCGAAGTCCTTCCGCATTATCAAGGTCCAGCGCAGCGCCTGACCGGCCCTTTCCCGGGCCCGCCTCCTAGAGCAGGGTTCCGCGGGCCACCAGCACAGCGGGCCCGCTGAGTTCCACGTGCTCGCGCCCGTCCGGCCCGGTGAGGAAGCGGATACCCAGAACTCCCCCGGGCACTGCGACGCTCCAGGCATTTGGTGCGCCGGCTCCGGCCCAGAAACGCGTGGCGACGGCGGCGGCGCACGCCCCGGTGCCGCAGGAAAGGGTTTCCCCGACGCCGCGTTCGTGCACCCGCATGGTCAGCTGGCCCACGCCGTCGACCACCAGCGGCTCGGCAGGGACCACGAATTCAACGTTGGTTCCGTCTTCAGGGACCGGTTCCACACTGGGTGCATTCACCAGGTCCGTTGCGGCCAGCTCGGAGAGTTCAGCCAGCGCAACGACCGTGTGGGGGTTGCCCATGCTCACCGAGAGCCCGGGGCGCGGAACTTCCAGTCCCCCGGCGTTAACCACGGTATCCATCGCCTTGGCGGCAGCGTGGTCCGGGAAGATGAACTCCCACGGCCCCATGTCCACGGCATAGCCGGTACCGGTGCGGGTGACAGTCTTCAGCCCCGCCCGGGTGCCGATTGCCAGCACTTCACCTTCAGCAAGCTCGGCAAGTCCCTCTTCGATCAGGAAGTGGACGAAGACCCGCACCCCGTTGCCGCACATTTCAGAAACGCTGCCGTCGCCGTTGCGGTAGTCCATAAACCACTGCGCTTCGGGGTTGGACTGCAGCAGCGCCTGGCCCTCCGGTACGTGGACGGAACGGACAGCACGGATGAATCCGTCCGCGCCGATTCCGTTGTGGCGGTCGCAGACGGCGGCCACGTCGGCGGCGTCGTAGTCCCGCAGTCCGTCGGGATCAGCGACCAGGACAAAGTCGTTGCCGGTGCCGTGTCCTTTCGCGAAAGCGAGGCCGGCGAGGCCGGACGGCAGGCCGGAAGCGGACAGGGCGGCGGGGGAAGTTGTGCTCACCCCTCAAGAATAGCGGTGGTCGCAGCCTTCAGCAGTTCGGGATTATCGAAGTCCAGCCAGGTGACCCGGGGGTCTGCCCGGAACCAGGTCAGCTGGCGGCGGGCGAACTTCCGGGTGGCAATCACGGTGTCCTCCACCGCCTGCCCAGTGTTCCAGTGGCCGTCCAGAACTTTCAGGAACTGTGCGTACCCCAGTGCCCGCGAGGCTGTCCTGCCGCTGCGCAGGCCTGCGGCGTCCAGTACCCTGACTTCGTCAAGCAGCCCCTGCTGCACCATCTGGTCCACGCGCCGCGCCAGCCGAACATGGAGCACGGGACGTTCCACGGCAAGGCCCAGCTGGACGGCCGGCTGATAGTAGGTGCGTTCCGGCATAAACGAGCTGAAGGGCCGGCCGGTCAGTTCGTGCACTTCCAGCGCACGCACTACTCTCCGGGCATCACCAAGACGGTCTGCGGAGACCGGATCGACGTCCCGCAGTTTTGCGCGCAGTGCTTCAAATCCAACGGATTCGAGCTCGTCTTCGATCCTGCGCCGCAGCTGGGGATCGGTTCCGGGGAATTCAAGCACATCCAGTGCTGCCCGGACATAAAGCCCGGACCCGCCGACCAGGATCGGGTAGTTGCCCCGCGAGCGGATCCGGTCGATGGTCTCCCTGGCCTGGGCCTGGAAATCGGAGACGCTGGCCTCTTCGGTGACATCCAGGATGTCCAGGAGATGGTGCGGTATTCCGCCGCGTTCGTCCTCCGGGAGCTTGGCTGTGCCAATATCCATGCCGCGGTAGAACTGCATTGAATCGGCGTTGATGATTTCCCCGCCGAGGCGTTGAGCCAGCGCAACACCCAGATCGGACTTGCCGGAGCCGGTGGGTCCGACGACGGCGATGACCGGCAGCGTGCCTGCCGTCACCGGCGCGGCGGCAGGGCAGGCATGCCGAGTGAGACACCGGCGCGCGCGGCGCCGTCGGCGGCCGGAACGCCGCAGGACTCGGCCTGGGACCGGTCCCAGGCATCACCGGCGCGGGACCGGCGCACGGAGTAGTCGGCAGCGGAGGCCGGATCGGCGACCAGGTGGAAGGCAGCCGCGGAGGTCACCGGAACCGTTACGAGGTCTCCGGGTCGGGGAACAGGCGCTCCTTCGGGCACGGAGAAGTGCACCAGGCGCTGGTCGCGGGAACGTCCGGAGAGCCGTCCGGTTTCCTCCGACTTGCGGCCGGCAGCTGCGGTGACCATGACCTCGACGGTGGTGCCGACCTGCTTGGCGTTTTCTTCCGCTGCGATGCGGTCCTGCAGTGCCGTGAGCCGCTCGAAGCGTTCCTGCACCACTGCCTTGGGCAGCTGGTCCGGCAAATCAGCCGCCGGGGTGCCGGGACGCTTGGAGTACTGGAAGGTAAAGGCGGTGGCGAACCGGGCCTGCTCGACGACGTCGAGGGTTGCCTGGAAGTCTTCCTCCGTCTCCCCCGGGAAACCGACGATGATGTCAGTGGAAATCGCCGCGTGCGGCATCTGCCGGCGGACCTTCTCCAGGATCCCGAGGAACTTCTTGGAACGGTAGGAACGGCGCATGTCCTTGAGGACCTTGTCCGAGCCTGACTGCAGCGGCATGTGCAGCTGCGGCATCACGTTGTGGGTTTCTGCCATGGCGTCAATGACGTCATCAGTGAATGCGGCCGGATGCGGGCTGGTGAAGCGCACCCGCTCAAGTCCTTCGATTGAGCCGCACGCGCGCAGCAGCTTCGCGAACGCTCCCCGGTCGCCGAACTCCACACCGTAGGAATTCACGTTCTGGCCAAGCAGCGTGACTTCAATGGCGCCGTCGTCTACCAGAGCCTGGACTTCGGCAAGGATTTCTCCGGGACGCCGGTCGCGTTCCTTGCCGCGAAGAGAGGGCACGATGCAGAACGTGCAGGTGTTGTTGCAGCCGACTGAGATGGAGACCCAGCCGGAGTAGACCGAGTCCCGTTTGGTGGGCAGCGTGGAGGGGAAGACTTCGAGGGATTCCAGGATCTCCAGCTGGGCTGCGTCGTTGTGCCGGGCACGCTCCAGCAGTGCAGGCAGGGAGCCGATGTTATGCGTACCGAAGACTGCGTCCACAAAGGGGGCCTTGGCAAGGATGGTGTCCCTGTCCTTCTGGGCCAGGCATCCGCCCACCGCAATTTGCATGCCGGGGCGGGTTTCCTTGACGTGGGCAAGCTGGCCCAGGTTGCCGTAGAGCTTGTTGTCGGCGTTCTCGCGCACGGCGCAGGTATTGAACACAACGACGTCGGCGTCCCCCTCATCCGCCGGGACGTAGCCGGCGTCTTCGAGGAGTCCGGAGATCCGCTCGGAATCATGGACGTTCATCTGGCAGCCGAAGGTCCGCACCTGATAGGTACGGGGATGCTCTTCGGTGTCCAGGCCGTTTAGCTGAACAGGGGCGGGGCGCGATACTGACAGGCTCACCATACAAGGGTACGTCCCCGCGCAACCGGCTCCCCAATCCGGCCGGGAGGACAAAAAGAAGGCCTTCCCGGTGTGGAAAGGCCTTCTTCGGTCTCCTCGGCGGAGGAAGGGACTAGTACCAGTTGTTGGCGTAGTGGAAGTTCAGCGCCGAGCAGGGGCTGCCATAGCGGGATTCGATGTAGGTCAGTCCCCAGTCGATCTGGGTACGGTAGCTGGTCTGCCAGTCACCGCCGGCCGTGGCCAGCTTGATACCCGGAAGCGCCTGCGGAATACCGTAGGCACCAGAGCTTGCGTTGGTTGCGCTGGTCAGCCACTCCGATTCCTTGTTCCAAAGTGTGTCCAGGCAGGTCATCTGCGAGGCATCCCAGCCGTGGGATCCCAGTACGGACGATGCGTAGGCTTTCGCCCCGGCCGGGTCATCCACGGGTACAGACGCGGCGGCGATCCGGGCGGCTTCCTCAGCGGCTGCCCGCTCGGCAGCCTGGGCCTGTTCGGCTGCAGCTGATGCGGCGGCTTCCTCGGCCTGGCGGGCGGCAGCTGCCTGCGCTGCCTCCTCGGCGGCAACGACGTCGGCGGCAGCGGCGTCAGCGGCGTCAGCGGCAGCGGCGTCCTGCTTAGCCTCTTCCTCGCCGCCCTCGGCTGCGGGGGTGCTCTCCGGGGCAGGAGAAGCGTCACTTTCGGCGCTGTCAGGAACGGCAGACGGTGTTGGCTCTGATGCGCGGTCCTCGGCAAACAGCGGAAGGGCTATGCTGGCCAGCTGAATGCCGGCGGTGGCGCGGAGATCCTCGTCCCCTGCAGCAGCACCGGCCGTACCCAGGACAACCAGACCGCCCAGAGCCACTACTGCTGCCCCGGCCTTCATCCGGTCCCGGCGACGCTGGACCACGCGCCGGCGTCTTTGTTCACGACGTCCCTGAGAGTTATTCATAAGACCGGGACTGTACACACAGTTTCTGGGACAGATCGCGAAACGGTAACGGCCGTGTTGCGGAATGGTAACGAACCCGCTTTAATACCAGCCCACGCGCTCGGAGTGTGCCCATGCCCCGCACGGGGTGGAATAACGCCAGCTGATGTAGCTGAGTCCCCAGTGGATCTGGGTACGGTAGTTGGTGCGCCAGTCACTGCCCGAGGCGGCCATTTTGTCGCCGGGAAGGGACTGCGGAATTCCATAGGCTCCGCTGTACGGATTCATGGCGCTGGTCAGCCAGTTTGATTCGCGGTTCCACAGATCAACCAGGCATCGGAACTCGCCGCTGCTCCACCCGTAGCCCGGCATGAGTGACGACGCGTATGCCTGCGCGCCTGCCGGGTCATTGACCGGGGCAGCGGGAGGTGGGGGCGGCGGAGGCTGGGGTGCTGGAACCGGCGCCGGAGCCGGGGGCTGGGGCGCCGCTACAGGCGGGTTCGATGGCGCCGGCGCAGGCGCGGGAGCCGGAGCAACGGGCTTCTCCGGCACTGCGGGGCTTGTGGGACGTGTGGGATTAATCACTGTCCCGGCTTCCCGCGGCGGAGTTTTCCCGGCTTCCTTGCCTGCCTGCTCCGCCTGCTGGCGGACAGACTCTTCAAGCCGGGCCGCCTGCAGCCTGCTCATCTCTGCTTCGGCAGTGGTATTGCGCAGCTCGGCCAGCTGGGCAGCCAGAACGGCGGTGCGTTCCTCCTGCTCGCGAACGGCTTTCTCGGCCGCTGCCGTCGCAGCTTCCGCGTCCCGGTACTGTGCCTCGGCGGATTCGGCCAGCTTCTCCCTTGCCTCGCGGGCTGACTGTTCAGTCTCTTCCAGGGACTCGGCCGTCTGCTCTGCCGCTGCGGCTTCTTCGAAAAGACGCGAAGTCCTTTCGGTGACGAGGGACAGCGTGCTGAGCCGGTCGAAGTGCGCGGCACCTTCGTCGGCGTCAAGAATAAACAGGACGGTGCTGTCCATTCCGCCGGTTTTGTAGGTCTGGGCAGCCAGGGCACCGACCTGGCTGCGCAGTTCGGATGCACGCGCCGAAGCGGCGCTGCGCCGGGCAGCGAGATCGGCCAGCCTCGCGTCGCTGGCTACCAGCTCTGACCGAAGGCTCTCATAATGGCTCGACGCAGTGACTGCGGCGTTGCCCAGGCTTCCGGCTTCGGCGTGGAGCCGGTCCAGATGCCCCTCAAGCTCGCGAACCTGTTCTTCGGTAGCGGCGGTGTCTGCCCTCGCTGCGGCGACCTCGTCCCACGTCGGGTACTCCCCCGCCGCCGCCGGAGTGGCACCGACAAGCAGGGCCGCTGCCATCAGACACGACACCGCTGCCGCGGTCAGGGCAGGCGCAGCTGCGGTCAGGGCAGGACGGCGCAACTCTGGCCCCAATAACCTCACGGTAAACATAGTGATGACAGCATACGGCACGCTTTGCGCGCGTGTGCCGGACGTATGTGCGCGGGCCAAGCCTGCTCTGGCCTACAACTCGCCGCTTTCCTGCGCGGCGAGAATGTCGTTCACCACAGAGAATCCCAAACCCGGCGAATAACCCTTGCGGGCAAGCATTGAAACCAGCCGGCGCACCTGCTTATCCCTCTCCTTGGGATCCTGCGGCACGGCGGCCCGGCTGAGCTTACGTTCGACCAGGGCCCTGGCGGCCTCAGCCTCATCGTCTGAGCTGATCTGTTCAAGTGCATCCTCAGCCAGTTCCGGGTCGATCCCCTTCTCCGACAGCTCGCGCCGAATGGCGGAGCGTGCCAGGGAACGGGTCTGGGACCTGCTTCGAACCCACATGCGGGCAAACTCTGAGTCGTCTATGAGCTGGACCTCTTCGAACCGGTCCAGCACAGCTTCGGCGACTTCTTCCGGGACATCCCTCTCGGCCAGTTTGTCGGCAAGCTGCTTCCGGCTCTTGGCGGAACTGGTCAGCTGGCGGAGAACGATCGCCCTGGCAACTGAGTAGGGATCTGCCTCAGGAGTTGAATCGGCCGGTGAACCGGGAGTGGGCCCTTTCTGGCTGTCCACTCCCGGCTTGCGTCGGCGGTGCTGCTGCATTGCGGGGACTAGGCTCCGGGTGCTGCTGCTTTGGCCTTGTCGTCGGCAACCTGCTCTTCGGGCTGTGCATCAACACCGAGTTTCACGCGCAGGCGCCGTTCGATCTCATCTGCCAGCTCCGGGTTATCCCGCAGGAACCGCCGGGAATTTTCCTTGCCCTGGCCAAGCTGATCCCCGTCGTAGGTGAACCAGGCACCCGACTTCTTGACGATTCCGTGCTCCACGCCCATGTCGATCAGGCCGCCTTCACGGGAAATACCCTGGCCGTAAATGATGTCGAACTCAGCCTGCTTGAAGGGCGGGGCCATCTTGTTCTTGACGATCTTGGCGCGGGTGCGGTTACCAACCGGGTTGGTACCTTCCTTGAGCGTCTCGATCCGGCGTACGTCGATGCGTACGGAGGCGTAGAACTTGAGCGCCTTGCCACCGGTGGTGGTTTCAGGGCTGCCGAAGAACACACCGATCTTCTCGCGGAGCTGGTTGATGAAGATCGCGGTGGTTTTTGTCTGGCTCAGGCGGCCGGTGATCTTTCGCAGCGCCTGGCTCATGAGGCGTGCCTGCAGGCCGACGTGGCTGTCGCCCATTTCGCCTTCGATTTCGGCACGGGGCACCAGTGCGGCAACGGAGTCGATAACGACGATGTCCAGAGAGCCGGAACCGACCAGCATGTCCATGATTTCCAGGGCCTGCTCACCGGTGTCCGGCTGGGAAACCAGCAGGGCGTCTGTGTCCACGCCCAGCTTCTTGGCGTACTCGGGGTCCAGCGCGTGCTCGGCGTCGATGAACGCGGCGATGCCGCCGTTCTTCTGCGCGTTGGCTACGGCGTGAAGCGCCACGGTGGTCTTACCCGAGGACTCGGGACCGTAGATCTCTACGACACGGCCGCGGGGCAGTCCGCCAATGCCCAGCGCGATATCAAGCGCAATGGAGCTGGTGGAGATTGTTTCGATTGGGGCGCGGGTCTCGTCGCCCAGCCGCATGATCGAACCCTTGCCGAACTGCTTGTCGATCTGGGCCAGTGCTGCTTCGAGTGCTTTGGCGCGGTCTGGAGCGGCCATTCTTCACCTCTGTTGTTGTGGCTGTTGCTGATGTTCCCGGCCCGTGGGCCTGCTGTCGGTTGCTCACTGAAAACCGTATGCGACGGCACTGACATTGCCGTGGCTGGCAGGTGCCGGTGTGGACAGCCGGAGCGGGGCGGACCAGTGGCGTGCCCCTGTGTAGGAGCATATCGGGATCCGAACAGATATTCGAATAGATCCTCCCGCGTGTCTAGACCTGCTTGGGCTTGATGTCCCGTCCAAGACGGCGGTCCTGCGGCACTTCCTGCATGTCGCACACCGCCAGCCAAACGCGTTTTGGCTCGGTTCCCCTCTCCAGGGCCTGCTGCGCCGTCATGCCGCCGAGACCGGTCAGAACGAGGTCCCCGGCCAGCACTCGTGAATAGGCTGGGCCGAATTCGTCGTCCATAAGCCGCCAGAAATCGCTGATACGCATCAATTAATCCTCTCACGCCGTGCGGCCGCCCGGGCCCGGGCTTCCCGGCAGGCAGCGGAGTGCTCGGCTGCTATGGGACGGGCGCCAACTAGAATAGGGTGCATGACCGAAAAGCCGCCGGCAATACAGTCCGCTCCGAGCAGGGCAGTCGAGACCCTTGAACAGGAGCTCAGTGTCCTGTGGCGCCGCGCCCGTGCTGTCTCGCACCGGGTCGCCAAGGCAGTACATCCGGATCTTGAGCCGGCAGCCTACGGCCTGCTGGTGCTGCTGCAGAGGCGGGGCCCGCTGCGGCTGACTGATGTTGCCGCAGCGATAGGCGTCGGCAAACCATCCGTGAGCCGGCAGATCGTGATGCTCGAGTCCCTGGGGCTGGTCCGCAAGCAGGCGGACCCTGAGGACGGCAGGGCACAGACGATCAGTTTGACTGACTCCGGCAGTGAGCAGCTGATGAAGGCCCAGCGCGCCCGCGAGAAGCACTTCCGCGCCCTCCTTTCTTCCTGGGATGAGGAGGAACTGCAGACGCTTGGCGTGCTGCTTCACAAGCTCAACGCCTCCGAGGTGCCCGGCACCGTGCCCTCTTCCTGACAATCGATTCCCGCAGGACAAACGAAAAGACCCCGCCGGGAGGCAGGGTCTTTCGGTATGTCTTGGGACGGGCAGCAGAAGCTGCCCGAGGTTGTTACGGTGTGCGGGCCAGGTCCCGAGCCAGGTCCTCCGGGAAATCACGGGCAAATTCGCGCGAGAATTCCGTTGGAACCGTATCGGGAATGGAAACGCCTTCGGCGCTGGCCACACGGTCACTGACCTCACGAAGCATCAGGGACAGAGGTACATCGAGAGCACTGCAGATTGAAGACAGGAGTTCAGAAGAAGCTTCCTTCTGGCCCCGTTCAACTTCGCTCAGGTAACCGAGCGAGACCCGGGCACTGTGCGACACCTCACGCAGGGTACGGCCCTGGCGCTGACGGACGTCGCGGAGTACATCACCAATCTCGTGGCGTAGAACTACCATTTTGCGCTCCTTAGGCTCCCGGTGTGCATCTTCCGCCAACCCTACATCCCGCCAGCGAATGACGCCGTTCACGGACACGGGTTGCTTCACCATGTGTATGTCCTGCTCCCTTTATCGATCCGTCCGCGGTAGAAACCGCGGAATGTCTACGATCCTAAACCGGAAACCTTGGTGGTTCCTGATACTAACAACTGACGTGCTTCCGGATTTGTTCCCGGGTACAGATGGGGCATTGCGGCGCCGGATACCTGCCGGAGTCTACGCGGCGCCCAGCTCCTGAGCCAACTGTTCGAGCGCAGCAGAGCATGCCTGGCTGCGGATCGAAGAACGGTCCCCGGCAAAGAGGTACTCGCGGGACCGTGTTCCTGAGGGGCCCGAGATGCCAATGAAGACCGTTCCCACGGGCTTGCCGTCATGCGGTTCCGGTCCTGCGGCGCCGGTGGTGGAGACTCCGATGTCCGCGCCGAGAAGGGCGCGCACGCCGGCCGCCATTTCCTCGGCAACCCGGGCATCCACCGATCCGGCTTCCGCAAGCAGGTTCCGGTCGACGGACAGCACTGCCGCCTTGACCGAGTTCTGGTAGGCGACAACACCGCCCTGCAGGACTGCCGAAGCGCCCGCAACGGAACCGAGCTCAGCTGCCACCATCCCGGCTGTCAGCGACTCCGCTGCAGCGATCCGGCTTCCGGCGGCAACCGCTGCTGCGATCACCTGCGCGGCGGCGGCCGTCATGCCCCGGTCTTCCCCCGTGCGCCGGCACGCAGCTTGGCCGCCTGCACAACGTAGTCGATTCCGGTCACGACGGTGACGATCACGGCGGCTGCCATGACGGCCGCGCTGATCCACCAGGCCCAGTCCCCCAGCCACGTGGTGAGCGGCAGCAGGAACAGGAAGATGGCAAAGGTCTGGATCACGGTCTTGAGCTTGCCGCCCCGGGAGGCCGCCATGACGCCGTAGCGGATGACTACGAACCGCATCACGGTGATGCCGATTTCCCGCACGAGGATCAGGATGGTGACCCACCACCACAGCTCGCCGAGGACCGAGAGCATCACCAGCGCCGAACCGATCAGCAGCTTGTCCGCGATGGGATCGGCGATCTTTCCGAAGTCCGTGATGAGGCCGCGGCTTCGGGCAAGATCGCCGTCCAGCTTGTCCGTGTAGATGGCAACGGCGAAGGTTGCCACCGCCAGCCAGCGGAAGAGGCCGTCCCTGCCGTCGTCGGCCACAAGGAACCAGATAAACAGGGGAACCATGACGATGCGGATGACCGTCAGGACGTTGGCGATGTTGAGGGTGGGTACCCGTTCGGTTCCAGAATTGCTCACGGAACCAGCCTAACCGGATTCACCGGCCGGTGAGGTTCCATGCGTCCTCTGAACCTTCGCCGTCCTCGCCCGATTCCTCAGCGCCGTCGTAATACTCCGTGGCCTGCGGCCGCGATTCAAGGTCCTGGGCCACCAGGTCCACTGGTCCGTCGGTCTCGAAACCGTGGTTGACGTTGGCGTTCTCCGCCAGGGCAGCGGTCTCGGCGGCATCCGGACCGCCCAGCGGTTCGCCGCCCTGGATAGCAGCCAGGGTGGCAGCGAGGTCGTCCGGCTTCACCAGCACGTCGCGGGCCTTTGAGCCCTCGGACGGGCCGACGACTCCGCGTGATTCGAGCAGGTCCATCAGGCGCCCGGCCTTGGCGAAGCCGACGCGCAGCTTGCGCTGGAGCATGGACGTTGACCCGAACTGCGTGGTCACGACCAGTTCGGTGGCCTGCAGCAGCACGTCGAGGTCGTCTCCAATGTCGTCGTCGATCTGCTTCTTCGGCGCAGTAACGGTGACGTCCTCGCGGTAGGTTGCCTGCAGCTGGGACTTCACGTGTTCAACTACGCGGTGGATCTCGGATTCAGTGACCCATGCGCCCTGCACACGGATCGGCTTGTTGGACCCCATGGGCAGGAACAGGGCGTCACCCTGTCCCAGGAGCTTCTCTGCACCGGGCTGGTCCAGAACCACCCTCGAGTCGGTGACGGAGGATGTCGCGAAGGCCATCCGGGACGGCACGTTGGCCTTGATCAGGCCGGTGACGACGTCCACCGAGGGACGCTGGGTGGCGAGGACCAGGTGGATGCCGGCGGCACGGGCCAGCTGGGTGATGCGCACGATCGAGTCTTCGACGTCCCGCGGGGCGACCATCATCAGGTCGGCGAGCTCGTCCACGATTACCAGCAGGTAGGGGTAGGGCTTCAGCACGCGCTTCGAGCCGGCCGGCGGCACAACCTTGCCGTTGCGGACAGCCTTGTTGAAGTCGTCGATGTGCTTGTACCCGAAGTTCGCGAGGTCGTCGTAGCGGGTGTCCATTTCCCGGACCACCCACTGCAGGGCTTCGGCGGCCTTCTTCGGGTTGGTGATGATCGGGGTAATCAGGTGCGGCACGCCTTCATAGGCGGTCAGTTCCACGCGCTTGGGGTCCACCATCACCATGCGGACCTCGTCCGGGGTGGAGCGCATCAGGATCGACGTAATCATCGAGTTCACGAAGGATGACTTGCCTGCACCGGTGGCGCCGGCAACCAGGAGGTGCGGCATCTTGGCCAGGTTGGCGACGACGAATCCGCCTTCAACATCCTTGCCGACGCCCATGACCATCGGGTGCTCGGTCTTGCGGGCAGCGTTTGACCGCAGCACATCGCCCAGGACCACAACTTCCTTGTCCGCGTTGGGAATCTCGATGCCGATGGCGGACTTGCCCGGGATGGGCGAGAGGATGCGTACGTCAGAGCTGGCGACAGCGTAGGAAATGTTCTTGGACAGCGCCGTCACGCGCTCAACCTTGGTGCCTTCGCCGAGTTCGATCTCGTAGCGGGTAACCGTCGGTCCGCGGGAGAAGCCGGTGACCTTGGCGTCCACGTTGAACTGCTCGAGGGTGCGGGTCAGGGCCGCGACGACGGCGTCGTTGGCTTCCGAGCGTTCCTTGGCGGGCGGGCCGGAGGGCAGGAAATCCGAGGGCGGCAGCGTGTAGGTGACGTCCCCGGAGAGCTGCAGCTGCTCGGTGCGCTGGGGAATGGGGGTCGACGGCGGCACGTGGGCCACCGGACGGGACGGCACCGGAGGAACGGGCGGGGCTGCCACGAGCGAGGCAGCCGCCTCCGGGACCAGGGAAATGGCTTCAGTGGGAGGCTCGGTGTCCTCGAGTCCCTGCTGGCGGCGCAGCTTCTGGGTGGCCAGCTCGGACTTCGTGGGCCGGCGCACGCCCGGCGGAACGGCCGGCTCGGCAGCGGCTTCCGCTTCCTTGCGTTCCTCTTCGTCCCGCAGCAGGGCTGCTTCGAACGCTTCGTCGCCGGCGTAGCCGTCGCTGTGCTCCGGTTCCGCTTCCTTTCGGCCCCGGCCGAAGCGGCGTTCCTTCTTGGGTTTGGCGGCCCGGTCGGACTCATAGAGGTAGCTCTGGTCGTGGGCCTCGGGATCGTCCTGCGCCAGGTCCTGGCCCATGAGGTGTTCGTAGAGGGCGCGCAGCCGCAGCGGAATGTGCCGGAAGGGCGTGGCCGTGACGATGAGGATCGAGATGAAGACCAGCAGGGAAAGCAGGATGATGACCGGCCACTGGGTAATGGCTGTTGAGAGCGGGCCGGCTACCAGGAATCCGACGATTCCCCCGGATACCCACAGCCGGTCGAAACCGTCGGACAGGGCCGGTGCCCCGCCAATGATGTGGGTGATGCCGGCACCGGAGCACAGCATGATGGTCAGTCCGATGCTGATCCGGCCGTTGGCGCGGTGCCGCTCCGGATAGCGGAAGAGGCGCACGGAGGCCGTCAGGAGCATAAAGGGAAGAACCACGGCCATCCAGCCAAAGGTACCGGCGGCGGCTGCGTGGATGATGTCCGCCACCGGACCGCGCAGGGCCCACCATTCGACGGTGGCGACGAGCAGTGCGGTGAGGATCAGGAAAAAGCCGGTTCCGTCGCGGCGGATTTCCCGGTCCGGAACGACGTCGGTGCCCAGCTTGCGGACGCCGGCACCAACAATGCGCGCAATGCCCATCCAGGCGCTCTGGACCACCCGCAGCGGAAGCGGGAGTGTCTCTTCGGGCTGGGCCTTGGCGGCGGAAGGGCGGCTGGAGGACTTCCCGCGCTGCGCAGACTTCCCGCTGCTGCGGGCTGGAGTCCGGCTGGAGGAACTGCCGCGTGCGGCAGGGGAAGTACGAGTCGCCATACCTGCCACGCTACCGGACGGCGGGGACAAACCGCCGAATATACGCGCCTTGAGGGCGCTCTTCCTTCCCCGGATTCACTGAGGAATACGGGGAAGGAAGGCGCCGGCTGCCTACGCTTCGAGGACTACCGGAACGATCATCGGCCGGCGGCGCAGCCTGCGGTTGACCCAGGTTCCCACCACGCGGCGGACAACCTGCTGCAGCTGGTAGGCCGTGTGGTCACGGTTGGACGTCACAGCCTCTTCCAGGGCCTTGCTGATCTTGGGCTTGATCTCGTCGAATACTGCATCGTCTTCGGCGAAGCCGCGGGCGTGGATCTCCGGACCGGACACGATGGTGCCGGTGCTCCGGTTCACCACGGTGATGACGGAGATGAAGCCTTCCTCGCCCAGGATCCTGCGGTCCTTGAGGTCGGTGTCAGTGATTTCGCCGACGCTGGAGCCGTCTACGTAGACGAAGCCGCACTCGATGGCGCCGACAACCTTCGCTTTGCCGTCCACCAGGTCAACCACGGTGCCGTCGTCGGCCAGGATGATGTTCTGCTCCGGGACGCCGGTCTGGACTGCCAGCTTGCCGTTGGCAATCAGGTGCCGGGTCTCGCCGTGCACCGGCATCGCGTTCTTCGGCTTGAGGATGTTGTACGTGTAGAGCAGCTCGCCGGCCGAGGCGTGGCCGGAAACGTGGATCTTGGCGGTGCCCTTGTGCACCACGTCCGCGCCGAGCTTCATCAGGCCGTTGATCACGCGGAACACGGCGTTCTCGTTCCCCGGGATCAGCGAAGATGCCAGGATGACGGTGTCACCCTTGCCGATGCTGATCCGGTGGTCGCCGTTGGCCATGCGGGACAGGGCTGCCATTGGCTCGCCCTGCGAACCGGTGGACATGAGGACCAGCTTGTGGTCCGGCATGTTGTCCACGTTTTTCAGGTCCACCAGGATGCCCTCGGGGACGTGCAGGTAACCCAGCTTTTCCGCGATGGCCATGTTGCGGACCATGGAGCGCCCCACGAAGCAGACCTTGCGCCCGTGGGCTGCAGCGGCGTCGAGCACCTGCTGCACCCGGTGGATGTGGGAGGAGAAGGACGCGACGATGATGCGCTTCTTGACCTTGCCGAAGAGCTCTTCGAGCACCGGCCCAATCGCGCCTTCCGGGGAGGTGAAGCCCGGAACGTCCGCGTTGGTGGAGTCGGCCATGTACAGGTCCACGCCTTCTTCGCCCAGGCGGGCGAAGGCGCGCAGATCAGTGATGCGTCCGTCCAGCGGCAGCTGGTCCATCTTGAAGTCGCCGGTGTGCAGCACATTGCCTGCGCGGGTGCGGATGAAGACTGCCAGGGCATCCGGGATGGAGTGGTTGACGGCCACGAATTCGCATTCGAACGGGCCGAACTGCTCAACCTGTCCTTCCTTCACCGTGAGGGTGAACGGCTTGATGCGGTGTTCCTGCAGCTTCGCCTCGATCAGTGCCAGCGTCAGCTGCGAACCGATCAGCGGAATGTCCTTCTTCAGGCGCAGCAGGTAGGGAACCGCGCCGATGTGGTCCTCGTGGCCGTGGGTGAGCACAACGCCCACGACGTCGTCCAGCCGGTCCTCGATGTAGGAGAAGTCCGGCAGGATCAGGTCGACGCCGGGCTGTGTCTCTTCCGGGAAGAGCACGCCGCAGTCAACGATGAGCAGTTTGCCGTCGATCTCGAAGACGGCCATGTTGCGGCCGATTTCTCCGAGTCCTCCCAGCGGAACAATTCGTAGGGTTCCGTCTTTGAGGCGGGGAGGGGTTTGCAGAGCGTTGCCCGCAGTTTCAATCATGTTTTATTACGCCTTGTCCTGGGAAAAGTCCCATCCTGCTTCGGCCAGGTCCGCCAGGACAGCTTCCATTTCAATGGCATCGGGAGCCACCAGCGGCAGGCGTACTGCGGCGTCGGGAATCACTCCCTGCATCTTCAGGATCTGCTTGGCGGAAATGGCACCTGGTATGTGTGTCATTACGGCTCGCACTACCGGATCCAGTTCAAAGTGGATCCTGCGGGCCTTGTCGAAATCTCCTGCGGCGGCCGCGTCCACGAGGGCACGGAACGCACCGGTGGCAACGTGGGCGCTGACGCTCACTACGCCGACCGCTCCGGCCACCATCCACGGCAGCGTCAGTCCGTCGTCGCCGGCGTAGACATCCAGGCTCGTGTTGGCCAGGACCCGGGTCACGGCGGCAAAATCGGCCTTGGCATCCTTGAGAGCCAGGACCTTGGGGTTCTCCGCGAGACGGAACATCGTCTCAGTGGCGATGGGAATCCCGGCGCGGCCCGGGATGTCGTAAATCATGATGGGCAGATCCGTGGCCTGGGAAACGGCATCGAAGTGCGCAATCACGCCTGCCTGCGTCGGCTTGTTGTAATACGGCGTCACGACCAGCTGGCCGTCGGCTCCGGCGCGCTCGGCGCGGCGTGCCATCTCCACGGAGTGTGAGGTGTGGTTGGTGCCGGTTCCGGCGATGACCTTCGCGCGGCCGCCGACCGTCTGGGCTACAACCCGGAAAAGGTCTTCCTTTTCGCTGTCCTCCAGGGTGGAGGTTTCACCGGTGGTACCTGAGATAACCAGACCGTCGCAGCCGTCCTCGACCAGCTTGTTGGCAAGGAACGCAGTGGCGTCAAAGTCAACTTCACCGTCGGCGGTGAAAGGGGTAACCATGGCGGTCACCAGGGTTCCAAACGGACGGGAACGAATATCAGAGTCTGCCATGGGTAAAACGTTACCTGTTGGAGCAGTGAATGGGACAAACGGACACCTCCGGAGCCCGGCGGCGCTGCGGGGCTGTGAGACGATTCTTCGATGAGCAGAACACGTCTGACGGGCATCGATGCGGCCCGCGGGGTGGCACTGCTGGGAATGATGTCCACCCACATCTTCCCGCTGTATGACCCCGAAACGGGCTCCCCCACGTTCGTGGCGCTCGTTTTCTCCGGACGAGCCTCGGCGCTCTTTGCTGTGGTGGCAGGAATCGGGATCGCGCTCCTGACCGGAGGCCAGAACCCCGGCGCCGGCCGTTCCCCCGGACAGAACCGCCGGGGCATTGCCGCCCGTGCGCTGGTGATCGCGCTGATCGGGCTGCTGCTGGGTGGCCTGGACACGTCGATCGCCATCATCCTCTTCCATTACGCGGTGCTGTTCCTGATGGTGCTCCCGTTCATTTCAATGCCGCTGGGCAGGCTGGCAGCCTGGGCCGGTGCATGGATCTGCCTCTCCCCCGTCCTGGCCTATCTGGTCCGGCCCTGGCTGAATGAGAATGTCAGCCCGCCTGAGGTTGGCGGGAATATCACCTGGGAGCATTTCCTGGAACCGGCAACGCTCTTTGCGGACGTCTTTTTCACCGGGGTGTATCCAACGGTCCAGTGGCTGAGCTACCTGCTGGTGGGAATGGTGATCGGCCGGCTGAACCTGGGTGCCCTCGGAGTACAGGCGGGACTGGTCATCGGCGGAATCTTCGCAGCGGTCGCTGCCAAGTTCGTGAGCGCGTACCTGCTCGTCGACGCCGGCGGTTTCGCCGAACTGCTGGGGACCGAATCCGGCCAGCGCTGGCCCATCGGCCGCATGATGGAAGTGAACCTGACCGGGGTTGACCAGTCCGGGTCCTGGTGGTGGCTGGCGGTCAGCGCCCCGCATTCGGGTACCACACTGGACCTGCTCCACACGTGCGGCACGGCTGCCGCCGTCGTTGGGGTCTGCCTGCTGCTGACCAGGGCGCGGCCGAACCTGCTCCTGCCGCTCTCCGCTGCGGGAGCCATGACGCTGACTCTGTACAGCATGCATATCTGGGTGATGGCGCTTGTTGATGCCCAGGAGCCGGCCCTGGAACCTGTCTGGGTCTTTTGGCCGCAGGCGGCGGCCGCAGTCCTGATCGGCATCGCCTTTGCCAAACTGGGCTCCCGCGGTCCGCTGGAGACCGTCGCTTCGGGCGCTTCACGGCTTGCCCGGGACGGAACGCTGGCGGAGAACCGCCGCTGAGGAAGCCGGCTTCTCAGGCAGCGGGCTGTCCCGAACCGCTGAAGAGCTTGCCTGCCTGGCGCATGGACGCGCGGGCGCGCTTGCGGTCGCCGGCGGCGTCATAGGCGCAGGAGAGGCGGAACCAGGCGCGCCACTGTTCAGGTGCGGCTTCGACCTCGGCCTGGTACTTGGGGAACTCGGCGTCGGCTGCTTCACGGACGATCCGCCCTCCCGGAGTGCGCGGGAGGTCATCCACGGGAAGGCCGCCCTCATCAGCGAGGATCCGTGCCATCTTTTCGGTCTGTACGCCAAAGAGCAGTTCACGAACCAGCGCCCAGACACCAACGGCGGGCAGCACAAAGTAGGCGGTTCCCATGGCCTTGGCCACCAGTCCGTCAGAGGTCATGAGGAGCCAGCCCCGCTGGGCCACCACAAGGATGTAGAAAACCAGGAGTACGGTGACCAGCAGGACGCCGATCTTGGCCTTGTTATGGAACAGTCCGGAGAAGAAGGTGGACAACAGTGTTTCCTTAGGCGTTCAGGTTGAGGTAGCCGTCGAGTCCGACGGTAAGGCCCGGGTGCGCGGCAACTTCGCGCAGCCCCAGGAGGACACCGGGCATAAATGACGCCCGGTCGTAGGAATCGTGGCGGATCGTGAGCTGTTCGCCCTCACCGCCCAGCAGGACTTCCTGGTGGGCAACCAGGCCGCGCAGGCGGACGGAATGCACCCGGATGCCGTCGACGTCGGCGCCCCGGGCTCCGGGGAGCTCCTTGGCGGTTGCATCGGGAGACGCGGGAGTTCCGGCTTCGGCGCGCGAAGCTGCCATCAGTTCGGCGGTACGCACGGCGGTGCCCGACGGCGCATCCACCTTGTTGGGGTGGTGCAGCTCCACGATCTCAACAGATTCGAAGTAGGGCGCTGCCTTCGCTGCGAATGCTGAGGCGAGCACTGATCCGAGTGCGAAGTTCGGCGCAATCAGCACACCGGTTTCGGGATGCTCAGAGAGCAGGTCCTCCAGCCGCTGCAGCCGGTCCGCGCTCCAGCCGGTGGTGCCGACCACCGCATGCATGCCGTGTTCCACGGCGAAGCGGACGTTGGCTTCGGTGCTGTCCGGGACGGTCAGGTCCACCACGTACTGGGCGCCGGCGGAGACCAGGGTCTGCAGGGAATCCCGGCGCCCCAGGGCAGCCACTAATTCCATGTCCGGTGCCGCTTCGACGGCTTTAACGGCTTCGGAGCCCATGCGCCCGGTGGCTCCAAGCACCGCGACGGGCAGTTTATTGCTCATGGTTCCAGATTACCGGTCAGGCCGGGGCGTCGCTGACGCCCACCCATTCCACCGTTCCGTCGGCGAAAACCTGTTCCTTCCAGATGGGCACCTCGGCTTTGATGGTGTCCACCAGTTCGGAGCAGGCGGCGAAGGCGGTTCCCCGGTGCGCCGAGGCAACAGCAGCCACGAGCGCGGCGTCGCCGATTTCAAGCGGCCCGGTCCGGTGTGCCGCCCAAATGCGCACTCCGTCATATTTGGCCGCAATCCGTGCTGCTACATCCGCGATCACTGCTGAGGCGCTGGGATGGGCACTGTAGCCAAGGGAACGGACGTCCCGTCCGCCGTCGTGGTTGCGGACAATCCCGCTGAAGGTGACGACTGCACCTGCCTGTGGTGTCCAGGCCTGGGCATACGCGCTCTCGGTGTCCAGGACCTCTGTCCCAACCGCTGCTGCGACTACTTCGCTAGTGCTCATTGATGCCCTCCAGCTGGCCGCAGATGTGTCCAAGAATTGGTTCCAGAACGGCAAGTCCGTCCGTCACGCCGGACGGGGATCCGGGCAGGTTCAGGACGAACGTCTTTCCGGCCGTTCCGGCGTAGCCGCGGGTCAGCGCCGCCATTGGCGTCTTCGTAAGCCCGTCCGCGCGGAGGGCCTCCATGACCCCGGGCATCTGCCGGTCAAGCAGCGGCAGCGTCTGTTCCGGGGTGGCATCAGTAGGGCTGACGCCGGTCCCGCCGCTGGTGAAGAGTACTGACGGTTCCAGGGCAAGCATGCGCTGCAGCGCCTTGCCCACCTCTTCGCCGTCGGGCACGACTTCTGCCAGCACAACATCGTAGCCGTGTGTGTAGAGCCAGTCCTGCAGCAGGGGTCCTGCCTGGTCTTCGTACACACCGGCTGCGGCACGGGTGGAAGCTACCAGGATGGCCGCTGTCCGCCGCGGAACCGTCTCATTTCTTCTCACAGGCTCCAGTCTCCGCTCTTGCCGCCGGACTTGGCGAGCACCATGATGTCCGAAATCACCGCATGCTTATCCGCTGCCTTGACCATGTCGTACAACGTCAGGGCCGTAACGGACACAGCGGTCAGTGCTTCCATTTCGACGCCGGTCAGGGCCTTGGTCTTTACAGTTGCCTTCATGACCACGGCGCTCTCCCCCGGTTCAAAGTCGACGGTGACCTTGGTGATGGGCAGCGGATGGCACAGCGGGATGAGGTTTGAGGTCTGTTTGGCGGCCATGATGCCTGCCACACGGGAAACCGCGAAGGCGTCGCCCTTGGGCAGACCGCCGTCGGTGAGCAGGCGGACCACCTCCGCAGTGGTCTTCAGCACCGCCTGAGCGGTGGCTTCGCGGGATGTCTCAGTCTTTGCCGAGACATCCACCATGTGGGCGGTTCCGTCGGCACGGACGTGCGTGAGCGCCGGTGAGTCCCCGGACAGTTCTTCCCCGGACATTCTCGGGTCCTTTCAGTGGAGCGGTTAGTCCAACAGCCATACTGTCACTTCTGACCCGGCCTTCACCTGTTCGGTGTCGGCAGGTATCAGGACCAGCGCGTTGGAAGCGGCCAGGGCATGCACCAGGTGGGACCCGGGACCGCCAACGAGTTCCACTCTTCCGCCGGCGTAGGTTCCCCGCCGCACCTGGAGCTTTCCCTTCGGGCTGGAGGCGTCGCCGGCCAGGACAGCGCTGAGCGTTCTCCGGGGGGACGGAATGCCCGTCACCGCCGTGAGCGCCGGGCGCAGGAAAACTTCAAAGGAAACCAGGGCACTGACCGGATTTCCCGGGAACCCCAGAAACGGGACGCCGTCCACGGAACCGATTCCCTGCGGACCGCCCGGCTGCATGGCAACAGAGCAGAACGTCACGCCTTCGGCGGCCAGCGCGAGCCGGACCACTTCATAGGCGCCCTTGCTGATACCCCCGGAGGTCAGCACCAGATCCGCCTGGCCGCGGTCGAGCTCTTGGCGCAGGGCAGCGAGGAAGTCCTCCGGTGAGTCCGCCAGGATCCTCGACCGGACAACCTCCGCTCCGGCACCGGCGAGGCTGGCAGCCAGCAGGGTGGTATTCGCGTCATGGATTTGGCCGGGAGCCAGTTCCCCGCCCGGCTCCACTACCTCGTCTCCGGTGCTCAGCAGCAGCACCCGGACCGGCGCGTAGACCGGAACTTCTGCGATGCCCAGCGCGGCCAGCAGTCCCAGCTGCGCCGGCCCCAGGCGGGCTCCTTCCGGCAGCGCTGCGGCACCGGCCGGGATGTCGCTTCCCGCCGCGCGGACGTACTGCCCGGCAGGCACGCCTGAGGGCAGCCCGACAATGGCTCCGGCACGCTCCTCAGACGCAAAGAAGGCATCCGGAACCGCATTTTCAATCGGCACGACGGCGTCCGCTCCGGCCGGGAGCATTGCGCCCGTCATGATCGGGGCGGCGGAGCCGGGATCCAGATCCGGGGCGGGGACGCCGGCCGGGATGGGCTGGGAGACCGGCAGCTGAACCAAGGCCCCTGCCGGGGCGTGCGCCAGGTCAGCGGAACGGACCGCGTATCCGTCCATCTGGGAGTTTGCGAACGGCGGGAGGCTGCGCGGGGCCCTGATTGTCTCGGCCAGGATCCTGCCGGAGGCTTCAGCAAGGGAAAGCGTCTCCGCCCGCCGCCTCAGGTGATCCGAAAGCAGGGCGCGGACGGCTTCGCGGTGTTCCTCCACCGGACGTGCCCGGCTGCCTGTGCTGCTCACGTTCCTCCTGTGGAACCTCGTCCCCGTCATGGTCTGCGCAAAAGTCTATGCCGCCGGATGATCCTGGTCCCGCAGCCGGGCGCGGAGTTCGAAGAGCTCTGCGTCCGTAAGTCCACCGGAACGGAGGTAGCCGGCCGAAGAGCCGTGGTGTTCCTGCACCCAGGCCAGGGCGGTGCGGATAGCGTCAGCCGGAGCCCGGGTTACCAGGGCCACGATCTGCTCGTTCACGGGGACACCCATAGAGGCAACCATGCCCAGCATCCGCTCGGACCATTCCCCCGCCAGGCTGCGTTCGCTCTGCTGATAGTCGGCAATGACGGCGTCCTGTTCAACACCTACGGCATCAAGAACCAGGGCAATGGACACTCCCGTGCGGTCCTTGCCTGCGGTGCAGTGGACCAGCGTGGAACCTTGTGCGGACGTTATGGCCCGGGCTGTCGCTGCGAACTCGGGCGCTCCGTGCTCGAGCATGCCGGTGTAAACCTCGCCCAGGTCCGGCAGCCGGTCCAGCGCGGCCTGGACTGCCCGGGCGGCGGCTTCAGGGTGCAGACCCGCCCGCTGCATTGCTTCCTGTGCTGTGCCGGTGAAGGCCCCCTCAAGCAGCGGCAGATTGACCTTGGTGAACTCCACGGAGACAGGCAGCCGGTCCGGTGCCATCTGCGCTTCCGCCGGTGTCCGGAAGTCGACGATCACGCTGATCCCAGAGCCGGAGAGCTGCTGAAGTCCCTGCGGGGTCAGGTTACTGAGCGCATCCGACCGGTAGAGGACGCCTGGCTTCGTTCTGCCGCCGCCGGCCAGCGGCGTTCCTCCCGTGTCCCGGAAGTTGTAGGTACCTTCGAGGTTGCTGACTGCCATCCGTCGACCCTAGCGGACATGCAGGCCCTAGGCAGCCTGGACGCGCACCGTATGCAGGCCGGTGGCGCCGTCGGGCACTACCGGGCGTTCAGCTGCATCCTGGACGTTGCCGTTGGCGTCGAGCGCCCGGACGCTCAGGGTGTGCTCTCCCTCCGGAAGATCTACCTCCGCCGCGAACTGGCGCCAGGTATCTGCCGAAATGCCGGCGGCGAGGCGGGCGTCCAGCCATTCGCCGTCGTCGACCTTCACCTGCACAGCGCTGATCCCGGTGTGCTGGGCCCAGGCAACCCCGGCAACCGTGGTCTTCCCGGCGTTGATGTTTTCGCCCCGGCCGGGTGTATCAATCCGCGAGGACAGCTTGACCGGCCCGCGTTCTGACCATCCCCGGTCGGTCCAATAGGCAGCCTCGTCGGCGAAGCGTGAGACTTTCAGCTCGGTGACCCATTTGGTCGCGGAAACGTAGCCATACAGACCAGGCACAACCATTCGCACCGGAAAGCCGTGCTCGGGCGGCAGCGGTTCGCCGTTCATTGCCACGGCCAGCAGCGAGTCCCGTGCATCCGTCAGTGCTTCCAGGGGCGTCGTGGCCGTCCAGCCGTCCGCGCTTCTGGAAAGCACTGTGTCCGCGCCCGGCTGCACCCCCGCTTCAGCGAGGAGGGTCCGCACCGGCCAGCCCAGCCATTTTGCGTTGCCAATCAGGGAGCCGCCCACCTCGTTGGACACGCAGGCAAGCGTGATCCAGCTTTCCTGAAGTGGCTTCGCCATCAGCTCCGCGTAGCTGATCTCAACCTCGCGGTCCACCATCCCGGTGACCCGCAGGCTCCACGTATCCGGATTGACCAGGGGCACCCGCAGAGCGGTATCTATGCGGTAGAAAGCCCCGTTCGGGGTCACCAGCGGCTCCGCCCCCGGGACCCCCAGGTCCGCACCGGCAGGAATCGCCTGAGCTGGCTGGACCGGCGCCGGCAGCTGCAGGTTGGCCCGCAGGTCCTCCACGGCCACCTGGGAGCTGCGTGAAGCTACGGCCAGCCCGCCGCCGACGGCCGCAACCGCTGCTCCCCCGCCCACTGCCCGCAGCACGTCCCGCCGACTGGCACCGGCGTCGCTTGGTGGTGCCGCCTCATACCTGCGGATTCTTGCCGCCAGCGCCCGCAGCACCAGCACACCCGCAAGCCCTGCGGCCAGCGGCGGCAGCAGCGCGAGCGGGCTGAACTGCGCGCGGGACAGCACGGCAGCGGCGCCCAGGACACCAAACGCGCCAAGGACGGCAGACCCCGCAGGCGGGCGGGCTTTCTCAAGGACACCGCAGGCGGCACCGATCAGCAGTATCAGGACCAGCATTGAGGCCAGCAGTGCAATCTTGTCCGAGGTCCCGAATACCGCAATCGCCCAGTCCTTGACCGGGCCGGGAACTGCGTCGATGACCACCGAGCCGACGGCGGTAACCGGTGAGAGCGACGGGCTGAGGGCAGCCGCAGCAAGCTCTCCCGCCGCCACGGCAATCCCGGCCGCCACCATACCGGCTGCCGCTGCCCAGCCCCGCTTCCCTGGCATGTGCCGCTCTCCCTTCGGCCGCAGCCTGTTCCGCGCACCGCAGGCACGCCTATCCCGCCCGATTATGGCAGGGGTACCTGATGAGTTTGTGTGAGCCGCTGTGCCGTCCTAGAGACGTGATGTGAAACCGCCTACACTCGGGGGATGGGAATTGAGCTCGGCATGCCCGCCTTCACACCGCCGCGGCCCGCCGCGGGAGGAGCAGGCGTCCTGGCGGGCGCAGGCGTTCCGGAGCAGCTGGACGGACTTGTTGACCGCTATGGACGCCGGGCTACGGACATGCGGCTGTCCCTGACGGATAAGTGCAACCTGCGCTGCACCTACTGCATGCCCGCCTCGGGCCTTGACTGGCTGCCCAAGGACAAGGTGCTGACCGCCGCGGAAATCATCCGGCTGGTGGGAATCGGCGTCAACGGCCTGGGCGTCCGGGAGCTGCGGCTGACAGGCGGGGAGCCGCTCGTGCGGGCAGACCTGGTGGAAATAGTCGGCGGAATCCGGGCCAACCATCCGGACCTTCCGGTTTCCCTGACCACTAACGGACTGGGTTTGGACAAAAAGGCGTCAGCGCTCAAAGAGGCGGGACTGACCCGCATCAACGTTTCCCTGGACTCACTGCATCCGGGTACCTTCGCCCAGCTCACCCGGCGCCCCTTCCTGGACCGGGTCCTGGCCGGCGTCGAGGAAGCAGCCCGCGTGGGCCTGGGACTCATCAAGATCAATGCCGTACTGATGCGCGGCATCAATGACGCTGAGGCACCCGCGCTCCTGGACTGGGCCGTACAGCACGGATTCGAGCTGCGGTTCATCGAACAGATGCCCCTGGACGCGGACCATGGTTGGACCCGCGAGGGAATGATCACCGCTGCTGAAATCCGCGCCCTGCTGGAGGAACGCTTTGTCCTCACCCCCGACCCGCGCAACCGCGACGGCGCTCCGGCCGAACGGTGGGAAGTGCGGCACCGTCCCTCCCCCGCTGAGGTTGCCGGCGTCGTCGGGATCATTGCCTCGGTGACCGAACCGTTCTGCGCCGACTGCCGCCGCACGCGCATTACCGCGGAGGGAAAGGTGCGCAGCTGCCTGTTCTCCCACGAAGAGACAGACCTGCTGGAACTGCTCAGGAGCACCGGTGACGACACCGCCGTCGCGCGCCGCTGGCAGGAAGCCATGTGGGGCAAGCCAAAGGCGCATGGAATGGACCATGCCGGACTGGGCGCACCGGATTACGTGCAGCCCGAAAGAACTATGAGTGCGATAGGTGGCTAAGTGCTGATCCGCTATTTTGGCGCTGCGAAGGCAGCCGCGGGAATCGAAGAGGAAACCCTGGACGCCGGTCCCCTGCAGCTCGGTGAACTGCTGGAAAAGCTGGCCGCGCTGCATCCCGATGCCCCGGAAGGAACTCCCGTCCTGCAGACCGTGATCGGGCGCAGCACGTTTCTGGTCAATGAGGTTGCGGCCCGGAACCGCACTCTGCTGCTGGGTCCCGGGGACACCGTGGACATCCTTCCGCCCTTTGCCGGCGGTTAGACCCTCAGCCCCTCCACCCAACAAAACAATCGAGATAGCAGAAACTGCCCGAATGAGCGTTCATACGGGCAGTTTCTGTCATCTCGATGAGGGGAAGAGGCTAGAAGCCCAGGTCCGCCGGAGAGTTGAAGGGACCCACCACGGTGATGGTCCGCGGGGCTGCTGCAAGTTCGGCGGCGAGCTCCTGGACCTGTTCGGCCGTGACGGCACGGATCCGTGCCAGGGATTCTTCGATGTCCACGTATTCGCCGCGGACAAGCTCGGCGCTGCCCAGGCGGGACATCCGCGAACCGGTGTCCTCCATGCCCAGCACCAGTCCGCCGGAAATCTGACCCAGTGCGCGGGCCAGTTCCCCGGGTTCGACGCCGTCCGCTGCCAGGCGCTCGAGTTCTGACTGCAGCAGGTCGATGACCTGCCGGGTCTTGGCCGGAGAGCAGCCCGCATACATGCCGAAGTATCCGGCATCGGTGTAGGCCGCGGAGAAGGAGTACGTCGAGTAGACCAGTCCCCGCTTCTCGCGGATCTCCTGGAACAGACGGGAAGACATGCCGCCGCCCAGGATGGTGTTCAGCACGCTCATGGCGAACCGGCGGCTGTCCGTGGCCGTCAGCGAGGGGCAGCCCAGCACAATGTTGGCCTGTTCCACCGGGCGGTTGATGACATGGATGCCGCCCCCGCCGGTGATCTGCGCCGGGGTGGTGTCCCTGCGCGGGGCAGGTTCGGCCGTCTCGTCCAGTTCCCAGCCGGCACGCTTAAGCGCGTCCAGGACCAGGGACACCACAATCTCGTGCTCAAGTCCTCCGGCTGCCGTGACCACCAGGGTCTCGGGCCGGTAGTGGCGCCGGTAGTGCTCCAGCACTGCCTCGCGCGGCACCGCCTTGATCGCTTCCGGGGTGCCGCCGATGGGCCGGCCCAGCGGGTGGTCGCCCAGCACGGCTTCGGCGAACTTCTCGTGGCAGAGATCCGCGGGGTCATCGGCGTCCATCGCGATTTCCTCGAGGATGACGTCGCGTTCCTGCTCCAGCTCCTCGGCATCGAGCACGGCTGAGGTCACCATGTCCGCAATGACGTCAATGGCCATTGGCAGGTCGGTGTCCAGCACGCGGGCGTAGTAGCAGGTGGTTTCCTTCGCCGTCGCGGCGTTAGATTCTCCTCCTACCTCGTCGAACGCAGAGGCGATGTCCATGGCGCTGCGCCGGGACGTGCCCTTGAACAGCAGGTGCTCCAGGAAGTGCGTGGAACCGTGCCGGCCTTCGGCCTCGTCACGCGAACCTACGCCAACCCAAAAGCCGATGGTCGCGCTGCGCTGGCCGGGCATTGACTCGGTGAGCACACGTACGCCGCCGGGAAGGACGGAACGGCGCACGACGGCGCCGGCCGGGTCACCGATTTCCAGTGCCGGATCGCCCGCCCGGGATGTCAGGGGAAATGGGACAACCGTCCCGGTGCGGGAAAAACCCGCGCCGGAACGGCTGTCTGCAGTGTTTTCAGGCATCTACTCTGCTGTCTCAGCAGCCGCTTCGCCCTCGGCGTCGTCTTCAGCAACAACCGGCGAGAGCGACAGCTTGCCGCGGTCGTCAATCTTGGTGATTTCAACCTGGATCTTCTGGCCGACGGAGACAACGTCATCCACGTTGTCAACGCGCTTGCCGCCCGAGAGCTTGCGCAGCTCGGAGATGTGCAGCAGGCCGTCCTTGCCCGGGGTCAGGGAGATGAAGGCACCAAAGGTGGTGGTCTTCACAACGGTGCCCAGGTAACGCTCGCCCAGTTCGGGAACCATCGGGTTGGCAATCGCGTTGATCGCAGCCCGGGCAGCCTCGGCGGACGTGCCGTCCGTGGCGCCGATCAGGACCGTGCCGTCATCTTCGATGGAGATGTCAGCGCCGGTGTCTTCCTGGATCTGGTTGATCATCTTGCCCTTCGGGCCAATGACCTCGCCGATCTTGTCCACGGGGATCTTCACCGAGATGATCCGCGGAGCGAACTCGGAGAGCTCATCCGGGGTATCGATCGCGGCGTCCATGACACCGAGGATGTGCAGGCGGGCTTCGCGGGCCTGCTTCAGGGCTGCGGCCAGGACCGAGGCGGGGATGCCGTCGAGCTTGGTATCGAGCTGGATGGCGGTAACGAACTCGGAGGTACCGGCAACCTTGAAGTCCATGTCACCGAAGGCATCTTCGGCGCCGAGGATATCGGTCAGGGCTGCGTAGCGGGTCTCGCCGTCAACCTGGTCGGAGACCAGGCCCATGGCGATGCCGGCAACCGGAGCCTTCAGCGGCACACCGGCGTTGAGCATGGACAGCGTCGAGGCGCAGACCGAACCCATTGAGGTGGAGCCGTTGGAGGACAGTGCCTCGGAGACCTGGCGGATGGCGTACGGGAACTCTTCACGCGACGGCAGCACCGGCATGAGCGCACGCTCTGCCAGGGCACCGTGGCCGATTTCGCGGCGCTTGGGCGAGCCCACGCGGCCGGTCTCACCGGTGGAGTACGGCGGGAAGTTGTAGTTGTGCATGTAGCGCTTGCGCGTTACCGGCGACAGCGAGTCAATCTGCTGTTCCATCTTGAGCATGTTCAGCGTGGTGACGCCCAGGATCTGGGTTTCGCCGCGCTCGAAAATTGCCGAACCGTGAACGCGGGGCAGAACCTCAACCTCGGCGGTGAGCTGGCGGATATCCGTCAGGCCACGGCCGTCGATGCGGATCTGGTCCTTGAGGATGCGCTGGCGGACAACCTGCTTGGTGACCGAGCGGAACGCTGCGGAAACTTCGTTCTCACGGCCTTCGAAGCGCTCGGCCAGGGAAGCCTTGACTTCGTCCTTCAGGGCGTCGGAAGCGGCGTCGCGCTCCTGCTTGTCAGCGATGGTGAAGACCTCTGCCAGCTTGGCGGCGGCAGCAGCTTCAACAGCTTCGTAAACGTCGTCCTGGTAATCCAGGAAGATCGGGAACTCTACAGTCGGCTTGGCGGCGCGTGCAGCCAGGTCGGACTGTGCGTCGCACAGAACCTTGATGAACGGCTTGGCGGCTTCGAGGCCTTCAGCAACAACCTCTTCGGTCGGGGCGGTGGCGCCCTCTTCCTTGATGAGGTTCCAGGCGTTGTCCGTGGCTTCGGCTTCAACCATCATGATGGCGACGTCGTCACCGGCAATGCGGCCGGCAACCACCATGGAGAACACAGCGCGCTCCAGCTCGGAGTGCTTCGGGAACGCGACCCACTGGCCTTCGACCAGGGCAACGCGGACGCCGCCGATCGGGCCGGAGAACGGCAGGCCGGAAAGCTGGGTGGACATGGAGGATGCGTTGATGGCAACCACGTCGTAGAGCACGTCCGGGTTGATCGCCATAACGGTGACAACAACCTGGACTTCGTTGCGCAGGCCCTTGACGAATGCCGGGCGCAGCGGGCGGTCCATCAGGCGGCAGGCCAGGATGGCTTCGGTGGACGGGCGTCCTTCACGGCGGAAGAACGAGCCCGGGATGCGGCCGGCAGCGTACATACGCTCCTCGACGTCCACGGTCAGCGGGAAGAAGTCAAAGCCTTCACGCGGGGACTTGCCGGCAGAGGTTGCCGAGAGCAGTGCGGTGTCTTCGTCGATGTAGACCATCGCGGAACCTGCGGCCTGGGCTGCGAGGCGGCCGGTTTCGAAGCGGATAACGCGCTTGCCGAAACGGCCGTTGTCAATTACGGCTTCTGAATACTGGATTTCGGGACCCTCCATAGAGAGTCACCTCCGTTTCTTTGATGCGGAGGCACCCAGCACCGTCCCATGATTCCCTTCCCTCCGCGGATGCGGGGCTGGGGATTCAACACCCGGTCTTCGATCGAGGTCCACGGGCTGTTGCTCCCGGAGACCACTACCGAGGACCGCGAATGCTGCGATGCTGGCTGACTCCTGTATTTGTTTTTTCTTTTACTTCGGTAGTGCCGGTACAGCTTGGGGCAGGTGCGCTTCCGGACTAACCCGGTGTCCATGTCTGCCTGGCTGTACCCTGCGCTAAAGGGCGGCCCTGCGCAGTTACGCAGGAACCGCCCTCAAAGCAGAACTAGCGGCGCAGGCCGAGACGCTCGATGAGCGCACGGTAACGCGTGATGTCGGTCTCGCGCAGGTAACCCAGCATGCGGCGACGACGGCCAACCAGGGCCATCAGGCCGCGGCGGGTGTGGTGGTCGTGCTTGTGGGTCTTCAGGTGCTCGGTCAGGTCCGAAATACGACGGGACAGAACAGCAACCTGAACCTCGGGGGATCCGGTGTCACCTTCGGTGAGAGCGAATTCCTTGATGATTGCCTGCTTGACGGCGGGATCGAGTGCCAATGTAACTCCTACAGTTGTGCCGTGAGGCCCGAATCAGCACTTCGCTGCCGGGAACCCTGTGCCGCCTGCGCATAAACGCGGCAGACACAAAGAAATTCAGCCGCCACGGACCGCAGCCGAATTTTGCTCCAGTTTACCCGGCGACGGGGCCTTCTGTCGAAAGGACCTCGCGGGTGCGCGCCACGTCAAGGCGCATCTGCTCGATTAGTGCCTCCGGGCCCGTGTACGCGACCATTCCCCGAAGCCGGTCCACGAATTCAACCCCCACGGTCTGGCCGTACAGGTCGAAATCCTCCACTGCTTCCTGCGGGCGGTCAATGACGTGAGCCTCCACCTGGCGGCTGACGCCGTCGAAGGTGGGGTTTGAACCCACTGAGATGGCCGCAGGCCAGCGGGTTCCGGCAGAATCCACGAGCCAGCCGGCGTAGATGCCGTCGGCCGGAATAAGCCCGGTGGATTCCGGCGCCAGGTTCGCCGTGGGGAAGCCGAGTTCGCGTCCGCGGGCGGCGCCGTGAACCACAGTGCCGCGCATACGGTGGGTGCGGCCCAGCAGGCGTGTTGCCGTGCGTACGTCCCCGGCAGCCAGTGCTTCACGGATCCACGTTGAGGAGCAGCGGCGCCCCTGGATGTCCCCGGGTCCTTCCGGAAGGGCGTCGAAGTCGTCGACCGCCACAACATCAAAACCCAGCTCGGCACCGAGCTCGCGCATGGTGTCCAGGTCTCCGGTGTTGCCGCGTCCAAACCTGGCGTCATGGCCCAGCACCACGGCCACGGCGTGCAGCCCGTCAGCAAGGAACCTTCGGACAAACTCCTCAGCGCTCAGCGCCGCCAGGTCCAAGTCGTAGTGGACCATCAGCAGGCCGTCGAGCCCGGTCTCCGCCAGGGCTTCGGTCCGGTCTGCGGGCCCCATAATGAGCACCGGGGCGCTCTCCGGACGGTGGACGGCGGCGGGGTGCGGGTCAAAGGAAAGTGCGACGGCGGCTGCACCGCGGTCGCGTGCGGTCTTAACCAGGCGCGAAAGAACGTGCTGGTGGCCGAGGTGGACGCCGTCGAAATTGCCGATCGTAACTACTGTCGGACCAAGGTCGGACGGCACCTCCGCAAGGTCATTCCAGTAATACACCCGAGCTCCTTACCAGCGGACAGTCATCCATGAATGCCTCCGGACAGCGCTGGCTGCGCGGAAGGCTTCATCCATTATGGCGGAAAAGGGCTCCCGGTTACGCACCGGTTCCAGCCGGGGCGCTGCCGCCTTCTGAACCGTGGTGGATTTCCCGCCGCAGTTCACTGGTCTTGGCGATAAACCGGTGCCAGACCAGCAGGGCCGGAGGAAAGGCCAGCTCCACGATCATGAGGATGATCAACGTGAAGTGCGGGGTGCCCGAAAATGCCCACGACAGCACCCGGCCTATACCGCCCAGGAAGACCATCAGGCAGACCAGCCACAGCATGTTTGCCCACTGGAACTTGATGGCGATGGCTATGAACGCGGCGCCGACGCCAATCATCATCGCGGAGAAGAAACGGAACTGGCTCTCCAGGGACGCGTTGACCGCTCCTCCGCTGGTTTCGGCCACGCCGGCGGTGCCGGTAATGAGGTAATAAGCGCCGATCGCGGCGATCACGACGCCGACGCCGACTACGACGGCCCGGAAAACACCCCAGTCGTCGCTGCTCTTCCAGGTCTTGCTGCCCGCTGCGGCAGCCTTCGGTCCCCTTTTCGGCGGGCGCGCACCCACTTTTCCGCCCCGGCTGTCAGCTGCCGGACCGGTGCCCGGTGCTGTTGCCGCGTCCGGGCGGGAATGTTCCGTCTGCTGCCGCGGCGTAGCTGCGGCCCTGCGCGGGTTTTCTTCCGGTCCCGATGCTGGGATTGTCATTGTCCTGCCCCCTGACGGGATTCGCGGCGCGCCTGTCACAGCGCAGTTTTCCACATCGTCTCACGACCGGAAGCCCACAAGAACCCCGGTGCGGCTAGGCGTGTTGGCGGTTCCGGTGCTTGTAAAGCCAGAGCAGGCCCACGATCGGCAGGACCAGCGGCACAAACCCGTAGCCCATTCCGAAACCGGACCAGACGGTGTCATCCGGCAGTGCGGCCGCGTCCAGGAGCCCGAAGAGTCCTACCGCCACGACGCCCGCCATTTCGATGCTGACGGCAGCGACGGAGACCTTATAGGAGGTCTCCCCCGACTTGGCCAGGGACACCGTTGCCACAATGTAGACGACGGCGGCAAACGCGGAGAGCAGGTAGGCCAGCGGCGCCTCTTCGAACTTGGTTGCAATCTGGAAGGCGGCACGTGCCGTAGCGGCAAGCGCGAAAACCCCGTAGACGGCCACGATTAGCCTGCCCGGTCCGGCGTTGCGTGCCGCCGGAGCGGCGGCATCGGCGTCGGGCCTGGGCTTGATCAGTTTCTTCATGCCAGCGGCACTCCATCCCAAATCTGTTCCATCCGGAACAACATTACGAACACCGTGATTCCCACTGCACCCAGCACGAGGTTGCTCCACCGTGACCGGTCCATGAGGGACCACCAGACAGCTCCGATCGGAATCACCGCGGCGGTGAACAGGTATCCCCAGAACTCCCACGCGGGGCCGTTCAGCGTCTCTCCGCCGGTCTGGCGGATGACGGCGGCAATCGCGTAGACGATCAGGAACAGCTCGACGGCGGCCGCGGAGAGAATTGTCAGGTCATTGGGGCCGTGGCGCAGCACAGCAGCACCCACGCACAGCACGGTGGATACGAGACAGACAATCGTCCCGACAATGAACAGGGGGTCGATGACCACTTAGGACCTTTCGTTTCCCGGAGCGAAGACCAGCAGCGCCCGGGCAGTGTCAGCTTTGTCCGCCAGCAGGCCGATCAGTTCGCCGTCCGGTGCGAAGGCTGCGACCGGCACCGGTTCGCCGTCCGCCAGGGGAACACCGGAGGCGCTGATGCGGCGGCCGTGGGAAATGTTGTCGGCTTCCTCGGAAGTCAGTTCCCGCACCGGGAACAGCGCGCGGGCAGCGTCGTTGAGCTCAAGCAGGGACAGGTCCTCGGCCAGCTGTTCCAGCGTCGAGGCCCGCTCCTCCGTGTAGGGACCGACTGAGGTTCGCCGCAGGGCGGTCAGGTGGCCCCCAACGCCGAGGGCGGCTCCGAGGTCCCTGGCCAATGCACGGATATAGGTTCCGGAGGAGCACTCAACCGTGACGTCGACGTCGCGCAGTTTTCCGCCGTGCTCCCGGCGGATGTCATGGATCTCGAACCTCGAGACGGTAACGGGCCTGGCCGGGAGATTCACTTCTCCGCCGGCGCGGACTTTGGCATAGGAGCGTTCCCCGCCGACTTTGATGGCGCTGACGCTGCTGGGAACCTGCTGGATATCCCCCGTCAGGTCGGCGACCGCTGCGCGGATTTCCTCGTCAGTGACGGCAGCGGCGATCGTCTCGGCGATAACCTCTCCCTCGGCGTCGTCAGTGATGGTGGACTGGCCCAGCCGGATGGTGGCGTCGTAGGTCTTAGAGGTTCCCACAATGTAGGTCAGCAGCCGGGTGGCCTTGTTAATGCCCACCACCAGCACACCTGTTGCCATGGGGTCCAGGGTTCCGGCATGGCCGACTTTCCTGGTCCCGGCGAGCCTGCGCAGACGGCCCACCACGTCATGGCTGGTCCATCCCTGCGGTTTGTCCACAATAATTAGTCCTGAACGGACCTGCCCGGAATTCACGCCTTTCAGTATATGCGCGGCGCAGGTACTGGTTCTCCTGCTGGCCTGGCTCCGGGCAGCGGCCCGGCCTCCGGGACTGCGGAGCGTGCCGGCTGTAGCATGCGGTTATGTCTCAGCTCGCTGCCCACGTGCGTTCCGTTGACCCGAACCAGATCCGCGAAATAACGCAGGCAGCATGGGCGACCCCCAACGCGGTAGTGCTCAGCATCGGAGAGCCGGGGTTCCCCACTCCGGTGCATGTGCTGCAGGCTGCACAGGAAACCCTCGCCCGGGACGAGACGGGATACACACCGAATGCGGGCATTGCCCCGCTGCGGGCAGCGTTCGCGGAACGGGTATCTGCGCAGACCGGGCAGGACACTGACCCGTCCCGGATCTTCGTCACCTCGGGGGCCCAGCAGGGACTGCATCTGGCGATGAGCATGCTGCTGGATGCCGGGGATGAGATCCTCATCCCCAATCCCGGCTACCCCACCTTCGCCATGACGGCCAGGCTGCTGCATGCCGTGCCAATGGAGTACCCGCTTCATCCGGCCAATGGCTTCCAGCCGCAGATCGAGGAGATTGAGGCGAGAATCACTCCCCGCACCCGGGTGCTGCTGCTGAATTCGCCCTCTAATCCGCTGGGCGCGGTCTTCAGCCCGGACCTGACCCGCGAGCTGGTTGAGCTGGCACGCCGCCGGGGACTCTGGATTCTCTCTGACGAGTGCTACGAGGCATTCACCTACGATGTGCCGCATGTTTCCCCGCTGGCTTACGACGGAGCCAACGGCGGACGTGTCATAGCTTCCTACACGCTGTCCAAGACCTATGGGCTGACCGGGCTGCGCGTCGGGGCGCTTGTGACGCCTGCGGGACTGGAAGCGCAGCTGAGCACGGTGATGGAGTCGATCGTCTCCTGTGTGGCCTCACCCTCGCAGTACGCCGCGCTGGCGGCACTGACCGGCCCCCAGGACTATGTGCGCGAAGCTGCCGCGCATTACCGAGGCAACAGGGATGCGGCGTCGGCAATCCTGGAAGCCAAGGGAATACCGTTCCTTGCCGCTCAGGGCGCCTTTTACCTTTGGGCAGATCTCTCGCACGTTTCCGGAGGCGACATCCGCACATGGACCAGACAGTTCCTGGCGGAAGAAGGAGTTGCCGTAGCTCCCGGAACCGCATTCGGTTCCATCGGCGAAGGGTGGGTCCGGATTGCCCTGTGCGGCCGGCGGGATGAACTGGTCGCCGGGGTCACCCGGCTGCCCGGCGTTGGCTGATCCCGGCTCTTCCACGATTCATACGGCATGCAAAAGGAGCGGAACCCCATCCGGGGTGCCGCTCCTTTTCCTGAAACCTGTTCGCGCTAGCTGCGCGCGTCGGAGTCCTCTGCCGGTGCGTCCTGCAGGTCCTCTTCGTCGTCGTCTTCGTCCCTGCGGTAGGGATCGGCGTCGCCGGCGTAAGCTGCACCCTGCTTCAGCGCGGCGAGTTCTTCGTCGCGCTTCTTGGCTTCCCGGATCAGTTCCTCCAGGTGGCTGGCGTTCACCGGGATCTCGTCAGCGACGAACTCCAGGGTCGGAGTGAGGCGGACAGTGATGTTCTTGCCCACCTCCGAACGCAGGACTCCGCGGGCGGAATCCAGGGCAGCCTTCGTGTCAGCCTGCTGGGCCTCGTCACCGAAAACCGTGTAGTAGACGGTCGCGTGCTGCAGGTCATTCGTAACGCGGGCGTCGGTGATGGTCACGAATCCCAGCCGGGGATCCTTGATCCGCCGCTCGAGCGCCTGGGCAACTACCACCTTGATGCGGTCAGCGAGTTTCGCAGCGCGTGCTGGATCTGCCATTACCTCTCCTTCAATAAAGATGTGGGTTCGCGGCAACGGGGACCGGTAGGGCCGCCGTCGCGCGCTGAAATGCCCCTTGGCCCGGCAGGTGACTGCCGTGGCCGGACGGGGCGACGCGGGCCGGAGGGCCCGCAGGCAGGGGCCGCCGCGAACGGCGGCCCCTGGCCGGGATACTAGACCCGCGGCTTCTCGCGCATCTCGAAGGTCTCGATGATGTCGCCTTCCTTGACGTCGTTGAACGACCCCAGACCGATACCACACTCGAAGTCCGTGCGGACCTCGGTTGCGTCGTCCTTGAACCGCTTGAGCGAATCAACGGTGAGGTTCTCGCCAATGACCTTGCCGTCGCGGGTAACCCGCGCCTTGGCGTTGCGCCGGATAACACCGGAGCGGACGATCGAGCCGGCAATGTTGCCGAACTTGGAGGAACGGAAGACTTCGCGGACCTCGGCGGTGCCGAGCTGCACTTCCTCGTACTCCGGCTTGAGCATGCCCTTGAGGGCCAGCTCAATGTCATCGATTGCTGCGTAGATGACGGAGTAGAAGCGCATGTCCACGCCTTCGCGCTCGGCCAGGTCGGCCACACGCTCGGCAGGCTTGACGTTGAAGCCGATGATGATCGCGTTGTCCACGGTCGCCAGGTTGACGTCGTTCTGCGTGATGGCACCGACGCCGCGGTGGATGACGCGCAGCTGCACGCCGTCCCCAACGTCGATCTTGAGCAGGGAGTCTTCCAGGGCTTCCACGGCACCGGACACGTCACCCTTGAGGATGAGGTTAAGGGTGTCAACCTTGCCGTCAGCAACGGCCTGGTCGAAGTCCTCAAGGCTGATGCGCTTGCGGCGCTTGGCCAGTGCGGCGTTGCGGTCTGCAGCTTCACGCTTCTCAGCGATCTGGCGGGCAGTACGCTCGTCGTCGGTCACGAAGAAGGTGTCGCCTGCACGCGGAACGTTGGACAGGCCGAGGACCTGGACCGGACGCGAAGGTCCGGCTTCGGTAACGGTGTCGCCGTTCTCATCGAACATCGCACGGACGCGGCCGTGTGCGGTGCCCGCCACGATCGTGTCGCCGACACGCAGCGTACCGGACTGGACCAGGACGGTCGCGACGGCGCCGCGGCCCTTGTCCAGGTTCGCTTCGATGGCAATGCCTCGAGCGTCCTTGTCCGGGTTGGCACGCATGTCCAGGGCAGCATCTGCGGTGAGCAGCACGGCCTCGAGCAGGGCGTCGATGTTCAGGTTCTGGCGTGCCGAGACCTCAACGAACATGGTGTCGCCACCGTATTCTTCCGGAACCAGGCCGTATTCGGTCAGCTGGCCGCGGACCTTCTCCGGGTTGGCGCCTTCCTTATCGATCTTGTTCACGGCAACCACGATCGGCACATTTGCTGCCTGTGCGTGGTTGAGGGCTTCAACGGTCTGCGGCATAACGCCGTCGTCCGCTGCCACAACCAGAACAGCAATGTCGGTGACCTTCGCACCACGGGCACGCATGGCGGTGAACGCCTCGTGGCCCGGGGTATCGATGAAGGTGATGGCCCGCTCAGTGCCTTCGTGGTCGAAGGCGATCTGGTAGGCACCAATGTGCTGGGTAATGCCGCCGGCTTCGCCTTCAACCACCTTGGTGTTGCGGATGGCATCCAGCAGGCGGGTCTTACCGTGGTCAACGTGACCCATGACGGTGACTACCGGAGGACGTGCCTCGAGTTCGTCGTCGCCTTCGGCTTCCAGCTCTGCTTCGAAGTCGATGTCGAAGCTGGAAAGCAGTTCGCGCTCTTCGTCTTCGGGTGAGACAACCTGGATCTTGTAACCCAGTTCCTCGCCGAGAACGCCGAACGTCTCTTCGTCCAGGGACTGGGTGGCCGTGGCCATTTCACCGAGGTGGAACAGCACGGTGACCAGCGCTGCGGGGTTTGCCTCAATCTTGTCAGCGAAGTCCGTGATGGACGCGCCGCGGCGCAGCCGGACAACCGTGTTGCCGTCGCCGCGGGGTACCGAAACGCCGCCCAGCGACGGAGCTGACATCTGCTCCAGTTCCTGCCGCTTTGCCCGCTTCGACTTGCGCTGCTTGCCGCGTCCTGCGCCGCCCTTGCCGAAAGCACCGGCAGTGCCGCCGCGTCCGCGGCCGCCCTTGCCGAAGCCGCCGCCAACGGGACCGCCGCCGGTGCCCGGAGCTCCGCCGGGTCCGCGGCGGGGTCCGCCTGCACCCGGACGTGCCGGGGCTGCGGGCCGCTCAGTGCGGTTGGGCATCATGCCCGGAGTAGGACGGTTTCCACCGGCACCGCCGGGACGCGGAGCACCCGGACGCGGTGCGCCGGGACGGGGTGCACCCGGACGCGGAGCGCCCGGACGGGGACCGCCGGAGCCGGCTGCCGGACGCGGTCCTGCTGCGCCGGGAGTGCCGGTGCGCTCGGAATCATCGCGGCGCTGGCCGGGACGGGGCATTCCCTGGGATGTTGCAAACGGGTTGTTGCCGGGACGGGGACCGCCCTGGCCACGCTCGCCGTCGCCGCGTCCGCGGGGACGGGGCATGCCCTGGGAAGGTGCAAACGGGTTGTTGCCCGGACGCGGGCCGGAAGCTCCGGGCCGCGGGGCACCCGGGCGGGGTGCGGAAGAGGAATCCGCTGCCGGTGCTGCCGGAGCAGCAGGCTTTTCTGCAGCCTTCGGAGCCGGAGCTGCCGGTGCTGCCGGAGCGGGGGCCGGTGCTGCAGGCTTGCTCTCTGCCTTAGGGGCGGGAGCAGCCGGGGCTGCCGGTGCCGGAGCAGCCGGCTTTTCAGCGGCGGGAGCCGAAGCTTCCGCCGGTGCTTCAGCGGCAGGGGCGGCCGGAGCGGGTGCTGCCGGACGGGGGCCTGAGCTGGCCGGCTTGGATGCCGGCTTGGATGCTGCGTCGGGGAATGCACCGCGCAGCTTCTTGACTACGGGCGCTTCAATGGTCGAGGACGCGGAACGGACGAATTCGCCCAGTTCCTGCAGTTTTGCAACTGCGTCCTTCGAAGTAATGCCGAGCTCTTTGGCGAGCTCGTGTACGCGGACCTTGGCCACATTTCTCCTGTCTCGGTCCGCACCGAGCCAGGCACGAACCGTCTATTTGCTGCGGGCTTCCACTGCGGATGCAGCAGGGCCCATCACAGAGCACAACAAAGTACTCATCGCTGGGTACTCATCGGGTTTCCATCAGATTTCTGACCCGCTTTCAGGTTGGACGGTTTCGAGGGGGTTCCGGGCCGGACCCGCCTCTTGAGCTTCAAACCACTGTGCCACTGCCGAGGGATCAGCCTGTGCCCGGAAGGCACGGCCAAAGGCCCGGCGTTTCACAGCGGTTGCAAAGCATGCTGCGTCGGGGTGCAACCAGGCGCCCCGGCCAGACATACGGCGGCTCTCATCAACAAGGACGGCATTCATGCCATCCCCAGAATCCAGTGCCAGCCGCATCAGTGCAGCCTGGTCATCCTTCTTCCTGCAGCCAATGCACGTTCTCTGCGGAACGTGCCCTGATCCTGCCGCAGGCCGCACCGAATTCACGGGCTCCTGCGGTTGCTGGAAGGCGGACGGTGACCCGGCCATGAACATTCTACCGCGTTTCTTTTCTCTTGCCTTCATCCTGCCTGCGGAAGGAAGAAGTTAGGCGGACTTTGCGTCGGAGACGATGTCGATGCGCCAGCCCGTGAGCTTGGCAGCGAGACGTGCGTTCTGCCCTTCCTTGCCGATCGCCAGCGAAAGCTGGTAATCAGGGACCACCACGCGCGCCGAACGGGTGTCGGCATCGGTGATCGTCACGGAGTTCACGCGTGAAGGCGAGAGAGCGTTGGCAATAAATGTTGCCGGGTCTTCGCTGAAGTCAACAATGTCGATCTTCTCGTCGTGCAGTTCCGTCATGACGGCACGCACACGCGAACCCATTTCACCGATGCAGGCGCCCTTGGCGTTGATGCCCGGTACGTTGGCCTTCACGGCGATCTTGGTGCGGTGGCCCGCCTCGCGTGCCAGGGCGACGATTTCCACGGACCCGTCCGCGATCTCCGGAACTTCCAGCTCGAAGAGCTTCCGTACCAGGCCCGGGTGGGAGCGGGAAAGCGTGATCGACGGTCCCTTGAAGCCGCGGCGAACGTCGACGACGAAAGCACGCACGCGCGATCCGTGCAGGTACTTCTCCCCCGGTACCTGCTCGGTCGGCGGCAGCAGCGCTTCAACGGAACCAAGGTTTACCTGGACCATGTGCGGGTTATTGCCCTGCTGGATCTGACCGGAAACCAGTTCTCCTTCACGGCCCTTGAACTCACCAAGGATGTTGTCGTCTTCGACGTCGCGCAGCCGCTGCAGGATGATCTGCCGGGCCGTGCTCGCTGCGATTCGGCCAAATCCGGCAGGCGTGTCATCGAACTCGCCCACGGCCTCGCCGTCGTCGTCGAGCTCTGTGGCCCAGATGGTCACGTGGCCGGACTTGCGGTCCAGTTCGGCGCGGGCATTCTCCTGCGAGCCGGTGGTCTTGTGGTAGGCGACCAGCAGTGCCTGTTCAATCGTGGGGATCAGCTTGTCCAGCGGAATTTCGCGTTCCGCTTCCAGCAGCCTCAGCGCACTCATATCAATATCCATTTAGGCCTCCTCGGCTGTGCTTTTCATTCCGTCGGCGTCCTCGCCAGCCGGTTCGTCCTCAAGGTGGGCGAATTCAATCTCCACCCGTCCCTTGGCTATCTGGTCAAATGCCAGGTGCGTCTTCTCGCCCTGCTTCGCCTTCATTCCCTTTTTGACCGCGATTTCGGGTATCAGCGTGATTCCCTTGTCGTCGACCTCAATCAGGCGTCCGGTAATGCCGTCGCCGCGAACAGGGGTCACCGAGACCATGCGGCCGGCATTGCGCCTCCAGTGCCGGGGCTCCGTCAGGGGACGGGAAACGCCGGGCGAGGAGACTTCCAGGCTGTAGGGGCGTCCGTCATCGTTCGGGTCCTGGTCCATGGCATCCGAAAGAACGCGGGAAACGTCTGCGATGCGGTCAAGGCTCACACCGCCGCTCTCCGTCTCCGGAAGGTCCACAATGACGTGAACGGTGCGGTGGGCACCGGCGATCCTGATTTCGATGTCCTCAAGGAAGAGGTTCTCACCGGCAACTGTGGGAGCCAGATAGTCCTTCAGCCTTTGCGTCTCTGCTGCGACCTCTGCACGCTGTGCGTTCTTGCGGTAGTTAGACGACGTGTCTTTTTTAGGGCTGGGGCGACCCGCCATTACTGCCTCCCACTAGATGTTGTTGTAGCTCCTAGCCTACCGACTTTCCGCGGCCGCCGGGTCACCGCCGCAGGTGGGGACGCGTTCGTGGCATGATCGAGTGTTGTGAACAAGCCCCGTACCGCCCCGCGGCCGTCAGCTGCGCGCCCGTCACGGGCTGCCGCCGCTGCCGGCTTTCTGCGGCGTACCCTCGCGCTGGGCCTGCTGGCCTGCGTGATTGCCGGATTGGGGCTGACCGCAGGATCCGGAGCAGAGCCGGAACGTCCGCGCAGCTTTTCAGAGCAGGCGCTGAATGAGGCGTTCGCCACTTCCCGGGTTTTAGCTGCAGAGGCGGAGTCACGAGCAGCCGCCGCCCAGGGTCCCCGGGCTGCTGCACTGCTGGATGCGGCGGACACGCTCAGCCGGCAGTCACTGCTGCTGACCAGTCCCGGCGGAGCTGCAGCGCTGCGGGAATCAGAGGGTGTGGAGGAGCAGTCCTTCACGAAGGCACTTCAGGATTCGGCACGGAAGAACCTGGCCGCCGCTGGCCGGGCAGACTATGGAACGGCTCGGCTGCTTGCCTCGACCGGGACCGGGCAGCTGCTGCTCTCACAGAACCTCGCCGAGGCCCTGGGCGAAACCCCGGAACCCGTCCAGGAAAGCGGATGGACCCCCGTGCTCAACGAAGACGGGCAAACCAAATGCACCAACGACGGCGCGGGGTCCGACCGCGCTGAAATCCGGGAACGGCCCGGTGCGGCAGAGTCGCTGCAGGCGGTCCTCGATGCTGAATTCGGCGCGGCGTACGCCTACGAGGTTGCGCAGGCCCAGGCCGGGAGCGCCTTTACGGTACTGGGCAGCACACCCGCCAAACTCAGGGAAGCCCATCTGGAAGCCGGGCTTGAGGGAGCAAAGCGCCTGCCCTCGCTGTGCCTGCCGGAAATCACGCCTGTTCCGGCGTATGCGCTGTCCCCTGGTTTCCTGGCGAATCCGGTTACCTCCCTGGAGGAGCTGGAAGAAGCAATGCCCACTCTCTATGCCGAACTGACCGGCACGAGCGACGGCGCTGTGCGGGCCTGGGCGATCGACCGGCTGGTTGCCAGCTCCCTGTTCCTCTACGACGGCGCAGCCGAGATACCACCGGCCCCCGGGCTGGATGCTGAACCTGCTGCGCTTCCCTGGGCTGCCCAGGGCTAGGAGCCGGCCGCCCAGCCCTGCACTGGCACGGTTGGGGACGGCCCCCTAGGCTGGGTTGGTGGCCGCACCAGTCATGAGCCTGCCCCGCAGGCAACACCCCCGGCCACGCAATCCAGCCTGCAGGAGGCGCCCCCCCATGGCATCAACCGTCGTTGTACCCGAGGCACTGCGCCGGCGCTACGGGCGCTCGCGTGAAGGCCGGGACTGGGTCGACAGCCTTCCCGACCTCGTAGACGCGGCCTTCGCTGCCTTCGGTCTTCAGTTTGACGGCACTGCCGGTACCGCAGGCTGGCACGGTCACGGAGCGCTGGTGCTGCCCGTGCTGGCCGCAGACCGGTCTCCGGCGGTTCTCAAGCTGCCCTTCCCGCATCCCGAAGCAGCAGCCGAGGCACCGGCCCTGCACCTCTGGGCGGGCCGCGGGGCGGTGCGCCTGCTGGGACAGGACCCCACGGGAAGCGCTTTGCTGCTGGAGCGGCTCATCCCGGAAGTAAGCCTGCTCCAGGCCCCCATGGAAGACGCGGTACAGGTCTGGGGCGGACTCATCCGGCAGCTGGGCATCCCGGTTGCGGACGAGCCGGAGTGGGCCGGGATTCCCTCCGCAGCGGAGCGGGCCGAACAGCTCTCGGATGAATTGCCGGCGGAATGGGAGGACCTGGGACAGCCCTTCGAACGCTGGCTGTTGGAAGAAGCGCTGGCCGTCTGCCAAACGCGGGGCATAGTGGGACGGCGGAGCAGCCGCGATGTACTGGTGCATGCGGATCTGCACTTTGGGAACGTCCTGGCACGTCCGGCCGGCGGGTACGCGGCAATTGATCCGCAGGCTGTCTGCGGCGAGGCGGAGTACGCCGTCGCACCCATGCTGTGGAACCGGCTGCAGGACCTGGACCCGGCTGCGCCGGAAGCAGCACTGCTGCAGCGGCTGCAGGACCTTTGTGCCGCCGGCGGACTGGACGCCGAAGCCGCGGCTGAGTGGAGCATTCTCCGTGAAGTCGCCAACGCCGTGGACTATCTCCGGGACGGAATGGCTGGGGATGCGCAGCGCTCCCTGTGGGTCGCCTCGGCGCTGGCGGGAAAGGCCCATCCCGGGCTGCCGCCGGTGAGCGAGCTGCCGGCCGCCTAGCCTGCAGCAGGAAGGCACCGGCTAACCCTGGAAGTTCTCCATCCAGACGTCCGTGCCGAGCTTGATGATCAGCGCGCCAACCACCACCAGGAACACGATCCGGATAAACTTGCTGCCCTTCTTCACGGCCATGCGGGCACCGATGTAACCGCCGGTCATGTTGGCCAGGCCCAGGATGAGCCCCACGCCCCACAGCAGTGAACCGTGCGGCAGGAAGAACGCCAGGGCACCGATGTTGGTGGCCATGTTGACGATCTTGGCCTTCGCGCTGGCCGCCAGGAAGTTATACCCGAGCAGCGTCACCATGGCAATGATCAGGAAAGACCCGGTGCCCGGACCAATGAGGCCGTCGTAGAAACCGATGACGGCGCCGATGGCACCGGCAGTGATGTAATGCCGGTTCCCGGAGTGGCGGAGCTTGGTCAGCTCTCCCACAGTGGGCTGCGTGGCAGTAAAGACCGCCACGACAATCAGTGCCGCCACAATGATGGGTTTGAAGACCGAGGACGGCAGCGATGCCGCCAGCACCGCTCCCCCAAAGCTGCCCGCCAGCGCGACGCCGGCCATGGGCAGCGCGGTTTTGAGGTCCGGATGGGCGCGCCGGTAGTAGGTGATGGCGCTCGTGGTGGTCCCGAACACGGACCCCATCTTGTTGGTCGCCAGAGCCTGTACCGGCGTGATGCCGGGGACCAGGAGAAGCGCCGGCAGCTGCAGCAGTCCGCCGCCGCCCACAACGGCATCGACCCACCCTGCGGCGAGGCCCGCCACCACCACAAGTGCGATGGTGGCGAGCGTTATGTCCTCAAGCCCTGAGACCACCTACGGACTCAGCCGCGGACGGCGCGGAGCACATACTCCACGGCCTCGGCCACCGGAACATTCTCGGCCTCGCCGGTGGCGCGGTCCTTGATTTCGACGACGCCGTCAGCCAGCCCGCGGCCGACCACCAGAATGGTCGGAACGCCGATCAGCTCGGCATCGCCGAACTTCACGCCCGGGGAAACCTTGGGGCGGTCGTCGTAGATGACCTCCAGCCCGGCAGCTTCCAGTTCCTCGGAGATCTTGGCTGCGGCTTCGAAGATCTCCTCGCCGCGGCCGGTGGCAACAACGTGCACGTCAGCCGGGGCCACGGAACGCGGCCAGATGATGCCCTTGTCATCGTGGTTCGACTCGGCCAGTGCGGCAACGGCGCGGGTGACGCCTACACCGTAGGAGCCCATGGTGACGGTGGCGAGCTTGCCGTTCTTGTCCAGCACCTTTAGGCCCAGGGCCTCGGCGTACTTGCGGCCCAGCTGGAAGATATGGCCCATTTCGATGCCGCGGGCGGCTTCGAGCGGACCGGAGCCGTCCGGCGCTTCGTCGCCCTCGCGGACTTCCACGGCCTCAATGACGCCGTCCCAGCCGAAGTCGCGTCCCGCGACCAGGCCGATTACGTGCTTGCCCTGGGTGTTGGCTCCGGTCACCCAGCGGGTTCCGGAGACCACGCGCGGGTCCACGAGGTAAAGCAGCCCGGTGGCGGATTCGCTGCCGAGCACGGCTTCGTCCAGGGACAGGCCCGGGCCGATGTACCCCTTGACGAGTCCCGGGTTCTTCTTCAGGTCTTCGTCGGTGGCAGCTTCGATGCCCAGCTCGCCGCCAATTTCCAGGTGCGCACCGATGTTGGCTTCGATCCGCTTGAGGTCCACGGCACGGTCACCGGGAACCCCGACGACGACGATCTGCCGCTCTCCGGTGGGCAGCGTCACCGCGAGCACCACGTTCTTGAGCGTATCTGCGGCGGTCCACTCGCCGTCGTCCTTCGGGAAGCGGGCGTTGACGTCCGCTACCAGGGTGTCGATGGTGGGGGTGTCGGGAGTGTCCACAACCTGTGCGGCCGGAGCGCCGGTGTAGTCAACCGGTTCCGGGGCGACTGTGGTGACCGCTTCGACGTTGGCTGCGTAGCCGCCGGCGGAACGGACATAGGTATCCTCGCCAACCGGGGTGGGGTGCAGGAACTCTTCGCTCTTCGATCCGCCCATGGCGCCTGAAACAGCGGAGACAACTACGACGTCGAGGCCCAGGCGTTTGAAGATGCGCAGGTAAGCACCGCGGTGCGCCTGGTAGCTGGCCTCAAGTCCTTCGTCATCAATGTCGAAGGAGTAGGAATCCTTCATGATGAACTCGCGGCCGCGGAGCAGTCCGGCACGCGGCCGTGCTTCGTCGCGGTACTTGTTCTGGATCTGGAACAGCGAGACCGGCAGGTCCTTGTAGGAGTTGTAGAGGTCCTTGACCAGGAGGGTGAACATCTCCTCGTGCGTCGGCGCCAGCAGGTAGTCCGCGCCCTTTCGGTCCTGGAGGCGGAACAGGTTTTCGCCGTATTCGGTCCAGCGGTTCGAGGCTTCGTAAGGCTCACGCGGCAGCAGTGCCGGGAAGTGGACTTCCTGGGCGCCGATCGCTGCCATTTCCTCGCGGATGATGGTCTCAACCTTGCCCAGGACGCGCAGTCCCAGCGGGAGCCAGGAGTAAATGCCGGGAGCGGCACGGCGGATGTATCCGGCCCGGACCAGCAGGCGGTGGCTGGCGACGTCGGCGTCGGCCGGGTCTTCGCGCAGGGTGCGCAGGAAAAGGGTGGAAAGTCGAAGGACCACGCGTCGAATCCGTTTCTGCAGCTTGGGCTGCACGCTAAGGAAGAAGTTCTCCCTACTAATCTAGCCCCTGGCAGCACGTGCACCGGACAGGGCAAGCCCGTGGCGGTGCAGGCCTCACCTAGAGGACTGCCACACCAAGTTCGGTGAGGACGGCATCAATCAGCACCGCGGCTTCCCGCGCTGCCCCCTCAGGGTCCTGCGGAGCCGGGATGGAAACCACCACGCGCACACTGCCGGTCCGGGCGCTCACCGCCACAAGCCGGGTCTGCCCCGCGGCACCGCTCACCCTGGTGTCCAGCGCGAGGGTCTCCTCTGCCGTCGTGGATATCTCCAGCCGGGTGTTGGTGACCGTGACCGTGGTGCCATCCCTGGACATCCGCACGTCCGCGCAGTCTGACAGGACTGCCTCATCGATGAAGCCAAGGGTGTCAAGGATTGAGCCGTCGCCATAGGCAGCCACGTTCAGGACAGTGGGAGCCTCGCCGGGCACTCCGTAGGCGAGCCCGGCCAGGGCCGCGCCCTGGACCGCTTCCACCGATTCACTGACCGCCAGCCCGGCACAGACAGGCGGGTCAAAGGTCACTTCTCCGGACGTTCCGGTCGCCGCTGGAAGGATCTGCCTCAGCGTTGCCTCATCCAGGACTTCGCCGTCGAGGTAGAGTGCACGGTCCACCGCCGCGACTGCTGCCTGCAGCCTCGCGGCACTGAACACCGGGTCCGACGTACCGTAACCACTTACCGGAGCGCTGGACTGCCCGGGCCCGGCAGTCCGCCCGCTACCGGCGTCCGTGCCGCGCCTGTCCTCTTCCGTTTCAGGGGACTGGTCCTGCAGCGCTCCTGAGGATGATGAATCTCCGGGCGCAATGAGGCCGGACGGAGAGGGTACAGGCCCGGCCGGAACCGTTACGGAAGGAGCCGTGGATGCCCCGTCTCCTCCCCCGCCGGAACACGCCGTCAGCATCAGGGCTGCAGCCAGCAGGCAGGTTCCGCGGCGAAGTGTTCTCATAGTCGTCCCAGCCTAGGACGCGCCGTTTGGCAGCGTAAGGCCGCCTGCCGGAAGGAACCGTGCAGGCCGGCGGATCGCTAGAAGAGGATCGTGGCGAACGTTCCGACCTGCCGGAAGCCCACTGATTCGTAAGTGGCCCGCGCAGGGGCGTTGTAGTGGTTCACATAGAGGCTGGTCTGCGGCGCGATTTCCTGCGCAAACTGAACAACGGCGGACATATAACCGGCGCTCAGGCCCCTGCCCCGGTAGGCAGGGTTCATCCAGACCCCCTGCACCTGGACGGCGCTGCTGGAGACCGTGCCCAGCTCCGCTTTGAAGATGACCTCACCGGAGGCATCGAACTCGACCAGGGCATGGCCCTTTTGAATCAGGGAGAGGACCCGCTGGCGGTAGTGCCGGCTGCCTCCGGCCACCGGTGAATACCCCACTTCTTCCTCGAACATTGCCGTACACGCAGGGAGGAGCCGGTCAAGGTCCTCCGGCCGGGCTTTGCGCAGCCCGGGTGCCGGCTTCACCGCGGACGGACCGGTTATTTCCAGCAACGGCTGGTCGCTGCGGACGTCGAACGGCCGGGGCAGGCTGTGCTGCAGCACGGACCAGAGGGACAAAACCGCTTCGGCCGGCCCGAACAGGGAGGAAAAACGCCGGCCGGTACGGGCCAGGTAGGCGCCAATTTCAGGACCGGTGTCAACCGTTACGGCAGTGGGCACTACATTGACACCGGCCCAGCAGGCGGCGGTGAGCTCACCGCCGTCGAACACTCCCAGCACCTGGCCGCCGGCCGCCGTCGGAGCGGCGGTGCCGGTGGCTTCAAGGTGTGAGAGGAGGAAGGTATTGGCTACCGGGTCGGCGGCAGCAAGGCCGGTGAGGGCCGCCGTGTCGGCAGCACCGAGGATGCGCAGGGTTCCTGTCGCGTTGCCGCTGCGCATCGTCTCTGTCCTAGCCGACGGTAACCATGGGGCCACCCGTGCCAGCATCCTCGCCATCGGCTTCCCCCATATCCTCGGCGATCCTCATCGCTTCTTCGATCAGGGTCTCAACAATCTGGTCTTCGGGAACAGTCTTGATGACTTCGCCCTTGACGAAGATCTGTCCCTTTCCGTTACCGGAGGCTACACCCAGATCGGCCTCGCGCGCTTCTCCCGGGCCGTTTACGACGCAGCCCATAACGGCTACACGCAGCGGCACCTCCATGCCTTCCAGCCCTGCGGTGACCTGCTCTGCGAGGGTGTAGACATCCACCTGGGCGCGGCCGCAGGAGGGGCAGGACACGATTTCGAGCTTGCGGGGCCGAAGGTTCAGCGACTGCAGGATCTGGTTGCCCACCTTGATCTCCTCAACCGGCGGGGCGGAGAGGGAGACACGGATGGTGTCGCCAATGCCCTTGGAGAGCAGCGCACCGAAAGCGGTGGCGGACTTGATGGTGCCCTGGAAAGCGGGACCTGCTTCGGTCACGCCCAGGTGCAGGGGCCAGTCGCCGCGCTCGGCGAGCAGCTCGTAGGCACGGACCATAACCACGGGGTCATTGTGCTTCACGGAGATCTTGAAGTCGTGGAAGTCGTGTTCCTCGAACAGGGAAGCTTCCCAGACGGCAGACTCGACCAGTGCCTCGGGGGTGGCCTTGCCGTACTTGGCGAGCAGGCGGGGATCCAGGGAGCCGGCGTTGACGCCGATCCGGATGGATACGCCTGCGTCCTTGGCCTCTTTCGCGATCTGCTTGACCTGGTCGTCAAACTTGCGGATGTTGCCCGGGTTCACCCGGACTGCGGCGCAGCCGGCTTCGATCGCGGCGTAGACGTACTTCGGCTGGAAGTGGATGTCCGCAATGACCGGGATCTGCGACTTCTTGGCGATGATGGGCAACGCGGCAGCGTCGTCGGCGCTGGGGCAGGCCACGCGCACAATGTCACAGCCGGACGCCGTCAGCTCGGCGATCTGCTGGAGCGTGGCGTTGATGTCCGTGGTCGGGGTGGTGGTCATCGACTGCACGCTGATCGGGAAGTCGGAGCCGACGCCGACGGAGCCCACCTTGATCTGGCGGGTTTTGCGCCTCGGGGCAAGGACGGGCGGCGGTGCTGCTGGCATTCCAAGGTTGACCGAGGTCAAAACATCCTCCATGTGCCCCCAGGGGCAGGTATTAGTCTGTGGCGGCGGGGATAAGTGCGCCTGTCCTATTATCCACCTGCCTGCGGCACCGTGTGCAGCAGACAGGTGGAATATCACTCAGGGCTTAGCCCGCCAGGTGCGCGAAGGCACCCGTAACCGGCTTCCACTCGGTGGTCTTCAGTCCGGAGATGCCTCCGCCGACGGCCAGCGGGTCCTGCTTGAGGAGGCTGTTGAGCTCTTCCTCGTCCGCAGCGGCGAAGATCAGCAGTGCTCCTGCACCGTCCGTGAACGGGCCGCTGGCCAGAACCTTGCCCTCCTCCACCAGGCTTGCAAGCCACTCGCGGTGGGCGGGGCGGTGCTCGTCACGCTGCGCTGCTGATTCGGCGTCGTACACATATTCAACGGCAAAGATACTCATGTTTTCCACCCTAAGGGATGTCAGGCCCGCCCCAGCGCCACCCGTACGGCCACGGCAATGCCCACCGCCCAGAGCATGGAGGCAAGGGTTCCAATGATGAACCGCTCGGCGGCAGCAGGTGTTTCCTTCAGCTCGGCGTACCGGCCCAGCCCCTTGATGGCCACGACGTACGCGATTGCCACAGGTTCATCGGCCAGGACTGCGGTGGCAACGGCGATTCGTTCCAGGAACCCGATAACCAGTCCGCCCCGCAGGATCACCGGGCCGGGCGGGAGCGGCGGGCGGCGGGGCAGCGGCGGGATGGCAGGCACGCCGTGCAGTTCATGCGCCTGGTCGGCAGCCGGGTCATGTGCCGGATCACGGCCGGGACGGGATGCTTCCACCGCACGGGCCAGCTTGAGCACGCCACTGGTCACAGGCCAGCCTCCGAGGGCCGCCGCCGCTAGGCCAAGCACGATCCAGAGCAGGTCCATGGAACTCCTTGTCTTCTTCGAGATGGCAGAAACTGCACGTCTCGGCGCTGTAACGGGCAGTTTCTGCTATCTCGGCGGAGAACCGGCTGCCCGGTCCGCCCGCTCAAGAAGTACCGCTGCTGCGGGACGTGCGGCCCATTCCTCCTGCCAGCCGGCCCGCTGTACGGCGTTACTGACCGCCTGGGAACTGACCCCGAGCATACGTGCTGCCGCGCTTTGGGCTCCCCATTTGTGCGGGTCGACGTGTTCCAGGATCCGCCACTCTGCTTCACTGCGTCCGCACACCAGGCGGGCGATCAGCACCAGCACGGCTTCGGCATGGGCTGCGGCTTCCGCTGCGGAAGGTCCCGCATCCGGGGCAGCAGAAACGGCGATCGGCGGACGGTCGCCGGTTTTCTTGGCGCGTTCGACGGCGGCGCGGGCGGCGATGAAGGCTGCGCCTCCCGCTTCACGGGAAGACCGAGGAAGGGGCAGCCCCACGGTGCCCACCCCGATCCCCACGGACCAGCCGCCCTGGCGCAGGGCCAGCAGGGCGGCGTCGACCACCGCGTCCGGCGAGGAAACGACCGCCTGCGCCTCATCCCCTACCGTGCGCTCAAACGGCAGCTCCATGCCCAGGGGGCGGAGCAGCTCCAGCAGCTCCGGCACCCGGTCCTGGCTGCTGCGGCTGCCTTTCTGGTCTATTGTGAGCACGAACATGATGAAACCTTATTCGGTTGTAAATCGAATTACAACCCAAATTGATTTCAAACCAGTTTGAAACTAGAACAGGCTGACGGGTTTCACGATGTCCGCATAGATCAGCAGTGCACCCATGCCCATGAGCAGCACCGCTACGGCGTAGGTCACCGGCAGGAGCTTGGCCATGTCGAAGGGCCCCGGGTCCGGCCGGCGGAACAGCTTCGCCACTCCGCGCCGCAGGGATTCCCAAAGCGCGCCCGCCACGTGTCCGCCGTCCAGCGGCAGCAGCGGAATGAGGTTGAACACGAACAGGGCCAGATTCACGCTGCCCACGAGCCCAATCAGCGTGGCCACCCGGTTCTGTACCGGGGCCTGTTCCATGGAGGAGATCTCGCCGGCAATCCGGCCAACGCCCACAACGCTCATGGGCCCGTTGGGATCGCGTTCCTCGGAAGAGAAGGCGGCCTGCGCCACGTCCGCGATCCGCTGCGGCAGGTTGATGACGACGCCGGCGATTCCCTGCAGGTTCTCGCCTACCATCGGCAGTACCTCGGTGGCGGGCTGACGGACCAGCGCGGTCTGCGAACCGACCCCGATAAAACCAACTTCCTGCGTCACCGCGTTGCCGTCGGCGTCCAGCTGCGGGGTGCCGTCCTCCGCTGTCACAGGACGTTCCGTGAGCAGCGGCGTGATGGTGGCTTCTGCTTCAACACCGTCGCGCTCGTAAGTCACGGTGACGCTGCGCCCGGCAGCTTCCCGGATCAATTCTGAAAGCTCGGTCCAGTCGGACACCTGTTTGCCGTCGAACCCGGTGATCTTATCCCCCGGCAGCAGCCCCGCTTCGTGGGCCGGAGCGGCGGGATCCGCATCCGTGCACTCTGTCTGGCCCGCGGCGGCCTGGCTGCCGCTGATAACGCATTCATTCACGGACGCCAGGGTGGTGGTGGCCTGCGAGGTGCCAAAACCCATCAGCAGCACGGCAAACAGCACGACGCCGATCAGCAGGTTCATAAACGGCCCGCCGAGCATGATGATGATCCGCTTCCAGACGGGAAGCTTGTAGAAAACCCGGTTCTCATCCCCCGGTTCGAGCCGGTCGGTCTCGGCCTGGCGGGCGTCAACTGCCAGCTGCTGGAACATGCCCGTGCTGGACCGGCGAACGTCGCCGTCCTGCGTTTCCTTGTTCGGCGGGAACATGCCGACCATTGAGACATAGCCGCCAAGCGGCAGCGCCTTGACACCGTATTCCGTCTCCCCGCGCCTGCGTGAGAACACGGTGGGACCAAAACCGATCATGTACTGGGTGACGCGGACCTTGAACGCTTTGGCAGGCAGCAGGTGGCCAACCTCATGCAGCGCGATTGAGACCGCGATGCCGACGGCCACGAACAGCACGCCCAGGATAAAAAGTAAAACGCTCAACAGACTTCCTTAGGATGCACTTTCTCAGCCTCTGCCGATTCGGGCCCGGGCTGCGGAACGGGCCCACTTTTCAGCCGCCAGCACTGACTGCAGCGTCAGCTCGCCGGACGCGGTGTGCTCGGCCAGGACCGCGGAGATCGTATCAACTATGTCTGTGAATCCGATGAGACCGTCATGGAAGGCATCGACGGCTTCTTCGTTGGCAGCGTTGTAGACGGCCATGCCGGTTCCGCCCGAAGCGGCTGCCTCCTTGGCAAGCCGGACGGCCGGAAATGCTTCTTCGTCCAGCGGTTCGAAGGTCCACTCTGTGGCCTTGGTCCAGTCGCAGGGCGCGGCGGCACCGGGCACCCGCTCCGGCCAGCCCATGCCCAGGGCGATGGGCAGCTTCATGTCCGGCGGCGAGGCCTGGGCGATTGTGGAGCCGTCCGTGAACTGGACCATTGAATGGACAATGGACTGCGGGTGGACCACGACGTCGATCCGGTCCAGGGGCACGTCGAAGAGCAGGTGCGCTTCGATCACTTCCAGGGCCTTGTTCACCATGGTCGCGGAGTTTGTGGTGACCATTCGGCCCATCTTCCAAGTGGGATGGGCCAGGGCCTGTTCCGGGGTCACGTCGGCGAGCTCTTCGCGGCGGCGGCCGCGGAAGGGGCCTCCGGAGGCTGTGACCACCAGCCGGTCCACTTCCTCGAATGTCCCTGACCGAAGAGCCTGGGCAAGCGCGGAGTGTTCAGAATCGACGGGCACCAGCTGGCCCGGCCGTGCGGCCTGCTTCACCAGGGCGCCACCAACAATGAGCGATTCCTTGTTGGCAAGGGCCAGCATGTGCCCCGCCGCGAGTGCCGCGAGCGTAGGTTCCAGGCCGATGGAACCTGTCATTCCGTTGAGGACCACTTCGGCTTCAGGCCAGGCCGCGACGGCGGTCGCAGCGCCTGCGCCCACGAACAGTTCGGGGTCGTAGCCGGTCACCCCGGCGGACGTGCTGGCCCTGGAGATGGCGTGCCTGAGCGCAGCGAGGTCAGCCGCGGCGCAGCCAACGGCGGCGGCCCGCGTGTGGACTGCCTGCTCGGCCAGCAGGTCAAGGTTGTTGCCGCCTGCAGCCAGCGCCACGATCTGGAACCGCTCCGGCGCGGCGTCGGCTACCGCGATGGCCTGCGTGCCGATCGATCCGGTCGAGCCAAGCAGCACCACACGCCGTGGAACCATTTCGCCGCCGGACGGATCTATTGAGCTGGGTTCGGCGGTAAACGATCCACTGGGTTCAGGTAGCTGCATGCCTTCCAGTATCGCGCACCCGGGCCCGCTTCGGGGCAGCACACCCGTCGGTTCCGGCAATGCCCGGCGGGGCCCGCCGCCGGAAACCGGGACTGCTAGAGGGCCAGCGGCAGTGCCGCGACTGCGTCCGGGATCGGATACATGCCCGTCACAACACCGAGCGCCTGTCCGCTGCCGCGGCCCGTGGTGGCCAGCTCCGCCAGGACGGCTGCGACGTCCTGGCGCGGAACTGTGCTCTGCGGGACATCCGGTGCCAGTTCCACCAGGCCCACCGGGTCGCCGTTGGTCAGCGTCCCCGGGCGAATGATCGTCCAGTCAAGCTCATCGCGGGCCATGAGGTCTTCCTCCGCCGCGAGCTTGGCCGTCAGGTAGGCATACATGGCGTCCGCCAGTCCCTCAGGACGCTGCCCGCCGCTGACTGCGTCCGTCCCGGCCGAAGACACCTGGATCAGCCGCGGAACACCGGCCTGCTCGGCGGCCTCGGAGAGCATCACCGCTCCGGCACGGTCAACGCTGTCCTTGCGCCCGGCGCTGCTTCCAGGTCCCGCTCCCGCAGCGAAGATCGCCAGGTCCGCACCGGTCAGTACCTGGGTCAGGTCTTCCAGCGTGCTGTTCTCCAGGTCCAGGACCACCGGGGCCACATGGTCCGCTTCCAGGTCCGCCGCCTGATCGGGGTCGCGGATCAAACCCGCAACATCATGGCCGGCCGCTACCAGGAGACGACCGGTTTCGCGTGCAATCTGCCCGTGGGCTCCAGCTATGACTATGCGCATACCCCAGTATCAGCGGCTGCACCCCGGTGAGTCCCGCGTTTGCCCAAACTTTCCACCCGCCGGGGACCAGACCGCCGCTCAGCCGGGAATGCCGGCGCGGCGCAGCGTCTGTTCTGCCTGCCGCAGCAGCGGTCCGTCGATCATTTCACCGCGGAAGCTGAAGACGCCGCCCTGCCCCTTGGCTGCTTCGAGGAGATCCCGGGCGCGTGCTTTCTCTTCCTCGGAAGGGGCATACACACTTCGGATTGCGGCCACCTGGCCAGGGTGGATGCAGGCTTTTGCCGCGAACCCGGACGCGGCGCCGTCGCGCGCTTCTTCTTCCAGCCCGGCGGTGTCGGCGATGTTCCCGTAGATGGAATCAATCGCTCCCTTGCCGTAGCCTCCCGCTGCCAGCAGGACGGCGGAGCGCGCATGGACTGCCACAGGCCGGTACGAGCCATCGGACCGGCGGCTCGATTCCCCGCCCAGCGAGGCCAGCAGGTCCTCGGCACCCCACATCAGTGCTGCAACGTTCTTCTCACGGGCGATTTCCGGAGCCCTGAGTACCCCCAGGGCCGTTTCCACCAGGGCCACCACGGACAGGTGCCGCAGGCTGTGCCCGATCTTGCCTGGATCCTCCGCCTTGGCTGCCATCACCCAGCGGTAATTCGCAGCGGCGAGCGCCTCGAGGTCTGCGCGGAAGGAGGTGCTGTCCACTGGGTTGACCCGCACGATGGTCTTCTCCGGATCCAGCGCCGAGGCAGCCAGGTTTTCCCTCGCCTGTTCCTTGTCCTCGAACGCGACCGCATCTTCGAGGTCCAGAATGACGGCGTCGGCGCGCTGCGCGGCCTTTTCAAACCGTTCCGGCCGGTCCGCAGGGCAGAACAGCAGGGCAGGGCCCATGGGGAAAGTGGTCATTGGCGTACTCCTTACGTGGCGTCCAGCGGCTTTTCCAACCTACATGGCCTCCCGGAAATGGTCAGTGCAGGACGCCGCCCGGGGCACCGCTTTGGCGGTATCCGTCCGACGTCCACATCAGCGCGCTCCGCGTGAAGGTGGCCACCACTGTGCCGTCCTGGTTGCGCCCTGTGTGCTCCAGTGCCACGATCCCCTGCCCCGGGCGTGACCCGGAGAGCCGCTTACCGGCGACCCTGGTCTGCGAGTACAGGGTGTCCCCGTGGAAAAGCGGGTGGGGGAAGGCGACGTCGGTCAGTCCCAGCTGCGCCACCAGTGTGCCCTGGGTCAGCTGGCCTACGGACTGCCCAACCATCACGGCCAGGGTCAGCATCGAGTTGACCAGCCGCTGCCCAAAGGGCTGCCCGGCTGAGTAGGCAGCATCCAGGTGCAGGGCCTGCGGGTTCATGGTGAGCGTGCTGAAGAGGACGTTGTCCGCTTCAGTCAGGGTGCGGCCCGGCCGGTGCTCGTAGACGGTCCCGGGCTCAAGTTCATCAAAGAAGAGCCCGCGCTGAACCACCACCTTCGCTGCCGCGGTTTCGTCCGGCGCGGCTCCCCCGGCGGTGTCAGACACCAAGGGAGACCTCCAGCGGCGCACCGGTGGCGGCAACGACGTCCTCCACGCTGACCCCGGGTGCTGTCTCACGCAGCACCAGTCCTTCGGAACCAACCTCAATGACAGCCAGGTCCGTGACGATGAGGTTCACACAGCCCTTGCCGGTCAGGGGAAGGGAACACTGCTCCACGATCTTCGGCCGGCCGGACCGGTCCAGGTGCTCCATCATGACGATCACACGCTTGGCGCCGAACACCAGGTCCATGGCACCTCCCATGCCCTTGACCATTTTCCCGGGGATCATCCAGTTCGCCAGGTCCCCGTTGGCCGCTACCTCCATGGCGCCCAGGACGGCCACATCCACGTGGCCTCCCCGGATCATGCCGAAGGACTGGGCAGAGTCGAAGAACGCTGCGCCGCGGTTGACCGTGACGGTTTCCTTGCCGGCGTTGATGAGGTCCGGATCAAGTGCAGCTTCTTCCGGGTAGGGCCCGACGCCGAGAATCCCGTTCTCCGAATGCAGCACCACCTCCACTCCCTCGGGAATGTAGTTCGGAATCAGGGTCGGCATGCCGATGCCCAGGTTCACGTACTGTCCGTTTTCGAGTTCCCGGGCCACCCGGGCCGCCAGTTCGTTGCGTGTCAGTGCCATTAGGATCCCTCCCCTGCCAGCGCTGTTTCGGGCGCTGCCGTTGCCGGTGCCGCCTTGGCCTGCGCGACGGTCCGCTTCTCTATCCGCTTCTCCCCGGGACCGGTCAGCACAACCCGCTGAACGAAGATGCCGGGCACGTGGACCTCGGCCGGATTGATCTCCCCAGGTTCCACGAGTTCTTCGACTTCCGCGATGGTGGTTCTGCCCGCCATGGCGCACAGCGGGTTGAAGTTCATGGCTGAGGCGTGGAAGACGAGGTTGCCGTGCCGGTCGCCCTTCCAGGCATGGACCAGCGCGTAGTCCGGGGTGAGGGATTCCTCCAGGACATACTCCCGTCCGCCGAAGCTGCGGACTTCCTTCGGCTCCGAGGCCACAGAAACCAGCCCCTCGGCGTCGTACTTCTGGGGCAGCCCGCCCTCGCTGACCTGCGTCCCGACTCCTGCGGCGGTGAAGAACGCCGGGATGCCGGCGCCGCCCGCCCGCAGCTTCTCGGCCAGGGTTCCCTGCGGGGTGAGGACAACTTCCAGTTCGCCGGCCAGGAACTGGCGGGCGAACTCCTTGTTCTCCCCCACGTAGGAGCTCACAGTGCGCCGGATGCGGTGGTCTCCAAGGAGCAGGCCCAGCCCCCAGTCATCAACCCCGCAGTTGTTGGAGACTGTTTCGAGCCCGTCTGCGCCCTGGGCGTGCAGCGCTGAAATCAGTACTTCCGGGATGCCGCAGAGCCCGAACCCGCCTACCGCCAGGGAGGCGCCGCTGGGAATGTCCGCCACGGCTTCTTCCGCCGTGGCTACTGTCTTGTCAATCATGATGTGTCCGTCCGTTAATCGCCGTTGACCAACTTGTGCCGGCTCAGAGCCCCAGTTCCCGGGCAATGAGCATGAGCTGGACCTCGGAGGTGCCTTCACCTACCTCCAGGATCTTTGAATCCCGGTAATGACGCGCCACTGGGAATTCATTGATGAAACCGTAGCCGCCAAAGACCTGGGTTGCATCCCTGGCGTTGTCCATCGCTGCTTCACCGGCAACCAGTTTTGCCATCGCGGCCTGGACCTTGAACGGTTTGCCTGCCAGCATCCTGGCCGCGGCGTCATAGTAGGCCAGCCGGGCATTATGGGCGCGGGTCTGCATTCGGGCGATCTTGAACGCAATTGACTGGTTGCTCCCAATGGTGGTGCCGAAGGCAACACGCTCGCCGGCATAACGCACGGCCTCGTCCACGCAGCCCTGGGCAGCGCCGGTGGCAAGGGCCGCGATCGCGATGCGGCCTTCGTCCAGGATCTGCAGGAAGTTCGCAAAGCCGCGGCCTTCGGCGCCCAGCAGGTTCTCCTGCGGAACCCGCACGTCAGCCAGCGTCAGCGGGTGGGTGTCGGAGGCGTTCCAGCCCACCTTGTTGTACGCCTTCTCGACCGTGAAACCCGGGGTACCGGAGGGCACAACGATGGTGGAAATATGCTTGCGGATGCTGCCGTCGGGGTTTTCCGACGTACCGGTGACCGCGGTAACGGTGACGAGCGAGGTGATCTCCGTACCGGAGTTGGTAATGAACTCCTTGCTGCCGTTGATCACCCACTGTCCGCCGTCCAGCCGGGCGGTGGTCTTGGTTCCTCCCGCGTCGGAGCCTGCTTCGCTCTCGGTCAGGCCGAATCCGGCGAGCGCTGTGCCCTGGGCCAGGCCAGGCAGCCACTTCTGCTTCTGTTCCTCGGTGCCGAACCGGTAGATCGGCATGGCGCCCAGGGACACTCCGGCCTCGAGCGTGATTGCCACGGACTGGTCCACCCGGGCCAGCTGCTCGAGGGCCAGGGCCAGGGCAAAGTAGTCCCCGCCCATGCCGCCGTACTCCTCGGGGAAGGGCAGACCGAACAGGCCCATCTCCCCCATCTGTTCGACGACCTTGTAGGGGAAGGAATGCTCGGCGTCGTGCAGTGCAGCCACGGGAGCGACTACTTCGTCCGCGAATTCCCTCACTGTGTCTGACAGCGCCTGGTGTTCTTCACTGAGCTCAAAGCTGGGCATGGCCTGCTCCTTGGGTAGGTGGTTCGGTTTCGTCCAGCGGCGTTACGGTGGCCAGGACCTGCCCGGCCTTGACCAAATCTCCCGGCCGCAGGGCCAGGGAGACCCGTCCCGCCACGGGGGCGCTGAGCTGGTGCTCCATCTTCATGGCTTCAACCCCCAGCAGCACCTGGCCGGCTTCGACGGTGTCCCCGTCTGCGGCTGCCACGGTTACGACGGTGCCCGGCATCGGCGAGCGCAGTACCGGATCGGCAGCCCCTTCGGTCTTTCCCGCAGCCGCGAGCTGGTTCCGCAGCCGCTCGGTACGGTCCGGCAGATCCAGCACGGCGGTGTAGCCCTCCCTGGAAGTCCAGAGAACCTCCGAGCCGCCGGCACCGGGGACGAGGGCAAAGTGCAGGGTGTGCACAACACCGTCCAGCTCCAGGCGCAGCAGGCTCCCGTCCACCTCAAGGCCCGCTGAGCGCTCCGGTCCCCCGTCGATGTTCAGCCGGGCAGCATCCGGCGATCCGAGCACTTCTGCAGTGCGCTCCGTGCCAGCGGCCGTTACCGCCACGGAAAGCGGACGCGGGCCCCCGATCCGCCAGCTGTCCGCCCGGTTCCAGGGGGCCGCGGCTCCTGCCAGCTTGCCGTGCGTGCCGTGCACGCCGCCCCGGAGCCCAGCCAGCTTTAACAGCGCGGCGGCAGCAAGTTCCAGGTCTCCGGGTTCCTGGAAAGCCAGTTCCGGCAGGCGCCGCTCAATGAGTGTGGTGTCCAGGTCCCCGGCCTGGACGGCAGGATCAGCCAGCAGCAGGCGCAGATATTCGATGTTGGTTCCGATGCCCAGGATGACGGTCCCGGCGAGCGCCGCGTCCAGCCGGTCCATTGCCTGCTGCCGGTCAGCTCCCCAGGCGATGACCTTGGCAAGCATCGGGTCATAGCTGGAGGAAACCGTCTGCCCGGCCAGCAGACCTGAGTCTGTCCGCACTCCTGCGCCGGCGGCTTCGCGCAAAAGGTCCACCCGTCCGGCTGTCGGCAGGAACCCGGCCGCGGGATCTTCGGCATAAACACGTGCTTCCACGGCGTGCCCGTCCAGCCGCACCTCGGCCTGGGACAGCTCCAGCGGCTCACCGGCAGCGATCCGGACCTGCCACTCCACCAGGTCGATTCCGGTCACCATCTCCGTGACCGGGTGCTCGACCTGCAGCCGGGTATTCATTTCCATGAAGAAGAACTCGTCCGGTGCCTCACCGGACACCAGGAACTCAACGGTCCCGGCTCCGGTGTAATCCACCGACCGGGCAGCTTCGCAGGCAGCTGCCCCGATCCGTTCCCGGGTGGCTGAATCGAGCAGGACCGACGGCGCTTCCTCGATGACTTTCTGGTGCCTGCGCTGGAGTGAGCACTCACGCTCCCCGAGGTGAATCACGTTCCCGTGGGTGTCGGCCAGCACCTGGACCTCAATGTGCCTGGGTGCGGAGACCAGCCGTTCCAGGAACAGTGTGTCGTCTCCGAAGGCGGCTGCCGCCACGCGCCGGGCCGAAGCCAGCGCCCCGGGCAGTTCATCCGGGGCGCTTACGGCGTGCATGCCCTTGCCGCCGCCGCCCGCCGACGGCTTGATCAGGAGCGGGTAGCCCACGGCGTCCGCAGCAGCGAGCAGGTCCGCATCGCTCAGTCTGGGTTCCGCGATGCCCGGGATAACAGGCACCCCGTAGCCGGACACATGGTTCTTGGAGGCAATCTTGTCCCCCATCAGTTCAAGGGCTTTGACCCCGGGGCCCATGAAGGCGATTCCGTTCTCCGCCAGGAGCCTTGCGAAGGACGAGTTTTCGCTGAGGAAACCGTAGCCGGGGTGTACAGCCTGCGCTCCGGAGGCACGGCAGGCAGCCAGCACGGCTTCGGCGTCCAGGTAGCTGCGGCGCGGATCGGCTGGACCCAGGCGCACCGCGGTGTCTGCTTCACGGACGTGGCGGGCACCGGCGTCGTCGTCGCTATAGACGGCCACACTGCGGATGCCAAGGCGCCGGAGTGTCCGGATGACGCGGCAGGCGATTTCGCCGCGGTTGGCAACCAGTACGGTGCCGAACGCGGTCAGTGGTTTGTTCTCCATGGTCATCTGCTCACATCCGGAAGAGGCCGAAGGAAGTTTCGGGAAGCGGTGCATTGGCGCAGACATCCAGGGCCAGTCCAAGTACGGTGCGGGTGTCAGCCGGGTCGATGATGCCGTCATCCCAGAGCCTGGCCGTGGAGTAGTAAGGACTTCCCTGGGCGTCGTAATCCCGGCGGATGGGTTCCCGGAATGCTTCTTCGTCTTCGGAGCCCCATTCCTCTCCGCGGGCTTCAAGGGCGTCCCGGCGCACGGTCGCCAGGACTGAAGCGGCCTGGCTTCCTCCCATCACTGAGATCCGGGCCGCCGGCCACATCCACAAAAAGCGCGGCGAGTAGGCACGGCCGCACATGGAGTAGTTGCCGGCGCCGAAGGATCCGCCGATCACGACGGTCAGTTTGGGCACCCGGCAGGTGGCCACCGCGGTAACCATCTTGGCGCCGTGCCGGGCGATTCCCCCGGCCTCGTAGTCCCGCCCGACCATGAACCCTGAAATGTTCTGCAGGAAGATGAGCGGGATGCCCCGCTGGTCGCACAGCTCGATGAAGTGCGCACCCTTTTGCGCGGACTCACTGAACAGCACCCCGTTGTTCGCCACAATGCCCACGCGGTGTCCGTGCAGCCGTGCGAAGCCGGTCACCAGCGTGGTGCCGTATTCCTTCTTGAACTCGTGGAAGGAGCTGCCGTCGACAATGCGGGCAATCACTTCACGGACGTCGTACGGGGTCTGCAGGTCGGCGGGCACAGCCGCATACAGTTCCCGGGGATCCACGGCGGGTTCTACCGCCTCGACCGGCTCCCAGGCACGCCTCGGGTCAGGGAAGGTCTCCGCAATGTTCCGGACGATTTCGAGGGCATGGGCGTCATTTTCGGCAAGGTGGTCGGTGACTCCGGAGGTCCTGGAGTGCAGCTCCCCGCCGCCCAGTTCCTCCGCGGTGACGACTTCGCCAATGGCTGCCTTCACCAGCGGCGGTCCGCCCAGGAAGATCGTGCCCTGGTTGCGGACAATGACTGTCTCGTCACTCATGGCCGGCACGTAGGCCCCTCCCGCAGTGCAGGATCCGAGCACGGCTGCAATCTGCGGGATCTTTTCTGCCGACATGCGGGCCTGGTTGTAGAAGATCCGCCCAAAGTGATCCCGGTCCGGGAACACCTCATCCTGCAGCGGCAGGAACGCTCCGCCGGAGTCCACCAGATAAATGCACGGAAGCCGGTTTTCCAGGGCAATTTCCTGTGCCCGCAGGTGCTTCTTTACTGTCATGGGATAGTAGGTGCCGCCCTTGACCGTGGCGTCGTTGGACAGCACCATCACGTGCCGTCCGTGGACCAGGCCGATTCCGGCAATCAGTCCGGCAGCAGGACTTTCGTCGTTGTACATTCCGTTCGCCGCCAGCGGGGCGATCTCGAGGAACGGACTGCCGTCGTCGAGCAGTGCTTCGATGCGTTCGCGCGGGAGCAGTTTCCCCCGGGCTGTGTGCCGCTCCCGGGACCGGGGCGGACCGCCCTCGGCAGTCTCAGCCAGCCGCTTGCGCAGTTCCCCCGCGAGGACCCGCTGGGCTGCATCGTTGGCCGCGTACGACGCCGACGCGGCGTCCAGCGCTGTGGCAAGGGTCTCCATCGACTTCCTTAGGTTGAGCGTCTTCCGGAACTGTGAACCGGATCACAGGTGTTGGTTAATGCACGCTAACTCGGATTAGGTTAGTGGCTATTAACTGACCTGTCCACCACAATAGAAGGGTTGCCCCAAATTGAACCGCGGAAAGGCAGGCATGGATTCCACCAAGAGCACCCCGCGCACCGCTACGGGCAGGAGCGCCGCGAAGGCGTCCCGCCGGGCTGCGATGCTGGACGCCGCGGCCGCGCTTTTCGCCGAGAAAGGCTACAACGGGGTCTCAATCGAAGAGCTGGGAGCGGCTGCGGGAGTCAGCGGGCCGGCGGTGTACCGCCACTTCAGCGGCAAGTCGGCCATGCTTTCAGCCCTGCTGGTCGGGGTCAGCAAGGACCTGCTGGAAGGCGGCATCGCCGTCGTGGCTGAATCGGATACCGCGGAAGCAGCGTTGAGCGGACTGATCGAATTCCAGGTGGACTTCGCCCTGCGCCAGCCGAACGTCATCCGGGTCCAGGACCGCGACCTTGCCAGCCTCCCCGAAGACGACGAGCGCGCTGTGCGCCAGCTCCAGCGACAGTACGTTGAAGTCTGGGTGGACGCCATCTCGGCCCTTCACCCAAACTCCGGGCTGCCGCTGCTGCGCCACCGGGCGCAGGCAGTGTTCGGCCTGATCAATTCCACCTCCCACACCCTCACCAGCAAAACCACCGCCCGCGAGACCGTCAAACTCCGCGCCCTGCTCGAACGCATGGCATGGGCAGCCCTGAATGCCTAGTACGCTGGAGAAAACCCCCGAGCAGAAAGACCTGCCGTGATTGAGCTTCGTGCCGTAGAACCGGGCGACGTTGATGAGTTCTTCACCCATCAGCTGGACCCGGGCGCCAACCATATGGCTGCCTTTGCCGCCAAGAATCCCTCAGACCGGGGTGTCTTTGATCTTCACTGGCAGCAGATCCTCAGTGATTCCGGCGTGACCGTGCGCACGATCGTTGCCGACGGCGAAATCGTTGGTTCCATCCTGGCCTACCGCGACGGCGCCGTCCCGGAGATCAGCTATTGGATTGACCGTTCCCGCTGGGGACAGGGAATCACGACGGCGGCGGTGGGACTTTTCCTCGAAGAGTTCCCTGAGCGCCCCATCCGGGCACGTGCCGTGGCCGACAACGTCAGCTCCATCCGCATCCTGGAACGCTACGGCTTCAAGGTCATCGGCGAAGCACAGACCTTCGCCAATGCGCGCGGTGCCGTGGTCCGCGAACTGGAACTCGAGCTGGCGTAGACTGGCCGACCATACTGCAGCAGGGCCCCTCTCCCGGACGGTGGAGAAGGGCCCTGTGCAGTTTAAGCGGCCGACGCGGCGGCTCCTGGGTCAGTCCATCGCCAGGACCATCGCCGGCTCGGCGAGCACGTCTCCGATGTCCCGGAGGAAGGCGGCGCCTTCGGCCCCGTCCACCAGCCTGTGGTCAAAGGACAGGCTTAGGGTAGTCACCTGGCGCAGCGCAATTCCGCCCTCGTACTCCCAGGGCTGGCTCCGGACCGCACCCAGGGCCAGGATCGCGGCCTCCCCCGGGTTCAGGATCGGTGTCCCGGCATCCACTCCAAAGACCCCCACATTCGAGATGGAGACGGTGCCCCCGGACAGTGCCGCAGGCGGCGTGCGTCCCTCCCGGGCGGTGCGTGCCAGATCCGAAATGGCCAGGGCCAGTTCCCGCAGGCCAAGGTCCTGGGCATCCTTGATGTTGGGTACCATCAGGCCGCGGGGGGTTGCCGCGGCAATCCCGAGGTTGACGTAGCGGTAGCGGACGATTTCACGTGCTGGTTCATCCCAGCGGGCGTTCAGCTCAGGGTGCCGGCGCAGCGCCAGGCACACAGCTTTGGCGGCTAGGACAAGCGGAGTCAGCCGCACGCCGTCGTACTCCTTGCGTGACCTGAGCTTCTCCAGCAGCTGCATGGACGCCGTGACGTCCACCGTAAGGAAGACGGTGGCGTGCGGCGCGGTGAAGGCGCTGGACACCATCGCCGCGGCGGTGTGCTTCCGGATCCCGGCGATCGGGATCCGCTCTTCGCGGCCCTGCCCCAGATGCGGGGCGTCGGCAACCACCGGCGGCACGGCCGTCTCAGCCGTCACGGATTCTCCGGAACGTCCACGGTCCGCCAGCCTGGCGGCCTCCACATCCGCCCGGAGGATCCTGCCCTGCGGGCCGGTCCCGGTCAGCAAAGCGAGGTCAATACCCAGATCGCGGGCTAGTTTGCGCACCGGGGGCGTGGAACGCGGCCGTTCCCGGACCGGGGCGTCAGTGATCACCGCGGCGGGAGCAGGTGCTGCGGCCGGTGCCGGTGCTGCCGCCGGGGACGGAGTCCGAGCCGGAGCCGGAGCCGGCGGCGTCGGTTCCGCCGGCGCTGCAAGCCCGCGGCGTGCCCGTCGTGCGGGGCGTCCGGCGCGGTCCGGTTCAGCGCCGTACCCCACAAGGGTGGGCTGGCGGCGCTGTGGTTCCGGCGCAGCCGGTACAGGTACGTCAGTATCGATGACGTCGAAGCTGATGATGGGTTTGCCTACCTCAACAACAGTGCCCTCGGCCTCGTGGAGCCTGGCCACGACCCCCTCGAAGGGAGACGGCAGCTCCACCACGGCTTTCGCCGTCTCCACTTCCGCAATGACCTGGTTGAGCGTGACCAGCTGGCCCTCGGCCACCCGCCAGGAAAGGATCTCGGACTCGGTCAGGCCTTCACCCAGGTCCGGCAGCCGGAATTCCCGGATCATCCGCGGACTCCTTCCAGGACGGCGGCGGTCTCCAGTGAGTTGGGCCGGCGCATCACCCGGTCAACCCCGTCCAGGATCCGGTCAAGGTCGGGAAGGTGGTGCTTTTCCAGCCGTGCGGGCGGGTAGGGAATATCGAACCCGGTCACCCGGACGGGTGCATGTTCAAGGAAGTCGAAGCAGCGTTCCGTGATGCTGGCGGCGATCTCGGCGCCAAGGCCCCCGGACTGGGCAGCCTCATGGGTCACCACAAGCCGGCCGGTCTTGCGCACCGAGGCCTCAACGGCGTCGTAATCCACCGGGGCCAGCGAGCGCAGATCGATCACCTCCACTGAGATTCCCTCGTCCCCGGCCGCCGTCGCTGTATCAAGCGCCGTCATAACCAGCGGACCGTAGGCCACCAGCGTCACGTCCGTCCCCGGTGCTGCAACACGGGCTGAGCCCATCGGCAGCGCACCTTCGAGGGTCTGTTCGACGTTCCCCTTGGTGTGGTACCGGCGCTTGGGCTCGAAGTAGAGCACCGGGTCGTCCGAGGCAATCGCCTGCCGGATCATGGTGTAGGCGTCCTGCGGGTTGGACACACTGACCACCCGCAGCCCGGAAGTGTGGGTGAAGTAGGCCTCCGGGGACTCCGAGTGGTGTTCCGGTGAGCCGATGCCGCCGCCGAAGGGCACGCGGATGGTCAGGGGTAGCTTCACTGCGCCCCTGGTCCGGTAATGCATCTTGGCAACCTGGGAAACGATCTGGTCGAAAGCCGGATAGATGAACCCGTCGAACTGGATCTCAACAACCGGGCGGTAGCCGCGGTAGGCCAGTCCGACGGCGGTGCCGACGATGCCGGATTCGGCCAGCGGGGTGTCCATGACCCGTTTGGGGCCGAACTCGGCCTGCAGTCCATCCGTTATGCGGAAGACTCCGCCAAGCTTGCCGATGTCCTCCCCCATCAGCACGACCTTTGGGTCTGCCGCCAGGGCGTCGTGCAGTCCGGCAGTGATCGCGCGGCCGAAAGTCATGCTGCTCATCGGGTGTTTCCTTCCGCCGGGACATCCATCATTGCCAAGTAGGCCCCATAGTGTTCCTGCTGCCGGTCCAGCCAGCTGTTCGGCTCGGCGTAGACGTGCGCGAAGACGTCCTGCGGCCCCGGATCAGGCATGGTCAGGCAGGCCTCGCGGAGCCCGCCCGCCAGCGCATCGGCGTCGGCATCCACGGAGGCGAGGAAGGCACTGTCTGCTTCTCCCTCGTTCTGCAGGAGGGTGCCAAGCCGGGTAATCGGATCGCGGCGCCGCCAGTCCTCAAGCTCCGCCGCATCACGGTAGCGGGTGGGGTCATCAGCGGTGGTGTGCGGACCCATCCGGTAGGTGACGGCTTCAATGAAGGTTGGGCCTGCGCCGCTGCGGGCACGGTCCAGTGCCTCGCGGGTAGCGGCGAGGACGGCCAGGACGTCGTTCCCGTCCACCCGGATGGAGGGTATGCCGAATCCCGGTGCCCGGTTGGCAATGGGAATGGCGGCCTGCAGCCCAACCGGTTCCGAGATGGCCCACTGGTTGTTCTGGCAGAAGAAGATGACCGGCGCCTGGAAGCTGGCGGCAAAGACCATCGCCTCATTGACATCGCCCTGGCTGGTGGCGCCGTCGCCGAAGTAGCTGATCGCCGCGTCGTCGGCACCGTCCTGGGCGATACCCATGGCATAACCCGCGGCGTGCAGCGCCTGGGCGCCGATGATCACCTGCGTGGGAGCCATGTTCACCGAGTACGGGTCCCAGCCGCCTGCTGCGTTGCCGCGCCAGACGCGCATGAGGTCTGCGAACTCCACTCCGCGGCAGTAGGCCACTGCGTTCTCGCGGTAGCTGCTGAATACAAAGTCGGTTGGGCGCAGCGCCCGGGCGGATCCGATTTGGGAGGCTTCCTGTCCCAGGAGCGGGGGCCACAGCCCCAGTTCTCCCTGCCGCTGGAGCGACGTGGCTTCGGTGTCGATCCGCCGTACCAGGACCATGTCCCGGTACAGGCCGCGGAGGATCTCCGCGTCGACGTCCTGGACCCAGCGGCTGTAGAACGTGTCAGCCACGCGCGTGCCGTCGGGCCGGATGAGCTGAACATATGGATCGTTCGGTTCCGTCCCGGTGTTTTCGGGATGGTCTACCGGGATATGCAGGGACACTTTGATACGCATCCTTTCGTGTTGGGGCCCCGGGGGTGGTGGGGTCCGAACCTGATGCCGGGCGCCGTTGCCCAGATAGGATGTGACCCTACTCACACAGCGCAGGCAGCACAACCACATGCGCTCCGATTGCGCATACTGCCCTGCTTCGGCGTTTCACCCCGTGCTAGCGTTGCGCACTATGCAGATTCTGGACTCCACCGACTTCCGCGTCCTGCGGGCCATGGCTACGGATCCCCGGCGGACCGTGGTCGCCCTGGCCGGCCGGCTGGGGATCTCCCGCAACACGGTCCAGGCGCGGCTCTCACGGATGGAAAAGAAAGGTGCCTTCCTCTCCTTTGAACGGCGGATCAACCCGGTGGCCCTGGGGTACCCGCTGATGGCTTTCGTCCATGTGCATGTCCAGCAGCAGCGGCTGGCAGAGATCACCGCTGATCTTTCCGCTGTACCGGAGGTCGTGGAGGCCCACGGACTGACCGGAGCTGCGGACCTGCTGCTGCGGATTGTGGCGCTTGACGCCGAAGACCTGTTCCGGGTCAACAAGGCGATCCTTTCCGTGCCCGGCGTCGAACGTTCCGACACCACCCTGGCGATGGGTGAGCTGATCCCCTACCGGGTGGCCCCGCTGCTCGACCGTGGACCTGCCGCCGGCGAATAGCCCGCTTCGGGGGCCCGCAGGCGGGCCGCCGCGGCGTCGCACCCATGCCGTACTGCCACCAGCTTCCAGGCACGGCAAAGGGCGCCTCCCCAGGAATGGGGAGGCGCCCTTCTTACCGTGCGGTAAACCTAGTGGTCCACTGCCTTCTCGGCGCCAACACCGGTGAGCGAACGGACTTCCATTTCCGCCTGCTTTTCCGGAGACTCGTCATCCTTGCTGGTGACAGTGCCCAGGAAGCCCAGGAAGAACGCCAGCGGAATCGAGACCAGGCCCGGGTTGTTCAGCGGGAAGATCGCGAAGTCGGCTCCGGCGATCATCGAGGTTTCAGCACCGGAGACAACCGGCGAGAAGATGATCAGCAGGATGGCCGAGCCCAGGCCGCCGTACATGCTCCAGACAGCACCGCGGGTGTTGAAGCGGCGCCAGTAGAGCGAGTAGATGATGGTGGGCAGGTTGGCACTGGCCGCGACGGCGAAGGCCAGGGCGACCAGGAAGGCAACGTTCTGCCCCTGGGCACCAATGCCGCCCAGGATTGACACGACGCCGATCACCAGCACGGTCCGGCGGGCAACCTTCACCTCGCCGTCGGCATCCACCTTGCCCTTGCGGACAACGTTGGCGTAGATGTCGTGGGCGAAGGAGGCAGCTGCCGTGATGGTCAGGCCGGCCACAACAGCCAGGATGGTAGCGAATGCGACGGCGGCGATCAGTCCCAGCAGGACCGGCCCACCCAGGGCGAAGGCCAGCAGCGGAGCAGCGGAGTTCACGCCGCCCGGAGCTCCTATGATGGTCTCCCGCTCAATCAGGGCAGCGGCGCCGTAGCCGAGGACCAGGGTGAACAGGTAGAACAGGCCGATCAGCCAGATGGCCCAGACTACGGAGCGGCGGGCTTCCTTGGCGGTGGGAACCGTGTAGAAGCGCATCAGCACGTGGGGCAGGGCTGCGGTGCCAAGCACCAGGGCCAGGCCGAGGGAGATGAAGTCCAGCTTGGAGGTTTCAGACTTGCCGTACTGCAGTCCCGGATCGAGGATCGCGGCGTTGCCGGACATCTCGACGGCGGAGCCAAGCAGTTCGGAGAGGTTGAAGCCGTTGATGGCCAGGACCCAGACGGTCATGACGCCCGCACCGGCAATCAGGAGGCAGGCCTTGATGATCTGCACCCAGGTGGTGCCCTTCATGCCGCCGACCAGTACGTAGATGATCATGAGTCCGCCGACGACGGTGATCACCAGGGACTGGCCGAGCTTCGAGTCGATGCCCATGAGCAGGGAAACAAGTCCGCCGGCGCCGGCCATCTGGGCCAGCAGGTAGAAGAAGCAGACAGCCAGGGTAGTGGTAGCCGCGGCGATGCGGACCGGGCGCTGCTTGAGCCGGAAGGAAAGCACGTCGGCCATGGTGAACTTGCCGGTATTGCGCAGCATTTCGGCTACCAGCAGCAGGGCCACGAGCCAGGCAACCAGGAAGCCGATGGAGTAAAGGAAGCCGTCATAGCCGTTGATGGCGATGGCTCCGACGATGCCAAGGAAGGACGCTGCAGAGAGGTAGTCGCCGGCGATGGCGGTGCCGTTCTGCGGGCCGGTGAAGGAACGCCCGGCTGCGTAGTAGTCGGCTGCGGTCTTGTTGTTGCGGCTGGCACGCAGCACCACCACAAGGGTCACGGCCACGAACAGGCCGAAGATCAGCATGTTCAGCCAGCCGGTTTCCCGGACGGCGTCGGCGGTGACGGCGGCGGGGATGTAGAGGGTGTTCATTTGGTCTCCTCGGGAAGGGACACGCCTTTGGCCTCCAGCTCGCCGCGCAGTTCGGAGGCGATCGGATCGAGGCGGCGGTTGGCGTAGCTGACGTACCACATGGTGATGCCGAAGGTGCTGACGAACTGCAGCAGGCCCAGGATCAGACCGATGTTGATGTTGCCAATGACCGGAGTGGACATGAAGTCGTGCGCGTAGTCAGCGAGCAGCACGTAGGCGAAGTACCAGACGAGGAAGACCACGGCCATGGGAAAGATGAAGCTGCGCTGGCGTTTGCGCAGCTCCTGGAACTGCGGGGACCGCTGGACTTCCCGGAAGTCGACCGGCGCCTCGCTTTCGGGGTGTGAATGTGGCTGGTGTTCAGCCATCTCTCCTCCTTGGGTTGGGCACGTGCGGCGGTACGGCACTGATACCGCGGATCCATCGGGGACCTGCGACCGCCAGCACGCCGGCTGTGATGGGCATCACTTTTCCAATGCGGATGCATCCGGTGCCACTTATCGCGCACCTGTGTCGGTGAACGGGCCCATCCGTGCGCCAAACGGCATCCCCGGAGCCGTTGAGGGGCTGCAGGACTGGGTAGTCTGGGAGCCATGCCCGCCGCCTTGGAAGTCGCTCTGGTCTGCGCTGTTGCCGTCCTGACGCTCGCAGCCGTGGCTGCGCTGGGCTATCGGCTGAGCCGCTCCCAGCGGGACCTGGGGTCCGACGCCGAGCGGGCAGCCTACGCGACCCTGCACACGGCGTCGCTCGCTTCGCGCCACCTTCGGGCCGGACTCACGCCGGCCGGAGCCTCCCGTGCCAGCCGGCACCTGCGCGGCCTGCTGCGCTGCGAGACCCTGTTCATGACCGACACCGGCGGTGTTCTTGCCTGGGAGGGCGTGCTGGCGGACACGCCGCAGCGGCGGGAACGGATCTTCTTCGCCGCACGGGGGGTGCTTGAATCCGGACGGACCAAGGTGTTCCGCGGACCCGCCCTGCGGGCGCTGGGGCTGCAGGACGGCGGGGAGCTGCTGGTTTGCCCGCTGCGCGCCAACGGCCAGGCGGTTGGCACCCTGGGCATCTTCGCGCCGTCGATCAGCGCCGGGCTCATCCGAGCAACCAACGACGTCGCCGACTGGGTTGCTGCCCAGGTGGAGCTGGCGGAGCTGGATGCGTCCAGGGCGCTGCTGATGGAGGCAGAGGTGAAGGCGCTGCGCGCACAGATCAGTCCGCACTTTATCTACAACTCGCTAAACGCCATTGCCTCCTACATCAACACCGATCCGCAGCGGGCACGCGAACTGGTGGTGGAGTTCGCGGATTTCACCCGGTATTCCTTCCGCCGCCACGGAGACTTCACCACGCTCGCCGAGGAGCTGCAGTCCATTGACCGCTATCTGCTCCTGGAACGGGCACGTTTTGGGGAACGGCTCAAGGTGAGCCTTCAGATCAGTCCCGAAGTCCTCGGCACGGTGATTCCGTTCCTGTCCCTTCAGCCCCTGGTGGAGAACTCGGTGCGGCACGGCCTGGATTCAATCGACGGCGAAGGCCACATCACCATCTCCGCCCGTGACGCCGGTGCCCTCGCCGAAATCACTGTGGAGGACAACGGAGTGGGGATGGATCCACAAAAACTGCAGGCGCTGCTCGCCGGGCACGCCGACGGCGACCACGTGGGACTGCGGAACGTTGACCTCCGGCTGCGCCAGGTTTACGGGGACGCGCACGGTCTGGTGATCGACACGGCGGAGGGCGCCGGAACCCTGATCACCATGCGCATCCCCAAGTCGCAGCCGGGGCATCAAACGTAAAGGAAGTAGTCTGGATCACATGCCCAAATCCGCAAAGCAGCTGACCGTGGTGGTCGCCGACGATGAAGCTCCCGCCGTCGACGAGCTGGCTTTCCTGCTGGGCCGGGATTCGCGCATCGGCACGGTCCTGCGTGCTTCCAGCGGCGCCCAGGCACTGCACGCCATCGAGACGGCCGACGTCGACGCCGTGTTCCTGGACATCCACATGCCCGCCCTGTCCGGACTGGACATCGCCAGGGCGCTGGCCCGCAAGGAGCGGGCTCCCGCCGTTGTTTTCGTCACCGCCGACGAGGACCATGCCCTTGATGCCTTCGATCTGGCAGCACTTGATTACCTGCTCAAACCGGTCCGTACTGAACGCCTCACTGAATCGGTGCGCCGGATCAGCGAGGCGCTGGCAGGCTCCGGAACAGAGAGCGCCGAGGACGGCGACGTCGTTACCGTGGTGCAGGGTGCCACCACCCGGATGATCCGCCGGGAGGATATCCGCTATGTGCAGGCACAGGGCGACTATGCCCGCCTCCACACCGAAGAGACCAGTTACCTGGTCCGAATTCCGCTGGCCGAGCTTGAAGCCCAGTGGGCGGACGCCGGGTTCCTGCGGATCCACCGTTCCTATCTGGTGGCCCGCAGCCAGATCACCCAGGTGCGGCTCAACGCAGGCAGGGCGAGTATCCGCATAGGCTCCGACGAACTTCCGGTGAGCCGCCGGCATCTGCCCACGGTCCGCAGCACGCTGGCTTCGGGCCGGGTCCGGCCTTCGGCATGAGCGGCGAGAACCGCCCGCAGCGGGTCCGGGTCACTGCTCCCCCGCGTCCCGGAGCTGTCCCCCCGGCGTTTCCCGTCGCGCGGGAACTGGATGAGCAGTCCGAGGTCGGCGAGGTTTTCCTCTCCTCCCTGATCCGCTCACAGCTGCGGCTGGCACTGGTAGTGGCGGGCGGTTTCGGGCTAATCCTGCTGGGCGTCCCCCTGGTGCTGGCCCTGTTTCCGGAGATAGGGGCCTTGGAACTGCTGGGCATTCCTGTCCCCTGGGTGCTGCTGGGGTTTGGGGTGTATCCGCTGGTGATCATCAGCGGCGCGCTCTACGTGCGCAGTGCCAACCGGAACGAGAAACGTTTCCAGGACCTCCTGGATGAAGGGTAGCGCCAGGTGACATGGGAAGTCAGCCCCGGCGTGGGCTACACAGCGCTGGCCGCAGTCACCTTGGCAACACTGCTGATCGGCGCGTACGGCCTGCGGATCTCCCGGACGACCGGCGATTTCTACGTTGCTTCCCGGACGGTCAAGCCGTGGTGGAATGCATCCGCGATCGGCGGTGAGTACCTATCCGCAGCCAGTTTCCTCGGGGTTGCCGGGCTGGTGCTGGTCTCCGGCGTGGACGCACTCTGGTTCCCGATCGGCTACACCGCCGGCTACCTGATGCTGCTGTTGTTCGTTGCAGCACCGCTGCGGCGCTCCGGCGCGTACACCGTTCCCGACTTCGCCCGTGCGCGCCTCGACTCACTGCCCGCGCGCCGGGTCACGTCCCTCCTGGTGGTCGCCGTGGGATGGCTCTACATTGTGCCTCAGCTGCACGGGGCAGCACTGACGGTGGGCCTGACCACCGGGCTGCCGGGCTGGGCGGGGTCCGCCGCCGTCGTCGTGATCGTCTGCCTGAGCGTGCTCAGCGGCGGGATGCGCTCCATTACGTTCGTGCAGGCATTCCAGTACTGGCTCAAGCTGGTGGCGCTGGCCGTTCCGGTCCTCTTTATCCTCTTCCGGCTCGGCGCAGACGGCGTGTCATGGACCAGTTCAGGCGCCGCTTTCGACTTCGGGACCGACACGGCAGTCGCCGACTCGGTCTACCGCAATGTTTCACTCAGTATTGCCCTGCTGTGCGGAACGCTGGGGCTGCCGCACGTCCTGGTGCGCTTCTACACGAATCCCGACGGCGTGTCCGCCCGGCGCACCACGCTGATCGTGCTGGGGCTGCTGTCCGTTTTCTACGTGTTCCCCACGCTGTACGGCATCCTGGGCCGCACCTACCTGCCTGACCTGGCCGGGGATGGCAACGCGGACGCAACGGTGCTTCTGCTGCCTGCGCAGGTGTTCGACGGCGCGCTCGGAGACCTGCTGGCGGCCTTCGTCACTGCCGGGGCCTTCGCTGCGTTCCTGTCCACCTCCAGCGGACTGATCGTGTCCCTGGCCGGTGTGATCAGCCAGGAGTTCTTCCGGGGCAGCATCCGTGGTTTCCGAACAGCTACCCTGCTGGCCGGTGCGGTTCCGCTGGGCCTGGCCCTGCTGACCAACACCCAGGCGCTGGCCGGCAGCGTGGGAATGGTCTTCGCGTTTACTGCATCAACTTTGTGCCCGCTGCTGCTGATGGGGATCTGGTGGCGGCGGCTGACCGCTGCCGGAGCGGTTGCCGGGATGCTGACCGGTGCGGTGCTGTGCGGCGGCGCGATTGTGGCCGGAGGTGTGTTGTCAGTGTCCGGCGGAGCGGTTCCCGTGTGGCTTGAGCAGCCGGCTGCGTGGACGGTCCCGGCGGCCTTCGCCGTCACCGTCCTTGTATCCCTTCGCGGGCCGGGGACCATTCCAGCCGGAACCGCACGTTTCCTGGCCCGGCTGCATACCCCGGAACGCATTCTGCGCCCCTGACCTAACGCCGAGAGGCCAGTTAGGGCTCCTACCAGCGCTGGTAAGAGCCGTAACTGGCCTCTCGATGAAAAGAGAGTTAGTCGATGGCGGCCATAAGCTCGACGACGCGGTCCAGGAAGGCATCCACCTGCGTTTCCTCGTAGCCGGCGTCGCCCTTGGCTTCGCGGAAGACTGCCCTGCGGACCACATCAACGGAAAGCGGGCGGTCGTGCTCGAAGTAGCCAAGCAGTTCGTTGCAGAGCGCATCGACGTCGCGAACGTTGTAGCTGTGCGCGCGCTTTTTGGTGGGGCGGCGGAACCGCTCCCCCGGCTTGCGGTGCAGCCGGGCGCGCAGCACGGCGGAGGTCCGGCCGATCTGCAGGAGCCAGGCTTCCTCGCCCTTCTCCTGGATGAGGCGGTCGCGCTCACGCTGGGCGAAGACGTCTTCGAGGCGGTCCAGGGCGGCGTCGACGGCCTGAGCCTCGTAGCCTCCCTTGGCCGGATCGAACGCCATTGAACGGACGTGGCGGCTGGTGATGACCTTTGCTCCCGGTGTCTCTGAGTTGTAGTAGTTCCGGGCCTTGGTCAGGAAGTCGTCGACCTGGCGGACGTTATAGCCGTATTCTCTTCGGCCCACACGCTCAAAGGGGGCACTCGCCTGCCTCGCATCGTTCATGTTCAACTAATCCTTTGGTGTCAAGTCTTCTTCCGCCACGGGATGCGGGACCGTCGAAAATATCTTACGTGTTCGCCGGCCGAGACCTGGGCAGGACTCCCCGGGGAACCTTACATTGAGCCCGGGACCAGCAGCACGGACAGCAGGAATACCACGGGTGAGGCAAAGACCACCGAATCCAGCCGGTCCATCGCGCCGCCGTGTCCGGGCAGCAGATTGGACATGTCCTTCACGCCGAGCTCGCGTTTGATCATCGATTCGGAGAAATCACCGGCTGTTGCAGCCGCGACTGTTGCGACAGCAAGCACCAGGCCAAACCACCACGGCTGGTCCAGGAACAGGACCGATGCCAGGATGCCGACCACGGTGGCGCCGGCGGCTGAACCGCCAAAACCTTCCCATGATTTCTTGGGACTGATCTTCGGCGCCATGGGGTGCTTGCCGAGGAACGCGCCCACCAGGTAGCCGAACGTATCATTGGCCACTACCAGCAGCAGCAGGACAGCCACGCGGATCTGGCCCTCCGGTTCGCGCAGCAGCAGCAGCGCGAAGCTGAGCAGGAACGGAATCCACAGCAGCACAAATACACCGGCGAGGATGCTCCGCAGCGCGTCCTGGGCCGTATCAATGCTCCGCCACAGCAGCACCGCGATTCCGGTTCCGGCAAGCGCGAAGGCCAGTGCTTCGGTACCGCCAAAATAGGCCGCCAGCGGTATGGCTACCGCTCCCACCAGGACCGGCACATGCGGAACCTTGATCCCGCGGACCTCCAGCGCACGGGAGACTTCCCAGACGCCGACGGCGGAAAAAGCCGCAGCGATCACGGCAATGGCAACCGGGCTGAACAACAGGCCCACGAGCAGCGCCCCGAGCAGCACTACGCCGACGGCGATGGCTGCGGGCAGGTTCCGCCCGGCTTTCGAGGGTTTGCGCTCCTTGGCTGCTTTCCGCGTGCGGGCAGCTGAGCTGCGGGCCCTGCGGCTGGCGGGACCGTCCATGTCCGTGCCCTTCGCTGCCGGGTCTGCCTCAGGAGACGGTTTTCCGCCAGCCTGGGTAGAAGGCTGGGATTGGTTCATCAGACCTCGAGCAGCTCGGCTTCCTTGCGCTTGAGCAGCTCATCGATCGAGTCGGTGTGAGCCTTGGTCAGGGCGTCCAGGTCCTTCTCGGCCCGGTTGCCGTCGTCTTCGCCGATCTCCCCGTCCTTGACCAGGCGGTCCAGGGCATCCTTCGCCTTGCGGCGGATGTTGCGTACGGAGACCTTGGCGTCTTCGCCCTTGCCGCGGACAATCTTCACGTATTCCTTGCGGCGGTCCTGAGTCAGTTCCGGCATGATGACGCGGATGACCTTGCCGTCGTTGGAGGGGTTGGCACCAACTTCCGAGTCGCTAAGTGCACGCTCGATCGCACGAAGCGCGGTGACGTCGTACGGGGTGATCAGCAGGGTGCGTGCATCCGGCGTCGCGAAGGAGGCCAGCTGCTGCAGCTGGGTAGGGGAACCGTAGTAATCGACCAGGACTCTGGAGAAGAGTGCGGGATTGGCGCGGCCGGTGCGGATTGTCGAGAAGTCCTCCTTGGCAACCTCCACAGCCTTGTCCATCTTGTCGGCTGCCTCTTTCAAGGTCTCTTCGATCACGGTGTCTCCTCATTGCAGGGAAAAGGCCAGTGCCGGAAATACTTGCAGTAAATCTTGCAGTACATACCGGGCAGCGGCGTGGTTTGGACTCTTCTACCATCCTAACCCGCGCGGCTCCCGCGGCGGCACCTGCGGCGATGCCGCACGGCGACCGGGCGGAAGCCGCTCCGGGAAGGAGTGTCAGTTTGAAACTACGGTGCCGATCTTTTCGCCGCGGATGGCCCGGGTCACGTTGCCTTCACCTTCCATGCCGAAGACCACCATGGAGAGGTTGTTGTCCTTGCACATGGTCATAGCCGTCTGGTCCATGACGCGGATGTCCTGGCGCAGCGCGTCGTCATACGTGAGGGTTTCAAGGCGCTGCGCATTGGGGTCCTTGTTCGGATCTGCCGTGTAGACCCCGTCTACGCCTGACTTGGCCATCAGGACCTCGTCGGCGTGGACTTCCAGTGCGCGCTGGGCGGCCACTGTGTCCGTGGAGAAGTACGGCAGGCCTGCCCCGGCGCCGAAGATGACTACGCGGCCCTTTTCCAGGTGGCGGATCGCGCGGCGGGGAATATAGGCTTCAGCGACCTGGCCCATGGTGATCGCGCTCTGCACCCGCGTCTCCACGCCTGCCTGTTCCAGGAAGTCCTGCAGCGCCAGGCAGTTCATGACCGTGCCAAGCATGCCCATGTAGTCGGCCCGTGAGCGGTCCATGCCGCTTTGGGAGAGTTCTGCACCGCGGAAGAAGTTGCCTCCGCCGACCACGATGGCGGTCTCTACCTCACCTACGGTCGCGGCGATCTGCTTTGCCACGGAGCGGACCGTTTCCGGATCAACACCCAGTTTCCCTCCCCCGAACACCTCGCCGGAGAGCTTTAGCAGGACGCGGCGGCGCGGAGTGTCGGTTTCTGTCAGGGCGTGGTCCATGATGCCTCCCGGGGCAATGCTGGTGCGTGAACTTGTCAGCTGTTTCAAGAGTAATAAGGGGATTTGGACAGGCAAAAGGGGTGGCCACCTTTCGGTGGCCACCCCCTCTATGCCATCATTTCGCGTCCGCTGTGCGTTCGCGTATTTTCGGTGCCTTAGGCTCCGACGCGGAACCGGGCGAAGGCGGTCGGCTTGACGCCGGCTTCTTCCAGAACAGCGCCTACGGTCTTCTTGGCGTCCTTGGCGAACGGCTGGTCCAGCAGCACGATCTCCTTGAAGAAGCCGGTCAGGCGGCCTTCGACGATCTTCGGCAGTGCAGCTTCGGGCTTGCCCTCGGCGCGTGCGGTCTCGTCAGCAATGCGGCGCTCGTTCTCGACGATGTCCGAGGGAACTTCGTCCCGGGTCAGGTAGGTCGGAGCATATGCCGCAGTGTGGACTGCGATGTCGTGGGCTGCGGTGAAAGCTGCGTCGCCTTCGCCGTCAACGGCGAAGAGCACGCCAACCTGTGCAGGCAGATCCTTGGAGGTCTTGTGCAGGTAAGCGTCAACGGTCTTGCCCTCGACGCGTGCAACGCGGCGGACAACAACCTTCTCGCCCAGGATTGCGCCTTCTTCGACAACAACCTCGGACAGCGGCTTGCCGTCCACTTCGTAGGCCAGGAGGGTCTCGGCGTCAGCGGCAGCGGACTCGATGGCTGCAGCCAGAACGCGGTCGGCGAGTTCGATGAACTTGGCGGACTTGGCAACGAAGTCAGTCTCGCAGTTCAGTTCGACCATCACGCCAACGGTTCCGTCGATGACCTTGGCAGCAACCAGGCCTTCAGCGGTGGAACGGCCTTCGCGCTTGGTAGCACCCTTCAGGCCCTTGATGCGGATGAGCTCCATGGCCTTGTCGGCATCGCCGTTAGCCTCGTCGAGAGCCTTCTTCACATCCATCATGCCGGCGCCGGTGCGCTCGCGCAGAGCCTTGATATCAGCAGCGGTGTAGTTCGCCATTTGGACTCCAGTCCTCCCGTAATAAAAGTATTGGTGCAGTTCCGGCTATGCGGCGGGCCGGGGTTCCGGCCCGCCGCATAGGCGAAGGTCCCGCAATGGCAGCTGCTGGAAAGCAGCTGCCATCACAGTGAAAATCGAATTACTTTGCTTCTTCAGCGGGAGCTTCGGCGGCGGGAGCCTCCGGAGCAGCCTCAGCGGCCGGAGCCTCAGCAGCGGCTTCAGCGGCCGGAGCAGCTGCGCCTTCGAGCAGTTCGCGCTCCCACTCAGCCAGCGGCTCAGCCGGGGCTTCGGTGTTGCCGGACTTGTTGTGGCGGGCGATGAGGCCCTCGGCAACGGCGTCGGCGATAACGCGGGTCAGCAGGTTGACGGAGCGGATGGCGTCGTCGTTGCCCGGGATCGGGAAGTCGACATCGTCCGGATCGCAGTTGCTGTCCAGGATGGCAACAACGGGGATGTTCAGCTTCTTGGCCTCGTCAACTGCGAGGTGTTCCTTCTGGGTGTCCACGATCCAGACCACGGACGGAGCCTTGGTCAGGTTGCGGATACCGCCCAGGTTGGATTCCAGCTTGGTCAGTTCACGCTTGAGGAGCAGGAGCTCCTTCTTGGTGTGACCGGAGGAAGCAACATCGTCGAAGTTGATTTCTTCGAGTTCCTTCATGCGCTGGATGCGCTTGGCAACAGTCTGGAAGTTGGTCAGCATGCCGCCGAGCCAGCGCTGGTTGACGTAGGGCTGGCCAACACGGGTGGCCTGCTCTGCGATGGCTTCCTGCGCCTGCTTCTTGGTGCCGACGAAGAGCACGGTGCCGCCGTGGGCGACGGTGGCCTTGACGAACTCGTATGCACGGTCGATGTAGGACAGCGACTGCTGGAGGTCGATGATGTAGATGCCGTTGCGCTCGGTGAAGATGAAGCGCTTCATCTTCGGGTTCCAACGACGGGTCTGGTGACCAAAGTGAACGCCGCTGTCGAGCAGCTGGCGCATGGTAACGACGGGCATGTCGTCACTCCTTCCGGCAGCATGCGGCGCTTGGCGCACGCGAAGAAAGCTGCCTATTGACGGTTAATAGAAGCACCCGGCGGGTGCTGCTCCTGGTGCCCATCAGCCTCCTGCCCGGAACAGGCAGTTGGCGTGTGTACCTTTCCGGTGTTGACCGGACCGCAGGAACACACCCGCTTTTCCCTTGCGGAAAACGCGGATAATTGGAGCACGCGTAGTCAGCCTGAGGCGCGTCTTCCTGCTCCCATCCTGACTTTCCGGGCGGTTCTCCGGCGCCAGTGGCGGCAGGAGGGAACTTTCCCGGTTGGGCAGGGAGGATCAGCGCGCAGCAAACTGCTTCGTCAAGTGTACTACAGCGGCGGAGCCCTTCCGGCCGCTCCTCCTCCACAGCAGCCGATACCTCCGCGCCCCGGGAACGTGTGTCCACTTCGGGCGGTCCCCCGCCCCTCCAGCCGCGTCCCGGCGGGTGGACTGCCGGCATGAGTGTTTCTCCGGTTTCCCGTCCGCTGCCTGGTTCCGGCGGGCCGGCGGCCCGGCTGGCTGCCTGTGTTCTGGTACTGGCCGCCGCAGTCTTTGCCGCCTGCGCAGCATTGTGGCCGCCGGGCACGGGCAAGACTTCCGCAAGCGCCGCATCTGCCCTGTCCTGGCAGTGGCCGCTGGACCCCGAACCGCAGGTTGTCCGCCGGTTCGATAAGCCTGCCCAGCGCTGGCTGGCCGGGCACCGCGGAGTGGATCTCGCAGCCGGCCCCGGAAATGCGGTCCTGTCCCCGGCCGCAGGGACGGTCCGGTTTAGCGGCCGGGTGGTGGACCGGGGAGTCCTCACGGTCGATCACGGCGGGGGCCTGCTGAGCAGCTTCGAACCGGTTTCGGGTTCCGCTGCTGTTGGGGACCGGGTGGAGCCCGGGCAGGTCATCGGCGAGCTGGAAACGCGGCAGGCCGGCGGCCCGGAAAACAACAAACCGCACTGCCCCGGCAGCTGCCTGCATTGGGGAGTGCGGCTGGACGGGGAGTACGTTGATCCACTGCGCTTCGTGATGGACCGGCGGCCGAGCGTACTGCTGCCGCTCGGCGCCGGTCCTTCAAGCCCGCGCCTGCTATACGAAGGCGGCGACGCCGGTAATGGCGCGGCCAGTCACAAGCGTATTGATCTCGTAGGTTCCTTCATAGGAGTAGATGGCTTCGGCGTCTGCGAAGATCTTGGCCATTCCATAGTCGGTGACAATTCCGTTGCCGCCCAGGATGCTGCGGCCCAGCGCCACGGACTCACGCATCCGTGCTGTAGTGAAAGCCTTCGCCAGAGCTGACTGCTCATCCTTGGCCCGGCCCTCGTCTTCAAGCTGGGCCAGCCGCACCATCATGCCCATGGAGCTGACGGTGTTGCCCAGGATCTGCACAAGCTGTTCCTGGACCAGCTGGAAGGAGGCAAGCGGCTTGCCGAACTGCTCACGCTCAACCGCGTAGCGGCGGGCAACGTCGAAGGCAGCCATCTGCTGGCCCACGGCCTGCCAGGCGACAGCCAGGCGGGTGACTTTGAGGACCTTGTTCGTGTCGCGGAAGCTATTGGCGCCCTTGAGGTGGAAATCGTCGCTGACAACCACGTTATCCAGCACGATGTCGGCGTTCTGGACGGTGCGCAGGGCGATTTTGTTTTCGATCTTGGTGGCGGTGTACCCCTCGGTCTTCGTGTCCACCAGGAAACCCTTGACCTGGTTGTCCGCTTCGTCGCGGGCGTAGATGACAACCCAGTCCGAGAAGGTGGCGTTGCCGATCCAGCGCTTGGCGCCGTTCAGGATCCAGTTCGAACCTTCGCGGCGCGCGGTGGTGCGCGTTCCGCCTGCGACGTCGGAACCGCCCAGCGGCTCGGTGAGTCCAAATGCGCCGATCTTCTTGAGCGCATAGATGTCCGGAAGCCAGGCTTCTTTCTGCTCCTCGGATGCCAGCGCTTCGATGGAGCCGGTGAAGAGTCCGTCATGCACACCCATGAAGGTTGCGAAGGAGGTGTCCGCGCGGGTGAACTCAGCGTGGCACAGTCCCGCAAAGAGGTTGGAGTAACCCTGGCGGTAGACCGGTGACACAACGTCGAGTTCCGCCAGCTTGGGAATCATGTGCATCGGGAAGGTGCCGGCATTCCACCAGTCGTTGGCGTAGGGCTTCACCTCTGTTGTCAGCCAGGACCGGACCTCGTGAAGGCGGTCGCGCTCCTTGTCGCTGAGCAGGTCCTCGAATGCGTAGAAGTCGCCGTCCGCGTAGGGGAGGTTATCGACGTCGATAGTTGCCATGGAATGTCCTTCGCTGATCCAGTGTGATCCGGGCCGGGAAGCCGGCTGACCCCTATGTTACCCGCCAGTAACATCGGGCACAATCCCCTGGGCCGGGCAGACCTTGGCAAAGAAAAACACCCCGGTCCGAGGACCGGGGTGTTTGGGTGCAGTGCAGCCGTTCTGCCTGGGAAGAAACGGCGGCTGCCTTCACGGGTAGGGCTGGTGGGGCTTGAACCCACGACCCACGGATTATGAGTCCGCTGCTCTGACCGGCTGAGCTACAGCCCCGTGTACTGCACCGTTCCTGACGGGCAGTAGTGCCATCCTAATCGGCAGCAGCCCCAGGCGCCGAATCGTTCGCCGTCCGGGGTTGCACTCGCCGCTCCGCTAGATGCCTTCGGCGCGGTAGAGCTTTTCGAAGGTGGCAAGGGTGCTCTCGAGGCTGTGGGAATCGACCATGGCACGGCTGTGCCGGCCCATCTTCGCCCGCTCGTCTTCTGAAAGCTCCAGGATTTCGGTGATCCGCTTGGACACCTCGGTGCTGTTGCCTGGTTCAAAGAGGTAGCCGTTTTCGCCCTGCTCCACCAGGTGCGGAAGCGCCATGGCATCCGCAAGGAGCACAGGCGTGGAGGCGGACATCGCCTCGAGGGTCACCAGTGACTGCAGTTCGGCAGTTCCGGGCATGCAGAAAATGTCTGCCCGAAGGTAGGCCTGCCGCAGCTCCTCGTCGCTGACCAGTCCGCGGAAGGCAACGCGGTCCTCGATGCCGAGTCGCTTGGCCTGTGCGATCAGTGCCGACTTCACCTCGCCGCCGCCAACAATCTCGGCGTGGACGTTCAGCTCCGGCGGGGTCTTGGCGACGGCGTCGATCAGCACGTCAACGTGCTTTTCCTCCGCCAGACGGCCCACGAAGAGCACCGTGGGGTGGTCCGGACGGTCGATCGACTCGCCCGGCCGCGGCTCGTAGGTTGAAGCGTCGATTCCGTTGGACAGCGGCATGACGTCCGGCAGGCGGGCGTACTCGACCATCGCCTTGGCTGCCAGGGGCGTGGGCGTGGTAACGACTGCCGCCTGGCCCATGACCTTGCCCATGTCCCGCCAGGAGTTCCGGGCCACGATCCGCTTGAACCACTTCGGGAACGGCAGGAAAGGATCAAGATTTTCCGGCATGAAGTGGTTGGTTGCAACCACCCGGATGCCGCGTTTGCGGGCTTCGTAAAGGGTGTACTCCCCCACCATGTAGTGGCACTGGATGTGTACGACGTCGGGCTGGACCCGGTCCAGAAGCATTGAAATATGCTTCTTGATTTCCCACGGAAGGCAGATCCTCCAGTACTCGTGGGTGGGCACTCCGTGCGAACGGAGCCGGTGGACGGTCCAGAGGCCGTCTGTCTCGGAATGGCTCGGTCCGCTTTCGGGGCTCGGCGCAAGGACGTGCACGTTGTGGCCGCGTCCGTGCATGCCCTGGGCCAGCCGGAATCCGAACTGGGCAGCACCGTTGAGGTGGGGCGGGTAAGTGTCGCAGGCGATCAGGATGGTCAGCGGTTTATCTGCCGGTTCCTCGGTCACGAATGAAGTCCTCTATTGAAGTTGCAGCGGTCGGGTCAGGCGGTGTCAGGGCTTGTTCGTAGGCGTGGCCCGGGTGGACACGGGCTTCTGCCTTCGCTTGTTCATTGCCCGGCGCTTAATGACGTCCGGGTGATAGCGGGACAAAGCGACCACCCCAACAATAGCAATGACCGCGCAGACACCCATCGCGACGCCGAGCACGGCGGGGACATCGGGGCGAAGTTCGTTCAGCACACCAATCCCAATGGCGATCCCCACCATCGGATCGATCACCGTCAGTCCCGCTATGACAAGGTCCGGGGGCCCGCTCGAATAGGCACTCTGCACGAACCAGGCGCCCAGCCCGCCGGCCACGGCAATACCGACGATCGTGTACCAGGGCACGTTCAGGAGAAACCTGCCGTTGGGGTCCAAGAGGTCCGCGGCAATGGTCTTGGTCAGGACGGCAACGAAACCGAAGAGGATGCCTGCCCCGAGAATGTGGGCGATTGCTCCGAGCCGCTTGCCGAAGACCAGGTTGAGCATGCCGAAGAAGGCCACCACGACGGCGAGGATCAGGACGATGACGATTTCCTGCCGCGCTTCCACCACCGGTTCGGACCGGGTGGCACCCACTGCCAGGAGCACAAAGAGCATGCTGCCCAAAACGCAGGCCACGATTGAAACCACTGTCACGCGGTTCAGCCTTAGGCCCTGATCCCGGGAGTTCACGATCGTGGTGATAACCAGTGCCAGGGATCCGATGGGCTGAACCACCGTCAGCGGTGCCATCGCCAGCGCCGCGACGTTCAGGCCAGTCCCCACGCCCAGCAGAAGGAGGCCGAAGAGCCACCGCGGGTTGCGCAGCAGCCGGCCGAGCCCAGCACTGTTGAGGCTCAGGCCGCCGGTGTCCGCGCTGACGGCACTCCCCTGCCGCTGCGCCCCGAACGCGAGGAACACGGCACTGGCCAGCGCGCAGGCAATCGCTATGCCGGTCACGCCGGTGACTTCCGGAATTCTGGTTTACGCACCATATGCGTCCTTGGCTGCCGGTACCTGCCGGTTCCTGTACTTCCGCCAGGACGCCTGCATATAACCAACGAACGCTGCCAGATGGCCAATGCAGCCAAGTATCAGGACAGTATTGCCGGCCACTGCCAGCCAGTCATAGTCAAAGCCGGGGACCTTCTGGAGCAGCAGCATCGGGGCTCCGACCAGCAGCAGTGCCGTCCGGATCTTGCCTATGTTGCTGACCGGCAGGTTGGGGCTGCCGCAGAACAGGACCAGGGAATTAATAATCAGGATGATGTCCGGGATGACGATTGCAAGGATGAACCAGCCCGGAGCGATCCGGTCCACTACGAACACCGTGGCAACGATGATCAGCGCCAGCCGGTCAGCCACGGGGTCCAGCCATTTCCCGGCTGCCGATACCTGGTCCAGCCGGCGCGCCAGGTAACCGTCAACCCAGTCGGTGGAACCCACGATCACCAGCGTGATGAACGCTGCGCCGTAGTTGTCCTGGACGATCAGCCAGACGAATAGCGGTACGCCAAAGAACCTCAGGATGGTGATCAGGTTGGGGATCGTCCAGAAAGTATCAAGAACCCGCTCTCCCCGGCCCGGTCGTGTCCCGGCGCCGATGAGCCTGATCACAGGTATTCTCCTTCTGCCTTCCTCAACAAATCGCTATTTTCGCGCCAGCCTGCGCAGCAGGATCCCCATGGCCAGCAGGGAGGCCCCCAGGACCGCCAAAGGCTGCTTGCGTTCACGGAACATGGCACCGACCTCATCGGCCAGGCCTTCGCCCTGGGCTCCTGCCGCAGAGCTCCCGTTCTTCCGGTCCGCCGCACGGCGGGCCTTGAGGTCCTGCATCTGCTTCTTGACGTCTGCCTTCTCGCCGAGTCCGTCCCGGACCGCGGCCATGTGTTCGCGGCGCTGGCGCAGCCGGATGCGAAGCTCCTCGGGCGTCGGCTTCTGCACGGCATCCTCAGCCTTCTCCTGCTTGCCTTCTTCCGGCTTTTCCTTCGGCTTCCTGGGCGCATCAAGGGTGGACGGATCGAAGCTCCGGCCTTCCTTGAGGACGCCGAGGTCATAGCGGATTCCCCGGAGCGCGTCTTCGGGGAGCAGCGGCATGGTCTTCTTGAAGCGGTTTACGCCAACAAGGGCAGCAACTGCAGCGATCACCAGGAAGAGAGCGGCGACCAGCAGGGCAGCGAGCCACGCGGGCATCACTGTGGCAAGGCCCAGGATGGCCGCGGCGATGAGTGCAACACCCAGTGCGGCAAGGAAAAGAAGCGCGACGACGAGGAACGCCGCTGCGACGCCTGCCTTGATGCCCTTCTGCTTCATCTCCGCCAGGGCCAGGGACAGTTCGTCGCTGACCTGGCGGGGCAGCAGCCTCGCCATCACCTTGGAGAGGCCCACGAGGGAGGAGCTTCCATTAGCCCGCTGGGTCCTGGTGCTTGCGGAGCTGTTCATCGGCCCTGCCTCCGTCTGCTCGTTACTGTTCGCCGTTGCCATTACCCAAAATTACCATTCTCCTCAGGTTTCACTATCAGTTGCGCGCATCGCCCCAGCACCACCAGTCACAGATGGTCCCTGTTCTCCTCAAGCTCACGTCCCGAGAGCTCGGGAAGCTTGGTCTTCACGAACCAGAACGAGACCACGGCGAAGATCGTGAAGATTGCGTACATGATCCACAGGCCGAAGTTCTCGCTGACCCAGGGGAAGGAGAGCGTCACGATGAAATTGAAGATCCAGTTGACCATGGTGCTGAGCCCGAGGGCCAGGGAACGGATGTTGTTCGGGAAGATCTCTCCCAGCGTCACCCACATGACCGGTCCCCAGGTTGCTGCAAAGAAGACCACGAACAGGTTGGCGCCGATCAGGGCGATGGCACCCCAGGGCTGCGGCAGGACGACTTCACCGCTGCTGCTGTCAGCCTGGAAGAAGGAGACTGTGGCTGCCAGCAAACCGACAAACATGCCGATCGAGCCGGTCATAAGCAGTTTCCGCCGGCCCACCCGGTCGACGAACGCGATGGCGACGATGGTCATCAGTACGTTCACCACGGACGTGATGACCGACGTCGTAAATGAGTCCGACTCGCTGAAGCCAACCGACTGCCACAACGTAGTGGAGTAGTAGAAGATCGCGTTGATGCCCACCAGCTGCTGCAGGGCGGCAATCGCCATGCCGACCCAGAGGATGGGTTTGAGCCCGAGCATGGTCCCGCGCAGGTCGGAGTAGGTTGCCCTTTCCTCGTTCTCGAAGCTGTCCCGGATTTCGCGGATCTTCCGGTCCGTGTCCTGCACACCGGTTATGTCACGCAGCACCCGGGCGGCGTCTTCGTCCCGGTTTTTTCGCACCAGGTACTGCGGAGACTCAGGAATTGTCAGGGCCAGGACACCGTACACGATTGCCGGGAACACCCCTACCAGGAGCATCCAGCGCCAGGCGGCCATGCCCCACCACAGCTCGTTGAACGCGCTTCCGGCGGTGTTTGCCAGCCAGGCATCCGAAAGGAGCGCCGCGAAGATACCCAGGGTGATCGCCAGCTGCTGCACCGATCCAAGCGCGCCGCGCCATTTCGCCGGCGCCACTTCGGCGATGTATCCCGGCGCAATAACTGACGCGGTACCGATGGCCAGGCCGCCAATTAGCCGCCACAGCATCAGGTCCCACACGCTGAATGCCCAGGCGGAACCGATGGAGTTGGCCGCGAACAGGACAGCAGCCGTCACCATGACGGTTTTGCGTCCCAGCCGGTCTGCCAGCTGTCCGGCAAACCAGGCACCGATCGCGCAGCCGAGCAGCGTGATGGCTACGGTGAATCCAAGGACACCCGCACTAAGCGAAAACTCGCCGCCGATCGCGTCAACGGCACCGTTGATCACGGCCGTATCAAAACCGAAGAGCAGACCGCCTACGGCAGCGGCAACGGTAACGGCAATGACCTTGGCCGGATGCGCAACATTCCCGGCACTTCCCCGGCTAGGGCCTGTCTGACTGGCGCCCATCGATTCCTCGGCTTTCCTAGTACTGGGAAATAACCAATAAAGCCTACTCCAACACTAAGCATGCTTTGAGTTGGTGGGAACTGCACAGGGAGTATTCAGCGTTCCGCAGCCAACGCGCAACGCCGGGCACCCGAACCGCGGGCAGGCACAACGACGGCGCGTCCCCGGATTCAGGTCCGGGGACGCGCCGCGAGTGGGTTCCGGAGGACTTACTCCGCTGCCGATGCCACGGCTGCCGCGACGGCCGGCGCAACGCGCGGATCGAGCGGACTGGGCACGATGTGTGCAGCGCTGAGATCATCCCCCACCAGGTCAGCGATGGCCTGCGCAGCTGCGACCTTCATGGCCGATGTGATCCGGCGGGCACCGCTGTCCAGTGCCCCGCGGAATACACCGGGGAACGCCAGTACATTGTTGATCTGGTTCGGGAAATCGCTGCGCCCGGTGGCAACTACTGCGGCGTAGCGGGAAGCAACATCGGGATGGACTTCCGGATCCGGGTTGGAGAGCGCGAAGATGACGGCGTCAGGGGCCATAGTGGCCAGGATGTCCTCCGGCACGGTACCGGAGGAAACGCCGATGAAGACGTCTGCGCCTGCCAGTGCCTCTGCCGGACCGCCGTCGAGGTTCCGGGGGTTGGTCCGTCCGGCCAGTTCTCCTTTGGCACCGTCCAGCGCCCTTGACTCGGAGAGGATTCCGCGGGAATCAAGCACAATGACGTCCTTCACTCCGGCTTCGAGGAGGATGTTCGCGCAGGCGACGCCGGCGGCACCGGCACCGCTTACCACCACACGCAGCCCTGACATGTCCCTCTTGATGACCCGGGCGGCATTGGTGAGGGCTGCCAGCACCACGATCGCCGTACCGTGCTGGTCATCGTGCATCACCGGGCAGTCCAGTGCTTCGATGAGCCGGCGTTCGAGTTCAAAGCAGCGCGGAGCGGAGATGTCCTCCAAATTCACGGCACCGAAGCTGGGCCGCAGCCGCACCAGGGTTTCAATGATCTCGTCGACGTCCGTGGTTTGAAGGACCAGCGGAATTGAGTTCAGCCCGGCGAAGGTCTTGAAGAGCGCGGATTTGCCTTCCATGACCGGCAGCGATGCCGCTGGGCCAATGTTTCCCAGGCCCAGCACGGCGGTGCCGTCACTGACCACAGCCACCAGACGGGATGCCCAGGTGTGGGTCTGCGCCAAAGAAGGATCTGCGGCGATTCCGCGGCTCACCTCTGCGACTCCGGGCGTGTAGGCGATCGAGAGCGCGCGAATCGAATCCAGCGGCTGCTTCGTTTCCACCGACAGCTTTCCGCCTTCGTGGGCCGCGTAAATCTCCTGCTGGCTGATGGCTGCTGATGCAACGGTAGAGGTCATGGTTGTACTCCTGATGTAGGAACAGAGAGGAACCGCGTCTGCGTAGCCTGCTGGATCAGCGGCCTCACGTGCGCGAAACGTAACAGAGCAGTAGGGCTCCGGTATGGGCATCAGGATAGGTACGCCCCTGGCGCCTGCAGCACCGGACAGTTGTGGTTCCAGTGCCCTTTGCAGCGGCAGACCCCCAGTGTAGCCACGATCACGGGGAGATCCGCAAACCATGCGGTCTCGGCGGCGCGGCTCCGCGTTCCACGGGCAGTGAATGGTCCCGGACGCGGCAAAGGCCCGTAACAGTGTTCCTGTTACAGGCCTTTGGCAGTTGCTCCCCCGACTGGACTCGAACCAGTAACCCTTCGATTAACAGTCGAATGCTCTGCCAATTGAGCTACGGGGGAAAGCGGCGACATCAGTCTACAGGAACCGGAGGCTGTCACCGACCGCCTGCCCTGCCTCCCGCCCCGGACATCGAAGCAGGAAGAAGGCTCCTGACCTGTTTGTGCAGGTCAGGAGCCCATTTGCTCCCCCGACTGGACTCGAACCAGTAACCCTTCGATTAACAGTCGAATGCTCTGCCAATTGAGCTACGGGGGAAAGCGCGACTATTACTTTACAGACGAAGCGCCTAGAAACGAAATCCGGACTTCACTGCATCTCGCGCAGGGCCCGGCGCTGCATTTCCAGCTCCATCAGCTCACGGTTCAGCTGCTGGAACAGGGCCGGATCCGCGTTTGGATCAAGCCGCTGCAGCTGTCCCAGTTTCTCTGCCTTCAGGTGCGTGACCTGCAGTTCGAACAGCCGGTTGAGGATGTCACGGCAGTAAAGCGCCAGTGCATCAGCGTCCCGTGCAGGGATGGGTGTCACGGCAAGTTCGCTCACGAACCCGCGCAGTGCGTCCGGCAGCTCCTGGCGGACCTGTTCCACCCAGGCAGCAGCTGAACCGGGTACATCCCCGGCTGCACGGACGGCGTTATGGACGGCAACGTAGGCCGGAACGGTGAACCGGGCGGCCTTGAACCGTTCCCACTGGCCGGCGTCCAGGAGCCCGGGCTGCTGCAGGACAACTTCCAGGGCCTGGCGTTCCATGCGTGCGGCCGGATCGTTGGGGTCTGGCCGGGTGAAAGCCTGGTGCGCCGGATCTTCAGCCGGAGGCGTGTGGGTGCTGCGGTCCCGCGCGGTCTCCTGGCCGCCGTGCTGGGAGCGCTGGTTGTGCTGATTGTGCTGGCTGTTGGGGTCGCGGGATTCCCGCTGCCGCTTGGCGGCGGCATTGACTGCCCGCAGGACGTCGTCCACTTCGCTGCCCAACCAGCCCGCAAGTTCACGGGCGTATGCCGGACGCATCGCCGAATCGCGGATTTCAGCGACTACGGGAGCGGCTGCCCGCAGGGCGGAGATCCGGCCTTCGACGGTGTTGAGGTCGAACTTGGCCAGGGTGGAGCGGATCGCGAACTCAAAGAGCGGGCGGCGGGAACGAATCAGTTCCGCCACGGCGGCGTCGCCCTTCTGCTGCCGGATGTCACACGGGTCCATGCCGTTGGGGTCCACGGCCACAAAGGTCTGCGCGTTGAAGCGCTGGTCTTCCTCAAACGCACGGAGCGCTGCCTTCTGGCCGGCGGCGTCGCCGTCGAAGGTAAAGATGACCTCTCCCCCGGTGCCGTCATCGGAGAGCAGCCGGCGGGCGATCTTGATGTGGTCGGTGCCGAAAGCCGTACCGCAGGTGGCGACGGCGGTGGTAATCCCGGCGAGGTGGCAGGCCATCACGTCGGTATAGCCCTCCACCACCACAAGCTGGCGGTCCTTCGCAATCGAGCGCTTCGCGAGGTCGATGCCGTAGAGCACCTGCGACTTCTTGTAGAGCGGAGTCTCCGGGGTGTTCAGGTACTTGGGGCCCTGATCATCCTCGTAGAGCTTCCGGGCACCGAAGCCGATGACGGCGCCGGTGAGGTCGCGGATAGGCCAAATGAGCCTGCCGCGGAACCGGTCATAGAACCTGGAGGCGTCCTGCCCGGTGGAGAACATGCCTGTCTGGGCCAGCTCATCCCGGGTGAAGCCGCGGCCGGTGAGGTGCTTCAGCAGCGAGTCCCAGCCCTGCGGCGCGTATCCGACGCCGAAGTGTTCGGCTGCGGCGGGGTCGAAACCGCGTTCAGCCAGGAAACCGCGGGCAGCAGCGGCGCCGGGGGTTACCAGCTGTTCGCGGAAGAACTCCGCCGCAACCTTGTGCGCATCAAGCAGCCGCTGCCGCTTGCCGACGTCTTCGCGGCGCGGGCCGGTGCCGCCGTCTTCGTAGTGCAGTTCGTAGCCGAGGCGGGCGGCGAGCTTCTCCACGGTTTCCGAGAACGTTCCGTGGTCCATCTTCTGCACGAAGGAGATGACGTCGCCGCTCTCCCCGCAGCCGAAGCAGTGGTACGTGCCGACCTGCGGCCGGACGTGGAAGGACGGTGAGCGCTCGTCGTGGAAGGGGCACAGCCCCTTGAAGGAACCAATGCCGGCGGACTTCAGCGTGACATACCCGTCCACTACCGCCTTGATGTCGGTGCGGGAACGTACTTCATCAATGTCTTCGCGTTTAATCAGGCCGGCCATGGTTCTACCTTATTCCCCGGCACCAAACCGGACCGGCTACCAGAGCGCGGGAACCGGCCCAACCAGGCGTTCGTGCAGGGCCAGGGCAGAACCGTCTGTGAGGGACGCGACCTGGTCGATGACCACGCGCAGCCGCGCGCCGTCGTCGGGCGCTTCCCGCCAGTCCGCAGCGAACATTGGTTCCAGGTGCCGGTCGCCGGTGGCGGAGAGCTGGGCAACCAGGTTGGTGAGGACCTCGCGCTGGCGTTCGTACAGCGGCTGCCGCTGGTCCGTGGTCATCACAAAAGTGGTGGCAAGGCCCTTCATCACGGCGATCTCCAGCTGCGTTTCCTCCGGGACCACCATCTCCGCGTTGTACCGGGTCAGCGGATCCGGACCATAGATGTCCCGTGTGGCGTTCAGTGCACTGGAGCAGAACCGGCCGATCAGCTGGCTGGTCATGTCCTTCAGCGCCGCCATCGCGCGGCGGCTGCCGTCGGCTTCGCGCACCCAGACCGCTTCGGCTTCCAGCCGGGCCAGTGCAGCGTCAACGGCAGCAGTCCCTGCGGTGGGTACGTACCACTGCTGGGTATAGCCGATCACGCGTGCGCGCTGGTCGGGATTGTCCAGCCACTTGAGCTGGACGTGCCCGGCAACAATTGCGTCCTCGACGTCGTGGACGGAGTAAGAAATGTCATCCGCCAGGTCCATGACCTGGGCTTCGAGGCAGGAACGCCCGGGAGGGGCCCCGTCGCGGAGCCAGGTGAACACCGGCAGGTCATCCTCATAGACGCCGAACTTGGTGGTGCGGTGCCCATTCACCAGCGGGGCGTCGACGGCGGACCACGGGTACTTGCAGGATGCGTCCAGGCTGGCACGGGTCAGGTTCAACCCTGCCGGGGAGCCGTCCGGCGCAATGATCTTGGGTTCCAGGCGCGTGAGCAGGCGCAGGGTCTGGGCATTGCCCTCAAACCCGCCGATCGCGTGGGCAATGTCGTTCAGTGCAGTTTCACCGTTGTGGCCAAAAGGCGGGTGCCCCAGGTCGTGGGAAAGGCAGGCGGCGTCCACGACGTCCGGATCGCAGCCCAGGGCGTTGCCGAGCTCGCGGCCCACCTGGGCTACCTCCAGGCTGTGGGTCAGCCGGGTGCGGACAAAGTCGTCCGTGTCCGGTGCCACCACCTGGGTCTTGGCTCCCAGCCGCCGGAGCGCCGAGGAGTGCAGTACCCGGGCACGGTCACGGCCAAACTGGGTCCGGTGCGTGCTCTTGGCCGGCTCGGTCACCCAGCGCGCCAGGTCGACATCGGTGTAGCCGGCGGTACGGAAAACCTGCGGGAGGGTCATTGGTTCTTAGCCACCTGATACGTCGAGTTCGGCTGCCGCAATGATGGCTTTCTGGGCGGGGTTGAGCTCCCGGCCGTCCAGCCAGCCTTCCGGCAGGGCTGTCTTCTTGGGTGTGCCGGCCCGGCCGCGGGGGCCTTCGGCATCCGCACCCGGGTAGGGTGCCGTGGGATCAAGCTCCGCCAGGAGCCCCCGCAGGACTTCAAGGGAAGGCACAGTGGCCAGCTTAGCCCGCAGCTCTCCCCCCACGACGTAGCCCTTGAAGTACCAGGCCATGTGCTTGCGGATGTCCCGAAGGGCAATCACTTCGTCACCGAAGGTCTCCACCAGCAGTTCGGCGTGGCGGTAGACGCTGTCTGCGACTTCCTTCAGGCCCGGGCGGTGCCGTTCAGCGCTTCCTTCGAAGGCAGCCTGCAGGTCGGCGAAGAGCCAGGGGCGGCCCTGGCAGCCGCGGCCGATGACGACGCCGTCAACACCGGTCTGCTCCACCATCGCGATGGCGTCCTCAGCGGACCAGATGTCACCGTTGCCCAGCACGGGTACGTCCGGGAGGGATTCGCGCAGTTCGGCGATGGCGTTCCAGTCGGCCTTGCCGGAGTAGAACTGTGAGGCGGTGCGGCCGTGCAGCGTGACTGCGGCAACTCCTGCATCCCGGGCAATCTTTCCGGCTTCACGGAACGTGAGGTGGTCCTCGTCAATGCCCTTGCGCATCTTGATCGTCAGCGGGACGCCGCCCTTGGACGCCTCCCGGACGGCGGTCTGGACAATCGCAGTGAACAGGTCCAGCTTCCAGGGCAGGGCCGAGCCGCCGCCCTTACGGGTGACCTTGGGAACGGGGCAGCCGAAGTTCAGGTCAATGTGGTCGGCACGGTCTTCCTCCACCAGGATCCGGATGGCGGCACCAACGGTAACCGGGTCAACGCCGTAGAGCTGGACGGAGCGGATGGACTCGTCATCGTCGTGCTCGATGATTCGCATCGATTCCGGCGAGCGCTCCACCAGGGCACGCGAAGTAACCATTTCGGTCACGTAGAGCCCGCCGCCGTACTCACGGCACAGCCGTCGGAACGCCTTGTTGGTGATCCCCGCCATCGGCGCCAGGATCACCGGCGTATCAACGGTCAGCCGGCCGAGTTTCAGCGGCGGCAGTTCAAGCCTGGTCTTAGTCGTTGCAACGCTCACCTTCCTATTCTCGCAAGCGGGTGCAAATCCTGCTGACCTTTGCCGCAGGCTGTTGGTGCCGAGCGCAGGGTTGGTCCCGGGTCGGAGCGGATTCCGGCCTGGTCCAGCGCCTTGCGTCCCGGCTTTGGCGGCCCGCCTGGCAGGGTGCCTGTCCGTTTGGAGCCCGGCCGGCCCGGGGCCCTGCCGGTCTGCTGTCCGCTTACTCCGGTGCCCCGCCTATCCGGAGCCCAGCCTTGCCTGAATGTCCGTTTGCCCCGGTCCCCGGTTGCTCCGGTGCCCGGTTGCTCCGTTTCGGGACATTCCTGCGTTAGGGGCAGCCGGGGGAAGGGGTTTTCCTGCACTTTGGGACTTTCCCGCCGTATCGGGACACCTCAGGGAGCCGTATTCCTCCGTTTTGGGACTTTCCTGCCGCTTGGAGACTTTCCTGCGCGGCGCGGCGGCAGGATTGTCCCTCCGCGGCAGGATTGTCCCTTCGTGGACGATTTGTCCCAAAACGCAGGATCGCTGGGTCCAGGAACACCGCACCCCCGAACGCCGCATTCAGCAACGCTGCGTCCCGCATGCGGCCAATCGCGGCCAATCACGGCCAATCACGCGCCAATAATGCACGACGCCGGCACGACCGTTTCCGGGTTCCCGGCCCGGGTTCGGGGCCGGGGTATTGACTGTCCGCCGGAGCCCTTTCTACGGTGCAGGAGGCCTGCCGGCCCCTCCGGGACTGGCAGGCCTCCCGGCTTCAACGCCGCAGCCGGGAAGCACCGAGAAGATGGAGTCTCACCATGCCAACGGCCACAGAGCGGTCTGCCGGTTCCGAGAAAGGGCTCGCCAGGGTTGCCCAGGCACTGGCCCGCTGGACGGAAAAGTGGTTTCCCGACGCCTACATCTTCGCGCTCGGCGGTGTGGTGCTTATTGGGCTGGCAGCACTGCTGAACGGTTCCTCGCCGCAGGCGGTGGTGGATTCGTTCGGAGACGGTTTCTGGGACCTGACCGCGTTTACGCTGCAGATGTCCATGGTGGTCCTGACCGGCTATGTCGTGGCCACATCTCCCCCGGTGGCGCGGCTGATCGCCTGGCTCGCCCGGATACCCCAGGCGCCTGCCACCGCCGTGAGCTTCGTAGCGTTCCTCTCCATGTCAGTCTCCGTACTGAACTGGGGACTCAGCATCGTCTTCGGCGGACTCCTGGCCAGGGCCATCGCGCGCCGCAGGGACCTGCACGTCGACTACCGTGCGCTCGGCGCCGCAGCGTTTATGGGCCTGGGCGCCGTCTGGGCACTTGGCCTGTCTTCCTCTGCCGCCCAGCTCCAGGCCACGGCCGCCTCCCTTCCGCCGGCACTGCTGCAAATCACTGGAGTCCTCGACTTCGGCAAGACCATCTTCACCTGGCAGTCGATGCTGACCTGCGTTCTTTTGATCGCACTGACTACGGTGATCGCCCACTTCTCTGCTCCCCGCGGCAGTGCCATCCGAACAGCCGAGGATCTGGGCATTGACCTCAATGACCAGCCCGAACCTGCGTCGAAGCGGCAGCGCCCCGGGGAGTGGCTGGAGTACTCCGCGATCCTTCCTGCGCTGATTGGTCTGCTGACGGCCGGATGGGTGGTATCTTCCTTCGCTACCAAGCCATTCCTGAGTGTCATTTCCAGCCTGAACGCCTATCTGCTGGTTTTCCTGGTGCTCGGCCTCGTGCTGCACCGCACACCGCGCAACTTCCTCCAGGCAGTCACCAAAGCTGTTCCCGCCACGGCTGGAATCCTGGTGCAGTTCCCGCTCTACGCGTCAATGGCCGCCATCCTCACCGAGGCCGAGGGCGCCGGCGGCCTGACTCTCTCCGAGCACCTGGCCGGTTTCTTCACCGACGTCGGCTCCGGCGGCGCCTTTGCCGTGGTCATTGCGGTCTACACAGTGATCCTGGGGATCTTCGTTCCCTCCGGCGGCGGCAAGTGGCTGGTGGAAGCACCGTACGTGATGCAGTCAGCCACGGACGTGGACATGAACCTGGGCTGGACCGTGCAGATCTACAACATCTCCGAGGCCCTGCCGAACCTGATCAACCCATTCTTCATGCTGCCCCTGCTCGCCGTACTGAAGCTGCGGGCACGGGACCTGGTGGGGTTCACGTTCCTGCAGTTCATTCTTCACCTGCCGGTGGTGCTGCTGCTGGTCTGGCTGCTCGGCATGACCTTCACCTTCGAGCCGCCGGTCATTCCCGAGCCGGCAGCTCAGTAGCCGGTCCGGCGACACCTGCGGTTCCCGGGACATCAGCGGGGCCGGGGACAGCAGCCGGTCCGGAGACAGCAACGGGTCCGCGGCCGGAAGCACGCTGCGCCCGGGCAAGGCGCCGGGCACCGCGCCGGGTGCCGGCGTCGTCGTGGGCTCCACCGGAGACAACGGCGTCGTCGCCGTCCACAGAAACGGCGGCGTCGGCCACTCCCCCGGCCCCTTCCCCTTCGGCTTCCGGGGAACGGGAGATGCCCACTGCCTTGACCACCAGGACCGCGACGGCGGTGGTCACCGGGATGGCCAGCACGAGGCCGATCGAACCGACCAGTGTTCGGATGACTTCCTCGGCCAGCTCGCCGCTGGTAAGGGTCTCTGCCAGCGTGCGGTCGTAGAGGGACACCAGGATCAGGACCGGGAGCGCAGCACCGGCGTAGGCGAAGGCGATGGTGTACACCGTGGAGGCGATGTGGTCCCGGCCCACTCGCATGGCGCCGGCGAACAGCCGTTTGGCAGAGGCACCGGGAGCGAGTTCGTACATTTCCCAGACCGCCGAGGACTGGGTGATGGTCACGTCGTTGAGCACACCCAGTCCGGAGATTATGAGCCCGCACAGGATGATCCCGGAGATGGAGAGTTCGTCGGACGCGTTGATCAGTGCGTAGGCGTTCTCATTGTCGACGCCGACCAGGTGTGCGGCATCCGTGGCCCACGCTGCCAGCCCGGCGGTGATGGCGAGGCCAAAGAGCGTGCCGAGCAGCGCCGTCGAGGTCCTGGCACTGAAACCGTGGGCGAAATACAGCACCCCGATCATGATCACGCTCGATCCGACCAGTCCCAGCAGCAGCGGCGGTTTGCCCTCCACCAGTCCGGGGAGGATGAACCCGGCCAGCACGGCATAGGCGCCGCCAAGTCCAATGAGGGCGCGCAGTCCTCGCCAGCGCGCGACGGCGATGACAACGCCGGCGTACAGCACGGCCAGGGCCGCGATGGGAACGCTCCGGACGAAATCCATAAAGATGTAGGGCGGCGCACCGCTGTCCACCATGACGTCTTCGAGGTTGAGGTAGCGGATGGTGTCCCCGGCCTCGATCTCATTGGTCTTGGCGATTTCCGGGGGGACTTCCACCGGGACGGCGGCACCGCCGGATGAGGGCAGCGCATACGCCACCTGGCACTGCGGGGCCTGGGCTCCCGCCTGCGTGAGGGTTGCTGCCGAAGGGCAGTCTTCCTCCAGCACCCGCTGGACCGAACCGGTGTCAATACGAACGCCGTCGGCCGTTGCATAGGGATCAGCCACAGTGACCTCGCCGGTGTCTCCGCTGGGCCACAGGGCCACCATGCCGGCGAATGCCAGCAGCCCCAGGGGTACCAGGATCCACGCCAGCAGGCGGTTCGCCCGACGCCGTGCTGCGAGCGCAGCGCGCGTGGGTGTGCCCGGAGCGGGCAGGTGACTGTGTCCCATACTGGTCCTCACTGGTTCTTGGGGTGACCGGATGGCCGGACGGGGTAGGCACCCCTATTCTCCCTATGCCGTGCGCTGATTGCCGAATCGGTAATTCACCGGCATCCAACAGGGTTAGACTGACTGGTCAGTACAAAAACAGAAAGGCACCTACGTGCAACCGCTTATCTCAGCGGAGGGGCTCAGCCTCGCCGCCGCGCGGGGCCGCGTCTACGGCCCGCTAAGTTTCACCGTGGCCGATCCACTCAGCGTGGTGTGCGGCCCCGCCGGCAGCGGCCGGACCAGCCTCCTCCTCACCCTTGCCGGACGGATGAAAGCCGGCAGCGGCTCCCTCGAGGTCCTTGGCCATGCCCTCCCCCGGGCCGCCCGCCAGGTCCAGAAAGAGACCGCGATTGCCGGGTTCCGCGACATTGATGACCTGGAGCCCGGCGTCACCGTCGGCCAGGCCCTCCGCGAGCGCCTGGCCTGGCTCGCACCGTGGTGGCAGTTCGTTCCCAAGGTTTCTGACCGCCAGGCCGCCCGGGCCTGCGGCCCCGTTTTCGGCAGCAGCACGCCGGTGCCGGCCGGGAACACCGTGATCTGGAACCTCGGAGAGGCAGAACAGTTCCTGCTGCGCATCTCCCTGGCCATGCTGTCCCGTCCCCGCGTCCTCTTCGTTGACGACATTGAACAGGTCCACAGCGAAGAGGCACGTGCCCTGGTGACGGAGCGGCTGGCGGCCCTCGCGGCAGACGGCACCGCCGTCGTCGTTGGTGCTGCGTCCCTGGAAACACGGTTGTGGAGCGGTCTCGAGATCCAGCCCTCCGCACTGCTCATCGCCGAGGAGGCGCACTGATGTTTGCTCTCTTTTCACCCGGCACCGAACTCAGCCGGTTCAGGCGGGGAACCCTGCCCAAAATCGCCGTAGTGGTGATGCTGTTCATTCCGCTGATCTACGGCGCGCTGTATCTCTGGGCCTTCGACTCCCCGGACAAGCACCTGGACGGGCTGTCGGTCGCCCTGGTCAATGAGGACAAGGGGGCAGACCGGGACGGGGAAGCCCTCAATGCCGGAGACGAACTTGAAACAAAACTGCTCGACGGCGCTGACCTGGACTGGCATTCAACGAACGCTGCCGATGCTGCCGCCGGAGTCTCCGACGGCACGTACTACCTCTCGCTGACCATCCCGGAGGATTTCTCCGCCAGCGCCGTGTCCGTGGGCACGGACAACCCGGTGGCGGCAAAACTCAAGGTCGACTACAACGACTCCAACAACTTCCTGGCCGGCGTGCTCGGCAAGCAGGCAATGGCACAGGTGCAGGCCGCTGTTTCCTCCCAGCTGGGCAATCAGGTTGCCTCCACGCTTCTTGTGGGCCTGAACGACGCCGGTTCCGGCCTCCGCGACGCCGCCGCCGGCGCCGGTGAACTGAGCGAAGGAATCGACTCCGCCGTCACCGGAGCGGGAGAGCTGACCGCAGGTCTGGGCAGCCTGGCCGACGGCACGGTTACCCTGCAGGACGGAGCCTTCAGGCTTTCTGCCGGAGCAGGCACGCTGGCAGCCGGACTGACCGACCTGTCCTCCGGCACCGCAGCCCTCTCCGCCGGAAGCAGCAACCTGTCTGCGGGGGCACAGTCCCTCTCGGCCGGCACAGCCACCCTGTCCGACGGCGCTGCCGATGTGGCCTCGGGCGCACAGACGCTGGACACCAGCCTTTCCGCGCTTTCGGGCAAACTCGGAGACGCCGTCCCGCAGGCCGGTCAGCTGAACACGGGTGCGGCCCAGGTCTCCTCCGGACTCGATCAGCTCGTCGCCGGACTGGCCGCACAGGATCCTGACAACGCACTGCTGGCCCAGCTGATGCCGCTGGCCGAGGGCGCACAGCAGGTCGCCTCCGGCACCGAATCACTGCAGGCCGGCATTGGACAGGCCGCCGACGGCGCCGGAAGGCTGGCAGCCGGCAGCTCAGACCTCGCCGCCGGAGCCGCCCAGGTCTCCGCAGGCGCACAGTCCGCAGCCGACGGCGCTGCGGCGCTGTCCGCGGGTGCGGCGGACCTCACTGCGGGCGCTTCCCAGGTGGACGACGGCGCGCAGGCAGCAGCCCGGGGCGCCGCTGAACTGAACGCGGGCGCAGCCACCCTCAGCGGAGGCACCACCGACCTGGCGGACGGAGCCGGAAAACTGGTTGACGGCGGCACCTCGCTCTCCGAGGGCGCCGGCGAACTGTCGGCAGGCAGCCACACCCTTGCCGATGCACTGGCTGACGGAGGCAGCGCCCTCCCCCAGGATGACGGCTCACTCATCGATGCCAAAGCCGCAGTAGCTGCTGATCCAGTTGAACTGGACGCCGGTTTCGCTACCCAGGCGGACAGCTTCGGCGAAGGCTTTGCGCCCTTCTTCCTGGCCCTGGCCACCTTCGTGGGCGCACTGATTACCTGGCTGCTCCTCCGCGCACTTCCCACCCGGGCACTGGCTGCCGGTGTCTCCGGATTCCGGGCAGCGGCAACCGGGCTCATCCCTGCCCTGGCCATTGGCCTGGGCCAGGTACTGATCATGATGGCCGTGATGGTCTGGGGCCTTGAGATCCATCCCGCCTACCTGCTGGGCACGGGTGCCTTCCTGTACCTGACCACCGTTGCGTTCCTGGCGCTGCAGCAAATGCTCATCATCGTGCTGGGCACAGCAGCAGGACGTGTGGTCTCGCTGGTGCTGCTGATGCTGCAGCTCAGCTCCTCCGGCGGTACGTACCCGGTGGAAACCACACCGGCCTTCTTCCAGGCCCTGCACCCGTTTATGCCCGCAACCTACGTGGTCAACGGACTTCGTGCGCTGATTACGGGCGGAGTTGATGCCCGTATGTGGATCGCCGTGGCGTTCCTGGGCATCCTTACTGCCATGTGCGTAGCGGTGAGCTCGCTGAGCGCTGGCCGGCAGCGCATGTGGACGATCAAGCGCCTGCATCCTGAGCTGCACCTCTAAGATCGAAGGGAACCACCGGAGAAACAAAGGACTCATTGCATGCCACGGGTATCAGGCACCAAACGGTCGATTCTGGATGCCGCCCTGGAGCTGGCGTCGCTGAACGGGATAACGGGCACCACCATGGAAGACGTTGCCGTGCGCGCCGGCGTCGCCAAGGGAAGCGTCTATTACAACTTCTCTTCCAAGGACAAGCTCTTTGAACAGCTGCTCCTGGACGGAGTGGGCGCTCTGGCGGAGACACTGCGGCAGGCCCGCGAGGGCAGGTCCGGTGCTCCTGCCCTGAGTTCAATGATTACCGCCATGCTCGAGGTGATTTCCGGGAACCAGCCCCTGGCCAAGCTCATCGCGGCCGAGATCTTCCGGACGGACCGGTCCTGGCAAACCCCGCTCCAGCTGGTCCGCCGGGAGGCGCTGGCCGAGTTTGTGGCAGTGATCAGGCAGACCCACCCGGAACGCCCGGATGCTGAACTGATGGCTGGCACCGTCTTTGGCGCCGTACTGGTGGGCGGCATCGAGTGGCTCGTCTTCGCTCCGGAGCGCAGCCTGGGGGAAGTGGCCGACTCGGTGCTGTTCACACTCTCCGGACAGCTGACTGCCTGAGAACACCCAAGAAACAACGACGGCGCCGGACCCCTGGGCGGGATCCGGCGCCGTCGTTGTTAAATAAAGGACGAATCAGCTGCTGACGATCAGCGTGTCCGCACCGTCCTGCCGTGCGGCGCCGGCGGCCAGGAGCGGCTCCAGGACACGAACCAGAGCTGTCATCGAGTCATCGACCTCCAGCTGCACCGGGTACTGGTAGGCGAGCATGGCCAGCAGTGAGGCCACTGCGGCTTCCGCCTCGGATTCCTCCAGCCCGGTATCCCAGCCCAGCAGCACGTCCGCCGGGGCGTCGGTGCGCTCAGAGGTGTAGCTCACGGCGAAAGCCGCGATCTTCCCGCCTTCATGCTTGGGCTTGTCCCGCAGCACCACGGCACCGGACGCGCCGGTGGCCTCCTGCAGCAGCATCTGCTGGGCACGGCCGATTCCCATGTCCGCCCGGTCCCAGTCATGGACGGCGTTGTAGAAGTCAGCGACGGCGCGGGTCAGTTCCACCGATCCGGTCGCCGCTTCTTCCAGCTGCGGACCGTGGTCCTCGAAGACGGGCAGCTTGATCTTGCCCGGTTCAACGATCACCGCGCGGGAACGCTGGATGGGCTCCATCCCGGCGGCGGCAGCAAACGCCGCACCCGGGGTATCCGGAGATACCTTGGCACGGAGCTTCGTGACGCCCGACGGCGCACTCTCGGCTTCCTTGCGCAGCATGCCCAGGAGGGTGGACCCGAGGCCGGCACGCCGGTTCTCCCGGGCTACCTCGATGTACACCCACAGCCGGTCCGGGTGCAGGCTGGTCTCGTAGACCACCCCTGCAGCCACCGGCACGCCGTCGTCCTCCGCCACGATGCAGCGGCTCCACGGCTCGTTGGCCGACGGCCGCAGGACAGAACGGAAGTGCGCGGCTTCACCGGTCTCGGGGTCGCCCCAAAGCTGGATCAGCGCCAGGTCGTCGTCCTCGCGCCATTCACGGAAGGAGATCGCCATTACGCGCCGATCAGCCGTTCGGCGAGGTAACCCTCAACCTTGTCCAGGCTCACGCGCTCCTGGGCCATGGTGTCCCGCTCGCGGACGGTTACGGCCTGGTCTTCGAGCGTGTCGAAGTCCACGGTGATGCAGAACGGGGTACCGATCTCGTCCTGGCGGCGGTAGCGGCGGCCAATGGCACCGGCGTCGTCGAAGTCGATGTTCCAGTTCCGGCGCAGCTGGGCGGCCAGTTCCTTCGCCTTCGGGGACAGGTCTTCGTTGCGGCTCAGCGGAAGCACAGCAGCCTTGACCGGGGCCAGGCGCGGATCCAGGCGCAGGACGGTGCGCTTGTCCACGCCGCCCTTCGCGTTCGGTGCCTCGTCCTCGGTGTAGGCGTCCACCAGGAACGCCATGAAGGAACGGGTCAGGCCGGCGGCGGGCTCAATGACGTACGGCGTGAAGCGCTCGTTGGTGGCCTGATTGAAGTAGCTCAGGTCAGTGCCGGAGTGCTTCGAGTGGGTGCCAAGGTCAAAGTCGGTGCGGTTGGCGATGCCTTCCAGCTCGCCCCATTCCGAGCCCTGGAAACCGAAGCGGTATTCAATGTCCGTAGTGCCCTTGGAGTAGTGGCTGAGCTTCTCCAGCGGGTGCTCGAACAGGCGCAGGTTCTCCGGGTCGATGCCCAGGTCCGTGTACCAGTTCTTCCGGGTTTCGATCCAGTACTTGTGCCATTCCTCATCCGTGCCGGGCTCGACGAAGAATTCCATCTCCATCTGCTCGAACTCGCGGGTACGGAAGATGAAGTTGCCCGGGGTGATCTCGTTGCGGAAGCTCTTGCCGATCTGGCCGATCCCGAACGGCGGCTTCTTGCGGGAGGTGGTGAGCACGTTGTTGAAGTTCACGAAGATGCCCTGGGCCGTTTCCGGACGCAGGTAGTGCATGCCTTCTTCACTGGCCACCGGGCCCAGGAAGGTCTTGAGCAGGCCGGAGAATTCCTGCGGCTCCGTCCACTGGCCCTTGGTGCCGCAGTTGGCGCAGGCGATGTCCGCCAGGCCGTTGTCCGGTGCGCGGCCCTTCTTCTCTTCGTATTCCTCTTCGAGGTGGTCAGCGCGGTAGCGCTTGTGGCAGCTCAGGCACTCAACCAGCGGGTCGGAGAAGACCTCAACGTGGCCGGAGGCTTCCCAGACGGCGCGCGGGAGGATAACCGCGGAATCCAGGCCTACGACGTCGTCGCGGCCGCGGACCATGGACTGCCACCACTGCTTCTTGATGTTTTCCTTCAGCTCGACGCCGAGGGGCCCGTAATCCCAGGCGGAACGCGAACCACCGTAGATCTCACCCGACTGGAAGACGAAGCCCCTGCGCTTAGCCAGGGAGATGATCGGATCCAGTTTGGATTTGGTCGAAGCCATGGAATGGTACCGCCGTTCTTTCTTCTCGCGCAGGCCGCTGGGTGCGGTCCGCTTCTGATCCCTTACCCGCTCAGCCTCCCGCGCGGAAGTGCGCGGGGCATGGCGGAGGGCAAAACCTATAGATACCAGCTTAAGGTCACGGCAGCGAAAGGCTGCTACCGGCGCGCTCGCGGCCGCCTGCGCCCCGTGCCGAGACGGACACCGGGCATGTTCCAGGGAAGGGTCGCGACGACAATCGCTGCCAGTGTGAGCGCGGTACCGAGCACGGTGGCGGCCACCACCACTGATCCCGGTGCCGGCACGAAGATGTCCAGCAGCAGGGAGCCGATCAGCTGCCCGCCAATGAGCCCCAGGCTGGTCAGCAGGACGCCGAGCGATTTGACCAGCATGGCGCTGACGCCAATGAAGATGCACCCCATGGGCCCGCCGAGGTAGTACCACCAGGTGTCCGGCAGGGGGTTGCCGAATCCGGCTACGGCTACCTTGATAAGCCAGAGAACCAGCAGTGCAGCGAAGCCGGACACAAAGTTCAGCAGAGTCGCGGTGATGGGTGTGCCGTAGTGCATCCCCGTGGTGCCGTTCATGGCCTGCTGGAAACTCATGGCCATGCCGGCGCTCAGCGGCAGCAGCACGGCCAGGAGCCAGTCCCCCGTTCCGCCGGTATCGGTGAGCTTTGGGCTGACGGCCCACGCGACGGCGGCGATTGTCAGGACCGCGCCGACCACCCGCATAAGGGTGAGCGTCTTTTTACCGCCGGGACCAATACCCATCCGGTCCACCACCAGCCCGGTGAGGGTCTGGCCGGCGACCGTGGCGACGGTGAACACCGCGACGCCAAGCAGGGCAATGGTCATGGTCTGGGTCAGCACGAACCAGGCGCCGATCACGCCAGCCACAATGTAGACCCGCGGGAACCGCCGTTCACGCAGGGCGGGCAGGATCTGTGCGAAGCCCGCCCGGCCCCTTGGCAGCACAGCGCTGACCAGGATCATCACGGCCAGGCCCACGCCGAAACTCACCAGTGCCGCAGCAAGGGAATCATCCAGTGCGGTGCCCAGCGCTCCGTTGATCCGGGACTGGGCAGGGATGGCTATCCCCGCGGCAAGGGCAACTGGAAGTCCGACGGCGGCAGGAAGGCGGGCAGGCTGGGACACCGTCTCACAGTACAACCGGGCACGCATTCTTCCTCAAACCTGTCCGCTGCCGTGCCGCCCTGACCGGCACCCGGGTGCGGCAGGCACCCGGGCCTGTGCCGGCGTCGTGCGCTTTGTCCGGCAGAATAGTCCCATGAGCTCAACCGAATCCCAGGACCTGCCCATCCGCGATGACATGATCCGCCTTGGCCAGGCACTGAAACTTGCCAACCTTGCCGAGGACGGCATTGAGGCCAAGGAACTGATCGAGAACGGGATGGTGAAGGTCAATGGCGAGATCGAGGAACGCCGCGGCCGGCAGCTCCACTCCGGCGACACCATCGAGGTGAACAGCCAGGCCATCCGGATCGTCTCAGGCGGCTGACTCCTTACCGGGAGCCGAGGACCGTGTGTGTAAGGAACTCGCGCACGTGTCCGAGTTCCTGCATGTTGATGCCGTGGCCCATGCCGGCGTAAAGCACCTTCGTGAGCTTGGTGTGGCCGTTCAGCCAGGCGTGGGTGTACTCGATGCGCTCGGCGTCAATGACCGGGTCGGCCTGGTCCCGGCCCCAGAAGAACGGCACTTTCAGGGCGGCAAGTTCCTCGTCATGGAAGAACCCGTTGCCTTCGGCCGGCACTACAAACCCTGAAAGACCAACGACGGCGGCGAACTCTTCGGGGCGGTGCCGCAGCAGCGTGCTGGCCACCGCCATGCCCATGGAGAATCCCAGCAGGGACACACTGCTGTGCTGTTCCCGCATTCCGTCCAGCCAGTCGGAGACGTCCTGGACAGCCGAAACCACACGGTCCACGGAGTAGTCCGGCTCGTGCATCAGCGGGAACCAGGAATAGCCCGGCCCCAATGCCTGCGGCGCACGGACGGAAGCGATGGTGAATTCCTCCGGCAGGTGCCCCGCCAGGCCCATAAGGTCTTCCTCGTTGGCCAGGTAGCCGTGGAAAAGGACCAGCAGCGGGGTCCCTGCCCGCTCCTCCTCGGGCTTTGAAAACAGCACAACAGGGTTCCAGGGAGAGATTTCAGTCATAAATGCCATTCTGGCATGCAGTCCGGGCAACCTACGGTCGCGTAGCCAGGCGCTGACCGGCAAGTATGGTCTGGTGACCGAAAATGTGCAGCCAGTCCCCACCGAGCAACCGATTCCTGAGCCCGCAGGGCACCCCTCGCCTCAGGCTCATCCGTTCAACCGGTACGTCGCGATCGGGGACTCTTTTACGGAAGGGATCGGCGACCCGAGCCCGGAGAGTCCCGGAGGGAACCGCGGCTGGGCCGACCGGCTGGCGGAGGAACTCGCAGCCGGCCATCCCGACTTCGCTTACGCCAACCTCGCCATCCGCGGACGGCTGCTCAACCAGATTGTTGCCGAACAGCTTCAGCCGGCCATCGATTTGAAGCCGGATCTGGTGACCATCTGCGCCGGCGGCAACGACGTCATCCGTCCCGGAGGGGACCCGGACCGGCTCGCCGAAACCATGGACTCCACCATCGCCCGGCTGCGGGAAACCGGAGCCACCGTAGTGCTTTTCACCGGCCCTGACATTGGCGCCACGCCAGTTCTGGGAAGCGTCCGCGGCCGCGTCGCCATCTACAACGAGAACCTCCGTACGGTTGCCGTCCGGCACGACGCCGTCATTGCTGACATGTGGGCGCTGCGGGAGCTGGGTGATCCGCAGATGTGGGCTCCCGACCGGCTGCATTTCTCTCCCCTGGGGCACCAGACCATCGCCGCGATGGTGCTGGAGACGCTGGGCGTGCCGCACACGCTGGAACCTGCCCGGGTCAAGGAGCTGCCGCCCAAGAAGTGGCGGACGGCGCGTTCCGAAGACCTGGTCTGGGCCCGCGAGTACCTGGTCCCATGGGTGGTGCGCCGGGTGCGCCGCCGCTCTTCAGGGGACGGCATTTCCCCCAAGCGCCCGGACGCGGGACCGTTCTTTGGCACCCGGATGCCGCAGGGCTCCTCCGAGGCCGCCGGCACTGAAGCTGCGGGGGCAGCGCCGGCCAGCCAGGACTAGCCTGCTCCGGGGTTCTCATGGGCCGGGCCTGCGTGCCCCGGGCCGGGCCGCTGCGGGTGCCGCCTCGATAGCCACAAGTAGGCCAGCAGTGAAGCTCCCCAGGCCAGGAACAGCGGGTCCCACAGTAAGGCGTGGCCTCTCAGCCCCTCGATATCGGCGTTGGGCCCTGCCGGGATCCAGCCTGCCAGCACTGCCGAGGCGGCTGCCGTGTTCACCCCGCCGTAGAGAATCAGTCCGGCTCCACCTGCCCAGCTCAGGGCACGGACGAGGCGAGGAAAGGGAAACCTGCCGTACGCGGCGGCCAGTGGAATAACTGCTGCCGCGGCCTTGGACAGTGCGGCTGCGCCCAGCACCAGCGCGGACTGCGCCGGGGTTTCTTCGGCAGCCTGCACGGCGAACCGTCCCACCGTAGCCAGCAGCCACTCCCCGCCCACGGCCCAGTACACACTGAACCCCGCGTGGACGAGCCCCAGGATGCAGGCTGCCCACAGGAAGCTGACGCCGTGCCGGCTTCCGGCCGGGGCCGGCCGGGTCCGTGCCGTACCGTTCATCCACTTATGGTGCGGCGCAGTTCCTAGGCGAAGAAGTCCTGCTCCAAAACTTCCCTGAGCTGCAGCACATCAGTTAGGAATCCGTCATGGCCGATCGGGGCGCTGATGAGGTGCACGCTGTTATCCCCGGGCAGTGCCGCCGCCAGTTCAAAGGACTGCTCGGGGAAATACAGCCGGTCCGAATCCACCGCAGCTACCAGGAACTGTGACTCAGTAGCCGCGAGCGCTTCGGTAAGGCTGCCGCGCCCGCGGGCGACGTCGTGGCTCATCAGCGCCTCGGTGAGGATGACGTAGCTGTTCGCGTCGAACCGGCTGGCCAGCTTCTGACCCTGATGATCCAGATAGCTCTCCACCTGGTAACGCCCGCGTTCCGCCGGCAGTGCCGCCCCCAGCGGGTCCTCCCCCGGCTGCGGCGTCCTCCCGAAGCGGTACTGCAGCTCGGCCTCGGAGCGGTAGGTGATGTGCGCAATCCGCCGGGCCAGGCCCAGTCCGGCCAGCGGGGCACGGCCGTTGTAGTAGTCCCCGCCGTTGTAATCCGGGTCCAGCCGGATGGCTGCCACCTGGGCCTGGGCAAAGGCAATCTGCTCACCGGTGCTTGCCGCCGTCGCGGCTATCACTGCGCACCGGGCCACCCGCTCCGGCTCCGTGACGGCCCATTCAAGTGCCCGTGCACCGCCCAGGGATCCTCCCAGGACCGTATGCCAGCGGCGGATTCCCAACTGGTCGGCCAGGCGCGCTTCGGCGTGCACGGAATCCCGGATTGTCACGAACGGGAAGCGGGATCCCCACGGAAGTCCTTCCGGGTCCGCCGACGCCGGGCCCGTGGACCCGTAGCAGCCGCCGACCATGTTGATGGAGACAACGTAGAACCTGTTGGTGTCGATGGTCCTGCCCGGGCCCACCAGCCCGTCCCACCAGCCGGGCTCGTCCGTGCTGCCCTGCGCTACGTGGGTGCTGCCGGTCAGGGCATGCGGAATCAGGACGGCGTTGGACGCGTCACTGTTCAGCGTCCCCCAGGTCTCGTAGCCAAGGACCACGTCCGGGAGCACCCCTCCCGTTTCCAGTTCAAGGTCACCGATTGGGGCATACTGCAGCACCCCGTCGAGTGTGCGGACGGAGTGCTGCGGTGCCGGCGGATAGGTGGTCACGCTGTACTTCATGCTCCCTTGGCTGCGCGGAAACCGGCGTCGAGGTCCGCGATGATGTCATCAATGTGCTCAAGTCCCACCGAGAGACGCACCAGTCCAGGGCTCACGCCCGCTGCTGCCTGCGCCTCGGCGCCAAGCTGGCTGTGAGTGGTCGACGCCGGGTGGATCACCAGGGAGCGCACGTCTCCCACGTTCGCCACGTGGGAGTGCAGCTCCAGCGCATCGACGAAGCGTTTACCGGCTTCCACACCTCCCTCGATCTCGAAGGACACGATCGCTCCGGTTCCGCGGGGGCCGTATTTCCGGCCGCGTTCGTACCACGGGCTCGACTCAAGGCCTGCGTACGCAACTGAGATGACGTCGTCGTGCGCTTCCAGCCACTGTGCGACGGCGGCGGCGTTTTCAACGTGCCGCTCCATGCGCAGGCTCAGCGTTTCCAGGCCCTGTGCCAGGAGGAAGGCGTTGAACGGGGACAGCGCGGAGCCAAGATCCCGCAGCAGCTGCACGCGTGCCTTGAGGATGTAGGCCAGGTTCGCGCCCAGCACGCCGTTGGCCCCAAGATCGCGGGCGTAAACCAGGCCGTTGTAGCTCTCGTCCGGGGTGTTGAAGCCTGGGAACTTCTCCGGATCCGCACCGAAGTCGAAGTTGCCCGAGTCCACAATTGCGCCGGCGATTACCGTGCCGTGCCCGCCCAGGTACTTGGTCGCCGAATGCACCACGATGTCCGCTCCCCATTCGATGGGCCGGATGAGGTACGGCGTGGACAGGGTGCTGTCCACGATCAGCGGGATACCTGCCTCATGCGCGACGGCGGAGATCCCCTCAATGTCCAGCACGTCCTGGCGGGGGTTGGAAACAACTTCCCCGAAGAACGCCTTGGTGTTGGGACGGGCCGCTTCCCGCCACTGGTCCAGGTTGTCCGGGTTGGCGACGAAGGTGACGTCGATTCCGAACTTCTTGAACGTGTGCTTGAAGAGGTTGTAGGTGCCGCCGTAGAGGCTGGGGCTGGCCACAACGTGGTCCCCGGCCTGCGCCAGGTTGAGGATCGCGTAGGTTTCGGCCGCCTGGCCCGAGGCGAGGAGGAGCGCTCCGAGTCCGCCTTCCAGGGACGCGATACGGTTCTCCACCGCTTCCTGGGTGGGGTTGCCAATCCGGGTGTAGATCGGTTCCAGCTCAGCCAGTGCGAACCGGTTTGCTGCCGCTTCGGCGCTGGGAAAGACGAAGGAGGAGGTTTGGTAGATGGGCAGGGCGCGCGCGCCGGTAACGGCGTCGGGCTCTTGACCTGCATGGATCTGGCGGGTTTCGAAGGACCAGTTGGCAGACATTGTGCTCCCTTTATGACCAGGGGCCCCACCGGGTGTGGTTCGGAGTACACCGAAGCGACACGTGTGGCCCGCGCTTGCCGGTACGCCTGTTTGCGTACGGCCAGGTCTTCACCCGGGGCACCCCACCGCGGTTGGAGGGTTGCCGGCCAGCAAGCCGGGGCTATCTGCTGGCACTCATGACCTGTACCCATAGAACCAACCCCCCAGCAGTTGCGCAACCCATATGACGCAGCATGAAAAAGACGTGTTACCCGGCTTAGGCTTGCCTTAGTCGAGACACAGGTCACAACGTGCCAAGATGTTCGCATGCGCCTGGATCACGTCTCTTATGCCTGCGAATCCGACGGCCTGCTGGCCACCACGGAACGCATTGCTGCTGCCCTTCAAACCGACTTCGTCAAGGGCGGGGTGCACCCGCGCTTTGGCACCCGCAACATGATCATTCCCCTTGCCAACCACCAGTACCTTGAGGTTGTTGAGGTACTGAACCATCCGGCCTCGGACAAGGCTCCGTTTGGGCAGGCCGTGCGCGCACGCTCTGAAGCCGGCGGCGGCTGGATGGGCTGGTGTGTTGCCGTGGAAGACCTGGCTCCCTTCGAAGAACGCCTTGGCCGCTCTTCCGTTCCGGGCAACCGCAAGTTCCCCGACGGCCAGGAACTTACCTGGCGCCAGATCGGCATCAACGGACTGATTGCAGACCCGCAGGTTCCGTATATGCTCCGCTGGGATGAGGATAAGGCCGACCTGCATCCGTCCCGTGCCTTCGCTGGAACCGTCTCCCTTGAGTCGCTCACGATCGCCGGCTCTGCCGAACGTGTGACCGAGTGGCTGGGTATGCCGGTTGAGAAGCCGCTGGAATCCGTGGACGTCACCTGGGTCTCCCCCAAGGGCACCCCGGGCATCATGTCTGTCACCTTCGCTACGGAGAAGGGTCTCGTCGAGATCTAGTTCTGGGTTGATTCGCTCCGGTTTGTGACAATCGCTCCGGTACGCCGGGGACGATTTTTCCCAAACTGGAGCGTTTTCAGCATGGGTGAGGTGCTTGCCGATTTCTCTCCGCTTCGGGACATCCCTGCGATTTTGGGACACCCCTGGCACAATTTCGCTCCGCTTCGGGACAACTCTGCCTGTTTGGGACAACCCTGCGCAGCGCCGCGGCAGGAAAGTCCCAAACTGGCGGGCAAGTCCCAATGTGGAGGGTTTTCGATGCGAGACCGTTTCGTGGATGCAGCCCGCAATCCCCCGAATTCGAGGACCCCTCAACACACAGCCGGTCTACGGTCTCCCCGAACTGTTTCAGAGTGCCGGGCATTGGGACGTATTTTCCGCGGGTTTTCCGTGCAAAAAGACGTTCTTCCGTTCTGAGGCTTTAGCCTGCCGTTTCGACTCAACGGTCATCAAATACCCGCTGCCTTGTGACTTCCCGACTGTTTCGGGCTCAGCGGCCAGCAAATACCCTCCGCTTTGAGACTTTCTCGCTGGTTCAGACATGACATGCAAGCAGATCCCTGCACTGCGGGACTTCCCTGCACCACGGGACACGTGATCAGTGCGTTTCCCTCCGCTTTGAGACTTTCCCTGCCAGTTTGGGACTTTCCTGCGCGGCGCGGCGTCAGGAAAGTCCCAAACTGGCAGGCATGTCCCAAACTGCAGGGTTTTCGTTACGACCCGGCCTTCGCTTCCGCCCACCGACTCCACCGTTTCCCCACGGCTTCGTTTTCCACAGATCGACCTTTCCAAGACCACACCCAGCTAGAAGAGCAGCATGGTTGGCGCATGTCGTTGAACTTCTTGTTTGCAGCCGAGGCGGATCTGGACGGAACGTGCCGCCGTACCCTCGCACGCAGATGCACTTCCGGCGAGCTGGTACGCCTACGACAGGGCGTTTATGTCCCGGCATCCGACTGGCGAAGCCTGGCGCCCTGGGAACGTGAACGAGTCCGGCTGGCCGCAGCTGCTCAGACCGGACAATCCCAGCGGGTCCTCATACAGCAATCAGCGGCAACGATCTGGGGCATCCCCACCGTTGGACCATCACCGGAAGTCATGTTCCTTGCACCAGCCGATACACACGGACGCAGCCGCGGAGACCTTCGGTGGGCTGAGCGTGAGCTGCTGGAGCCGGTCGCATCCATCGACGGCATAGCCGTCACGGGCAGGGCCCAGACAGCACTGGACATGGCTGCGTATCTGCCCTTTGAACACGCCGTTCCAGCTATGGACCATGTTCTCCGTCCGGACCACTGCCAGGGATTGCCGCCCCTGGAGAGGACTGCCCTGCGGGACCTCGCACAGGGGCTGCGCACCCACACCAAACGTGCCCGTGCCCGGCGTGTCATCGACTTCGCGGATGCCCGCTCCGAATCGCCCGGTGAGTCCTATTCACGGGCGTTGCTGCATCGCTATGGTTTTCCCCCACCAGACCTGCAGCGTGAGTTTCGTTCGTCTGGAGGACAGCTGCTTGGCCGAACGGATTTCTTCTGGGAGGAGCAAAATCTGGTTGGGGAATTCGACGGCGCCGTCAAGTATGGTTCTTCGGTAAACGGCGGGATACTGCACACCCAACAGGCACTCGTAAAGGAGAAACGACGCGAGGACGCTATCCGGGCTACCGGCGTTCGATTCGTGCGCTGGATGTGGGTTGAGGCCAGCCGACCGCCAGATCATCCCGAGGGACTCGCACAGTTGCTGATTCGGGCAGGACTCCCGCGCTCACGAAGATTGGGCAAACTTGGAACAACCTCGCCACCGCCCGGCGCACGCCGGTCAGCATGACAGTGTCCTCTCTAACCTGCCGCTACGCGGTTGCGCCTATGAGGCCGCGACCCTTTCAATTTCCGGAGAAAGCACGCACCAGGTCGGCGTTGACGGCACGCACCACATTGGCGTCGAGCTTCAAGACACGGCGGTCATAGGTCAGCAGGCCGTTGACCTCGTCCTCGACGTCGGTGAGCTGGGTGTACACGGTCGCAGCCAGTCCCTGCTGCAAGGCAGGCTCGATCTGGGTGCGGTGCAGCGCGGTGTATGCCCGTTCGAGTTCGGCGCTGCTGTGCAGGGTCTTGCCGTATCCGAACACCTTGTTGTTCCAGGTGTGTCCCTCCACAGGAAGACTGAAACCGCCGTATTCGGAGAGCACAATCGCCCGGGGATCACGCTGCCAGCGCCGCCGGATGCGGAACGGGACGGCGTAGACGTGCAGGCTCTTCGCGTCGCCGGCACCCTGGTCGTGCCAGCCGCTGGCATGGTCTATGCTCCGGGTGGGGTCGAGCGCGCGCAGCTCCGCAGCAATGTCCGCTGCGTCGAACTGCCCCCAGCCCTCGTTGAACGGAACCCAGACGGCGATGCTGGGAACACTCCTCAGCAGTTCGACGGCGCTGCCCATCTCCCTGCGGAACGCAGCACGTCCGGCGGGGTCGCTGCGCCCGAACCTCACATACCGCCGATCGCTGCGGCTCCCTCTGCCGGGCAAGGGCACCGGTTCCGGGGCCCGGCCTTCGCCCATTCCGCCATTGACCATGTCCTGCCAGACAAGCATGCCGATCCGGTCACAGTGGTGGTACCAGCGCAGCGGCTCGATCTTGATGTGCTTTCGCAGCATGCTGAAGCCCAGGTCCTTGGCAGTCTGGATGTCGAACACCATTGCCTCGTCCGACGGCGGCGTATAGAGGCCGTCGGGCCAATAGCCCTGGTCCAGCAGGCCGGCGTGCAGGTATGGCTTGCCGTTCAGCAGCAACCGCTGGTGCCCGGCCGAATCAGGTCCGGTCCCAAACGTCCGCAGGCCGAAGTATGACTGAACCTCGTCGGTGCCCAGTCGGACCCGTACGTCGTACAGGAATGGATCCTCCGGACTCCACAGCCGAGGGTCCGGCAGGGCCAGCCGTATGGGTTCCCCGGGAATGTACGCGGCCGCTGCCACAGCGACCCCGTCGGCATAGACCGTCACTTGGGCAGGCAGGTCGCGGACCGCTTTGTCAGAGTCGAACGCACCGCCGTCCGCGGCGCCAGACTCGACGTCGGCACCGTCCACGGCACCAGCTTCCCGGGCACTACCGCCTGCAACCACAGTGATTTCGACGCCGTCAAGGGAGTCCAGCGGCGTGATCACCACGTCGCGGATCCAGGTCTGCGGGACCTTCTCCAGCCACACGGTCTGCCAGATGCCTGACTGCGCCGTGTACCAGATGCCTCCGCGTTCCAGCTTCTGTTTGCCGCGGGAAGCCCCGTTGGTGTCAGTGCCGTCCAGCACCCGCACCACAAGCTCCTGCTGACCTGCCCCCAGCAGGCCGGTGACATCGAAGGCGAAGGGGAGGTAGCCGCCGTCGTGCGTTCCTGCTTCCTGCCCGTTAACGTAGACCGCGCAGCTCTGGTCAACCGCCCCGAAATGCAGCATGACCCGTTCCCCCGGTCCGTCCGGGAGGGCGAACGTCCGCCGGTACCAGAGGGCATCGCCCGGCTGGAGCTGGCGTTCGACGCCGGAGAGCGACGCCTCGGGCGAGAACGGCACCAGGATCTTTCCGTCCCAGTCCTCCGGCTCAGCGGTCCGGGAAGCGGAGGTGAAGGCGTAGTCCCAGTAACCGTTGAGGTTGGTCCAGCCGCTACGAACCAGCTGGGGCCGCGGGTATTCGGGCAGCACGTTCTCCGGGTCCAGGGCTTCGCCCCAGGGTGTCAGCAATGGCATGTAGGGGTTAGTCTCCAATTCCAATGGCGGATCCGAAGAGCGCGAACCCGACAAATCCTGCAATATCAACTAGCGCATGGGCGATGACCAAAGGCATCACGCGCTTGGTTTTGTAGTAGGCGTACCCGAAGAGCAGTCCCATCAGGAAATTGCCAATCCCGGGACCGATGCCCTGGTACAGGTGGTAGCTGGCCCGGATCAGGGCGCTGGTCAGAATCATGGCGGGTACGGACCATCCCAGCGCGCGCAGCCGGGTGAACAGGTATCCGACCACAATGACCTCTTCGAGGACCGCATGGCGCATCGCGGACAACACCAGGACCGGAAGGGTCCACCAGTACGTGTCCAGGGCCGCCGGGACGATGGCCGTGGTGATGCCCATTGCCCGTCCTGCGGCGTAAACGCCCAATGTCCCGACGCCGATGACGGCCGCGAGTGCGAAGCCGAGCCCAAAGTCCAGCAACGGCCGGGAGAAGGTGAAGCCGATCCGCCGGAACGCTGAGCGCCCCGGTTCGGTCAGCAGAAACAGGACCAGCGCCACCGGGACCAGCGAGAAGAAGATGCCCAGCAGCTGGTAGACGAGGTCAAAGAGCGGGCTGTCATTCAGCACCGGGTTAAGCGTGGTGGTCTGTCCCTGCAGCGGCCCCTGTGTCATCTTGTCCAAGAGGCGCACGACGGCGTACACGCCCGACTGCCCCAGGGACAGTCCCAGTACGATCAGGATTTCGACTTTGAGCCTGCGCCGCGTCCCGGCGTCGGGCACGGAGTCAGCAGAGGCGGAGGGCATGTGCCTATTGTGCCTGATCGAGTTCCCGGGCCGCTGGCCCCGCACTTGCGGTTAACCGCCAAGTGCATTTCACTGATTGAAATGCCAATACCACTGTGCGGCATTTCAGCGTACGACGCTGAGCGTCGGCAGCGAACAGACAGGAAGATGTCTTGGTTCTTTTTTCTCAGGATTCCGCTCCGGGGACAGCCCTGACCGTGAACATCGGCACCGGGCCACTGGACCCGGAAGCCGTCCTTGCCGTCGCCCGGCAGAACGCTCCGGTCGCCCTCACCTCCGAAGTTCTGGCAGCGATGGAGTCATCCCGGTCCGTCATCGAGTCACTGGCCGCTGATTCAAAACCCCACTATGGCGTCTCCACGGGCTTCGGGGCACTGGCCACCAAACAGATTCCCGCCAGCCAGCGGACTGCACTCCAGCGGTCCCTGGTCCGCAGCCACGCGGCGTCGTCCGGACAGGAAGTAGACCGCGAGGTAGTCCGTGCGCTGATGCTCGGCCGCCTGGCAACCCTTGCGACAGGGCGGACCGGAGTGCGTCCCGCGGTTGCCCAGGCCTACGCCGGCCTGCTCAACGCGGGAGTGACTCCGATCATCGGTGAATACGGTTCGCTCGGCTGCTCCGGTGACCTGGCGCCTCTCTCCCACTGTGCCCTGGCCCTGATGGGCGAGGGACGGGTGCGCGACGCCGACGGGCGGGAACAGGACGCAGCCGAGGCCCTGGTGTCGGCTGGCCTGGAACCCCTGGAGCTGCAGGAGAAGGAGGGCCTTGCGCTCATCAACGGCACGGACGGCATGCTGGGAATGCTCACCATGGCAATCGCGGACCTGCACCGTCTGCTGACCATCGCGGACGTTGCGGCAGCCATGAGTGTTGAAGGACTCCTGGGAACCGACGCAGTTTTCGCCGCTGACCTCCAGGCCCTGCGCCCGCAGCCCGGCCAGGCCGAATCCGCAGCGAACATCCGTGCCGTGCTGCACGGGTCAGTCCTGGTGGAGGAACAGAAGACCGGAACCTTTACCCGGGTCCAGGATGCCTATTCGCTGCGCTGCGCGCCCCAGGTTCACGGGGCGGCCCGGTCTACCCTGGCCCATGCCGAGCATGTTGCAGCCTGTGAGCGTGCCTCCGCTGTGGACAATCCCGTTGTGACCGTCGACGGACGGGTGGAGTCAAACGGCAACTTCCACGGAGCTCCCGTGGGCTACGTCCTGGATTTCCTGGCCATCGCCGTTGCGGACGTTGCGTCCATGAGCGAACGGCGCACAGACCGGTTCCTGGACCGCAACCGCAGCCACGGCCTTAACGCTTTCCTGGCCGACGATCCCGGCGTTGATTCCGGCCACATGATTGCGCAGTACACCCAGGCCGGCATTGTCTCGGAACTCAAGCGGCTGGCCGTCCCCGCCTCCGTGGATTCAATCCCGTCCTCTGCCATGCAGGAAGACCACGTCTCCATGGGATGGGCAGCGGGATTGAAGCTCCGCCGGGCCCTGGACGGGCTGGCCCGGGTTCTGGCAGTGGAGGTGCTCACCTCCGCACGGGCACTGGACATGCGCGACGGCGGTCTGGCCACTTCGCGCAGCGCTCCGGTCTCGACGGCGGTGCGAACCGCGGTGCGTTCCGTAGTGCAGGGGCCTGGCCCCGACCGTTACCTTGCCCCCGAGATTGAAGCCGTCTACCGGCTGGTGGCCGGCGGAGCGTTGCTGGACGCAGCCAACGGTGTGCTGGAAGAGCCGCTGCACTAGGCTTCGGGACATGAATTCACCGCAGAGCCCGTCAGGCAGCGCCAGGGACCAGATCCGGGTTACCGCCCGTGTAAGCGGTCTGGTTCAGGGCGTGGGGTTTCGGTACCGGGTGATGCGCCAGGCGCTGAAGCTGGGGCTGACAGGAACTGTCATCAACCAGGCCGATGGCTCCGTGGCAATCACCGCAGAGGGCTTGCCGTCAGCCCTGGACGGACTCATGGAATGGGTTCGTTCACCTTCGGCGCCCGGAGCCGTTGAGAACGTGGAGGAACGCCACTCCCCCGCCACCGGTGAGTTCAACGGGTTCGACGCCGGCTAACCCCAAGTTTCACAAAAACGAGTCCAGACATGAAGAACGCCGGCAGACTGTGGGTTGGTTGGGGGGAACAACCCTAGTCTGCCGGCGCCGGATAGTTCACTACGCTATCCATTCATCACTCGCACCCTTATGAGGTACTAACTACGTTAGGACAGCGGTCTGGAAAGCTCCTGTCAGCAAGCTGGCAACTCCCTGAGAGTGAGACCGGCTAAGCCGCCCGCTTCAGTCCAGACTCCGCCTGCTTGGCCGGCCGCTGGTGGTGGACACCAGTCCCCGGCTTGATCTGGCGCGGCTTGCTGCCCTTTTTCTTTTTGGCAGCTGCCTTCTTGTTCACCACAGATTTGCTCACGGTCGGATGGCCGGCTTGCGGACGGCCGGCGGCCGGCTTGTTTGCCTTTGCCTCAACGGACGCAGCCTTGCCATCCTGCTGGCTCACGCCTGGCTTGACCGTCTTGGCCTGAACGGGTGCTGCCTTGGCGGCCGGACGGCTCACATCGGGCTTGCTGAGGGGCTTGTGCGCAGCCGGAGCGGACTCCTGCTGAGCAGCAGAGTCCAGTCCGGCAGTGGCCGGCACCGCCGCCGGCCAGGCTGATGCCGGACGGCTGCCGGACCAGGACGGGGCCAGCGCAAACTTCAGTTCTTCTGCCGCGAACCGCGTTGCGTCCACGAAGACAGCGGCGGCGTGGTCCTGCGGGGCATTTTCGGTCCGGCGGACAGCGGAGCGCTTCACCAGCCGGTACAGGGCTGAAGCGACCACCAGGATGGCCACGCCGGTGCCGTACATCAGGGCAAGGGACAGGGCCAGGGAAGTCGTGCCGCCGGAAAACGAACCATAGCCAGCGACCGCCAGGACCAGCCACACGACGCTCACGGCGGTGATCACGGAACGGGCTTTGACGTAGAAGGGACGCTGCTGCACACCGGCGAACTGCGGCGGCAATATTTCTGGCACTGACGAAACCTCTCAAAAGCACAAACAGCAGGGCTGGAATGGGAAAATGGCCGGAGCCGCCCTGCCCTACAACTCTAGGTTTAGGTGCGTCCTGCTTTGACCATTCACAGGCCGTTTCACCGATTCGTTACACCGTTAAGATGAGATTTTCGTCACAGTCCCGTACGGGCTGGAGAAAGGGCCCCGGAGACGTCCAAAACCGGGTCCCGGCCGAGCAGCTGGGCAGCGGCAAATTCAGCAATTCCCGAAGAGGTTTGGAAGCCGTAGCCACCCTGCCCGGCGAGCCAGTAAAACCCGGGAACGGCGTCGTCGAACCCCACAACGGGCAGTCCGTCCGCTGCCTCAGTCCGCAGCCCGGTCCAGGCCCGGACGGTGCGTCCAAGCTCCAGGCCGGTCAGGGTATTGACCAGGGAGATGAGCTCGGCAATGTCCTCGGGCCGGTGCCGGGCGTCCTCAGCGGGACTGGGTACGGCTTCGGACGGCGAGATCAGCACTCCCTCGAGGTCCGGCCGGTAATAGAAGGTGTCTTCCGCGCTGGCGACCATCGGACCGTCTGCGGCAGGCGGGTTGCCTGCCTCCACAATTGCTGCTGTCCGGCGGTAGGGCTGCAGCCCGCGTTCACGGACGCCGAAGAGCGCGGCGACCGGGTCGGCCCAGGCTCCTGCAGCATTCACCACTACTTCTGCCGTGAAGGACTCTCCGCCCGCGGTGACGGTCCACAGACCGTCACCGGTCCGGCTGGCAGAGTCCACGCGGCGTCCCGTGAGGATGCGTCCGCCGGAGGATTCGATCCGCGCGCGGTGCCAGTCCAGCAGGATGTCGGTGTTGCAGGAGACAGAGGTGGTGTCCAGTCCTGCGGCTTCGAAGGTTCCGGTGCCCAGTTCCGGAGCAAGTGCCGCTGCCTCCGCGATGGTCACGGGGTGCATGTGCCCGCTGGCACGGTCACGCACGTCTTCTTCGGTGCCCACAAGCATAAAGGCCCGCGGTACCAGGATCGGTTCGGGAAGGTCTGCCTCGAGTTCACGGATCAGGGCCAGCGTTCTCACGGTCAGGTCCTGCACAGCCGGCGGCCCGTAGCTGGGAATGAGCTGCCGCGCGGAGCGTGATGAGGTGTGGTAACCGAGTTCATTCTCGGCTTCAAGGAGTACGACGCCGGTGTCCCCGGCGATGCGGGAGGCGAGGGACAGCCCGGCTATGCCTCCGCCAATAACAAGGACCGGAGTTTTGGCCTTATGCACCGGGCACCACCGTCAGGATGGTGGCGTCGTCGGCTTTTTCCCCTACTGCCGCCTGCCGCTCGCGCAGTTCAAGCAGCAGCTGCTGCGCACCGAGGGGAGTCGAGGCGGCCCGGAGGAAGCTGCAGGGACTGTCCACCAGGCCCAGGTCCACAGCACGCCACGCGCCGTCGGATGCCAGCACCACCCGGCGCGGCGCAGGCAGCCGCACCAAATGGGCGTGCTGTACCGCTTCCGGTTCACGCCGGGCCACCCACAGCCTTCCCGGGGTGTTGCGCAGCTCCCGGTCGCGGCGCAGAAGTTCCCGCGCCTGGTCCGGATCGGCCGGGCGTTCGCGGTGGACCCGAAGGTCTGCAGGTTCACTCGTCACATGCACCACGGATGTATCCTCCAGTTCCACCGCCACATGGCAGTCCGCTAGTACCAGCACTTCAACTCCGTTCCCGGTGAGCTGTGCCAGGGCCAGGGCAGCGCTGGGAAAACGGGTGCGTTCGCTGCCGGCCTGTTCCTCTGCCACCCTATCCACCCTGCGGAGTGCTTCGGCCAGCACACCGCCGGCTGCCGAACCAGTGTCTGCCGGGCCAGTCACCGCTACGGCGCTCTCCGCCAACAGCAGGTCCAGTGTCCGCGCATACCAGGAAGGATTGGACGCCCCGGGCAGGTCCAGCTCCGGAAGCAGCGAGGTAGCGCCGTCGATCACCCAGGCACTCGATGCTGAAAACCCGCAGCTGTCCTCTGTGACGTGCCCGTCGCCTTCAGTCTGGACGCGGACGGAGTGTCTCCAGGAGATGGGCATAGCTCATTCTGGCACGGCCCCTACAGCCAGGAGAGATCGTCGGTAAGGATCTCCATGAGAGTCTCCGATCCCACCAGGTACAGGCCCGGATGGCGCTGAGCACCGGCCAGCAGGTTCGAAGCCACGCACAGCGCCCAACCGCGGGCCCGCAGCCAGACGAAGGGATCGCCGTCGTACTGCGTTCCCAGTGCACTGCGGAAGGACCGCCTCCCTGCCGCGTCAAAAACCAGCCAGGCAGCGGCAAGGTCTGCTGCCGGGTCCCCTGCGGTGAGATCCCCGAAATCGATGATGGCCTGGAGCGTTCCGTCCCTGGCGATCAGGTTGGCGGGGTGCAGGTCCCCATGCAGCCAGAGCGGCACCGAATTCCAGCCCGGCAGCTGCACTGCTTCAGCCCACAGTTCCCCGATGCGGGCGGCACGCGGGACCATCCCGGCGTGAAGGCGCTCCTGGACCGCTTCGTCCCTCGACAGGAGTGGCCCGCCAACCACCGGGTTGCGCGGGTAATCCTGGGGTGCCGGCCGGTGAAAGGCATTCAGGAACTCTGCGAGCGGTCTGGCCAGGGATTCGTTGCGGTCCCGCGGCTGCAGGGAGACGTCCAGGCCATCGAACCAGGCGCTGACGGTCCATGGATAGGGATAAGACTCCTCCGGCACACCCGCGTAGACCGGGGTTGAGGTGTCCGTCTGCAGTCCGGCGGTCAGCGCAGGCAGCCACTGCTGCTCCTTGGCCATCAGGGCGGCGGCGTCTTCCCGCCGGGGCAGGCGCACGGCGTGCTCCCCGCCCAGCCTGAAAACGTGGTTGACCCATCCGTCGCCCACCTCAAGGAGAGGGAGGTCGGCCAGGTGCGGCTGCTGGTTCTGCAGCAGGCCGCGCACCAGGCCCGCATCCACCCTGAGCTGGGACGGAACGCCGGGCATGCCAGCACCCTACCCCGGTGCCGTGGGTTCCGGGAGGGGTATTAACGCCGGGCGGCCCCGTTCCGGTGCATCAGGCCGCATGGGCCGTCAGCACCGGGCCGGGGCCGGCACGGTGGAGAGCGTTAGGCGGAGACGCCCAGACGTTCCAGGATCAGCTCACGAACGCGGCCGGCGTCGGCCTGTCCGCGGGTTGCCTTCATAACGCCGCCGACGATCGCGCCCACAGCCTGGATCTTGCCGCCGCGGATCTTGTCCGCGACATCCGGCGCTGCTGCCAGGGCGGCATCGATGGCTTCGAGCAGGGCACCGTCGTCGGAAACGACGGCGAGACCGCGCTTCTCAATGACTTCCTCCGGAGTGCCTTCGCCGGCGAGCACGCCGTCGAGCACCTGGCGGGCCAGCTTGTCATTGATCTTGCCGGCCTGGACCAGGCGGTCCAGTTCAACGATCAGTTCCGGGGTGACGCCGGTATCCACCGGATCCACTTCGGCTTCCTTGGCGCGGCGGGCAACTTCACCCATCCACCACTTGCGTGCCACCTGGGCGGAGGCACCGGCTGCGATAGTCTCCTCGATGGCTTCCATGACGCCGGCGTTGACCACATCGCGGAACTCGGCATCGGAGTATCCCCAGTCGGCCTTGAGCCGCTTGCGGCGCTCGGCCGGCGGCTCGGGCAGGCGGGAGCGCAGCTCCTCGATCCACTCTTCGGTGGTGACCACGGGCAGCAGATCGGGTTCCGGGAAGTACCGGTAGTCATCGGCGTCGGACTTGGGCCGGCCCGAAGTGGTGGACCGCGTGTCCTCGTGCCAGTGACGGGTTTCCTGGACAACCTTCTCACCGGAGTCCAGCACGGCAGCATGCCGCTGGATTTCGAAGCGGACGGCGCGTTCGACTGCGCGCAGCGAGTTCACGTTCTTGGTCTCGGAGCGGGTGCCGAACTTTTCCTGGCCGTGCGGGCGCAGCGAGACGTTGGCATCACAGCGGACGTTGCCGCGTTCCATCTTGGCGTCGGAGACACCGAGGTTCTTCACGATTTCCCGGATGGCTGCCACGTAGGCCTTGGCGAGCTCGGGTGCGCGGGAACCGGCGCCCTCGATCGGCTTGGTGACGATTTCCACCAGCGGAACACCGGCTCGGTTGTAGTCCACCAGGGAGAAGTCGGCGCCCTGGATGCGTCCGGCAGCGCCGCCCATGTGGGTGAGCTTTCCGGCGTCCTCTTCCATGTGCGCGCGTTCGATCTCGACGCGGAACACGGTTCCGTCCTCCAGCTCAACGTCCAGCCAGCCGTCGTACGCAATGGGGTCTTCGTACTGGGAGGTCTGGAAGTTCTTGGGGGTATCCGGGTAGAAGTACTGCTTCCGGGCAAAGGTGCAGGATTCGGCGATCTTGCAGTTCAGCGCCAGGCCAATCAGGATCGAGTACTCCACTGCCTTCTTGTTGACCACCGGCAGCACGCCGGGCAGGCCAAGGTCCACGGGGGTGACGTTGGTGTTCGGCACATCACCGAACTCGTTCGGGGCGTCGGAGAACATCTTGGTCTTGGTGTTGAGCTCCACGTGGACCTCGAACCCGAGTACCGGATCGTACTTCTCCATGGCCTCGTCAAAAGGCACGGTTTCTTCCATGGTGTGCACGGACATTACTTCACTCCTCCGAGTACGGGTGCCGAGGCCAGCAGCGGGCCGCCCCACTTCTGCTCCAGCAGGCCTTCAAGTGCCGCACCGGCACGGTAGAGGCGCACGTCTTCACGGGCGGGTGCCAGGAACTGGATGCCAACCGGCAGACCGTCGGCCAGGCCGCCGGGGATGGAGATGCCGGGAACGCCGGCCATGTTGGCCGGAATGGTGGCGACGTCGTTCAGGTACATGGCCAGCGGATCATCCAGCTTTTCGCCGAGCTTGAACGCGGTGTTCGGCGAGGTCGGGGAGATGAGCACGTCAGCCTGCGCAAACGCGGCGTTGAAGTCGCGCTGGATCAGGGTGCGGACCTTCTGGGCCGAGCCGTAGTAGGCGTCGTAGTAGCCGGCGGAGAGGGCGTAGGTGCCCAGGATGATGCGGCGCTTGACCTCGTCGCCGAAACCGGCGGCGCGGGTGGCGCCCATAACGCGCTCAATGGTGAGCGGCGGGTCGGCGGGCAGGCGGCGCATGCCATAGCGGACGCCGTCGTACTTCGCCAGGTTGGAGGAGGCCTCCGAAGGCATGATCAGGTAGTAGGCACCCAGGGCGTACTTGAAGTTGGGGCAGGAAACCTCAACGATCTCCGCTCCGGCGTCCTTCAGCAGCTCCAGGGACTCGTTGAAGCGCGCCTGTACACCGGGCTGGTAACCCTCGCCCTGCAGTTCCTTGATAACGCCGATGCGCATCCCGGCCACACTGCCGTTGCGGGCAGCTTCCGCCAGGTTTCCAACGGGATCGGTCAGGGAAGTGGAGTCACGCGGGTCGTGTCCGCCGATGACTTCCTGCAGCAGGGCAGCGTCCAGCACAGTCCGGGAGACCGGGCCGATTTGGTCCAGCGAGGAGGCCATGGCGATCGCACCGTAGCGGGAGACCCCGCCGTAGGTGGGCTTCACACCCACGGAACCGGTGACGGATGCCGGCTGGCGGATTGAACCGCCGGTGTCCGTACCGAGGGCCAGCGGTGCTTCGAAAGCGGCAACGGCTGCTGCCGAACCGCCGCCGGAGCCGCCGGGAATGCGGTCCAGGTCCCACGGGTTGCGGGTGGGACCGTAGGCGGAGTGCTCAGTGGAGGAGCCCATGGCGAACTCATCCAGGTTGGTCTTTCCAAGCATCGGCATGCGGGCGGCACGGATCCGGGAGATCACCGTTGCGTCGTACGGGCTCATCCAGCCCTCGAGCATCTTCGAACCCGCCGTGGTGGGCTGGCCGACCGTGACGATCAGGTCCTTGATGGCAATCGGAACGCCGGCCAGGGTGTGCAGTTCTTCACCGGCGGCACGTGCCTTGTCCACACCGGCGGCAACTTCCAGCGCCTCATCGGTGTTGACGTGCAGGAACGCGTTGATCTCGCCGTCGACTTCAGCGATCCGGTCCAGGTGGGCCTGGGTGACCTCGACTGCGGAGACCTCGCGGGAGGCGAGCTTGTCTGCCAGGACGGCAGCGGGAGAGGTAATCAATTCACTCATGGAAGTCTTTACTCCTCATCCAGGATGGCAGGGACCTTGAAGCGGCCTTCGGCGTTGTCCGGGGCGCCGGACAGGGCCTGCTCGTTGGTCAGCGTCTGCCCCACAACGTCCTCGCGGAACACGTTCACCAGCGGGATCGGGTGGGAGGTGGCCGGGATGTCCTCGCCGGCAACTTCGCTTACGGATTTGATCGAATCCACGATGACATCAAGCTCGCCGGCCATTTTATCCAGCTCGTCATCGGTCATCTCAATGTGGGCCAGCCGCGCCAGATGCGCCACAGCCTCACGATTGATCTCAGACATGAGTCTCCCATGCGTCTTATGCAGTATTTTCGGCGTACGCCGGTATCCGTACCAGTCTACGGCGTTTGGGCCCCCGGTTCTGGTGGGCCGGGCACACGGCGGCAGTGCTGCTTTCGGGCAAACCGCAGAGCAGCGCGCGACGCCGGTGCCACGGCGCGTCGGGCAGCTACAGTTCCAGCCGGAATACCCAGAGGATGTAGTCCTCGCCGGGAACCGTCCAGTCCCTCTCGGGCACGCGTTCGAACCCGAGGGAGAGGTACATGCTGTGGGCACCGAGCATGCTGGTCATGCTGGTCAGGGAAACGGCATGGATTCCCTCCAGGCTGCGGGCGTGCTCAACGATCGCATTAACCAGTGCACGGCCAACTCCCCCGCGCTGCACGGCGGGATCAACGGCGAGCATACGGAACTCCAGCTCACCTTCGACCGCGATGTCCGTGTACGGCTGGCCTGCAAAGGTGACCGCCGCCGAGCCCGCCACGACTCCGTCCTTCTCGGCGACCCAGAGTTCGGCGTGCTCGTCGCGGTGCTCTACGTTTTCAAGTTCCTGGACGTAGGGATTGTCGGCCTCAATGAACCCTGCTTTGAGGTACGCCTCACGGGTGATCCGGCGGATGTCTTCATAGTCTGCCGGTGTTGCCCGCCGGACGGTAATGCTCATTGGTGTTACGAATCCTTACGTGGTGGTTGATTTCCACGGTAGATTCTATCTGCCGCAGGAGCACCTTCCCCGCCGGTGGTGACGGTCGGCACATCCTCGCCGGTGGCTGGATCCCGAGCGGTCAGCGACGCCTGGCAGCGGCTGCACAGGCTACGCAGAAGCGGGCCTCGGGCCGGATTTCCAGGCGGGCTTCAGGGATCGGTTCCCCGCAGCGTTCGCAGATACCGTACGCACCGTCGTCCAGCCGCACCCGCGCGTCGAGAAGCTCAACGAGTGACGCTTCCAGTGCGGCCAGCATGGAGACTTCGTTAGCCCGCTCCACGGAGACCGTGGTGCCTTCGGGATCGTGCTCGTCATCCGCCGGGGTGTCCTTCGCTGCGGCGGTGACTTCCCTAATGTCCGCCAGGACTGTGTCTATCTTGGCGCGGGCAGAATCGATGTGATCGTCGATGATGGCAGCGAAGCGGGCGGTGTCCAGGTCTTTGGGCGTTTGGGGCTTCGGTTCCTGGACACGCGTGGTGACCGCTGGTGCCAGTTTGCGCGATGCCGCTGTGACTTTACGTGGCATGGTGCGTCCTCCCGGTGTCCATGGATCTCGCTGAGTTCCATCAATTATCCGCGCGGGACCCACGAAAACCTGCACCTGCAGAGCGCGCTTTCCTCAGGGCTTAATCCTCCGGCTGTGGGGCGTGACGCCTGTTCCGGGAGGGGAATTTGGGGCGAAGGCTCAAGTTTGGCTCAACTCCTGCTCAAGGAATCCACAATTCTTTTCCTAAGCCTGAATCGGCTTTGATCCCCACCCCCGCCGGAAGCATTTGAGCGCTATTCTCACAGCACCGTTCCAGCTTGTTCCGGAACGAAGGTCTAGCACTGGGGGTAGGCATGCAGAATGAAATCAGGCTCGCGCCGGGAATGATTGTGCGCTGCGAGAAGGGCATCAGTTCCGTGCGGCTGCGGGTCATGGGAGCTTCACGCTGCGACTGCAGCAAGATGGGCGTCATTGTCCAGGTCATGGAAGACGCCGTGGTGGACAACTTCCACTACTGGAAAGGCCACGTCATTGTGATGGACCGGGACAAGATCACGGTGGATTCAAAAACCGCCGTGCCGTCCTGGACCGGCGCTTACTAAGCCGGTGGCCCGCGGGGCCGGGATGCCCCTGTAGCTCATCGTTCCCCGGAAGCAGCAGACAGCGCCGCCAGGCTGGTAACGGAAGTGCACCACGCCTCAAGGAGCGGACGGTCATGGCTCAGGGCCAGGACCCCCATGCCGCGGGACTCAACCTCGCTGCTGATGACGCGAACCAGCGACGCAGTGGTGGCGGCGTCCAGCATTGCGGTCGCTTCGTCGCAGATCAGATAACCGGGCTCTGCCGCCAGTGACCGCGCCAGGCACGCCCGCTGGAGCTGTCCATCGGAAACCTCGCTGGGGTACCTGTCCAACAGGTCCGGGGTCAGCTGCACCTGCGCGGCGAGTTGCTCGACGCGGCGTGCCCTCCCGCCCCGGCTTGTTCGCCCTGCCCCTTCCGCGATGATCTGCCGCAGCGTCAGCCTGGGACTGCAGGAGGCCCGCGGAGACTGAAAGAGCATCGCGATGCCGCAGCCGTGTCCTTTCTGTTTCCAGGGCCGCTGCACCGGTTGTCCGTTGCACGTCACCGTTCCCTCCCCCGCCGGCAGGAGGCCGGCCAGGATACGGGCCAGCGTGGTCTTGCCGCTGCCCGAGGGCCCCGTGAGGCCGATCTGCCCTCCGGCCGGGACGCTGATGGTGACGTTGCGCAGGACAGGCGTGCCGCCGTAGCTGAATCCGGCGTTCACCGCGCTCAGTTCAGCGGGCATAGCCGGCCTCCGCTGCCGCCGCGAGCCGCTCGGCGTAGCTGTACTCCGGGGGAAGGTCCGTCAGCTCCGGGGAGGTGCCGGGCATCGCCTGAAGTCCGTTGGCGGGCAGGGCTGCGAGCAGATCCCGCGAGTACGGATGGGACGGAAGCTCCAGGACTTCGGACGCCGGGCCGGACTCCACGATGCGCCCGGCATACATGACCGAGACTTCGTCCGCAGTGCCTGAATCGGCCAGGCGCTGCAGATCGTGGGTAATGAGGACGACGGCGGCGCCGGCGTCGGCGACGCGGCGCAGCAGCCCCAGCGTCAGCTGTGCCAGGTCAGGGTCCAGGCCGGAAACCGGTTCGTCGGCCAGCAGGACGTCCGGACCGCCGGCCAGGGCAAAGGCGATGGCTGCCCGCTGCAGCATGCCGCCGCTGAGCTCGTGTGGAAACGCGTCCAGCGCCTGCGCCTCCAGGTTCACCTGCGCCAGCAGATCCTGCGGGTTCCTGGCTCCGCCCAGTTCGCGGACCGTTTCCCCAAGCTGGGATCCGACGGTCCGCACGGGTGTCAGGTAGGTGGCCGGAGACTGGGGAACATAGCCGATGACCCGCCCGCGCAGTTTGGCCGCACGGGCGGCTCCGTCCCGCCCCGCCGTCAGCGGGGTCCGGGTGCCGGAGGCATCCACATAGTCCAGCTCACCGGCGGCCATCGTTCCCGGCGGCAGCATGCCGAGGACGGCGGAGGCGAAGGTAGTCTTCCCGCAGCCGGATTCACCAACAAGGGCATGCACCCCGCCCCGGTATGCGCTGAAGGCCACGTCGGTGGCTGCGTGGACCCAGCCTGTGCCCCGCCGCGTGCGGCTGGGAATGCGTACGGTGTGCCCCTCGGCGCGGATCGCGATGCTGTTCATTGTCTTCCTTCCGTCCGGGAGAGGAGTCCTTTCCCGCAGGCGGCCACAGCCAGGGTGGTAACCAGCAGGAGCAGTGCCGGGAAAACCAGGGCCCACCAGCCGCCGAGCATCACTTCCGACTGCGCTTCCTTCAGAAGCGTTCCCAGGGATGCCTGGTCCGGAGACAGGCCCAGCCCCAGGAAAGAGAGCGTGGACTCGTGCCAGATGGCGTGCGGGAGCAGCATGACAGTGGCCACTACCCCCTGTGCCAGCGTCCCGGGAAGGAAATGCCGCCGCAGTACCTCTCGCCGGGTCGACCCAAGGAGGTAGGCAGCCTCCACGTATTCCCGGCTGCGCAGGGACAGGACCTCGGCGCGGACAATCCTCGCGACCTGCGTCCAGTGCGTGAGCGCAATGGAGGCGATGATGGCTGTCACGGAGCCGCGGAACATCGCAACAATGACCACCCCCAGCAGCAGGTGGGGCACAGCGTTGATGCCATCGACCACCCGCATGACGATTCGGTCCGTCCGGCCGCCGAGCGCCGCCGACACGGCCCCTATCAGCATCCCGAGTCCCATCGAGGCAAGCGCACAGAGAACAGCGATGAGCAGTGAGACACGCAGCCCGGAGGCAAGCCGGATGAAGAGGTCGCGGCCCGCGTGGTCGGTTCCGAAGGGGTGGGCGGCCGACGGCGGCAGCCGGGCGGAGCTGAAATCGGTCAGCTTTTCGTCCGTGCCGGCAAGCATCGGAACAAAGACGGCGTAGGACGCAATCAGCACCAGGACAGCCACACCCAGGATCGTGCCGGCTGCACGGAGTCCCCGCCTCCGGACGGCGGGGCCGGTGAGACGGAGATCTGCAGCTTCCACGGTGCTAGACATCGGCGGACACCCTCGGATCAATCCAGACATACAGCAGGTCTGCGACCAGCGAACCGGCGAGCACTGCTGCGGTTGTCAGCACCGTCAAGGCCGCCAGCAGCGCGAAGTCCAGGGCCTGCGCCGAGGAAACCACCGCTGCCGCCAGCCCCGGCCAGGAGAACACCGTCTCCACCAGCACCGCCCCCACGATGACTTCCGGCAGCCGGGTGCCGAGGACGGCGATGAACGGAGCGAGGGCGGCAGGCATGACGTGCCGGCGGACGACGGTCCTTTCGGACAGTCCGCGCAGCAGGGCTCCGCGCACGGCGTCGGATGCGAGCGCCTCCCTGGTGGAAGCCCGCAGGGAAAGTGCCAGCCAGGGAAGCTGTGAAAGCGCCGTAGCCGTAACGGGGAGGATCATATGGCGCAGCACCTGCCCGGCAGTTGGCTCCGTGCCCGGATCGCTCAGCCCTCCCCCGGGCAGGAGCCCCAGGCCCAGGGCGAAAACCATAAGCAGCCCCAGCGAGATCACGAACGGCGGCAGCCCCTGGAGCAGGGTTGCCGCCGCTGCCGTGATCCGATCCAGGAGACCGCCCGGGCGGCGGGCGCACCGGGCAGCCAGCAGCAGCGAACCGACGGCTGCCAGGAGCAGGCCGGTTCCCGCGACCAGCAGCGTCCAGGGCAGCCGTTCAGAAATCACGGACGCCACCGGCTGGCGGAACACACGGGAGTAGCCAAGGTCTCCTGACAGCGCGGATGTCACCCAGTGCCACCAGGCCTGGATCCACGAGGTGCCCAGCCCGAGGGATTCGGACAGCACCTCGCGCTGTTCCGCGGAGGTCTGTGCAAAGCGGTCTCCCAGGTACGCGGCAAGCGGATCGAAGGGCGAGATGCTGGCGAGCAGGAAAACGAGAAGGGAGACGCCCACGGCCACCGGCACGCCCAGGCCCAGACGCCTCAGGACGATCACCCGCGTCTGGCGCAGGCGCCTGCGCCGTCGCGCCGGCCGGGACGCGGCTTCGATGCCCGGCACGGGTTAGTCCCGCGTCCAGTGGCGGAGACTCCACCAGAAGCCCCAGCCGACGTCGTGGGCGTGTGGTTCCAGCACGGTCTGGACGTTGTTCCAGCCCTGGTCTTCCTGGACGTAGTTGTGGTCGATGAAGGCCAGCATCACGTAGCCGGGATCCTGGATGTAGAGGTCCTGGACGGCCAAATAGTGCTTCGTGCGTTCGTCCGCGTCCAGGCTGCTGCGCGCGGCCTCAAGGTGGGTGTCCATTTCCGGGCTTCCGGTGCCGCCGGGATTGGCAAAGGGCGAGCCGCCCTCAAGCGGGCTGTGGAGGGTTTCGAAGAGCTGTGTGTCCAGGTCATATGGCTTGTCGCCGCCGCCGAGCAGGATGCCCACTTCTCCGCGCCGCTCCTCGATGACGTTCCAGTCCGTGCCGAGAAGCGTGACGTCTACACCGAGTTCGGACATGTTCGAGGCAAACGCGAGCGCAAGGTCCCGCCGCAGTGTGTCAGTGGCGTTGTAGGCAACCTCAAACCCGGCGCGCTCTCCGTCCCTGGTCCGGATGCCGTCTTCGCCGCGCAGCCAGCCTGCATCGTCCAGCAGCTGACCGGCTGCCTCGGGATCGTAATCGAACACCGCGTCCGGGTCGAAGGCTTCCCCGTAAATGTCAGCCACCGGAGTATGGGCGGGTTTGCCGCGCCCGCCCAGGACATGGTTCACCATGCCCTGGCGGTCAGCAGCCATGTTCATGGCCATAACTGCGGCCGGGTCAGTGGCAAAGACACTGTCCGCCGGCAGCGACAGCCCACGCCAGTCGGCCGTCTTGACGGCCTCGTAAATGTATCCGGACTTGCCCTCATACTGGGCTGCCAGCAGCGGCGGCAGGACCGTACCGTCGATTTCCCCGGACTGGAGCCGCTGGGCCCGCGAATTGTCATCCGGGACGTGGATGATGGTGACGGTTTCAACTTCGGGAGCGCCGTTCCAGTGATCCTCATTGGCCGTAAGGACCGCTTCGCCCGGGCGGAGCGACGTGAGCCTGTACGGTCCGGTTCCCACTGGATCCGTGTTGAGGGTGGACTCTGCCGCCAGTCCCGGAGTCAGCCGTTCCGACGGTGCAATCCCCAGCAGCAGCCGGCTGGGGAAGCCCGCATAGGGGTATTTCAGGGTGAAGGTGACCGTGCCGTCCTCAGAGGCTTCGACATCCTGGAGCATGTCAAAGGACGTTGCCAGTTCGGATGCCGACGCCGGATCTACGACGGCGCGGTAGGTCGCCGCGACGTCCCCGGCGTCCAGGTCCGTGCCGTCGGTGAACTTCACCCCGGAGCGGACGTGGACTGTCCACTGCGTTCCTTCGGCGTTACTCTCCGGCATGCCTTCCGCGAGCCACGGCGCGAGCTCCGGAAGCGCCGAAGACCCGTCCTGGGGAGACAGGCGCAGCAGGCCGTCGTAGATCTGTGACTGACCGCTGTCTCCGTGACCGCCAACCGGGTTGAACTGTCCGGGTTCGTTTGCATCCGCCAGGATGATTCCGGTGGTCTCCCCCGGTGAGCCGCTGCAGCCGGCCACAACTCCGCAGACCAGTATGGTGCCGGCCGCCAAGGTCCTGCTCTGATGCTTTCCTGCTGGCATAGGGAAACCCCTCAACGTATGCATACGTGTGCAGCTATTGGTGGATCAATTCTCGATTCCTGCGCCGGGCACAGCTAGGGTTCAGGCATCGAAGGGGCGCTTCAAACCGAAATTGGTTTCGCAGCCGCAATCTGTAAGGGAAGGGTTCATGGGATCCGCTACCGGCAAGGCTCCAGAAGACTCCGCAGCGCGCGCACTGGACGCAGTGGACGTTGCGGCGTGGTGTACCCGGTTCGAGTTGATCTCAGATCCCACGAGACTGCAGCTGCTGCTCTGCCTGCATTTCAGTCCCGGCATCACCGTGACCCGGCTGGCAGCTGCTTCGGGGGTTTCCCAGACGGTGGTAAGCCAGTCCCTGCGCCGGCTGCGGGACAGGGAATGGGTCCAGGCGGCCAAGGTGGGGCGTGAACACCGCTACCGGATTGTGGACGATTCCCTTCACCAGTTGCTGCACGTCATTGGGGCGCCGCATTCGGACCACAGCGATCAGCATTCACGCACACACGGCGTGCCGGGGCCTGCCTAAGCGGGCGGCACCAGCCAGGCCGTGGTCACGGCTGCCAGCCGCTCGGCGTCGTCCATTTTTCGGTCCGGCGAGCCGGGACGGCGAACCGTCAGGCCCGCTTCCTCGGCGATAAGCGCGCCGGCGGCGAAGTCGTGCTCGTTCAGTCCCCGCTCCACATAGGCGTCCAGTGTTCCGTCAGCCACCATGCACAGGTCCAGTGCCGCCGAGCCGAGCCGGCGCACGTCAGCGTAGCCGTCCATCAGGTCCGCGAGCGCTGCATACTGTTCGGTGCGCACCTCCGGTTCGTAGGAAAAGCCCGTGCCCAGCAGCTTGCCCGTCCGTTCGGGGTCCGGGCCGTGGAGCCGGCGCAGGCTCCCGTGCTCGGCCAGCCACGCGCCATGGCCCTTCGCTGCCCAGTAGACGCGCACCAGCGCCGGTGCGTGGACTACCCCGGCCAGCCACCCGCCGTCGGCGTTCACCGCGGCCACCGACGTGGCGTAGAAGGGAATGTTGCGGATGAAGTTGGTGGTTCCATCCAGCGGGTCCACCGACCAGCGGATGCCGGAGGGATCCTCGGGAACGCTGGCTTCCAGCTCTTCCCCGGTGACCGTGTCAAAGGGACGCATCCGGTTGATCACGTCCCGGACGGCGTACTCGGCCTCGGTGTCATAGGCGGTAACCCAGTCTCCGGAGGCTCCCTTGTTCTCGACGTGCAGCCCTGCCTCCGACCGTTTGGCCAGCACAGCGGCTCCGGCGGCGGCTGCCTGCCGGGCGACGTCGAGCAGTTCCAGCGGGTCAGGGGCGGGTGCTTCGGTCATGGCGTGGTTTCCTCGTCCTCTGCATTGTCTTCTGCGTTGTCCGCTGAATCCGAGTCCAGCGGTCCGCTTTCCAGCAATTGGCGGAACCCGTCTTCGTCGAGTACGGGAACTCCCAGCGACTCTGCCTTGTCCAGCTTGGTGCCGGCGTTCTCCCCCGCCACCAGATAGTCGGTCTTCTTCGAAACGGAGCCGGAGGCCTTGCCGCCGCGGGTGATGATCGCTTCCTTGGCTTCGTCGCGGCTGAAGTTCGGCAGGGTGCCGGTGACGACGATTGTGAGGCCTTCCAGGGTGCGGGGCTGGGATTCGTCCCGTTCATCAGCCATTCGGACGCCCGCACGGGCCCAGGAATCGACGATTTCAACGTGCCAGTCTTCGGCGAACCATTCCTCCAGCGCCGCGGCGATGGTCGGGCCCACGCCGTCCACGTGCGCGAGCTGCTCTTCGGTGGCTGCCCGGATGTTCTCCATGGAGCCGAACGCAGTTGCAAGGGCGCGTGCCGCCGTCGGGCCCACATGCCGGATGGACAGTGCCACCAGGACCCGCCAGAGCGGCTGGGACTTGGCCTTTTCAAGTTCTTCGAAAAGCTTACGGGTGTTGGCCGACGGCTCGGACGGCTTTTTGGCGGTTCCCTTGGTGTAGAAGTACGGAACCAACTCGGTACCGACTACTACGCCCTTGGTGCGTTTGGGCCGTTCGATCCGGACGTCGGCCAGGTCTTCGACCTTGAGATCGAACAGACCGGCCTCGCTGGTCAGCGGCGGGTTTTCGGGTTCGGCGGGCGAGGTCAGTGCGATGGCCGCTTCCCAGCCCAGGGCTTCAATATCGAACGCACCGCGGCCGGCCAGGTGGAACACACGCTCGCGCAGCTGGGACGGGCAGGAGCGGGCGTTGGGGCAGCGGATGTCGACGTCGCCCTCCTTCGCCGGCTTCAGCTCGGTGCCGCAGGAGGGGCAGTGGGTGGGCATCACGAAGTCGCGTTCGGAACCGTCGCGGAGTGCGGCGACGGGTCCCACGATTTCGGGAATGACGTCGCCTGCCTTGCGCAGCACCACGGTGTCGCCGATCTTCACGCCCTTGGCCTTCACCACGTCCTGGTTGTGCAGGGTGGCCATCTCCACGGTAGACCCGGCCACCTTTACCGGCTCCATGATGCCGTAAGGGGTGACCCGGCCGGTGCGGCCCACGTTGACCCGGATGTCCAGCAGCTTGGTGTTCACTTCCTCCGGCGGGTACTTGTACGCCACGGACCAGCGCGGCACCCGGGAGGTGTGGCCGAGCGCGCGCTGCAGCGCGAAGTCGTCCACCTTGACCACAATGCCGTCGATCTCATGGGCCAGGTCGTGCCGGTGTTCGCCGTTGACGGCAATGAACCCCAGGACCTCGTCATAGGTGTCCAGCACCTTGTAATAGGGCGAGGTGGGCAGGCCCCAGGCCTTGAGCAGCTCGTAGGTTTCGGACTGGCTGGCGGCTCCGAGGCCTTCCCGGGCGCCGATGCCGTGCACGTACATGCTCAGCGGGCGTTCCGCGGTGACTTTCGGGTCTTTCTGCCGCAGCGACCCGGCGGCAGCGTTGCGCGGATTCGCGAACGGCGCCTTCCCGGCGTCGACCATTTTCTCGTTGAGGCGGGTGAACTCCTTGGAAGGGATGAACACCTCGCCGCGGATTTCGACCTCGGAGGGAAGGTCCTCGCCCTCAAGGCGGCGCGGGATGGAGGCAATCGTGAGCACGTTGTGGGTGATGTCCTCACCGGTGGTGCCGTCGCCTCGGGTGGCGGCCCGGACCAGCTCGCCGTTGCGGTACAGCAGGTTCACCGCCAGGCCGTCGATCTTCAGTTCGGTCAGCCACCGGACCTTCGACCCCGGCGCGATGGACGCGATGGAGGCCTCGGCCCGCTTCACCCAGGCATCGAGCTCATCCAGCGAGAAGACATCTTCCAGGCTGTACATCCGGGAGAGGTGTTCCACCGGCGCGAACGCCGCGGATACTTCGCCGCCGACTTCCTGGGTGGGGGAATCGTTGGTCACCAGTTCGGGGTGGAGTGCCTCGAGCTTCTCGAGCCTGCGGTACAACTCGTCGAACTCGGCGTCGGAGACCAGCGGGGCGTCCTCGTTGTAGTACGCGAAGCGGTACTTCCGGACCTGGTCGGAAAGGGTCTCGTACTCTTCGCGCAGGCTGTCGCTGGGAGGGGTGTCCGTGCTGACGGCGTCGACGGCTTCTTCGGGGGATGTCTTGGCTGTGCTCACCTACCCAATCTTGCCGTATGTACGACGGCGGCGGGAGCTATGCGGGACCTGCCGGCTGCCGCGCGTCCCCGGCTCGAGAAATAAATTCCCAATGGCTGTCGATATCCGTGCGGCCCGTTCGACGGCATAGTAGGAGCAGCACGGAGCGCTCCCCCTAGAGATCAGGAGAATGCCATGAAATACATGATGATTATGCGGACCACTGATTCGGCCGTTGAAGCTTCCAAGGACATGCCGTTTGAAGAAATCATCAACGCCATGGGCGCCTACAACGAGTCGATGATCAACGCCGGCGTCCTGCTGGCTGGCGAAGGGCTGGCTGAAGCGACGGAGGACGCCAACTTCCTGGTGGACTTCGCCCAGGATCCCCCGCTGATCACCGACGGGCCGTATGGAGAGACCCACGAACTTTTCAACGGATTCTGGATCATCCAGGCTTCCTCAAAGGAGGAAGCTGTGGAGTGGGCCAGCCGGTGCCCGCTTGGCCCAGGCGCGAAGCTGGAAGTCCGGCGGGTAACCGATGCCTCTGACTTTGAGGACTTCGCTGACAACGAGTACATCCAGAAGGAAGAAGGCTGGCGCGAGCAGGAAGAGAAGCTGCGCGCAGAGAACCCCTAGCGCCATGGCGGATGCAGGTAGCGGGGTCCCGGCGGATGAAGAGACGGCTGGTGAGGAAGCGGCGGCCGCGGCAGTCCGCCACCGGATAGACGCCGTTTGGCGGATTGACGGTGCCGGGATTGTCGCGGCCCTGGCCCGTGCCACCGGGGATCTGGGTCTGGCGGAGGACGTTGCCCAGGAAGCAGCGGCTGAGGCGCTGGCCTCCTGGCCAGCTGGGGGCGTGCCGCGGAACCCGGCTGCGTGGTTGACCTCCGTCGCCAAGCGCCGCGCGATTGATGCCTGGCGGCGGGCGGAGCGTCTCGAGGAGCATTACGCGGATCTCGGCAGGGAGCTCCGGGACGAAGCCGCCCCGGCGTGGGATCCGCTGCCGGACGACGTCCTGAAGCTGGTTTTTGTTGCCTGTCATCCGGTGCTGTCCCGGGAAGGGCAGGTCGCGTTGACCCTTCGGATTGTGGGCGGACTGTCCACCGGGGAGATTGCCCGGCTGTTCCTGCTTCCGGTGGCCACGGTCCAGCAGCGGATCGTCCGGGCAAAGAAGACGCTGGCAGCGGCAAATGTGCCATTCGGTGTTCCGGAACCGAATGAATGGCGCGACCGGCTCGGCGGGGTGCTCGCGGTGATCTACCTCCTGTTCACGGAGGGATACGCTGCGTCCGCCGGACAGTCGTGGATGCGCCAGGACCTGGCAGCAGAGGCACTGCGGCTGGGGCGGCTGCTGTCCCGGCTCGTTCCGCAGGAGCCTGAGGCGCTCGCTTTGGTGGCCCTGATGGAGTTCCAGGCATCGAGGTTCCGTGCCCGAACCCGCGCGGACGGGTCCCCAGTGCTGCTCGACGAGCAGGACCGCACGCTGTGGGACCGAGCACAGATTGAGCGCGGAAGGGCTGCCATGGCCCAAGCTGATGCTCTGGGGCGGGGCCGCGGAAACTATGCGCTGCAGGCCGCGATCGCGCAGTGCCATGCAGTTGCCCCGAGTGTCGAGGGTACGAACTGGCGGCGGATCGTGCTGCTGTATGAGGCTTTGGGCCGGCTGTCACCGTCTCCTGTGGTGGAGCTCAACCGTGCGGTGGCGGTATCCATGGCGACCGGTCCGGCAACAGCTCTGGAGATGGTGAACCGGCTTGCTGCCACGGGTGCGCTCCGCGGCTCGCATCTGCTGCCCAGCGTGCGGGGTGAGCTGCTGTCCCGCCTCGGCCGGGTCGAAGAGGCACGGACTGAATTCAGTGCTGCTGCTGCGCTGGCGCGCAATGACCGGGAGCGGGAGGTTTTAGAGGGCCGCGCCGCTGGAATGCCTTAGCGCATCAGCAGATCGTGCTCGGTCAGAACGACGTCCGATAGGTCTTCCCAACGAAACTCTCCGTGGTACTCACCCGGTCCGGCGATAGTGATTTCCGGGATCTCTCCGCGGCGGATCTGGTCCTCTTTCGGGCCGCCATCGACAAAGGCATACACCGTCCCCTCGCGGTATTTTTGGATGCCTACCCCGAGCCCTTGCCAAGTTGCTAGCACTGAGATGTCCACCAACCGGTCCAACTCTCTTTCAGAGACTATCCGGGTCCAGGACAAGGGCCTGCCCCTGTCATCCGCATCATCAGACGGCTGCCACTGTTCCCCCGGGGATTCTTCGGCAGGCGTATAAAGAAACAAGCGTCCATGACCCAATGAGTTGGCCCGAAACCACTCACCCTGCAAGACGCCGTACATTCCCGGGACCCGCATTCCGTTGGGCAAGTATCGCTGTGCGCGCCGGTACTCTGGCTCGGGTGTCCTCTCCTCGCCTGTATCGGGAAGAGGTGGTACCAGCCGTAATCTAGTCACCGGGCCACCCCCGGAACGCCAGGGACGGCAACCGATTCTGGACCACCTGAACATCCTGCACCTGGGAGGCCGGCACCACTGTCCAATACACCCCGGCATCAGCCTTATTCAGCCCCAACGCCTCAGCCCGGTCCGCGTTATGCCCCGTATAGAACAACCGGTACACCTGCCCATCCTCCCCCTGGGCGGCATCCGTAATCCGGAACGGCTCACCCTGCCACGAACACGTCGCCAACAGCTCATAGAAGTCCTGGATCTCCCCCAGCCCCACCGTCCGGCGCCAGACCCCCTTCGGGGTCTGCTCAAAACCCTCCACCCCAGGATCCGACGCAGCCGCCACTTCAACGGACCGGCCTTCATTCACCAAATCAGCACGGAACACCTGCCCCTGCCACACCGCCGACCAGCCCATAATGTGCGAGGGGGTATGCGCACCAGGCCGGGAAATCCCCGAGGTATCGGACACACCCCAGCCGGTCGCCACCTCAAAATAGACCGCAATCAGTTCCTCGGGCTGCCCGGCCCGGATCCTCCACAGCTCAGCTCCCGGCGGAAGCGCACACTCATCCAGGAAATACACCGGCACCACACCACCGGACCACCCCGCGAACCCCGTCCCAGTAAACGGCGGACGGTCCACAAACTCCGGACCCGCAGCATCATGCACATAAACGGACAACGGCACCTGGAACCGCAGCACATCAACATACCCGGCACTCCGGTCCCACGGCGACCCCGGGAAATCCAGGCCATGAACGGCAAACAAGTCCTCCGGCGTCCGCGCATTCACCGCATCCCCGGCGTTCACCACAAACCCCGAAACCGTGTCCCGGTTACCACCCACCAGGAACTCAACCTGCGCCGGACTCAAAGCCTTCTGCAAAAAAACCAAATTCAGTCTCCCCCTTGTCATTGCCCCGCCCTCTCGCAGGGAGCACCTAGCCGGCATCCTTACGCCAGCGCACTACGGATTTGATGTCGTGGACCATCTCAGCGGGTAGCCAACCAAAAACACCTTGGCGAGACACACGTTCACTCTCAATGAAGGTTTGAAAGCCATGGTGTTCCATAAGGTCCATTTTTTCTTCGGTCCAGAAACCCCTGTCGGCTACTAGCGCCAGGTTCCCGTCAGCATCTTCCCCGACGATTTTCTACCTCTTTCACTGGCCTTAACTCACCGGAAGTTCGGATTGCGTGGATATCTTTCACTTCGTCGGGTCGGAACACCCAGCGTGTACGCGACTGCAGGCCTGGCAAAATCGTTTGGTTGGTCATGCTTCGTCCACCCGGACCCGGGGCTTTCACCTCCTTCTTGGACCAGATAGATAAGCCCGCGTATTGGTTCCGTCGACCGAAGTTCATATACGCGCCCATTCCAGGTGCCGTACTTGCCGGAGAGCCTTGTTCCATCGCTTGTCCACATGACTAGAGGCTAATCCACTTTCGTTTCAGGGCATCGTAGATACCAACCAGCGCCTCTCTGCCTTCCCTCCGCCCCGTCCCGCAATGGCATATTTCTTCGATTTGCAGTTCCGGGGTATGGATAGAGACTACTTGGAACCGCTTCTCTGATGGACCTCAGACTTGATATTGTGAACCATTTGTGCGGGAATCCACCCAAAAACTCCTTGGCGCCCCACAGGCTCACTATCCATGAACGTCTGAAAGTCGTATTTCTCCATCAAATCCATTTTTTCTTCCATGGAGAACCCTCCATCAGCCACAACCGCGAGGCAGCCTTTATCGTCCTCGGCAATAATTTCCACGGGTCGTCCAGGCCCTAACTCACCAAGAACACGCACGGAATGAATATCCGTGACCTCATTCGACGGAACTCTACGACGATGGGAGAATGGAGTTCTAGCAAAGCGATTAGGCAGGACTTGGGTATGCCAATCCGAGCCCGGCGAATCTCCGCCATCCTTTACCAGGGTCAATGTGCCATTCTGTGGGCGTATTGACCAAAGCTCTATTTCCTGTCCATTCCATGTCCCGTAGTTACCCGTAAGTTTTGTTCCATCCTTTTTCCACATATCTACAGGCTAATCCAACCACGCATGTCATCGAAAACGCCTACAAGCACTTCGTTGCCCTGTCTATCGATCCTCCACATTTCAGCACCGTTCTGCATTGGGACGCCACCATCTACCTTCAGTTCCGGGATAAGGGGAGTGTGTTCCACCCGGCTGGTGGGTGTGCCCCACCCGTTGTTCGGCCATTCAGCAGAATCACGCCGCGGGTGCCCGTCCTCGTGGATGAGGGCCGTCTCCCGTTCCCAGTCCGTATCCTGCAGCTCCCAGTCCCGAGTCGTGGAACTCCCAGCCGCTGCCCGTTCGGCTTCTCCAGTACGGTCCCGGCGCAGCTCCTCAACCCTGGCGTGGTTGGAACCATCGGGGATGACTATCTTTCCCCCGTTTTCCGCGTCGACAGAAAACCGCACGGCATAAACTTCCTGCGTTTCACCTGCCTTGAACGGCATGTTTACTGGTTGAATGGCAACACCGTCCCTATCGAGATACTTGTAGTCCAACCGCAGTCCGAGAATGATCTCGTCGACGGTTCGCAGGCCAGCTGTATCCGAGGCCTGGGAGATGAAACTTCCCATGGTGCCAGGGTAAGTGTCCGTACCAGCCATCACTTTGGCAGCGTCCTCGGCGGTCAAGATCTTCTGGAACGGCTGGCTCGTGTCACCACTGCCCAGCAGATGCCGGACGTCGTGCACCAGGATTGCCTGTGCATCGGTCAGGTCGTAGTAGTAGCGAGTCGGGATTCCCCGCAGTGCGTTCTCCAGCGGGCCGGCACCGGGGCGAACAGGTCCGCGGGTCTCGCCGTCGAAAGCCTTCTCCAGCAGGTCAGCAACCTGTGTCTCCACCACATGCGGCGGCAACTTACTGTCAGAACCGCGCAGCCCGTCCAGGGCCTGGAACTCGGACGGCGGAAGATGGGTCGCAAGGAAATCGTCGGTGTTCTTCCACGTCGCGGGATCCAGGGAACGCTGCAGCTGCGCAATCTGGTCGTTCCGGGTCGAGACAGTATGCGTGCGGTCCCCGAGGTCCACCTTCTCGACCCGGCCTTCAGCGTCGTAGTGCACAACGGGTTTGGGCGCAGGTGCATCCATGGCATCCGGCCCCTCAGCTGACGCGGACGAATCTGCGTCACCGTTCCGCGGGCCGCTGGCAGCGTCGTCAACCGCTGCAGCACCAGGCCGCACATCGTCGGCATCGCCCTTCGCACCCGGGCGGGCGTCGTCGACGTCCACGTGAGCCGCTGGAGCAGACGTTTCCGTGGTCCTGCCCGACGGCGTGTGGTCCTCCGGCACTGCATGCCCGGGCTTACCCGACGACGGCTCAGCACCACCAGTACCGTTGCCGCGCACCGGGGCATCCGGTGCGGATGACCGGCTAGTACCGGAGGACTCCGGCGCGTTCGTGCGCACCGGGGCATCCGGCGTCGTCGTCGAATGCGGGACCGTGGAACCGGCACCCGAACCGGCACCGGTGCGGGCCGGTGGAGTGTCGGGTGTGAAGGCCACGACGCGGGGGCCCGCCCCGCCGGCACCGGCCAGCGCCGGAGTCCCGAACCGGCCGTGGCCGGCGTTGGCCAGCACGGTATCCACCTTGTTCAGGGCTGAGTTCAGTGCCGCCCGGCCTGAGTCCAGCGCTGACTTGCTCGAATCGATCACGAACTGATCCGCCGCCTGCCACGCATCTCCGACCTTGCCGACGGTCACCCGGGAGGTATCCACCACCGTGGTGATGGCATTGATCTTGAACGCCTGCGCGGCGTCGGTGACCTTCACCGTCACCCCGGCCACCTTGCCGATACCGGTGGCATTCACCACGGCCGAGACCTTGCCCGAGGCATTGGCTACATCGCCGATCTTCCCCGCCACGGAACCGACCTTCGCCGTTGCACCGGCACCAGCCGTCAGCAGGATCGACGCCAGGTCGAACGACGTCGCACCGGCAGCGTATGCAGGATCGGTCTGCCACTCATCCCAGTGGATGGCAGCCTTGCCAACAGCCAGCAGTTCATCCCCCGCCTGCTGAACACGGTCACTGTTGCCACTGGCGTGCAGGGCAATCTGGACAACAGGGCTGGTCATGATGGCCAGGTTGACCGCGAGGTTACCCAGGCCCTTCCAGGTCTGTTCGAAGGCCTCCGCACCGCCGAGCCCAACCATGTTGCCGAGCCCCGTGACTGTGCCGGTTACGCCGCTCCAAACACCCTTGCCAAAGGAGGCAACGCCGTCCCAGGCGTCCCGGTACCAGGGTTTGTCCCATTCGGTGGGCTGTCCCCACGGAACGTTGCCCCCCACCGCTGCGGCGTCGAGCTGTTCCCCGCTAAAGCCGAACTCCACTTCACCGGTCCCGGCGCCTTCTTCGGTGGTCAGCACATACTTCGGGCCGCCGTAGATCGCGCTGATCGCGTTGGCGCAGACGCGCTGGGCTTCCTGCAGATCCGAATACAGGCGGTTGAGATCGCCGATGATGTTCTGCTCGGCCTGGATCAGGCCTTCGTCGTCATCCCAGTCGTCCTGGCTCCGGCCACGGGTACGGGAAAAGAAGTTGGCAGCGTCGGCTTTAACCGCGTCCAGCCGCAGCTTTAGGGCATCCACGGTGTCCGCGTAGGCAAGGACAGCTGTATCGACGGTGCCAACGTCCGAATCGAGATCTGCGGCGGAGGACGTAACCGGGCGGAAGGCGTTGAACACTACTTCGGAACCGGCAATGTCATAAACATCCGGTGACTGCAGATGTCCCCAGGCAGTAGCGGATTCCTCAGCGGTGTCCACGACGTCGCCGACGGCGCTCACCAGAGCCGCGGCCGCTGCGCGGATCACTTCCGGATCCGGCAGCACAGCCTCGAACGCTGCGATGTCGATGCTCAATGGTTTCCCCCGGTTTGAACTGGATACGAGTGCTGCTGGGCCTGCGGCTGGCCTAGACGGCCTGCGGTCCAGGCCCGTAGTGGGCTGCAGGTTCCGGCGCCGGCGGCGGAGCGTCCGCCGCAGACTGTGCGGCACGCATGGACGCTTCGCGGGCATCGGCGGCCATCTGCGCGTCGGATTCGAGCAGGATGGCCAACACGTTGTTGACCGCGTTCACGGCGTTCGAGGAGCGTCCGGCAATGTTCGTGAAGGCCGGGTTGATCAGCTTCTCTGTGAGGGCTCCCAGTTCAGCGGCCACCGGCTCAGCCATGCAGGCCGTGGCCAGCTCACTGATCTTCTCCCCCACGGCAGCGAATTCGGCACCGTATTCCTCCAGCAGGGGTGCTACCTGCTGGAGGACTCCCGATACGGCGCCGGGGTTGACGTTGTAGCTCACCGGCTAGCCAATGTTCTGGACAGCGCTCCTGGCGCGGGAGCCGGCGCTGGACGCGGTCTGGTCGTTGAGGTTCAGCGTCTGCTTGACCAGGGCAATGATGTTGCGGGTCTCGTTGGCGGCGTTGCGGAAGCGGTTCTCCACCGCCTGGTACTCCTCGGAGACGCCGTCGGCCTGGAAATCGGACATGGCCGCGTTCACGGCTTTCTCGCGTTCGCCGATCAGGGACTCAAGGCGGGCAACAATGGCCTGGATGTCTCCCTGTACGGCAGCGGAAGTATCGGTGTCATAGCTCAAACGGTCCTGGGACATGGCAATTCCTTCTCTAAGACTGTGTAAAAGGGCGGGAGTTAGCGTGAGGAGCCGAAGCGTGCGGCATCAAAGCTGGCCGCGCCCTGCTGCTGGGCTGCGTTGTCCGCTGACTCCTGGTCGCCCATCTGGAAGGAACGGTCCATTTCCGACTGGCCCATCAGGATCGCCGACAGCGAGCTGTTGAGCTCGTTGGCAATCTCATCGGTGCGGGCCTTGAACTCATCGAAGCGGACCCGGCCCTGGCCGTTGAACTTGCCCTGGAGCGGGGTCACGGCGTCCATGAGGTTGCGGACCAGCTGGCCCAGGTCCTCATTGGAGTGTCCCGTCTGCTGCGTCAGTGTGCCGAGGGTCGAGGACCCCATATCGAATTTCATTCGTCTACCACCTCCGGCACCTGCGTGCCAATCGTCCGGTCATTCCCCCCGCTGCCGTCCTGCGACCGCCCAAAGCGGCCCGGCTTCCGCGCGGTACCCCCTTATACAAGCCGCACTTCCTGAGCCCCGCAATGGGGAGAACTACCCATGTGGATAACCGCCCGGCGCCGCCGGGAATAGGGCCGGGGCATGTAAGGATATGTAGCGTACTTGTGATTGGGGGAACATGCATCATGGCAAGCGACTACGACAACCAGCTCATTGAGTCCGTTGCTGTCCGCCGAAACCGGCTGCTCACAGCCCTGCTCTACGGGGGAAACCCCAACGAACGCCGCTGGGCGGACACCGTGAAGCTGTTCCTGTTCAGCGTTGCCGTGGCGGCCCTAATCGCAGCTGTCTGCGTCGGCTACTCGTTCGTCACGAACCTGCTCGAGCAGAACCGGGCCAAGCAGCAACAGCAGCAGCAGCAGCAGCAAAGCACCGCAGCAGGTCCCCTGATCGACGGCGGGAGCGCAGCAGGTGCCGCCGGCGGCAGTCCGGTCACCAAACACACAAGCGTCACCGAACACACAATCATCGATCACCTGAGCCACGAGACAGGAGCCTGGCAGCCATGGCGCATGCCTACACACGGGTAACGCTGGTGGGCCGGCAGCGTCATCTGGATCTGCTGCTGCCCTCGGACCAGCCGGTGGCGGCGCTCATGCCGCAGGTGCTGGATCTCCTGGGCGATGAACCCGCCGCGGACGTGGCCGCCAAGGTCCTCGTCACCCCGGACGGCTCCGAGCTCACTCCCACGGACACCCTTGCCCAGGCCGAGGTGCTCGATGGCACCGCACTTCAGCTCTGCAATGCTTCCGAGGCCCCGCCCGCTCCGGTCGTCTACGACGTCACCGACCTGGTCGTCGCCGAAACCGAGGCAGTTCGCGGCCGATGGACCAGGACCTGGAAAAACGCCACCGCCGGTATCTTTGCAGCAGCCGGTCTCTGGGCAGGTGCCGAACTGATCATCGCGGCGGTCGCTCCGGAGGCAGCCTGGTGGCTGCTCGCCGCGATCTCAGTGCTGGCCGCGGCCGCAGGCATCCTGGTCTGCCGCCGCAGCCCCTCCTCTCCCGCAGGGCCCGCCGCCATTGGGGCCGCCTGGCTGGCCGGACTGGGCTCCGCCCTTCATGCAGCCGGATTCCTCGGCGGGACCGACGGCGACTACGCGCGCGCCGGACTGCTTCTCGCCGGGTCCACCACGGTGACGCTCCTGGCCCTTGGTGCGGCGAACCGCCGGCCCAAGGCCATGTACACCGGCGCACTGGCAACAGCTCTTACTGCAGCGGTCTGGAGCGCCTCGGTGGTTCTCACCGGCACAGCTGTCCAGGCAGCAGCCCTCGCCGGGATCGCCAGCGTACTGCTGCTCGGTCTGCTCCCCGGCCTGGCTCTCGCCGCTTCCGGCTTGGCGGCGCTGGATGACCGCAGGGCCAAGGGCGGCCAGGTGGGACGCCCGGATGCCCTCGAGGCCGTCGCCTCGGCGCACGGCGGACTGGTAGCCGGCACCGCGGCCGCCGCAGCTTCCGCAGCCCTCGCGCTGTGGACCCTCGGCACGGATACAGCCCAGCAGGCCTGGTCGCTGCCGCTGCTCGCAGTGCTCACCCTGGCGGTATTCCTGCGTGCCCGGGCCTTCCCACTGGCCCCGGAACGGCTGGCACTCTACGCTGCCACCGCCGTCGGGCTGGCGGCCCTCGTGGCCGGCAGCAGCCGCTGGTTCACGGACCAGCCCTGGGCCACCGGGGTGGTTGTGCTGGTGCTCACGGCCGCTGTCTGGATCGCATTGTCCCTGAACCTTCCCGACCATGCCCAGGCGAGGTTCCGGCTGGCGGCAAAGCGGCTGGAAACCCTCGCGATCCTTGCCTCCGTCCCGCTCGCGGCCGGAATGTTCGGTATCTTCGCGCAACTGCTGGAGAGCTTCTAGATGACACAGATAACTCCCGGGAACGGTTTCGGGGCGCCTGCCGCAGCCCAGGGCGACGGCTTTGAGTCCACGCCCCAGCGACTGCGGCGCACGCTGCGCACCCGCCCGGCGGAAGGACCCGCACGCCGGCTGCTGCTGCAGGCGGCGGACATGTTCCGCGGGGACGACTACCCGCAGTCCCTCGCAGAAGCCGCTGCCGGTGTGCAGCGTCCAGTGACAACCGGCCGGCGGATCGCGGTGACGGGTTTCCGCGGCGGTGCCGGACGGACCACGGCCGCAGCCCTGCTGGCACGCACCTACGCGTCCCTGCGCACCGACGCCGCAGCAGCGGTTGACCTGGCTGAAGCCGGAACGCTCGCGCTCCGCCTTGCGGCACCGCAGGCCCCCTCCCTGGACGCCGCGGCAGCCCGCCTGGCACGCACCATCCCCGGTTCGCTCGCCGAGGTGCGGAACGTCGTGGCCTCCCCCGGGCCGGACAACCTGCTGGTTACCGGGCGGCGGTCCGCTGCGGGAACCCAAAAAGCCACGGACGACGACGCCACCCATCTCTCCCGGGTACTCTCCAGGTATTGCCCGGTCACCCTCTTTGACTGCCCGGCGGGCCTCGGATCCGACGCCGTTCACTGGGCCCTGGCCGAATCCCATCTGGCCCTTTTCGTCACTCCGGCCAGCGTGGCCGGAATCGACGATGCCGGGCAGGCCGCCGAGCTCTGGCGCACCAACCAGGCCCTGGCACAGGTGCCCCTGCTGGTGCTGCTCACCCGTTCCTCCCGCAGCCCGTTCAAGCCCGTGGCCGAAGCCCGCAGGCTCGCCCGTTCCGGGATAGACACCGCAGTGCTGGACTATGACGCCCATCTGGCCGCCGGCGTCGAAATCCAGCCCCGCCTGCTGTCCCGCGCAGCGCGCCTGCAGTCCGCCGAACTGGCTGCCCGGGTACTCGCGGCTGCGTCTTCCGCGCCCGGCCGGCCCGGAAAGCCCGCCGCCGCCAGGCAAGCCGAAACCGGTTCCGGGAGGAGGGCCCGGGTATGAGCGTGAAACTGCTGCACCGCCCCGCCCGCACCACTCCGCCGGCCCGCAGCATGGAAGCGTTCACCCTGGACGCGCCGCCGCAGATCGAGGGCGGCAAGGGCGGGATGAACATGATGTCCCTGGTGCCGCTGCTCGGCGCCGGCGTCTCCATGACCGTGATGATGCTCTTCCGCGGCTCGCCGCTCGCTGCCGTCGGCGCGCTCATGATGATCGTGACCATCCTCGCCTCGATCGTGATGATGGTCAGCCAGCGCGGGAAACAGGGACGCGCCCGCCGGGAACAGCGGGAGAACTACCTCGAGTACCTGGAGCGCTGCCGCACCACGCTCCGGGTCCAGGAACAGGAGGCAGCCGCTGTCGCGCGTGCGGCCAACCCGCCGCCCGAGGCGCTCTTCGACATCGTCCGCAACCACCGCCGGGTCTGGGAACGCCGCCGGCATAACGAGGACTTCCTCCGCACCAGGATTGGCACCGGCACCCGGAGCAACCGGGAAATCACGATCATGGATTCGGGGTCGGCACTGGCCCGCGATGATACCTTCATGACCGCCGAGCTGCAGATCCTCAAGCGGCGCTACGAGGCGAGCCCCGACCTGCCGGTCACCGTTCCGCTGGACGGCGCCGGAACGGTCAGCGTGGTCGGCTCCCGGGAATTCGTGCTCCAGGTCTCGCGCCTGCTGCTGCTCCAGTCCGCGGCGTTCTCCTCACCCGAAGACCTGCACCTGGCGGTGGTCTCCCCCGAACAGACCCGCGCAGACTGGGAGTGGGCCACCTGGCTCCCGCACCTGGCGGACCAGGACAAAACCCACCGCACCGGTCCCGTCCGGCGGATTGCGCCCAGCATGGACACGCTGGCCGACCTGGTCCAGGACGATCTCTCCCGCCGCTCCAACATGGCCGCTGAGGCCCGAAAGAACTTCCTGCGCGGCGGAATCGGCTCAGCACTCCCGCGCCTGCTGGTGGTTTCGGACAGCTACGGGACGCTGCCGTCCGAGCTGCCCTTACCGGACCGGCAGGCCGCTCCGGGCCAGCTGGGCATCACCACCCTCCACCTTGCTGGAGACAGAGGACAGGAGCCGGGGGAAGTAGCTGTCCGCATCTCTGAAACCGACTCCGGGTTCCTGCTGGAGAACTACCGCGAAGATCCGGTCCAGCCGCGCCTGGATACCGGCACACTGGATTCACTTCCCGTGGCGCTGGCCGAGTCACTCGCCCGGACCCTGGCTCCGCTGCGGCTCTCCCCCGATTCCCTGGAACACGAGAGCACCGGCAGCTCCGAAGGATTCCTGGACATGCTTGGCCTCTCCCCCCAGCTGGATGAAGCAGACATCCGCAGGCTCTGGCAGCCGCGCAGCGAGGTGGACTTCCTCCGGGTACCGCTCGGGGCTGACGACCGCGGCCGTCCCGCGCTGCTGGACCTGAAGGAATCTGCCCAGTTTGGCCACGGTCCGCACGGCCTCTGCGTCGGTGCCACCGGCTCCGGCAAGTCCGAAATGCTGCGCTCCCTGGTGGTCGGCCTGCTGGCCACACATCCACCGGAACTGCTGGCCATGGTCCTGGTGGACTACAAGGGCGGCGCCACGTTCGCGCCGTTCGCCGACGCGCCGCAGGTCACCGGCGTCATCACCAACCTTTCCGACGATGTCAGCCTCATCGAACGCGTCTACGCCAGCCTGTCCGGCGAAATCCAGCGCCGCCAGGAAGTCCTCAAGGACGCCGGCAACCTGGCCAACATCACCGACTACCAGCTGCACCGCAAACACCGGCAGGGCCAGGGCGAAGAGCTCCCGCCGCTGCCGCACCTGGTGGTCATCATCGACGAGTTCGGCGAGCTGCTCACCGCACGCCCGGACTTCATCGAACTCTTCCTTTCCATTGGCCGCATCGGGCGGTCCATCGGCGTGCACCTGCTGCTCTCCAGCCAGCGGATCGAAGGCGGCAAGCTGCGCGGCCTGGACACCTACCTCTCCTACCGGATCGGCCTGCGGACCCTTTCCGAATCCGAATCAAGGACCGTCCTGGACACTCCGGACGCCTTCCACCTTCCGCCCGTGCCGGGCTTCGGATACCTGAAGGTGGATACCACCACCTACACCCGGTTCAAGGCCGGGTACGTCTCCGGTCCGCTGGAAGATGCAGCGGCCCCCGCAGAGCAGGACGTGGACGAACAGCCGCCGGTCCTTGAAGTTCCCCGCTACGCGGCGTCGCTGGAGTCCTCCCGGGACGGCGGCGCTCCGGCGCCGGCCTCGACGTCGTCATCCAAACGCACCACCGGACCCACCGTGCTGTCCACGCTCATGGACACCCTGGCCCGCTTCCCGCGCGCCGTGGACCCGATCTGGCTGCCGCCGCTGCCCCGTGGCCTTGCCCTGGACACCGCGGCCGGCGGAGTGCTCACCACCAGCCAGGGCCTGCGGCTGAACGCCGGCGGGAACCTCTCCATTCCCATTGGCCTGCTGGATGACCCGGCGAAGCAGTGGCAGGGCATCTGGAACCTGGACCTGGCTGCCAACGGCGGGAACGCCGCCATTGTGGGCGGGCCCTCGACCGGCAAGAGCACCGCGCTGCGCACCATCGCGGCATCGCTCGCCCTGACCCACACGCCGTCCGAAGCCGGTATCTACGCCGTGGACCTGCTCGGCAGCTCGCTGCTCCCGCTGGAAGGACTCCCCCACGTGGGAGGGGTGGCCGTGCGCACCAACCGGGAAGTTGTCCGACGGACCGTGGACGAGGTACTGGGCATGCTCACCCAGCGCGAACGGATCTTTGAGAAGCACCAGATCGATTCGCTCGGAACACTGCGCACCCTGCACGCCCAGGGCCGGATTCCCGAGCTTCCCAGCGCGGACATTGTGCTGCTGGTCGACGGATACGGGCAGCTCTCCGACGAGTTCGAGGACATCGAAAAGTCCGTCCACGCCTTGATCTCCCGCGGCGGCGGCTACGGCATCCACGTGGTGGTCACCTGCTCGCGCATGAATGAAATCCGGATTGCGCAGCAGAGCTTCTTTGGGAACCGGATCGAGCTGCGCCTGGCCGATCCCGGCGAATCCGCGCACGGCCGCAAGCTAGCCGAGGCCCTGAGTCCCGGTACACCGGGCCGGGCACTGACCGACCGCAAACTGCAGGGCCACATCGCCCTGCCGCGGATCGACGGCGACCCGGATGAGGGCTCCGCAATCCAGGGCACACGGGATCTGGTGGCAGCCGTAGCCGCCTCCACCGACGGCCGGGCGATGGCGGTCCGGGTGCTTCCTGCCGTCGCTCCTGCGGATCCCGCAGCGGTACCGTCCGTTCCGGGCCTGGTGCCGCTGGGACTGCGGGAAACCGATCTGGGCACCGAGAACCTGGATCTCCAGGGCCGCGAGCACCACCTGGTGGTCATGGGCGATGACGCCTCAGGCAAGTCCAATGTGCTTCGAAGCGTGGTTCGCACCCTCGCCGCCCAGCACACCGCCGAGAACATCGTTTTTGCCGTCTTCGACCCCCGCCGTGCCCTGGCCGGCGAGGTCCAGGAAGACTATCTGGGCGGCTACGCGACCAGCGCGGCACTGGCCGAGAAGCTGGCCGCCGCCGTCGCCTCCGAGCTGGAGAAGCGGGTGGGGGCCTCCCCCGAGGAGGTCGCGGCAGCCCCGCGCGTGGTCCTGGTGATCGACGACTACGATGTGCTGACTGCGGGCGGTTCCTCACCGCTCGCGCGGCTGACCCCGTATCTGCCCCTTGCACCGGAGATCGGGCTGCACGCAGTGCTGTCCCGCCGGGTGCGGGGCGCCAGCCGCGGCATGTACGAATCCTTCTTCACCGCGCTGCGGGACTCCGGCAGCGCCGCCCTGATCCTCTCCGGCGACCGGACCGAGGGCGGCCTCATCAACGGTGTCCGCGCCCGCACGCTGCCGCCCGGCCGGGCCCAGCTGATCCAGCCCGGACGTCCGGTGCAGATGCTCCAGCTGTTCCTCAATGATCCGGCCAGCGCTGTGGCACCCGTGGGTGGCCAGTGAGCGCGCGTTGGGTGGTGGTCAGCACCGGCGAACCGGACCGCCGCACCGTGGTCCAGGCCCTGGCCGAAACCATGCCGGAGAAGAGCATGCGGGAGGCCGCTGCCGGGGAGGTCCTTGAAATTCTGGACGGGGACAGCGTCCCGCTGGCCGTGGAACTCCCCCGCCTCATTCAGCTGCCGGGCGAGATCCTGCGGCTGCACCCCGGCGCAGAGGTCAGCGCACCGGCCGGATCCTCTATTCCGGAGTTCTTCACTGCCGAGGGAACCGGATCCGATGCACCGCTGTGGTGGCTCGAGGTCTATGCCACCGGCGGGGTGCCCGACGGCGGCAGGCTGGCTGACGCGCTCAGCCACGCGTTGGCGCGGCTGACCGGCGGCGTGGTCCTCATGCCTGACGGGGTGCGGTCCTGATGCACGACTCTGCGTACGATTTCCTCACTGCATCCACCGCGATGGTTTTCTGTGACCAGCCGGTGGCTGCCCTGAGTCCCTGGCTCGCCCGGGCCCACGCCGGAGCGGTCGAGTCCGGCCGCCGCTTTGTTCTGCTGACTCCTTCCGCTTCCTCCCTCACGCTTCCGCTGTCCGCCCTCTTCGACGGCGACAGTGCGTCCTGGATGGCAACCGGCTCCGACGGCGGGTTCTTCGACGCCGTGACCGGCCAGGCCCAGACCTGGGACGGCGGCACCCTGCAGCCCGCCGGAACTGTGGCGGACGATTTCCTCGCCGCGGAACGGAGCCCCAGCGCGTACTTCCACGTCCGCGCCGGTGTGCTGCACCCGGCGTCGCTGTCCACCCGGGCCGGAACGTTCACCGAACGCGTCTTTGAAGCTGTCACCGGAACTTCGCCCGTGGGCTGGGGACTGTATGAACCGGTAAGCGAAACATGGGACGCCGCTGCCTTCTCCGACTACTGCTACGGCCGTGCGCCGCTGCCCAGCCGTCTGGTTGTCCTGGGTTCCGCACCCGGCGCCCCCGGCAGTCCTGGGTTGGCGGCAGGATCTATCGCCGTCGTCACCGTGGAGCGCACCCGTTCCGGTGTGGTGGAGAGCGTCGAATTGCTGGCCGGCGCCCGGGCCCCTCTCGATGACGCTGGGCTGGACACCTTCCTCGCGGCCATGCACCGTGCCCGGGCGCGTACGGCAGTGCTGGCCTACGGCCTCGGATACCGCGATCTGCTGCGCCCGGCCCGGTTCACCGGAACTGCTGTTCCCGGTGCAGCGCTCTTTGGTCCGGAAGCCCTCGCCGGTCGACCTGCTTCATCCGCACTGGCCTCAGCCGGTCCCCGTGCGAAGCTCATCGGCACCGCACCGGCCCAGTCCCTCGGCGTGCGCTACGCCTCCGAACCGGTGCCAGGCGAACCGCACCCGCTGGAGGCCTACGCGCAGCTCGCTGTGGAGCTGGCGCCCGAGCCGCGGCGCCCCGTCAGGGACTAGCCGACGGTGAAGTGGCGGTCACCAAAGTAGACGGTACTGCCCGACGGCGCGAGCACGGGGCTGTGGGCGGCCAGTGCTTCGTGCCGGCCGTCCGGAGCCACGATCGAGCTGCCGTTGGTGGAGCCCCGGTCTGTGATCCACAGCCCGGTTGAACCGTCTGACTGCAGGTGCAGGTGGGTCTTGGACACGGACCGCCCCATATCCGCGAAGTCGATCAGCTGGTTCACTTTTTCGCCGATGGCAGGCGCGGGGTTGCGGCCCAGCAGTGCGGTGCCGGTGACCCGGACGGCGGCGCCGTCGTCGAACACCAGGCGGCAGCCGGTCCCCTGCCCGCGGGAGACGATACGGGTCAGTTCAACGTCTTCTTCCTCTTCCGGTGCAGCACTGCTCACCGCTGTCTGCGTTGCGGCTGCGCCTACTCCGGGCACACTGCTGATGGGAGCTGCTGGCCCAGCCGGTGCGGCAGGCGCCGGCGTCGAAGGTCCAGGCACCCAGCCGGTGGCCGGCGCTGCGGTCGGGGCTGGTACGGCGGCCGGGACCGGTGCCGGGGCTGCTGCACCGGCCCAGCGTCCGCCGGTCAGAAGCGGATCGCGGCCGGCCCGGATGTCGACCACGAGTGTACGGGCGGCCTTGTCATGCCAGCCCTGGCGGCGGGTGGGATGGTCCCAGAGGTTGGAGACCGTCATGATCCAGGGGCCCACCACTGTGAGGGCTGAGACGGCAAGGAGCAGGTTCCGTACCAGGACGGCAGCAAAGCCCGGAGCCAGGCCGTCTTCATTTACGGTCCGAAGCCCCAGGACCCGGTTACCTGGAGTCTGCCCGCTGCCTGCTTCCCACAGCCAGGTCCAGGCCAGGTATGCCGCAGCGCCGGCAGCGCACAGCCCAACGGCCAGCCGGCCCGGAACCAGCACTGCGACCAGCGCGAGAACCACCAGTGGCACGCTGTCCACCGCACGGGCTGCCAGCCGCTGGCCTGCCGTGGCGTTCACAAGATTCGGGTTGGTCACCATTGCCTCTTCGTTCCTAGCGTCATTTCTCTCCGCGTGCCCGGGGTGGGAACAGCTCTCGCTTTAGGCCTCAGGGTCAGCGGAGACCTGGTCCAGCAGAACCAGGTCAGCAGCGGTCACCAGCTGGGATGTCACGGCATGTTCCACCAGCCGGGCACGCCGGTTCACCGCCAGTTTTCCGGGCCCGCCGCGCAGCCCGCCCACTCCCACGCGGTCCAGCTTGTCGCACACGTTGTCCAGCTTCCGGTTGAACCTGGTCTGGGACCAGCCCAGCCGGGCAGCAGCATCGGCGGAGGTAGGGAGGGAACTGTAGCCGGTGCCGTCGCGCCTCAGGAGGGGTTCCGCCAGCGCTACGATCACCGCACGCTGAGACTCGGTGAACACCACAGGCCCGATCGTGGTTTCGCCGGAGCCGGATCCGTTAAGCGGGTCCGGCCTGAACGCGGGCGTCTTGAGGTGGACATCGAATTCGTACGTGGTGGGGCCGGCGGTGAAGATGACCCGGGTCTGTTCGAAGACCAGCGGGATGCGGGCACCGGGCGCAACCCAGGCCTGCATGCCGCCGCTGGAATCGGAGATGGTGGCCGAAATACGGCTTCCGATATTGGTCAGCCACCAAATCGAGTGTTCCTGGGAAATGGTCAGGAACTGCCTGTGCAGGTAAGGGTTGTCGTCAATGGCGAGATCCCCTTCCCGTCCAATCCGGAATACGGACCCGTCCTCGGGTTCGTACCATTCCCCGCTAAAGTCGATCGCCAGATCCCCCAAGATCCCTCTCCTTCGTAGCGGCCCCGGAGCGCGGCGCGCAACGGAGACCTTTTCCGGGCAGCACAGTGCTGGTGCGTCCCAGAGGCTCATTATGTCCCATAGTGGTGCCCGCCGCTGGCCCCCGCACTAGTCTGTGCACACGGCAGCCGGCTCTGATGCACGTCCGTTCGCGCGTGCCACCTGGACTTCAATGCAGGTCTCGGTCCCGGTGGCCGGGAGGACGGCTTCGGGCTGTGAGGTGCGCACCAGATCACCCTTGGCGGTGGCGGTGACGCTGCGCCAGAGGTAGATGTCCCCCTCCTGCGGTTCGGGGTTGGTCCAGGTGAACACAGCTGTGCCGGAGTCTTCCGTTCCTGAGAGTCCCGACGGCGGCGCCACGGCGCCGTCCAGTCCACCCAGGGCGTTCGACGGCGGCTGGACCGGCGGCGGGGGCTCCTCCCGCGGCGCGGACTCCGGCGGCAGCAGCAGCGCGACCGCTGCGGCTGCCACGACGGCTGCTCCTCCGAGCGCGGCGAGGACCCTGATGCGGCGGGAGCCCGTTTTCCGGTTATCCGCTGCGTTCCCCGGGGCTGCCGGTGCGGCCGGTGTGCCGTTTCCCGCTCCAGCCGGGCGGGGCTTCTGGTCGACAGCCGCGGCCGCCGGGGCTGCCGGGGCTGCAGCGTTGAGGATCTGTCCGGGAACCCCGGCAGGTGCCCGCAGTATGGTTCCCTCTGCCTCTTCCTCCAGCAGCCCTCCCCCGTTGTTCCTGCGTGGGCCGGAGCCGCGGAGGGTCGGGGGGAAAGTCGTTGCGGACGGGTCGATGGAGACGATTCGCCGGACACGGGTGCGGTCGTCGTCGTCTGACTCTGCCTGCTGGCGCCCTGCGTCTTCGAGCACGGCAAATTCGGTCACGGCCAGGTTGAGTTCAGCTTGGGTCCGCTGCAGTGCCAGGGCGAACGCGTAGGCCGAGGAGTACCGCGATTCAGGACTCTTGGCCATCGCCGTGGCCAGTGCCAGTTCCATTGATTCGGGAACGTCGCTGCGTCCGGTCGGCGTGAGCTGCTCGGAAATGATGCGGTCCATCAGATCCCGCTGCGTATTCCCGCGGCCGGGACGCATAAACGGGGACCGCCCGGCGAGCAGCGTGTAGATCGTAGCGCCGAGGGAATAGACGTCGGCGCGGACTCCGTCCACCCGGGACCCGGTCAGTGCTTCCGGCGGAGACCAGGGGATGGACATGCCGACGTCGCCTTCGTCGTCGGCGTCCATGGTCCCGGAGATGCCGAAGTCCGTCAGGGCTGGGCGGTTGTAGTCGGTGGTCAGGATGTTCGCCGGTTTGATGTCCCGGTGTGCGATCCCGGCACGGTGTGCTGTCTCCACTGCGGAAGCTACCTGGATCCCGACGGCGAGCACCTCGGCCAGCGGCAGTCCGCCCTGCCGGTACCGTGCGTCCAGGCTGGGCCTTGAGCAGTATTCCATGGCCAGGTACGAACGGCCCTCGGCCGTCTTGTCGGCCTCGTAGATGGTGACGATGTACGGGTGGCTGGACAGTTGCGCCATGAGGTTGGCTTCGGCTTCGAAGCCTGCACGGGAAGCGTCCTCGCGCAGGTCGGAGAGCAGCACTTTCACCGCCACCCTGCGGCGGGGGCGGTCCTGCTCATAGAGGTAGACATCGGCGAAGCCGCCCGATCCCAGGTGCTGCAGGAAACGGAATCCTGGAATCTCGGGCGGCGGCGCGGGTGGCCGCTTGGTCATGCGAGCCCTTCGAACCGGAGCGTGACGCCGTCGCCAAGCTCAGCGATGTCCCCGTCCAAAAGGATGGCTGCTTCTCCCTGGGCCAGGCGGCGCGGCAGCGCTCCTTCACGGATGAGCACTGTTCCGTTCGTTGAAAACAGGTCCTTGAGCATCACGTGCCACCCCTCCAGCCTGACTTCGGCATGGGACCGTGAGATGTCCCCGCTGTCGCTGGGTACCTGAACCATCCTTGGCAGGGCGGCTCCGGCTACCCGCGACGCCGAAGGCTGGCGTCCGATAATGATGTTCCGGTCCAGCTCATAGGTCTGCCCTGTGGACAGGCGCAGGATTCCCAGGCAGGGCCGCTGCACCGGGCGCGGCTCGCCGGAGATCTCCGATCCGCAGGTCCGGCAGGCCGCCGCGGTAGGCGGGTTCACGTGGCCCTGCGGGCAGGTACGCGCCAGGACCGTGGGGCCGGTGTCCGTGGACTGCCTGTTCCCAGGCGCAGCGCCCGGGCCCTGTGGCGCCCCCGGAGCTGAACGGATCGTCTCGCCGTCGTCGTCCAGGTCTCCGGTGCCGGAAGCGGCTGAGGCGGGTGTGCCGGGCAGTGCCGTGCCTGGCTGGGGGCTGAAGCCCATCACAGTGTCCCCGTCGTGGTCTTCGGGCACCGGCGGGAGTGTTTCGGTTGGTTCCCCGTCTTCCAGCGCCGGAAAGTCACCGGTCACTTCGGTGGCAGGGTCCGCGGCACCTGCGTCAGCACCAGCGTCTGCTGACAACGGCGGCGGCGTCAGTTTGAGCCACGGGACAGCATCGCTGAGGTCCGGACCGGACGACGGCGCGGGTGCGGCGACCGTCGGTGCGGGAGCCGCCGGTGCCGGCGCGGCCGGTTCGGCAGCTGCCGGTGCTGGGGCCGCCGGTGCCGGCGCGGCCGGCTTCGATATGGGTGCCGCCTGCCCTGCCCGCGGGGGAGCCGCCGCTGCAGGCAGTGCCCCAAGCTCAAGCTCTACGCTGTTGGCCGGGGCCATCCCCTCACGGAGAACAAGCACTGGTCCGGCTGCGCCTGCAGGCTCGCCTGACGCCTGCACCGTGAGACGGCCCGATGCCGGAAGCACCTGCTCGCTCCAGGTCCGCAGATTCTTCCCGGTCGTGACTGCGGCGCCGTCCACCAGCAGATCGAGCGGGCCGCGCAGCAGGACGTGCACCTGGCCGTCCACCGAGAGCAGCCCGAAGGAGGGAAGCCTGCTCAGCGAACCGGACAGTCCTCCGGTGACTGCCTCGAACACTTCGTCCAGGGAAGACCCGTCCTGAAGGGCAGCCCAGACTTCATCCACACGTTCCTGGCTGCTTTCCGCGGGCAGCATCGCCGTCCGGCTGCCGCGGGTCAGGACCAGCCACGCCGGCTCAGCGGCCTGCCGATACCGCAGTCCGTCCATCACTGCCCGTTTTCTGCCGGTCCCGCCGCCTCGGAGCCGGCGGCATTTCCTGAATCGGAGTTCTCCGGCGCACGGGCGTTGTCCACTGCCGGGCCGGGGAGCGTGATGGCACCGGAATCCGGGTTCCCTGAGCCGGTTTCAGCGTCGATCACCAGCACGGTGACGTTGTCCCGGCCGCCGGCGCGCAAAGCGGCCTGTACCAGGGCGGCACAGGCGTCCTGCGGGTTGGACACGGAGGAGAGGATCTGGAAAATGTGGCCGTCGCTCACTTCTCCGGTAAGTCCGTCGGAGCAGACCATGAGCCGGTCTCCCGGCTCCACTGGAATCAGCCAGAAATCGGCGTTGGTGTCATTGCCGGTGCCCAGTGCCCGCGTGACCACGTGACGGCGGGGATGCACCAGCGCTTCCTCCGGGGTGATCTGGCCAAGATCCACGAGCTCCTGGACCTCGCTGTGGTCGACCGTGATCTGTTCCATGGCTCCGCGGGAAACGCGGTAGGTCCGTGAATCCCCTACGTTGAAGACCAGCCAATACGGACGGGACTCTTCCTGAACCAGGATGGCGCCGGTCAGGGTGGTTCCGGCCCGTCCGCCGGTGGCTTCACGGATCTGGCGGTCGGCTTTGGCCAGCAGTTCCTCAATCTCGGCAGCAGGGACCTCAGGCAGGTGTTCGCCCACCAGCCGCGAATCGGCAAGCGTCCGCACGCAGATGCTGCTGGCTATCTCACCGGCTTCATGTCCACCCATGCCGTCTGCCACGGCGAACACCGGGTCAGCCGCAATCAGCGAGTCTTCATTCAGTTCCCGCCGCAGGCCGCGGTCTGAGGCATACCCAAAGACCGCTTCGAGTTCCAGGGGCTCAGATGTCTTTTCGTCGGAGTTCATTCACGCCCTATCCGGAAGCTGCTCACTGTAGTGATCTGTCTTACCTGTTCTCTCCATTACCCTAACGGACTGGAAGGCCCCTGGGCATCGCCGCGGCGGCGGGTCATACGGCCGGCTGAGCCGCGTGCGTTCGCCGCGAATTCCGCCACCCGCCGTCGTCCGGTCCGCCGAGGCTGCTGAAGCCGTGATTCAAGCCTGACCGAGCGCAGTGAATAGCGGGCGCCCTGGCGCTGCCAGAAGCCTGCGGTGCCTGTCAGGGACTCCCTCACGGCCTCGACCTCCCGCCAGTAGTCCTGCACTTCTTCCTCGCTGGGATTTCCCGGACCGAAAATGCCTGCATCGGCGCGGCGTGCCAGGGATGTGGTGGCACCAGCGCGTGTGGGAAAGGCACGGCCCAGGGCTGCGGCTTCTTCCCGCCGGGTCCTTCGGCCCGTGACCGCCACGCCCAGATCGGCTGCCGCCCCAAGCACCTCGCGCCAGCCTCCGGCAACCCGCTGCGCAGTTCCTCCGGAAGTCCGCCGTTTGCGGCTGAGCCTGCGCTTGAAAAGCAGGATCGCCAGGAGCGGTCCGAACAGGACCAGCAGCGGCAGGGCCACGATTGCCGCAATCCGAAGGAACCCGGAGACTGTCTCCCACAGGTCTTCGTCCTTCTGTTCCGCGTCCTGCGGATCTGCTGCGGTGTCCGGGGGCAGTTCCGCCGGTTCCTGCGGCGGAGGCGGCGGCTGCAGCACCTGCGGCTTGGGCGTTGACTTGGGCTGCTGCTGCGGGGGCACAGGCTCATTGTCCTCATCCGGGGTGGGGAAAAACGGTACCCAGCCCACCCGTTCAAACTGGACTTCCACCCAGGCATGCACATCGTCGCCGGTAATTTCGATCTTCGCGGGCGCCCCGTCGAGCTCGTCCCAGTCCGGGTAGAAGCCCATTACCACCCTGGCCGGGATCCCCAGCTTGCGGGCCATCAGGGCCATGGCCACGGCGTACTGTTCGTCGTCGCCAACCATCTGCTCGGCATCAAGGAGACTGACCATCCGGGCGGCGCCGTGCCCGGGCAGCGACGGCGTCTGGCCGTCCTTGCCGTTGCTGAAATAGCCTTCCGTCGCGAGGATCTGCTGCAGCTGGCGAACCCTCTGGATGGGGGTGGTTTCCTCCCCCGCGAACTCCGCGGCCTTTGCCCCGATGATCGGGGGTTCCTGCTGCAGCCGCGGCATGGCGGACTGGGCGAAGCCGTACTGTGCCAGCTGCGCGTCGTCGTACTGGTCCGGGAAGACCACGTCTGCGTCATACGTGTCTCCGGAGCGCACGCCGGCGGTGGAGAGCAGTGTGGCGGATCCGGCGTCGTAATACAGTCCGCCGGCAATGTCCCGTGCCCTGTCGCCTGCCGGGTCCAGGGCGCGGATCTTCCCTCCGGCAGGCAGCCAGGCACCGGTGTAATCCTGGATGGTGAACCGCAGGCTGGCTTCCGTTCCGGTGTCCGAACCCGCACCCAGCGTGCCCGCGTCACCTACCCGGGCAAAGCCGCCGGCAGCCTGGCCGCTCACGTTGTAGACCACGCCGTCATAGGCATCCATCGCAGCAAGCCGAATCCGCTGGCCCTCCGGCAGGCCCTCCACGGTGAACAGTGCGGTCTCCGCGTTGTCCTTAACGTAGCGGCGGAAGTCGGTTAGCGGGCTGGGAAAGTTGAAGAGGTCCACAGGCGGCTCGACGACGTCGCGAAGCACTTTGCGCTCGGCGTCGACGCCCAGCAGCGGGGCTGCGGCCAGGGACAGCGCTGCTGCACCGGCGAGCACAGCGGCACCGTAGATCCGGCGGCGCAGGCGGGCAGCCCGGGCCGGCGCTGATCCAAGTGCTGCCTGCGGAGCCGCGGAGGTCTCCTGCACCGAGCGGCGGCGGTAGGACAGGAATACCAACAGCCCGGCTGCAAGCAGCAGCGCACGCAGGCCAGGCAGAGGGACGTCCTTGGTGCCGAAGGCGATGCCCGCGGCAAACAGCCCCAGTACGGGCAGCGCGGGCCAGTAGGCGCCCCTGGCCCGCCAGCACAGCAGGCCTGCTGCAAGCGCCGCAAGCAGGCCAAGCAGGAAGGGGACTACCAGCATGCCCCCGGCGGTGCCAACGGGTGCGGCAACGGTGAGCAGGTCTTTCCAGGCAAACACAGCGCCCAGCACCAGCACCCGCAGGGATGCGAGGGTAGGCAAAACGCCTGCCGCGGACTCTACCGGCGCAGCCAGTGCCGAGCCGAGCAGCAGGTAACCACCTGCTGCTGCTCCGGTGACGGTCCAGGGCCCCCACCTCCGGGCGAGCGCTGCAGCAGCCGTGAGCAGTCCCAGCACCACTCCGCCGAGTCCGGCCGCCAGGTAACGCGGATCGCCGCCGAAGCTTGGACCGAATCCAAGCACACCGGCGCCCAGCAGGACCGCCAGGGCCCCCGCTTCCAGTGCCCGGCGCAGCTGGGCGGACCTGTCCCCGCCGACAGGTTTCTGCGTGCGTTCGCGGTTCCGTTCCCGGGAGCGGACACTTGCCCTTGTTTCTGTGCTCATGCCGTTCCCTTCCGGATCAGCGCCGGCAGGTCATCAAGGCTGCCGCACGTCAAAACGGTCAGGTCTGCGATGTCCCGGCGCCCGGGTGGTTCTCCCTCGGCGCAGCGGACGGCCAGGCAGCGGATGCCGGGCGGAATGGCGGCGGCCGCCGAGCGCAGTTCCGCTGCGGTGGGGGTTGTGCCGGTGACAAGGATGACAACTGAAGCGTTCGGCACGGCATCTGTGGTGATTGCAGCCAGTTCACGGGTACCCTCACGGCGGTCGGTTCCTTCGAGCCGGGTGAGACCGTCCAGCAGCATGCTCCCGCTTCCGCTTCGCAGGATTCCGTCCTGTGTGAGCATGCTCAGGTCCCGCTGCTCGCGCAGAGCCTGCAGCCCCAGGGAGCCGGCGGCGGATATTGCCAGTTCAAGGTCTGCGGCGCTGCCGTAGTCGGCCAGTCGGGTGGAGAGCGCCACGGCCAGGTGGGATCGGCGGGTTTCCTCGAACTGGCGCACCATGAGGGTGCCGGTGCGGGCCGTGGTTTTCCAGTGGATGTGCCGGCGGTCATCGCCCGGAACATACTCGCGCAGCGCGTGGAAGGAAACGTCAGCGGTGCTCAGGTCCCGGGTGGGCAGCCCTTCAAGGTCCTTGATGAACCCGGTGGCGGAACCCTGCAGGTTTACCGTCCGCGGATGCACAAAAAGGTCCACGGGATCCGTCCAGCGCAGCCGGCGGCCCAGGAGCCAAAACGGATCCCGCCGCACTGATTCGACGGGACCAACCACAATCACGGCACGTTTCTGCGTCGGGATCCGGAAGAGTTCCTCGTGTTCGGCTCCCGGCGCCATACGCGGCAGTTCGAAGACAGCGGTGGAGGACCCCACGGGCAGTTCCAGCAGGGCCGGCAGCAGCAGCCGCGCGCCGGGGTTGCGGACGGTCAGGGACCCGACGGCGTCATCCCCCACCGCCACCCGGGTGCGCGCAAGGTCCAGGTGGACGGCATAGGCCTGCCGCCCCGTGACAAACGCGACGGCGGATGCCAGCACCAGGGTCAGGGCCAGTGCCGCGATCAGCGCCTCGCGCCAGCCCAGCACGCCCCCGGCCAGCCAGAACGCAGCCGCCAGGGCAGCCGTGATCCAGCCCAGCGATGTGACGCTGCGGGATGCTGCCGGCAGGGCACGCCGGAGGGCAGCAGGGAGCGCGGAGATTTGCGGCACGGTGCCGGGCCTAGGCGTTCACACGCTGCTGCGGCGCGGCGGTGGAAGCCAGGACCTGTTCCAGCACGGCCGAGGCAGTCGCTCCGGCAAACTCAGCTTCCGGGTCCATAACCAGGCGGTGGGTAAACACGCTGGGGGCGAGCGTCAGCACGTCGTCGGGCAGGACGTAGTTCCGGCCTTCCGAGGCGGCCCAGACTTTCGCGGCCCGGACCATGGCCAGCGCGCCGCGGACGCTGACGCCAAGCCTCGTCTCGGGTGCGTCACGGGTGGCTGCGGTCAGGTGTGCAATGTATTCGAGCACGGAGGTGTCGGTGTGCACGGTCGCGGCGAGGTCGGCCATGTCCCGCACCGCCGCGGACGTGATGACAGCGGCAAGCGCCGTGGTCCGGTCCCGGGTGGCGGAGCCTGCCAGCAGCTCCACTGTTGCGGCGTGGTCCGGGTAGCCCATGGACGTCTTGATCAGGAACCGGTCCAGCTGCGCTTCGGGCAGCCGGTAGGTGCCCGCCTGCTCGATTGGGTTCTGGGTGGCGATGACCATAAACGGGCGTTCCTGCGTGTAGGTGGTGCCGTCCACGGTGACGCGGGATTCTTCCATGACTTCCAGCAGTGCGGACTGGGTCTTGGGCGAGGCACGGTTGATTTCGTCCGCCAGGACCACGTTCGCGAAGATCGGGCCGCGGTGGAATTCGAACGCCTGGGTTTTCTGGTCGTAGATGGTGATGCCGGTGACGTCGGAGGGCAGCAGGTCCGGGGTGAACTGAATGCGGGACGTGGTTCCCTGCACGGTGGCGGCCAGGGCGCGGGCCAGCATGGTCTTGCCGGTGCCGGGAGCGTCTTCGAGCAGCACGTGGCCCTCGGCGAGCATGGACGTGAGGATCAGCCGAACGGCCTGGGGCTTACCCAGGACCGCCTTGCCGACGTTGGTGACCAGCTGGGCGAAGGTCTCGGCGAACCAGGCGGCCTGTTCTTCGGTCATGGACATGGTGGTGTTTCCCCTAGGTGGTGCGGACGAGGTGGTGGAAGCCGGTTCAGCATCGGCCCATCCCGCCGGGCGGGTTGTTGCCGAAGCTGGTGTGCGTGCCCTTGATGTGCAGGCCGTCGTTTTCCGGGCGGCCGGAGTGCTGGCGGTACCAGATGGCTCCGCCGCCGCGCACGATGTAGCAGCGGGTGTCGATGCGGTCGCCGTGGTAGGCCCAGTGGTTTCCGAGGCAACGGCGGTCGCCCGTGTAGTTGGTGGAGCCCACAGGGTCCATGCAGGTCCGCCGGTCTCCCGTGGAGAGCTGGTTGCCCACCGTCAGGGTCCAGGTGGCCGGCGGCGGTTCGCTGCCCGTCCGGGCGGACGCGGACACTTCGGGTCCGGGGGTTCCCTGGGAATTCAGGACCCGCACGCGGATGCCGTGGTCCTGGTTGTAGCCGTCACCGACGCTGCGGCTGCCGGAAACTCCCACGTTCTCCCAGCCGCCGCCGTTGACCGAGATCTGGACCTGCGCAACATCGTGCGCGTTCTGGTCGGGCGGGCCCCAGGACAGTGTGGCGGTCCGGCTGCCCTGTCCCCCGTTAGACCCCGACGCCGACGGCGTTCCGGGGCTGCCGAACACCTTTACCGCGCCCGAGGCCGCTGAAGCAGGGCTGTCATAGGAGGAGCCGTCGGAGTTCACCACTGCTGTGAGCTGTGCGGTGACGCTGGCCCCGTTGCCGAAACCGGTGATCTCCTGTCCGTTGCTAACCATCATTGACCGGCCGTCGCTGAAGCTGGCGCGGTAGCTGATTTCCTCGGCGCGCGCACCGTTGCGTGCGCTGGCAGAGAGCGGTGTAAACGTAATGGTGAGCGCTCGTCCCTCGGCTCCGGTGCGCGACGCCGCCAGTGCCGGAGCTGCCGGTGCGTCCGGTATGCCTACAGCACGGCGGGGTGCAGAGGCGGGCCCCCACTCGCTCCAGCCCGCCTTGTTCCTGGCGCGGGCCGAGTAGGAGTAGTCCTGCTCCGAGTTGTCCACGCGAATGGTCATGTTCGAGGTGGCGCCGGCCTCATGTGTACGGACCAGCGTTGAGCCACGGAACTCGCGGAGCTGGTAGGCGGTGACGTCGGCACCGTTGGCAGCGGCGTCGGGCCAGTCCACATTGAGCTGGCTCTGCACGCCTACCGGGTTGGCCCTGGCCGTCGTCGGTGCACCGGGAGCTGCGGGAGCTCCGGCGGGTACTTCCGGGGAGGAATAGTCACTGAAGCCGGACGGTTCCGGTGCGGCGTTCCGTGCCTGCACGCGAACCCGGTAGCTGGTGCCGTTGGACAGCCCGGTCCAGGTGGTGCGCGTCATGGATGCAGGGACGGTTTTCTGTGCGGTGCCTCCGGGCGGTGCCGGAGAAATCTGCAGGTCGTAGCTCTCAATGGGCGACCCGTCGTTCGCCGGTGCCGTCCAGGAGATGTCCAGCTGTTTGTCCCCAAACGCCAGGACCGGCGGGGCCGGCTGGGCAGGCTGCGTGTCCGGGCGGGCGGCAGCGGACTGCGGGGACGGGTCGGAGGTACCGTTGGCGTTCGTGGCGGTGACTGCGAACGTGTATTCGACGTTGTTTGTCAGCCCGGTAAGTGTGCAGGTGGTCGCCCGGCATTCCTGGGTGAAGCCGCTGCTGCCGGTAACGGTGTAGCCGGTGATGGGCGAGCCGTTGGCGGCAGGCGGGTCCCAGGCGAGGACCACCGTGCGGCTCCGGGTGCTTTCCACAACGGGAGTCGACGGCGGATCCGGGCGGCCCTGGACGGAAAGCCGGATCTGGGCCGACGCCTGCCGGTCGGCCTGGCCGGTCTTGTCCTCCACCCGGTACTGCACGCTCATGCTGCCCACGAACTCGGCGTCGGGGGTCACCACGATCGAGTCCCCCTGCACTTCTGCGGTTCCATTGCCGTCAGCGGTCGCTTCCACGATCTGCAGCGGAGTATCAGGGAAGGGATTGTCGTCGTTGGCCAGCACATCCACTGTTACCGGACGGCCCTGGACAGCATCGTCCACTGAATCGTCGGAAGCCACCGGGAGTGGTCGGGTGGAGGCGAGGACAGTGAGGTCCACACGCCCGGGCACCGGGTCGCTGCGCCCGTCCGTAACGGTGACGGCCAGCTGGCCCAGGGTGCCGACTGCGGCGTCGTCCGCGGCGGCGACCTGGAGAACAGTGCCGGAAAGCCTGGCTTCAAAACCCTCCGGAACCGGGCCCGCCAGGGCGAATGAAAGCCTGCCGGCGTCCTCCGGGTTGGGATCGGACGCCAGCGGCGCCAGGTCCAGCCTGAGCGCGTCCTCACCCTTGGCGGCTTCCAGCGAACCGGGGCTCATGGCCGGGGGCAGGTTCTGCTCCGGCAGCGGGGTCACGTTGACCAGGACCGTCAGGGTCGCTTTGAGCCCTTCGGGATCATCCGGCCCGGTACCATCCGTGACTTCGAAGGTGATTGACCCCATGCCGACGTAGTCTTCGTCGGCGGTGTACGCGAGTGTGTCTTCGTCAGTGACCCAGGTGTCCCGGTTGGAAGAGCCGATGGCGCTGACCTTCGCGGTTTCGGTGATGCGCGGTGTCCTGCCCTCCCGCACGTCCACAAGATCCCGCAGTTCAAGGTTCAGGGTGTCCCCCGCCTGCACTTCCTGGACGGCGCTGCTGCGCAGCGTGGGGTACTGGGCGCTCAGGCCCGGCACCCAGAGCACTGCGGTGGCCGTGCCGCCGTCCATGTCCTGCACGGTGTAGGGAATGGCCTGGGCTTCCTCGAGCAGCTCCACCCGCACACTGTCCCCCACCACGGAAGCCGTGGTCCGGGACGGGTCCACGGAAACCTCCAGGTCTTCGGCTACGCCGTCGGGATCCTCGTCATTGTCCAGGACGGCGGCATCCACGGCAGTCCGTCCACGGATCTCTGAGACTTCCACCCGGTCATCCCGTGCAATGGGGGCCAGCAGTTCGGCGTTCGGGTCTGAGACAACGGCGACGTTGCCGTTGGCGGTTCCGCCGCGGTTGTCCCTCACTGCGTAGCGCACGTTGTAGGTGCCCGCTTCTTCGGGCACGGTGAAGCGAACCCGCGGCCCGTCGGCCCGGACCTCCATGCCGGCAGCCTGGGTGGTGACGCCGTCGGGGACCAGGGAGATAGGGTCGCCGTCGGGGTCCGAGTCGTTGTCCAGGACCGGAACGGCAACTTCGCGTCCGGGACGCACAGTGACGGCGTCGTTCACGGCCACGGGCTTCTGGTTAGCCTCCGCAGCGGGAGCGATGCCTACCCGGACTGTTCCCGAATTCACCAGTCCCAGCCGGTCGCGCACCGTGTAGGTGAACGAGTCGGTCCCGGCACCGGAGGCAGAGGCGGTGTAATCGATGTAATCCGGCCCGGGAACAGCTGCTCCCTGGGCCGGAGCGGCCGCAATACCGTCCAGGAACACCGAGTCGCCGTCGGCGTCGAGGCCGTTCAGGGGAACGGGGATGCGCACGGTGGTTCCCGCAATCGCCCGGCCTTCCAGGTTCCGAGGCACCGGCGGGGTGTTCTTCTCGTCATCCCGGGGACGGATGTTGACGCGCACCTGCGCGGAGTCGCTCTGCCCGGTGGAATCCTGGACCTCGTAGATTGCGTACACCGTCTTGGCAGTGTCCCCCGCGACGAAACGGAGCGTGTTTTCGGAGACGAACAGCTGTCCGTCCAACGGATCGATGCCCTGGGCCAGCACCGGGTTCAGGGTCAGTTCGTCGCCCGTCGGCGAAGAATCGTTGTCCAGGACGGGAATGTCCACAACGTCTCCCACCCGGACGGTGGCGGTGTCCGCCGAGGCGGAGGGAGGCAGCAGCGTCTCCGGCGGTTCAACGGGCAGCACGCTGACCTCGCCGCTGGCACTGGCCGTGCCGTTGGAGACGGTGTAGCGGATGGCGCCCTGCTGCTGAAGTCCGCGCACGTCGTGGATCTGCAGGATGTTGTGGTCCAGCACCTCCACGTCCAGCGGTGAACTGGCTCCGGCGTTGACCGACTGGACCACCAGCACACCGCCGGTCGGGTCGGTGTCATTGCCCAGTACATCCACCAGCACACTTCCACCGCGGGGCAGCAGTGCTACGTCGCGGACTGCCACCGGGGCGCCCTGCCGGCCGGACTCCGCGGCATCAACGCGGATGAGGCCGCCGGCGCTCTGCGGACCGTTGGTCACCAGATATTCGAGGTAATAGGTCGACGCCGCAGCCGGGGTGAAGGACACCGCACCGGTCTCATAGTTGGGGACCAGTTCCGAAGCGTCTTCTTCTTCGGCATTCACCCTGGCCAGGCTGAGCTGTCCGCCGGCCGGATCCAGGTCATTCTGCAGCGGGTAGAACGTCACGGCTTCCCCGACGGTGGCGGTGAAGTGGTCGAAATTAGTTACCGGCGGCAGCACCCCTGCGGGACGGACATCGAACGTCACGGTACCGGCGGCGGTTTCAGATCCGTCGGACACAGTGACGGCAACGTCCTTGACTCCCTGGGTCTTGCCGATGTCGCGGAAGGTCAGGAGTCCGTCGGAGCGGGTGCGTACCTGGTCGCCGTCCGCGGTCGGTTCCGCTGAGACGAGAACCAGGTCGTCGCCGTCGGGATCCATCCAGTCATTAAGGATGTTCTGGCTGACGGATTTGCCCTCTTCCACCAGGATCCTGGTGGACCGGCGAGCTTCAGGGGGACTGTTCTCTCCGGCGCCCAGCACCTGCACGGTAGCGGTGGCGGACGCGGTTCCGCCGCGGCCGTCCGCCACCTCGTAGCTGAAGGAGCTGGTACCGGCCGCCTCGGGCGGCACCACGATCTGCAGACCGGCGCCGTTGTAGATTTCCTGGACTGTTCCGGCTGCCGGCTGCTCTCCGGCGGGCCGGACAGTGAGCAGGTCGCCGTCCGGATCGGTGTCGTTGTCGAGGACGTTCAGGATAGTGGTCCGCCCGGCACGGACGCCGAAGCGGTCGTCGGATGCCACCGGGGGACGGTTTTCCGCGGTGCGGTCCGGGAGCGTGTTGACCGGGTTTTCGCTGGCAGATTCTTCTTCGTCGTCCGATGATTCCTGCTTGGGCGGGATGACGTCCCCCCAGTTGTCCACCAGCTGCATGTTCTCCAGCACCAGCCACACGTTGCCGCCGTTGATGTCATTGAGCACCACCACGGAGCGGTTGACTCGGAAGACCAGCTCGGAGGAAGCACCCACGCCCGGAATGTCCTCGCGGACGTCGTCCTTATCATCTGCGCAGTCGCGCAGGTACGTACCTGCCCCGGTCCAGGCTGCGTGCACACAGCCGTCGACAAGCACCGGCGGCGCGGGGGTACCGGCGTCGCCAATCTCGGTGACAGTGGCTTCGGACCCGTTCAGCGGCTGCTTGATCAGGGACGTTCCCGTGGCCAGGACAACGAAGTCCGCCTCGGGGCCGGAATCCTGAAGCTGCGCGCCGCGGGTGTCTGCGAAGCCAACGCTGCGCCCGCCCGGGAGCAGCAGGGTTCCCGATTCGGCATCGAACGCCACCGGCTTGTTCCCCACCGCGGCCACCTGAACGTCGCCAAAGCCCTGAAGCTCCTCGACGTCCGTGGTTTTCGGTTCACCGTAGCTGCCGTCAGCGGCTACGTCATAGGTATGGATCCGGCCGCCGCGCGGGTCAGCGATCACCGCCGTGCCTTCGGGCGATACATCAGCGGCGGCACCAGGCGAGTTCTCCAGCACCGGCTCTGCCTCGGTTTCGCTGAAGAAGGGAAGGGACCCGGTACTGGTCAGCCAGACGCTTCCGGTCGCCGGGTCGGTTATGGCCACGGCGGTGCCGCCCTGGCTAAGGACGGCCGACGCCGGGAGCTGCACTTCGGTGCCGCGTGCCACGTTGGCCACGTCTACGGGCGAAACCTTGGCCTGGTCCGAGTTGGTGTGGAAGACCGTTTTTTCGTGCTGGGTGACATCGAAGCGGTCGCTGTTTGAGGCATAGGCGCCGTCGAGCATCCTCGAAGGGTAGTTGAGGTGGCCCACCATGCCCTGGGTCTGGTTGGTGACCCAGACACCGCCGTCGTTGAGGTCCACGTCGGCGCTGGCGAAACCGGGGTAAAGGATCGCGGTGGCGACCAGTGCGCCTGCTGCTGCAACGGCGGCGCCGGCCGAGATGGCTTTCCGGTGCGCACGCAGACGCGCGGGCACAGCCCCCCTCAATGCTGACACGTGCTTCCCCCTGTTGCGGTTCCCCAAGACCTTGCCGGCTTCCAGCGCCCTGTATGTACGGTGTCCAGTCGCACGGCAGTGGCAGAACGGCAGGCAGACGGACTTAGTGTCGCATATAGCTAAGGTTCCTGCCCAAAAAGTTAAGGTTGCTGTCTAATCCTGGTGGGCTGTGATTCCGGATGGTGCTGAATCCGTGTGTACGGGGCGCTGCGGCTGGTGTCGGGGCCGGATGGTGTCGGGGGCCGGATGGTATCGGGGCCGGGCCGGTCGGGGTGGGGCCGGTCGGGGTGTGGCCGGTCGGGGCCGGGCCGGTCGGGGCCACCGAGGCTGTGGCTGCTCTTGGCACGCGGCTGAAGGAGCCGTGACTCTTCCGTCCGCAAGGTGCCGACTGCGGAGGTCTGCCGGGCTGGGGCGTTCATCCAGTGGTGAGATAAGGCCGTTTAGGAACCCGTCACAGAATCCTTTGCTGCAATAACGTCGTTTTCAGGTTGTGAAAGCGACGTTATTGCGCCACAGGACGAACGAGCGTCTTCGAAAATGGCGTTATCGCGACAATGGATAACAGAGGCCGATCCGCCTAGCCTCCGACCCGGAGCACAGGAAGATCCACCCGGCAACACTCGCCCAGGACCCCTGCCGGGTGCGGCCGCGCAGCCGCGGTGCTTTCCCTCCGTCTTGGGACATGCCTGCCACTTTGGGACTTTCCTTCCGTGGCGCCGCGCAGGAAAGTCCCAAACCGGCAGGGAAGTCCCTAAGCTGGCGGAAAATGGAGTCCGAGGGTGTCCCGTTAGGGAGGATTGTCCCAAAAGGCAGGGAAATGCCCGCGCCAAGGTGCCCCAAACGGAGGCATCTCCCAAAGTGGAGCAAATGAGCCCGGGGATCCAATCCCACACCGACGTCGCCGCCGCCGCCGCCGCCGCCAAGGACCGTAACCGCAGGCCAGCGTCCAGCTCAGCTCGGCAGCGGGCCCGGATGAACGAACGAACCAGACGAAGTCATACGCATACGGCCGCCGAGGAACGTCGCCGCCGCCCTGCATCCGGTCCAAGCAGCCCGCACACGACCAGGAATGACCGGGTCAGCCCGGCAAACGTCCCCGGTCAAGCCGCCGGGAAACCCCTAGTCCAGGACCAGCCCCGGACCGGTGCCGCGGGCCAGGGTCACCGGGTGGATCTCCCCGAACCCGCGCACGTTGCGCGGAGAGTGCGGAATGAGGATGAAGCGGTCGTTGTTGCGCAGCGCTGCGGCGGTGGAAGCGTCGGTCAGCACGGTGCCGGGCTCAGCGAGCGAGGTCAGCCGGGAAGCCAGGTTCACGGTCGGTCCGTAGATGTCCCCGAGCCGGGAGAGTACCCGGCCCCACACCATGGCCACACGTGCCGACGGCAGCAGCTCATCCTCGGTGAACGCCTTCGCCAGAGCCAGGGAGATTTCAGCTCCGGCTTCAGGGGTCTCGGCGTTGAAGAGCACTTCATCGCCGATCGTCTTGACCAGCCGGCCGCCGCCCACGGAGATGATCTCGGAGCACTTGTGCTCGAAACGCTGCACCATCTGCGCCAGGGTCTTCTCATTCATCTGGCGCGAGAGGCTGGTGTAGGAAACCAGGTCAGCAAAGCCGACGGCGCGGGCCAGCGGCAGCGGGTTGTCGTCCGTTTCCCCTTCATGGCTGGCCAGCCCGGCTTCGGCACGGAGCGCGAGCCGCTGGATCGCGGCGTTCAGCTGCCGTTTCCAGGCATAGACCAGCGTCTTTTCAAGCGGCTCAATCAGGTCTGGAAGCGCGGCCACAAGCTTCTTGCGTGCCTCGGCGTCGGTAATCCCGCGCTGAACCACCATTTCTTCGACCAGGGCTTCGATCTGCCACACCACCATGCGGTCGGTCATCTGACCGATGGACCTCATGATGGAGATTGCCGCTTCTTCGGTCAGCTGCTCGTCACGGACCAGCTGGATCACGGTGCTCAGCGCGTCGCGGTCGGCCTCGGTGAAGAACACGGCGTCGTCGTCAAGGTTTGGGAAACCCATGGCCCGCCAGAGCTTGCGGGCAGAGAGCAGGGAGACGCCGGCGCCGGCGGCGGCCTCGCGCCGCTTGAGCGTGCGGGGCCCGCCAATCAGCTGCGCCTCAAGCCGGCGCACGTCTTCACGGTCGATCGTTCCCGACGCGTCCGGATTGACTGGTTTCTCCGGCATCGGCACCGCATTCATCGACAGTGTCAGCGGCTCGGGCTCGGCGGCACCGTCCGGTGCGTCCTGGCCCTGCTCACTCATCGGTGCTCCATTCGTCTTCGTAGACCGCGCTTCCTTCAATATCTACACCATCGAACATAACGGTCATCGGCAGGTCTTCTATGGTGGCCAACACAATCGACTTGAACCTGTGCACTTCCGGAACCGACGGGTAGTCGATAACCCTTCCTCTCCCCAGGTCCACGCGCAGGGTCCCGGCACGCTGCATGCGTTGCAGTATCCCCTGCCTCGCTTCCAGCTGATAGACCGAGGCGAGGGGAAGGTCGTGTTCGCGCCGTCTCAGTACGCCGCGGCGGTGGATCATCCTGCGGTTGGTGAGAACGTAGCGGGTCGTGTTCCAGCGCAGCACGGCCGGGACGGAAAACCTCAGCAGGACCAGAAACACCAGCAGAACGACTGCGGGACCCAGCACCGGCGCCCAGTCCAGCAGCTCTGACGGAGCACTGTCCCTGCCCAGATAACCGAGCACAAATCCGCCGGCAGCACAAGCAACCACAGCGAGCAGGACAGGTCCAGCCAACGGCCCTGCGTGGGGCCGTGCTGAAACGATCACCTGCTCGCCCGGCTCCAGCCTCATCCGCACCGGAACCCGGTGAATCGAATACTCATGCCTCTGATGGCCTCAAATGGATGACGTCGGCAGCGGTAATCGTTTGGCGGATGCCGGCGTCGGAGTCGATGACTACCAGTCCACCGTCGGAAGCAAGTTCGAGGGCTCGGCCAACGACTTCGCCGCCGCCGGGCAGGTGCGCGCGGACCGTCTGTCCCAAGGTCACCATCCGCTCGGCAATGTTGTCCCGCAGGGATCCGTCGCCGGACCAGGGTGCCGTGGCGTCGCCGTCAACGGCGCAGAAGGCGCGGTAGTCCAGGTTCAGCTGGAGCAGGAAGTCCTGCAGCAGGACGTTCCGGTCCGTGGTTGAGGCGTATTCCATCAGCAGGCTCGTGGCCGTGGGGACCGGCTGATCCTCATCCGTCAGTGAGACGTTCAGGCCGGCACCAACCACGACGGCGGGAGGGTTGCCTGAGCTATCCGGGACCAGCTGCGCTAGGACCCCGGCCAGTTTGCGCCCGTCAACCAGTACGTCATTGGGCCATTTGAGGCGGGGGGCGACGCCGGTCCGCGCTGCCACGCTCTTGGTCAGCGACAGCGCTGCCAACAGGGACAGCCACCCGTAGGACTGCGTGGGAAGGGGCCGCCCGGCAGGATTGACCGGACGCAGGAGCACGCTGACGAAGAGTGAGGAACGTTCCGGAGCCTGCCAGGAGCGTCCCAGCCGTCCGCGCCCTGCGGTCTGCAGCTCAGCCGTCAGCACGGACATGTCCGGATACTCGGACGGCACCAGCCGTGCGAACTCTGCCAGATCAGTGTTGGTTGAACCGGTTTCGGCAATAACGTCCAGGCGTGCCAGCGGGCCGACGGGTGCTACGAGGCTTGCACGGAGACGCTCCGGCTCCAGGGGCGGACGCTCCATGCTGGAGTAGTGCAGGTGCATACTTCCGATCTTACGCGTCCCCTCCCCCACTCCCTTTGGGACCCGCTGGCAGCGCTCCCGGGTTAGAGGAAGAAATCGGCCATCAGCTTGTCTTCGGGGGCGCCCAGGCTGTACTTCGTGAAGTCCGTGACACCTTCCTGGCGCAGCACCTCTTCATCCGTATAGAAGTTGCCGGTCGACTCACGGCCGGAGCGCGTCAGGATGGCATGCGCGGCGTCGGCCATGATGTCCGCGCTGCGGGATACCCGTGCCAGTTCGGAACCGCCGGGCATATTCCGGATGGCAGCGGTGTCGATGGAAGTGCACGGCCACAGCGAGTTCACGCGAATGCCGTCCTTCTTCAGCTCTTCCGCAAGGCCCAGCGTGGTGAGGGACATGCCGTACTTGGCCATGGTGTAGGCCAGGTAATTGCCGGCCCATTTGGGGTCCAGGTTCAGTGGCGGGGAAAGGGTCAGGATGTGCCCGTTGTCCGATTCGCGCAGGGCCGGCAGCGCAGTCTTTGACAGCAGGAAGGTTCCGCGTGCGTTGATGTCCTGCATGAGGTCGTAACTCTTCATGGTCACGTCGTCGGTATTTCGCAGGTCGATGGCTGACGCATTGTTCAGCACAATATCGATTCCGCCGAACTGCTCCACGGTGGCAGCCACGGCCCTTTCCACGTCTTCGTCGCGGCGCACGTCGCCAATGATCGGCAGGGCCTTTCCGCCGGCAGCTTCCAGCTGTTCCGCCGCGGTGTAGACGGTACCTTCCAGCTTCGGGTGCGGTTCACCGGTCTTGGCGAGCATTGCGACGTTAGCCCCGTCCGCAGCCGCCCGCAGCGCAATGGCCAGGCCGATTCCCCGGCTGCCGCCGGACATCAGGATGGTGCGTCCGGCCAGCGAACGAGGGGAAGAGGATGCTGTGTTCGAAGTCATACGGACAGGGTAATGCACCCGCGGGAGAAAATGTTACTCACCAGTAACATCCGCGGGTGCATCCCGGTTTGGGCTAGCTGTGGTTGCCCCGCGGACGCATCGTCAATGCGAGGGCTGCGGCGCCGGCAATGAGTGCGCCGAGCGCTACAACCATCAGCCCCAGGGATGAGGAAGAACCTTCGATGCCGGTATCAGCAAGGGCTGTCTGGGTGACGCAGCCGCCGGGGCCGCGAAGGGTTCCACCCGGCGCCGTTGTTACTGCGCCCCCGGTGGTCCCGGCAGTTGACCCGGCTGTGGTTCCGGCCGTAGCCCCGTCATCCCCTGCAGCCGCACCGCCTGGGCCTGATGTGCTGCCTGCAGCAGCGGGACAGACGCAGGAGGACGAATCAGCGGCAGCGCCGCCCCCGGTTGCCCCGCCGCCGGTTCCGGTCGACGCGGTCGTGCCGGTTCCGCTTTGGGTTGCCGTGCCGGTCGGCGTACCGGTGCCCGTATCAGTCGGGGTTGGGGAGGTCGTCTCCGGGGTCGGCGTTGTGGTCTCCGGCGTTGGAGTTGTGGTCTCCGGAGTCGGGGTTGTCGTCTCCGGGGTTGGAGTTGTGGTCTCGGGAGTCGGGGTTGTCGTCTCCGGCGTCGGCGTCGGCGTCGTCGTCTCCGGAGTCGGCGTCGTCGTCTCCGGAGTCGGGGTTGTCGTCTCCGGCGTCGGGGTTGTCGTCTCCGGCGTCGGGGTTGTCGTCTCCGGCGTCGGCGTCGTGGTCTCCGGCGTGGGGGTCGGAGTTGGGGTGGGCGTCGGGGTCGGGGTGGGGGTGGGACACGGAGGCGGAGCCTTGCAGCCGTTGGCCAGGACCGCCTGGTTGTAGGGGTCAGCCCACGCGGCACTGCCCGGATAGTCCTCGAACGGCGGAATGATGTCCCCTGCGTGGGAATCGTGCCCCTGCTTATACACAGATGCCGGGTCCACAGTGATTGAAACGTATGGGTTGGAAGCGGACGACGTTGCGTGGCAGAGGGTTACCTTCCCGCCCGGAGGAGCCCCCACCTGGGCTGGTGCAGCCGCCCCCTGGGCCGGCCCGGCGATGCCGAGGAACAGCAACGCAAGGATGGCCGTAAAGGAAAGAATGTGAAACCGGAAGCGGCGGATTCTGTGCATAACCTGCTCCTCGCAATCGTCTGTTCTGCGTGTGTCAGAGAGGATCCGGAGACTGGGCGCCTTTCGTCGAGACTACGTGTGCCCCGCGCGCCTAAACAGGGTATGGAGACGGACTCATCCAAGTAGTTCGAAAGTTTCCTGCGAGTGTCCCGCCAGTCTCCGGCTGTCAACCCGCCGGCGGCCTCAGGCAGGCCAAGGCACAGAGACACAAATTGTAGGTTTCCTACACCCAACATGCGTGTTGGTGCTCACTAGACTGGGTGAATCGCCCGCACGCTTGTAAGAAACCTACTGAACCGGCTGTGCGGCCCTTGGGGTGGCGATCCACCTGCCATCCGTCAGACCCAGCACCGGAGAGTAAATGAGCATCGACCAGGACATCGATCTGCAGACGACCGCCGGGAAGATCGCCGACTTCCGGCGCCGCCAGGCCCAGGCCCGGGTGCCCTCCGGCGAGGCAGCCGTTGAGAAGCAGCACGCCCGCGGGAAGCACACCGCCCGCGAGCGCATCGACCTGCTGCTGGACGAAGGTTCGTTTGTTGAATTCGATGCCCTGGCCGTGCACCGTTCCACGGCGTTCGGCATGGAAAAGAAGAAGCCCTTGGGCGACGGCCTGGTCTCCGGTTACGGCACAGTGGACGGCCGGCCCGTGGCGGTCTACAGCCAGGACTTCACCGTCTACGGCGGCTCCCTGAGCCAGGTCAACGGCGAGAAGATCGTCAAGGTCCAGGAGTTTGCGCTCCGCAACGGATGTCCCGTCGTCGGCATCCTGGACGGCGGAGGCGCCCGCATCCAGGAGGGTGTTGCGTCCCTGGCGATGTTCGCCGATATCTTCCGCAACAATGTCCATGCCTCCGGCGTCGTACCCCAGATCTCCCTGATCATGGGTCCCTCCGCCGGCGGCGCCGCCTACTCCCCCGCCCTCACCGACTACGTGGTGATGGTGGACAAGACCTCGCACATGTTCATCACCGGGCCCGACGTGATCAAGACCGTCACCGGCGAGGACGTGGACATGGAGACCCTCGGCGGCGCGCGCCAGCACAACGCCACCACCGGCACCTCCACCTACCTGGCAACGGATGAAGAAGACGCCGTGGACTTTGTCCGCGAACTGCTGGACTTCCTGCCCAGCAACAACCTCGCCGAAGCTCCACTGGCACCCTTCGACCAGGACGAAGAAACCAACGACGGCGACCTGGCCCTGGACGCGCTCATCCCCGACTCGGCGAACCAGCCGTATGACATGCGCACCGTCATCGAACAGGTGGTGGACGACGCCCACTTCCTGGAGATGCAGGCCCTCTACGCCCCGAACGTCATCATTGGCTACGGCCGCCTGGAGGGGCACACGGTAGGCGTGGTGGCCAACCAGCCGCTGCAGTTTGCCGGCACCCTGGACATTGCCGCCTCGGAAAAGGCAGCCCGGTTTGTCCGGCACTGCGACGCGTTCAACATCCCCATCCTGACCTTCGTGGACGTGCCCGGTTTCCTGCCCGGCAAGGACCAGGAGTTCCAGGGCATCATCCGCCGCGGAGCCAAGCTGCTCTATGCCTACGCTGAGGCGACAGTTCCCAAGCTGACCGTCATCACCCGCAAGGCCTACGGCGGCGCGTACATCGTCATGGGTTCCAAGAAGCTGGGCGCGGACCTGAACCTTGCCTGGCCAACCGCACAGATCGGCGTCATGGGGGCGCAGGGGGCGGTGAATATCCTCTACCGGAGCCAGCTTGCAGCTGCCGCAGCCGACGGGCGCGACGTAGAGGAAGCCCGCCAGGATTACATCACCGCGTATGAAGAAGAACTGCTGAATCCCTACCAGTCGGCAGAACTGGGGTACGTGGATGCCGTGATCGCGCCGTCCGAAACGCGGCTGCAGCTGATCCGCGGACTGCGGGTCATGCGTGAAAAGCGTGCCACTCTGCCGCACAAGAAGCACGGGAACATTCCGCTGTGAGCATTTTCGAGCCAGACGGCACCCCCGCTTTCCAGGCCCCGCCCGAGCCCCTGCTGCAGGTTCTTTCCGGCAACCCGACGGAGGAAGAACTCGCGGCGCTCACCGCCGTCGTTATTGGCCTGGGCGCCGGTTCCCCGGACTCTGTCCAGGCCAGCGGATCCGCGTCCGGGCTGGATCCAGCGCGCAACCGCAGGGCATGGACCCGGCGCCGTGCGCTGAGCCTGCAGCCCATGCCAGGGCCAGGTTCGTGGCGGCGCAGCTACCGCTGACGCGCTACGCTCGGACGTGTGACTGAACAGACAAACTCATCAGATACCCTGTCCAACGCCGCCTCGCGCATGCCCACCGCGATTGATGCCGTCGCCGAAGCCTTCACGGAGAACCTCCTCTCCCTGGATCCTTCCTTCGCGACTTCCCTGGGCATTCCCGGCCATGAAACGGAGTACGCCGACTACTCCCCCGCCGGGCTGGAATCCATGGCCGAGGCCATGCGCGAAACCCTTGAGCGGCTGGAAGACCTCCAGCCTGCGGACGACGTCGACCGCGTAACCCTGGACGCCATGCGCGAACGCCTTGGGCTGGCCCTGGAAATCCATGCATCCGGCTGGGATCTGGCCGACCTGAACAACATTGCGTCCCCCGCGCAGGACATCCGGGCCATCTTCGACCTCATGCCCACGGACACCGTGGAGGCCTGGGAACACATCTGCGGCCGCCTGCACAACGTTCCCGACGCCGTCGCCGGGTACATCACCTCGCTGCGCAGCGGTGCCGAGCAGGACCGGATTGCGGCCCGCCGCCAGGTGAAGATCGTCATGGAACAGGCCACGAAGTATGCCGAGGACGGTGGATTCTTCGACGCCTACACCTCCGGCGCCAAGCTTCCGGACGGCTCCGCCCTGCCCGAGCAGCTGCAGGCGGCCCTGAAGGAAAACTCCGACGGCGCCCGTGCCGCCTACCGCTCGCTGGTGAACTTCCTGGAAACGGAGCTGCTGCCCGCGGCGCCGGAAAAGGACGCCGTCGGTGCGGAACGCTATGCGCTCTTCTCCCGCCAGTTCCTCGGCTCAGCCGTGGACCTGGAAGAGACCTATGCCTGGGGCGTGGCAGAGCTGGACCGCATCATTGCCGAGCAGGAGAAGGTGGCGAACCAGATCAAGGAAGGCGCCTCCGTCCGCGAAGCCATGGAACTGCTCGACGCCGATCCCGAGCGCCAGTTGCACGGCACCGCCGAGCTGCAGGCCTGGATGCAGGAACTCTCCGACCGCGCCGTCGCGGAGCTCTCCGAAACACACTTCGAAATCACCGGGCCCATGCGCCGGCTTGAGTGCATGATCGCGCCCACCAACGAGGGCGGCATCTACTACACCGGTCCGTCCGAGGACTTCTCCCGTCCCGGCCGCATGTGGTGGTCCGTCCCCGAGGGCGAAGACACGTTCACCACGTGGAAGGAAACCACCACGGTCTACCACGAGGGCGTTCCGGGCCACCACCTGCAGATCGCCACGGCCACTGCGGCCAGGGAAACCCTGAACAGCTGGCGCCGCAACGTCTGCTGGGTCTCCGGCCACGGCGAAGGCTGGGCACTGTACGCCGAGCGGCTGATGGAGGAGCTCGGCTACCTCTCCGATCCCGGGGACCGGATGGGCATGCTGGACGCCCAGCGTATGCGCGCAGCCCGCGTGGTCTTCGACATCGGCGTGCACCTGGAACTTGAAATCCCCGAGCGCTGGGGCACAGGCACCTGGACCCCGGAGAAGGGATATGACTTCCTGAAGCAGAACATCGCCATCTCCGAAGGCCAGCTGAACTTCGAGTTCACCCGCTACCTCGGCTGGCCGGGACAGGCACCGGCCTACAAGCTGGGCCAGCGCCTCTGGGAGCAGATCCGCGACGAAGTGCGCAGCCGCGAAGGCGACGCCTACGACGCGCGGACCTTCCACACCCGCGCCCTGCGTCTGGGTTCGGTAGGCCTGGACACCCTGCGCCGGGCGCTGCTGGAAAACTAGCGCCTGCCTGAACGCCCGGCCGGGTTTCCGGCCGGGCGTTTTTGCTGCCATGGATGGTTCTCCAATGGGACAATCGTCACAGCCGCCCACGGGAATAAGGGCGGACATCCGCGGTCCCGCGCCACAGAACGGTTTCCCGGGGCTGAATACCAAGGGCACACCCTCGGAGCGCATGTAACATTTCGCAATCTCAAAAAGGCTCTGCTAAGAAACCCCGTCTAGCATCGACGGGTGACATCACCACAGACAACCCCACAGTCCCCCGCCGCCGCCGAGACCCGGCGCAGGCTTCCACGCTGGGCCACCTCCTTTGGTCCGCAGATCATCGCTGCCCTGCTGATCGGCCTTGGCCTGGGCCTGCTAGCGAAGAACATGGGCACAGTCGACGGCGAGCCCAACTGGCTCACCACCACGCTGTCGACCATCGGCTCGAGCTACGTCTCGCTGCTGAAGGCCGCCGTCGTTCCCCTGATCTTCACCGCCGTCGTCAGCTCCATCGCCAACCTGCGCCAGGTTTCCAATGCTGCGCGCCTGGCCTGGCAGACGCTGCTCTGGTTCGCCATCACTGCACTGATCGCCGTCGCAATCGGCATCGCGCTTGGCGTGATCCTGCAGCCCGGCGCCAACGCTGATGCCACCGCCCCTGACGGGTACGACGGCGGCACCGGCAGCTGGATCGGTTTCCTCACCGGCCTGATCCCGGGCAACTTCCTGGGCCTGACCGCCTCCACCAGCGAAACCCTGACGACCACTCTGAACTTCAACGTGCTGCAGGTGCTGGTCATCGCAATCGCCGTCGGCATCGCTGCACTGAAGGTCGGCAAGCCCGCCGCACCGTTCCTGGCGCTGAACGCTTCCGCCCTGGCTGTTATCCAGAAGGTCCTGTGGTGGATCATCCGGCTGGCCCCGCTGGGTACCGTTGGCCTGATCGGCCGCGCCGTCGCAACCTACGGCTGGGACACCATCGGATCCCTGGGTACCTTCACGCTGGCCATCTACCTGGGTCTGGCCCTGGTGCTGTTCGTGGTCTACCCCGTGCTGATCAAGGCCCACGGCCTCTCGGTGCGCCAGTGGTTCTCCGGCGCCTGGCCTGCCATCCAGCTGGCCTTCGTCTCCCGCTCCTCCGTGGGTACCCTGCCGCTGACGCAGCGAGTCACTGAGCGGAACCTCGGTGTGCCCCGTGCCTACGCATCCTTCTCCGTGCCGCTGGGCGCCACCACCAAGATGGACGGCTGCGCAGCGATCTACCCGGCCATCGCGGCGATTTTTGTGGCACAGTTCTTCGGCATTGACCTCAGCATTGGGCAGTACCTGCTCATCGCCGTCGTTGCAGTCCTGGGCTCCGCGGCAACCGCCGGAACCACCGGCGCCGTCGTCATGCTCACCCTGACGCTCTCAACTCTGGGCTTGCCGCTTGAAGGCGTGGCGCTCCTGCTGGCCGTCGATCCGATCCTGGACATGGGACGCACCGCGGTGAACGTGGCCGGACAGACTGTTGTGCCGACCATCGTTGCCAAGCGCAACGGCCTGCTCCTGCCGGAGCTGTACAACGCCAAGCGCAACGGCGACCCGTTCGATGACGATTCGGAAACAATCACCCCGGATCCTTCGGAACTTCCTGCGCAGGAGGACACTTCCTCCTCATCCGTTCCTGCAGGATCCGCGTCCAGGGGGTAAGGTTTTTCCTGCTCGCACTTTCAAAAGAACGGCCGTCCCACTGCTGGGGCGGCCGTTCTTAGTTTTGGCGACCATTAGGCTGGGAGGCGTGATTGAACTGATTCTCGCTTCCGCTTCCCCGGCCCGCACCAAGCTGCTCGACAACGCAGGCATAGCCCATCGGGTTATGGTGTCCGACGTCGACGAAGACGCCGTGACCGCACGCTACGGCCTCACCGACCCGCACGACACCGCGCTGCTGCTGGCCCGGGCCAAGGCTGAGGCCGTGGCATCACTGCCCGAGTCCGAGGGCGCACTGGTGCTCGGCTGCGATTCGGTGTTCGAGTTCCAGGGCGAGGCACACGGCAAGCCGTGGGAGGCCGACGTCGCCCGGGAACGGATCCGGCGGATGAGCGGCACCTACGGTGTCCTGCACACCGGCCACTGGCTGGTGGACTGCCGCGACACGGACGAGGACGGATCAGGTGCCACCTTGGGTGCGGTCAGTTCGGCAGAAGTCCACTTCGCCAAGCTGCTGGACGACGAGATCGAGGCTTACATCGCCACCGGTGAACCGCTGCAGGTTGCCGGCTCCTTTACGATCGATTCCCTGGGCGGTGCTTTCATCGAGAAGGTTGTTGGTGATCCGCATGCCGTCGTGGGGCTTTCGGTCTCGACGCTTCGCCATCTGCTGGCCAGTGCCGGCGTCGGGGTTACTTCGCTCTGGAAGTAGGCCTGCTTGAGGTGGCCGTCGGGCGGGCCGGGGCTGCACCGGGGCCGGTGGGCCGGGCCAGCCGGGGTGAGCTGGCGGGGCTCTGGGGCCGGGCGAGCTAGCGGCGCCGGGGCGAGCTGGCGGCGCAGGGTGCGCTGGAGTGGCCGGTTTCAGGCACGTTCCACGCCGCTGCCCGCCTCCGAAACCGACCGCTGGCAACCTCCGGCCCAACCTTTGTGCAGATAACGTCCCTTAGAGCCCTCTGCGCCCAACCCCCGTGCAGATAATGTCCCTCTGGTTGCCCCAGAGCAGCGATATCGCACCGAGACTTCCCGCGGACCCCTTCTAAGCTGCGTTATCTCACCGAAGGTTTACGTACGTACAGCTCTTTCCCAACCCGTCAACCTCCCAGCGGGTCACCCCTCCGGGATCCAGCCCCCGAGCTTGAGTCCGCGGGCCACCTTCGCCGCAACCCAAGCGCTTCCACGCCGCATATCTCCGCTCGAAACTTTCACCTGATGCCATCCGAGCTCGCGTACCAGGAGGTCCCGGTTGTGGTCCCTCAGCTGCTGTTCGCGGGTCAGGTGGTGTTCGCCGTCGTACTCCACACAGGTGCGGAACTCCGGACAGCCGAGGTCGGCCCACACCACAGGACGGCCGGCTCCGTCCAGCAGTGGACAGCTCGGCCGGAACTCCGGCAGGCCGTTTTTCTGCAGCATAAGGCGAAGGTAGCTTTCCTGTGGTGAGTCCACCCCGGACCGCAAAAGATCGACAGCGAACCGTGCAGTGCGGATTCCCGGCACGCCGCGCAGCTCCGCTACGAAGTCCTGCAGTTCGTTCAGCGCCACCACTGCTTGCCGCGGGTACCCGAAGCTGCGCCCATGTGCCGAAACCAGCCAGTCGCCCGCGGCGACCAGCGCGGGAAGCGGCAGCACTCCGGCGAGGTCAAACCATGTCCTCGCGGGCGACGTGACACGGATCCCCGGCAGGGGGCTGAGGATGTCCCCTGGACGGAGCGCCAGCCGGTGACCCCGGATGTGCCTGCGTCTCGCAGCGGGCTTCGCCGGTTCCCGCGCCAGGTGCAGCACCGACTCGTGCCGGTATGACGCCGGCAGCGGCATCCCGTGCAGCCTCGCCGCAGTTGTGTGGCTGAGGACAGCATCGGGCAGGAGCTCGAGGTACGGCCTCGCCCGGGCCGTGAGGTCCCCGTCATCACCGGCATTGCCGGACAAACGCGGCACGCGGATGCCCCGGCTCGGGATCCGGAGGTCTGATGCCCGCAGCCGCCCCTCACTAAGCCCAAGGTCCCGCGCCTCGGAGATCAGGAAAGGCCCGGACAACGACGGCGGGAGCGGCTTGGGTAGGCGCATCCCCCACTTCTACCTGCTGGTCCGGCGGAGCCGGAGTTATCCACAGACGCAACATGTCTCCGGGCTGGGCGACACCTTTGTAGGGTCCCCACAACGAAAGCCGTCGCCCCACGCAGAAACAGCACGGTTTATGGCGGGAGACAACAAAACCGCGCTACGCTCCCAAGAGATCAAAGGAGCCAGTGCATTTCATGAGCCAGAACACCCCCGCCCCACTGGGCAAGGTCCTGATTGCCAACCGCGGAGAGATCGCCGTCCGGATTATCCGGGCCGCACGCGACGAGGGCATCGGCACGGTCGCCGTCTACGCCGATCCGGACAGGGATGCACTCCATGTCCGTCTCGCTGACGAAGCGTTCGCCCTGGGCGGCAGCACGGCTGCTGACTCCTACCTGGACATGGACAAGGTCCTGGCCGCGGCAACGCGCGCGGGAGCCGATGCCATCCACCCCGGCTACGGGTTCCTGTCCGAGAACGCAGAGTTCGCCCGCAAGGTGATCGATGCCGGACTGACCTGGATTGGCCCGTCGCCCGAAGCCATCGAACAGCTCGGCGATAAGGTCCAGGCGCGGCACCTCGCTGCAAAGGTTGGCGCTCCGCTGGTTCCGGGCACGCCGGATCCCGTCACAAGCGCCGACGAAGTCCTCGCCTTCGCGCAGGAACATGGGCTGCCCGTTGCCATCAAGGCCGCCTTCGGCGGCGGCGGACGCGGCATCAAGGTTGCCCGCACGCTTGAGGAAATCCCCGAACTGTACGACTCCGCCGTGCGGGAGGCCACAGCTGCCTTCGGCCGCGGCGAATGCTTCATCGAACGGTTCCTCGATGCACCGCGTCACGTTGAGACCCAGTGCCTGGCCGATGCGCACGGCAACGTCGTCGTAGTCTCGACACGAGACTGCTCGCTGCAGCGCCGCAACCAGAAGCTGGTAGAAGAGGCCCCGGCGCCGTTCCTCACCGAAGAGCAGACCCGCAGCCTCTACGAATCTTCCAAGGCGCTGCTCCGCGAGGCCGGCTACCAGGGCGCGGGAACCTGCGAGTTCCTCGTGGGCACGGACGGCACCATCTCCTTCCTCGAGGTGAACACCCGCCTGCAGGTGGAACACCCCGTTTCCGAAGAAGTCACCGGCCTGGACCTGGTCCGCGAACAGTTCCGGATCGCCCGCGGCGAAGAGCTTGGCTACACCGATCCCGAAATCCGCGGCCACTCCATCGAGTTCCGCATCAACGGCGAAGACGCCGGGCGCGGGTTCATGCCCTCCCCCGGCACCGTTGAAACCCTGCGCCTGCCCACGGGCCCCGGCGTCCGCGTCGACTCGGGCATCGAAGCCGGCGAAACCGTCGGCGGCAACTTCGACTCCATGCTCGCAAAGCTGATCATCACCGGCGCCACCCGTGAGCAGGCACTGCAGCGTGCCCGCCGCGCCCTGCAGGAAATGGAAATCACCGGCCTGCCGACTGTTCTCCCGTTCCACGCAGCAGTTGTCTCGGACCCCGCATTCGCACCGGAACAGGGCCCGTTCAGCATCCACACCCGCTGGATCGAGACCGAATTCAACAACACGATCGCGCCGTTCAGCGGTGAGCCGGCAAACGGAAACGACGACGACGCCTCCCGCCAGCGCCTCACGGTTGAGGTAGGCGGCAAGCGCCTTGAGATCACCCTTCCGGCAGGACTGGCACAGCTTTCCGGCCGCGGCTCGGCATCCTCAAACGGCAAGCAGCGCAAGGGCCGCTCCCGGTCCGCGACTGCTGCGGCAACGGGCAATGACCTGACGTCCCCGATGCAGGGCACAATCGTGAAGGTGGCGGTCGAAGATGGTGCGCAGGTAGCCGAAGGCGACCTGGTGGTGGTGCTCGAAGCCATGAAGATGGAACAGCCCCTTACCGCCCATAAGGCCGGCACGGTCAGCGGACTGACCGCAGCGCCCGGTGCCACGGTGTCTGCCGGGGCCGTCATCGCCACAATCCTGGACTAACCGCAGCAAAGAGGCCCGGATCCAATCGGATCCGGGCCTCTTGCGTACCAGCGGTGGAACTAGCTGGAGTGGTTTACGTAGTCCACGTCCTTGGTTTCGCGGGTAACCCACAGCGCAATGAACGTCAGCACGGCCATCGAGGAGAGATAGATACCCACCAGCCAGGGGCTGCCGTCAGCAGCCTGCCACAGCGCCACTGCGATGAACGGGGCAACAGCAGCACCGAGGATCGAGGAGACGTTGTAGGCGATCGCCGAGCCGGTGTACCGGACGTTAGTCGGGAACAGCTCCGGCAGCACAGCACCCATCGGCCCGAAGGTCAGACCCATCAGCGTGAAGCCGATGATCAGCAGTGCCATGGTGCCCACGAATCCGCCGCCGAACAGCGGGTCGAAGGCGAAGCCGAATACGAAGATCGCGGCAGTGACCCAGAGCAGGGTCTTGCGGCGGCCGTACTTCTCCGCGAGCGGACCGGCAACCATGGTGAAGATGCCGAAGAAGACGACGCCGACGATCAGCATGATCAGGAAGTCGTTCCGGGCGTAGCCCAGGCCGGAAGCGAAGGCATCCGGGTCGAAGGCCTTGCCTGCTGCTTCCGCCTTGGCCGCAGCTTCTTCCTCAGTCTTGGCAGCGGTGCCGTAGGAGAGGGTGAAGGTGGTCATCAGGTAGAAGAGCACGTAGGTGGCCAGCATGATGAAAGTGCCGGCAATCATCGGACGCCAGGAGAACTTGAACGCGGCAGCCAGGGGCAGCTTGCTCACTTCGCCGGAGTCCACAACCTTCTGGAAGGCCGGAGTTTCAACCAGCTTCAGGCGGACGTACAGGCCGATGATGACCATGACGGCGCTGGCCAGGAACGGGATGCGCCAGCCCCAGGACATGAACTGCTCTTCAGCCAGGTTGAAGCTCAGGATCAGGAACAGGCCGTTGGCCAGGATGAAGCCGATCGGAGCACCCAGCTGCGGGAAGGTGCCGTAGATGGCGCGCTTGTTGGCCGGGGCGTTCTCGGTGGCCAGCAGTGCGGCACCGGACCATTCGCCGCCGAGTGCCAGGCCCTGGGCGAAGCGCATGACCACCAGCAGGGCCGGAGCCCAGAAGGTCCAGCCGTCCATTGTTGCGGTCGGCAGGCAGCCGATGAGGAACGTGGCGATACCCATGGTCAGCAGGGACGCCACCAGGGTCCCCTTGCGGCCGACCTTGTCTCCGAAGTGGCCAAAGACGATTGAACCCAGCGGCCGTGCAATAAAGGCCACGCCAAACACGGCGAAGGAGCTCAGCAGTGCGGTAACGCCTTCCGCATTCGGGAAGAAGAGAATCGGGAAGACCAGGACCGCAGCCGTCGCGTAAACGTAGAAGTCGTAGAACTCGATGGAGGTGCCGACCAGGGACGCTACGATCACGCGTCCGCGGGAATTGGCCGGGGCCTTTTCGGTCTCGGCACTTGGAGTGTTAGTTGACATGGCAAGTCTTTCGGGTGCGGGTTGGAAAGTAGGTTCATCCTAAAACCCCGCGTCCGCCATTCGGACATTTGTCCACAATGTGGACGTAACGTTGGACAAACCCTGATTTTCCGCGCAAAAAAGCCCGCCTCAGGAACCTGGATTCGTCCGGAAGCGGGCTTTCTCTCCCATCCAGATAACAGAAACTGCCCGTATCAGACCTGATACGGGCAGTTTCTGTTACCTCGTTTGTGGAGGCGGGAACCGCTAGATGTGCACGTGCAGGCGGCGTGCAGCCTCTGAGATGGACCCGGTCAGCGACGGGTAGACCGTGAAGGTATTCGCCACGTCGTCGACGTGCAGTTTCTGCGTGACGGCCAGTGCGATCGGGAAGATCAGTTCGGAGGCACGGGGGCCGACGACGACGCCGCCGATCACCGTTCCGGATCCCTTGCGGGCAATGATCTTCACGAAGCCTTCCTTCACGTCCATCATTTTTGCCCGCGCGTTGGTGTGCAGCGAGAGCTTGATGACGTCGCCCTGGTAGCGCCCCGCGTCCACGTCGGCTTCGGAAACACCCACCGAGGCAATTTCCGGCGAAGTGAAAATGTTGGACGCTACGTGCTTGAGCTTCAGCGGCTTGACGCTGTCCCCCATCAGGTGGGCAATTGCGATGCGTCCCTGCATGGCGGCCACGGAGGCCAGGTTGAACACGCCGGTGCAGTCACCGGCAGCGTAGACGTTAGGAGCGGTGGTGCGGGAGACGCCGTCGACCTTGATCTGTCCGCGGTCATCCAGCGCGATGCCGGCTTCCTCCAGCCCGATTCCCTGTGTATTCGGGATGGCGCCGACGGCCACCAGGCAGTGGGAGCCTTCCACGGTGCGTCCGTCGGAGAGCGTGACGAGCACGCCGTCGCCCGTGTTCTTCACCGAATCTGCGCGGGAGCGGGAGAGAACGGTCATGCCGCGGGCCTGGAACACGTCCTCCAGGACGCGGGCGGCATCGGCGTCCTCGCCGGGAAGCACGCGGTCGCGGCTGGAGATGAGGGTGACGCGGGCACCGAGCCCGTTGTAAGCGGAGGCAAACTCGGCACCGGTTACGCCGGAGCCAATCACGATCAGGTGCTCAGGCACCTCGGTCAGGTTGTAGATCTGCTTCCAGGTGAAGATCCGCTCGCCGTCCGGCATGGAGGTTTCCAGCTCGCGGGGGTTGGCTCCGGTAGAGATCAGCAGCGCTTCGGCGTCCACCGTAGTGACGGTGCCGTCTTCCGCGGTGGCCTCAATGGTGTGGTTGTCCAGCAGGCGTCCGTTGCCCAGGACCACCTTGACGCCCATCCGCTCGAGGGTCCGGCGAATATCGTTGGACTGCTCGCGGGCCAGCGCCAGGAGGCGGTGGTTGACCATCTTCAGGTCAGCGGCCACCGGCTGGGCGTCGCCAAAGTCCACGCCAAGGTTGGAGGCGGAACTGAAGCGGGTCATCACGTCAGCGGTGGCGATGAGGGTTTTGGAAGGAACGACGTCGGTGAGGACGGCGGAGCCTCCCAGCCCGTTGCGCTCAACGATGGTGACGTCCGCCCCCAGCGATGCTGCCACCATGGCGGCCTCATACCCGCCGGGGCCGCCGCCGAGGATTGCGATTTTTCGGGCAGTGAAATCTAGTTGGCTCGTCACAATTGTCCATTCTGTCGCATCCGGGGATGCCGCTCAAACGAGCCGGCTGGGGCGGGCACCGGCAGGCCAGCCCAACACACGGTAAGTTGTACGGGTGAGCAACGACGAACCCTTTGAACTTGCCCGGCACGCCGCAGCGTACATTGCCGAGAAAACCGGCGTACCCCGCCATGACATCGCCCTGGTCCTGGGCAGCGGATGGGGTGAGGCCGCTGAACTGATCGGCGAAACCACAGCCACCATCCCGGCGTCGGAAATCCCCGGCTTCTCCGCCCCCGCAGTACAGGGCCATGTTGGAACCATCCGTTCCATCCTGACTCCGGGCGGCAAGCGCGCCCTGGTCCTGGGCGCCCGTACGCACTACTACGAGGGCAAGGGCGTACGCGCCGTCGTCCACGGTGTCCGGACGGCAGCTGCCGCAGGCGCCAAGGTGATGGTGCTGACCAACGGCTGCGGCGGATTGAACCTGGACTGGAAGCCCGGCACCCCCGTGCTGATCAGCGACCACATCAACCTGACCGCCACCTCTCCGCTCGAGGGCGCCACGTTCGTGGACCTCACGGACCTCTACTCTCCCCGGCTGCGCGACCTGGCCCGAACCGTTGACCCCACCCTGGCCGAGGGCGTCTATGCCCAGTTCCCCGGCCCGCACTACGAAACCCCGGCCGAAGTCCGCTACGCCAAGACAATCGGCGCGGACCTGGTCGGCATGTCCACCGCGCTGGAAGCCATTGCCGCACGCCACGCCGGAATGGAGGTTTTCGGCATCAGCCTGATAACGAACCTCGCCGCCGGCATCAGCCCTCAGCCGCTGAGCCACCAGGAAGTTCTGGAAGCAGGCGCCGAAGCAGGTCCCCGCATCTCGCGGCTGCTCGCCGGATTCATCGGCGCCCTCTAGCAACACATACCGATCTACAGGGGTACGACATGAGCCTGACCGCCACGGAACGCAACGAACTGCTGGTTGAAGCCCGGCACTGGGCCGATTCCGACCCGGACCACGCAACTGCAGCCCAGCTGCGCAAACTGCTGGAGGAAGCTTCAGCAGAAGGCGCAGCAGCGGAAGCGGCACTGGCGGAGCTGACGGACAGGTTCTCCGGCACTCTGGAGTTCGGTACCGCAGGCCTGCGTGCTGCCCTTGGTGCCGGACCCATGCGGATGAACCGCGCCGTCGTGCGCCGGACCGCGGCGGGTATCGCCTCGTTCCTGCAGGACAAGTCCGAAGGCTGGGTCCCCAGCGCAGTGATTGGCTACGACGCACGCTATAACTCCAAGGCGTTTGCCCTGGAGACTGCGGCAGTTTTCAGCGCTGCCGGCATTGAAGCATTCCTCCTCCCCTGCACTCTTCCGACGCCGGTGCTCGCCTACGCTGTGCGGGCGCTGGACACCGATGCGGGAGTGATGGTCACTGCCAGCCACAACCCGGCCCAGGACAACGGCTACAAGGTCTATCTTGGCGGCCGGACGGTAAAGGGTCCGGGACGCGGCGCGCAGATTGTTCCGCCGTACGACGCCGAGATCGCCGCGCGGATCGACTACACGGTCCCCCTGGGCTCGATTGAGACCGCTCCGGAAGGCTGGACCGAGGTCTCCGAATCGATCGTGGCGGACTATATCAGTGCCGTTGACGGCCTGGTGTCACGGGACGGCTACCCCGCGCGTGACCTCAAGATTGTGCTCACTCCCATGCACGGGGTCGGCGGCGAAACCATGACGGCGGTCCTCCGCGATGCCGGATTCACCTCCGTGAAGCTCGTAGCGGCACAGGCCGAGCCGGACCCTGATTTCCCGACTGTGGCGTTCCCGAACCCGGAAGAACCCGGTGCACTGGACCTCGCCGTCGCAATGGCAGCGGAGACTGACGCGGACATCGTCCTTGCCAACGACCCCGATGCAGACCGTGCGGCCGTCGCCGCGAAGGACCCTTCGACCGGCGAGTGGCGCATGCTGCGCGGTGACGAAACCGGAGCGCTGCTTGGAGCCCACCTCGCCACCCGGATCCGTGCGGGACATCTGAAGCTGCGCGGCGCAGCGGGCCGCCCGCCGGTCTTCGCAAACTCGATTGTCTCTTCCCGGCTGCTTGCCCGCATCGCGGCGTCCGCAGGGTTTGCCCACCACGAAACCCTCACCGGGTTTAAATGGATTTCCCGCGTGCCGGGCCTGGTCTACGGGTACGAGGAAGCACTGGGCTACTGCGTGGCTCCGGGCCTGGTCCGGGACAAGGACGGAATCTCCGCCGGCCTGCTCATCGCCGAACTGGCCGCCTCGCTGAAGGCATCCGGCCGCACGCTGTTCGACATGCTCGACGATCTGGCACTTGAACATGGCCTCCACGCCTCTGACCAGCTCTCGGTGCGGGTCGACGATCTGGCGCTGATTCCGCAGATGATGACGCGTCTGCGGGAGGAGCCTCCGGTCTCGCTGGGCGGCTCAGCCGTAATCTCCGCTGTCGACCTGTCTGCCGGGTCCGCGGATCTCCCGCCCACCGACGGGCTGCTCTACCGGACCCAGGACGACACACGGATCATCGTCCGCCCGTCGGGGACAGAGCCGAAGCTCAAGTGCTATCTGGAGGTCATCGTGCCGGTTGCCGGCGGCGCTGAGCTTCCGGCGGCACGTGCTGCGGCTGCGGACCGGCTGGCTGCGGCGAAGGCGGACATCTCGGCGGCCCTGGGCCTGTAGGGCCGGTGTTCGCTATTCCCCTGCAGCTATTGCCGAGTCAACCAGGGGCAGCGTCGTTCCCGCGGTGATTATCGCCGCGACCTGTTGCCCGGTTAATGGCCTGCTGAAGTAGTAGCCCTGCCCGTTCCGGCAGCCGAGGACCAGGAGATCGGCGGCCTGGTCCAGGGTCTCGATCCCCTCGAAGACGGCTTCCATTCCGGCTGCCTGGATGAGTCCATGGACGGCGTCGACGAAACGGCGCTGTCCAGGATCAGCGCTGATGTCGCGGATGAGGCTGCGGTCCACCTTCACCGTATGGACCGGAAGCCTGCGCAGGTAACTGATGGATGAGTATCCGGTGCCGAAGTCGTCTATCTCGATCCCGACTCCAAGTGCGTTCAAGGACTTGAGCGAGTACATCTCCACATCACCGCCGCTGACAAACGCGCTCTCGGTGATTTCGATGACCAGTCTCGAGGGGGCGATCCTGGTTTCGGCCAGCGTCTGCCGAACGTGGTCGATGAGATCCAGCCGCTGCAGCTCCATGGCTGACAGGTTGACCCTGACCTTAAAGTCCTCGTCGAGGACCAGTTCATCTTCCCAGCGGGCAAGCTGTTCCAGCGCAGCGCGCAGGACCCACCTGCCCATGTCCAGGATGATGCCTGTCTCCTCGGCAATGGGGATGAAATCGTCGGGCATGATCAGCCCGCGTTCCGGATGCCGCCAGCGGACCAGGGCTTCAACGCCGGTCATCCGGCCCGTCGCGAGTTCAACCACGGGCTGATAATCAAGGAAGAGCTCGCTGCGCCCCACGCCCTCGCGGAGCTCTGCGGCCATGTCCCGGCGAAGTTGGCGGGAGTACAGCATGACCGGTTCAAAGGCCTTGCTCTGGCTGCGGCCTGAGTCCTTGGCAGAGTACATAGCGGTGTCCGCGCGCACCATGATGTCCTCGGCGCTCTCACCCGGCAGGGCCGCGTGGACACCAATGCTGGCGTGCGGCCAGACATCGATTTCTTCCACCCGGATGCACTCCCCCAGCGCTTCCTGGATGCGCGCGGCTACGCTCATGGCGGTCGTCAGGCCTGTTTCGGGGAGCAGGACGGCGAACTCGTCACCACCAAGCCTGGCCACGGTGTCCCCACGGCGGACCGCCCAGCGGATCCTGCGCGCGACCTCCACCAGCACCTGGTCTCCGGTCTGGTGGCCGAAGCTGTCATTGATGTCCTTGAACTCGTCCAAGTCGATCATCAGCACCGCCGGACGCTTGTCGCCGCCGTCTGCGGCCAGCAGGGCCACTGCCAGCTCGTGCATCAGGGCCGTTCGGTTCGCTGTTCCCGTCAGCGCATCGCTCATGGCCATGCGCTGCATTTGCCGGTGCGCGGCCTCCAGCTCCCGGGTCCGGGTTTCAACCCTGTCTTCGAACTCCTGGTATACAGAATTCAGTTCCTCGGCAAGAAGGTTGATCCCGGTGATGACAGCATCAACGTCGTCACGCCTCGGTGAGGTACGAATCCTTGTACTCAGATCGCCCGCAGCGATCCTGACGATGCCATCCACAACCTGCTGGAGCCGTGTGTCCCCCGGTTCGGGTTCCGTCATCGCGCCTTGCCCCTGAGCCAGTTCAGCGCGTCACTCTTCGAGGAAAAATACCTGGTGGGACAGGGCGGCAAGTCACCCCCGAGCAGGAAGTTCGCAATGACCCGGTCCACCTGCGATGAGCCAACTACGGCAACAGCAGAGGCATTGCGTGCCGCGCCGAAGATCTTCCGGGCGGTGCGCGTCAGTGATTCGACCCCGGTCAGCTCAAGCAGCAGCGGGCTGAATCCGGTTCCGGCCAGCCCTTCGAACTCCTTGGCAGCCTGGGCTGCGATGCCTCCGGTTATGACTTCGCCGGCCGGCAGGACGATGGTTACGTGTCCGTCGTCCTGGTAGACCTCTGCGTGGCTCTCCCTGGGTTCTGAAACGCAGTCGTCCGCTGCTGTAGCAGTCTCGTCCGGTATCGGTACAGCACTATCCACCAACGTCATGCCGTCCCCCAACAACCTGTCGCCGCTCGGCATGCAAGGCGAAAAGCTCCGCCTTTTGCCCTATAGATAAAACTCGATGCTTTCCCATGTTTCCCCCCAAAACCCAAAGCTACCTTAGCTATCCCTAAAATCGAGGACAATCAATGGTCGATTTCTTGTCCCGTGACACCATGTCCCAAAGACGAAGCGGCACGTCCCGCCCTCTGCTCGGCTCTGGCACGAACCTGGCGGCCAAATTCCCTGGCTAGTTCTTCCCTGGCTACGGCCCCGGCCTTACCAAAGATTTCGGCACTTGTTGTGGCATGGTCGACCGACGCATGAAGGTCACCGTCGTCGGCAATTATTCGCGCGAAAAGCAGCCGGGCATCTCCATGGCTTAGAGGTGAGAGGGCGGCAGACTCGTCGAGTACGGCTGACATTTGACGTCTGGCTGCCGCGATGTCCCCCGTCAGGTAACTCCAGTAAGCACGGATGACTTCAATATCCAGTTCATCCTGACGCGTCCCTCCCGTAATAGAAAGCGCCATTTCTGCCCGTTCAATGCACTGCAGGGTCTCGGGCTCGACCAGGTTGGCGGTCAATCTCATGAACGCAGATGCCTTGTTGAACAACGCCCAGAGGTTCACGTCGTTGCTTGGGGAGAGACTAGAGGCAGCAAGACCGTGGTAATACGTTCCCTCCCGCTCCATGCCTGCCAGGAATGCAACGTTTCCGATAGACCAGTAGGCCTTCCCAGCTTTCTCCAGAACTGCCTCATCACCGACCATCTGTGCGAGAGTTTGCGCCTCATGCCAAGCGTCTTCCAAGTGCCCGCTCTCGCTAAGAACCGCGACCAGCGCCTGCTGCGCCTCAATCCGTCCGCGTCCTCCCATACCGGCCTCTGGCGAATCCAACGCCGCAGACCGGGCAACGACAAGAGCCTCTGGCAAAAGCCCCATGCCCTGAAGCCCCAGCGACATAAGAGCCTTAGCTTTCCCGGCGACTTCCGGGGCGTTTTGGGCCACTGGATGGTCCGCCAGCAACCGTGCTGTCTCAGCGCATCCATCCATAAATCCCAGTTCAAGCTGGCATTCCCCGTACAGGAACATCATCCGCCACCATCCTGCGTCATCATTCCGCAGGGCAGCCGATTCAGCCGCTGTCTTGGCGGCTGCCATGGCTGAAGAGTATTCCCGCCGTTCCCACATTTGCCGGGCCTTGTACTCATTCAGGATGAAGTCACTTGTCATTCAAAGCCACGGAACTTTCTCTGTATGTCGGACTACGTGTCGCGAACGCGAGTTATTCGATTGTGCGCATGCTAGGGCAGTCAGGTCCAACGTTACGTTCCAAGACACTACGAGCCGCTTGGCTCCTCCACAAGATATCCTCAATTCCCAATCTACGGCACAAAAGCCACGAATCGTAGGTATAGTTTTTCCTTGTCAGCAACTCGGCGACACATTCATAGGAGTACGAAATGAAGAAACTGGGGGCATCCCTTCTTCTCGCAGCTGCCGTCACGGCCGTTGGCGTAGCAGCACCCGCAAATGCGGCTCCGTCCTTCGGGAACGGCAACGGTGGCAGTGTTGTATCGCCGCTAGTTGGCTGGTGGCCGAACTAAGTCGTTGAGATGAGGCCGGGCGGCGATTCCGAAATGGATCATCGCCCGGCTTTTCTTACTTAACTGCCCAAGTAACCTTGCCGCCCATCGCGGGCCTGTGCGCAAGGCGTCATATGGGAGACTGGAAGACCAGTTTGGAAAGGACCGCTATGCCCACGAACGCCGCGCCTCAAGAGAATCAGTCCACCGCTGACCTCGCCTCCTACATTGACCACACCCTGCTGAAGCCCGAAGCTTCACGCGAGGACATCCTACGGGTCTGCGAAGAAGCAGCCCAGTACGGATTCAAGTCCGTCTGTGTAAACCCGCTCTGGGTCTCAACCGTCCACACAGCCCTGAAGGACTCCGGAGTCGACACCTGCTCGGTCATCGGCTTCCCCCTGGGGGCAACCACCACTGAAGTCAAGGTCTTTGAAGCGCAGGGCGCGCTCCAGGACGGAGCAGACGAGATCGACATGGTCATCGATATCGCAGCTGCACGCCGTGGAGACCGGGAAACCCTGGTCCGGGATATCGCCGCCGTCGCCGACGCCGTGCACGAGGCAGGCAGCATCCTGAAGGTCATCATCGAAACCTCACTGCTTACTGATGAGCAGAAGGTCCTTGCCTGCGAAGCTGCCGTAGCCGCGGGAGCCGACTTTGTGAAGACGTCCACCGGATTCAACGGCGGCGGGGCAACCGTTGAGGACGTCGCACTGATGCGCCGTACTGTTGGCCCTGACTTGGGAGTAAAGGCTTCCGGCGGCGTCCGCAGCCGCGAAGATGCCCTCGCAATGATCGACGCGGGCGCCACGCGAATTGGAGCTAGCTCCGGAATCGCTATTGTTAAGGGTGGTAACGGCGGGTCCGGTTACTGATCCGTCCGCCGCGAAAAACTTTTTGAAACGGAGAAACTCCCCATGGCACGAACCAAGGCCAAGCAGCCCACCCACTCGGGCGAAGGACACCTGGTCTCGAACCTCGTCACCTTCATCGTCTTCTTCGGGCTCTTCCTCGCCTCGATTTACGCCCTGAACTGGCTCACCCTCGACGTAGTCTGGCCGATGGTCGTCTGCCTCGTCGTCGGCACTCTCGTGTACCTCGTCCCGTTCATGATGGGCCGCTCGGACACCACCGTGGAGCTTGCAGAGGGCCAGTCCCACAACGAGTAACCTCATATTCGCGCCCCTGCGGAGCTTTGCCGGGACGTAAACATGAATGAAAACTGCCCGTCAGACACAGTTCTGACGGGCAGTTTTCCGTTTTGGCGACAGCTGCGATTCCAGCGCGCAAATAGGTACCAACCTGCAGAAAACAAGTAGTAAGTACTCTTAGCAATTAGTCCGGCACGTTCTTAAAGTCGTCCGCATGAGCACAACATTGACGCGCAGGGAATGGCGGGCAGAACGCACCCGCCAGTTGCGGTTTACCCGAATTTCCTACTCCGCGATCGCTGCCCTTGTGCTGGCCGCGGCTGTGGTGTTCGCGATCGCCATCCAGACATAATCCGGCCGGTGCCGGCGCCGCATGAACCTCGTGCCCTCCTGCGACGACTGCGCTCCGTGCTGCCTGCCCCGCTACTGCGCAGCTTCCCGGGACAACCAAGCGCTCCAGGAAAACCCTGGGTCAGTCACATACCAGTCCCAGGCAACGAGCTCCGGTACCAAGGTCTCCACCAGTGCGGAGACCAGCCACTGCTCCTGGCCGGGATACGTCACCGACACGGATGCTTCCGGGAAACTTCCGCCGACGGCGACGATGCTCGCCCCGCGGGGCACCATCCAGTCCAGTGCCTGCTGGTCCCACCGCGAGCCGTTGAACAGCAGGGCCCGGTAGTCCAGGGTCTTGGACAGGTAGACGTCCACGTGGGACCAGTCACCGGTTTCGCTGCCGAATGCAGGCCTGCGCGGAACTTCGCGGATCATCAGTGACCCCTGAGCTGCACTGGAGAACCTTTCCGCCGGGGCCAGCAGGAAGGTGCCGTCCGGCCCCTGCAGGGCCCGGGACACCTCGGGCAGCCACTCGTCCGCACGCTCCAGCAGCGACTGCGTGCCGGCAGCCGCACCTGACGCGGCTTCGGAGAGCACACCGTAGGACGCACCGTAGCGCTCCAGAATCGCAGCTATCACCAGGAGCGAATGCCGGAAGTTGCGGCAGGAGATCCCGGAGACCTCGTCCCCCGCATTCATCAGCACCGTGTAATCGGCCATCACAGCCAGAGCTGAATCGGGCTTGTTGGTCACTGCTACCAGTCCGCCGCTGCCGCGGTAGCGTTCCGCCGCCGCAAGCACCTCCACACTGGTTCCGGTGGCAGATACAGCAACGACCAGCAGATCCGGCGCCGGCGCGGGCAGCAGCTCCGTGCTGGCCAGTTCCACCTGCACGTTGAACCCGTCCGCCCGTGCCTTCCGAGCAGCCGTGGCGGCGGCGTAGGCGCTGGAGCCCATTCCCAGAATCAGGATCCGCCCGGCCGGCGGCAGCTCCGCCAAGCCCGGGTAGCCGCCGTCGAGCAGGGCAGCCATACGGTCCAGGTAGTCCGGGACCTGCTGCAGGTCCTCTATAAAGCGGGAGGTGTCCATGCGGGCTCCTTTGTCCTTGGTGCACGGGCAGAATCCCGGGCGAATCGGTGGGTTATGGCGCCGTCCGCGGCGTACTGCCAGCGCGGCAGGAAACGGTGGGCGTAAATCAGTTCACGCAGCAGCTGCTCGGCGATCAGGCCTGGAAGCATCGCTTCATCCAGCAGGTCCGGCAACCCCGCCTCCGCGGCGGCCAGCTGGTAGGCCCCCGTGAGCTGCACGCTGGCTTCATCTGCCCAGCCATAGAGCCGCCCGAGGGACGCTTCGTCCGCCGCCTGCAACCGCTTGGCCGCCACAGAGGCAACCATTTCCAGGCTGGCGGCCAGATGTGCGACGTCGCGGGCTGCGCTGTCCGGACGGTCACGTTCGGCATCTGGCAGCTGCGGATCGCCGTCGAAATCCAAGAGCCAATACTGTTCGCCGGAGCGCAGCACCTGCCCCACGTGCAGGTCGCCATGCAGGTCGAACGCCGGCGCAGCGGTTTCCGGAACAGCTGCCAGCTGCTCCCGGATCCTGCCTGCGCGGTTCGACAGACGGATTCCGGCGTCGCCGCCGGTGAGGGCAAGCGCCACGTCCAGCACACCGTCGGCGCGGGCGCGTACTTCTGCCGCGCCGGGTGCGGGATGTGCCCCGCCGGCAAGCAGTGCCGCGTGCACTTCCGCCGCCAGGCGCCCCAGGGCAGCAGGAAACTCCGGTGCCTTTCCCCCGCGGAACCAGGCTACGACGTCGTCCACAGCCCAGGTCCAGCCGTCACCGGCGTCGGGAATTACGGCACTGAGAAGTGCCAGGGTGCCGCGTCCGTGCTCCGGATGCTCCCAGTCGAGGGAACCGTAATAGCCAGGAACCGAGTCCACGCCTGCATCCGCCAGCCGGGCCAGCAGCCGGGCGGAACGGTCGGCACCGCTCCACTGGCGCACCAGCTTGATGATCTTATCCCCGCCAACCACCACGGACAGGTTGGTCATGTCCACCGGCACCGGAGTTTCCCCCAGGCACTCCCCCGCGGCCAGCGCCGTACGCACCACGTGAAGTTCCCCCACGGAGGCTTTAAGCGTGTCCGGACTGCCGGAAAGGACGGCGTGCGTGAGGTCCGCGGCGAGGCCTGATCCGGCGGCGGCGGGGAGGCCGGCAGCATCCAGGGCCGTCAGGGCGCCGTCCGTCTCCAGCCGCAAAGAGCCGTGACCGGCCCGCACTTCGTCCATGAATCCACCTTCACATTCCTTGAACTTAGATTCAAGAACCGATTGTTAAATGCTTGTTACACCTGAAAATAACCGTTGTATTCCTTGAACTCTAGTGCAAAGATCATCTCACCACCCACCCGGAGTGTGATCCACGCCATAGCGCGCAGAGTAGGAGCCATCGTGAGTTTCCAGCGCATTACCCGGACCGCAGTTGCAGCATCAGCGGTCTTTGCCCTGTCGGCTTGCGGCGGAGGAAGCGGGTCTTCGGACCTGGATCCCGAAGCCGACATCAGCCAGCAGAAACTTGTAGTCGGCATCTGGGCCGACTACTACCCCGAGGACCTCGCCGAGACTTTCGAAGCGGAGACGGGCGTGCCCGTCCAGATTGTCCACCACGCCACGAACGAAGAGATCATGGCGAAGCTGACTGCCGGCGGTGACTCCGGAATCGACGTCGCCTTCGTCTCCGGCCAGTACGCCCAGGCCCTCAATGAAGGCGGAATGCTCCAGGAACTTGACCACTCCCTGATTCCCAACATTGAGAACCTCTATCCCGAGGCCATGGAAATGGCTTACGACGACGGCAACACCTTCTCCCTGCCCTATACCTGGGGAACCACCGGGCTCTGCTACCGCTCCGATCTGCTCCCGGCGGAGCCTACGTCCTGGAAGGATCTGCTGGAACCGTCAGCCGAAGCATCCGGGAAGACCACCATGCTCTCCACTGAACGCTGGATGGCATTGCCGGCGCTGAAGGCGCTGGGCTACTCGGTTAACTCCGACAACCCGGACGAGCTGGCAGCCGTGAAGGAGCAGCTCACCGCCACCAAGCCCACCCTGCTGTCCTTCGATGACACCACCTTCTACTCCAAGCTCGTCACCGGCGAAGCCGTGCTGACCGAGGCCTGGGACGGCTGGTGCAACTACGGCATTGCCGAGGATCCGAACATCAAGTTCACGGTTCCCGAGGAAGGCAGTGACCTTTGGGTGGACACCATGACCGTACTGAAGTCCTCGCAGAACAAGGAAGCCGCCATGGCGTTCCTGAACTACGTACTGGAGCCGGAGGTTCACTCCTGGGCAGCCGAAAACATCCTCTACAAGGTCCCGAACAAGGCCGCCATGGAGGCACTGGACGCGGAACTGCTTGCCACCTACCCGAACCTGACCGTGACCCCTGCCGAGCTGGCTGAGCAGGAAGTGATTGTTGACCTCGGTGACTACAGCACCGAATACACACGCCTGGCCACGGAAATCTCCGCGAAGTAGCTCTCCGTGCCTGTTACCCGCTCCGCAGCCTCCGGCGCCGCCTGGCGCCGGAGGCTCGCCGGGCTCCCAATCCTCGGGCCCGGCGTCGTGTTCCTGTTTGTGCTGGCCGTCCTGCCCGTTGCGCTGGTCACCGTTTACGCGTTCTTTGAGCGCGGACGGTTTGGCGGCGTCGAATACAACTTCACCCTGGAGAACTTCGTCCGCCTGGCGGACCCGCTGTACCTGGGCGTGGTGCTGAAGTCCATCCTGATTGCCGGTGCCGCCACCGCCATTGCCCTGCTGATCGGCTACCCGGCGGCCCTGTTCATCGCACGCCTGCCCAAGCGGTGGCGCACGCTGGCACTCATCGCCGTCCTGCTCCCGTTCTGGACCAACTTCCTGATCCGCACCTATGCCTGGATCCTGCTGCTGAACAATGCCGGCTGGATCAACCAGGGGCTGCAGTGGCTGGGCATCACCAGCGAACCGGTGGCGATGCTCTATACCGAACCGGCCGTCGTCGTCGGGCTGGTGTACATGTACCTGCCGCTGATGATCCTGCCGCTGTACGCCTCCCTGTCCTCGCAGGACCCGCAGCTGACCGAAGCGGCAACCAACCTGGGATCTTCCCCGTTCCGGGTCTTCCGGACGGTCACCCTGCCGCTGTCCGCCCCGGGCGCCCTGACCGGCTGCATCTTCGTGTTCGTCCCGGCGATGGGCAACTTCATCATTCCGGAACTGATCGGCGGCGGTAAGACCGTCCTGATCGGCAACCTCATCCGCGACCAGTTCCTGAAGGCACGCGACTGGCCGTTCGGCGCAGCCCTGGCGCTGGTCATGACCGCGTTCCTGGTGCTGCTGCTCGTGCTGCAGCAGCGCGCATCCCGCGCCGTCAGCGGAGGCAAGACCCCACGGAAGGCGGGCGCATGAGCACCACCGCAGCCGCGCCGGGCACCCGTCCGGCAGCAGTGAGCAAGGTACGACGCCGCGGCGCGCAGCAAGGTAAGGCCTGGCACCTGAGGGTCCCGTTCTGGGCGGCCATCGCGTTCCTGTACCTGCCGATCCTCGTGGTCACGGCCATGTCCTTCAACGCCTCGTCCAACCTCTTCTCCTGGTCCGGGTTCTCGCTGAAGTGGTACGCAGAGGTCTTCCGCTCCCCGGAGATCCTCGCGTCCCTGGGCAACACCCTGGTGGTGGCCGCGGCAGCGGCAGTCCTGGCCACGGTGCTGGGTACCCTGACCGCCGTCGGAATCCACCGCTATACCAGCGGCGGGCTGATCCGCGCGATTGCCATTGCCCCGGCCATGCTGCCGGACCTGCTGCTTGCCATCGGGCTCCTCAGCCTCTTCACGCTGCTGAACTTCACCCTGGGCCTGGTCTCGGTGATCCTGGCGCACACAGTATTCGCGATGGCCTTTGTCACCGCGATCGTCCTGGCCCGGCTGGCCCAGGTGGACCCGTCCCTGGAGGAAGCTTCCCGGGACCTGGGCGCTTCCCCGGCGCGGACCCTGCTGAAGGTGACGGTTCCGCAGCTGGGACCGGCGATCATTTCCGGCGGGCTGCTGGCCTTCACCCTGTCCCTGGATGAATTCGTGATCGCCTTCTTCACCACCAGCCCCACCGTCTCCACCCTGCCCATCAACATCTACTCGATGGTGCGCTTCGGCGTCTCCCCCGAGATCAATGCCCTCGCCACCATGCTGCTCGGTCTGACCGTCCTTGCGGTCCTCGGCACGCAGCGACTGACCAAGATTGCGGATTCACTATGACCACCGGACCTGCCCCCGTTCCCGGTCCCCAGCCGCTGCTTCAGCTGCGCGGACTCAGCCACAGCTACGGTTCCGTCCAGGCCCTGCACGGGATTGACCTGGACATTGCCGGCAACGAGTTCTTTGCCCTGCTGGGACCTTCCGGCTGCGGCAAGAGCACGCTGCTGCGCTCGATTGCCGGCTTCGAGACTCCTGCCGAAGGAGAGATCCTGCTCGACGGCGAACCGCTGACCCGGCTCCCGGCCCACCGACGCCCGGTGAACATGATGTTCCAGTCCTATGCACTGTTCCCCCACCTCAGCGTGGAGAAGAACGTGGCCTACGGGCTGGAGGCAGAAGGCACCGCCAAAACAGAAGTACGCCAGCGGGTCGGCGAAGTCCTGGAGACCATCGGCCTGACCAAGTTCGCCAAACGCCGGCCGGGCCAGCTCTCCGGCGGCCAGCGGCAGCGGGTTGCCCTGGCACGCGCGATCGTCAAGCGGCCGCGCCTGCTGCTGCTGGATGAGCCGCTCTCCGCGCTGGACCGCAAGGTCCGGGCGGAAATGCAGCTGGAACTCAAGCGCCTGCAGCACGAGGCAGGCATGACGTTCGTGGTGGTCACGCATGACCAGGAGGAAGCCATGTCCATGGCGGACCGGGTTGCAGTGCTCAACGCCGGACGGCTGGAACAGGTGGACACCCCCGTTACGCTCTATGCCGCTCCCCGCACCCGGTTCGTGGCCGATTTCATCGGCACCGCCAACCTGCTGGACGGAACCGCCGTCGCCGGGGGCATCAGCCTGGGCTCAGGCCTGGTGGTGGCAGTGGAGCACCAGCTGCCCGCCGGAAGCCCGGCAACCGCCGTCGTACGTCCTGAGGATGTGTCACTGGCTCCTGCCGGTTCCGGCACTCTGGAGGGAACCGTGGTGGACACGTTCTTCCTCGGCGGCACGTCCACGGTTTCCGTGCAGGTCCCGGGGCTGCGGGCGCCCTTCACCGCCAACGTGCGGGCAGTGCAGGTTCCGGAGCGCGGTTCCCGGGTGGGACTGGTGCTGGATGCGGCACGCACGGTTGCCGTGGCGGATGACCGCGACGCCGGAGCGGCGGCCGCTGCGGCCGGAGCCACGCAGGGCGATGCCCGGGGAGCCGCTCAGGAAACTGTCAGCTCATGACCGGTTGCGATCCTCGCGTAGTCAGCGATCAGCGCGGCAGCAGTTTCGGAATCGATGCTGGGGTGGCGGGCAATGATCCGGTAGCCGTAGGCGTCTTCCAGGGCCACCAGGTTCCGGGCCACGGTCAGCGCATCCTGCGCCAGATGGAACTCCCCGCGGGCTGCTCCCTGTTCCAGGACCACCTGGTACATACCCACCTGCCGCTCGTAGAGGGTGGTCAGCAGGCTCGCGGTGACCGGATGGTTGGCAGCGGACCCGCCGAGGGCACACAGCATGGCCACCTGGACGTCGTCCGGCCCGGACGGCAGCCCGGAACGGATCAGCGCCAGCAGCCTGGTGCCCGGATCATCCGGCATGGACGCGAGCATCTGCACCCGGCCCTCGTAGAAGCGTTCCATGACTTCCCGGTTGGCTTCGAGGATCAGGTCGTCGAGGTTCGGGTAGTAGTACAGCACCGCTCCGCTGGTCAGCCCGGCTTCCTCCGCAACACGGTTCAGCCGCGCACCGTCGGGTCCGTGCTTGGCAACCGCCCGCTGTGCGGCCGCCACAATTTCGCTGCGGCGTGCGGTCTGGTTCTTCGGGCGTGCCATGTGAAACCTTCCTCGTTTGCAGATTCACCACAATAAGGCACATCACCCGGAATTATCGAACCCGCAAAAAGTAATTTCCATCACCCGCTGTTTCCAGGAGGCACCCATTGACAAATTCACGGACTTTTCTTTTCATGCCGGAAAGCGCCTACGGCCCCACCAATAACTGCATTGGCATCGGCAATGAACTTCTCAAGCGCGGACACCGCGTTGTGTTCGCGGCGGAGTCCTCCTGGCGCGGCAAGCTGGCCCCGCTGGGCTTTGAGGAAGCACTGGTGGACTTCGCCCCGCCGGCGGACGAGGACGCCGGTGCCGGCGACTTCTGGAAGGAATACATCAAAGCCATCTCCCCGGAATTCCGGAAATCGACGCTTGAGCAGGCGGAAACGGTTATCCGGCCCATCTGGGAAGGTGCCATTGACGGCGCAAAGTACTGCGAACCGGAATTGCGCCGGATAATTGAGCAAGTAAATCCCGATGTAATCATCGAGGATAACGTGGTGGCATTTCCTGCACTGGTCACCGCCGGCAAGCCCTTCGTGCGGATCGTCTCCTGCAACCCGCTGGAGGTGCCCGGCCCCGGCATCGCCCCGGCCTATTCCGGGCTGGGCAAGGATGACGAGGGTGCCTGGGCGGAATACCGTGCCGAATACGAACGCACCCACAAGGATCTCTGGGAGGACTTCAACGCCTGGGTCCAGGACCAGGGCGCTCCGGCGCTGCCGCGCCTTGAGTTCATCCACTCCGGCGTGCACAACATCTACGTCTACCCGGAAGAACTCGACTACACCGGCAGCCGCCCGCTGGACGGGAACTGGACCCGGGTGGACTCGGCCGTCCGCGAGACCGAGTCCGCGGTCGAACTGCCCGAACACTTCCTGGATGCGTCCAAGCCGCTGATCTACTTCAGCCTGGGCTCCCTGGGCGGTGCCGACGTCGAACTGATGCAGCGCACCGTGGACATCCTCGGAGCCGCGACGGAGTACAACTTCATTGTTTCCAAGGGCCCGCGCCATGAGGAAATCACCCTCGCAGAGAACATGTGGGGTTCGGAGTTCCTGCCGCAGACCCGCATCATTCCCCTGGTGGACCTGGTGATCACCCACGGCGGGAACAACACCACCACCGAAGCCCTGCACTTCGGCAAGCCGATGATCCTGCTGCCGCTGTTCTGGGACCAGTACGACAACGCCCAGCGCGTCCACGAATCCGGCTACGGCCGGCGGCTGGACACCTACACCTGCACGCCGGAAGAACTGCTGGGCACGGTCGCCGAGCTGCTGAATGATACGGAGCTCCAGGCCCGCTGCCGTGCAGCCGGGGAACGGATCCGCGCCGCCGACGGCTTGTCTGCAGCGGCCACAGCGCTTGAAAACGTTGCCGCCTCACACTGACCCGCACCACATCACCAAATCACCACCAATGCAAGGAACCACCATGGCATCCGGAACTTTTATCTCCAACGACTACCGCGACTCCGCCGGCGAAGTGCAGGAACTCATTAATCCCGCCACCGGCGAGGTCTCGGGCATCCTCACCTCCTCAACCGTGAGCGACGTCGATTCCGCCGTCGCTGCCGCCCGCGACGCCGCTGCCGGCTGGGCCGCGCAGACCCCGGGCCAGCGTGCCCGTGTGCTGCTGAAGCTCGCCGACGCGCTCGAAGAGGACGCCGAAGCGCTCACCGAACGCGAAGTCACGGAGGGCGGCAAGCCCTGGACCACGGTGCTGGACGGGGAGATTCCGTTCGGGGCGGACAACCTGCGCTTCTTCGCCGGAGCTGCGCGGTCCGTGGACGGCACCGGAGCCGGCATGTTCTCTGACGGCTACACCTCTATGATGGTCCGCCGTCCGGTGGGTGTGGTCGCCGGCATCACGCCGTGGAACTTCCCGCTGATCATGGCACTGTGGAAGGCCGGCCCGGCACTTGCCGCGGGCAACACTGTGATCCTCAAGCCCGCTCCGCTGACTCCGGGGTCCACCCTGCGGCTGGCCGAGCTTGCCGCCGGTGCCGGGCTGCCCGCCGGCGTCCTGAACGTTGTGACCGGCGGCGGGGACATCGGCTCTGCGCTGGCGTCCCACCGCGGGGTGGACATGGTCTCCGTGACCGGATCCACCGCTACCGGGCGGGCCGTGATGCAGGGAGCGGTCAAGGACGTCAAGCGCGTGCACCTGGAGCTCGGCGGCAAGGCCCCCGCACTGGTCTTCGCCGACGCGGACATCCCCCAGATGGCCCGCGCCGTCGCTCTCGGTGCCACCTACAACACCGGACAGGACTGCACCGCTGCCACCCGCGTCTACATCCACCGCAGCATCTTCGACGACGCCGTAGCGGCCCTGCGCGCGGAGCTGAAGGGCATCAACATCGGCGACCCGCACGATCCCGCCACGCACATCGGCCCGCTGATCTCCGCCGCGCACCGGGAGAAGGTTGCCGGGTTTGTGCAGCGGGCGGTCGACTCCGGCGCCCAGGCGCTTGAAGGCGGCTCACCCCTGGAGGGACCCGGCTTCTACTTCCCGCCGACCCTGGTGGTGGGCGCTGCGCAGTCCTCGGAGCTGGTGCAGGGTGAAATCTTCGGACCGGTGCTCGTTGCCCTCCCGTTCGACACGGAGGACGACGCCGTTGCGCTGGCCAACGACAGCGCCTACGGGCTGGCGTCCTCAGTCTGGACCGCCGACGTCGGGCGTGCCATCCGCGTCAGCCACCAGCTGGAGGTGGGCGTCACCTGGATCAACGACCACCTGCCGCTCGCCTCGGAGGCACCGCACGGCGGCGTGAAGGGCTCCGGTTTCGGCAAGGACATGAGCATCGAGCCGCTGCTGGACTACTCGGTGACCCGCCACCTGATGATCCGCCACGCGGTGCCGCCGGAAACCACGGGCTACCGTCCGGCCTAATCCGGTCCTGCCAGCAACTGCGAACCACTACCAAACGAAAGCAGATACCGTGCCACGCACCACCCCAACCACCTATGAGCTGGCCGAGCAGCGCATCCCGGCCGCCACCGTCACCGCTGCCCTCGCCGGGGCAGCACCGGCTCCGTACTGGCTGGACCGCCCCGAACGCCCTGCGCCCCTGCCCCCGCTGGATTCCCGGATCTCAGCGGACCTCGTTGTAGTCGGTGGCGGATACACCGGACTGTGGACGGCGCTGCTGGCCAAGGAACGGGATCCATCGGCCTCAGTCGTGCTGCTGGAGGGCCGGGAAGTCGGCTGGGCGGCGTCGGGCCGTAACGGCGGTTTTGTCTCTGCGAGCCTGACCCACGGCTACAGCAACGGGGTCAAGCACCTGCCCCAGGAGGTGGACCTGCTCAAGGACATGGGAGACGAGAACCTCGCCGAGTTTGCCCAGGCGATCCAGCGTTACGGGATCGACTGCGACTTCCAGTGGAACGGCACCCTGGCACTGGCCACCGACCCGCACCAGGTCCAGTGGCTGCGCGAGGAAGCCGGCCATGACGGCGTCGAGTTCTTTGACCGGGAGCAGGTCCAGTCCGAGGTGAAGTCCCCGCTGTACCTGGCCGGGGCCTGGAACAAAAAGGGCAGCGCGCTGGTGGATCCGGCCAAGCTGGCCTGGGGCCTGAAGCGCGCCTGCCTGGAGCTGGGCGTACGGATTTTCGAGCACTCCCCCGTTCGGTCCCTGGCCAAGTCCAGGCACGGTGTGGAGGTGGAGACCGACGGCGGCACAGTCTCCGGGGCGAAGGTGGCCCTGGCGACGAACGTGTTTCCGTCGCTGCTGCGCCGGGCGCGCCTGCACACTGTGCCGGTCTACGACTACGCCCTGATGACCGAGCCGCTGACCGAGGAGCAGCTTGAATCCATCGGCTGGACCCGGCGGCAGGGACTGGATGACGTTTCCAACCGGTTCCACTACTACCGGCTCACCGAAGACAACCGCATCCTGTTCGGCGGCTACGACGCGCCCTACCACTACGGCCGCAGCATGAAGCCGGAGTATGAGCAGAGCGAGGAATCCTTCCGCCGTCTGGCTGCGCATTTCCTTGCGACGTTCCCGCAGCTGGAAGGCATCACCTTCAGCCACAAGTGGGGCGGGGCGATCGATACCTGCAGCCGCTTCTTCTCCTTCTTTATGAAGGCGTACGGCGGACGGGTGGCCTACGCCGCCGGGTTCACCGGCCTGGGTGTGGGCGCCAGCCGGTTTGCCGCGAATGTGCTGCTGGATTTGCTCTCCGGAGTGCAGACCCGGCGGACGTCGCTGGAGCTGGTGCGCAAGCTTCCGATCCCGTTCCCGCCGGAACCTGTTGCCTGGCTGGGCGTGAAGATCACGACTGCCGCCATGGTCCGGTCGGACCGCCGGCAGGGCAAACGGGGTCCGTGGCTGAAGCTGATGGATGCCGTGGGGATGGGGTTCGACTCCTAGCCCGCTTCCCGCAAAAACCGCGTGCCTCCTTCGGCCTGATTCCCCCTCCCGAAGGAGGCACGCTCATTCTGGTGTGCGGTTTGTGGGCTGCCGACCGGAGGGCTGCGGGCTGCTCGGGCTGCCGCGCTTCGGAGGGCTGCGGGCTTCGGGCTGCCGCGGTATCTGCTGATCTGCAGGATGGGTGCCACGGTATCTGGTGATCTGCAGGGGCCCGGGCGCGAACGTTCCTGGGCTCCGCCGTCCAACCTTCGGGGAGATAACGCTGCTCTGGGCACCTTCCGCATATCTCTCGGGCAGTTGACGTCGTTTTGAAGCTCTCAAAGCGACGTCAACTGCCCGAAGGATCGAGGGAACACTTCCTAAAGGACGTTACCTGCCCGAAGGTTGTGGGGATGCCGCGCGACGGGCGCCTCCCCGAAGATCCCCAGAGTCCTGGTGTGGGGCACCCCCAGCGGCCGAGGTCCTTGAAATAGCGCGCCACGGGCCAGCATTCGAAGCCCATGGCTTCGTAGGCCAGCCGCGCCGGGGCGTGACCGCGTCGTCGCCGGTTTCCACCATAACCATCGCCATTTCCGCGTGCCGGGACCTGGCGAACGAGTGCTCCAGCAGAGCCCGCCCGACGCCGTGGCGCTGGTACCGTGGGTCGACGGCCGGGACATAGACCTCGCCCATGCTGTCCTCGGGATCCGGGGCGGATTTCCGGTTGTTTCCCTGCCCTCCTTTCTGTGTCCGCCGTGGTGTACCGGAGCCGGATGAGGGAACACCCTAAGCACGAGCCCCGGTTCAGGCCTGGACCAGGACCAGCCATCCGCGTGTTGGAGCGTAGGGCAGATCCCGGATCTCCACTTCCCCGAATCCAGCCTCCGCCAGGCTGGACCGCAGCGCATCCCGGTTGCGGAAGCGCAGGGTGCTGGTGGAGTCCAGCCTTTCCCCGTCGGATTGGAAAATGGTGGGCGACTCGAAGCTCACCAGCTCGCCGTCGACGCCGGTGACCTCGACCCAGTCCTCGACCAATCCTTCGGCACCGGCGTCGACCACCTGATGGGAACGTTCCTTCGTCCACCTCGCCCAGGCCCGGTCCGCCGGGTTCCGGGTCTCGAAAGCGAGCCGCCCTCCCGGCCGGAGGCAGGTGTGAATGGAACGGAGCGTACGAATCCAGTCGGCGTCGGACAGGAAAACCTGGGCGACATTCGCCGTCATGGTGGCGAGGTCAAACCGCTGGTGGTTCGCCGGGTCAGCCGCAGCGTCCGGCGCTGTTCCCACCACCCATCTCACGGCACCGGCTCCCGGTTTGGCGCGGGCAACGTCAACGGAAGCCGACGCCGGATCCACACCCAGCACTTCCACCCCCTTCGCTGCGAGAAGGCACGCGAGCGTCCCCGTTCCACAGCCGACGTCGAGCACGGCATTCACGCCGGGCTCAGCGGCCAGGCCAAGATACGTGTCGAGGTCGCTGCGGCCGCCTCCGAGGACGTCGTACACCCGGGCAAGCCTGGGATGGGAGAAGATCGCGTCCGGCATCCCCCGACCCTACAATCCTCTGGACCCTATTCCTTGAAGATCGCGTCCAGCACCTGGTGCGCCCACTGCAGCATCTCGGCATCCTGCAGGTCCCGGCCGCCGATCTTCGCAGTCTTGGGCTTCGGAATCAGGATCGCGTTCAGCGCCGGCTTCACCTGCGAGCCCGGGTACATCCGCTGCAGGCGCATCACACGGGATTCGGGCAGGTCGCCCGGGGAGAACTTGATGAAGTTGCCCTGCAGCGCGACGTCGGTCAGGCCGGCGGCGCGGGCATCCACCCGGAACCGGGCGACGTCGATCAGGTTCTTCACTTCCTGCGGCGGCTCGCCGTAGCGGTCCACGAGCTCGGCAAGGACTTCGTCGATCGCCTCGTTGGTCAGCGCCGAAGCCAGCTTGCGGTAGGCCTCCAGCCGCAGCCGCTCCCCCGGCACGTACTCGTGCGGCAGGTGCGCGTTGACCGGCAGCTCGATCTTCATCTCGGCGGCCTTCTCCTCGGCCTCGCCGCGGAAGTCCGCCACTGCCTCGCCTACCAGCCGGATGTACAGATCGAAGCCGACGCCGGCAATGTGCCCGGACTGCTCCCCGCCCAGCAGGTTGCCGGCACCGCGGATTTCGAGGTCCTTCATGGCCAGCTGCATGCCGGCACCGAGTTCGTTGTGCGCCGCGACAGCCTTCAGCCGTTCCAGCGCCACCTCGCCCAGCGGCTTTTCCGACGGGTAGAGGAAGTACGCGTACGCCCGTTCCCGGCCGCGGCCCACACGGCCGCGCAGCTGGTGCAGCTGGGAGAGGCCAAAGTGGTCCGCCCGGTCCACGATCAGGGTGTTGGCGTTGGATATGTCCAGGCCGGTTTCGATGATGGTGGTGCACACCAGCACGTCGAAGCGCTTTTCCCAGAAGTCCACGATGATCTGCTCGAGCTTCGCTTCGCTCATCTGGCCGTGCGCGACGGCGATGCGCGCCTCCGGGACCAGCTCCTGCAGGTGCGCGGCGGTCCGGTCGATCGAGGAGACCCGGTTGTGGACGAAGAAGACCTGGCCTTCGCGCATCAGTTCGCGGCGAATCGCTGCCGAGGCCTGCTTGTCCGTGTACGGGCCAACGTAAGTTAGCACCGGGTGCCGCTCTTCCGGCGGAGTGGCCAGCGTGGAGGTCTCCCGGATGCCGGTCAGCGACATTTCCAGGGTTCGCGGAATCGGGGTGGCACTCATGGCCAGCACGTCCACGTTGGTGCGCAGCTTCTTCAGCGCTTCCTTGTGTTCGACGCCGAAGCGCTGCTCCTCATCAACGATTACCAGTCCCAGGTCCTTGAACTGGACCTCCTGTGAGAGCAGCCGGTGCGTGCCGATGATGACGTCCACGGACCCGTTGCGCACACCCTCGATCACTTCCTTGGCCTGCTTGGCCGTCTGGAAGCGGGAGAGCGTGGCGACGCGGACGGGGAAACCGGAGAACCGTTCCGAGAAGGTTTCCATGTGCTGCTGGGCAAGCAGCGTCGTCGGCACGAGCACTGCAACCTGCTTGCCGTCCTGCACGGCCTTGAACGCAGCGCGCACCGCAATCTCGGTCTTGCCGTAGCCGACGTCGCCGGAGACCAGGCGGTCCATGGGAACTTCGCGTTCCATGTCCGCCTTGACCTCGTTGATGGTGGTCAGCTGGTCCGGGGTCTCCACATACGGGAATGCCTCTTCCAGCTCGCGCTGCCACGGGGTGTCCTGCCCGAACGCGTGGCCCTTGGAGGCCATCCGCGCCGAGTAGAGCCGGATCAGTTCACCGGCGATTTCCTTGACGGCCTTGCGGGCCTTGGACTTGGTCTTGGCCCAGTCCGAGCCGCCCATCTTGGACAGCACCGGGGTTTCCCCGCCCACGTAGCGGGTGATCTGGTCCAGCTGGTCGGTGGGCACAAACAGCCGGTCCCCCGGCGCCCCGCGCTTGGACGGCGCGTATTCGAGCACCAGGTATTCGCGGACGGTCTTGTTCACTCCGGCGCCGGTGGCGCGCTGCAGCAGCTCCACGAACCGGCCCACGCCGTGCTGTTCGTGCACCACGTAGTCGCCTTCCTGCAGCTGCAGGGGGTCGACGGCGTTGCGCCGGCGGGAGGGCATCTTGCGCATGTCCCGGGTGGAGTAGGTGCTCGCCCGGCCCAGCAGGTCCGCTTCGGTCAGCAGCCCGGTCTTCAGGTTGTCGAAGACGAAGCCGCGCCCGGCGCTGGCGGTGGTGATCTCGATGATGCCCGGCTGCGGTTCGGAGTCCAGGGACTCCACGCGGGCGGCGGGAATGTCATTGTCGTGGAACAGTTCGGCCAGCCGGGACGCCGGTCCGGGACCTTCGGTGACAACGACGAGGCGCCACTGGTCCTTAATCCGGGAGCCGATGAAGTCCATCATCTCTGCAACGTCGCCCTTGTAGCCGCGCGGTTCGCGGGCGTTGATGGACAGGGTGTCGATGTCCAGCACGGTCTCCGCGTCCGGGTTGAAGGACGTGATGGCCCACCACGCGACGTCGTTGGCCAGGGCCGCGGAGCGGGTGTCCGTCAGGGAGCGGAAGCTGGCAGCTTCCAGATCGGCGCTCAGGCCGGCGGAGAGATCAACGGGCGCCGCACCGCCGTCGGACGCTGTGGCCCAGGCGGCGGCGAGGAACTCCTCGTTGGTGGATTCAAGGTCGTGGGCGCGGGCGCGGACCTTCTCGGGTTCAATCACCACGGAGATGGACCCCGGCGGCAGCTGCGCCATCAGCGGCACCATTTCATCCACCAGCACCGGGGCCAGGGATTCCATGCCTTCGACGGCGATGCCTCCGGCGATCTTCTCCAGCATGTCCGCGGCGGCCGGCATCTGGCCCTGCAGTTTCGCGGCGCGGCTCATCACATCCGGGGTGATTAGCAGTTCGCGGCACGGCGGGGCGTAGAGCTCCTTGGGATGGATAACGTGCTCGCCGGTAAGGGTGCGCTGGTCGGCGACGGCGAACCAGCGCATGGACTCCACTTCGTCGCCGAAGAAGTCGATGCGGATGGGGTGGTCGTCCGTGGGCGGGAAAACGTCAAGGATGCCGCCGCGCACGGCGAACTCACCGCGGTGGGAGACCATGTCCACCCGGGCGTAGGCGGCGTCGGCGAGCGCTTTGACTACGTCGTCAAAGGGCCGCTCATCCCCTACCGCCAGGGAGACCGGCTGCAGGTCGCCCAACCCTTTGACCAGGGGCTGCACCACGGCGCGGACCGGTGCGACGACTATCTGCACCGGATCGTTCTCCGGGTGCGCAAGGCGGCGGAGGACGGAGAGCCGGCGGCCTACCGTGTCCGAGCGGGGAGAGAGGCGTTCGTGCGGCAGGGTTTCCCAGCTGGGGAACTCCTCGATGCCGGCCAGCGGCAGGTAGGAGCGCAGCGCGGCGGCGAGGTCCTCCGCTTCACGGCCCGTGGCAGTGACGGCGAGGACTACGGGTGCGCCGGCAGTGTCCCCCGCGGCGCCGTCGTGCGCTTCTGCCAGCCCGTCCACCATTTCCGCCAGCAACGCGGCGCGCATTCCCTGCGGCGCGCCGATCTCCAGATCCTGGCTGCGCTTGGCGGGCGGACGCGCGGCGTGCGCCCGAAGGCGGGCGTAGGACGGGTCCTCGGCCAGGGCGGCGCGCAGTCCGTTCAGGCTCATTGCGGGGGTATCTCCTTCAGGGCAGGCAACGCAAGAACCCGAAGCTGGCAATCAACCCCGGGTAGGTAATTCCAGCCTACCCGGTGCCTGGCCGTCGGCACCGGGATACCGCTGAGGGCGAAGTCTTGTTCCCTTCACCATCGAGATGACAGTTACGGCTCTTTTCGGCGCCGAAAAGAGCCGTAACTGTCATCTCGATGAAGTGTGCGGGGCGCAACAGCAAGGCCGCCCACAGTTCCCTGTGGACGGCCTTCCCGGTGGTTGCAGTTTCTAGCGCAGTGCCTCGTGTCCCCGGTACTCAGGCGCAGCGGGCAGGGCACGTGCGGAGAAGAGTCCGGCACCGCCCCGAATGTCCGCATCGGTCTGGGCGAAGGTCAGCACTGAGTGGGCAACGGCGTCGGACATCTCGTGGAAAAGCTTCCGGTCGATGTTGGAAAGGTCGTCGCATTCACTGTGGTAGCAGGGATCGTAGGAAACCCCGGCAGTGCCGCCGAAGAGAGCTGCTTCCTCTTCGGTCTTGACGCCCTCGGCGCCGGTGAACAGGCCGCCGGCAGGGATGCCGTTGTTGATGAAGGCCTGGTAATCCGAGCGTCCACTGAACTCGCTGGGTGCAGATGCCTGCCCCTGCGAAGCGAAGTAGTCCTCAAAGACGCCCTCAATGACGTCCGAACCGGTGGGGCCCGTCAGACCGAAGGCGTCGCCGTCTCCGTCGTAGACGAACCGGCCGCCGTTGATCGAACCCACCATGTCGAAGTTCAGGTTCAGAAGGGTGTTCCCCAGTTCAGCCTCACTGAGCTGCTCAACGTAGTGGGTCGATCCCAGCAGGCCGTCTTCCTCAGCTCCCCAGAAGGCGAACCGAACCTGGTTCTCGAGCTTGAATTTCCCGGTCTTGCCGAGCTGGATGGCGGTTTCCAGGATGGCGGCCGAACCGCTTCCGTTGTCATTGATGCCTGCACCCTCCTGCACGGAATCAAGGTGCGCGCCCACAACTACCTGCCGCGTGGGATCTCCCTTGGGGGTGTCCGCAATGACGTTGAACGTTTCGGTTTCCTGGACGGTCGAGTCGACGACGACGCGCACCGTCGCTCCCTCGGTGCCGGCCAGCGTCTCGCCAAGGGCATAGGTGGTGCCGACGGCGGGAATCGCCGACGTAACGCCACCCAGCGTCCCGTTGACCAGACCGGTGCGGTCCTCTGTGGGAATCACTCCCTGGTTGAAGACGATCGCAGCTGAGGCGCCGGCTGCCGCCGCATTGGCGACCTTGTCCGCGAAGGGACAGGTTCCGCGCTGCATGAGGGCGATGTTCCCTGCCGTGAAGTCCGCGAAGTCCTCCGGTTCACAGCCGGAGGTGTTGGCGCGGTCTCCGGTGAGGTTGATGTCTACCTCTGTCACTTCCGCCGTAACGTCTCCGGGACCGGAGTAGCTCATGGCGCGATAATCTGTGCCTGCCGTATAGACCACGGGGTCCGGGCTCACCTGTTCCAGCGATTCCGCGTTGAGGATGAACTGCTCGTACGTGAATGCCTGGCGGAACGGCTCATAGCCGGCCTTACGCAGCTGCTTCTCCACATACTGGGCGGTGGCTTCGTACCCTGGGGTTCCTGCGGCACGGTTGCCATCGTTGGCATCCGCTGCGGCCTGGAACGCCTCGAGGTGGCCCATCAGGCCCTTCAGCGAGACTTTTTCAAGCAGTTTCTCGGAGTCGGATTTGCCCGGCTTTCCCGGCTTGTCCGGCTTGCCGTTGCCGTGCCCCGGCTTTCCGGGCTTGTCCGGCTTGCCGTTGCCGTGCCCCGGCTTTCCGGGCTTGTCCGGCTTGCCGTTGCCGTGCCCCGGCTGGTTCTTGCCCGGCCCCTGGTGCGAACTCTGGCCGGCCTTTCCACCGGAGTTCACTTCAGCGGCAAACGCCGCCGGTGCTCCCGCTGAGAAGGTGAGGACAACGGTGGCCGCCAGGGCAGCACCGCGCATGGATTTACTGAGTTTCATCAGTTCCCCTAAGAGTGCGAGTGAATGAATGGCCTGCTGCGCGCCGCCCCCGAGGCACAAGCCGTGCCGCGATGCTATGGGAGTGTTTCGGTGTCCTAACAGAGTGCGGGGCAACTGCGAGGCAATACCGGCAGGTGCCCTTCTCAAAGCACTGGTTTTCGGCTAGGTTTCCTCCCGGCCCAGCTGGCCGGGGTGTGGCTTTTGCGCAGGGTGACTGCCACGCTTGAAAGGCACCGCAACCGCCTTTCCCCAGCGCATCGGAGGCCGGCCCCATGGAATCCACACCGGAACGCACCGCGGGACGCAGAATCCTGTTCCTGCTCACCGCCCTGACAGCTTTCTCCCTCTTCGTCACCGCCTGCTCCAACGCGGGAAACGAGGAGGACACCGCGAACAACGCCACCTCCTCCGCGGCCGCGTCCACCCTGAGCAGCGACTGCCAAACCGGACCGGAGGCGACGTCGTCCTCCTGCGAGGCAGCAGGCCCGGGCACGACGGTCAATGCGGACCGGTGCGCCGCGCCGTCCCCGACGCCGCTGGAGGGCGGAGTGATCGAGGGAGCCTTTGGCCCCTGGTGCGAAGGCGCCGTGGCGACGGCCTACCCCACTTCTGACACCGGGGCGCTCATCCCGGAGGGCGCCGAGACCGAACTGCGCATCACCGAAACCGACATGGACACCACCGTCGAAATGCAGGTGCAGGACTTTGCAGCCTCCACCGCCTACACCGGGATGCTCCACGAGGGTCCCTGCACCGAGAATCCCGGCGAGCTGGGACCGCAATACGTGCACCCGGGCAGCGGGGACAACCCGAACGCCACCGTGACGCTGGACTTCACCACCGAGTCCGACGGGTCCGCAGACACCACTGTCACTGTCCCGTTCCAGGTTCCGAACCAGGCAAAGGGGAACTCCATTATCCTGACCGACCAGCAGATGGCAGTGGTGGGGTGCGTGAACATCCCCTGACTCCGCGGGCGCCCAAAGCCCGTTGGGGACTGCACCGGTTCACGGACTAGGATGATTGGCGGGTCCGGCACCGAAACCGCCGGATCTGCCGCACATTCCCAACCGGAGGACCCCATGGCCCTGTCTGCTTCCACCACTCTGCCCTACGACGCCGCGACGCTGACCAAGACCTTCACCGATGAAGGGTTCGTCCGCAGCATCAGCGAGCACGTCGGGGGCACTCTGGTTTCGCTGACGGTCGACGGCGACACAAGCGGTCCGTTCAAGCTCACCGCTGTGCGCCAGCTGCCTACGGACCGCCTGCCGGACATGGCCAAAAAGCTTGTGGGTTCCTCCCTGACCGTTACCCAGAAAGAGTCCTGGGACGCTCCGGCTGCCGACGGTTCACGCACCGCATCCATTGACCTTTCAGTCGGAGGAGTTCCGCTGAAGGTCAGCGCCGTGCAGCGCCTCGTAGTGCTGGCCGAAGGCACCCGTGTTGATGTTGAGGGCAGCGTCTCCTCCTCCATCCCCTTCCTCGGGGACAAGATCGCCAAGGCGGCAGAGCCGATGATCGGCAAGGCCCTGACCATCCAGGCCGCCCAGGCCGGCAAGTGGATTGAAAACAACTAGCCGGCCCTGCCAGTAGGAGATTCCCGTGGACCTTCCCACCCCGCTTGCCCTTGTCCTGGTCATTGCCGGCCTCTGGTCGATCCTTGTCTGGCCCGTGTTCCTGAAACGCGTGCTGAAGGATCCCCAGGCCCGTGACGCCAACGGCGCACCCACCCGTTTCCTGACCACCAATCTGATGATGATCAGCACGGCCATCATCTTCGCCCTCGCCACCGCGGTGATCGGAGTCCGTGGGCTAATCAGCTGACCGTAGTGGCATGCGTCCCTGTTCCCGGGCCGCAGCACCAGTAAAGTAGGGAAAGGTGAGCCGGGAAGTCTGGTCGGCAATAACTCAGCCGCACCCGCTTACCTTTTAGGAGCCGAGCCTTCATGGCCTCAAACGAGCCCAACCGCCAGCCCTCCGGCGCAAACCCCGTCTTTTTTGGACGGAACAGCTACGGGGAGCACCTGCGCATCGGGGAGATCCTGCGCAAGGAAACCGTTGGCGGTGTCCTGCTGCTCATCGCCACCGTCGCCGCCCTCATCTGGGCCAACTCACCGGCGTCGGACAGTTATTTTGCACTGCGTGATTTCCGGTTCGGCTACGAGCCCTGGCACCTGGACCTGAGCCTCGGGGCCTGGGCAGCCGACGGGCTGCTGGCCATCTTCTTCTTCCTGGTGGGCCTGGAGCTCAAGAAGGAGTTTGTCGCAGGGGATCTGCGGCAGATCAGCAAAGCCATTGTGCCCGTGGCTGCAGCCTTTGGCGGGGTGATCATTCCGGCGCTGATCTATGTTGGCGTGAACATGCTCTCCGGCTCTGACGGCCTGCGCGGCTGGGCGATCCCGACCGCTACCGACATCGCCTTCGCGCTGGCAGTCCTCGCCGTCATCAGTTCCCACCTGCCAACCGCGCTTCGAATCTTCCTGCTGACCCTCGCCGTCGTGGATGACCTCATCGCGATCACGATCATTGCGCTCTTCTATTCGGAAGACGTGAATCTGGTGATGCTGGGACTCATGCTGATTCCACTGGCAGCCTTTGCCCTGCTGGTGCAGCGCGAACCCCGGTTCTTCGGGGCCCGGCGCTGGCCGTTCTGGGTGATCCTGGCGCCTCTTGCCGTTGCCGTTTGGATCCTGATGCATGCCTCGGGCGTTCACGCGACGGTGGCCGGCGTGCTGCTTGGCTTCACCGTACCGGTGCTGCGCCGCACTCCGGACGGCACCCCCATCCCGCCCAACGAGAACAAGCCGGGCCTGGCCGAGATCTTTGAGCACCGCTTCCGCCCGATCTCCACCGGTTTCGCGGTGCCGGTCTTCGCGTTCTTCTCCGCCGGCGTCGCGATTGGCGGGTTCGAAGGCCTGAGCCGGGCACTGATGGATCCCGTGGCCCTGGGTATTGTGGCTGCGCTGGTACTGGGCAAGCCGATTGGCGTGCTGCTGACCACGTGGCTGCTGACCTCAGCTACAAGGGCCACTCTGGACAAGTCCGTGAAGTGGGTGGACCTTACCGGCATCGGCATCCTGGCCGGCATCGGCTTCACGGTATCCCTGCTGGTAAACGACCTCAGCTTCGGCCTGGGCTCTGCCCACCACGAGGATGCCAAGATCGCCATCCTCACGGCATCCGTGCTTGCTGCCGTGCTGGCTTCCATCCTCCTGAGCATCCGCAACCGCCATTACGCCGTGCTGGAGAAAGCCGAACGACTCGACGCGGACGACAACGGGATTCCCGATGTGTTCGAGGAGGGCGACAAGCCAGCGGGGTAGCTGCCCCTCCCCAGCCTCAGTGCGTGCCGTTGGGGCAGTTGAACCAGTCGCCGTTCTCCTTGTACTGGAACCCGTCCCTCGTCAGCGCCGTCGACGGCGTTCCTGCTACAGTCACCGGGCCGCCGAGGACGACTGGTGCCGCGATGGATGTGCTGAGCCATGCGTTCCGCACCGCAACGGCGAACTTGGTGTTTTTGCCCTGTGCGTCCGCCAGATAGGTTTCGACGCCGGGAAGGGCTGCCAGCGCTACCGTTCCGGATGCCCCGGGGACGGCATAGCTCAGAGTGCCGGAGACTGCTTGACCGTTCTTGCTCATGAGAATGACATCGACGATTGTGGACGTGCCTGCCGGTGCTCCGGGCGCTGACCAGGAGATCGTGGTGTCACGCCCGCCGTTCGAACCGGTTCCGGGGTTCCGGGCGCAGCTGAGCACTGTCGGAGCTGCCGGTGCCGCCGGAGTGGTTACCGGCGGCGTCGTCGGTGTTGGGGCCGGAGTCGTTGGGCCGGGCACAGTGGGCGACGGCGTGGGATCCGGAGTTGCCGGGGGCGTCACCGCAGAAGCAGTGGGCTTGCCCGCTGTAACGGTGATGGCGGCGGTGCCCTGCTGATTCCACCAGGCGTAGGCGGCGGGGCCGCCTGCGCCCAGGGCCACTGTCAGGACGAAGGCCGCTGCAGCGGTCCGGGAGCCGGGCAGGCCCGCCAACCGCTTCATGCCCCCGCGGCGTTGCTGCCGGGTGTCGTTCGTGTCCATGGTTCCCTTGTTCATGCCTGGGCCGTTCTTCTGCTGATGCGCGTCCGGACAGCGGCGGCGGCGAAGAAGCCTACGGTCAGAAGCACCATCAGCGTTCCCTGCCAGGTGCGGATGATCGGCTCCACTGTGCTTTCAATGAAGGACGCCGGCTCCACATCTGCCGGGGCGCCCGGGACCGCAGGCGGCTCAGCGCGCTGTGCCGGGGGCTCCGCCTGTGCTGCGGGCACAACCGGCGGACCCGCGGGAGCAGCTGCCGCGGCTGGTGTCCCCTGAATGAACAGTGTTGATACGCCTGGCGCGCGTGCGTCCGGGGCGTCGACGGGCCTTCCACCGGTTTGTGGAAGCTGGATCGGAGGCATGGCCTCCGGGATCCCGTCGCAGGCAGAGCGGGTCCCGTCCCCTGCGGCGTCGAGCAGGAACACCAGGTCGAATGAACCCCGTTTGTTCATCGTGGTGTTCGGCGAATCGGGTGCGAGTCCTGCGGCGAGGTCCAGCCTCAAGTCGGTGCCGGCCGGCACAGCCGCGGACAGGTCAAGATCGGTGCAGGTACCCGCGGGACCAAGCAGCGTTCGGCCGTGTGCTGTGACAGTTGCGGGGTCTGCGGCCAGGGACAGGTGGCCCGACAGTTCAGGGTCCATCGTCCGGCTGAAGGCTGCAACAGTGAGGAAGGCAGCCTCAGGGCCAGCGTTCCTCACCCAGATCCGGGCTGTGTTTGAAGTACCTGGCACCAGCCGGACGTCGTCGGTGAAGACGGCTCCCGCAGTAGAGGTGCCAAATGTTGTTCCGTCCAGGCTGACCTGGAGGTAATCTTCGGCAGCCTGGGCAGAAGGTGCAGTGGCCAGGAAGGCAGCGGCCAGCATCCCTCCGGTTAGGGCTGCCAGGCCGATCCTCGCACCCTGGAGCGCGGCGGTCCGGCGGGAAGGAATCATCAGACGGCCACGCTCTTGGCTGCGTGGCGGGACGACGTTTCGTGGTCGCAATGGTCGCAGTCGTGGAGAAGCGGATCGTCGCCCATGAGGGAAACGTCGGTGCCGTGCAGGTGCGGGAAGGAGCCGTCCCGTTCCTGTGCCGGAGTGTCGATGCGCGCCGGCATATCCAGCAGCACGGCGTCGAGCTCCGGTTCCGTGCCCCTGCGCTTCTTTTCGAGGCTGCCGCGGACCAGGAGGACGATCCCGTAACCCAAGAGACCGACGGCGGCCCACTGGGCTATGGCTCCCCGGTCGCTGTTCCCGAGGCCATTGGCAATAAACCCGACGTAAGGCACTGCGTAGGAGAGCTTGCCCCGGATCTGGACTTCCTGGACCGGGAACTCATCGGCGAGATCGTTGTTGTCGCCCTGGGTAGTGAAGACGCGTTCGCCGCTCTGTCCGGCGCCGACACCAATGATCCGGTGCGTGATGACCGTGGGATCCCCGGATTCAATCTGATAAGTAATGACGTCGCCCACCTGCAGGGTATCGGCAGGTGCCGGCTTCACTACGAGGAACGTACCGGGCGCGTATTTCGGCGCCATCGAATTCGTCAGCACGGAGTACGTCTGCGACCCGGTCAGCAGTGGAACGATGATCAGCACCAGGGCCGCCAGTGCCGCTGCGGACATGGCCACGAGGCTCAGGGCCGAACCGGTGAACTTCAATGCACGGAGCGCCGGAGAGGTGTTGCTGCGACCAGTTGACATGGACGTCACTATCCTTTGTGTTCGACGATTTGTTCGACGGTGAGCGGGACGGAGATGGTGGATACCTGGCCCTCTGCGCTGGCGGACGCCGCGAGGCTGACCTCGAAGCAAAGAACACCGGAACCGTGCTTGGGGATATCCACATGGCCGGTTGCCGTCCCTGCGTACAGCGAGGGGTCATAGCAGGCGTTGAGATCCGAGCCGGAGACTGCGCGCTGCTGGACCGAAAGGAGGCCCCCGAGGCTGCCGGTGTTCGCTTGTCCTGCGGAGGCACGCACAGTGAACTCCCCGCCTGCGTCTGTGTGGTTGGTGAGCCGGACGCCGGCGTAGACCGACTTGCCTGCGTCCACTGTCCCAAGCGCCGTAGTGGCAAGGGCAACCGTGCCCTGGGAGCCGTCCGGCTGCGCCATCATGACAGTTCCGATGCCGCCGTCCATCTCAACGTTGAAGGCCGCAGCCTGGATGCTGCCCTCAGCGGCCTGGACTGCGGCGTTCCAGAGGGCGTACGTACCCTGCACAGTCAGCAGGCCCAGCAGCACGGCACCGGACACAAGTCCGGTTGCTTTCAGTGCTGTGTTCTTAGCCATGGTCTGCTTTCCAGGAGGTCGGGGCCGGTGGGGGGTGCTGTGCGCGGCGTCGTCGCCGCGCACAGCCGGGGTGAACAAGTGGCGGGGGAACCGCTAGCGGATAACCTGCTGCAGGTTGTACTGGATCTTTGAAACGTCCTGGGCGACCTTCTGCATGTCGTTCTTTGCGTCCTTGGAGAGCGTGACGGTGGCAGTTACGGTAGCGGCCCCTGCATCCTTCTGGGTCAGGATCTGGCCCTTCAACTCACGGCCGGCGGCGCTCTTGATGCTGTAGTCGTAGGTAGCCATGCCTCGGAAGCTATCGGTGCTGCCGTTGAGGTCAGGAGTCAGTGTGGCCTTCAGCTCGGGGCCGTCAAGCTTGATCTCCAGCGGCTGGCTGTACTTGATGGTCTCTCCCGGAACGATTTTGTAGTTCTGGAGATCGATCTGCACGCCGGCGGCGTTGGTCCACGTACCGGTTGTCGACACCAGGTTCAGCTCGCCGGCCACGATGCTCCCCGCCGTGGCGTCTGCGGAGGCATTCCAGGTTGCCAGCGTTCCGCCGCCGCCGAGCAGCAGTGCCACGCCTACGCCGGTTGCCAGTGCGCCTTTTGCCATCTTGTTCATATCGTTCCCCTTTGAGTTGAATTACATCGTGGGGATTTCCCCGGCCGACACCCCTAATCTGCTAGCCCTTACTCAAGAAACCGGCCACCGGCGGCGCAGGGTTCGGAGAACATTGCGACAATACTCAAGGCGTCCGCAAGACATCCGCAACATCGACACAACGGCCGGAATCCAGTCGGTTCCGGCTGATCCACCCTGATAAAGAACGGACCGTGCATGCCAGCTGCCAATGCCACCCGCACCTCCCGACGTGCTCTCCTGGGCATCGCCCTGGCTTCTTACGGTGCTCTTTTGGTGGCCATAGTCTTCTGGCCGAAACCAGTAGACCGCGGCTTCTCCAGCCAATTGGGGCGCTTCCTGGACGGCATCCATTCTCTGGGGGTCCCGTCATGGGTGGATTACGGCATGGTCGAGAGCGCGGCTAACGTGCTCCTGTTCTTCCCCGCGGGGCTCCTCCTCGCAGCCTGGCTGAGCCTGAGGTGGGCATGGTGTGCGGCTGCCGCGGGGATCGTGTGCTCAGCGGCGATTGAAGCGGGTCAGTCGCTGCTTTTGCCGGAGCGGTTTGGCACCCCGCAGGACGTTATAGCGAACGGACTCGGCGCTGCCCTTGGAACGATCGTTGTCTACGCCTTCCGAGTGCGCCGGTTGCAGCCGGCCACACATACGGAGCATCCTGTACGCCCTGCAAAACACTAATTTGCGTCACCATGAGGCATTTTGTTTACCACCGCAGGCGTTTCACGGCATGATGACATAACCCACATACATGCGTAAGGAGTACGGACGTGAGCACCACTTCCAATACATCGGCCAGGTCCTACCGGGTTATCAATCCGGCTACCGGCGAACCGGGCGATGAATTCCCAGTCGCCACAGACGCCGAGATCCAGGAGGCACTGGCGGCGTCACAGTCGGCTTTTGAATCCTGGCGCGAGGTTCCGATTGAGGAACGCGGCCGGATCGTCACGCGCGTTGCTGCGCTGTTCACCGAGCGCAAGGATGAGCTTGCCGCCATCATCACCGAAGAGATGGGCAAGCCGCTGCCGGAGTCTGCGGGCGAGGCCGAGTACTGCACCGACATCTTCAACTACTTCGCCACAGAAGGCCCCTCGCTGGCCGCGGACCAGGAGATCAAGGCCATCGGCGGCGGCCGGGCCATGATCCAGAAGCTTCCGGTTGGCCCGCTGCTGGGCATCATGCCGTGGAACTACCCGTACTACCAGGTGGCCCGGTTCGCCGCGCCGAACCTGATGCTGGGCAACACCATCGTCCTCAAGCACGCCGAATCCTGCCCCAAGTCGGCACTGGCCATCCAGAAGATCATGGACGACGCCGGTGTTCCCTCGGGCGTGTACCAGAACGTCTTCGCGAGCCATGACCAGATTGCGGACATCATTGCCGATCCCCGCATTCAGGGTGTTTCGCTAACCGGCTCGGAGCGCGCCGGCGCAATCATTGGAGAACTGGCCGGCAAGAACCTCAAGAAGGTTGTGCTGGAACTCGGCGGTTCAGACCCGTACGTGGTCCTGGACACCGACGATGTGAAGGAAGCGGCAGCCAACGCCTGGGCTACCCGTCTGGAGAACACGGGCCAGGCCTGCAACTCCAACAAGCGCATGATCGTGTCTGACGGCATCTTCGACGAGTTTGTTGCTGAACTGACCAACCTCGCCAAGGACCTAAAGCCCGGCAACCCTGCCGAAGCAGCCGAGGGGACCTACGCCCCGCTCTCCTCCCGTTCCGCAGCAGAAGGCCTGGCCGAGCAGATCCAGGATGCCGTTTCCAAGGGCGCCACCCTGCATGCCGGCGGCACCCTGCAGGACGGGCCCGCCGCTTACCTGGCCCCGGCTGTCCTGACCGGCATCACCCCGGAGATGAGGGCTTACCGGGAGGAGCTTTTCGGTCCGGTAGCGGTGGTTTACAAGGTTGGCAGCGACGAGGAAGCGGTCAAGCTGGCCAACGATTCCGACTACGGCCTGGGCGGGGCCGTCTTCTCCACCGATGTTGAGCGTGCCCGCAAGGTCGCCCAGCAGCTCGAGGTGGGCATGGCCAACGTCAACGGCGTCGGTGAAGGCGCCGACATTCCGTTCGGTGGAGTCAAGCGCTCCGGCTACGGCCGGGAACTTGGCCCGCTGGGCATGGATGAGTTTGTCAACAAGCGGCTCTTCTACGTCGCTGACTGATCAGTAACGGGGGCGGCGCCAAGCCAGACGGCCGGCGCCGCCCTCCGCATGTCCGGCAGGCATAATTGCCTCGATCTTGAGCCTCTGCGGGGATAGTTCCTGAGCTTGCCATGGGACGGTGGCACAACTGATCCATCCGCGTCCCCACAAAAGGACGCTGCCACAGGAGGACCCCCATGTCTCCCCGTCAGAGCACCGCGCCTTCAGGATGCGCCACCCGCACCTGCTGCTGCCCCGCTCATGTCCCCGTAACCGCGGCATGATTGCCATGTCAGACCGCAGGATTTCCCTGAGCCTGGTCTCCGTGGGCACCCTGCGCGAGCTGAGCAATCAAATGGGCCCCGATGTCTGCCGGCAGTTCGTCGGCAACTACATGGAAATGTGGGACGGGCGGTATTCAAAGCTGGTGTCCACACTGCATATGCAGGATTATCCGGCGGCGCTGGACGTCGTCCTAAGCATTAAGATTTCAAGTCATATGGCAGGCGCTGACCGTCTGGCGAAGTTGGCTCAGCACGCCGAGCAGCTGGTCCATAAACAGGACCAGGGTGGACTGGTCTCAATGCTGGAATCATTCCGAAAGTGCGGAGAAGACACGCTCCATCAGCTGGAACAGGCTCTCCCAAACGTCTGACTGTGTTCACCACTTCAAAACAACAGCAGGACTGCCTCCGCAGCAGGGCATTTACCTGGACGGTGCCAGACGGTAGCCCACCCCGCGAACAGTCTCCAGCCACCGGGGCGAACGTGAATCATCCCCCAGTTTTCGGCGCAGGTTACCCACATGAACCTCAATAGTCCGTTCGTCCGATTCGCTGATGTATGAACCGGTGTCGTACTCCTCACCGCGCAGGCGCCTGACGAGGTCAGTCTTGCTGCGTACACGCCGTCCGCTTTCCAGCACTGCGTGGAGCAAATCGAACTCCGTGCGGGTCAGCTCAACTTCCTGGCCTCCGAGTGACGTCGTCCTCGTACCGGGGTTCAGCAATAGCCCGTTGTGCGTAAAGACTTCGTTCCCGCTAGCCGGAACAGGCACCGCTGGAGAGACCATGGGGTCTGCCTGTGGACTGGCCGGCTGTGCCGGTGCGGTCTCGCCGTCGTCTTTGCGGGGACGCCGCATCATGGCGGAAATCCGTGCGCGCAGCTCACGCGGACGGAACGGCTTCGTAATGTAGTCGTCCGCTCCCGCTTCAAGTCCCATCAGGGTGTCCAGCTCTTCGGCACGGGCCGTCAGCATGACAATGTATGCATCGCTGAAGAGACGCAGCTGCCGAATCACCTCAAAGCCGTCAATGTCCGGGAGTCCCAAATCCAAAGTGACGACGGCAGGCTTGTGCCTGCGAACCGCTTCCACTCCCTCGGTTCCCGTGGGACTGGCGTGGACTTCAAAACCCGACTGCTGGAGTACAGCGTGTAATAAGTCGCGGATGTCTTTGTCGTCTTCGATGATGACTGCGACGCGCTGTGTTTCCATACTTTTTCCGGTTTTCCTGTCCTGCGAGACCTGCTGTACCCGCTCCCCTTATTCGGCATCCTACAGCCTTGCCGGATAAACTAAGGACTCCATATCACTGCGAAATTGCGAGGTACCGGGCCACATGTCCAGTCTAAGGGGCGGCCCCTTGGCTTTCCTCGGAATTCAACGCAATTTCCACGAACTTACCCTCCGGCGCCGGGTTGCTCTGAGCCAGCTCCCGCTGTTCGTCGCCGTACTCGTTTCGGTACCCATCGTTTTCATGAACAAGCCCTCGGCTTTTGCCGATCCGGCTTTCCTCGCGGGCCTGGGACTCATCACCGTATTGACGGTGCTCTCCGCCGCGCTTCCGTGGGAGAAATATTTCCAGCCTGCCTACTGGGTTATTCCCATCCTGGATTTTGCTGTCATTGCCCTGCTTTACCGGGCGGTCCAGCCTGACGTCACCGGAATGCTCCTGCTTACCGTTTTCCCGGTTTTTTGGCTCGCCTGGTCCGGCTTCGCGCCGCGGACCGCGTCCGTACTGACTATCTTCGGTTCGCTGCTTATCATCTGGAGCCCGTTGCTTGGTACGCAGCCGTCTCCCCAGGAGTTCGCCCGGTCAGCCCTGGTGCCCGTCATTATGCTGCTGGTCCACAAGTCAGCCACGGTGATGACTCAGGATGCCTCCGGCCAGCAGCGTGCCCTGGAGGCCAAAGACCGGGAGCTGAAGCAGAGTCTCCAAGACAGCAGACGCCGGGCGCAGCTTCTTGACGCGGTTCTGGACACCATCGACGTCGGTGTCATTGTCCTGGGCAAGGACGGACACGTGATGCTGATGAACCACCGGCAGTTCGCCACCCATGAACTGGCCCTGCCGGAAGGGCCGGGCCCGTGGAGTGAAGCAGATATGTTCCTTTTCGAGCCCGACGGCGCCACACCCATGGCATCTGATCAGCGCCCGTTAGCCCGAGCCCGGCGGCGGGAAGCTTTCTCGGACTCGCTCCTATGGGTGGGCAGCGGAGCACAGAAACGTGCGCTCATAGTCTCGGCTAGACCAATGGCGGATGAAACCGGAGCGTTCAACGGTTCAGTGGTGGCCTTTGGCGATGTCACGGAAACGATGCTGGCTCTCCGGGCCAAGGACGATTTCGTGGCCAGCGTTTCGCATGAACTCCGGACACCGCTCACCTCAATCATTGGCTACCTGGATCTGGCTTTGGCAGACGCAGAGGAGATGAATTCCGATTCGCTGCAGGCTGCACTCGGAGTGGCATTGCGCAACGCTGAGCGGCTCCTGGTCCTGGTGGCTGACTTGCTGACCACAGCTTCAGGTTCGGTCCATTTGGAACTCGCTGAATTGTCGCTGCGTGAACTGGTGTCATGTGCTGCTGATTCGGCTGCTCCCCGAGCCGCTGAATCCGGCATCAAAATCGAACTGCAGGCTCCTGCTGACGTCGTTGGTTCCTTTGATGCGATGCGAATGCAGCAGGTCCTGGACAACCTCATCTCCAATGCCATCAAGTACTCCCCCGGCGGCGGAACCGTGACCCTGCGGGTATTACGGGGGAAGACGGCTGCCATCCTGGAAGTCCAGGACGAAGGGATAGGGATGACGGCGGCGGACCAGTCCGAGGTGTTCAACCGGTTCTTCCGCAGCGCTGCGGTCAAAAAGGCGGCCATCCCCGGCGTCGGTCTGGGCCTTGGAATTACGCGGGACATAGTTGAAGCCCACGGAGGGAGCATCACCCTCACATCCCAGCCGGGTCAGGGGACAACCTTCCGCGTCGAGCTGCCGCTCGAGTCCTGCTCCGTCCGCGCCTCCACAGCAGGGTAGTCTCGACCCCGGCACTTCCCACAGGCGTGTTGCCTGCGGTGGCCGCTGCTGTTCCGACTGGAATCCGAGGACATGACTGACCACGACCCCTACCGCATCCTGACTGTTTGCACCGGCAACATCTGCCGTTCCCCCATGGCCGAACGGCTGCTTCAGGCAGGGTTCGACTCGTTTGCTCCGGGAGAATTCTCAGTGACCAGCGCCGGCACCGGCGCGTTGCTCGGGCATGGCATGGAGCCGCACGTCGCCGGATACGTCAACGTCTTCGGAGGCGATTCAAGCAATTTCGTATCCCGCCAGCTAAGCGAGGAAGTCCTGGCCGACCAGGACCTGGTGCTGGCCATGACACGTGGACACCGCGGCCGGGTGCTGGAGCTGGTCCCCGGGCTGCTGCGGCGCACCTTCACCCTTCGGGAACTCGCCCGCCTGCTCCCCGATGTAGACGGAGATCCGAATGCCTCTGCCCCAGAACGCTGGCGCAATGCAGTGTCCCGGGCGCTCCGCCTGCGTTCAGCGCATCCCGCCGGACCGGGCGGGGACGATGTGACGGATCCGTTCCGCCGGGAAGACTCCGTCTACCTGCAAATGGTCCGCGAGCTTACCCCCGCGGTACGGGACCTCCTGGCCTGGGAAGCGCAGTACCGGTGAGCGAGCCTACTCTGCTGCCCGGACAGCCTCTTCCAGTGCAACCCACGCGAGCATGGCGCACTTGACCCGCGCCGGGTAGCGCGAGACCCCGGAAAAGGCAGCGGCGTCGCCAAGCACTTCCTCATCAGCTTCCACGGTTCCGCGCGAACGCATCACCTCGCGGAAGTTCTCCACCAGGCTCAGCGCCTCATCCCGGGACATCCCTGCCATCAGATCCGTAAGCACGGAGGCAGATGCCATCGAGATGGAGCAGCCCTGCCCCTCCCAGCTGATCCCATCAACGCGGGCATCGCTCCCCGCACCGTCGCCTAGTACAGCGCGCAGAGTGATCTCATCCCCGCACGTCGGGTTCAGCTGATGGGACTCCCCCGCCGGGGCCCCGGCCGGCGCTTCCTGCAGGCCCTCGCCGTGCCTGGTCTTGGCGTGATCCAGGATGATCTGCTGGTACAGCTGTTCCAAATCCGAGCTCATGGCTTACTTCACTCCAAAGAATGGACGTACGCCGGCTACTGCGTCCAGGAACGCATCGACGTCGTCAGTGGTGTTGTACAGGTAGGTACTGGCGCGGGTGGTGGAGACCAGGCCCAGCCGGCGGTGCAGCGGTTGTGCGCAGTGGTGACCCACCCGCACGGCGATTCCCTTGTCATCCAGGAACTGGCCCACGTCGTGGGAGTGCACGCCGGCGACGTCGAACGCGGCCAGGCCAATGCGCTCAACGCCCGACGGCGGACCTACCACGCGGATGCCCTCGATAGCTTCCAGCCCGGAGACCAGGCGCTGGCCCAGTTCCATCTCCCACGCATGGATGCGGTCCATGCCGGTTTCCTGCAGGTAGTTAGCTGCCGTGCCCAACGCCATGGCCTGGGAGATCCGCTGCGTGCCCGCCTCGAACCGCTGTGGGGCGGGCAGGTACTCGGCCTTATCCATGGTGACCGTGGTGATCATTGACCCGCCGGTCAGGAACGGCGGCATGGCATTGAGCAGTTCAGACTTGCCGTACAGCACGCCGATGCCGGTGGGGCCCAGCATCTTGTGCCCGGAAAACGCGGCGAAGTCCACGTCCAGGGCCTTCACATCCACGGGCAGGTGCGGCACGGACTGGCAGGCATCAAGCACCACCAGCGCACCGTGCCGGCGGGCCATGGCAACCAGCTCAGCCACCGGGTTGATGGTGCCCAGCACATTGGAGGCATGGGTGAAGGAGAGTATCCGGGTACGCGGGCCGATGATCTGCTCCGCCTCCTCGAGACGCAGGGCACCGGCGTCGTCCACTGGAATCCAGCGCAGCGTGGCGCCGGTGCGGGCGGCGAGTTCCTGCCACGGAATCAGGTTGGCGTGGTGCTCCATCTCGGTGACCACGATTTCGTCGCCCTCGGCCAGCGCGAAGCGCCGTGCCGCTGCCCCGCCGCGGCCGGCGGTGGCGTTGGAGAAGGAGTAGGTGAGCAGGTTCAGCGCCTCGGTGGCGTTGGAGGTCCAGACGATTTCCTCCGGCCGCGCGCCCACAAAACCGGCCAGCGTGGTACGGGCATCCTCGAAGACGTCCGTGGCGGCCACCGCCAGGGTGTGCGCGCCGCGGTGCACGGCAGAGTTGCGCTGTTCGTAGAACTCCTGCTCCGCTTCGATCACACTCAGCGGGTTCTGCGAGGTAGCACCTGAATCCAGGTACACCAGCGAACGGCCGTTGACCTGCTGGTCCAGAATCGGGAAGTCGTTGCGGATGCGCAGCACCTCGGCGTTGTCAATCGGCCCGGCGGCGGGCTTGAGGGTCTCGGGGGTGGAAACCACAGGCACGGGGGAAACTCCTTGGCTGGCGGCGTCCTGCGCGGGCATTACGCAAGACAAATCTTCCCTAATCATCCCACGCTGCCGTAACTGAGGCATCTGAGTCTGGCCTAAGTTTGAGTTCTCCCTGCGCGAAATACCATCAATGTGCCCGCGATGCTGTCACGCGGTTTCGTTAGCAGTTTGGTCCGTAAGATTCGTCGCATGGGCATCAAATGACGCGTGCGCCGCTGGCGCCGCCACACCACTCAGGCACAGCGGCTGCAGGTCCTCGGAGTGTTCCTGCTGGGCATCGGCACCGCGACTTTCCTGGGCATGTTTGTGCTGGGTTAAACCCTGCCCGCTCCCCCTCAGCCGGGCGCGACGGCGGCGCCCGGACTAGGTGCGATGCCCACCTAGGTATTGGCGGCTGAAAAGGCGCGTATGCGCCGGTATTAACGTTTGCCCGCCTGCTCGGTAGCTTTGCCAACCAATCCCTTTTGGACGGCCGGGAAACTGTGGGTGAGCAATATGCGACGGAGAATCACCGCTTGGCTGACCGGTGCTGTTCTGGGCACTGCATTCCTGGTTGGCGTTAGCCCACCCGCGGCGGCCGTCAGTCCCGGGGTTGCCTTTTCCGCCACGGATCTACCTACCTGGCAGACCAACGGGATTGTCTGGGCCATGGCGGAGTCACAGGGCGTGGTGTACGTGGGCGGCACATTCAACGCCGTCCGTCCGCCCGGAGTGGCTGCTGGCGGTGCCGGAACACGCAGCGCGGTGAACTTTGTGGCCTTTGATGCCTATATCGGCAATCCCACCGGCTGCAATTTGTCCTTCACCGGCACCTCCGCCACGGTGCGGGCGCTGGAAGTCTCGCCTGACGGCCGCACCCTCTATGCCGGCGGTTACTTCAGCGCGGTCAACGGGGTCACGGCCAACAGGCTTGCCGCCATCAACATTCCCAGCTGCACGGTGAAGACTGACTTCAAGCAGGCCGCCGTCGCCGCCATGGTCCGCGCCATCGAAGCCACCGCCGACGCCGTGTACTTCGGCGGAGACTTCAAGCTCGTCCAAAACGTCACCCGCAACCGGCTCGCAGCGGTCACGCCCACCGGTGAGCTGCTGCCCTGGGCCCCGGTGGCAGACCTGCCCATCCGCGCCATCCACGCCCCCGCCGGCAGGAACGCGGTGATTGCCGGCGGCGATTTCACCAGCATGAACGGCGCCGATTCGAAGGCCCTCGCCGTCGTTGACCGTGCCACAGGGGCCAACCTGCGCACCTATCCCAACTTCTTCATTCCCCGAACCTCCGTGGTGAAGTCCATCGATTCTGACAGCACCAGCTTCTACATCGGCAACGAAGGAACCGGCGGAGGCGTCTTTGACGGCCGGGCCCGGTTTGACCTCAGCAACTTCAACCAGATCTGGCGGGACACCTGCCTGGGCGCCACCCAGGCCGTGAACCTCTACAAGGAAAAACTCTATTCCGCGCACCACGCGCATGACTGCGGCAGCATGGGCGCATTCACGGACGGAAGCAGGATCCATCTCAGCGCCCAGGACCTGGACAAGCCCGGCCCCCTGCTGCAGTGGAACCCGACCACGAATGAGGGCATTGGTGAGGGAATCGGCCCGCGCACCCTGGCGCATACCACCACCGGTACCCGCGATGTCCTCTGGGTGGGCGGAGAGTTCACCAAAGTCAACGGCAAAGCCCAGCAGGGCCTGACCCGGTTCGGCCCCGGCCCCGGCACCGCCGGCCCGTCCGCCGTCAAGTTCCTCAGCGCCGAATCGCGGGCTCCCGGACAAAACACGATCCGGTGGCAGAGCACGTCAGACCCCGACGATTCCGGTCTCACGTACAGCATCTACCGCAACGGTTCCGCGACGCCGCTGGGGACAGTGCAGGCGTCCTCGCTCTGGTGGGACCTGCCGCAGGTTTCCTTGACCGACAGCACCGCTGTGCCAGGCACGGCATATACCTACCGGGTCCGCGCCACCGATCCGGACGGCCACGCCGGACCGCTCTCCGGCGAGGTGCGGGTCACCACTGCCAGCTCCGCGCAGGCCTATCCCGGGGCCGTCCGGGCGGACGGCGCGGTGGCCTACTGGCGGCTCGGGGACCCGTTCGCCGCCGCAGCAGACTCCTCCACCGGTAACCGGATGGGCCTGCCCTTCGGCGGACCGGCGCTGGCAAGCTCCGCCGGTGCCTTGGCCGGGGACAGTAACCGGGCTACCACGTTCGACGGCGTGGACGACTTCATCTACGGCCCGCAGCGCGCGGCGTCGCCCCCTGCTTACAGCGCGGAGGCTTGGTTCCGCACCACCACCACTACGGGCGGGAAGGTTTTCGGCTTCGGCAACGGAATCCCGCGGCGCGACGGGGCCGGCCCCGGCCTCAGCAGCAACAACGGAAAGCACGTCTACATGACCAACGCAGGCAATCTAATTTTCGGGGAATGGAGCGGCAGCGCACGCACCGTGAAGTCCCCGGCAAGGTATAACGACGGCGCTTGGCACCACGTGGTGGCCACCCAGGGCCCGGCCGGCATGGCCCTGTATGTGGACGGGGTCAGGGTGGCTTCCAACACCGTCACCGCCACGCAGGCGATCACCGGTTCCTGGCGGGTGGGCGGCGACCAGCTGACCACTGCCTGGCCGGAGGCTCCGAGCAGCCGCTACTTCAAAGGAGCCATTGACGAGTTCGCGGCCTACCATCTGGTTCTCTCGCCGGCCCAGGTGTCCCGGCACAACCAGCTGGGCCGCGGGTGAGGGCTGGAGCATGTCAGCGCTCCCGCCCGCGCCGTGTACTGCGGGTGGCCGAGGCAGCAGCTGCCGTCCTCCTGTGTGCCGGCCTACTCGCCGTGATCCTCTGGCCCACTCCGGTGGACCGGCCGCTGTATGGCAGGCTGGTGCGCTTCCTGAACCGGCTCCACGAAATGGGGTTCCCCGTCATCAGCTACTCCTGGCTGGAGGGTGCGGCAAACGTCGCGCTCTTCATCCCCATAGGTTTTCTGGCCGCCCGGCTTCTTGCTCCGCGGCGGTGGTGGCTGGCCCTGGCGCTGTGCATGGTGCTCTCCGGCGCCGGCGAACTGGCCCAGGCATTGTTCCTGCCGGCCCGGAACGCCAACGCACAGGACGTGCTGCTCAACGATTCCGGTGCGCTGGCCGGCGTGGGACTGGCGGGTCTGCTGGCATTCGCTGTGCGGCGGAAGCCATAACCGGGAAGCCCCGCAGGATGAACGCGAAGGCCTGCTGCCCCGCCGCCGCAGGGTATTGGCGGTTTAGGCGGTTGCTGCGGTGTCTCCGGCAATGATGGCTGCGTCCCCGCTAACGATGGTCAGCCGGCTCAACGCGCGGCGCAGCTCCGTGGACGAGGTAGTGGGCGTGTAAGGAAGGAACACCACCTCCACACCGAGTTCTGCCATCCCCTGTTGCAGGTCTGTGCCCTTTTGCGTTCCGATCCAGTCAGAGCCTTTGAAGTAGACGTCGAATCCGTGTTCGTGCCAAGCTCCGGTCTTGTCGATGTACTTATCAGCCACAGCCTGGTCCACGTACCGGCAGCTGCGGACGATTTCGATGCGCTCGTCCAGCGGGACCACCGGCCTTGTGCCTTTGACCTCAAATGCCATATCCGGCGTTGACACGCCGGCGATGAGGTAGTCACACCTTTCCCGTGCATTCCGCAGCAGGTTCAGGTGACCAATATGGAAAAGATCAAAGACGCCCGAGGCGTAGCCGATTTTGATGGGCATGATGTGTGTGGACCCCCAGCTGAGACAGTAATTTCCGGATCATCTTCCAGTTCTCAGAACCCCGGGTAAAGGGAAATCTCCGGATTCAAGTAGCGTCCCCGTAAACACGGGTAAGCCCCGTAGAGCGGCGGGTAGCAGCATCCACAAGTCGGGTACGGGCCACTGTGCAAAACGTGTTTGCTGCGCCGCTACGATGCCCTCAGTCTCGGGTCAGTTTGTCCCGTCCACATTGCAGAGGCGGTTGTTCGTGCGGAGGATTCTTGCGGCGCTTGGAACCGCTGTGGCTGTGGCCGCCACTGTTTTGGTCGGCGGCGCAGCCCCGGCAACGGCACTGGTCCCCGGCGTAGCTTTTTCGGCAAGTGACCTGCCCACATGGCAGACCAACGGCATTGTCTGGTCCATGGTTGAGTCCAACGGAATTGTCTACGTAGGCGGCACTTTCACCGCGATCCGCCCGCCGGGCACTGTTGCCGGCGCCGCCGGGAGCCGCAGCGCCGTGAACTTCGCGGCTTATGACGCCTACACCGGCGAGCCGGTCGACTGCAACATCTCCTTCACCGGCACCTCCGCGACGGTGCGGGCCCTGGAAGTTTCCCCGGATGGAAACACCCTCTACGCCGGCGGCCAGTTCGGCACGGTCAACGGAGTCACCGCCAACCGTCTGGCCGCCATCAACATCCCCAGCTGCACCGTGAAGACGGACTTCAGGCAGGCCGCCGTCGCCGCCACGGTCCGCGCAATCGAAGCCACCCCCGACGCCGTGTACTTCGGCGGAGACTTCAAGCTCGTCCAGAACGTCACCCGCAACCGGCTCGCGGCGATCACACCCGCCGGCGAGCTGCTGCCCTGGGCGCCGTCCGCTGATCTTCCGGTCCGCGCCCTGCACGCACCGGCCGCCCGGAATGTGGTGATGGCCGGCGGTGACTTCACAACCATGAACGGCGCCGATTCGAAGGCCCTCGCCGTGGTTGATCCGGTGTCCGGCAGCAACATAAAAACCTATCCGAACTTCTTCATTCCCAAAACGTCTGTGGTCAAGAGCATCACCTCGGATGAAACCAGTTTCTATATCGGCAACGAAGGAACCGGCGGAGGTGTCTTCGACGGCCGCGCCCGGCTGGATCTGGGGACGCTTGACCAGGTATGGCGGGACACCTGCCTTGGCGCTACCCAGGCAGTCACCGTCTACCAGGCGAAGCTCTACGCGGCACACCATATCCACGACTGCGGGAGCATGGGCTCCTTCAACGACGGCAGCCGCATCTACCTGAGCGCCCAGGACCTGGACAAGCCCGGCCCCCTGCTGCAGTGGAACCCCATGCTGAACGACGGCAACGGAGAGAAAATCGGGCCGCGCACCCTGGCCCACACCACCAAAGGCTCAAACGACGTGCTGTGGGTTGGCGGAGAGTTCACCAAGGTCAACGGCGTCTACCAGCAGAGCCTGACCCGGTTCGGACCCGGCCCCGGCACCGCCGGCCCGTCCGCGCCCCGCCTGGTAACTGCTGAATCCCGGACGGCCGGTCACAACACCATCCGCTGGCAGACCACCTCGGATCCGGATGATTCCGAATTGACCTACAGCGTCTACCGCAACAATTACTCCACACCGCTCGGTAGCGTCCAGGCGTCCTCGCTCTGGTGGAACCTGCCGCAGGCGACCTTCACTGACACCACCGCGGTTCCGGGCACCACCTATTCCTACCGGATCCGTGCCAGCGACCCCGACGGAAACGTTGGCCCGCTCTCCGGCCAGGTGCAGATCCGCACGGCGACTGCCACGGACGCCTACCCGGCCGCAGTCCGCGCCGACGGCGCCGATACTTACTGGCGCCTCGGCGATTCAGTCGCCGCTGCGGCCGATTCTTCCGACAGCAACCGCATGGGCCTGCCCTACGGCGCGCCGGTTTTCGGAACCGCTGACGGGGCGCTGGCTGCGGACCTGAACAAGGCCACCTCCTTCGACGGCGTTGACGACTACATCTACATCCCGCAGAAGACAGCCGCGCCCTCGGTGTACAGCGCCGAGGTCTGGTTCCGCACCGATACGACGGCCGGCGGAAAGATCTTCGGCTTCGGCTCGGGCCAGCCGAGCCGGGACGGCAAGTCCGCGGGTCAGAGCAGCAGCTATGACCGGCACCTGTACATGACCAACGCCGGGAACCTGATCTTCGGAACCTGGACCGGCCAGGCCCGGACGGTGACCTCGCCCGGAACATACAACGACGGCGCCTGGCACCACGCGGTGGCCACTCAGGGTCCGGGCGGCACGGCGCTCTACGTCGACGGCGAGAGGGTGGCGGCCAGCAACGTCACCGGCAACGAAGCCATGACCGGCTCCTGGCGGATCGGCGGTGACAACCTCAGCACGTCCTGGCCGCAGATGCCCACCAGCCGCTACTTCAAGGGCAGCATTGATGAATTCGCCGTCTACCCGACGGCGCTCAGTGCAGAGTCGGTGCAGGCGCACTACCAGATTGGAACCGGCACCGCACCGGCCCCGGAACCGGACACCGCGCCGCCGTCGGCCGTGGACGGCCTGACTGCCACAGGTGCCGGGACCACCGTGAACCTGGGCTGGAGCGCAGCCACGGACATTGTGGGAGTCACCGGCTACCAGGTCCACCGCTCCGACGCAGACGGATTCACGCCCTCGGCCGAAACCCTGCTGGCGCCTGTTCCCGCCACGGCGCTCTCCTACGAAGACAAGGACCTGGCTCCCGGAACCTGGCACTACCGGGTGCTGGCAGTCGACGCCGCAGGGAACACCGGACCGGCATCGGCTCAGGCATCAGCCACTATCGCTGCTGCCGAAGTGCCGGCGGAGCCGGTCACGCTTACGCTGCTGCCCTCCGAGGACACCTATGTGAATCAGGGCGCCCCGAACGCAGCGTACGGCTCCTCCGTCACCATGGCATCCCGCGGCAACCTCGGCTACGTCTCTTACCTGCGGTTCCAGCCGGGCGGTGACATCCCTGCGGGAATGACTCTGCAGTCGGCCACGCTCCGCCTCCGCACCACAACTGAGTCCTTCGCAGCGTCGGTGGAACCGCACACGGTCCACGCCGTGACCGGCGCCTGGGCGGAGACGGCAGCAACGTGGAACACGCGCCCAACCCTGGCCGCCCCGCTTCTGGGCACCATCGCTCCCACCGCACTGAACACCATTTACACGGTGGACCTGGATCCGGCAGCTGTGTCAACGATGCTCTCCGGCTCCGTGGACCTGGGCATCACCGGCACCGGCACGGACAACGCCTGGTTCTACACCAAGGAAGCGTCAGGTGCACGGCATGCCGTCCTCACCCTGGTGTTTGCCCCCTGACCATTCAAGATTCCGTTTTGCGGAGCACCCGGTTCCGCCCGAACAGAAAGTACACCGCATGAAGCCTGGTCTCAGAAAATCCGCGGCAGCACGAGTGCTGACCGCGGGGCTGCTGGTCCCGTTGCTGGGGACGGCCACAGCCTGCACTGCCTCCGATCCCGACCCTCAGGGCACACCGAAGGCAGCTGCCACCTCGTCCCCCTCAACCTCCCCAGCCAGCCCGAAGGCAGGCGCAAGCAGCAGTCCGGCATCGGATCAGGCGCCGCCAGCTGCTTCGGAAGAACAGGACGGCGCCGGCCAGTCCCCGCAGCCTGCTCCGGTTCCCACGTTCAACGAAACTGAGCAGCGTTTCCTGGAGGGCAAGGTGCCGGAAGGGATGGACCCGAATGCGGTGCTGCAGGTTGGCCAGGAACGCTGTGAGCTGCTGCTGACCGCCAAGTCCGCCGACCCCGAAGCCGTAATCAGTGAACTCATTACCAGTCCCTTGGCTGAAACCAGCGAGGCCATCACGGTTCTGTGCACTGACCTCCTGCCTGAACTCGAGGCAGCGGCACTCGGATTCCCGGACGGCGAGTTTGCCGTCGCAGAAGCTGCTCCGCAGGCCGAGAAACCCTCGATCGCGGCCGGGACCTACCGCCCGTACACGGTCACAGAGGGTTGCACTATCTCGGTTTTCACCGCTTCCGGCGCCACGATCGGTGAGTATGACGGCACCGTGCCTGTCACCATCGGGGCCGATGCGGCCCGAGTGGAATCCAGCCAGTGCTATTCATGGCTCCGTGTATGAGCCCCCGGAACCGCTACGCACTGCCAGCAGCCACACGTCTTATCCAAGGGAAGGGGTAACCAATGGATATGCGCGAACAGATCCTCATCCTGCGACGCAATTGGATGCTCATAGTTTCATTCGCTCTCAGCGGCCTTATCGCCGCTGCCGTCGTCTCCGTCGCCATGCCAAAGGCGTACACCGCAAGCAGCAGTCTTTTTGTCTCCACCCAGAACGTAGACACCTCAGCCGAACTGCAGCAGGGCAGTGCCTTTGCGCTGGCCCGCGTGCAGTCCTATGTGAACCTGGCCAGCAAACCTCAGGTCCTGGACCCGGTCATCGAGGAGCTCGAACTTAACACCAGCTCCGCCGAGCTGGCCAAGAACGTAAAGGCCTCCACCTCGCGCAACACCGTCATCATTGAGATTAAGGCAGTCGACTCGGACCCCCAGCGGGCCGCGGACATCGCCAACGGGGTGGTATCAAGCCTGATCCTGGCCGTGGCCGACGTCGAGCGTCCCACCAACGGGACGCCTTCACCAGTGCGGTTGACCTCCGTCGACACTGCCCAGGCACCCAGCGCCCCTTCCAGTCCCAAGACGTCTCTGAACCTGGCACTTGGCCTGCTCTACGGCATGGCCGCAGGGCTTGCAGTTGCCGTCCTGAGGAACGTCCTGGACCGGCATGTGCGCACCGAAGCAGACCTTCGCCGGTCAACCTCCCTCCCATTGCTTGGCGGCATCACCGAATCGGAAGCACCGAAGGGATCCTCTGCACCGTTCGTGCTGGGCGGATCCGGAACCGACGCATTCCGGCAGCTGCGGACCAACCTGGAATTCGCTGCAGTGGGCCATGCGATGAAGTCCCTGCTGGTCACCTCCGCCCAGGCCGGCGAAGGCAAGAGCACCGTCTCGCTGAACCTGGCGCTGAGCATGGCACAGAGCGGACGGCGGGTTCTTCTGGTTGATGCTGATTTACGGCTTCCGTCAGTGGCCGACGCCACCGGGCTGGAACCTTCCGTGGGACTGACCACGGTGCTGGTTGGACGTACGAACCTCTCCGATGCCACGCAGCACTGGGGCAACGCAGGTCTGTCCATCCTGACCTCAGGTCCGCTGCCGCCGAATCCCACGGAGCTGCTCGCCTCCTCCACCATGCAGAAACTGATAGGAGAGATGGAAGCCGCTTACGACGTCGTGATTTTTGATGCCCCTCCGGTGCTGCCGGTAGCGGACGCCGCGATCCTGACCCGGCATACGGACAGTCTGCTCCTGGTGGTGGGCGCCAGGAAGGTCAGCCAGCACAACCTGTCCAAGGCCGTTGAACAGTTGAATTTGGTGAAGGCCAATGTGATTGGCGTGGTCCTGAACGGTATTCCCCGCAGCGGCCCGGACGCGAACTCCGCATACCTCACGGACTACGGTGCAGTTCCGGCGTCTCCCCTGGACGGGGAGCAGCACAGCGGCCGGCCATCCTCCCCCATCGCTGAGGCAGCAGAGGTTGTGAACGGCGACCGGGGGCGCAACTCCCGGCGCAAACAGGCGGTAAAGAACTAACGCTGCCATTTGGCGGCAGCAAGGACCCGGCACCCCAACCAGGGTGCCGGGTCCTTTTCGTTCAGACTCACGTTTGCTGTCGTCTGTGCACGTGGCACCGGGTCCGTCTGCCGCTACCGGCCGTGGACCCGCTGCGGCTGCTCCTGGGTCGGGCCGGAGGGGACGCGTCCTCGCCCGGCCCGAACTGCGAGGAGCCCGCAGACCGCTGCCAGGCCGACGGCGGCAGTGAATCCCCACACGGAAGCTGCGGTGGATCCGGTCAGGGCGAAACCCAGCGGAAGAACAAGCGTTGCCCCTGCCAGGATCCCCCGCACGAGGGTGGAGAACCGGTTGGCCTCGGAAGCACGGAAGTAGGCCAGCAGAATGGTGTACGGGACCATCGCCAGGTACTGGAAAGCAGAGGGCCACCGCAGATCTGAGGCATTGGACCAGGTGTCCCCCAGCACAAATTCGCCGGCCGCCTGCGGCAGCATCAGCACGGCAGCACCCCAGCACAGGGCGAGCCCCAGCACCACCGCCGTGGCTTCCGTCAGCCGGCGCCTGAACACCACCGTTCCACGGGCGCGCACAAGCTCCGGGATGATGGCAGTTCGCAGCGCAGCGAAAACGGTATTCAGCGGCGAAAACAGCAGCTGCGCAGCGCGCAGCGCGCCAACACCGGCCGGGCCGAGTGGAAACACCAGCAGGTACAGCACTGCGAAACTCGAAGCGTTCAGGGCAGCGAACTCCGCCAGATAACGGAAGGAGCAGTCCCGGTTCAGCCAGAGCCAGCGGCCTCCGGCCCGCACTGCGGGCACAGCCCGGGCCAGTATCAGTCCCACAGCCAGGGCAGCGCCCGCACCCGCAATCCACCATCCGAGCACCGCCGCCAGGGACCAGCCCTCCCCGGCAGCCAGCACCATGGCGGGAATGGACAGTGCCGCCCAAAGACCGTCTATGGCCAGGGCCCGCCCGGGCCGTCCCTCACAGATGAACAGATACCGCAGGCCGTCCTGCAGCAGGATCAGCGGAGCGGCGGCTGCCATGACCGCCCACAGCAGCGCATTCCGCTCCCCGGCCAGGGCTGCCCCGGCCAGGAGGAACAGGGCCGCGGGGACAGCCACCAGAAGGGAACCGCCCAGGCTGGCGGCCGCCACCCGGGCCGTGAGCGCGCCGGTGCGGGAGTACCGTACCAGCAGCGTTTCTCCCACAAACGCCCGCTGGGCGCCGAGGAACAGGAGCAGGCCCGCGTACGCGAGCGAAAACTGGCCGAACTCCCCCGTGCCGGCCACGTTCGCGGCCACGGCAACGGCCACGAAGTTGGACACGCTGGAGACACCCTGGTCAGCGAAGGTGACGAAGCGGCGCAGGCCTCCCATCAGCGCAGCCGAAGGAGCTTGCCGCGCCAGTGCAGTACAAAGGCGGCCCCGATCAGGACGTGGGCCGCAGCGAGGGTGAGGTAGGCAGCCAGGAACACCACAGGACCGGGCAACAGCAGGAAGACAAGGCAGGTGACCCCGTAGTCCACCGGCAGCATCACCACGGAACGGACAAACAGGCGCCGGTCGTCCCGGACAGGTTCAGGTCCACCGCCGGTTCCCGAGTGTTTGGCCAGCTGGTCAAAGAGGATTCCGCCGAAGAAAATGACGGAGCTGGCCAGAAGGAACGCTCCGCAGCCCAACGCCAGCAGCACGACGTCGTACTCAGTGGTCCTGGCCAGGAAACAGAAGGCGGCCACATGCATTACCGTGATTCTGCCGTTGTCCAGCAGGTGGTCCAGCCATTCCCCGTAGGCCGAGCTGGTGCCCTGGAGCCGGGCCAGCTGCCCGTCCGCAGAATCCAGCGCATAGCCGACAGCGAGCAGCACACCGGCCAGCGCGGCGGCAGGCGTCGGCTGTGCCCACAGTGCCACCCACAACAGCGTCCCGTAGGTCAGGGCAGCTCCGGCCCAGGTTACGTGGTTGGGTGCCACCCTGGTGAACCGAAGAGCGGCGGCTATGGTCCGCCCGGCTGGCCGGTTGACGTAGAGCAAATACAGGGGGGCTCCCTTACGGGTTTTTTGTGCCCGCTTCAGCTGGTCAAAGGACTCCCGGAAACCGGGCTGCGGGCGCGTCTTGGACAGGGGTGCGCTCATGCTGCGCTCCTTTCGCGGCCCTTGGCCACGGCGGTAAGAATAAGAATGGAGAGAATCAGGATCATCAGCCGTCCCGTGGACTGGAGCAGGGATCCGCGGAGCAGGATAAAGAGGTAGCCGGCAAAAATGGCGATCCCCAGGTAGCCGGCTGAGCCCATACCCAGCACGTCCATCCGGAACCCCGCATCCAGCCGCTGGGCAAGGATCCCCAGTCCCACAAAGGCGACCACCACTCCCACCAGGCCGAAGTTGATCCAGGCTTCAGCCCAGAGCGGCGCCGAAAGATTGAGGTTGGAGTTGTTCATCCACATGCCGACTTCCACACCGGTGTCGAAAGGCTTCTGCGGCCAGAGCACCCTGGGCACCCAGAACAGCAGCGGGCCCAGGGCCTGCATCCCCCAGGACAGTCCGTGGTCTGCCGTGTAGCCCAGCGTGTTGGCCAGCATGGTGAACTGGTCATAGTCCTTCGTTGCGATCATGGTCCAGACCGAATCAACCTCCAGCGGCGCCTGGGTACCGGCGGCCCGCCGGGAGATATCCGCCATCGGGAAGACGAGGATCGAGGCCAGGGTCCCGGCGACTATGGCGACGTTGAAGAGCACCTTGTGTCCGCGGACCAGGGGCAGGACCAGCCCGAAGAGCACTGCCAGGGTCCAGTAGCGGGAGTTGGAAATCGGGTTGTTAACGATGACGTTCAGCCCCACGAGGGCCACGATCAGGGCTATGTCCTGGAGGGCCAGCCGGTGCTGCCTGGCACGGATGACATGGAGATAGAAGATCAGCGCGCAGAGGCAGGCCACCGTACCGGCACCGGAGATGATCGCCCGCAGCGCGTCGCCGCTCTCCGGATTGATGGCGTCCAGCGCTTCGCCGGTTTCCTGGCGGCTGAGGAAAAACACGGCAGGGCCGCCCACCTGGACTATGTACACCAGGCCTGCGGCCAGGGCAGCGACGGAAAAGATGCGCAGTACCCTCAGGCTGCGCAGCTCACGGAAGCGCAGACGCGGGGCCAGAGCCGACGGCCGGCGCAGCCGCAGGTGGTAGGCGGCGTCGAAACAGGCGCATCCCAGCAGCGTCAGCAGGCTAGCGCCGGTCAGCATCCGCTCATCAACCTGGATTGCCAGGGCTGTAGTCCGGCCGGTTGTGAGCTGGGCCAGCGGCGCCACGCCCATGCAGGTGTAGATGAAGATCCAAAAGACCCCGGAGACCGGCCGCACCGCAGGCTGGCCAAGCAGGAGCGACAGTTTCACCGCAGCATAGAGAACCACGGCATAGCGGATCAGGAAGTCGGTGTCCGTATAGAACACCGCGCTGGAAGCACGCATGAGCAGGGGAATCACCACTGCAAAAACCACGAACGCTGCCAGGGCGCTGGCCGACCGTGAACCGGCGCGCGGCTTCGTCCCGTTGGCCGCGCCGAGCGCCGGCAGCAGGGAGGAACTCATGGCTGCCCGCCCTGCAGTCCGGCTGCGCCGCGGTAAGCATCCAACAGGTCCTGCGCCAGTGCCTCGGTGGACCAGTTCTCCCGGTGGACCAGCCGTGCGTTGCCGCCGATCCGCTCACGTTCCGCGCGGTCCCCCGCCAGCCTGAGCATCGCATCCCGCACGGCAGGGACACTGGGCTCCACCACCACAGCAGCCTCCTGCCTGTCCATCAGCGCAGCAAGACCGCACTGCTCAGTCAGGATCACCGGTGCACCCAGAGCGGCTGCCTCCAGCACCGTCATGGGATACGGCTCGGACAGCGCGGGCAGCACGTATGCTGTGCAGCCGGCCATCCGCTGGCGCACCTCTGCAGGCCCCAGCTCGCCGACCAGTTCGAACCGGTCCGCGTATCCGGAACCTTCTACCAGCGCCTGGACCTTCGCCGCTTCACCCTGGTCAGGCCCGGCCACTACAAACCGTGCGTCCAGTCCGGCGGCCAGCGCCTCCAGCGCCGCCTGCACAAAAACCCCGGGCTGTTTGCGCGGTGCGAGCCGGGCTGCGAACAGGAAAACAGGTTTCTCCGGGTCTGACCAAGCCTGCCCTGGCTCGGGCGTTGCGTTCACCACGCGGCGGAACCGTCCGGGGTCAACGCCCAGCCGGGCCAGTCCGCGTTCCTCGTCTTCCGTGAGGGTCAGCCAGAGCGCCGGTATCTGCAGAACCCTGCGGGTAATCAGCCGGTCAAACATACGCAGTGCCCGGCGGTCCGACGGCAGGAGCATCCCATGAGTCTGGGCCACCACCGGCGTGCCGGCGCGCCCGAGCAAAAGAGTCGAAATACAGGTCACGAAGTCCCTGCAGAGATGAACATGCGCCACATCAGCCGCAGGCGCACTTCTGCGCATGTGCCGGGGGAACGCAAAGCTGACTGGTGCCCGGAGCCCGGCGCCCGGAACCGGACGGCGCATCCGGAACAGCCGTGCAGCTACAGCCCGTTTTCCTTCCGCACTGCTTCCTTTATCACTGCTTCCGTCATCACGGCGCAGCTGCCGTGCAGGTTCCGGGTCCTCCTGCGGCAGGGTGCCCAGCCATCCGCCAACCAGCTCGACTTCCGCGCCGGCCGCGGCCAGCGCGTCGCTCTGCGTCCGCGCGACCACCCAGACACCGCCGGCCGCTGCCCCGGGACCTGCCAGCCCGCCCACCTGAAGGACTGCCGGGGTCCATCCCGGAAGGATCCGGCGCCTGCCCGTTCGCTTCGACGCCGGCACCGGGCCAGGCTTCACAGCAGGTACGACGCCGTTGCGGGCACCGAGCGCTCCCCTCAGCGGGGCGGTCACCTGCCCACCCCGCCACATTTGAACAACAGCCGTTGTGGAGCTGCCCTGAAAGGCGTTAATGAGCCGGCCTCCCGCCGGGAAAGAGGGTTTATTCCCATTCCCGCGAAATACCGGAAGAAGAGCGGATTGGCTGCTGCTCCACCCTGTGGCCGAAATGACGCAGGCCGGTATTTGGTGAAATGCCGCCGATGCCGGACCACGCCGCCCCGCAGGGCCTTTCCTTGTGCCTGCAGGCCCGCAGTGTGTCCGGAACATAGAGGATGGTGCGTCCATCCGCCCCTTATCCTGACACCGGCCGCAAGGGCGGAGACCTTTCCCCCATTACATTTTTCCGCCGGAACGAAAACAAGTATTTTATTCATGCACTTCCCCCTGAAGCGAGTAATAATTTCTCAAAATTGGTGTTCATTTAGGAGACCGTTCGATTACAATTCAGGAATGCCTACACGACGCGGTAACCACACAGCCAGCGCCCGCTTCAAAAGGCCGCGTGCCCCCAGGAGCCTGCTGCTTCTCCTCCTTGCAGTGCTCGCGGGACTGATCTCCGCTTATGCACTGTCCCAGTCCGGGACGGGCCAGGCACAGGAGCCGCAGACGCCGGTATCCACTGCCGCAGCACTGGAGGAAACACGCGCAAGGATCGATGTCCTCGGTGATTCCTACGTGGCCGGCTCCGATGAGGGAGGCAAAGGCCTGTCCAACTGGACCAGCCTGACAGGGACCCGGTTCTATGAGGACGGCAACCCGGTGGAACTCAACCCGGTTGCGCAGCCGGGTTCCGGTTACATCACCCGCGGCGCTACCGGCCTGGTCTTCGGCGAAGCCGCCAACCAGTTCCTGAGTCCGGAAGCCGACGTCGTGCTGGTCTTCGGCAGCCGCAATGACGGCCGCCAAAGTGACGCTGCCATGTACGAGGCGGCCCGCAGCCTGTACATGGACCTGCAGACCCTCGCCCCGAAGGCAGAGATCATTGTGGTGGGCCCGGTCTGGGTTGATGCCAACGTTCCGTCTTCCATTTCCGCCAACAACCAGGCCATCGCCCGTGCCGCGGCGGACGCCAAGGTCCGCTACGTGGATGCGCTGGCCGAAGGCTGGTTCGCCGGCAGTGACAGCACGCTGATCGGGACGGACGGAGTCCACCCCACCAACGCCGGGCACGCGTACCTTGCGGACAAGATCTACCCGATCCTGGCAGAGACGGTAGCGGGACTGGCCCGGTAACCTTGCCGGGTTCACGGCTGGTCCCCGGCCGCGGAGCCGCCTGCCTCATCGGGGAACCGGTCCCCCAGCTCCTCCGGCTGGACAGCAGCACCGTAGACACGGTTCTCCCCTACTGTTCCCTTGACCACGGTCATCGGCTGGATGACCGCTGAGCGTCCAATCCGGGAACCGCCCAGGACCATGCAGCGGGACGTAACCCAGGCGCCGTCGTCAATCCGGATGGGACTGGTGATCAGCCCCATGTCGGTGCGCACCCGGTGGCTGCCGGTAGTCAGGAAACTCTCCTGGGAGATGACAACGTCCGCCCCGATCCACACGTGGTCCTGGTTGTGGAACCACACACCCTCTCCGATCCATGAGCGGGGCCCGATGTGCAGTTTCCACGGAGCCTTGACTCGGGTCCGGGGACGGAAGATCACGCCGTCGGCGATCTCCGCGCCAAAGGCACGGAGCACCGCGACGCGCAGGCGCGAGGAGATCTGCCAGGGGTTGGTGACAAAGACCAACTCACAGGCGGACCACAGGTACACCACCGGCTTGGGCTTGCCCCAGGACTCGCCTGACCCGGGCGCCTTGGACAAATCAATGACAGCCGGGCGGCGGCTCTGCCGGGCAGAGCCGCCGTTCCCTTTTGCCGTTCCCGGTTTAGGCCGCAGCATCCTGCTGCCTCCGCCGGAACCTTGATGACCCTGCATGTGCCGGGCGGGAGCGGAGATCATCAGCCCGGTCCGCGCCGGGCACTGCCCGCCGCAGCACTGCCTCGAACCGGTCAGCGATCGGAACAATCCCGAACCGACTTTCGGCCAGTGCCCGGCCCTTGGCGCCCAGTGCTTCCGCGGCCGCCGGGTCCCGGTTCAGGGACCGGAGCCAGGCAACCGCACCGGCAACACCGAACTCGGTCGGCTGGCCAACATATCCCTCCGCCGCAAGGATGTCCGTGGCGGCCGGGTTGTCCTCCGGCATAAGTCCCAGCAGCGGCCGGCCCGCGGCGAGCGAGGAGAGCACCTTGCTGGGAATGGAGAACCTCGAGGCCTCCGGTTCCAGGATGGTGACCAGCACGTCCGCGGACCCCAGCATGTCCGGCAGGTCTGCCGCCGGCTGGAAGGGCAGCAGCGTCACCGGAAGGTCCGGATCCTGCTGCAGGTCCGCGCGGAGCATGTCAATGCCTTCTCCTTCGGAAGCGACGATCAGCCGTGCCGGAAGCCCGGCCGCCCGCGCCGAGCGGAGCAGGTCCGAGAGCAGGAGCGGATTGTGCTTGCGGCCCAGCGTGCCCGCGTAGAGCAGCCTCAGCTCAGGACCTGCCGGCAGGTTCGCCGCAGTCCAGGCATTGCTTCTTGGCCGTGGAACGATCTCTTCCAGCGGCGCCCAGTTGGGAATGATCGAAACATGCCCGGTGTCCAGACCCCAGCGTCGGTAGGCGAGCCGGAACTCCTCCCCAATGGCCACCACCTGCGAGGCGCTGCGGACTATGCCTGCCTCGATCCGGCGGACGAGGGAACTTCCCCCCGCTGCTGCAGGAGCCGGAAGCCTGCGGGTCAGTTCCTCCGAGATCGCATTGCTGAACAGGTCCTGGTGCCACAGCAGCCAGGGCTGGCTGCTGCGCGAAGCGGCACGGCGGAACTGGTCCAGGGCGAACAGCGGAACGTTGCACGCCACGATGCACTCCGGGGCCGTGCGCCGGTTGTGTTCCAGCCAGGTGCGGGCGTAGGCCTGCTCGAACCGCAGCCGGCCCAGCGCACTGTACTTCTGGAACGGTGCACCGGAATCCAGCGGCGAAAAGCTCAGCAGGTCCGGGTCCCCTGCGGTGCGCTCCAGGACCCCCTTGCCGCTGCTGTACTGGGCGGAATACACGTGGTCCACACTGTGGCCGCGCCCCGCCAGTTCCCGGGAAAGCTCAGCCTGAAACGGGTGGCCGGAGAAATCATGCAGCTGGAGTCGCATCAACCAGCCTCCTTTGCGCCTTGATCTCACCCAGGATCCATTCGTAGGTGCGTTCCAGGCCTTCCTGCAGCGAGATGGAGGGCTCCCAGCCGTAGGTGGATTTGAAAAGGGTGTTGTCACTGTTGCGCCCGCGGACGCCCTGGGGGGCATCCAGCTTGTACTGCCGGTTCACCACCGTGCCGGAAATCTGCTCCAGCAGGTCCGCCATCTGGTTGATCGAGACAAGTTCCGCCGAGCCCAGGTTGACCGGTTCCGCGGAGTCCCCGTTCATGATCTCCAGGATGCCGTGCACGCAGTCGTCGATGTACATAAAGCTGCGGGTCTGTTCGCCGTCGCCCCAGATCTCCAGGTCCGGCTTGCCGGTGAGCGCCGCCGTCGCGAACTTGCGGCAGAGTGCTGCCGGAGCCTTCTCCCGGCCGCCTTCCCACGTGCCTTCGGGTCCGTAGACGTTGTGGAACCGGGCCACCCGGGTCTGCAGTCCGTAGTCCTCCTGGAAGTGCCTGCACATACGTTCGGTGAAGAGCTTTTCCCAGCCGTAGCCGTCTTCGGGCTGTGCCGGGTAGGCGTCCTCTTCCTTCAGGGCGGTCACGTTGGAGGTGGTCTGGTGTTCCGCGGCGTAGACGCAGGCGGAGCTGGAGTAGAAGAAGCGTTCCACGCCCTGGTCCCGGGCAGCGACCAGCATGTGGGTGCTGGTGAGCACCGTCAGCATGCAGGCGGCCTTGTTGTTCTCGATGAACCCCATGCCGCCCATGTCGGCTGCCAGGTTGTAGACGTGCTGCATGCCACGGGTCACCTGCTGGGCCGTTTCCAGCAGCGAGCAATCCCCCTGGATGTTTTCCGCGCCGTCGTGGACCTGGTACCACTCGTGAAGCGGCTTGCAGTCAACGGCACGGACTTCGTGCCCTTCGCTGACCAGCTTGGCAACCAGGTGTCCCCCGATGAAGCCGCCGGCTCCGGTAACGAGACTTTTCATAACTTGGATTCCTTAATGTGAGACCAGCAAATGCCGGTGGGTTTGGGTTAGTAAGCCCCGACTGGCCGCAGCAGCATTTTTGCGGTGCGCCAGAGGATGATGATGTCGCCTGCAACGGACCAGTTCTCCACGTAGTAGAGGTCCAGCCGGACGCCGTCTTTCCAGTTCAGTTCCGAACGCCCGTTGATCTGCCACATGCCGGTAAGGCCCGGTTTGATGTACAGACGCCGGTGCACGCGGTCCCCGTACTGCGCCACCTCACGCGGGAGGGGCGGGCGTGGGCCAACCAGGGACATATGGCCCAGGAAGATGTTCCACAGCTGTGGCAGCTCGTCGAGTGAGTACTTGCGCATCCAGCGGCCCACATTCGTGACCCGCGGGTCGTGCTGCATCTTGAACAGCACGCCGGAGCCTTCGTTGCGGTCCAGCAGACCGGCTAGATCGTCCTCGGCGGTCTGGACCATGGAGCGGAACTTGAGCATTTCGAAGACCTCGCCTCCGCGTCCCACCCGTTCCTGGCGGAAGAGCACCGGACCCGGACTGTCCCGCCGGACCAGCAGGGCAAGGATCAGGAATACCGGAACCAGGGCCAGCAGCGCCAGCCCGGACAGGACGATGTCCATGCCGCGTTTGAGCAGGTGTTTTCCGCCCGCATACTGGGGCAGTTCAACATGCATCAGGGGCAGCCCCTCGACCGGCCGGGAGTGGATACGTGGACCGGCAACGTTGGTCAGCCCAGTGGTGAGGATCAGCTGGACCGCGGATTCCTCCAGTTTCCAGCCCAGCTCCTGGACGTAGCTGCTGCCACCCTTGGTGGGCCCGGCAACTATGACGGCGTCTGCTCCCAGCCGGCTGACCGCGTCTACCACGTGCTCTGTATCCGAGACCACCGGAAGGCTGACTCCGTCCACTTCCAGGCTGGACCGCCGTTTGCCCGATACCGCCACGCCCACCACCTTGTAGGCGGCGCCGGCTTTAGCTGCGATCTGGTGGGCCACGTAGCGGACGTCCTTGGGACGGCCCAGCACCACCACCCGCGAGAGGAAGCGCCCGCGCTGCCGCTGGCTCTTCAGCCATTGCCTCAGCAGCCACCGGGAACAGATGAGTCCCGCTGTGCCCGCGGGGAGGACGAAGGCGAAGTACCCCCTGGCAAGTTCGACCTGCAGTGCGAAGGAGGCGAAGACCATTCCCGCGGTTACAGCGAACGTTGCGTTGACCACCCGCTTGTATTCATCCGTCCCCATGCCCGCGATCTTCGGGTCACGGCTGCGGTAGATGTGCAGCGCCAGCAGCCAGCCGGCGGCCAGCAACAGCGAGAAGACCCAGTAGGTCGTTGCCACCGGCCCTACACGCAGTTCTCCGGCCTGTGCTCCAAACCGCGCCACTGTTCCGATCAGCACTGCGGCGAAAACCACCAGGGCGTCCGTAAGGATCAGGATGCGCTCGTAGCGCCGGTTCCAGACGACTGCGGATGTCTTTGACGCGCGTGCCGCGCTGGAGGGACGGGTGATGAAGGACGGAAAGACAAAGGGCTGCGCGGGAAGCGCTGCGGCTCCAGCTCCAGGTGTTACTTTTACCCCGTCCAGTGCAGCCGGAGGCGCCAGCACGAAATCGGTTCTCAGGTTCTTTTCCGCGCCGCGCGCGGGCTGGTGCGTTTCCCGCACCCCATGCCGCAGGGGCGCAGGGTGGTCCAGGACACCGGGTGGGTTTTGGATGTTCTCCGCAACCCCCCTTGCTTCCCCCTCCAGGAACTGGCCCGGCAGCAGCCGATGTGTATCTGAGCTCATAAAGAGTCCGTCATCCTTCGTAGCTTCCCCTAACTAACGAAGTCTGAATCTAGGAGTCGGCGTGAACCGGGGCACGAGTACCGAATACTCGCCTCAGGGGACCAACCTCGCCCTCCGCGGCAGCGGTACTTGCAAGCGCTACGCGGTTCGCCGCAATGGATTTCCCACGGCCCGGAGCGGATGGGATTAGGTGCCTGGACAATGCAGGCACGGCCGGTTTCGGGCAGAAAAAAAGCACCCCGAAGGATGCTCGAAACCCAAAGCGAAGGAGCCGGCGGCGGCTGGGGGGAAGCCTGGGTCTCAGCAGACTTCGACGCCGCCGGCTCCGCTTTGGGGGGCCCGCTCAGACACCGGATGCGGGCCTGGAATATCAGGAAGGGTTCCTCTGGCCGACCGGTAAGGACTGAATCCCGGCACAGCCTGCGGTGCAGCGAAAGCTGCTGCTTTCTCCCGCCCTGACAAGCACAGTTAACGACAGCCGGCACAGCGGCACACCAGTAATTCCCACTTCAAAACGCGCACGCTCCACTCGATCCGAACGGTTCCCTACCCTATGGGCCGGTCCCGCTACTTGGGCTGCGCTGCTACTTGGGCTGCGCTGCGCGGATCATCATCGGGGCTCCGGTCAGTACGCCGGAAGGATGCCGCCGCCGGTTACAGGCTGGCGTGCGCCTTCGGCTCCGCTTCCAGTGCCCGGTAGACCACTTCGAGTTCGGTGCGCTTGCTGATGCCAAGCTTCACGTATATGCGGTAAACATGGCCTTCCACGGTCCGCTGCGAGAGTGTGAACTTCGCAGCGATGTCCTTTGTCCCGGCGCCCTCGAGCAGAAGCTCGACAATTTCGTGCTCACGTTTTGTGAGCCTCACCTGATGGACACTTGGGCTCAGGTAGGACACGGTGACACCGGCGAGCTCGTCCCGCCTGCGCCGGAGCTGCTGGATGAGGGCACGTTGCCTGCGCAGGTTGTTGTGGGCGCCGTAGTACCGGATGGCGTGCCCGATGCACTCGACTGCCAGCAGGTACTTGCGGCGGCGGACGGCTTCATCTGCGGCAAGGACCATGCGTTCGGGGTTATCGGCCGCGACTGCAGCTGCGTACGCGTGCAGTGCCTCGGCTTCTCCCCCTTCAAATCTCTCAGCAAGATCCACAAGGCGCCGCGCCTGCTTCAGGTCCCCGACTGCCAGGGCGAGTTCCAGGATGTCTTTTTCCGCTGCGTACTGCCCAAGGGACCGTGCCTGTTCTGCGAATTCCCTTACCTGCGGGGGCGGTGCATCCTCACTTCCCTGCGGAGCCAATGCGGCCGCGGCAAAAGCCTGCGATGTCAGTTTCAGCGACGGCGGGCCGGCGTACCCCAGGCTACGGAGCTCCCCGGCGAACCGGATGGCCGGCGAGGTGTCCTCCACAACAACTGCTGTATAGCCCGACACCGCCAGGGCATAAGGAAGCAGGCGCTCAGGGTCCCCGGCTCGCAGCGCTTCGATGGCGGGCCTCAATCGTCGCAGCCCCTCGCGGAAACGTCCCTGGTGGATTTCCAGGGCGCCCTCCAGCACCCCCATGCTGCCGCCCATCCTCAGCAGATGGTGAGGTGCCGCTCCCAGCTCGCTGGTGATCAGGGTGCCGAGCTTCTCGAAGTGACCGCCGTGGAGCAGCGCGAACCCATGCCGCACGAGGACGCTGCCCCGGACCCTGCTATGTGCCATCGGCTCCTGATGGAGCTCCCTCTGTGCCTGCCCGGCGGCGCGCAGTGCTTCGGAGATGTTCCCGGCTGCAGTCTCAACCTCGCATACGAGGGCATAACCAAGCGCCCTCAGCTCATGCCGGGCTGCGGATGCGGACGCCGGCGCCAGCCCGGTTTCTTCCTCCAAAAGCTCCATTGTGGTAACTGCTGACTCACCCGGAGTCAGCAGGTTTCCGTCAGCAGCCCTCGCCCACAGCGCGAGCACGCTTCGGCCGGCGGCGAGCCATGCGGTCCGGGAAGCATCGGGGCCGGTGCCGGAAAGCTGCGCGTCGCGGGCTGCCCAGTCCTCCGCCAGCGCACGCAACCGCTCTGCGGACAGATCGGAACAGGCTGCCAGTTGGGCAGTGACCAGCACAGCCAGGTCCAGGGTTTCCTGATCCGGTGCGGATTTGACCACCCCTTCCAATCCTGCCCGTGCCTCTGAAAGATTACCCAAAGCCAATTCGGAGGACGCAGCCTCCACTCGGGCCCGGACTGCCATGGGGCCTGGCCGGACGGCAAGTGCCAGCCGCAGCGCCAGCTCTGCATCGCCGTCCGCGTTCGCTGCCCGCGCAGCCTGCAGCAGCACTGAATCGGGAGGAGTTCCTCCGCTGTCAAGCGCCCATGCCACCTGTCGCGGGTCCTGGACGAGGCGCTCATCGGATGTGCCGCCGGCCAGCTGGCTGCGGATTTCGATGCTGCGCATGGGCGGAACCAGGCTGCGGATGGCGTCGGAGTGGAGCCGCTGGGCCATTCGCAGCTGGTCCGGGGTGTCCATAGCCGTGGCCAGATACCCCTCGTCCAGCAGGGACTGGACAGCCGCAGGGCCTGCGATGGCCGCGAGGCTGGAACGGGAGAGAGACCCGGACAGCGCCACAGCTTCCAGAACTGTACGCTCCTGCGCGGACCTGCCCGCGAGCAGCCTTTTGGCCAGGTCCTGAACCGTGGGTTCCAGGACTCCCGGCAGGGACCGCAGATACCAGGAGCCGTTGCGCTGCAGCAGGTCGCCGCGTTTCCGCGCTGCGGCCAGCAGTGCTTTGACATACAGCGGATTGCCCCCGGAGACCTGGGCCAGCACGGCGCTGGACGCACGCAGCACAGGCCCGCCCAATTCCTCTGCGCAGAACCGGTGCACTGCCCCCGGGGAGAGCGGTTCCAGGTCCACCCGTGACAGCAGACCGTCGCGGGCAAGGGACAGCAGCTCCTGGATGTTCTCGCTGCGGCTGCGCGCCAGCACAAGCAAACGGACTTCGCCGGACATGACCAGCTGCACCAGCACATGGCTGGAGGATTCGTCCAAATGGTGGGCGTCGTCGACGACCAGCAATGCCTGAGGATGACCGGACTCCGCACGGGCACGGAAGTACCTGCGGATGTTCCGCAGCACCATCAGGGGTGACCCGAGGTCTTCCGCCAATGCCCGCTCCATGAACGGCGTGAGCGCTCCGTACGGAATGCTGGCCAGCACCGGGCTGCTGTGGACTCGGTAAGGAGTGACGATTCCTTCCAGCCTGCCAAGGACTGCTTCGGCGAGGACACTCTTGCCCATGCCTTCGGGGGCCAGGACAATCGATCCCCGCAGTACCGGATCCAGCAGGTGATTGGCGATGGCTTCAGCTTCGGCCATCCGGAGGAAGAGACCGGTGTTTCGGACCTGGGTTTCCATCACCGCACCCCGCGTACTGCGCCGGACTGGTTTGCGCTGCCGGTCTGGCTTGCTGACAGCAAGTGGGACAGTTCCCTCCGGCTGCCGACGTGCAGCTTGGAGTAAATCTGGTAAAGGTGGCCTTCAACGGTGCGGACAGAGATTGAGAGCTCTGCGGCGATCATCTTGTTACTCGTTCCGGAGGCAGCCTGGCGTGCGATCACCCGTTCGCGTGCCGTCAGCCCGCGCAGGCAGTCTTCCACCTCGGCGTCGTTTTCTGTCTCCCCCGACTGCAGCCGCCGGCTGCGGTGGATGAAGCGGACGGTGGCGCGGTCCCCCGATCCGGCCGCGATTTCCAGGGCCCGCTCTCCGGTGTCCCGTGCGAACAGTTCATGGCCCATGGCCGCCGCAGCGTCGGACGCGAGCAGGAGCTGCTGCGGATCGCAGCCCGCCGCGCCCTTGGCGTAGTCCTCGCACAGCCGGGCGAAGCGTCCCTGCAGAACTGAGGCGGTATCCAGCAGCTGCTGGGCGGCAGCGGTGTCCCCCAGCCGCACGGCACTCAGCAGGCTAAGGACGGCGTAGGCTCCAGCGCCGCGGGCGTCGTCCTTGGCCGCAAGTTCAGCCAGCGCTTCATGGGCGTCTTCCGAGCCCAGGAGATTCCAGGCGAGCACGGTGAAATGGGCTGCAGTGCGCTGCAGTGCCCATGATGGCGTGGCCGGCACCGCGTCGGCGGTACGGAGGTGCTCCTCTGCCCGCTCGTACTGGCCCTGGAGTGCAGCGCAGTACGCTGCCACGGCGCTCACGGTGTGCTGCAGCCCGTCCGGATCAAACACGGCCAGCTGCGTTGCGGCCGGGTGAAGCAAGGCGATGGCTGCGGCCCCGCGGCCTGCGAATGCATGAAGCATCCCTTCGCAGACTTCGCGGAGGGTCCCGCCAAGACTGCCGTCCCCCTCCGTTCCGGCATCCTGGTAGAGGAAGTCTGCGGCAGCATCAAGCGCGCCGGTGACCATTAGGACATGCAGGATCCTCGCCTGGGCGGGCGCGGCCTGGCCCTCGTCCAGATCCGGCTGGTGCACGTCTGTGAGGATTGGCCACAGGGCTGCGGCAAGCTCGTGCGCGTCCGACTGCCGGTCGCTCATGCCCCACGCTACGCAGAGCCAGGAGCCCACCAGGGCACGGAATCCGCGGCCGTTTTCATCGCCGCGGGCATAAATTCCGGAGAGAAAGGAAGCTGCCTCGCTGTACTGACCGTGCTGTGTGAGGCAGCGCGCGCGCTCCAGGACCAGTTCCCGTTCCAGCATTGCCGCCTCACGGTGAGCCAGCCCCTGCTTCCTGAGCTCGGCGAGCATCCGGTCGGCGTCGCCGAACAGCGCAGCGTGCGGATCCGCAGAGCCGGAGGCAACGAATTGCTGCTCGGCGAGCGCGCGGCACCCGGACGCTGCTTCGACCAACAGCAGGCGCACTGAGTCAGGCGATACAATGCCTGTTTCGTCGAAGGAGCGGTGCCGGAGGATGGCGTCGGCGGCCTGGGCGGCATTGCCCCGACGGAGCTGGGCGCGGGACAGTTCCAGAACCGCCGCGGTGGAGGACAGGTAGTCCGGATCAGCTTCAATGTACTCCTGGGCTGCCTCCGGGTCTCCTGCCGCGTTTGCTGCACGGCCTGCGGAAAGCGCCAGCGGCGCGGACAGCTTGGCTCCCGCGCTTAGCAGCCATTCCGCGGCATGCGACGGCAAGGCAACTGCGGTGTCCGGCACCATGATCTCGAGGAGCTCCCGCCGCCTTCCGGAGTCCAGCTGTCCCCGCAGCACCGTGCCCAGGGCCGGATCGCCCAGTGAAAGCGCCGGCGCTCCTCTGTGCTGGAGCTGCAGCAGCCCCGCTTCCTGGAGAGCATCCACCTCAAGGCTGTCCAGCCGTTCCAGAACCTGCTCGAGCGGCAGCGCACCGGACAGTGCCAGCAGGTCAAGGAGCTCGCGCTGCCCTGCGGAAAGGCCTGTTAGCCGCACGGCCATAGCGGCGTAGAGGCGCGGGAAGGTGCAGTGGCGGGTCTTATCAAGGACCCAGACGCCATCCATGGATTTCACCCTGCCGCATTCCCGGTAGTCCTCCGCAACTGCCAGCAGCATGTTCGGGTTGCCGCCGCTGGCGCTGGCCAGTTCCTCTGCCGCTGCCCTGCTGATCGGGCCCCGCAGGTTTGCTTCGAGCAGGTGGGCGCACTCAGAGGGCAGCATGGGCTCCAAATCCAGCCGCGTGAGCAGCCCTTCCCGCCACAGGCCCATGAATTCGGCAGGTGCGGCGCTGAAGTCGCGGAAGGCCGCGAACATGTGAGCGGAGCGGTTGACGACCATTTGGCTAAGTACCATGGCGGAGAATTCGTCGAGTTCCTCGGCGTTGTCCACGGCGAGGATGACCTGGCGGCCGGCAGCGCGTTCCCGGATGAGCTCTGTCAGCCCGCGCAGGATCAGGACGGGGTGGGACGCAGACTCGGGTTCGAGCTCTGACAGCATGAATGTCAGGGCCCCAAAGGGAGTTCGTCCGGCAAAGGCAGATCCCCTGACATTCACCACGTAGGCGGCACCACCGTAGACGGAGAGCACGTGCCGGATCAGTGCGCTCTTGCCGGTTCCGGAATCGCCCACGACCAGGCAGCCCGAAACTGCTGATTCCGGTTTCAGGCAATCTGCCATGGCCTGAATGAGACCGGAGCGCCCGAGAAAGGGCACATCCTGGATCTGCTTTCCAACGGCTTGTTCTTGGATCAGCGGGGCATGCGCCAGAAGTGCATGTGCGCCGGACAAACGATGTTTCTCCACAGTGAGACCTCTTCCTAGCAAGCTATCTTGCCCACGGGGGGCAGTGCTCAAAAGACTAGGTAGAGCAAATGGCACCTGCCTGAGTAGGAATCACCAGTAATCAGTAGGCGGTACTTGAATTACACGGGTGTAACCGCACCCCGCTACCTGCCCGGATGCCCGGACGGACTGCAGACGCTACTTGTACACCCGGGTGGATTCCGTGGTTCTGGTGGCGCTGTCCCTCCCCGTGCCCGCGATGCCGCTCCCTTCCCCCAGCAGACGGCGGAGTTCAGCCCGTCCTGAGACGTGCAGCTTTTGAAAGATCCGGCCAAGATGCCAGTCAACCGTGCGGGGTGAGAGGTGCAGTGCGCTCCCCAGCCGCGCGCTGCTCGCTCCGGAAGCCGCACGGACGGCCAGGTCCCGCTCAAAGTCGGACAGTGTGTCCATTCGGCTTTGAAGGCTGTTGGCATCGGCGAGCATCCGGTAGCACTCGTTGGCCACCACACGGGCCCGGCGGGACAGCTCACGCTGGTCTGCGGCGTCGGCCGTTTCCTGTGCCGCGAGCGCGGCCTTGTAACCCATTCCGTAGAAACCCCGTGCCAACAGCGCTTCGGCGGCTTCGAAGAGTAACTGGGCAGATTGTTTCCAAAGCCCGGCACCGAGTTTCTGCCAGGTGCCGGCCATAGGTCCGTCTCCGGCGGCAGCCGTCGTTTCAAGCAGCTGCGCCGAGGCTAAGTCCCCGTCCAGGCCCGCAGCCGCCAGATACAGGACGGCCGCGGGAAAGCTGCCGGCGGCCGCTGCGCGTTGACCTTCCCTGGCCAGCTGGCCAGCTGGATCACCGCTCCGGCTCGTGGTGCCGCGGGAAAGGGCAGCAGCCAGCTGGAAATAGCGTGTGCCTACCAGTACGTGGCCTGCCGGGGCGGCCCTGAACTCCGGGACAGAGCCCAAATACTCCCCCATTTTGTCCCATTCCTGGCGCTCTGCGTAGCAGTACGCCATGGCTGCCCGGGCAAGAGGGAGCAGATCCCGGGGGTCGTCCACTTCAAGCTGCCGGAGTGCAGGAATTAAACACTCCAGCGCTGCGTCTGCACGTCCGGTCAGAGCGTGAATAACACCAGCAGGCAGCTCCGACCAGGCACTCAGATGGTGTTCCAGGTAGCGCACCCCGTTGGCCTGGTTCAGCATGGCCAGGGCCCGTCCGGGTTCGGCGCACATCACGTGCGTGCACAGGACGCCGCTCAGGATCTCGGAGCCGGTGGTGAGCGGGAGGGAATGCACCTGGCGCAGTCTCTCCCACAGCTCGGCAGCTTCCTTCTGCGCCTCCCCTGTCCGGCCTTCCAGGGCGAGCAACTGGCACCGGCTGGCCTGCGCACCCAGTACGAGGGCAGTGGGTGCAGTCCAATCCAGGCAGAGGGCAGATAGTTCCTCCGGGGCGGCGGAGGGGTCTGCATCCAGCACTGCGAACGCCGCACGCGCGGCGGTAATCAGGTGAAGGGATTGCGTATGCAGTGGTTCAGACTGGCCCTGCGCAGCGGTCTCTGCCTGCCGAAGAGCATCCTGCGGCGAAACGTAAGGGTCCGGCACCAGGCGGGCCACCTGTGCCAGTTCCAGCAGGGCGGGCACCAGGGTTTCGGGATCCTGGAGTCCTGTCAGGCTGCGCAGTTCAACCTCGGCAGCCGGTGCCTGATAGCACGCCCGCAGTGCCCTGGCCCGTTCAAGTTTCAGCCGGGGGTGGGGCCGGGGGTCCTCGACTGCCGCAGCGATCTTGATTGCGCTCTCGGGCGCGCCTGCCAGGTTCGCCACCGCGCACGCACGGGCGGCGAGGTCGGGGTCGACGGGGCCGCCGGCAGCGGCAGCCCATTCGGCAAACGCACGGGCCGGGATGTCTGCCCAGGTATCGAGATCAGGACCGGTGGCAAGAAGCTCCTGCCACAACTCGAAGAAATGTCCCATCGGGACCAGTTCGGCAATCAGCCGCGCGTACAGCGGTTCGCGCATCCATACCGTCCCTTCCCGCTGGGCAACGACGAGGATGCCCTGTTCTTCCAGGTTCTCCACGCTCCGCTCGTCCCCCATGGCCAGCAGCACCTGAAGCTGTATTCCGGGGCACAGGGATACCAGGTCCACGACTCGGCGCTCCGCGTCGTCGATGCGGCGGTACCAGGACGCCATCCAGTCGGCGATCTCGCCCTTGAAAGTCAGCGGCCCTGCAAGCGTCCAAATGCCGCCGCGTTCCTTCAGCCGGCCGGCTGTCATCTGGTCCCGGCACAGCAGGGAGGTGAACAACGGGTTGCCCCTGGTCTGCAGCCAGACCGAGTGGGCTGCGAGGGCGGAGAGACGGCCACCGGTAAGGTCCTCCATCAGAGCCAGCGAGTCTGGAGGCTCCAGGGGCCCTAAATCGATGCGGCGGATCATGCCTTCAGACCACAGCCGGACCAGCTCATCGCCGCAGCGCAGGAGGTCGGGGGTAGTTGCTACCAGCGCCGCGGCTGACTGCCGTATTAGTTGAACGGTGGCGGTCTGGCTCAGCGGATCCAGTTCGTGGATGTTGTCCACAACCAGCAGCGTCCGCCGTCCCCCTGCCCGCTCCTGCAAATAGGCCTTGAGCGCCCGCAGCACCTGAACGGGATCGTCCAGCGGGGTGTCCGGCAGCTCACTAAGCAGCCAGCCCAGTGCCCCGTACCCGGTGCCGGCGGAGAACCTGCTGCCGCGGATTTGGACCACATGAAAGCCCTGCCGCACTGCACGCGCAGCAGCGTTGGCGAGGGCAGTTTTCCCGATCCCCTCGGGTCCTACGATCACAGAGCCCCCGTTGGACTCTATGGCGGAAACCACCGCACGCAGTTCCTCGCTGCGGCCAACGAGGCGGATTTGGGAACTTGAGATATGTCCGGAAGGAGGATAAGGCTGTGGGGGTGGTGCAACGCGCATAGATTCCTGCCTCGAGTTTTGGGGCCCGAAAACAGAGCGTAGGTTTGGGGGCTTTGAAGTCCTACACGTAGTTATTACTGTCTTTCGACCACTTGGTTCCGGGGAATCAGCTTCAAAAGTGTCTCGACTACCTAGGCATCTCTTACTTGTGCGCGTCCGCGCGGCCAAGCGGTAGGGTGTGGCAGGCCCGGAAGACAACGGGTTGTCCCGGGAGCGAAAGGACACCGGTATGGACAACATCAATGCCACGGCAGACGTCGACGCCAACGCACAGATCGGAACCGGAACACTGATCTGGCACCTCGCGCAGGTGAGGGAAGACGCGGTAGTCGGCGCGAACTGCGTTATCGGACGGGGCGCGTACATCGGTCCGGGTGTCCGGGTGGGGAACAACTGCAAGATCCAGAACCATGCCCTGGTCTACGAACCGGCAGTGCTGGGCCACGGGGTATTTGTGGGGCCCGCCGTCGTCTTCACCAACGACACTTATCCGCGGGCAGTGAACCCGGACGGGTCGCTGAAGAACGCGGAGGACTGGAACCCGGTGGGTGTCGAAGTAAGTGAGGGTGCTGCCATCGGCGCCCGTGCTGTCTGCATCGCGCCCGTCAGGATTGGCGCGTGGGCAACAGTGGCTGCCGGCGCTGTCGTGACCAGGGATGTTCCTGCCTACGCCGTCGTCGCGGGAGTCCCTGCACGCCAGGTGGGCTGGGTTGGCCCGGCAGGGCACCCTCTTGTTCCCGGTTCCTCCGACGGCGAATGGACCTGCCCGCTCACCGGCGCGCTCTTCCGCGTTCACGACGGCGCGCTGGCACCGATTTCGGAGCATGTTTCAGACCCAGCCGCACTGACCTTCGGGGACTAACCGGCCGGGTTCGAAGCCAGCCTCCCGCAGGGTCCCGGCCCACCGCGGCCCCTACCCGCGTAGCACCTCGCAGAATTACCCTTTGCGGGCTCCACTGTCCGTGCAGAGACCAGTAGCACATACCCAGTGCCCCGCGTATGGCCCCTCCTATTGTCGCTGCCGGTAGCAACGATTGTGGAGGAGGAGCCGGACATGGCAAAGCTAGCAACGACAACGGACGGCCATGTATCCAAGGGGCGGTCATTCGGTTCCGGCCACGACAGCAGCAGGCTGTTGCTGGCCGATGTGCCGGTCGACCTCCTGACGGCTGAGGACGCAGTCAGGATGATCGTGGAGCGGGCGCGCAGCGGGGCCCGCGAACCGCTGGCTGTTGCATCCGTCAATCTGGACCACCTGCACTACTTTGGCGCAGCCGGACGATGGCATGGTGCCCTGGACGCCGCAGGACGCAGCGGAGCAGTTGAGTGGCTGAATCTGGTGGATGGGGCGCCCATCGCAGCCCGCGCCAGCGCCCTTACGCAGCGGCAATGGTCCCGTCTTGCCGGAAGCGACCTCATTGGCCCCCTCCTGGACGAGTGCGAGGAACACGGACTCAGCGTCGGTTTCCTGGGCGGAGCACTTCAAACCCAGGAGCGGCTGATGCAGGTCCTTCCCCGGCTGCGCCCCAAGCTGCGCATCGCCGGCTGCTGGGCGCCCGAACGCAGCATGCTGGGAGATGCCGCAGCCAATCTGCACCTGTGTTCGGAGATTTCAGGCGCAGGGGTGGACGTCCTGGTCGTCTGCCTTGGCAAACCCCGCCAGGAACTGTGGATCACCGAGAACGGTGCTGCAACCGGCGCGTCAGCACTGCTTGCCTTCGGAGCAGTGGTGGACTTCCTGGCCGGCAGGATCCAGCGTGCACCGGACTGGGCCAGCGCCAACGGGCTCGAGTGGGCCTGGCGGCTCGCCCTGGAACCACGCCGCCTGGCTAAGCGATACCTTCTTCAAGGCCCCCCGGCCTATCTGCGGTTGCAGCGCCCAGCCGGCCAGTCCGGATCCACGGTGCCGCCCGGCGCAGTACCGCGGCCGGCTGCTCCATCCCCCGCCCGTGTTCCGTTCCGTTTCGCGCCGCCGACTGGCTTCGCCGATGTTTGTGTTCTCTCTGTCACCCACAACAACGCCGGCGACGTCCCCGGTCTGATCGATTCCCTGCGGGCTGAGACGGATGACCTGGCCGTGCGGGTAGTCGTGGCGGACAACTCCTCTACAGACACCACCCTGGAACAGCTTGCCCTGCACAGTGATGTGCAGGTTGTGCAAACCGGCGGCAACCTCGGCTACGCCGGCGGGATCAACGCAGCTGCCCTGCATACCGGTGATGCGGGAGCCGTCCTGGTCCTCAACCCGGACCTCCGGGTCGGCCGCGGCGCCCTTAGAGCCATGCTGGAGCGCCTGCGGCAGCCGGGGACCGGGATAGTGGTGCCTTTGCTGGCTGATGAGGACGGCAGTACCTACCATTCCCTCCGACGGGAACCGAGTATTCCCCGGGCGCTGGGAGATGCACTCGCCGGGCGGCGGCTGGCGCATCGGCCGGGCTGGCTCTCGGAGATTGAGTACGACGCCGAGGCCTACCTCTACGCACATCCCGTGGATTGGGCTACGGGAGCGGCGCTGATGGTGGATATGCCCCTGGCCCGCAGGCTGAGCGGCTGGAACGAGGACTTCTTCCTGTACTCCGAGGAAACGGAGTACTTTCACCGAGCGCGCAGCACCGGTGCGGAAGTGTGGTTTGAACCGGCGGCCACCATGGTGCACCGCCGGGGCGGGTCAGGGCAGTCACCCGAGCTCACCGCGCTAATGGCCGTGAACCGGGTTCGATACGCCGAACTGCGCCACGGAAAAAGCTACGCCGCGGCGTTTCGGACAGCAGTCCTGCTGGCAGAAGTGCTGCGGACCGGCGGGGCAGGGCACCGCCTGGCGGTCCCGGCGCTGCTGCTTTCCCGGCACCGGAGGCGTCTCCCGGGGGCCGGCCGCGCCTCCGCCGCGGAAACTCCAGCGGCCGCAGACGAGGGCGCCGTATCCCTTCCCCGGGGCACGATCATCATTCCCTGCCACAATGAGGAACGCGTGATCGGCGCCACCCTTGATTCCCTGGCGTCGGTGATTGCCGCCGGAACCGAAGTCATCGTGGTGTGCAACGGCTGCACCGACGGCTCGGCTGCTGAGGCCGGGGCACGTGCGGGAGTGCGGGTGCTGGAGATTATGCAGGCGTCCAAGACAGCGGCCATCAATGCCGGCAACGCCGCCGCTTCCTTCTGGCCACGGCTGTATCTGGACGCGGACATCACGGTGGGCGAGGAGACTGTTCGCGCGGTTTTCGAGGCACTGGATACCGGGTCCCTCGCCGTTCGCCCGCCGGTGGACTACGACCTGAACGGCGCAGCTTTGCTGGTTCGCTCCTATTACCGTGCCCGCCGCCATCTGCCCGGGGCGGGGACAGCACTGTGGGGCGCCGGCGCCTACGCACTGAGCGCCGAGGCCGGGCAGCAACTGGGTACGCTCCCCCCGGTAGTAGCCGATGACCTGTACGTGGAGCGGTTTTTTCCGGCAGCGGAGAAGTCCGTCCTTGACTGCCCCCCAGTCCTGGTCCGGCTTCCCCGTGACGTTCCCAGCCTGCTGGCTGTCCTTCGCCGCACCTACCGGGGCAACGCCGAGCAGGGCGCCCTCAACAGCACAGCGCTAAACAGTGCCGCGGGGATCTTCGGTTCCGTTCGAGGTCCGCGAAGTGCGTTCGACGCCGTCGTCTACACCGCTTTCACCCTCGCGGGCCGTCGGCTTGCGGCAGCCTCGCACCCGGGAACAACGTGGGAGCGGGATGAAAGCACCCGGACCATGTTCCGTGCCTGACACGGGCCCCGCCTGCGTAGTGGTCGATCGTTGGCTCTGGCGGGACCCGGGCCGGAGAACTCATTCCCTGAGCGGGTCTCCGTCCGGCAGACGGATTCCGGTCCAGCTCCCTCGGCGTTCCCCGGACCTGTGCAGCCCGCGGTAGGCGCCTGCGAGTCCAACGGAAAGGAACAGGAGGGCCGCCGAGACGGAGAAATTCAACCCGTCGAAGAACGCCAGCAGGACGGCCCCGGCCAGGATTGAAGCGGCCAGGCCTGCCCCGAGCTCCCGGGCCCGGCTTCCGGCAGGGAACAGCCGGTACCCCGCGCCCAGGGTGTTCCACACGGCACAGAGCAGCAGCAGGACCAGCAGCATCAGTCCGACCAGCCCAACCTCCACCAAGGCGGTCAGGTAGCCGTTGTCGAAGATGCGGTAGCGCGGGAGGAACGTTCCAAAACCGCGGCCAAAAAAGAGGTTCCTTGTCGCGATCTCGATGGCCACACCGTAACTGTCCGTCCGGGACAGGGAACTTGAGTCATTGCCCATGCTCTGGAACATGCCGCGTGCCGTTCCTGCGACGCCGGGGACGGTGACGTAGACGATCCCCAGCAGCACCGCCAGACCGCCCAGCACCCGAATCCGGACAGCCCCGGACCAGGCAGGGACCAAGATGATGATGCCTACCGCAGCTCCGATGAACGCCGATTTGGAGCCGGACAGGATCGTAGCGAGGGCCAGTGCGAGCACGGGCCACCAGCGGGCGGCCTGGTTCCGGTGTTTGTCCGTCAGCGCGAGGGTAAGTGCCAGGGGCAGCGCCATTGACAGCACGACTGCGTACTCCAGAGGCTGCGTGGCCAGTCCTGACGGCCGGATGAAGTCTCCGCGAGTGGACGCTGAGTGCGCACTGTCAGCACTGAAGCCCGGGAGCGTAAGCCATTCGAGCAGGCTTTGGCCTGCAACGAACTGGGCCAGGCCCAGCAGTGCGGCCAGTCCACCGAGCAGAGTCATCCTGCGGACCAGAACCAGCCAGCGCTCCGCTGAACCAATCCCGTCGTTGGCCAGCAGCCCAATCCCCACCCAGCCGGCGGTCCGCAAAAGGCCGCTGTCAGCCGGTGAAGACTCGTTTGGCGGAATTCCCTGGAGATTGGATACGGCGTAGCTAATCAGCACCGCTGCCAGGAAACCCAGAAGCGCCCAGCGCACCGCCGAGGATCCTGCGTTCAGCCGGGTGGTGCGGCGCAGTCTTTCAAAGGCCCACCAGGACAGTCCCAGCAAACCCCACAGGGTTGAGGGCCGTCCCAGGGAGCCGAGTGCGGTGATGGTGAGGTAGGACGGGAGCGCCAGGGTAAGCAGGAGGTAGACAGACAGGAAGGTTGACACATCGCGCGACGTGCCGTTGGACCCCGCCGCCGGTGCCGCCGATGGATATTTCTTCAGCCCTGCCATGCCGCTGCCTCTGCCCGGGCTCTCTTTCCGTTACCGCTCCTGTGCCTTCGCCCGGTGCGGGCCCGGCGCAATGCCATCGCATCCGTTGCTGCCGCCGCGGCGCAGGACAGCCCCAGACCCGTCACGGACAGGACAGTCAGCGCCTTCGCCTCCCCCATCTTCGTCTTGCCAAAAGAGGTGATGATGAGGTCCTCCGGCGCGCGTTCCACGCTGATCATCGACGATGGGGCAGCTCCTGCATCGGCCTGAAGCGCTTCGCTCACGGCACGGACCTCAAGCAGGACCCGCTCCATCTCGGCGGAGACTTCTTCCGGAGACGGCGCCGCAACCTGCACGGACAGTACCGGGCGGCTGAAGGAAGAGAGCCACTGGCCGCCGGTGTCCAGCATGCTGATCGAGGTTCCCTGCCGGATCCCCGTACCGAATAACGACGCCGTGGGTGAGGCGAGTTTTGTGGACGTGGCTCCGGCCAGGACCTTGCGCTCCACAATGGCTGTGAAGTCGATCAGCGTTTGGGGTTCGGTGCCGGTAAGGGAACGGCCCTGGCCCGGAAGCCCCGGCTCTGCGAAAACGAAGTCCGACTGGGCTGCGTAAACCGGTGCGGATTGGCTAAGGCCCCAGTAGGCCAGCCCGGTGCAGCAGAGCCCTGCCAGCAGCACGTACCAGCGCCTTCGCAGTGTGGCCAGGAGGTCTGCGGACGTCACCGTGTACGCAGGTCTTCCCCGGTAACGGATTCCTGCGGCTTCTCCCCCGCTGCAGGCCGTTCTCCTCCGGTCCGAGCCGTGCGCTTTCCCTGGCTGTCTTTCCTCTCTCCGGCTCTCCGGCCGGCACCGCGGACATGAACATCACTTGCCGGTCCGGGTACGGATGCTTTTTGGTGCAGGTTCTCTTCGGCTGCAGGTTTGAGCCGGCGCTGCCGGGAGAGCAGCAGGCCGTCTGCCAGTGCCGTGAACATAAGCGTGCCTGCCAGCCCTATCGCGACGGCGACGGCCACGATCTGCAGTGTCTGCTTCACGTTCAGCGTCCCCTCGGCGTCCACAACCAGTGGCATGATGTCGATTCGCTGCTCCGGCGTCACCTCCAGGTCATCCTGCATGCGGGTGAGGACGGCCGGGAGCGTTTCCATGGCGCGGTCCAGCAGTTCCAGGGACTCGGCGTCGTTCTCTGCTGTGGCCTGCACAACCACAATGGACCCGCTGGTGCTGCGGTCCGGCTCAATCGTGTAGGTCGCCGACGGATACTCGTCGAGCACCTGGTCACGGACAGCGGGGGCGTTTGACTGCCGGACCAGTACGTCCAGCGCTTCGCTCATCCCGCCCAGCTGCAGGTAAGGGTTGCCGTCCTCGCCCACATTCGCTGACGGCGGCATCAGGACCATGCTTCCCTGCGCATCGTACGACGGCGGGACCAGCAGGCTTGCAGCCCAGCTGAGGAGGGCGGTGAGCACTATCCCGGAGAGGACCAGGTACCAGCGGCGGACAAATACCAGCAGGCTTTGCCGTGTTGTCACTGCTGCCCCCTCACAAGAACGCCCTGCATTGCACCAATCCGGTTCTTGACCCGGTCAAGGCCGTCCTTGCCCATGGTTCGAAGGAGCACGGTCTTTGCTGCCGTGCGCAGTCCTGCTCCTGCAGTCCTGCGCGGAGTCTCCAGCAGCAGTTCCCGGATACGTTCACCGGCGGTAGGAGCCTCAGCACCGCCCAGGAGTCCTTCAAAGCGCGGGCTGTGGATCTCAGGAACCGCCCTGACGCCCCGGACACGGTTGCTGACGTTTCCGCCATGGACAACCTGGAGCCATCCCGGGGGCCCGGGAACTTCCAGTACCGGCATGCTGCGTCCCAGCAGCGTGTGCCAGTCTGCCCAGCAGGTCACGGCGTCCGGCCACGGCTCAGCAACGGAACAAAATGCGTTGGTCCGGTCAGTCCTGGCAAAGAGCCTTCTCCCGGCGAGGATGAGGCCGTTTGGCAGATACAGCGCGGTGCGGCGGCCACCGGTCTTTCCCGCCGCGTGCTGCAGGCGGTCCACAAAGTCCGCTGCCAGTCCGTCGTCGTTGTCCAGGTTGGTGGTCATCAGTTCTGCCGCTGGTTCAGAGACCATGCTCCGCAAGTCCACCAACAGCTCGGTGCGTCCCACGGACGAGCGGTAGACAGGCGTGAAAAGTCCACCGGCCGACCATGCCCGTATACGTTCGATGAGCCAGGCCGGGCTCTCGGGATCGAAATAGATGATCCAACGAAACCGGGCGTTGGACTGCGCGGCCACGGAGGGCAGGCAAAAGCGCTCGAAGAGTCCGGCCCGTTCCTTCAGCCACCCTTCACGTGCCCGCACCAGTGATTCCGGACCGGGTGTTGGGAGGTTGAAACGGGTGATCAGGAAATGGTCGCCCGCCCATTCCGGGCTGGCGGCGCCGGCGGCGTCGAGAAGGGTACGTGCCCGAGCATCCCAGGAATGCGTACGCGCCAGCAGCTGCCTTTCCCGTATATGGCCGGCATCCGGAGCCTCGCCCAGTGCGCGGGTCACTGCGTCAGTGAACCCTTCCGGAGTGCGCTCACGCTTCACGTGGGGACTGCCAAGCCAGCGGGCCGCCGGGAGGTCGGTTGCCACGACCGGCAAGCCGGCAGACAGGTAGTCGAGGGTTTTCAGCGGAAAACTTGCCTGGTTGAAGGCTGTGTCGGCGTAGGGGGTGATGCCAACTGCCGCGGAGCTGAGCCGCTGCGGCACCTCCTCGGCAGGGACCTCAGGCTCCCAGCTGACGTTTCCCAGCGCAAGCAGGGCATCCAGTCTGGCTTGCACCGCCGGGTCCCGGGCCGTTCGGGGGCCGATGACGGCGAGCTCAATGCCCGCGGCTGCCACCGCGTCCAGAATGTCGAAGTCCAGCCGCTCGTTCAGCTGTCCGAGGAGTATGGCCCGTCGGGAACGGGGTCCCGGCGGGCGGGCCGGGAAAGGCACACAGCCGTTGGGCAGGTGGAGCACCTTCGTGCCGGGTGACAGGTCCTGGAGCCTGTCCGCCAGATCCTCAGTGACTGCGGCCACCAGGTCTGCTTCGGCAATGTTCGCGAGCATGCAGCGGCGGATCCGGCCCGCATCAATACCCATGAGCGGGGCTCCCGCCAGCCAGTCATCAGTCACGAAGAACACCTTCGTTCCAGTTGTCTTTCGCGGAAACCGGCCCAGCGGTCCCCCCACGACGACGACGGCGAACTCCGGGTCGGCATCCCGGGTCGCCGAATGGATCCCCCGGTGCAGGAGCCAGGTGGCCGCACGGTTCAGCACGGGACGCCAGGCGCCCGGCAGGACCGGCACGGTCAAACGGCTGAGCCGCGGCAGGACTTCCTCCAGCACCGGGTGCAGGCCGGGTGCGCGTCCTCCAAACAATGCTGCCGGAGGATCGACCCACAGCACCTGACGATGCTGCGCGAGTGCGCTGGCCAGCTGCTTTTCCGTCCCGCTGACGGCTGCCCATGGCGTTCCGGCGATCCATGCCACGGCGCCTTTTCCGCTCACTGCGCGCTCCCCTCTGTTTGCTGGAGAGCCTGTTCTCCGTGGTGCTTTTCTTGCACCGGAGGCCTGTCGGATCCCGCCAGTATCGCCGTCCCGCGTACTGGTTCGTGCCCCAGCAGAACAAACCGGCTGCCGGCGGTCAGCCCGGTCAGCAAGCGGTAGCCGCCGGGCGTCGTGGTATCCGTCAGGACCACCAGGGCACACCTGGAAAGGAACTCGGCCGACCCTTCAGCGGCTCGCGCATCCGCCACAAAAGCTGCTGTCCGGTTCGTGCCGGTCCCGCGTTCCGCGTCACCGGCTGCGCCGGCGATTACGGAGGTATCGACCTGTGCGGCGCGCACCACGGTCAGTGGCGGGAGCGACGGATTCAGCTCCAGTCCCCGCCGCATCGCGCGCTGCAGCCGGTCGCCGGCGGGATCTCCAAACAGAACAGCCGATTCGAGCCCTTCCCGGCGAAGGATGTCGGTGAGCGTCCGGGAAAATTCATCTGTCAGCAGCCGCTGTTTCAGAGGCGAAAGTCTTAGCCGAAGCTGCCGCACTGCGCCCGTGCGCATCCGCCAGCGGATCCGGCGAAGCAAGCGCTTCCGAAGGAGAGCTGCCGGGCCATGGCCTGGCACCACCGGAGCGGGAGTGGAAGCCGCAGTGGGCGCGGCGGTGAACCGCAGACCGTCCCGTGACTGGCCGCACGCCATGAGTGCATGGGCCAGTGTGGCTTCCCACTTCCCCTGTGAGGTTTCCGGAACCGGGCAGATGGAAGCACGGGCAGATCGCACCGCTGCCGTTTCAAGGCCCAGCAGGCTGCGCATCCGGTCCAGTTCCCGGTGGCTCAAATGCGGGAATCTCCGTGCCCCGGCCACGGCCTGTTCCCGCTCTCCGGAGCACAGCAGCGCCCTGAGATGAGTGGCCCAGAGGACCGGATCCGGGTCCGGTGCGGACCGGTCCGTGAAAGTGTCCACCAGCGCCTGCGTGGTCCAGTCCCGCGCTGCTTCAGCGTTGCCTGCAGCGAGTTCGCTAAAGGCTGCCCCGATCACCGCTTCAGGAATGAAGTAGAAGTTGAGGCATTTCAGGAACTCCCGCCGGGCACCGTCCGGATCCGGTTCCTCCAGTAGGTGCCAGCCGGATGCAAGGAACTGCCTGTCGCGGCCGCCCGCGGCGAACGGCACCTGTGTGCTGTCCTTTGGCGACAGGAACAGGCTTCCTGCTGGGGACGCCTGCACTATGCGTTCGGCCGGGGAGCGCACGGCCTGCAGCTGCAGCCACTCCAGGACCTGGCTGCGGCGGGACTGTACGTGCCTTTCCTGGACCAGCTTTTGGCCAGCGCGGACCACAGCCTCCAGACGGCCGGGATCCGCGAGCAGCGCATCAAGTTTGTCCGGTATCTCCTCAGCCTCTCCCAGCACGCAGTTCTCCAGGTCCACGAACCCGAATGCAGCGACTGCCGGGGTATCCTCCGCGATGAGGCAGGCACCGGCTGCCGGGATTTCCAGGTGCTTGCGCACCAGGTCCCTGGACATGCTCCCGCATGCGGGAACGAAGACACTGGCGCTGAGCAGGCGGGCGTAGTCTGCACCGAACACTGTGCGGCCCCCGCTTTTGCCCCATCCGTAGTGCGGCATGGTCATGGTTGCGAAGTTTCGGGACAGTGTCCGGCCCACCGCGTTACGCCAGGGATAGTGGCGCTCCTGGCTGCCGGTGAAGAGGACCGGAATATTCTTCTCACCGGGATAGGAGTGGAAAACGGCAGGGTCCACGGAGTTGGGCCAGACGAATAGCCGGTCTGCTATCTCGGGAGTGTATTCGGCCATGGCCACCGAGGTGGTGAAGTATTCTTCGACGCCCCACCGGTCCATGTCCGAGAGGAAAACCGCACGCGCCAGGTCGTAGGGATCCGAATGCAGGAACCCAAGTTTGGGGATCTCCGGCCGGCTGGCTGTGTTCCGGATACTCCGCTCCCCCGCGTAGACGCCCGATTCAAAAACGCAGAGGTCCGGGGAAAAGGCATCACACTCGGCCGCATAATCACAGTCCCGGTCAATGACACGGACGTCAAAGAAATGTTCCAGGGTCTGCACATGCTCGTCCAGATGCCGGTTCAGGAAACCGGGGAGCCCGGGCTTGGCCCAGCGGAAGAACAGCAGCCGGGGCAATGGCTGGTCAATCGGTCTCATTGGATGCTCTCCTTGCTTCGCTGCCGCAGCGCAGGCAGCGTGCTTTCCAAACGGTCGTAGAAGGCCAGCAGGGTTCCCGCCCTGCCCCGCACCGCCGCAGGCAGCGCACGGCGGAGCATTGGTGCGCTCAACACCAGATAGGCGGCTGTCCCGGTGAGTCCGCCGAGAATCAGACGCGGCACGTCACCGCTGACGGGCGAGGCAGCGGCCAGGCCCAGCAGCGCGGCCCCGGCAGCCGCTGCCGCCGGAGCGCCTGAGGCACGCACCAGGAGACGGCCGGCCGCGGGAACGGTCCCGCGAAGGGCCCGCAGGTAGAGGGGCATGATGACAATCGCAATGACCGCCACGTGCACCCACGCTGCCCCTGAAAGGCCGAAGGGTCCAAGGCTCAGTCCAACGGCGGGGATCAGGACAATCAGCCAAACGGCCTGGACTGCAAAAACGGATCCTGCCCGGCCCTGGCCCACCAGCAGGTTGGACATCAGCAGGGACAGGGCGAAGACACCCCCATACAGGGCAAGTATCCGCAGCACGGGGGCTGCGGCCGCCCAGGTGCTGCCGTACAGGACAGCCACCAGCTCTCCGGCGAGAGCAATGGTCAGTGCCATGACCGGAAACGCGATGAGGGCCACCATGCGGGAGGTCCTGGCCAGGAAACCGCGCAGTTCGGCGGATCCGGATTGGAGGGCGGAGAACGCGGGCATCGCAACGGAGTTGATGGTTGAACTCATTACTGATGTGGACCAGGAAGCGACTGTAAAGGCCAGCGTGTAAATACCAAGCTCCGCCGGTCCCAGAAAAGCTCCGATAATCGCATAGTCGGCATTGAGCAGGCTGTAGCCCAGCAGATTGGCGCCGGCCAGCGGCAGTCCAAAGCGCAGAACCGGCCCAACTTGTGCACGGCGCAGACTGGGCCAGTAAGTTCGGTCAACGCTCAGTGCCATGACGATTCCACTGACCAGCTGGCTGACCACACGCGACCAGGCGAACGCCATCGCACCGTCACCGCCGATCGCCAGGAGAATCAGTACCAGGTTGGTCGGCACAAACGCCACCGCTGAGGCGAGGAACACCTTGCCCTGACGGAACTCACGCACCAGGAGCGCGCCGGGAACTGTGAAGACCCCGCCCAGGAACACGGCAATGGAGAGCACCCGGATCGGTGCAGCAGCTTCCGGGGCACCCAGCAGGCCGGCGAGCGGATCGGCAGCCAGCACCATGCCGCCGGCCAGCACAAAGGAACTCACGAGCGCCAAAACAGCTACCGTGGATGCCACCTTTTCGGGGTCAAGGTCCCGTCTGGCAACACACGATGAAAGGCCGAGTTCCCCGAAGCTGGAAACAATCGCGTGCACGACCAGGGCAGCAGCAAACACTCCGAAATCGTGCGGCGTTACCAGCCTCACCACGACCACCATGACGGCTATTCCCGCCAGCTTCATCATGAGGGCGTTCGCGCCGGACCAGAGAGCGCCCCTGGCGGCCCGTGCACCTATGCTGCCCAGGCCGCTGGCTTCCGGCGGCGCTGTCACTGCAGGGCCGCCGCGAGGGTTTCAGCGACGTATTCCTGCTGGGCGCGGCTCAGGTGAGGATGGAGCGGCAGCGACAGCAGCCGCGCCGCGGCGTCCTCACTGACAGGGAAGTCTCCGGGACCGTGGCCCAGGTGTGCGTAGGCGCCGGTCAGGTGCACGGGAACTGGATAGTGGATTCCTGCGCCGATTCCTGCGGAGACCAGAAGCTTCAGGATCCGGTCCCGCTCTTCAGCCGGTACCCGGACACCGTAGATGTGCCATACGTCCGTGTTGCCTTCTGCGCTGAAGGGCAGCACAAGTCCGGGAATACCCCTCAGCAGCTCGGCGTACACTGCAGCCGCTGTACGCCGCCGTTCGTTCCAGGCCGTGAGGCGCTTGAGCTTTGCACTCAGCACCACTGCCTGCACGGCGTCGAGCCGCGAGTTCATCCCGGGTTCCTCGTGCCGGTACTTGCTGCTGCTGCCGTGGTCGGCGAGCATCCGGACACGCGCAGCGACGTCAGCTCTGCCGGTCAGGACGGCTCCCGCGTCCCCGGCAGCACCCAGGTTCTTACCGGGATAGAAACTGGTTCCCGCTGCGTCCCCGAGGGTTCCGGCCCTTCTGCCGAACCGCTCCGCGCCCTGTGCCTGGGCGGCGTCCTCCACGATCGCCGCACCGCAGCGCCGGGCTGTGGCCTCCAGGGCTTCCACCGGCGCGCTTTGCCCAAACAGGTGCACCGGCATCAGTGCACGGGTCCTGGGCCCGACGGCGTTTGCCGCGCTCGCCGGGTCCATCAGCAGGTGCAGCGGGTCAACGTCAGCCAGCACCGGCCGTGCGCCCAGTCTGGAGACTGCTTCAGCGGTGGCAATAAACGTGTTGGCGGGCAGAACCACTTCCGTGCCGGGCTCAACACCGCAGGCCCGAAGTGCCAGTTCGAGTGCATCGGTGCCGTTGGCCACTCCGATGCAGTGCGCGCTTCCAAGCCACTGGCTGTAGGCGGCTTCAAAGTCGTCCACATGTCTTCCGCCGATGAACGCCGTCGCTGCGAAGACATCCTTAAGTCCGGCCTGTATCTCCTCCTCCACCTCGGCGTGTTGGGAAGCCAGGTCAACCAGCGGGACCGTCATCAGTTGCTGCGCTGTCATCGCGGGTCCTTCCACGAAGTGTCCGGTTCAGAAATCGGGAACTGCAGGCTTGGCGCCAGCGGCCTAAGTTCCCTGGCCGGCACCCCGGCCCAGGTTTGTCCCCCGGGAACGTCCCGGAGGACGGCCGCGCCCATGCCAACCAGAGCCCCGGCTCCGATCCGGACCCCCTGCCGCACCGTTGCGCCCATGCCCAGATAGGCACCGGACCCCACACGTGCGCCTCCGCCCAGACAAACACCGGAGGCCAGGGTCGCGTAGTCCTCAACCACGTCATCGTGCGTCAGCGTGCAGTTAGGCATGACAGCCACGTGCCGGCCGACCGCGACCGCAGCCGTCAGGACGGTTCCGGCAAGCAGGATGCTCCCCGTTCCCACAGCACAGCTGCCGGTTAGGCGGACGGCAGGGTCGATGAAGGTTGCGAACCGGTCCTCTCCGATCCCCATGCCTGCGAGTGTCTGAACCATGCCCGCGCGGGCCGTTCCGGAGCCGGCACAGGCCAGGAACCGGCTGCGGGGGTACCCTGCCGCGCCGCCCAGGCCTCCCAGCACGGGAACCCCGTCGACCACCGTTTCGTGAAGTGCCGGATCGTCATCCAGGAATCCCGTAATCCGGTACTCCCCGGTCATCCGTATGGCGGCCAGGACCTCCCTGCCCAGTCCCCCGGCGCCAAGCAGCAGCAGTGTCGGCATGGTCACCGCTTCCTGCCGCTGGCGGCCACGGCATCGATGACCCGGCTCTGCTCGGACTCGGTCATCTCGTGGAACAGCGGCAGGATCAGTGTGCCGGCGCTGAGCCGTTCGGTGACGTCCAGCGAAGCCGTACCGGTGTCCCGGTTCCGGTAAGCAGGTTCCAGGTGCGCTGCCATGATTCCGCGCCGTGCGGAAATCTCCTGGCCGGCGAGCGCCTCAAGGACTTTGTTGCGGTCTGTCCCAAATCCTGGAAGCACCTCAACCCAGTACGACTGGAAGTTCGACTCGCCCCAGGGCGGATCGGCTACCGGACGCAGGAACTCAAGTTCCGCGAAGGCCTTGCTGTACGCGGCGGCCAGTTCGCGGCGCCGTCTTACGACTGCGTCGAGCCGTTCGAGCTGGACGAGTCCCACGGCAGCCTGCAGGTCCGTCATCCGGTAGTTGAACCCCACCTCGGTGTAGGCCTCCGCCGGGGCAAGGACACTCGCGCTGCGTTCGGCCGCTGACAGGCTCATGGCGTGTTCGCGCAGCCGCCTGGCCCGGTCCGCCCAGTCAGCACGCTGCGTTGTTACCATCCCGCCTTCCCCCGTGGTGAGGATTTTCCGCGGGTGGAAGGACCATGCAGCGATCTCGGCTCCGGCTCCGGCCGGTCTTCCGGCATAGCGCGAACCTGCGGCACAGGCTGCATCTTCCAGCACGGTAATCCCCCTCGGGTCACACAGTGCCCGAAGCTGTGCCAGGTCCACCGGAACCCCACCCTGGTCGACGGCGATTACCGCCCGGGTGTTCGGGGTCAGGGCGGCCTCAACGGTGCCGGCGGTCAGGTTCCCGGTTTCGGGATCTACGTCGGCAAAGACAGGCCGTGCCCCCACGTAGGTGGGCGCATTGGCTGTGGCGATAAAAGAGAAGGAGGGAACTACGACGTCGTCTCCCGGCCCCACTCCCGCCACCACCAGGGCGAGGTGCAGCGCCGTCGTGCAGCTGGATGCCGCCACCGCGTGGCCGGCTTCCATTTTCTTTGCGAAAGCGGCCTCGAACCGTGCAGTGCGGGGTCCCTGGGCTATCCACCCGGAGGAAATCACCTCGCTCACGGCAGCGATTTCCTCGGCTCCAAGCCACGGTTTCATGACGTTGATGCGGCTCATGGGTCTACGCTTTCCGTCCGGCGGCGATCTCGGACCGCAGTGGAAGCCACCACTCGACCAGTTCTGCCAGTCCCTTGGCCAGGGGCACCTCGGCTGTGAATCCCAGCTCCTTGTGCGCTTTCGAGGTATCAGCCAGCCGCCTGCTGACCCCGTTTACGGCCCGTTCCGGACCGAACTCCACATCGAGGTCTGAGTTCATGACGGCCAGCAGCTGGCGGGCCAGTTCCAGCAGGCTGGTCTCCGTGCCGCTCGCGATGTTGTAAATTCCTGCGGGGGTCTCCTGCGCTGCGGCCAGGAGGTTGGCCCGGGCAATATCCGTAGTGAAGATGAAGTCCATGGTCTGGGCTCCGTCCCCGAAGATCAGCGGCGGAAGCCCGTCCGCGATCCGTTCCATCCAGCGGACCAGCACCTCGGTGTAGACACCATGGACATCCATGCGCGGTCCGTAGACGTTGAAGTACCGCAGCCCGGTATAGGACAGCCCGTTCATCACGTGGAAGCTGCGGAGCATGCCCTCGTTGAAAGCCTTTGCAGCTCCGTAGAAGGTGTCGTTGTTGTGCAGATGATGGGTTTCCGGCGTCGGGAACTGCTCTGCCAGTCCATAGACGGAAGCACTCGAGGCCGCAATCACGCGCTGCACGCCGTGGGCGGCGGCCGCTTCAAGTACGTTGAAAGTTCCGTCAGCCAGCACTTCCAGGGCCAGCCGCGGTTCCTCGGCGCACTGGGTAATGCGGATGGCAGCCTGGTGGAAGACGAAGTCAGCACCGGCCGTGAGGTCGTTCACCGCATCCCGGTCACGGATGTCAGCCTCGTACAGGCCGACGCGGGAATCAGAGAGCGCGTCTGCCAGGTTGGCACGCCGTCCGCGGACCAGGTTGTCCAGCACGCGCACCTCGCGGGCACCGGCATCCAGCAGCTGGTCGACGATCGCCGAGCCGATGGTCCCGGCACCGCCGGTTACCAGCACGGCTGCTCCGTTGAGAGGATGTGTATGTGTCATGAGGCAGATTCCAGTTCGAGAGTGGGACTAAGCAGGACAGGGGAACCAGACAGCTGGCTGCGTGTGGCGGCTTCGAGGACGGACAGGACCCGTACTCCGGCGGCGCCGCCGGTCTGGGCGGGCCTGCCCGCCCTGATGCTGCCGGCGAATTCAGCAACCATGGCCGCGAGGGCTTCATGTTCGGGAAGCGCCGGCGACCACGTGTCCCCCAGCCGGTAGGAGATGTTGGATTGGGAGCGTTCTTCCTCCCCGGTGTGGCGGCTAAGGTTGACGCCGCGGTCATAGACACTGAGCCGCTGCTGCGGGTTGAGGTCGTCCCAAACCAGGGTGCGCCGGGTTCCGCCGATAACCAGCTGCCGGATTTTCGTTGGGCTAAGCCAGTTCACGTGGATATGGGCCATTGCCCCCGTGCCCAGTTCCAGGACCAGGTGCCCAACGCAGGAGGTACCGGCCCCCAGGGGATCGGATCCGTGGGCGGAGACCCGCACCGGCTGCAGTCCGCCGGGCAGGACGAAGTCGAGGATGGAGAGGTCGTGGGGTGCCAGGTCCCAGAAGACGTCGACATCCGGCTGGATCAGGCCCAGGTTGATCCGCACGGAGTCAATGAACAGGATTTCTCCCAGTTCACCCTGCTCCACGAGCTCGCGGATCTTCAGGACAGCCGGGGTGTAGCAGTAGGTGTGGTCCGCCATCAGGACCAGACCGGCTGATTTTGCCAGCCGCACCATCTCCTCACCCCTGGCGAGTGAGTCTGCGAGTGGTTTCTCCACCAGGACGTGCTTGCCGGCTGCGAGCGCGGACGCTGCCAGTCCGTGATGGGTCCGGGCCGGAGTAGCGATGGCAACGGCGTCGAGCTCCGGGTCTGCCAGCAGCGACTCCAGGGAGTCTGTGACGGCCACCCCGCCTACGCTCAGGGCAAGGCGGGAGGCTCGTGCGGTATCCAGGTCGCAGATGGCCGCCAGCCGCCAGCCCGGGCTTCCATGGAAGTTTCGGGCGAGGTTGGGGCCCCAGTAGCCTGCGCCGATGACCGCTACTGACAGGGGCTTCTCGGGAAATTCTGTTCCAGCGGTCGGGTAAGGGTGCACTTTGGAGACCTGCGTTCTGTGTCCGCAGCCGGGCGGCTGAGCTCTGTTACTGCGGGACACCCTACGAACCGGCGCGGGCAGGCCGGATGAGTACCGTCTACCGGTCCATACTCGGCCTTACCCGGGCGCACCCCGGCACACTGCGTAGTCAGTACCGGAAGGCTTACTCCTGAAGCAGTTCGGCCGTCAGCTCCTCACGCTTACCGATGCCGAGTTTCTCGAAAATCCGGTAGATGTGGCCCTCCACCGTGCGCACCGAGAGGTGAAGCCGGCCTGCGATCTCGGCGTTGCGAAGGCCCTTTGCCACCAGGGCGGCAACGTCCGTCTCCCTGCGGGTCAGGATCGGCGCGGTGGAACTGCGCGAGCTGCTTGTGCCGTTGTCCGTTTTGCTGATCACACGCTGGACCCGCTGGATCTGGGTCCGGTCCCCGGACGCTTTGGCGAGCCGGAGCGCTTCCTGCAGGGCGAGCGGTCCCAGGGCCCGGGCGTCCGGATCCGCCGGTTCGGCGGCGAACCGCAGGAGACCGGCTATGTCATGGTCCAGGACTGCCCGGGCGAAAATGTTTACGGCCCTGCCCCGGGGACCTTCGACTTCCAGTTTCAGCAGGCGGTTCATGACGGTGGGATCGCCCAGGTACATGCTCAGGCAGCGCAGTTCGAATTCGGCTGCCACCAGTCCCTGCTCTTCTGCCTGCTCCGCCGTCTCGCGCAGGGCCGCGAGTATCCTGGGGTCGTTTGTCCGGGCGTAGCCTGCTGCCAGCCGGTTGCCCCTGGTAATTACCCGGGTGCTTAGCCCTCCCCGCGGCGGCGCTTTGTCGCACTCGGCGAGCATCTCGTCGGCTGTATCTGTATCGCCGGCGCCGGCAGCCAGCTGGGCTGCGATGGCTAGGGCGAGCCCCAGATGGCCTTCGGGGTCATGGGTGCGCATGCCTTCAACGGCTGCCGTGAGCTTGAGCAGTGCGGCCGGCATATCTCCGCGGCGCAGCTCCCTGACTGCCAGGCACATGTCCACCGTGCCTCCGATCCGCAGGGCGCTGCGGGAGGAGATCACCAGGTCCTGATTCACTGAATTGGCCATCTCATCCCAGGCACCTGCCCAAAGCAATGCCGAGAGGTGCCGGTGGAGCACGAACTCGTGATAGTTCAGGAACCGGTGGTCGCTTCGATTAACAATCCCCAGGGCTTCCCGGGTGTAGACCATCGCCGTTTCCGCTCGTCCGCAGGCAGAGTGGATTTCACCCAGCAGCGCCAGTGACACCAGTTCCGCTTCAATGTCCCCGGCAGACCGTGCTTTCTCCAGGAGGGAAGAGATGCCCGCCTCGCTGCTGCTGTAGGCGCCCTTGGCCACGTCGATCAGCGCTTCGAGAAGCGCTGCACCCCGCCAGGATGACTCGATGTCGGCGCGCAGTTCGTCGTTGAGCGTCCCCGCAGCTTCCGCCTCGGCGGCTATGCGCTCGATGGCCTCCTGCCAGGCTCTGCGAGCCTGGTCCAGTCCGGCCACGTCGCTGGCCAGCCGCTGGTGCAGCTGAACCCGCAGCAGCGTCCCGAGCTTGACAGTGGTCAGGTCCGCTGCCTGTTCCACGGTGCCGGTGACAAGCTCCTGCGCGGCGTCGAAGTTCGCCCGCTGGTAGTGGGCGCGCGCAGTCTGCACACGGGCGGCAGGTTGAAGCGCCGGATCCTGGATTTCACGTGCGGCGCGCAGCGCGAAGTCACTGTCGAAAAAGTTGTTGGCCATGTACGCCGCACGCAGCAGTGTTTCGTCCGGCACTGTGGCACCGCAGTCCAGGGACCAGCCGACGCTGCGCAGCAGTCCATCCATCGACTCAGTGTCCTCGGGCAGGACTTTTAGGACGCGCTGGCGCAGGCGCGCGCTTCGCGCCGCTGGAACCATATGCCGGACCAGCTGCCCGTACAGGGGATGCCGCGGACGAAGCAGCCGGCTCCCTGCTTCCTCCACGCTGACCAGGTTGGCAGCGGTCAAGGCATCCACTGACCGGTGCAGGCCGAGCCGAAAGGCGACGGCAACCGGCACGGGTTCAGCGAGCGCTATGATCTCCATTGCTTCACGCTCTTCGCTCGACAACCCGGAGAGCTGTGCTTTCAGGAGGTCGGCCAGCCTGCCCTGGGGCGGATCCGCGTTGACCCCCATGAGCCATACTCCGTGCCGTTCCGTGAGGCTTCCGGTCCGCCTGGTTTCGGCTAGGAGCGCCAGGATAAACATCGGATTCCCGCCGCTCCTGCGCGCAAGTTCGGCGCTGGTGGTGCTCAGGATCGCTCCCCCGAGCACCTGCGAACAGAGTTCGTGGACCTGCGCGTCGGTCAAGGGATGCAGATGGAACCTGGCAATGACACCGCTCCACACCTGGGCCGGGATCCCTGCAGGGATGTCAGTGATGCTCCGGGTGAGGATCAGCATACGGACCCTCCCCGAAGCCATCAGTTGGGACAGCAGGTCCGCTGTGGACTCGTCCAGTGCATGGGCGTCGTCAACAACCACAAGCGGCGTAGCCTGCCCGCTGCCGGCCCCGGCAGGGCGCAGCCGGCCCAGCAGTGCACGCATTACTGCAAGGGGCGAGTCCGTGTCTTCGGCAGAGAGCACCGGCAGCAGCGGTGCCAGTGCCCCGAACGGTATTCCCGTCAGCGCCGAGCTGGCATGGATGCGGTGCACCGGCATTTCCTGGGCGAGTTTCCCCGCCACGACGTTGGCGAGGGCACTTTTTCCCATCCCTGCCTCCGCCACAATGAGTGCACCACGCAGCTCAGGCGAACGAAGGGCGGACAGGACGGCGTCGACTTCCCTGTCCCGTCCCACCAGCTCCTGCGAAGCAAATCCCTGCATTATTCCCCCAAACCTCACCCTGCGCTAAGCAGGACTTCCCTCAACTCGGTCCGCCCGGTTACCCGGAGTTTCCGAAACAGCTTGCTCAGGTGCCAGTCCACCGTGCGCGGAGACAGATGCAGCTCTTCGGCGATCCGGGTTCTGGACCAGGTCCCGGCAGCCATGTCCACCAGCCGTGCTTCAAAGTCAGTGAGTGAACCAAGTATGTGTTCCAAACTGTTTTCACGCCGGAGCTTACGGTACGCCGCGTTCTCCACGGCGGCGGCACGGCGCGCCAGGCTGCCCCCGGGCGCCGGTACGTTGGTCCGCACCAGTCCCGCGGCCCGGTAGGAAAGGAACTGATGCCCCAGCTCGGCGGCTCCCCTGGCAGCTGTCAGGAGCAGGTGCGGGTCGTTGGACAGGAGCCCCCTGCCGTAGGTGGAGAGCGCTTCGGCCCAACGGCCGGTTGCCGTTGAACTGATCCTGGCCAGTTCCGCGGCTGCAGCCAGGTCACCGCGGGACGCGGCTGCTTCATAGCAGGCCATGGCCATGGAGACGTTGCCGCGGGACTCCGCTTCCTCACCCATCCGGATCAGCCGCCGGCAGACCGCTCCGGCCATCTCCTCCGGCAGTGAAAGGGTGTGGAAGAACGTGGTCACCCGTTCCGCATGCCAATAGGGGCGATGCCTGAGCCGTGGCGCCAGGAAACGGTAGGAGGCCGCCTGGGCAGGGTCGCCGCGCATCCCGTAGGCATAGGAGAGAAGGGCCGTAGCAAGGGGCAGCAGGTCCTCAGGGTCGCAGAACCGCAGCTGGGCAACGGCCGGCACCAGTGCCTCGATGGCGGCATCGGCTTCTCCTGCTGCTGCACGGATAACGCCGCCGACCAGCTCGCCGGCGCTGCCCCGGTAGGAGTTCCCCGCACCGTCAATGTTCTCGTGGACAAAGCGCACGGCCTGGTTCAGTTCCCCTGCCGCGAACAGGGCGTAGAACAGGCGTGTGACAATGACGCTCTGGTCGGGAGCCGGCAGGGGCGTCTGCAGGAACCGCTGGGCCTCCCCGATCAGAGCCAGCGCATCCGCAGCATGTCCGGTGACAGCCAGTGCCTCGGCTGCTGCCGACGATGCCAGGGCCCGCACCCTGTCGGATACCCCGGCCCGCCCGGCCAATTCGCGAAGCGGCCCCACAGCCAGGGCATAGTCGCCCTCTGCCATCAGCAGTTCCGCCCGGGCCAGCTCAACTGCGGCTGCTGCCTCCGTGGAGTCTCCCCGGGCCCCGGCACTGTCCAGCACCGCCTGGGCGTCGCCGAGCTTGGGAAGGCTGCGCAGGAGGGCTGCCTTGTGCAGCATCAGGTTCATCCAGCTTTCCCGCTGGTTCGGGTCAAACCCTGGTTCAAACTGCGTCAGCACCGCATACGCATCCTGGTACTCTCCCAGGGCGGACAGCGCACGTACCTCTTCACAGACCAGTTCCTGGCCCCGGACCGCGGACTCCACCGAACGAACAAAGCCCAGTGCATCCGATGGTGTGCCCGAGTCATTCGCGTACTGTGCTGCGCGCAGGATCCGCTCAGGTCCCGGGTCCGCTCCGCACGCGAGTGTCCATGCGACGAAACCTGCCAGGGCAGGGGGCGCCAGCACGTCTGTGTCTTCAAGCAGTGCTGAAACTTCATTCCACAGCTGGTGGCTGCGTCCAAGCGGTATGTTCGCCGCGATCACGGAGGCCCCAAGTCCGTTCCCCAGCCGGATGGAAGGAACCGGCCCCGGTTCGAACTCCACTGTTCCGTCTTCTTCCAGCGCGTCCAGGGTTTCGGGTGCCGTCAGCCCCAGCCCGAGCTCCAGGGGAAGCGGACTGATGCGGGAGACGACCTCTATCAGCTTGCGCTGGTCGGCCGGGAGCTTCGCGAGGCGCGCCGCCAAAACCTCTGCAACCATTCCGCTGTGGACAAAGGAGCGGGCGCGCACCCACGTCCGGTCGGAGAGGATCAGCCTGCCCCGGTTCACCTGTTCCTTTGTCATAAGCATGGTGAAGTGCGGGTTCCCGTGGGTTTCCTGCCACATTTCCCGTCCGGCGCGCTCGGAGACCGGACCGCCAAGGATCCGTTCCATGAGGCTGCGGGACTGCGCCGGGGTCAGCGGCTCGACGTCGATGCGCTGTATGAACCCGTCTGCCCAAAGGGACAGCACCTCCGGGTCGGCTCTTAGGAGATCGGTGGCTGTGGCAACCACCGCGGCGTCTCCCCGCCGTGCCAGCTGGGAAATCACGAGGACGGAGAACTCATCCAGGTCATCGGCATCGTCAACCACGATCAGCAGCGGAGCGGTGCCTGCCTTGCGCCGCAGCAAGGTGTGAATCTGCTGCAGTGCGTGCATTGGCTTCAGGGTCCCGGACAGCGGAAGCTCGCTGAGCAGCGGAGCCAGTGCACCGTAGGGACTGCGCCGCGAGACCTCGGTTCCGTAAAGGGTCTCTACGTAGTACCCGCGGGCGCCCTCCACCAGGGCACGGGCGAGCGCGGTCTTGCCGATACCGGCCGGGCCAACAATAAGTGCTCCCCGGCCGCCGGCCAGCGCGGATTCAACCTGCTCGAGGACAGCATCCCGGCCCACGAGGCCTGCAGCCATCCCCGCCTGCATCACGCGAGACCGTCCGCCGGTCGGTGCCGCAGCCTCTTCGGGCCAATTGGAACAGGCCTTCCCATAAAACTTCCCCCCATTATGCCTATTTCAACCCCCGGCAAAGCGCGTCCTGCGGGCTCGGAACAATGCAGAACCCACTGCGCAAGAATACGCTTCATCCGACGTCATAGGAAGGCATGAAAACCCCGCAACTCCGACTGGGCACAGGCATTTTCCGCTGGATTGATCCGGGTATGGGGTGTGCAGGGAAAGTGATAAGGGACCGGCGCCGGGATGGGGGTGGCCCAGTCTCGGAGGCCTCCCGACGCCGGCCCCGCTTCAGGAGCCCGAAGGCTACCGTCAGTGTAGGCCCGGGCAAGGACCCATACAATGCTTCCGCCTTAGCGCGTTGGCACTGGTCTTATACCCGAAAATGTCCGGGCAGTTACTCGTACTTCGCGATCTGCTGGGATGGGCGCGGAGCAGTCAGGCGACGCTGTGGAACTTTTGCTGGGCAGCCACAAGACCGTCTGAGAGCAGCAGCTCAACGGCATCCGCGCCGTCGGATACCAGGAACGGAAGGTCCTTTGATTCGGTGGTGCCGAAGTCCTTCAGAACCCAGTCCGCAGTGTCCATCCGGCCGGGAGGACGCCCTACCCCTACCCTCACACGCAGATAGTCCTTGGTGCCCAGTGCTTTGCTGATGTCCCGCAGTCCGTTGTGGCCGCCTTCGCCGCCGCCCAGCTTGAGCTTGACGGTGCCGAAGGGGATGTCGATTTCGTCGTGAACGGCCACCACGTTCCCCGGTTCGATTCCGTAGAAGCGGGCCAGCGCGGAAACCGGTCCGCCTGAGAGATTCATGTAGGTCAGCGGCTTGGCCAGGATTACGCGTGGCCCGCCGATGCTGATGCGGCCTTCAAGTACCTGTGCACGGGATTTGTGCGATTTGAAGCTGCCGCCCATACGGGACGCAAGTTCGTCCAGGACCATCTGGCCCACGTTGTGCCGGTTACGGCTGTAGCCGGGCCCGGGGTTCCCGAGCCCGGCTACAAGCCAGGTGTTACTGGTCAAAAAGGACTACGCCTCTTCGGTGGCGGCAGGTGCAGCCGGTGCTGCTGCCTCTTCTTCGCCTTCGCCCAGATCCTGGACAGCGGACTCGGAGATGTTGATGACCATGGTCTCGGGGTCGAGCAGCAGCTCAACGCCGGCCGGCAGTTCGAGGTCGGAAGCGTAGATGTGCTCGCCGGCCTTGCGGCCTTCGATGCTGACCACGATGGTCTCGGGGAGGTTGGTGGCGTCGGCCGAAACCAGGACGGTGTTGGCTTCCTGGTTGTAGACCGAGGAGCCCGGTGCCAGTTCGCCTTCAACGTGGACGTTGACCTCAACCTCAACCTTTTCGCCCTTGCGGACGGTCAGGAGGTCGATGTGCTCGATGATCTGCTTGATCGGGTCGCGCTGGATGTCCTTGGCCAGGGCCAGGTGTGCTTCGCCGTCGACGTCGATGTCCAGCAGGGCGTTCGGGGTGCGGACGGCCAGCGTGGTTGCCTTGGCGGGCAGCAGGATGTGCATAACATCGGCGCCGTGCCCGTAGATGACTGCGGGGATCATGCCGGCGACGCGGGCCTTGCGGGCTGCACCCTTGCCGAAGTCGGTGCGGGTGGTGGCTGCGAGCTTCTGCTCAGACATTGCTAACTCCTGTTGTGGTTCTTCCGGGATTTCAGTTGCCTATTCGGCGCCGGTATCGGAACGAACCAGCTGCATCGTCTGCGTTCAGATTGAACGCGTGCAGTTGAGAAGTTGCCAGCCACCGTCGATAACGGAGTGCCGCCGGAGTTTTCCGGGGCCTCCCTCGCCTAGGCATCGCAGTCAATGTTACCAGCTTGCCGCCGCCGGACTTTCCGGCTGCCCGCCCAGCCGGTCCCCACAACCGCCGAGAGGCCAGTCACGGCTGGTTTGAGGGCTCAAACCGGCCGCAACTGGCCTCTCGGCGAAAAGGACTCCGGAAAGGCTAGGCCTTGCCGTCGAAGAGGCTGGTCACGGAACCGTCTTCGAAGACCTCGCGGATCGCGCGGGCGATCAGCGGGGCGATCGAGAGCACGGTCAGCTGCTCGAAGCGCTTGTTCGCCGGGATCGGCAGGGTGTTGGTGACAACCACTTCGCGGGCACCGGACTCGGCCAGGGTGCGGGCGGCCGGGTCGGAGAACACTGCGTGGGTAGCGGCAATGATGACGTCCTTGGCGCCGGCTTCCTTCAGCACGCGCACGGCGCCGGCGATCGTTCCGCCGGTGTCGATCATGTCGTCGATCAGGACGCAGGTGCGGCCTTCGATCTGGCCGACAACCTGCTTGGAAACAGCCTGGTTGGGGACAGTGAGGTCGCGGCTCTTGTGGACGAATGCCAGCGGGGCGCCGCCCAGGCGCTCAGCCCACTGCTCGGCAACGCGGACGCGGCCGGTGTCCGGCGAGACCACGGTGACGTTGGAGACGTCAACGCGGGTGCGGATGTAGTCCGCCAGCAGCGGGATGGCCATGAGGTGGTCGACGGGGCCGTCGAAGAAGCCCTGGATCTGCGAGGTGTGCAGGTCAACGCTCATGATGCGGTCGGCACCGGCGGTCTTGTACAGGTCTGCCACCAGGCGGGCGGAGATGGGCTCGCGGCCGCGGCCCTTCTTGTCCTGGCGGGCGTAGGGGTAGAACGGGGAGACCACGGTGATGCGCTGGGCCGAGGCACGCTTCAGTGCGTCGATCATGATCAGCTGTTCCATCAGCCAGTTGTTCAGCGGGGCGGGATGCGCCTGGATCACAAAGGCGTCCTTGCCGCGGACGCTTTCACCGGGGCGGACGTAGATCTCGCCGTTGGCGAAGTCGTAGGCAGCGAGCGGCAGCAGGTCGGTGTCCAGGCACTTGGCTATCTCCTCCGCCAGCTCCGGATGTGCCCGTCCCGTGGCTAGGACAAGCCTTTTTTCACCTTGTGCGGTGATTACGCTGCTCATGACTGTTCGCTTTCTCGCGTGGGGTTATCAGTACCGGAGAGGGAAGTCTGTGTCTGGGCGCGCTCGGCGGCCTGCGCTGCTGCGGAGCCCGGGCGGTTGGCCGCCACCCAGTTCTCGAGATTGCGCTGCGGAGCCACGTTGATGGCCAGCGAGCCCGCCGGAACGTCCTTGCGGATCACTGTTCCAGCTCCACTGTACGCCCCGTCCCCCACGGTGACGGGCGCCACGTACATGTTGTCGCTGCCCATCCGTACGTGCGATCCGACCGTGGTGTGGTGCTTCTTTTCACCGTCGTAATTGACGAACACGGAGGCTGCGCCGATGTTTGAATACTCGCCGATGGTGGCGTCCCCCACATAGGAAAGGTGCGGGACCTTGGAGCCTGTGCCGATCTGTGCGTTCTTGGTCTCAACGAACGTGCCGATCTTCCCGCGCTCGCCCAGCTGCGTTCCGGGGCGGAGGTAGGCAAAGGGCCCGACGTCGGCGCCTGCACCGATCACGGCGTCGGATCCGTGGGTGCGGATTACCTTGGCACCCTCGCCGATCCTCACGTTGCTGAGGGTGGTGTCCGGCCCCACAACGGCGTCGCGCGCAATAGTGGTGGTGCCGTGAAGCTGGGTGCCCGGAAGGATCGTGACGTCCTCGTCCAGGGTGACTGTGGAATCGATCCAGGTGGTCGCCGGATCGACGACGGTTACGCCGGCGCGCATCCAGCGCTCGAGGTTGCGGCGGTTGTGCTCGGCGTTCAGGGCTGCCAGCTGCACACGGTCGTTGGCACCTTCAACCTGCCACTGGTCCGTGGTGACGACGGCGGCAACCCGGCCGCCGGCGGCGCGCGCGATGGCCAGTACGTCGGTCAGGTACATCTCGCCCTGGGCGTTGTCAGTGCTGACTTCACCCAGTGCCGAGCGCAGCACCGCTGCATCAAAGGCATAGATGCCTGAGTTGATTTCGTTGACCGCCAGCTGTTCGGCTGTGGCGTCTTTCTGTTCCACGATTCCGGTGACGGTTCCGTCTTCTGCACGCAGGACGCGCCCGTACCCGGCGGGATCCGCAACCCGTGCGGTCAGGACGGTAACGGCGTTTGAATCGACGTTGTGCACGGCCACCAGTTCACGCAGGGTGCCGGCTTCCAGCAGCGGGACATCCCCATACGTGACGACGACGGTTCCTTGAACCGGGCTGAGCGCGTCGATGGCTTCCATCGCTGCCTGTACTGCCCGGCCGGTGCCCGGAACCTCGTCCTGGTCCACGATCATGGCGCCCGGCATCAGGGCTGCAACGTGGGAGGCAACCTTCTCGCGTTCGTGGCGCACCACCACGGCGAGGGTGGCCGGATGCAGCTCACCGGCTGCGTTCAGGGCATGGCCGACCATTGAAATACCCCCGACGGGGTGGAGGATCTTGGGGGTGCGCGACTTCATCCGGGTGCCGGCCCCGGCTGCGAGGACTATGACGGCGGCTGGCGCTGCGCCTTCGTTCGGTCCGGTACCCTGCGTTTCCTGCATGCTCACGAAAAAGCGCTCCTACACGTTGTCCGGCTCCGGCGCAGGGGCTGTCCCCACCACACCGCGCGGCTGCTTCCCAGCGTTCCGCCCATAGGATTCGAACCTATACTCCACGGCTCCAAAGGCCGGGGTGCTGCCATTACACCAGGGCGGAAAATGTGCCGCTGCTGCTGCACACAAGAGACCAGTTTGCCATGCTCGAAGGCCCCTCCGCGACTTGGTGAGTGAGTGTGCCCGCGGGTGCGGCCGCCGTGATTGCGTAGACTGAGGGCGTGGCGAGAATAACAACTGCGCGGTCGCGGCCGCGCATGACCGGAGTCCAGCGGCGGGCCCAGCTGATCGGCGTCGCCCGTTCGCTTTTTGCCCTGCGGGGCCTTGAAGGCGCGACCATTGAAGACATCGCGGCCGGGGCCGGGGTTTCCAAGCCCGTGGTGTACGAACACTTCGGCTCCAAGGAAGCCCTCTACACCGAGGTTGTGGACACCGAGTTCGACCGGCTGCTGGCAGCCATCACGGAAGCGCTCGGGGCCGACGCCGGCCCCCGGGTACTGCTCGAACGCGCGGCCTACTCGCTGCTTGACTACATTGAGAACCACACGGACGGTTTCCGGATCCTGGTCCGGGATGCTCCCCCGTCCCAGCCCGAAGGCACCTTCTCCACGCTGCTCTCCCGCATTGCTGCGGACGTGGAGCACATCCTTTCGAAGGAGTTCGGCAGCCGGGGGCTCAGCGCCGAGGTGGGCGGGATGTACGCCCAGATGCTGGTGGGCATGGTTGCCATGACCGGCCAGTGGTGGCTCGATGCCCGCACCCCGGACAAAGCCACTGTGGCGGCCCACCTGGTGAACCTGTCCTGGAACGGCCTGACCGGGCTGCAGAAGGAACCTGCCCTTGGGCACATCCCCGGCGGAGGCATCCCCCTGGTTCTCACGCTCTCCGCGGTCCTGCTGCGCGACGGCGACGGGCGGATCCTGCTGGTCCGCAAGCGCGGCACCCGGCGCTTTATGCAGCCGGGAGGAAAGCTGGAGCCGGGCGAGGACTTCCGCACCGCGGCAGCCCGTGAGGTAAACGAGGAACTGGGCCTGTCCGTTATCCCCGGGGACCTGACCGACATCGGCCGCTGGTACGGTCCGGCTGCCAACGAGGCCAATACCTTCATCGATGCAGGCCTTTTCGCGCTCACTCTCCCCGGGCCCTGCGGAACCGGGAACGCCGTGGCGCCCAGGGCCGCCGCCGAGATCGAGGAAACACTCTGGCTGACCCCGGCCGAGGCATTTGCCCGCAACGACATCTCCCCGCTGCTGCGCGACCATGTGCTTCCCGAACTGCTGGCGCAGGAAAGCCCGGCTCCCGGCGTCGACGGCTAGCCCGGCCGCCCGCGGTCATCGATATGACAGAAACTGCCCGTATCAGCGCTGATACGGGCAGTTTCTGTCATCTCGGCGGGGTTACTCGAGGATCTCGGATGCCTCGAGCCACTCCATCTCCAGCTCCTCCTGCTCGGCGGCCACCGCCTGCAGTTTGGCGTTCAGGTCCGCGAGCACTTCGAAGTCGGGACTTCCGCCGGCCGTTTCGGCATTCATCTGCGTGTGGATCTTCTCAGCCTGGCCGGCGAGCTTGGTCAGCTGCCGCTCAATCCTGGTCAGGTCCTTGCGCGCGTTGCGCTTCTCCGCCTCGGAATACGCCGAACCTGCCACGGCCGTAGCCACGGAACCGGTCCCCGCGGCGTCGGGCCGCGAGGCGCCTGCCTGCGCAGCCCTGCTGGCCTGCGAGGAACTGCCGCCGCCGGCGCCGGAGGCCAGCGCAGCCTCGCGCAGCTCTAGGTACTGGTCGACGCCGCCGGGCAGGTCCCGCAGCTTGCCGTCACCGAGCAGGGCCATTTGGGTGTCGGTGACGCGTTCCAGCAGGTAGCGGTCGTGGGAGACCACGATCAGGGTTCCGGGCCAGCCGTCCAGCACGTCTTCGACCGCAGCCAGGGTGTCGGTGTCCAGGTCGTTGGTCGGTTCGTCGAGCATCAGCACGTTCGGTTCCCCCACCAGCAGGCGCAGCAGCTGCAGCCGCCTGCGCTCCCCGCCGGAGAGCTCACGCACCGGCGTCCACTGCCGCTGGGAACTGAAGCCCAGCTGCTCCACCAGCTGGCCCGCGGAAAGCTCACGTCCGCCCACGTTGAAGACGCGCTTTTCGTTTTCAATGACCTCGATGACGCGCAGATCGGCGACGTCGTCCAGTTCACGGACTTCCTGGGTGAGGACGGCGGTCTGCACGGTCTTGCCGCGCTTCAGCCGGCCGGATGTGGGTTCCACGGTGCCGTTCAGCAGCCGCAGCAGGGTGGTCTTGCCGGCACCGTTCACGCCCACGATGCCGAGGCGCTGCCCGGGAGCCAGCCGCAGGGTGATGTTGCGGAAGAGCTGGGTGTCCCCCAGTTCCAGGGAGACGTTCTCCAGGTCCAGCACGTCCTTGCCCAGCCGCGCCGTCGCCATCTTGTTCAGGGACAGCGTGTCCCGGGGCTCGGGCACGTCGGCGATCAGGGTGTTGGCCGCCTCAATCCGGAACTTGGGCTTGGAGGTGCGGGCGGGAGCGCCACGGCGCAGCCAGGCCAGTTCCTTCTTGATCAGCTGCTGGCGCTTGCCTTCCACAACGGCGGCCATGCGGTCGCGTTCGGCGCGGGCCAGCACATAGGCGGCGTACCCGCCGTCAAACGGTTCCACCACGGCGTCGTGCACTTCCCAGGTGCGGGTGCACACTTCGTCCAGGAACCAGCGGTCGTGGGTGACCACCAGCAGCGCGCCGTCGGTGGCCCGCCAGCGCTGCTTCAGGTGCCGGGCCAGCCAGGCAACACCCTCGACGTCGAGGTGGTTGGTGGGCTCGTCCAGCATAATTACGTCGTCGTCGCCCATCAGCAGCTTCGCCAGGGCAACGCGGCGCCGCTGGCCGCCGGAGAGGGAGGACACCTGCGCGTTCCAGTCCACTTCCTGGACGAGGCCGCTCATGACGTCGCGGATTTTCGGGTCCGAGGCCCATTCGTAGTCAGCGGCATCACCGACGATTGCCTGTCCCACGGTGAGGTCGCCGTCGAGTACGTCGGACTGGTCCAGGTACCCCACCGTGACGTCGCGGCGGCGGGTGACGCGGCCGCCGTCGGCGCTCTGCCGCTCAGCGAGCAGCCGCATCAGCGTGGACTTGCCGTCGCCGTTGCGGCCCACCATGCCAATCCGGTCCCCCTCGTCGAGCCCCAGGGAGACGCCGTCGAGGATGGTGCGGGTGCCAAAGGCGATGCTGAGGTTCTCAGCGCCAAGCAGGTGTGCCAATCGGAACTACTTTCGTTGGTGATTCAGGTTTTGTCTGCCGTCATCCCGGCACCCGCAACGGGGCCGTGGACGGCCAGGGCATTGTGCCCCTCGGCGCGCAGGGCCGCCTGGAGCTGCGCGGCAGCACCGGCGTCCCCGGCCAGGAAAGCGAGGGTGGGTCCCGAGCCGGAGACTAATCCGGCCAGGGCACCCAGTTCGCGTCCGCGGTTCAGGACCGTTTCCAGCTCCGGCGCCAGGGACAGCGCCGCTGGCTGGAGGTCGTTAGTGATAACGCCGGCCAGGGCCGCTGCGTTCCCGGAACGCACCGCTTCAAGCACGCGGGGAGCCGCGGCCTGCGGTTCGGAAGCCGTCGGAGCTCCAACGGTTTCGGCTTCGGCCCGAAGCGCGTCCAGCCGTCCGTAGACCGCCGGCGTGGACAGCCCTGCGCCGGACGCTACCAGGACCCAGTGCAGCGCTTTGTCCGCAGCTACGGCTGTGAGCTCGTCGCCCACGCCCAGCCCGACGGCGGCACCACCGGCAAGGGCGAACGGCACGTCCGCGCCAAGGCCTGCCGCCAGCCTGGAAAGTTCAGTCTGGTCAAGGCCGGTGTCCCAGAAAAGGTTGCATGCCATCAGGGCAGCGGCGGCGTCGGCCGACCCGCCGCCCATTCCGCCGGCTACGGGGACGCGTTTGGTAATGGCCAGGTGCACCGCAGGATCCTGGATCCCGGCATGCTCGGCCAGTGCCGCAGCCGCGCGCGCCACCAGGTTGTCCGGTCCCAGCGGAATCCCGTCCACGGCGATTCCCAGCGGACCGCCGCCGGTGACGGATACGGTGATTCCCGGATGCGCTCCGGCGGCAGCAAGAACCTCTTCCCGCAGGCTCACTGCCAGGTAGACGCTCGCCACGGCGTGGTACCCGTCCGGGCGCCGCGGACCAACCTGCAGCGAGACATTGATCTTGCCCGGCGCGCTGATGCGAACGGAGGAAGGCACAGCGGTCACGATGCCGCCTTCGCCTCGGCGATCCGGGTGTAGGCGTTGATATCCAGCACTTCGCCGCGGGCACTGGGGTCAACGCCTGCTGCACGCAGAGCGGTTTCGGCCGCAGCCGGACTGCCCGCCCAGCCTGCCAGGGCTGCACGCAGGGTCTTGCGGCGCTGCGCAAAGGCGGCGTCGATGACCGCGAACACTTCTTCGCGCGTGGCAGTTGTTGCCGGCGGCTCATGGCGTTCGAAGCCAACCAGCCCGGAAGCGATCTTGGGCGCGGGCCAGAAGACGTTCATGCCGATGACGCCGGCCTTGCGCATGGTGCCGTACCAGGCAGCCTTGACGGAGGGAACCCCGTAGGTCTTTGATCCCGGACGGGCGGCCAGCCTGTCGGCAACCTCGTCCTGAACCATAACAAGGCCGTGGCGCAGGGTCGGGAAAGTTTCGAGCAGGTGCAGTACCACCGGCACGGCCACGTTGTAGGGCAGGTTGGCCACCAGGGCCGTGGGTTCTGCCGGAAGATCGGTAACGCGCATGGCATCAGCCAGCACCACATGAAGGTTTTGGGCCTGTTCCGGCCGCCAGGTCTGGACGGTCAGAGGAAGCCTTTCGGCAAGGACCGGATCAATCTCCACCGCCACCACTTCCCGGGCAGCATCAAGCAGGCCCAGGGTGAGGGAGCCGAGGCCCGGCCCCACTTCGAGGACGGTTTCGGCCGGGTCCACGGACGCGGCGGATACGATCCTGCGGATTGTGTTTCCGTCAATGACGAAGTTCTGGCCAAGGGTCTTGGTGGGCCGCACGCCCAGCTCTTCTGCGAGCTCCCGGATATCGGAGGCGCCAAGGAGCGGTTTGGGCCGGGGAACGGGCGCGGAAACAGATTCAGTCACTGCCTCATACTAGCGCCCGGGACCGGCTCTGCCCTTGTCGGCAGGTAAAGGCGCTAGTCAGGCCAGTCCCCCACGGAACGGGCGGACGACTGCTGGAACGGTAGCTTGAAAAGACTCATTGGATTCCTTCCGCGCTTTCACTGTTGCTCTGCCGCTGGAGGAAACCGGACTGTAGCGTCTTTCTCCGCGGCTGATCCAAGTCTGGCGTACCGGAAGAACGGCGGTAACGGTGATGGGTAAAATCTTTGGTGAAAAGCTTCGAACAGTCCGGCAGGAGAGGTTCCTTAGCCGCAGGGAACTGGGGACACCCCGGTTGCGTGAACGCGAAGTCTCACTGTTGGAGGCTGGACGCCGCGAACCGGACATTGAACTGATCTCCAGCCTTGCCGGGCGCCTGGCGGCAGCTCCCGGGAGCCGCCCCCGGCCCGGCGGTCCCGACGGCGCACTGTTCCTGGCCCTGGCCGCCTGCCAGTCCTGGGATGAACGGGACTATTCGGGCTGCCTGGGGCTGGCGCTTGCCGCTGCCCGGGCAGCGACGGCCGAACATGATCCCCAGGAGTGGTGGCTCTCGTCCCTGCTTGCCGGGCAGGCCCGCCTCAAGCTGGAGGACTACAGCGGCTGCATCCGGCAGGCAACCGAACTTGCCGGTCACAGGCAGGTCCTCAAAAGGCCGGACCTGCGTTCCCGCGCCCAGGGCCTGGCGGCCCGTGCCTGCCAGGGGGCGGGGAAGCTGCCCGACGCCGTCCGGCACGGCAGGGCTGCAGTGGTCTCCGCACAGGATGGAAAGGCAGGGGCCGAAACAACCCTGGAAGCCTATCTGTCCCTCACCGCAGCGCTCGCTGAGAGCGGGCAGCTGCCGGAGGCCTGGGAACTCTGCAGGGTGATGGTCCTGCCGCTCATCGATTCAGTGCCGGATACACTGCTGGCCGGCAAGGGATTCTGGACAGTCGGCAACGTGGCTTTCCGCCGCGGCGACTCCGCCGCCGGCCTGAGATTCCACCAGCGTGCCGGCGCACTGCTCAGTCCCCGGCTGGACGTGGGACTTTGGGCTTCGTTCAACAAGGCCTCCGCCAGTATGCGGCTGTCCTCAGGTCTTCACGACGACCAGACGTTCGCCTGTATCCGGCAGGCGGAGGCTGCTCTCGCCGTCGTGGGCGCCTCGCGCATCGACACGGTGGACCTGATCCATACGCACGGGCGCTGGGAGCAGCTGAGCGGCAACTATGAGCATGCCGTTGACCTGCTCTCCGAGGCGTACGCCCAGCGCAGTTCGCTTCCACCCCAGACAGCGGCCGAAGTGGCGCTGCAGCTGGCGCTCAGCCTGGCGTCCCTGGGACAGACCCAGGCGGCAGCGGATCGGCTGGAAGAGAGCGAATCCCTGTTCAACACGGCCGGTGCGGTTGACCGGAGGGGACATGTCCGGGCTCTTTCAGCTTCACTGGCCCGATACCGCAGGATCCCGTAGGACGGAAAAAGCCGGCCGCAAGGGCCGGCTTTTCCGTGTTTGCAGTGCAGTGAGGGCTAGAGCAGCCCAAGCTTGCGTGCGCAGGAAGGCCAGTGGCCCCAGCCGCCGTTCGCCCGCAGGTTCTCCGCGACGGCGATCTGCTGCTCCGGAGTGGCGTCGCTGGCCACCGGGGCGTAAGCCCCGCCGCCTGCGCCGAGCCAGCTCTGCGTGCTGAACTGCAGGCCGCCGTAGTAGCCGTTGCCGGAGTTGATGTGCCAGTTTCCGCCGGACTCGCACTGGGCCAGTGCGGCCCAGGCACCGCCGGCAGGCGCAGTGCCTCCGGGCGCTGCCGCCGGGGCAGGTGCGGGGCGCTTCTTGGTTCCCACGGCGACTGTCTCGGTTACGGGCTCCCGCGTGACGTCTTCCCGGACCAGTACCCGGTTGACCTCGCGACCGTCGACGACCACTGTGTCAAAGACCAGGATGCGTTCGCCGGCAGCTCCGGCTTCGGTGACCTTCTTTTCGCCTTCGAAGAGTTCCGCGTCCTCAACGCTGCGGGTTTCGAAGGGCACAGGTTCGGTAACGGTGTCCTCGGTGCCGGAAACCACGCGGGTGACCTTCAGCGTCATACCGTCCGCCACGTCTGCCCGGGCGGGGACGGACAGCCGGTCGGAGGAGCCGACAGCGATGCCGGCTTCAGCCAGGACTTCCCCGACGGTGCCGGCGGTGGTCTCCAGCTGGCGGGTCTGACCGTCAGCCAGCAGGGTGACTGTCTTGGGGGTGGAGATGGAAAGGCCCTGAAGTGAAAGCAGGGAGGTGTCCAGTGACGCGGACACGGAGGACTTCGCGGAGACCCGGAGTTCGGAGATCAGGTCCGCCACCGTGGCACCGGTGGTCTGGATGGTATGCCCGGTGCCGTCTACGTTGACGTCAACGGTCTTGGCAGTGGTCACTTCAATTGTGGTGCCGTCCTGCACCTCGGTGGAGGCCGCGGGAACAACGCGGTCTGCTGCCGCGAGCTGGATGTCGGCCTTTGCCAGTACATCCTCAACGGTGCCGCCGAAGGTAATGATGTCACTGGTTTCGCCGTCCACGTTCAGGACGACGGACTTGTTGGTGCCAACAAAGGCCACGAGTCCCAGGATAAGGGCCACCATTACGGCCGCCTGGCCTCCGAGCTTCAGCCCGCGCCTCACGATTGCAGTTGCCACGCCAATTCCAGACTTTTCGAGCTTCCGGGCACGGGGACTTGGGCGCACACCAGGACAGGGCTCCGGGTCTCACGGAGTGCCGGCGCGCGCAGGCAGGGACCATCGCCTTCGTGGTTCGCCTGCTGCCGGAGCAGGGCATGGTTCGCTAAGGCGGTGGTTATCAGTCCGGAAGCCTTCCCCGACCCCGGCTAATAGGTCCCTACCGTAACCGAACCGTGACCTGCGGGCAAACTCCGGTTTCGGCGGGCGGTATTGACACTTAGTCCCAGGACCCGTAGACGGCAGACGTGTTCGCGGCAATCGAGGTGCAGATCTCCGCCAGGTCGGCGTTCCGGATTTCTGCCATGGCGCGCACCGTGTAGGGGATCATGTAGCTGGCATTGTTACGTCCCCGGAAGGGGTGCGGGGTCAGGAAGGGCGCGTCGGTCTCCACCAGGATCAGGGACGGATCTGCGATCGCCAGGGCGTCCCTGATCCCCTGGGCGTTGCGGAAGGTCACCGTTCCGGCGAAGGACATGTACCAGCCGTTTTCGTTGCAGATCCGGGCCAGGCCAGCGTCGCCGGAGAAGCAGTGGAAGACCACCGCGGGCGGCAGGGGTTCCTCCTTCAGGATCCGGACCACGTCATCGTGCGCGTCGCGGTCGTGAATCTGCACCGCCACGCCCGCCCGGCGGGCAATCCCGATGTGCCGGCGGAAGGAGTACTGCTGCGCGTCCATGCCCTCCGGGCCGGTGCGGAAATAGTCCAGTCCGGTCTCCCCCACGGCACGTACCCGCGGCCGGGCGGCGAGCGCCCCGATCTCCTCAAGCGCCGAATCCAGGGTTCCGGCAGCTGCCAGTTCCGGTGCGTCGTTGGGATGGATTGCAACGGCGGCCAGGAGGCGTGGCTCCTCTTCCGCGAGCCGGACCGCTTCCCGGGAGGATTCAAGGTCCGTACCCACCTGGACGGCGCCGCGGACGCCCGCTGCCTGGGCGGCGTCGAGCGCTGCCGCGGCAGTGCCGGCACCCGGGACCCCAAAGTCCAGGTGCGTGTGGTTGTCCATCACCGGTACGGGCAGCGGTTCGGGCGCCGGAGCCCAGGATTTCTTCGTGCCGGGGGAATCCTCCCGCTGGGTGTGTCCCTGCGCAAGGTAGGTCTGCGGTATTTCCCCCGGAACATAGACGCTGTCAATACTCATGTCTTTAAGCCTAAGTGAGCTTGTACCCTGTACGTACTAACCACCAGCCGGGCCTGCTCCTGCCCCGGGCTGACTGTGCCGAGGCTTGGAAGGTATCCATGGACACTCGCAATACATCCGCTGCCACCACCGGATTCGATGCTCCGGGGGCCGGAGCCCCTTTCGCCGGAGGACCGGCAGAGGAAGCGGATACGTTCCTGGCTTCCAGCGCCCGCATCCTGAACGCGATCAACACGGTCATAGACGGCAAGGATGAAGCTGCCCGCCTGGTACTGACGGTGCTGCTGGCTGAGGGCCATGTGCTGCTTGAAGATGTTCCGGGCGTCGGGAAGACCATGCTCGCCAAGACACTGGCCCGGGCAGTGGACTGTTCCGTGACACGCATCCAGTTCACTCCTGACCTGCTGCCCTCGGACGTGACTGGGGTGTCGATCTACAACCAGGATGCCCACCGGTTCGAGTTCCGCCAGGGTCCGGTCTTCGCCAACATCGTGATCGGGGATGAGATCAACCGGGCGTCAGCGAAGACGCAGTCCGCCCTCCTGGAATGCATGGAGGAACGACAGGTGACGGTCGACGGCGGCACTTACCGCCTGGCAGAGCCTTTTATGGTGGTTGCCACACAGAATCCGCTGGAGATGGAGGGCACGTACGCCCTGCCGGAGGCACAGCGGGACCGGTTCATGGCACGCATTTCCCTTGGCTATCCGGATACGGTCTCGGAAATCGAAATGCTGGAAACACACCAGTCGGTCTCCCCGCTTGATTCGATTGTTCCAGTGGTCTCAGTGCGGGACATCGCCGCGATGACCGCCCGTGTCCGGGATGTGTACGTCTCAGGTGCCGTGAAGGAGTACACGGTTGCCATCGGAGCAGCGACCCGGGAACACCCCCAGGTCCGCCTCGGAGCCAGTCCCCGCGCGCTGCTGCAGCTGCTACGGGCTTCCAAGGCCCGTGCAGCGCTGGAGGGACGGGATTTTGTCCTGCCCGACGACGTCGCGAGGCTCGCCGGATCGGTTCTGCCGCACCGGCTGATCCTGGAGCGAAAGGCACTCAGCTCCGGCGAGACTCCTGCTTCCCTGCTTTCGGCCATTCTTGCCAAGGTCCCGGTGCCCAGGCCACCGGCAGCACGGCCCGGCCTGGCGCGGACGTAGCCCATGCGGAAGCCGGCACAGTTCAAGGTGAGCAGGCCTGCGCTGACCACCCGCGGCTGGGGGTTGGTGGCCGCAGGCGTGGCAGCGCTGCTCGGAGCCCAAATCCTGGGCCGCAGGGACCTGCTGCTGCTGGGCGTTTTCCTGATCCTGGTGCCGCTGATATCCGTCCTGGCGCTGCGGCTGCTGAAGCCGCAGTTCACCGTACAGCGGACCTTCAGCCCCTCAACTGCCGAGGCTGGAACCGCAGTGGGCATCACGCTGGCTGTGCAGCCGGTTCGGCCATTCGCAGGCACCGCACGGATGAAGGAGGAACTCCCGGCACGCTTTGGGGCCAGTCCCGAGTTCCACTATCCCGCGGCCCAGACTGACAGTTCGCGGGCCAGCCGGTATTCATACCGGCTGCGTTCCACCCGCCGGGGCCTGTACCGCATCGGTCCGGTCAGCGCAGGCTTCCCGGACCCGTTTGGCCTGGCCGTGGCCCGGCATACAATCGGCGGCACAGCCGAACTGGTCGTGACGCCGGCTCCCCTGGACCTGCCGCCGGCCGTACTGGAAGGGCTGCGGGGAAGCGACGGCTCTGTCCCCACCCGCGTGCAGGGAAACCCGAGCCAGGATGACGTCACCACGCGGGAGTACCGGCACGGGGACCCTATGCGCAGGGTGCACTGGTCAGCCACGGCCAGGCACGGGGAGCTGATGGTCCGGCAGGAGGAAACCGTGGCCGCTCCCCGGGCGACCCTGGTACTGGACCAGCGCGAATCCAGTTACGAGCAGGGATTCCTTTCCTCGCTCTGGGCAGAGAGCGCAGACGACTCCGCGCCGGCCAGTTCCGAGGCATTCGAATGGGCAGTCTCGGCGCTGATGTCGGTGGGAGCGCACCTGCTTGAGCACGGATTCGAAGTCCGGATCCTGGATGCCCTTGCCCGCCCCGGCCTGCAGCGTTCGCCCTCCGCAGTGCTGCCTGACGTTGATCTCTTCAGCGGAACCGCTGCCGTGGCGGACCTTGGTGAGGGCCTGGCTGCACTGGGTTTGGAGGCAGCCGCGTCCTCCGGCGCGGGCGGGCCGCTGCCCCTGCGTTCCAGGCCGTGGCGACGGTCCGGAAGCGCTCCCCCGGCGGGAGCGCATCCGTATCCGGAGCGGACTCCGTCTGCGGCCCAGGCTGAACGGGGGCCGTTCGGTGACAGCTTGCTGCAGGCGCTGCAGGATGGCCGGCACCGGGGACCCCTGGCAGTGATCACCGGCGCGCTCACCGAAGAAGATGCCGCACGCCTGGCGCCGATGGCCGATTATGTGCCTTCCGCCCTCGCCCTCGTCGTAACTGAACGCCCAGCCTCTCTCTCGGCTCAGCTGGCGGTTCTGCGTTCCGCCGGCTGGACTGCCGTTGCCGCATCCCCGTCACAAGCAGTCGCGGCAGCGTGGGCAGGGGCTGCCGAGCATGCCGCTTCCCTGGCGAACCCGGGACACCGCCCATGACCGCAACACTTGCCCCGCCGCGTCCGCCCCGGGCCGGCCCGCCAATAAGGACTCGCCGCACCGGCAACTCCCAATGGCTGTTTGGCGCCGTGTCCGCAGCGGCCGTAATGCTCTGTGCCATGAGTATCCACGGCGTCGTCGAAGGCTCCGCCTGGATCTGGCCGCTGGGCATGGCGGTGGGTGCTGTGGCCGGAGGTGCCGCCCTGGCCAGGTGGCTTCGGTTCCCGACTGCGCTTGTTCCCGCGGCCGGGCTGGCTGCGCTGGCCATGGCACTGACCCTGATGTTCGCCGCGGACGAAAGTTTTCTCGGCGTCATTCCCACCGGCGGGACCCTGGCCCGTGGCGGCGAGCTGCTTGCGGGTGCCCAGACCACCGTAATCACTCAGGTCATCCCCGTAGTCCCGGATGCGGGGGTCGTGTTTATCGCCTGCCTCGCCGTCGGTCTCGTCGCCGTACTGGTGGATACCCTGGCGGTCACACTGCGCATGCCGGCTGCCAGCGGCCTGGGGCTTTTCACCCTCCTGCTGGTCCCGGCTGTAATCAAGCCGCAGAGTGTGGGGGTCGCGGGTTTCACGGCCGCAGCAGCCGGGTACCTGCTCGTCCTGGCAGCGGGAACCTGGCAGGACCGGAGGGACCGCTCAGCCGAAACCAGCGTTGCCCGGCCCACGGGTCCCCAAGCCGCCGGAGCAGCCGGGATCGGGGCCGCAGCGCTGGTGGCCGCACTGCTGGTTTCGCTGGCAATCCCGGGTTTTACCACCGGCGCATTCCCCCAGGGTGCCCGCTTCACCATCTTCAGCGGTTCCACGGGCCTGAACCCGGTCGTCACGCTTGGAAATGACCTGCGTCAGCCCACGGCCACGGGCCGGATCACCTACGCAACCGATTCCACGCGCCCGGTGTACCTACGCTCAACCACGCTCGAGGACTTTTCCGGCAGCCGCTGGGCGCCGGACCCCCGCAATCAGGAACGGCGGTCCGGGATCTCCGGGATGGAGCCGCCGGAAGCACTGGATTCGGCTATCCCCACGGATACCGTCACCACTGTGGTCAGCTCCCCTAGTTATGCCAGTCCCTGGCTGCTGGCTCCATATGCACCCTCGGAGGTCTCGGAGCTCAGCGGATCCTGGACATGGGACCCGGCAACAATGACCATCCTGTCCGCCAGCGGCAGCTCCGAGCCGCGGGCCGGCTACCGGGTGCTCAGTGAGACCCCGGTTGTGACCAGCGAGACTCTCTCCGGACTGCCTGCTGCGTCCCCGGACTCCGTGGAACCGATGTTTACCAGCCTGCCGGACAACCTGCCCCAGATCATCCGTGACACTGCGCAGGAGGCTGTCGCCGGCGCCGAGACCCCCTACGCCCAGGCGCTGGCCCTGCAGTCCTATCTGCGCGGCGCCCAGTTTGACTACTCCCTCGAGGCCCCGGTCGAGGGCGGCTACGACGGCAATGGCATCGACGTCCTGGCGAGGTTCCTTGAACAGCGCTCGGGGTACTGCATCCACTTCGCGTCGGCCATGGCTGTGATGGCCCGCGAGGTAGGGATCCCCAGCCGCATGGGGCTGGGCTACGCGCCCGGCCGGGCAACGGGCGAGACTATCGAGTCGGAAGACGGCACCGAACTCAACGAGTTCGCGGTGGATGCGCGGGACGCGCATGCCTGGCCCGAGCTCTATTTCGAAGGCGTGGGCTGGGTCCGGTTCGAACCCACCCCGTCCCGCGGCGTGGTGCCGGCCTACGCCGTCCAACGGCAGCAGAACGCCGCCTCCGCGGCACAGGCCGACGCCGATCCGCGTGAACTGCAGAATCCCCTGCCCGCTGTGCCGCCGGCGGCTTCACCCGCACCGGGTTCGCAAACCGAGGCGCTGAACCCGGAAGAGACCGCCGGGGCACCGTGGGCCGGCGTCGGAATCGGTGTGCTGGTGGCCGCAGCGGCTGTGCTGGCGCCGTGGGCGGTACGGCGCCGCCGGAGCTCCCTGCGTCGGCTGGAGAGTACCCGTTCAGGCAGCGCGGCACCGGCGTGGGCGGAGGTCACTGATCTGGCCCAGGACTTTGGTTACCGTGCCCGTACGGCTGACAGCCCCCGCTCCTACTCAGACCGCCTTGCCGTCCAGGCTGCCTTCCCGCCGCCCGCTGCGGCTGCGCTGGCCCGTCTGCGGGCCGCTTATGAGACCGAAGCGTACGCCGGCCCTGCCTCCCCTGATCGGAATGGTCCTGGCCGGAACCCCGCAGACTGGGCGGACGTGGACACGCTCCACCGCGCCCTGCGATCCTCTGTGTCCACCGGAGTCCGGCTGCGTGCCCGGTTTTTCCCGGCTTCATTCCTGCCCTCTTCGCGGAGGCAGGCCGACGCCGCATCACCGGCAGCTTAAAGCAGCGGGTCCCGTGCAGGGAGACTGTGCTCCCCGGACGGGACCCGCTGTCAGCTATGCAGTTACGCTGTGGGGTCAGCGATGCCGATGTACTGCGTGTACAGGTACTCTTCGATGCCTTCGTCGCCGCCTTCACGGCCCAGGCCGGACTGCTTGACGCCGCCGAACGGAGCGGCCGCGTTGGAAACGACGCCGGCGTTCAGGCCCAGCATGCCAGTCTCGAGCTTTTCGCCGATCCGCAGGCCGCGGTTCAGGTCTTCGGTGAAGACGTAGGCGATCAGACCGTATTCAGAGGCGTTGGCCAGTTTCACGGCCTCCGCTTCGGTGGAGAAGGTAATTACGGGAGCCACGGGCCCGAAGATCTCTTCCTTCAGGATCCGGGCGCCTGCGGGAACGTTCTTCAACACGGTGGGAGCGTAGAAGTAGCCCGGACCATCCACCGGTGAGCCGCCAACAACGGCGGTGGCACCGGCGTCGATCGCGTCTTCGACGAGGGAGTGCACCTTGTCACGGGACTTGGCATCGATCAGCGGGCCGATCTTGGATTCGTCTTCGGTGCCGCGTGCGGTGGTCATGGCGCTGACCTTGGCAGCGAACTTCTCGGAGAACTCGTCCGCAATGTCCTCGTGGACAATGAAGCGGTTCGCAGCCGTGCAGGCCTCGCCCATGTTGCGCAGCTTCGCGGCCATGGCGCCCTCAACGGCCTTGTCGATGTCCGCATCTTCGAAGACGAGGAACGGGGCGTTGCCGCCCAGTTCCATGGAAGTACGCAGGACCTTGTCTGCGGCGTCCCGGATGAGGCCCTGGCCCACGGGTGTGGAACCGGTGAAGGAAACCTTGCGCAGTCGGTCATCCTGCATGATCGGACCTGTGACTTCGCCTGCCTTCGTGGTCGAGACGACGTTCAGGACGCCAGCGGGGAGGCCGGCTTCCATCATGACGGCTGCGAACAGCTGCGAGGTCAGCGGAGTGAGCTTCGCCGGCTTGAGCACCATGGTGCAGCCTGCGGCGACCGCGGGAGCGATCTTGCGGGTGGCCATGGCCAGCGGGAAGTTCCACGGCGTGATCAGCAGGCAGGGACCAACCGGCTTCTTGGTGACCATGATGCGGGATTTGCCGTCCGGAGCAGTTCCGTAGCGGCCGGTTACGCGGACAGCTTCTTCCGAGAACCAGCGCAGGAACTCGGCACCGTAGGCCACTTCGCCGCGGGCTTCGGCCAGTGGCTTGCCCATTTCCAGCGTCATCAGCAGTGCGAAGTCCTCCGCACGGGCGGTGACAAGCTCGAACGCACGGCGCAGGATTTCGCCGCGGACACGCGGCGGGGTGGCTGCCCAGGACTCCTGGGCTGCGGCGGCTGCGTCCATGGCAGCGGCGCCGTCTTCTGTGCTCGCGTCGGCGATGCTCAGCAGGACCTTGCCTGTTGCCGGATCCTCGACTTCGAAGGTCTTGCCGCCGGCGGCCTCGCGCCACTCTCCGTCGATCAGCAGTCCGGTGGGAACCTGCGCCAGCAGTTCGGCTTCGCGTTCAGCGCTAACAGCCATGGGTGTGCCTCCAAAGTGTGCGGGTTTTCCGGATCACAATCAGCCCGGTGCTGAATTCACCGTAAAGGCAGCGCCGACCAGTGTAAATGCACCGCTGCACAATGACATGCACCATCCCCTGTGCACTTGGCCAGGGCCCGCGAAAGCTACTTGCTGCCGCGGGCCGCGAGGACTGCAGCGTAAAGCTCCCGCTTGCTGATGCGGGCGTCACTGGCCACTGTTGCTACGGCGTCCTTCAGGCGGGAGCCCTGCGCGATCAGCTCGTTGACAGCGCCAACGTGGTCTTCCGGAGCCTCCGGAGCCGCTTCGCCGGCACCTCCGACCACCACGGCAATCTCGCCGCGCACTTCGCTTGCCTCAGCCCATTCCAGCAGCTCGCGCAGCGGCGCACGCAGCACCTGTTCATGCAGCTTGGTGAGTTCACGGGCGACGGCGGCTGGCCGGTCCCCTCCGAACGCCGTGTCCAATGCACGGAGCATCGCTTCAAGCCGGTGCGGGGCTTCGAAGAAGACCATCGTGCGCTGTTCCCCCGCCAGCTCAGACAGCCGTGATGCCCGTTCGCCGGACTTGCGGGGAAGGAACCCCTCAAAGCAGAAACGGTCCGTTGGCAGGCCGGAAAGGGCCAGGGCCGTCAGGACGGCCGAGGGTCCGGGCGCTGCCGTCACGGCGATGCCCTCTGCGGCTGCCGCCTCAACCAGCCGGTACCCGGGGTCCGAGACCGAAGGCATGCCGGCATCGGTGACCATCAGCAGGGTGGCTCCGCCGCGCACCAGTTCCAGCAGTTCCGGGGTGCGGGACTGTTCGTTGTGTTCGTGGTAGCTCATGATCCGGCCGGTGGTGCTGATCTTCAGCGCACTGACCAGGCGGTGCAGCCGCCGGGTGTCTTCGGCAGCAATGACATCGGCGTGCTGCAGCAGGTCAATCAGGCGGACCGTCGCGTCACCCATGTTCCCGATGGGCGTCGCCGCCAGAACGATCTGCCCTGCTCCGGCCCCCCGCCCCGAGTCCGCGCGGTCAGCACTGGTGGGTTCCGGGGAGTCGTTATTGCTGAAGTTCACCCTTCAACCCTACGCGACAGGCTATAGAGTTGAGCGCGTGACCGTGTCCCTGCCTTCTGCCCCGGCCCCCGAGAGGGCAGCCCGGGTTCAGGCACCGGCACAGGCTTTCACCGAACAGTCCCTTCGTGAGCGGCTCCTGGGTGCCGCACTTCCGTCGCGCTACTGGGCCTGGGGCGCGGCACTCGGTGCGGCCCTGCTGGCCGGCGTCCTGCGCTTTGTCCGGCTGGATGAGCCGGGCACTCTGGTCTTCGACGAAACCTATTACGTCAAGGACGCCTATTCCTATCTGGTCTCCGGCTATGAACGGGCCTGGCCCGACGGCGCCAACGAATCCTTCACCTCCGGCCGGCAGGACGTACTGCTGGAAGGCCCCGAATATGTAGTGCATCCTCCGGTGGGCAAATGGATGATCGCCTTCGGCATGGCCCTGTTTGGCAGCGATTCAAGCTTCGGCTGGCGGTTTTCAGCGGCCCTGACCGGCACCCTGACAGTCCTCCTGCTGGCGCTGATCGCCTACCGGTTGTTTAAGTCGCCGCTGCTTGGCGGAGTGGCCGGGCTGCTGCTCGCCGTCGACGGTCACCATCTTGTCCTCTCCCGCACCTCCCTGCTGGATATCTTCCTGACGTTCTGGCTGCTGGCTGCCTTCGGTGCCCTGCTGCTGGACCGCGACGACGGCAGACGCAGACTGGCGCGGAAGCTGGCCCGGCCCCCGGGCAGCATCCCCGATGCAGCGGTGCTGCGGACCGGCCCATGGCTGCTTTGGCGGCCCTGGCGGCTCGTTGCGGCAGTTTGCCTGGGGCTTGCAGTCGGCACCAAATGGTCGGCACTGGCCTTTGTGGCCGTCTTCGGCCTGATGACTGTGCTCTGGGACGTCAGCGCCCGGCGGACCGCGGGAATCCGGAACTGGCCCGCAGGGCTGCTCAAGGACGGCGTCCCTGCCTTCTTCACCCTCATTCCGCTGGCAGCATGCACTTATGTGGCCACCTGGACCGGCTGGCTTGTCTCCAGCGGGGGCTACGGGAGGCAATGGGCGGAATCCAACCCGGCAGGGGCGCTGGGCTGGGTCCCGGATCCCCTCCGGTCACTGGCCGAATACCACCGCAGCGCCTACAGCTTCCACAATTCGCTGAGCTCGGAACACAACTATGAGGCCAGTGCCTGGACCTGGCTGTTCCTGGGCCGCCCTACGTCCTTCTTCTATGAGAGTCCGGACGGCGCCGTCTGCGGCGCGGACACCTGCACCTCCGCCATCACGTCTGTGGGCAACCCCCTGATCTGGTGGGCTGCTCTGCTCTGCCTGGGTGTGCTGCTGGCCTACTGGCTGGGCCGCCGGGACTGGCGTGCCGGCGCGGTACTGTCCGGCATTGCTGCCGGCTACCTCCCATGGTTCGCTTTTCCGGACCGGACCATGTTCTACTTCTATGCCGTCTCTTTCCTGCCGTTCCTGGTCCTGGCGCTGACTTTCACCCTGGGCCTCGTTCTGGGCCGGGCAGCTGATCCACCGCTGCGGAGGCGTCGCGGGGCACTTATCACAGCGCTGTTCCTGCTGGCTGTGGTTCTTGTCTCGGCTTTCTTCTATCCAGTCTGGACGGCGGAAATCATCCCCTATTCTGATTGGCGGCTCCGCATCTGGATGCCGAGCTGGATCTAGGTCTCAACGCAATGTGCTCGCACAGAAAGGGAGGTCCCGTGCGCGAATCCTCCACCGGATTATTCGTGGAGCTCCCGGAAGACTCCAATATCACCGATCTGCTTCTGGCTACGGCTGCCCGGACCCCGGATCTGGCGCTGTATGCCAGGAAGAACGGTGCCGAATGGGAAGACGTACGCGCGGCCGATTTCCTGGCGCAGGTCACCGAGACCGCCAAGGGCCTCATCGCCCAGGGCGTCCGTCCCGGTGACACCGTCGCGGTTATGTCCGGAACCCGGTACGAATGGACCGTTGTGGATCTGGCCATCTGGTTCGCCGGTGCCGTGACGGTTCCCATTTACGAGACGTCCTCCCCCAGCCAGGTCCAGTGGATCCTGTCCGACTCCGGCGCGCGGATCGTCTTCGCCGGTGACGGGAACAAGGCCGCCGTTGTTGCTGCCGGTGCTGCGGCTGCCGAGCGTTCGGTGCAGGTCTGGATGCTCACGGGCGGAAACAGCACCGATTCGCTTTCGGCTCTGGCGGCCTCCGGTACCGGAGTAACGGATGCGGAACTCGAAGCGGTCCGTTCCTCCCGGCGCCTGAGCGACACCGCGTCCCTGGTCTACACCTCCGGGACCACCGGCAGGCCCAAGGGATGCGGCATCACCCATGGCAACTTCGCCCTGTTCGCCGTCAATGTCATTGAGCTGCTGCCGGAAATGCTGAAACGCCCGGGTGCCCGGACACTCATGTTCCTGCCCCTGGCCCATGTCCTGGCCCGCGCAGTGCAGGTTGGCTGCCTCGCCGCCGGAGTGACGGTGGGCCACAGCTCCGGAGCCGCTGCCCTGGCCGAGGATATGCGTACCTTCCGGCCGACGTTCCTGCTCGCGGTGCCGCGGGTCTTCGAGAAAATCTATGCCGGAGCCGAAGAGAAGGCCCAGGCCGCAGGAAAGGGCAAGCTGTTTGAGTCTGCCGCTGCCACTGCCGTTGCGTACTCGCGCGCACTGGACAGTGAAGCGCGCGGCGGCCGCGGCCCGTCCCTGGCCCTGAGGCTGCGCCACACTGCCTTCGACCGCCTCCTGTATCCCAAGGTCCGCGCCGCTTTCGGCGGACAGATGGACATTGCCATTTCCGGAGCCAGTCCGCTGAGCCCCCAGCTCTCACACTTCTTCCGGGGTGCCGGGATAGCCGTCCTGGAAGGCTACGGCCTGACGGAAACCACCGCCCCGGCATCGGTGAACACAATTCCCCTCACCCGTGTGGGTTCCGTGGGCCTGCCGATGCCGGGCAACGCAGTCCGCATCGCGGAGGACGGAGAAGTCCTGGTCAGCGGTGTCGGAGTCTTCAGCGGTTATCACCGCAATCCCGACGCCACGGCTGCCGCTTTCAGCGGTGAGTGGTTCCACACCGGGGACATCGGGGAGCTCGACGGCGACGGGTTCCTCACCATCACGGGCCGCAAGAAGGACCTTCTGGTCACGGCGGGCGGCAAGAACGTTGCCCCCGGCCCGCTGGAGGAGAAAGTCCGGGAACACCGGCTGGTCTCCCAGGTTGTGGTGGTCGGTGAAGGCCGCCCGTTCGTGGGTGCCCTGGTAACCCTCGACGACGAGGCTCTGGCCGCGTGGTCGCGTGAAAACGGCGTCGACCCGGCTAAGACCCCGCCGGCGGACCACCCCCTGGTCCTGGCCCAGGTCCAGGAAGCCGTTGATGCCGCCAACGCGACGGTGTCCCGCGCCGAACAGATCCGCCGGTTCACCGTCCTGCCGCAGGACTTCTCCCTGGCAGGAGGACACGTCACGGCCACCCTGAAGCTCCGGCGCCAGGCTGTCATCGCCGATTTCAGCGCTGAGGTGGAGAAGCTCTACACGAAGTAGCACCCCCGCCCAAAACAGGCAGGGCCTGTATTCGGTCGAATACAGGCCCTGCTTGTTTTGTGTCTTGTACTGGTTGTTTGTGTCTTGTACTCGGCAGTTTTGCGCTGCGCCGGCTAGATCCCCTCGAGTGACTCGAGGTATCGGCGCCGGGCCTCTTCGCGCGCCAGGCGGGAACGCTCCCGGCGTTTCCTGGTGGGCCAGGTAAAGATCATGACCAGCACACACACCAGCAGCACAATGCCTGCAATGGCGCCTCCGGCGTCCATCCAGAACTGTGCCGGGAAAAGCCGGATCAGCGTGTCATCGAGCCGGAAGGTCCAGTTGCCCTGCGAGAAGAAGATGGTGTGCACCATGGTGAAGAACTCTTCCCAGGCCAGCACAGCGGCCACGAGCAGTCCTGCGATGAGCGCCAGCGTGGCGACGGCGCCGGCAAACAGCGCACGGCGGATGCCGCCCGGGCAGCGGCGGGCCAGGTACACCCCGCCTGCAAGGCTGAGCAGGGCCATGCCCAGCGCTGTGACAAAAGCGATGGTCAGCACGGTCTTGACGTCGGCCATGTGGGAGACCTCGCTGGCGAGGTACAGCGGATCGCCGTCGGGCGTTACAAGGTCGCCCAGGTACCGCGGTGAGGCGAAGTTCAGCAGGTAATCCACGGCGTAGGAGCCGTACGTCAGGCGGTCCTCGGAGCTGAAACCGAAGCTGTCCACCGGGAAACCGGGCCGGTTGTACTCAACCCAGAGGAAGAGCGGGGTAGCGACGGCACGGATGGCTGCGGCAAGGAGCATGACCGGGAAGAAGACGGCGATAGCCACCTGGATAACCCTGCCCAAAACCGGCTTGGCTGTGGCAGCGCGTTCCCGCTCGGCACTGCGGCGTGCAGCTTCCTCAGTCGAAATGGCGGGATCCTCTGCAACCGGGTCCGCGGCAGGGGCTTTCGGCGCGGCAGCTTCAGCGGCGTCGCCGGGACCGTACCACGGGCCTCCCGCTGCCTCTGTGGGATGCGGGGCTGGCTGAGTGTGTTCTGCTTCCGGTTCCGGCGTGCTCCCGACGGCGTCAGACTTATCCTCGCCCTTGAACCGGTTGAGGTCCGGCATGGTGCTTGCCGCCCGCATGGGCAGGGTGCTGCGCTGCGGAAGGGACGGATGTCCGCCGGGGACTTCGTCGCGTTTGGAGCCGGGTTTGGCTGCGGTGGCTCCTTCGCCCGTGCCGGTCTCGGCAAGTGGCTCGGGCTCAGCTGCCCGCCGGCGGGCACCGGCGTCGGCCATATCCTTGCCCGCGGCGGCCATGCCGCCGGCTGAGCCTTCTGCACCTTCCAAATCACCGGCTACCGGCTTTCCGGCCGCTTCTTCAGCCGGAGCTTCGGAACCGGCCGCGGCTTTGGATTGGTCCGGAGCTTCGGAACCGGCCGCGGCTTTGGAATCTTCCGGGGCAGCGCCGGCCAGGCCTGCGAACTCCGCATCCCAGTCGTCGTGCTGGGCCGGATCCTGGGGGCCGCCGGTCGTGGCGGCGGCATGGCTGCCGCTGACTATCGTCTCGCTGGCGTCGGACGGGCCTGTGCCGCGCCCGTCCGGCGTCTCGCCCGTGGAGGCGCCTTCCGTGGTGGGGTCATGGTCCTGGCTTGCCACTGCTTCGTCTCTCATCCCAATCCTGTTTGAAGTCACCGGGTGTGGTGGGGGTGTGTCCGGTTTCGTCCTTCATAGACACTACCGGCCACCGGTCCCTGAGCCGAAGGAGTACCCGGCGAGTCCTGCCAACTGCTTTCTGTTCGCCAGGCGCCCTAGGCTGACCGGACGGTGGCTTCGCCGGCGTCCCGGGCCAGCAGGTCGCCCCGGTGGCCGGCCTGGTAGGCGCGTTTTCCCAGGATCAGCGTGTACGCCCAGTACGCGGCAAGGACCAGTGCACCGATGCTGATGCGCAGCCAGGCGGGCAGTGCGCTGGGGGTCACGAAACCCTCCACGAGTCCCGAGATGAACAGGACCACCACCAGGCCCAGGGCCACCGTCATCAGAGACCGGCCCTCCTGGGCCAGTGCCGAGATCCTGGTGCGCGGCCCGGGGGCAATCATGGCCCAGAAGATCTGCAGGCCGGCGGCGGCAGCGATGAAGATGGCCGTCAGCTCCATAAAGCCATGCGGAAGGATGTAGGTGAAGAACACACCCAGCTGGTCAAAGGACGCCATGGTTCCCGCGGCGGTGCCCACCCCTACGGCGTTTTGGTACAGGATGTAGGGTCCCCAGATGCCGGTGACGCCGAAGGCCACCGCCTGAAGCGCAATCCAGGCGTTGTTGGTCCACACCATGCCGGCAAAGGACGCCGCAGGGTTCTCGGAGTAGTAGCTGACGAAGTCGGATTCAACGTACTGGCGCAGCTGGGCGTCGGTGCCCATGGCGGCCAGCACGCCGGGGGTATTCACCACCCAGAGCGCGCTCAGGACCGTGACGAGGATGAACACGGCTCCAATCACCACGGTCATGATCCGGACACGGTAGAACGCAGCCGGAAGTGAATAGACGAAGAAGCCGGCCAGGTCCTCGAAGAAGTTCGAACGGGCACCGGTGAACCTTGTCCTGGCCCGGGACAACCGCATTGAAAGGGCGGCAGAAAGCGCACCTTCCGGCGCCACGGAGCGGATCACGGACAGGTGTGTGGAGGCACGCTGATATAGCTGAAGCAACTCATCTGCTTCGGCTCCGCTGAGGCGGCGCCGGGCAATCAGTTCATCAAGCCGCTTCCAGTCCTGGCTGTGTACGGCGGCGAAGGCATCCAAGTCCACGCTTCCACCCTAACCGGAGCGGCCGCTGCTGGTGGGTGCCTGGCCGGCCGCGGCGTCGTCCGGTGCGCATGGGTAAAGTGGGTCCGGACAGATGCAGGGTGGTACCGGAGCGGGAGCAGGACAGGCATGAGCACGGTAGTGACTGGTGAGGCCGTTGTCCTGGAGCTGCGCCCTGCGTCGTTTGCGGCCCGTGCGCTGAGCGTCCTGATCGACGTCGTTTCGCAGGTCCTGGTGCTGCTTCTACTGTTTTTCCTGGTACTCGGCAATGCCTTGGAGGGCGCACTGGATCCGGCGCTGAGCCGGGCGCTGCTGCTGGTTTCCGTGGTGCTCCTGATCCTGGTGATCCCGGTGACCGTGGAGACGCTGACCCGCGGCAAGTCGCTGGGCAGGTGGATCATGGGCCTGCGGATCGTGCGGGACGACGGCGGCGCGATTCGGTTCCGGCAGGCCTTCACGCGTGGAATCCTGGCCGTGCTGGAAATCTACATGCTGGCTGGTTCGCTGGCTTTTGTGGTTGCCGTCTTCAATGAGAAGTCCAAGCGGCTGGGTGACATGCTGGCCGGAACGTATGCCATGCGGGAACGGGTCAAGGCTCCGCCTCCCCCAACGGTTTCAATGCCAGCGGAGCTGGAGCCGTGGGCCGGCCTGGCAGACATTGGACGCCTGCCCGACCCGCTGTCCCGCCGGGTCTCGCGCTTCCTGGCCCAGTCCGGACGGATGGCTCCCCAGGCCCGCGCCTCAATGGCTGCTTCCCTGGCTACCGAGGTCTCCGCCTTTGTTTCCCCGCCGCCTCCTGCCGGCACCCTCCCAGAAACCTATCTGCGCGCCGTCGTCTCCCAGCGGAGGGAACGCGACTACGTCCGCCTGAGCACCCAGCACCGGCGGACCGACCAGCTGGGACAGCGGCTGCACCGCCTGCCGTTCACCGATGAAGGCTAGGCCCGGCGGCCGCCAGCCCCGGCCCGGCAGGACAAACCCCTAAACAAAACAGCCGCGCCGTCTCCCTGCAGGGAGACGGCGCGGCTGTTTCGGTCTTAGTACCGGTAGTGGTCCGGCTTATACGGCCCGGCCACGTCCACACCGAGGTACTCGGCCTGGCTCTTGGTCAGTTCGCTCAGCTCGACGCCGAGTGCGCCCAGATGCAGGCGGGCAACCTTCTCGTCCAGGATCTTGGGCAGCACGTACACCTGGTTGGCATACTCCGGCGTTCCGTCTTCCTTGTTCTGCCCGTATTTGGTGAACAGCTCAATCTGCGCGATGGTCTGGTTCGCGAAGGAGTTGGACATAACGAAGGAGGGGTGGCCGGTGGCGTTGCCCAGGTTCAGCAGTCGGCCCTCGGAGAGCACAATGATGCTGCGCTGGGTGTCCTTGCCTTCGTCGAAGATCCATTCGTGGACCTGCGGCTTGATTTCAACCTTGCGGATCCCCGGCACACGGGCAAGGCCTGCCATGTCGATCTCGTTGTCGAAGTGGCCAACGTTGCCGACGATCGCCTGGTGCTTCATCTGTGCCATGTGGGAGGCCATGATGATGTCCTTGTTCCCGGTGGTGGTGATGAAGATGTCTCCCTGGCCCACCACTGATTCCAGGCGGGCAACCTGGTAGCCGTCCATCGCCGCCTGCAGCGCGCAGATCGGGTCGATCTCCGTGACGATCACCCGTGCACCCTGGCCGCGGAGAGCTTCGGCTGCGCCCTTGCCCACGTCACCGTAGCCGCAGACGACGGCGACCTTGCCGCCAATCAGTGTGTCCGTGGCACGATTCAGGCCGTCGGGCAGCGAGTGGCGGATGCCGTACTTGTTGTCGAACTTGGACTTGGTGACCGAGTCGTTCACGTTGATCGCGGGGAAGAGCAGCTGGCCGTCTGCGGCAAGCTGGTAGAGCCGGAGCACGCCCGTGGTGGTCTCCTCGGTGACGCCGCGGATGCCCTTGGCGATTTCGGTCCACTTCCCCGGCGCCTCGGCCAGTGACCGGCGAAGGGTGTCCAGGATGACCGTGTACTCGTAGGCGTAGTCCGGGTCGTCTTCATCCGGGTTTGCCGGGACAGCACCTGCAGCCTCAAATTCAACGCCCTTGTGCAGCAGCAGGGTGGCGTCTCCGCCGTCGTCCAGGATCATGTTCGGTCCGCCGGAGCCTTCGGGCCAGGTGAGGATCTGCTCTGCAGTCCACCAGTATTCCTCGAGGGTTTCGTTCTTCCAGGCGAAGACGGGCACACCCTGCGGGTCCTCAGGGGTACCTGAGCCCACCACAACGGCGGCGGCGGCTTCGTCCTGTGTGGAGAAAATGTTGCAGGAAGCCCACCGGACCTCAGCGCCGAGCGCGGTCAGCGTCTCGATCAGAACAGCGGTCTGCACCGTCATGTGCAGGGAACCGGCAATGCGGGCACCGGCGAGGGGCTGGCTGGGACCGAACTCCCGCCGCAGTGCCATAAGCCCGGGCATCTCGTGCTCAGCCAGGCGGATCTGGTGGCGGCCGGCTTCGGCCAGGGACAGGTCAGCTACTTTGAAGTCGATGCTCACTGGATTTGGATCCTCAGTTCGGTGTGTTCTCGGCCGTGGTCCCTGCAGCCGGCAGCAGCACCGGAATGCCTTCCTCAATGGCGTAGCGCACCGGCTTGCCATCGGGGCCCGGAGCAGAGGAAACGAGTTCGTTTCCCTCCTGCAAGAGGCGGGAGTGGGTCTGCGGGCAGCGCAGGGTGTCCAAAAGATCTGCGGTCAGGTTAGCCATGGCTACGGCACTTCCTTGCGAAACGGTTGACGGGTCAGGCCGCGGTTCGTCCCCGGCTGATTCCTCCAGCCTATAGCGTGCGAAGCCGTGAGCCGCAGGTCAGCTGGGTTCGCTGACTTCTTCGCGCAGCACGCGCAGGTGGGAACGGCGGCTGCCGGCCAGGTCTGCGGGTGGTTCCAGGGCGTGTTTCCCGCTGCGCCGGGCGGGTTCTTCGGCAGGGGCCTGTTCCTCGGCTTCCCGCACGGCGTCCACCAGGGCGGAGAGCTCATCGGGGCCGGGGCTGCGGGGAAGCGTGCCGAGATCCAGGCGGAGGACTTCCCATCCGCGGGGAGCGGTAAGCCGCTGGGCGTGCAGCTCGCACAAATCGTAACAATGCGGTTCGGCGTAGGTGGCCAGCGGGCCGAGTACGGCGGTGGAATCGGCGTAAACGTACGTCAAAGTAGCGACGGCGGCCTGCCGGCACGCTGAACGTGAACAAAGACGTAAGGATCCCACGGAGCAATACTCTACCCCGCTGCCCTCTCCTCCCACCGCAGCCACGCCGGGGCCCTTGGCGACCTGCGGGACGGGCTCCCCGTGGCGGACGGTGCGGGCTAGAGTAGGTGCCATGCCTCCAGGATCTTCCTATCGGATAAGGCTCGACGGCGGGTCCGGCGCAGGTGAGCCGGACCCTGCTGCAGCGCGCCCCTTCCGCAGGCGACGGCGCAACCGGCACGGACGCGGACTGCGCGGAGAACTGCTGCCGGCACACCTGGCAGGTTCCCGGACGCGGGCCGAGCGGTTCGATGACTGGGTCATGGAATCTGCTCAGCGGCTGGAAAGGCTGTGGGGAGAGGACATCCAGTCTTACCAGTTCGTTGTGCAGGAGATCCCGGACGGGCTGGAAGACCTGGTCCGGCGCGGCGGCAACGTTCCCCTCGCAGCCTCGGCTCCGGGCAACGGCCCCAAGCCCCCCGTCATCACCATCTACCGGCGACCCGTTGAGTCAACGGCCCGGGGATTGGTTCCGGTAAACGAACTCATCCACGACGTCGTGGTAGAACAGCTGGCGTCCCTCATGGGACTGGATCCGGAGTCGATCGACCCTACTTACGGCCGTTTCCGCCCGCTCTAGCGCATTTGTGCCGGGGCTGCGGCTAGTAACCGATGCCAACCTGGACCGAGCGGGTTCCGGATGCCCCGTCCGGAAGCGGCAGCACAGAGATGCCGGGGCCTTCGCCGGTCACCAGCTGGGCACCGTAAACAGCTTCTCCGGCGGCACTCACCAGCACGGCTGCGAGCTCTCCCTTGCCGATGTCCCCGCGCTGCAGCGTGAGCGTCCGGCCCTCGGGGACCTGCACGGTCCTGGCTTCCTGGATTGTCCCGTTCATTCCTATTCCGCGGACACTGACCTCTGCAGCCCCGTCCGGGGCGGTGAAGACCAGCGAGGAATCTCCCCCGGGAACGGCCACCGCCAGGTGTTCACTTCCCAGTCTGGTATCCGCGGAGGCCACAGCGAGTTCCACACGTTCGCCCGGTTCGGTGCCCCGGCTGAACACAGCCGCAGCTGCAACAGCCACGTCGGCTGAGAGGTCCAGGGAATAGGTTCCTTCGGGCAGCTCTGCCAGCGGGATCTTCCCGACTGTCCCTGCCGGAACGCTGAAGATTCCCCCGCCGGGGAGCTCCACCTCTCCCTTGGGGCCAAAGACCCGCAGGTGAACCGATGCGTCCGAGGTTCCTGGAACCGCAACATTCAGCACCGGCGAAACAGAGCTGTAGCCGTCCTGCTCCGCGAGTTTGCGTGTGTCCTCAGCCTTCTGGAGCGCGACGCCGGTGATCACCTGGCGCGGGGACGGCGCGGCGGTCGGTTCGATAATTTCGACGCCGCCGGCGGTGAGTCCCCGGAGAATTGTCTGTTCGATGAAGGCGCTGACCGGGCCGCCGGAGCTGCGCACACGCACGGCCGCGGATTCCTGGTTCGAGGCCAGGCCCGCCAGGATGATGGACCGGGTCTCACCGGGCGCAACCACGATTCCGCGGCTGCCGCCGGTCTCCACCCGGCCGTCGGCTCCGTAGATCTCCAGGTCCACGGTTGCAGCCGTGCCGGACGGATTGTTGAGCCGCAGGACGGCCGTTGCACCGACAGTCGTCCTGGCCCCAACGAGCCACATGTCATTAGCCGGTGTCTGGCAGTTCGCGGCAGCCAGCCCGGCCAGATCGCCGTCGTTCGCGGTGTAGCCCATAACCGCATTGGCGGTCGCCTGCTGCCCGCCGCTGGGGGCAGCTTCGAAGGCCGTCACTTTGGTAACCGCTTGTTTGGCCAGGACCCCGGCGAGGCGCGCTCCTGCGAGCGGTACGTCGGCTCCGGGTTCCAGGGCCGCAACGGACTCCCCTCCCCCAAGGACGGAGAGTTCCGCAGCAGGCAGCGCTGCTCCGGTTCCGCCCACCACGGCGGTGGTAACGGCGGTGGCTGCTGATTCCGAAACCGGGCTGAACTCGGCGTCGGTTCCGTCACCGCTACCGGAAAGGAGACGCAGGGGTTCGGGACATACTCCGGTGAGGACTCCGGCCGGCACTTCTGTCCGCGGAGGCGGCACAGACAGGTCCGAACGCTCCGGAGCCGCAATGGCGGACGCGGCTACGAGCCCTCCGGCGACGCCGAGCAGCACAGTGCCGGAGAAAACGGTGTAAGCCGCCTTCCGGCCGGCGGACCGGCGGATCCGGTTACCGGCACGCGTGGCCTCGTTGGCTTCGGCCATCAGCGCACTCCTTCAGACGAGTTCTTGGCGGCAGGCACGCCCGGGGTTCCGGACTTACTCTCCGACGAGGCCCGGGACCGGGTCCGGCCGCGGGATGGCTTGTCCCGGCGTGCCCGGGCCCCGGTGCGTCCGTCCCTGGTCAGGGCAGGTTCAGTCTTCGTTTTGCCGGTGCCTGAGCCCGGGTCCTTGTCCGGTTCACCGTCATGGTTCCCGGCGGGAGCCGGTGAACGGACCGGCCCCTGCCTGCCCGGGAGCCGGATGATGCCGGAGCGGGCCGGCGTCGGGATGGCCAGGAGGAGCGTCAGGCCGAACACGACAACCTGCACGATCCCGGTCCAGGGTCCCCAGGCGCTGCCATAGCTGACCGTGACGTTCCCGCCCTCGGGCGGAAGGTCGAAAGCCTGTGCCCAGCCGTCGGTCGCCGGGCTGAGCCGGTTCCCGTTCAGGCTGGCCTGCCAGCCGGTATCGGCACGCTCAGCCAGGACGAGGCGCCGCCCTTCGGGGCCCTCCGGGATCTCCGCGTCAACGCCGGAAGCCCGGGACGGAACCAGCGCCAGCGTCCGGCCATCCCCGTCCACGATCCGTACGCGGGCTGTCTGCCCCTCAACCGTTTCGGTTCCCTGATCGTCGAGTGCACCGGTGACCCTCCACAGCCAGCCGGACCCGGTTTCGCCCACAGCGGTCAGGCCCGGAACAGCGTCCAGCCGGTCCGCCAGCAGTTCGGCCGCGGTGTCCGAGGACTGCAGGACTACGAATCCAACGCCCAGGCGGGCCAGGTCCTCCCGCGGGTCGACCCCTGTGCCTGCAGTAATCACGGCAACAGCGTTCCGGAGCGCTGCGGTGGCTTCGTCGTCAGCACCCAGTGTCTCGCTTCCGGGCTCACCCTGGACCGATCGGGCGGCATAGGCGGCGTTCAGGCCGTCAAGGGTGCTGCCGCCCGAGCGCATAAGGGTCGCCGTTACATCATCTTCGGGACCAGCGGAGAGGACCAGCGAACGGGTCTGGTCGGGGCTGTTGCCCCGGTCTGCGGCCGTAGCCGGAAGAACACGGGGTTCCGTGGCGCGCACGGCGAGCTGCCGGCCGGGCTGCGCTCCCCCGCTTCCCTCAGCCGTTGCTGCCCCGGTTGCCTGCGGAATCGTCCAGGCAGCCAGGCTCGCAGCGGGGCCTGCTCCCAGCAGGACCGCGAGGGTCACGACGGCGGCGGTAACCGGCCGGCGCTGCTGGCCTGAGTCCGATGTGCGTGCAGAAAGAAGTGTGTCCAGCGCCGGCAGGGCGGCACATACCAGTGCAAACACGGCCGCGGACACCAGCGGGCCGGGGAACGGAGTCACCAGTGCTGCTGCTGCGCTGCCGGTAGCCAGGTAACCCGAAGCTGCGGCAAGGGCCAGCGCGGCGATGGCAATGAGCCAGGCCAGGCGCGCTGTTCCGCTGCGCCGGGAAAGGAACAGGCCGGCTGCTGAAAGAGCCACCAGCGGGCCGCCGACGATCACGGCCAGGACCAGTGCCCACGGTCCGCCTGCCGGGAGGAAATCCAGCCCGGCAACGGGATCACTGATTCCGAAGGCTGACGGGTAGCCGAGCAGCTGCTGCCACAGGGCTGCCGGTTCAAAGGCCAGCGGTACGCCCGGGTCAGCGGCAACGGCACGGAGGTTTTGGGATGCAGAGAGCACCACGGGAAGCAGCAGTGCCGCGGGTGCCAGCAACGACCACCAGAGGGTGCGCGCGCGGGTTCCCATCCGAAGTGACAGGACCAGGACCAGCAGCACGCCCAGGACCAGCAGCGCAGGGGCGCTGGCGGTGAGCACGGCGAGGAGCAAACCCGCTGCAGCGGCGGCGGTCCAGCTGGGGACACCGTGCACGCCGGGTTTGCGAGGTGCGTTCGAGGGGTCTGTGGCCGCCCGTTCCGCGGAGGCAGGTGCTCCGGCGCCGACAGCGCGTGCCATGGCCAGCACCGTCAGCGGCAGCACCACATGGGCTATCAGCGCGCCGAGGCGTCCTTCGCCCAGGGAGACCTGGAGCGCAGGCAGCGAGCCCCAGACCATGGCTGCCCAGAACCGGGGGCCTTGCCGCCGGGTAAGCGCACCCGAGGCGAACCACGCTGCAAGTCCCGCCAGAGGCATCGCCAGGAGGACCAGCACCACCACCGCAGCGTTGGCATTTCCAAAACCGGCGGCACCGAGCAGCCACAGAACGTAGTCGAAGGGGTCTCCATGTCCGGGATATCCGGCGCCCACCTCAGCCCACCAGCCAGTGGCGCTGGCCCAGACTTCGCCAAGCGTGCCGGATACGGGCAGCAGTGCCCCTCCGGTCAATGCAGGCGCTCCGACGAGCCGGTGGAGCCCGGCCAGGGACGCGGCTGCCAGAATCAGGGCGGCGGCCAGCGCTCCGGCACCGGACCATGTCCGCCCGGGACCGGAAAGGGCTGTGAAATCGTCGTGGGAGTCGCCGCTTGGCTCATAGGAGGGTCCGGAGGACGGCACGTCGGTCCGGTAGGCGTTAGCCGCGGCATCGGATTCGTGGACCGAGCGGCGGTGCTCTCGAACCTCACGGGGACTGGTGACCAGCCCGCGGACTGTGCTGCGCGGGAGCTTCCGGGTAGCCGCAGCCCGGCGGCGGGACCGGTAGAGGTCCACCGGCCGAAGCACGGCAGCGATGCTCGAGACCAGCGAACCCGCGGCGTAGCCCGGATCCTTGGCGAGCATGCCGAGGAAGAACCTGCCGAAACCGCCCAGCACGGCGCCCAGCGCCAGGAACGGCACCTGCCATCCGGGGGCATGTTTCAGGCGCAGGAAGACTTCGGCCTTCCGCGCGGCCCGTGCGGTGGCCGCGGAGTTGGGGCGGCTTCCGGCGTGCCTGATTCGCGCGGACGGCACCACCACCACCCTGTGGCCCGCAAGCCGGTTGCGCCAGCAAAGGTCAATGTCGTCGCCGGTGCCGGGAAGCGCGGGGTCGAATCCGCCCAGGGCGTCCCAGGCATCGCGGCGAATCAGCATGCCCGCCGAGTTGACCGCGAAGATGTCGCTGCGGGAGTCGTACTGGCCCTGGTCCAGCTCGTCGACGTCGATCATGGTCAGCCGTTCAGCCCAGCGGCTCACGGAGACTCCAACGTCAATCAGTTTGCGCGGGTTCTCCCATTCGACCTGCTTGGTGCCGGCTACCGTCACCGAGGGTGCAAGCTCAACGGCGCGGAGAAGCTGGGCCAGAGCCTCCGGATCCGGAGCGGAATCGTCGTGGAGCAGCCAGAGCCATTCCTGGGCCGCTTCGTCCGGCTCAGTGCGGCGGGGCAGCTGCTCGAGGCCGGCCTTGACCGCGGCACCAAATCCGGAGCGGGCGGGCGCACCGGTAACAGGGCTTCCCACCGGAAGGCCCAGCTGCAGCAGGGATGCGGAGGCGTCGGTGGAACCCGCGTCAACGCCGACGCAGAAGTCCGCCGGACGAGTCTGTGCCGCCAGTGCGGAGAGTGTTTCGGGGAGGTACTCGGCGCCGTTGTGTGCGACCACAACGGCAATAACTCGGACGTGCGAAAGAATTAGACTGCCTGCTTTCGAAGCCGCCGGCGTTCCCGCTCGGACAGTCCGCCCCAGATACCGAACCGCTCGTCATTGGCGAGTGCGTATTCGAGGCACTGGGAGCGTACGGTGCATGCTGCGCAGACCTTCTTCGCATCGCGGGTGGAGCCGCCCTTCTCCGGGAAGAACGCTTCCGGGTCGGTCTGGGCGCAGAGGGCGTCGGCCTGCCAGCCGAGTTCACTCTCGTCTGCGTAGCCGTCTCCGATCCCGGGCAGTCCGATCCAGACGGGACGCTGCTCGGACTCGGCGGGGGCAGGGAACAGCGAAACCGGAGGATCAAGGAGTTCGTCCCCGCGCTGCTCCTCGCCGCCGGCAAGGGCTTCATGCGCTGCAAGGAAGGCGGTAGCCGCATCTTCCAGGCTCCCTGCGCCTTCCCGGAAGCGGTCCGCAGCTTCGGGATCAGCGGGATCGACGTACCAGTCACCGGGCACACCGCGCGAGCCGTAGCTCTTGGAGGCCTGCGCCTGGATGTCCGGCCGGCCCTGCTTCTTCTCTGCTTGCCCCATGGAGTCCTCCCGGTGTAAATGCTCCAGCAGCGGATATCTGGCTTCACACAGGCGACAATCAGCCTGCTGTGAACGCATGTAGGTCATGGTTTGCTGGAACAAATCCGTTCCCTAATTACACGCGTGTAATACGGTCACGTCAAGCTGTTTCGGCATCCTATAGAGTCGGAACCGTTCCACGGCGCCGCGCCACGCCGTGAATTTTGCTCCCGACGCGCCGGCGTTGCCCGCCAAGGCACGATCCATTTCCAAGCGAAAGCGAATTCCATGACGGAAAACCCAGTTCCCAACATACTGTCCACGCTGCGCAGCGAGCAGGCAACCTCGCCTGCCCTGATCTGGTACGGTCCCGGGTCCGAACGGGTCGAGCTCTCAGGCAAGGTGCTGGACAACTGGGTTGCCAAGACTTCCAACTATCTGACCGAAGAACTTGATGCCGAACCGGGAACCATAGTGCAGCTGGATCTTCCAGCGCACTGGAAAACCCTGGTGTGGGCCCTGGCCGTCTGGCAGTCCGGCTGCACACTTGCCCTATCGGCTGTGCCGGGGGTGGATGTAAGGGTAACGGCCGAAAACCCTGAGCCGCAGGGCGCAGAGCTGGTTGCGGCAGTAGCGCTGCCGGCACTTGCGATGGCGTGGCCTGGTGCGCTGCCCGCCGGGACGAGCGACTACTCCGCCGAGGTCCGATCCTTCGCTGACACCTGGGCAGGGCCGCTCTACCGCAGCGAACCGGCGCAGCCCGTGGCGGGGGACGCCGGGGTCCTTGGGTTCGGTCTTGATGCCGGGGAGGCACCGGAGACCGGACGGCAGGTTGTGCTGCTCCCGGCTGAAGCAGGAACTGCGGGGATCCTGGCGAAGGCGCTTTCGGTCTGGGCAGGCGGCGGGGCGGTTGTACTCACCGGAGACGGGGTGGAGCCCACTGAGCGGATGCTGCAGGCAGAAAGGGTTACTGCCCGGCTTGAGGCCTGACCGGTTTCGCCGGGGCCTCCCCCGCAGCGGGTTCCGGGACGGCCGTATGCGCCGGGTCCACGGTGAGCTCCATGGCACGTTCGTCAGCTTCAGCCTCGCTGGCTGAGTTGTTGAAGACCCAGTACCGGTAGGCAAAGAACCGGACCACGGTGGCCACACCGATGCCTATGACACCGGCCATGAACAGAGTTCCGTTGTCCGTGATACCCATCGGATAGCGGGCAATCCAGGTGAAGCCGGTGGAAATGACGATCCCGATGCCGTTGATGAGGATGAACTGCCCGAATTCGCGGGCCACGTTCGACTGCCTGCGGTGGCGGAAGGTCCACCACCGGTTTGCAACCCAGGAAAAGAGGGTAGCGATGGTGGCGCCCGCGAAACGTGCCTTGGCCGGGCTTCCTTCCATGACCGAGTGCATGAAGATCCAGGTCAGGCCGTTGTCCACCACAAAAGCGACGGCACCTACAGTGCCGAACTTGGCTACCTCGCGCCAAAAGGCAGACGCCAGTCCCCTGAGCCAGGAAATAAATGTTCTGATCATGACCCTCCGCGGCCAATCGTGTACGCACGGGGATCCCCGCCGGACGAAGTCGCTGCCGCGCGATGGCGCGGCAGAAAGAACCTACTTTACCTGCCAATCTTGGGAATTACCCCGGGGGCGGCCGCTTCCGCGGGCGACACACGGCAGGAAGTTCCCGCGGTTTCGGTAACCTGTACTCGTGAGATTTCCTATTATCGGCGTTGTCGGCGGCGGCCAGCTGGCCCGGATGATGGCCCCGGCGGCCACCGAACTCGGGTTCGAGCTGCGTGTCCTGGCAGAAAACCCGGACGTATCCGCAGTTTCAGCCGTAGCCCACGCCGCAGTCGGCGACTACACCGACTATGAGACGCTGCTCGCGTTTGCCCGCGGCGTGGACGTGCTGACCTTTGACCACGAGCATGTACCCGGTGAGCACCTCAAGGCGCTTCAAGCTGAGGGCATTAACGTGCAGCCGGGCCCTGATGCCCTCCTGCACGCCCAGGACAAGCTGGTCATGCGCGCTGCCGTCGATCGCCTGGGCCTGCCGAACCCCCGCTGGGCGGCTGTGGCTTCGGTCGCCGACCTCGTTGATTTTGGCAAGGCGGCCGGCTGGCCCGTGGTCCTGAAAACGCCGCGCGGCGGCTACGACGGCAAGGGCGTGCGCATTATTGACGACGCCGAAGCTGCCGCCGCCGCTGCCGACTGGTTCACCGGTTCCCCGCTGCTGGCCGAAGAGAAGGTCCCCTTCACGCGCGAGCTCTCCGCTTTGGTCGCCAGGACTCCTGCGGGCGAGTCCGTGGCGTGGCCGGTGGTGCACTCAATCCAGGTGGACGGTGTCTGTGACGAGGTAATCGCCCCGGCACAGGACCTCGCTCCCGAAACTGCATCGGCCGCAGCCGATGCAGCACTGCGAATCGCCGCCGAACTAGGGGTCACCGGCGTTATGGCTGCGGAGCTCTTCGAAACCCCGGGCCGCGGGCCTGGTTTCCTCATCAATGAACTGGCCATGCGCCCCCACAACTCGGGGCACTGGACCATGGACGGATCCGTCACCGGGCAGTTCGAGCAGCACCTCCGCGCAGTTCTGGGACTGCCGCTTGGCGGCACGGGCGTGCTGGGAGGCGTTGTGGTCATGAAGAACTTCCTTGGCGCTGACAACACTGATCTTTACCGCGGCACCCGGCTGGCAATGGCTGCTGAACCCAGCGCCAAGGTCCATAATTACGGCAAGGCAGTACGCCCGGGGCGCAAGGTCGGCCACGTCAACGTCGTCGGAACGGACACGGCAGACCTGCCGGCCGTCCGGCGCAGTGCCGAACGCGCAGCAGCGATCATCCGCGATGGCCGCGAACCTAATGAGGAGAAGGCATGAGCACTGCCAAAACGCCGCTGGTCGGAATCGTGATGGGTTCCGATTCGGACTGGCCCGTCATGGACGCAGCCGCAGCAGCACTGGCCGAGTTCGGCATCCCCTACGAGGCCGACGTTGTCTCAGCCCACCGCATGCCCGCCGAGATGATTTCGTACGGCCAGGAGGCCCACCGCCGCGGACTCCGTGTGATCATTGCCGGCGCGGGCGGGGCTGCGCATCTGCCCGGCATGCTTGCCTCAGTGACCCCGCTGCCTGTCATCGGGGTTCCCGTTCCGCTCAAGTACCTGGACGGCATGGATTCGCTGCTTTCGATCGTGCAGATGCCGGCCGGCGTTCCGGTAGCAACAGTGTCTATTGGAGGCGCCCGCAATGCCGGCCTGCTCGCCGTGCGCATGCTTGCTGCCGGCACCGATCCCCTTGCCGCGGGCCTGCAGCAGAAACTGATCGACTTCGCGGGCGAACTGCGCCAGACCGCCATGGCCAAGGGCGCCCGGCTGCGCACTTCGGTACCGGAAAGCGCATAGGCCCCGGATGAGCAGGACAGCGGCTTCAGCAGCGGGTTCCGTGTACACCGACCCGGTCCGCTACCCCCAGTCCGCATCGCCGCGGCTGCGCAACAGGCGCGCTTTCCTGCTGCTCTTCCTAACCCTGGTACTGCCCGGGTCAGCACAGATTGTGGCTGGGGACCGGCGGCTGGGCCGCACGGCCCTGCGCGTTACTTTCCTGGTCTGGGCGGCAGTCATTGCCGTGGCTGTCCTGGCGCTGACCAACAGGATCCTGCTGGTGAATATCTTCACCAACAACTGGGGCTCCTTCCTGATCATGGCAGTCCTGGCCCTGCTGGCCGTGGGCTGGGCGCTGCTTTTCCTCAACACTTTCCGCATCATCCGCCCGCCCCTGCTGGAACGGAACGTGCGTCCGGCAGTGGCAGCCGCCATGGTCGTGCTGATGGCACTCACCAGCGGCGGGCTGGGTTACGGAGCCTGGCTGCTGAACGTCAGCCGGCAGACCTTCGACAGCATCTTCGCTTCCGGGCCCGCCTTTGACCCGGTGGACGGCCGCTACAACTTCCTGCTCCTCGGCGGAGACGCCGGCGCCGACCGCACAGGCCTCCGGCCGGACAGCATGTCCGTGTTCAGCGTCGACGCGGACACCGGGCAGATCGTCACCTTTGGCCTTCCGCGGAACTTCCAGAACGCCCGGTTCACGCAGGACTCCCCGCTCTGGCAGGTCTTTCCCGACGGTTACAGCTGCGGCGACGAGTGCATCCTGAACAGCCTCTACCCCGTAGTGACCGAGCAGTACCCGGACCTTTACCCGGGTTCGGAGGATCCTGGAGCGGAAGCAATGATGGATGCCGCCGGCGGCATCCTGGGGCTTGAAATCCAGTCCTATGTGATCGTGGACATGGAGGGCTTCTCCTCCCTGATTGATGCCATGGGCGGCGTGAAGATCGACGTCGGAGGATGGGTTCCCATCACCGCCGCTGAAATCCCGGGCACCAACCGGCACTATCCGCCGGACGGATGGATTGCCCCCGGCCTGCAGACCATGGACGGCTACACGGCGCTTTGGTATGCCCGTTCGCGCGAGTTCGTCACTGACTACCACCGCATCGCCCGGCAGCAGTGTGTGCAGCAGGCGATGGTTGCACAGCTGGACCCGGCGACGCTGCTCACCCGTTTCCAGGCAATTGCCTCCGCCGGTGAGCAGGTAGTCCATACAGACATCCCGCAGGACCAGCTGGGCAGCTTTGTTGACCTCGCCCTGAAGTCCAAGAACCACGAGGTGGAACGGATGACCATCGGTCCTCCCGACTTCGGCACCGCAGCGGACAACTTTGTCACCTATCCCGACTTCGCCCTCATTCACGCCAGGGTGCAGGAAATGCTCGCCGAGACCGACGCCGCGGCCGAAGCCACAGCCGAGCAGGAGGCCCCGGCCCCCGTCGAGGACGGTGCAATCGGACAGGACAGCCCGGAGAACCCCGACAGCCAGCAGGCTCCCGCGGAACCTGAGGTCCCCGAGCCGGCGGCGCCGGCCCAGCCGGAAATCACCGAAGAGTATCTTCAGGAACTCGCCACTATTGGGGACACGGCTACGCTGAGCATGCTGCTGGACAACAACGGCGTCTGCAGCGCAGGCTGACCAGGACGACCTCCTCCAAAAGCTGCGGGCCCAGGTAACCGGTCCGCAGCTTGAACGGCACCGAAGAGAGAAACATGTACCTGCTTTCCGGCACCCTCCGCCCCTATGCCTGGGGATCCCGTACAGCCATGGCTGAGCTCTTCGGCCGCGACCCCAGCGGCGAACCGGAAGCCGAGCTCTGGTTCGGTGCCCACCCCGCAGCTCCCTCTCCCGTCCTCACCAAAGGCGGGGAGGCGGCCACCCTGGATGAGCTCATTGCCAGGGATCCGGAGCTGATGCTGGGCCGTGAAACGGTGGCAGTCCACGGCCCTGCCCTGCCGTTCCTTGCCAAGGTCCTCGCCGCCGGCTCGCCGCTCTCGCTCCAGGTTCATCCCACACGCGAACAGGCCGCGGCAGGATTCGCGGCCGAGGAGGCCGCCGGCGTCGACCGCTCTGCACCGGACCGGAACTACAAGGATGAGAACCACAAGCCGGAGATGATCTTCGCGCTCACTGATTTCGAGGCCCTCTGCGGTTTCCGGGAGCCGGACGATTCGGCCCGGCTGTTCCGCTCCGTGGCGCGGCTGGTGGACGCAGCCGGCCAGCCGGTACCCGCGCTCTTCAGCGAAACAGCCTCGGACCTCGAGTCCGGACGTCCGGAAGCCGAACGGCTGGAGGGGGTTTTCCGCCGCCTCATCAGCGGTGGTGACGACGTGCGTGAAGCGGTTGCGGCCGCCGCGGACGCAGTGCGCAGTCTCGACGCCGCGGAGAGATCCGAGCTGGACCCCGCAATCGCTGAGCTGGATGAACTTCACGGCTACTACCCCGGTGATCCCGGCGTGCTGATTTCCCTGCTGCTGAACAGGGCTTCCCTCTCCCCCGGCGAAGCGATCTACCTTCCCGCGGGAAACGTCCACGCCTACCTGCGCGGCCTGGGCGTAGAGGTCATGGCTTCCTCGGACAATGTGCTGCGCGGCGGCCTGACGCCCAAGCACATTGACCTGCCTGAGCTGCTGAAAACCATCGACTTCCAGGCGCTGGGCGTCCCCCGCCTTCAGGCACAGCGCACAGGCCTGGGCCAGGAAATCTACCGTCCGCCGTTCTCAGAGTTCTCACTGCAGCGCCTTGAACTCGCACAAAGCGCGGAGCCCGGCAGCATGTCAGCCGCGGATGTGCCCCTGCTGCAGAACGGGCCCACCCTCGTCATGGCACTGCGCGGCTCGCTGGTGCTGGACTCCCCAAAACAGGATCTCATCCTCAATCCGGGCGACTGCGCATTTATCGGCGCCGATGAGGCGCCGGTGATCGCCAAACTCGCGTCCCACTCAGCCCAGCACGACGACGGCGCGCTGGCTTTCGCCGTTACTGCCGGTTCGCTTGCCCCGGCAGCGGATCCGGACGCGCCGACCCTGCAGCTTTAGCGCGTCTCCCAGCCGGGCGGTTACGCCCGGCCGGGAGACGCGGCGGCCGGGATACGCGGCGGCCGGGATGTGCCGGAGCTGGAATCTACCGGCCCAGCCGTTCCCGGACACCGGCAACAGCTCCGCGAACCTTGCGCAGCGCCGTCTTGGCCAGCGGGAGGGCGGAGTTGTACAGCGGATAGAGCGGGGAGAGCGGCTTGTCCCAGGTTCCTGCCAGCAGGTCCTCGTGCTGGGCCCAGCCCATCTTGAACTTGGATACCCCGTCGTTGAGCAGGCCGTTGAAGTCGTAGCGGGTAATACCGCGTTCCTTCATCTCGCGGATGGCCAGCCACTTCAGCGCGTAATTGGCGCGCAGGCGTTCGCCTTCCTCGCTCATGCCGCCGTACAGTTCGAATGCGGTGAAGCCGCTGGCCGAAAGCCAGAGGAAAGCCACCACGTCATCGCCCTTGAAGGCTGCGTAGACGGGCGAATCAGCACCGAGGTTGTCGAAGATGTCCAGGTAGTAGCCGTCTTCGTGGATACCGAAGCCGGCCCGCTCAGCGGTCTGCTTGTACACCGCCAGGCACTGCGGGATTTCTTCCCGGCGCACCGCGCGGTACTCCAGCGCTTCCCTGCCGGATTTCCGGATGTACTGGCGGTGCTTCTTGCTCATCGCGGCCAGCAGATCCTCCTCGCTGAGGCGAAGGTCCAGGATCAGCGTGCGCGGGATCAGGATGGTGTTCGTGCTCTGCCGGAAACCGGCGGCGGGGAGCAGGCCGGCAGCGTCGGAGGAAGCTTCCCAGTCCGGTTCGGTGGTCAGCGCCACGGCATGATGCTTGTCCCTGGCATAGCCGGCGACGGCGTCAAGCAGCTGCGTTTCGCGTCCGGGTTCCCCCTGCGGCCCGCGCGGGATGTACGCCAGTGCGCGGAACGGGAAAGGCAGGCGCCGGAGAAGCAGCTGCGCCGTTCCAACCACCTGCCCGCCGTCGGAAAGCAGGAGCCGCTCCGCGCTCCAGCCGTGTTCCGCCTTGGTCTTGCCCCAGCCCCACAGCTGCTGCGGGTGCCCGTTGAACTGGTTAACGAAGCCGTTCCAGCGGGACGGATCGGTGCAGGGAGTAACGCTCAATGTCATATCAACTAGCCTACGTGGAAGCCGGCACCGCCTCCGAACGCACGGGATCTCGCACGGATGTTATAGAGCCGAAACCCACGGACCGGAAAATACCCGGGAAATTAGTAAGCAGGCTTTGTTACGCTCGAATATGGCTACTTCGACTCCCAACACATCCAGTCATTCGCCTGCGGATCCGGCGGTCGCGGGTTCCTATCAGCGCAGCGACCTGGCCCGGCAGCTGACGGTCACAGTCTCCTTCATCGTCTGCATCATCGGATCGGTGATCGGCGTCGGGGTCTTCGGCGGCACCCGCATCGCCGAAGCCGCCGGCGGGGCGCTGAGCGCTGACGCCACCTACCTTGCCCCTGCCAGCCCGGCGTTCTCCATCTGGTCCGTGATCTACACCGGCCTGGGCGCCTACACCATTTACCAGTGGTTCCCCTCCCAGCGGGCTACGCCCCGCCAGCGCAGCCTGGGCTGGCTGGTGGCCGCGTCCCTGATCCTGAACGCGGCCTGGATCCTGAGTGTGCAGGCAGGATCCGTCCCCCTCTCCGTTGTGGTGATCGCGGCACTGCTGGTGGTTCTGGCGATCATTTTCAAGCGCTACTCCCGCAGCCGTCCGGACAGCCTGCTGGGCGCCGTCGTTGTGGACGGCACGCTGGGGCTGTACCTCGGCTGGGTCTGCGTGGCGATCTGCGCCAACATTGCTTCAGCACTGACCTCCGGCGGTTTCAACGGATTCGGCCTGGACCCGGTTATCTGGGCCTTCATTGTGCTGGCCGCAGCGGCAGCCGTGGGTGTTGGGCTGGCCCTCTACGGCCGAGGACGCCTTGCTCCCGCGGCGGCTCTGGCCTGGGGCCTGTCCTGGATCGCTGTTTCCCGGGTAAACGGCGAACTGCTCTCCACTCCCACCGCAGTCGCGGCGGCAGCGGCAGCCGCCATCGTAGTGATCGCGACGGCCGGCGCTCGAGTGGCAGCAATCCGCCGGGGCTGAGCCGTGGCTGATCACTGATAACTCCGGGCAGGAGGCAAACGAAAGGGAGGGTCCGGATGCCGGACCCTCCCTTTGCTTATGCCTTAGGGGCGAATTCCCGCCTAGCGAAGCCGGGCGTAGGACTCCCACTTGTGTGACTGGTGCTCGCCGTCAACCATGCGGATGGTCCCGGACTTGGAACGCATCACGATGGACTGGGTGAGCACCCGGTCCTTCTTGTAGCGGACGCCGCGCACCAGGTCGCCGTCGGTGATGCCGGTAGCTGCGAAGTAGCAGTTGTCGCTGGTAACCAGGTCGTTGGTGGAGAGCACCCGGTCCAGGTCGTGGCCGGCGTCGATGGCCTTCTGCTTTTCCTCGTCCGAGGTCGGCCACAGGCGGCCCTGGATGACTCCGCCAAGGGTCTTGACCGCGCAGGCGGTGATAATGCCCTCAGGCGTGCCGCCAATACCCATCAGGGCGTCGACGTCGGTACCCTCGCGGGCTGCTGCAATGCCGCCGGCGACGTCGCCGTCCATCAGCATCCGGGTACGCGCACCGGCATCGCGGATTTCCTGGACCAGCGGCTTGTGCCGGTCGCGCTCAAGGATCATGACGTTGAGCTGGTTGATCTTCTTGCCCTTGGCCTTGGCGATCAGGTGCAGGTTCTGCTTGACCGGCAGGCGGAGGTCCACCATGTCTGCGGCTTCGGGCCCGGTGACCAGCTTCTCCATGTAGAACACTGCGGAGGGATCGAACATGGTTCCGCGTTCGGCGACTGCCAGTACGGCCAGGGCATTGTTGATACCCAGGGCGGTCAGGCGGGTGCCGTCGATCGGGTCCACTGCCACGTCGCAGAGCGCCCCGGTTCCGTCGCCAACGTGCTCGCCGTTGTAAAGCATGGGCGCTTCATCCTTCTCGCCCTCACCGATGACCACAACGCCGTTGAAGTGGACGGTGGAGATCAGCGAACGCATGGCGTCCACTGCCGCGCCGTCAGCGGCGTTCTTGTCGCCGAAGCCAACCCAGTGTCCGCCTGCAATGGCGGCGGCTTCAGTTACGCGGACAAGTTCCAGCGCGAGGTTGCGGTCCGGCTCGTCGTCGCCGACTGCCAGCGCGGGTGAAAGAGTTGAATACTGGGCACCTTGGGACACGTCTAACCTCATCTTTGAAATTCGGGCAGAACTCTCCGGAACTGGGTCCCGAACAGTACGCCGCCTGCTGTTCCTTGATCTGATCATAGTCGCCAAGTGGCCGGCGCCACTGCTGGCACCGGGCAATTTGGAATTCACAGGGCCCCATGCGCCGCCGGTGTCCCGTTGTGCGCGAATAGGACTTGCCGCCCCGGATAGGCGATCATGGAAGAGTGAGTGAGCAGCAGCAGCCCGAAGAGCCCGTTACCCCTACCCTGACCGCAAAGCAGGCCAAGCGCGCCAACGCGACGGTCATTGGAATGCTTATCGCCACCGGAATCACGCTGGCGATCGTACTGGTGCCGGTGCTGCTGAACCCGTACCAGAAGATGCAGCCGCGCAACGTGGATGTCCAGGCAATTGCCTCGGAAGCAGCCGACGACGCCGGGTACCCGCCGCTGGCTCCGGATCTGCCCGAGGGCTGGACCGCCAATTACGCCCGCTGGGATTCCGGCGTCAACACCGGAGTCCCGACCTGGGAAGTGGGATATCTCACTCCGGACACCCAGTTCATCCGGCTGACCCAGACCAATACAGCCAACCCCACATGGATCTCCCAGACCACCAAGGATTCACTGGTGGCAGGTGAGCGCACCGCAGGCGGTGCCACCTGGCAGCTGCGGGACAGCGCCAACGGAGAAGGCCACCTAGTCACCGAGGTCAACGGCATGACCGTGATCCTCAGTTCCGAAGCGGACCTGGCAACTGTGGACGAACTGGCCGAAGCAGTGCTGGCCGACATCAATACCCAGCAGCAGTAGCAGGGACTCCCGCCGCGGGTGGAACTCCGGCGGTAACACAAGCAGTGCAGGAACGGTTCGGCTCCCAATGCGCCGTATTCTTGAACAGTGACCGAATTGAACAGCCCCCTTACTGCTCCCCTGACGCCGGCCGAAGCATGGCAGCGGCTCCGAGAAGGAAACGAGCGTTTTGTCTCCGGCGCTTCACGGCATCCAAACCAGGATGCCCCGCGCCGCAGTTCCCTGGTCAACGAGCAGAATCCCTTCGCGGTCATATTTGGCTGCTCGGACTCCCGGCTGGCCGCTGAAATCATCTTCGACCTTGGGCTGGGCGACGTTTTTGTGGTCCGCACCGCCGGGCAGGTCACCGACGACGCCGTCCTGGGCTCGCTCGAGTACAGCGTCGGCGTCCTGGGCGTTCCGCTGATCGTAATCCTGGGCCATGACAGCTGCGGTGCGGTGACGGCCGCCAAGCACACGGTGGACACCGGTTCAATGCCGTCGGGCTACGTGCGCAACCTGGTTGAGCGGATTACCCCGTCCGTCCTCGCTGCGCGCCGGAACGGCCTCGAGGATGTCAACGACATGGTTGTGGAGCACACGCGGCAGACAGCTGAGCGCCTGGTGGAAAGTTCGCGCCTGATTTCCGACGCCGTCGCTTCCGGGTCGACCGCCGTCGTCGGGCTCTCCTACCGGCTGGCTGAAGGCCGGGCGGACCTGGTGTCCAGCATCGGCCAGCTGGAAGCCGGCGCTCCGGACCTCGCAGCCGGATAGCAGGGCCAGGCTGCCCGCCCCAATCCGACACGCGTTTCAGCGCCGGCGGGCGCGCCGACTAGGCTGGTAGCCATGACTTCCAACTCCGCTGAATACCGCATTGAACATGACACGATGGGTGAGGTCCGCGTCCCGGTAAACGCCCTTTACCGCGCCCAGACCCAGCGCGCCGTCGAGAACTTCCCGATCTCCGGCAAGCCGCTGGATGACGCGCACATCGAAGCCCTGGCCCGCATCAAGAAGGCTGCCGCAACCGCCAACGCAGAACTGGGAGTGCTCGACGACGAGCGCGCCAAGGCGATCGCTGCTGCTGCTGACGAAGTGGCAGCAGGCAAGCACAACGGCCAGTTCCCGATCGACGTGTTCCAGACCGGTTCCGGCACGTCCTCGAACATGAACACCAACGAGGTCCTGGCGGAGCTCGCCACCCGTGCCCTGAAGGCTGCCGGCAGCGAGACCTCTGTTCACCCGAACGACCACGTCAACGCCTCGCAGTCCTCGAACGACGTCTTCCCGACCTCCGTGCATGTTGCCGCCACCTCCGCCCTGATCAACAACCTGATCCCGGCACTGGAGCACCTGGCTGCCTCCCTGGAGCGCAAGGCCGAAGAGTTCAAGGACGTCGTCAAGTCCGGCCGCACGCACCTCATGGACGCCACCCCGGTGACCCTGGGCCAGGAATTCGGCGGCTACGCCGCACAGGTCCGCTACGGCATCGAGCGCATCCAGGCCTCCCTGCCCCGCGTTGCCGAGGTTCCCCTGGGCGGCACCGCCGTCGGCACCGGCATCAACACCCCGGCCGGCTTCCCGCAGCGTGTGATCGAACTGCTCGCTGCCGACACCGGCCTGCCGCTGACCGAAGCCCGGGACCACTTCGAATCCCAGGCCAACCGCGACGCCCTCGTTGAGGTCTCCGGCATGCTGCGCACCATTGCAGTGTCCTTCTCCAAGATCGCCAACGACCTGCGCTGGATGGGCTCCGGCCCCAACACCGGCCTGGGCGAAATTGCCATCCCCGACCTGCAGCCGGGCTCCTCGATCATGCCGGGCAAGGTCAACCCGGTCATCTCCGAGGCCGTTATGCAGGTTGCCGCACAGGTTGTGGGCAACGACGCCGCCATCGCCTGGGCCGGTACGTTCGGCTACTTCGAGCTGAATGTCGGCATCCCCGTCATCGCCTCGAACCTGCTCGAGTCCATCCGCCTGCTGGCCAACTCCTCCGTGATCATGGCGGACAAGATGATCGACGGCATCGAAGCCAACGTGGAGCGTGCCCGCTACCTCGCCGAGGCCTCCCCTTCGATCGTTACTCCGCTGAACAAGTACATCGGCTACGAGAACGCCGCCAAGATCGCCAAGTTCGCGGTCAAGGAAGGCAAGACCATCCGCCAGGCCGTCGTCGAACTCGGTTTCGTCGAGCGCGGCGAGGTCACCGAGGAACAGCTCGACGCCGCTCTGGACGTCCTCTCCATGACCAAGCCCCCGCAGGCTTAGTCTTTCGGATTCAATGAGGGGCCGCCGGGTTGCCGGCGGCCCCTTTTTGCTGCCAGTTTTTACGGCATCGATGACCTGTTTGCACTAAGCTCCGCAGCGTGCAAAAGTTTACTTCGTGAAGAATAGTGCAGCTTTTGACGGCGGGCTCCGGGAGCGCAAACGGGCTGCCACCCACAGTGCCATCACCAGCGCAGCACGGGCCCTCACCGCCGAACACGGGCTGGCAGGCTTCACGGTGGAGGAACTGTGCGACCAGGTGGGCATTTCCCGCCGCACCTTTTTCAACTATTTCCCGGCCAAGGAAGACGCCGTACTTGGTGCCCCCGCCACCCTGCCAGAGGAACTTACCGGTCCGTTTGTCGCCGCGGGGTCCGCGGATCACGGACTTACACCAACCCTGCTCCAGGACCTGGTGGACCTCTCCGTGGCCTACATGGAGTCGATGGCCGTTTCCCGGGCAGAGCTTGCCCAGCTCAAGGACGCACTGTCCACCGAACCGCGGCTCGTCCTGAAACTTATGCAGGGCACGCGGGAAGCGGACGAGCGCCTGCGCGGGCTTATTGCCCGGCGCGAGCACCTTGATCCCGGCGATCCCCAGGTCACTGCAGTCGCCACCGTCTTTTCCGCACTCATCCAGCGGGCCGGACCGGAGTTCTTCGATCCGGAGAACAAGCTCAGCTACCGGGCGGTGCTCACCTCCGCCGTCGAGTCAGCCCGTGCCGCGTTCTCTTCCTTCTCTCCCGTCACTTCCAGCAAGGACCAGTCATGACCACCACCGCCGCGCGCTCCTCCGGACCGCTGCTGCTGACCCAGAAACGCATCTGGATCATTTTCTCCGCCCTCATTGCGGGCATGCTCCTCTCCAGCCTGGACCAAACCATCGTCTCGACGGCCATGCCGACCATCGTCGGTGAACTCGGCGGCGTAGAGCACCAGACCTGGATCACCACCGCCTACCTGCTTGCCACGACCATCGTGATGCCGATCTACGGCAAATTCGGTGACGTGCTGGGCCGGCGCAACCTCTTCCTCTTTGCCATTGCACTGTTTACCCTCGCATCGGTCGGCTGTGCCTTTGCCACCGACTTCTGGATGTTCGTGCTCTTCCGCGCCATTCAGGGCCTGGGCGGCGGCGGCCTGATGATCCTCTCCCAGGCGATCATCGCGGACATTGTTCCGGCCAATGAACGCGGCAAGTACATGGGCCCGCTGGGCGGCATCTTCGGCCTCTCCGCTGTGGCCGGTCCGCTGCTGGGCGGCTTCTTCGTGGACCACATGACCTGGCAGTGGGCGTTCTACATCAACATCCCCATCGGCATTGCGGCCTTCCTGATCGCGTTCTTCACCCTGACCCTGCCCACCAAGAAAGCAGAAAAGCGGATCGACCTTCCCGGCGTCGTCCTGCTCTCCATCGCCACCACCTGCCTGATCTTCTTCACCGACTTTGGCGGAGACGCCGACCGCGGCTGGACCGACCCGCTGACGCTGGCGTTCGGGGCAGGCCTGCTGACAGCTGCCTTCGCCTTCGTGCTGGCCGAGCGCCGGGCCGAAGACCCGATCATTCCGCTGAGCCTGTTCAGGAACCCCATCTTCGTGAACAGCACCGCAATCGGCTTCACCCTCGGCATGGGCATGTTCGCTGCCCTGGCCTTCCTGCCCACCTTCCTGCAGATGTCCACCGGCACCTCCGCGGCCGAATCCGGCCTGCTGATGCTGCCCATGATGGTGGGCATGATGGGCACGTCCATCTGGTCCGGACTGGCCATCACCAAGACCGGCAGGTACAAGAAGTACCCGATCTCCGGCGGCATCCTGGTCCTCGCTGCGCTGCTCTGGATGACCGCCCTCACCGCAGAGACTCCGGTCTGGGTGATCTGCTCCCAGCTCTTCGTCTTCGGTGCCGGCCTTGGCCTGATCATGCAGGTGGTTGTCCTGGTGGTGCAGAACTCCGTGCCGGTGGACCAGATTGGTACGGCAACCTCATCCAACAACTACTTCCGCGAAGTCGGCGCCTCACTGGGTGTGGCCATCTTCGGAGCCATGTTCACCACCCGCCTCTCCGAGAACCTCATGGGTGTCTTCGAAGGTGCCGGGTTCGATGCCGCTGCCGCCGGTGAAGCGACTGCCACACTGCAGCCCGCCGCGATGGCAGCCCTGCCCGAGCCCGTCCGCGACGGAATCGTCAACGCCTACGCCGAGTCACTGGCACCTGTCTTCTGGTACCTGGTGCCGTTCCTTGCACTGGCCCTGATCCTCGCCTTCTTCCTCAAGGAGATTCCGCTCTCCGACGTTGCCGGCATGGTGGCACGCGGTGAGGCCATCGGCGGCGAGGAGGCAAATCGCCTCGAAGCCGAGCGCCTGGCCGGGCAGCAGGGATCGTCCGTGGAAGGCGGACCCGGTGCCGGTGAGGCGGATGCAGCCCGCCCCGGTGCCGTGGCCTCTGACGAGGACCCCATGCCTGACCAGCGGCCCTAACAGGGGCTCCAACAGGCGCCCGGGCTAAGGAACGCCCGGCAGGAGGGTGCACCGCCGGCAGGTGGTGCACCCTCCTGCCTTATCCAGGCGTCGAAGACCCTAGACCTCGAAAACCGGCACACCGGTGGACGTGCGGGCCAGCTCGATGAGCATCCGGTGCCGGGCGTTCAGCTCCGGAAGCCCGTCCAGTGCGAACCAGCCCACCTCGGAGGACTCGTCGTCGTTCACCCGCGCGGTACCGGAAACCCAGGCGCACCGGAACGCCAGGTTCAGGAACTGGCAGCGGTCCTGGTTGGGAAACATGATCGGGTCAGTGGTGCCCACGTGGATGAGGTGCTCGAGCTTCGCCCGCACACCGGTCTCCTCTTCGACCTCCCGCAGCAGGCCGGGACCGGGCTCTTCTCCCGGTTCAAGAATGCCCGTGATGATGGTCCAGCGGCCGTTGTCCGCGCGGCGGCCCAGCAGCACTTCGCCTGCCGGATTGAAGACGACGGCGGCAACCCCGGGAAGCCACAGCAGGTCGTGGCCCACTTTTTCGCGCAGGGAAAGGATGAAGTCTGGTGTGGGCATGGCACTACTCTAGGCCAGGGACCGCGAGCGCCAGGGCCGTTCCTGCGAGCATAAACGGGCCAAAGGGGATACGGGTCTTGCCGGTCCCCTTCCCGGTCAGGACCAGCCCCAGCCCCCACAGGCCACCCAGCACGAACCCCGCCGCTGCACCTGCCAGCACATGGCTCCACCCCGCAAAACCGAGATAAAGGCCCAGCACACCGGCAAGCTTGACGTCTCCCAGCCCCAGCCCGGACGGCGACAGGACCCGCAGCAGGAAGTAACCGGCGAGCAGCAGGAATCCGCCGCCCGCCATACCGGCCAGGCGCCCGGCGTCGCCGCCTACCAGGGCCGCGGATCCCAGCAGCACCGCGGCGGCAGGATAGGCAGGCAGCACCAGGCGGTCCGGCAGCCGCCTGCTTTGGATGTCCGTCCGCGCCAGTTTCCAGGCCAGCACGGCAAAGTAGCCAAGTGCCACCAGCACCAGCCACGCGGCCAGACGGGATTGGTCCCAGTACTCCCCCACGATCCCCCACATGCGCCCTACGGTACGCCACGGGTTGTCCCGGCGTACCGCAGGGCACGGTGCCTGTGGACGAACTAGCCGATCGCGCCCTCTTCCAGGAGATCCGTTACCAGCGCGGCGATTGGGGAGCGTTCGGAGCGTGTGAGCGTCATGTGGCCGAAGAGCGGATGGCCCTTAAGCGTCTCCACAACGGCAGCAATCCCGTCATGCCTGCCCACCCGCAGGTTGTCCCGCTGCGCGACGTCGTGCGTCAGGACAACCTTGGAGTTCTGCCCGATCCGGGAGAGGACCGTAAGAAGCACGTTCTTTTCAAGCGACTGCGCTTCATCCACAATGACGAATGAATCATGCAGTGACCGTCCCCTGATGTGGGTCAGCGGCAGCACCTCGAGCATCCCGCGGTCCAGGACTTCCTCCACGACTTCCTTGGAAACCAGCGCCTCCAGCGTGTCGAACACTGCCTGGCCCCACGGCCCCATCTTGTCCGCTTCGCTGCCGGGAAGGTAGCCCAGCTCCTGGCCGCCGACGGCGTAGAGCGGCCGGAAGACCACCACCTTCCGGTGCTCCCTGCGCTCCAGGACGGCCTCGAGTCCGGCGCACAGGGCCAGGGCGGATTTACCTGTCCCGGCGCGTCCGCCGAGCGAGACAATCCCGACCTCCGGGTCCATCAGCATGTCGATTGCCAGCCGCTGTTCGGCCGAGCGTCCGTGCAGCCCAAAGACATCCCGGTCCCCGCGCACCAGCCGGACCTGTTTGTCCGCACCCAGGCGTCCGAGCGCCGAGGAGCGTCCGGCCAGCAGCACCAGCCCGGTGTTGACCGGCAGTTCGGCCGCTTCAGGAACGAACACGGGCTGGTGGTCGTACAGGGAACTGACGTCGGCGTCGCCCACCTCCAGCTCCACCATCCCGGTCCAGCCCGTGTCCCGGACCAGCTCGTTGCGGTATTCATCGGCGGTCAGCCCCACTGCAGCGGCCTTCACACGCAGGGGCAAATCCTTGGACACCACGGTGATGGTCCGGCCTTCGTCGGCGAGGTTCCGGGCCACTGCGAGGATACGGTTGTCATTCTCGGATCCCCGGATGCCCAGCGGCAGCACCTCGAGCGAAACATGGTTCAGCTCCACCCGCAGTGTCCCGCCGGCATCGCCGATCGGCACCGGCTTATCCAGACCGCCGTGCTGGACCCTCAGGTCGTCGAGCAGGCGCAGGGCCGCCCTGGCGAAGTAGCCCAGCTCCGGGTCACTGCGCTTGCTTTCGAGTTCGCTGATGACCACCAGCGGCAGGATCACTTCATGTTCGGCGAAGCGCAGGATTGCCTTCGGATCGGAGAGCAGGACGGAAGTGTCCAGCACGAACCCCTGAGGTTTCCCGGAGGTACCGGTATGTGCTGGCACGGATTTCTTGGTTACGGCCACTTAGAACTCCAGTCAGGGACCGAAGGCCCCGAATAGCTAGAAGTGTGGTTGTCCGCAGTCCGGCGCGGGGTGCCGGACTGCGGCCTCCCTGCGAGCACACAGTGTGTGAGCATCCGGCCTCCGGTTCCATCAGCATGGGGCTGATCGATACGTACAAGCTACGCCCGAGCCTGCGTTGCAGGACACAGGGACACGACGGTGTTTGGATTGTTCACACACTATTTACGGGCCCGTTCGACGGCGGTGTGCCCTTCAGCCGTTCACATGGCCCGGGTGCCCCCATGAGGCGGCGGCCGCGGACAGCAGCGCGACGATGGCCGGCCCAAGTGCGGCCAGGCCCAGCAGCAGATAGCCGGCACCTCCACAGAGTGAGCCAAGGGTCAGGGCACACCACAGCAGGAGGTACCGGTGCCAGCCGTTACCCCGCTCACCGAACAGCGCTGCCGTGACTTTCTGGCCGAGTTTGACCAGGGTCCCGGTCATGTACGTAATGCCGATTGAAACCTCGCCGCCGCGTTCGAAGACGGCATTGAGCAGCCCCATGGAAGCCGCCAGCGCCGGTGCCAGGACTCCTTCGGCGCCCGGCACAGCCGTGCTGGCCCAGGCAGCGCCCAAAACCGCGCCGGACAGGAGGCAGATGGCTGGGCGCCGGTGCCGGGAAAGGGTGCGGCGCAGTGTGGATGCCGCAACGACGCCGATGAAGAAAGCCGCAATCAGTCCAAAGGCCTGCAGGAAGCCGCTCAGCGAAGCGTCGGCAACCGAGGCCCCTGCCCGCGTTGAATTGCCCGTCATGAAGGAAACGAAGTACCCGCCCAGGTGAAGGAAACCAACTGCGTCCACATAGCCGGCCGTCCAGGCCAGGCCGGAGGCCAGGGCAATTTCCGAGCGGGTGTGCGTCAGCATGGGACTTCGAGCCGGCTAGGATCCGAACCGGCGCTGGCGGCTGGCGTAGTCCCGCAGGGCCCGCAGGAAGTCGACCCGGCGGAAGTCGGGCCACAGGGCCTCGCAGAAATAGAACTCGCTGTAGGCGCTCTGCCACATGAGGAAGCCGGACAGCCGCTGCTCTCCGGACGTTCGAATCACCAGTTCCGGATCCGGCTGGCCCCGGGTGTAGAGGTACTCGGAGATCTGGGCATCGCAGAGTTCGCTGGTGATTTCCTCTATCGCCTTGCCCTGGGCGTGGGCATCGCGCAGGAGTTCCTTCACCGCATCGACAATCTCCCGGCGGCCTCCGTAGCCAATGGCCACGTTTACATGCAGTCCCGTTGCCGACGCCGTTGCCTCACCCAGGCGTGCAAGCTGTCCGGAGAGTTCCGGCGGAAGGATGTCCAGGGCACCGACCGGCTGGACCTGCAGGTCCCCCTTTTCGCCCAGGCGGTCGAGTGTGTTGGCGATGATCCCCAGGAGGGGCTCAAGCTCATCGGGGTCCCGGTTGAGGTTGTCCGTGGACAGCATGTAGAGCGTCACTACGCGGACACCCAGTTCCTCGCACCAGCCCAGGAACTCCAGGATTTTGTCGGCCCCGGCCTGGTGTCCGTCCGAGGTCGGTGCCCCTGCCAGCTTGGCCCAGCGGCGGTTGCCGTCCACCATCACACCGATGTGCTCGGGGATCCGGTCGTTCACCAGGCTGCGCCGCAGCCGGCGTTCGTAATAGGCGTAAACCACACCGGGAAACCGCACGGGTGACTCACCTGCCTTTAATGGAAACGGGGTTCCGCGGAACGCTGGAACTTCTCACCACAAGGCTACCGCGCAGCAGCGCAGCTCCCGTGCAGATCGTTCACCGAGCCGCGCTTACCCGCGGGTAACTTACCGGGTCGTAAGTTAGGATTGCAGCATGAATTCTTCCCGAGTACCGGCACAGCGGGACCCTGAATCCCGCCAGCAGCCGGGGCCGCTGGAATCCGCTGTGGAGACCGCGGCCGACATCCTGGACATCAAGCCCCGCCTGCGCGGCTGGCTCCATGCCGGAGCTGCACCGCTGGCCCTGGCCGCCGGTATAGTCCTGGTGGTCCTGGCCCCAACCACCGGCACCCGGATCGCCTCCGCCGTGTACGCCCTCACCGGAATCCTCCTGTTTGGCGTCTCAGCGGTGTACCACCGCGGCAACTGGAGCCCCAGGGTCAAGACAGTCCTGAAGCGGCTGGACCACACCAACATCATGCTGGTCATCGCCGGTTCCTACACTCCCCTGGCCTGGTCGCTGCTGCCCCGGGACAGGGCGATTGTGCTGCTGGTCATTATCTGGAGCGGTGCCCTGGCAGGAATCGCGTTCCGCCTGCTTTGGCTGCACGCGCCCCGCTGGCTGTATACCCCCGTCTACATCGCCCTGGGCTGCGCGGCTGTTTTCTATATCCCGGAGTTCTGGTCCGTGAACATGCCTGCAGCGGTCCTGGTGATCGCCGGCGGCGTCGCCTACATTGCCGGCGCCGTCATCTACGCGATGAAGCGTCCGAATCCGTCAGTGGACTGGTTTGGCTTCCATGAGATCTTCCATGCCTTCACGCTGGCCGGCTTCACCTGCCACTTCATCGCCATCATGCTGGCCGTACTGTCCGTCCCGGCTTAGTCCGCCTGGCCTGCCGCCAGTTCGGCACGCAGCTCGTCCGCTGTTGCCACCGGGCGGCGGCACACCATCCCGCGGCATACGTAGGCAAGAGCAGGTTCGTCCGTCTCACGGCCCTCAAGCAGCGGAACACCGCCGGCCGGGCCATGGGCGATAACCAGTCCTGGCCCCCCGGCCCCGCGGGCGGCGGCCAGCAGGCGGGCCACAGCCCCCGGGTCCGTTCCCGTGACGGCGAGTTCCCGCGGCCCGTCCAGGATGGACTGCTGGACGGACATGGCCCAGCCAACGGCCTGGGGAATAGCGGGAGCCGCACGCTGGACGTGCGCCACCAGGGCCTCAGCCAGTTCCCGGTGCCGCCCAGGGCCGCCGTAGGACGCTGAAGTCAGCAGCACGCCGGCAAAGAGCGCCGTGCCGCTGGGCACCGCGTCGTCCAGGGGGTTGGCAGCTGACTGCCCGCCCTGGGCCTGCCTGATCTGTTCCGGTTCGAGCGCGGTGTCCGAGAGCCCGTCCGGGCCCAGGAAACGTTCGACGGCGGTGGCTGTGAGCTGCTGTGCGTCCCGGTGCCAGCGTGGATCGCCGGTTGCCGCGTACAGCGCGAAGAGCCCCTCCGCTGCCCCGGCATAGTCCTCCAGCAGTCCCTCGATACCCTGTGCTGCGCCTTCGTTGGAGACCCGGCGGAGGATCCGCCCGTCCCAGTGCACATCCATGAGGTAGCCTGCGGCAGCCTCTGCGGCAGGGAGCATCCAGTCCTCGGGCATTCCGGCGTCGGCCAGGGCAAGCGCCGCGTCGGCCAGCGCAGCGACGGCCAGCCCGTTCCAGCCGGCAACCACTTTCCCGTCCCGTTCCGGTTGCGGCCGGTGGGAACGGACAGCTGCCAGACGGCTTCTCGCGGCTTCCCAGACCGCGGCCTGGGCTTCGTCCGGAACGGATTTGAGCCGCAGGGTGCTGCCCGTCAGACGGTGGGAGGCACCGTCGTCGGCATCAACATCAAGCAGATCCAGCGCCGGCGAACCTGCGCCCAGAATGTCGCTGAGCTCTGCCCGGGTAAAGACGTAGGTTGCCCCTTCTACACGGTGCCCGTCCACCATCGTGTCGGCGTCCAGTGAGGACGCGAAGGCGCCGCCGGGCACGCCCAGCTCATCGGCCATCCACCGGGCGGTTTCCCTCGTGACCCGCAGTGCCAGTGCCTGCAGGTCGCCGTCGGCTTCCTGCCGGGAAAAGTGTGCGTAGACGCGCAGGAGCTGGACGTTGTCGTAGAGCATCTTTTCGAAGTGCGGCACCTGCCAGCGCCTGTCCACCGTGTAACGGGCGAACCCTCCGCCAACCTGGTCATACAGTCCGCCCAGGGCCATCACGGTGAGCGTGCGCCTGGCCAGCGCTGCTGCTGTTTCCGCAGTGGGCGCACCGCTGCGGGCGTGGGCGAGCAGGAACCTCAGCAGCGGGGACGGCGGGAACTTCGGGGCACCGCCAAACCCCCCGTACTCGGTGTCCTCGGCCGCGGCAAGGGCCGTGACGGCAGCCTCGAGTGCTTCCGCGGCGCCGCTCCCTGCACCGGGTGCCGGATGCACCGCGGAGAGGTCCCCGAGCAGGTTCCGGTTGGCGACCTGGTTCGAGGCGAGGTGGGCCGCTATCTGGGCGGCGCTTTGTTCTACCTCGCTGCGCCGGTCCCGCCATGCGGACGCTACCGCCTCCAGCACCTGGCGGAAGGACGGTGTTCCCTGCAGCTGCCGGGGCGGGAAATAGGTGCCGGCAAAGTACGGCCGGCCGTCGGGAAGGGTGAAGACGCTCATGGGCCACCCGCCCTGGCCGGTCAGCGCCTGTGTTGCCGCCATATAGGCGGAGTCGACGTCGGGCCGCTCCTCGCGGTCCACTTTGATGCTGACAAAGTCCCGGTTGAGGATCTGCGCGGTTTCCGGGTCCTCAAAGGACTCATGTGCCATGACATGGCACCAGTGGCAGGCCGCATAGCCCACCGAAACAAAAACGGGAACATCCCGGCGGCGGGCTTCGTCGAATGCCTCGTCGCCAAAGGGCCACCAGTCAACCGGATTTCCGGCATGCTGGCGCAGGTAAGCGGAGGCCTGGTCCTTCAAGCGCTCCGCCATGTCTTATCCCGCCGGGTTGGTGCCGGAGGGCCTGGGCGCCGGGTCGGGAGCCGCCTCGGTTTCGGCAGCGTCAAGCGCTGCATCTTCGGTGGCTTCGTCGGCTGCTTCGTCTCCGTCGCGCCGGATCGGAATGCCAGTGCCCTCGCCGTCGAACTCTCCCGCCATGCGGGAACGGTAACGGACCCGGCGGATCCGCTTCACCATGTCACGGATCAGGAAGACCACGCACAGCGCCAGGAACAGGGTTGCCAGGAAGCCCAGCAGGCCAGGGGTGATGTCACCTTCCTCGAGGCCGGGCTTCAGGTCCCCCTCGATGGGTGAGGTGACAGTCAGGGGCAGGCTGTACAGCAGGTTCACAAAGTTTCTCTCTCTTGGCAGAAGGCGGCGCACTCAGGCGCCGGATCTACCCTCTATCGTATGCCAGCGAAGAGGTCGGTTTCAGGTACCTGCGCCGGTACGCGGGATTCAATCAGCGAATAGTCTTCCCACGGCCAGACCTGGCTCTGCATGTCCGTGCTGACCGCAAAGAAGAAACCTTCAGGATCCACCTGCGTGCGGTGGGCCTTCAGCGCGGCGTCGCGCACCGGGAAGTACCCGCCGCAGTCCACCTGTGTGGTGGTGGGGTGCACCGGTGCGGGAGGCTGGTGGCCTTCGGTGTCCGCTTCAAGCCAGGCTGCCAGCCGCTCGGCGTAGGGCGATTCCAGCCCGGCCTCAATCAACGCCTCGTGCAGGGCGCGGAAGCGTTCCGGATTGAATCCGCGGTCATAGTAGAGCTTCAGCGGCTCCCAGGGGTCCCCGGTGCCGGGGTACTTTTCGGCGTCGCCGGCACTGTGGAACGCCTCCACAGCGACCTTGTGCGCCATGATGTGGTCCGGGTGGGGATAGCCGCCGTTTTCGTCATAGCTGATGATCACGTGCGGGCGGAATTCACGTACCAGCTTCACAAGCGGAGCTGCGGCCGTCTCGAGGGGACGCAGGGCGAAGCAGCCGGCTGGAAGGTCCGGCAGCGGGTCACCTTCGGGCAGGCCGGAGTCCATGAACCCCAGCCAGCGGTGCTCGATGCCCAGGGCGGCCTGGGATGCTGCCATTTCAGTCCGGCGCAGGCCTGCCAGGTCCCGCTTGGCTGCGGGAATGCCTGCGGCCGCAGGGTTGAGCACGTCGCCGCGTTCCCCTCCGGTGCAGGTGGCTACCATCACGCGGACTCCCTCAGCGGCATACTTCGCCATGGTCGCAGCACCCTTGCTGGCCTCGTCGTCGGGGTGGGCATGAACGGCCAGCAGGCGCAGTTCGCCGGGCACGGAACTCGTTTCGGTGGACAACGCGGTTACTCCTGACAGCCGGCGGAAAGCGCCGACGAGAATGTTCGATAAAATGAAACGGTGAGCACTGAGGAGAATACTGCCGGCACACCGGCTCCCGAGCGCCCCGCGGACGGTTTGTCATCCACGACAAGATTAGCCAATCGCTACGGTGCCCCCAAGCCAGGCCTCAGCCGCCGCGCCAAGATCATCCTTGGGTCCCTCGCCGGAGCCGCAGCGGTCGGTGCAGTGGTGTACATGGCCGTCCCGTCCGGAACAGGGACCCTGACTTCGAAGGACGTCGGGTTCACCATCCCGGATGCGACTACCGCCGTCGTCGATTTTAATGTCACCAAACCTGTTGACACCACCGTTGACTGCGCTGTTCAGGTCCTGAACGAAAGCTATGCAGTGGTGGGTTGGAAGACCGTCCGGATTCCTCCGGCGGAGACCCAAACCGTGTCCTTGAGCACCACGGTCCGGACCGACTCTCTTGGGGTCACCGGCGGTGTCAACGCGTGCTGGATCGTTGAGCCGGAGTCCTGATCCTGCCTAGCTGCGCTAAACGCTTGCAGAGAAACCCTGCCGCGCGTCTTGGGTTTGTGCCGGTCCCTGATTAGTATGGAGGCTACGTTACGCCCCGCCCAGGTGATCACCGGATCAAAATCCGAGCCAACCGGTCACCGTCCGGCGGGGTCTTTGCTTGTCAGGCCATCCGGCCCCAGGCAATTTCAGCCAAGCCGAATCTGTGTTCATGAATTCGGATGTCACATAAGGAGAGACCCGTGTCTACCAACAGCGCATCTGTCGCCTGGCTCACGCAAGAGTCTTACGACCGCCTGAAGGCGGAGCTGGAACACCTTTCCGGCCCCGGCCGGAGCGAGATCGTTGCACGAATCGAGCAGGCACGGTCCGAAGGCGACCTGAAGGAGAACGGCGGCTACCACGCGGCCAAGGAGGAACAGGGCAAGGCTGAGGCCCGTATCCGCCAGCTGACGCAGCTGCTCGAAAACGCGCACGTCGGCGAAGCTCCCGCTGATGACGGAGTCGTCGAACCGGGAATGCTCGTGGAAGCCAGGATTGCCGGCGACCTGGAGCGGTTCCTGCTGGGAAGCCGCGAAATCGCCGGGGACAGCGACATTGACGTCTACAGCGAAAAGTCGCCCCTGGGCTCGGCCATCTCCGGTCTGCGTGCAGGTGAATCCACCTCGTACACGGCTCCGAACGGCAAGAGCATCTCCGTTGAGATCGTTTCAGCCACCCCGTACGCCGGGTAACCAGCCATAAGTGTGGTTTAGGAGCGGGTCCGCCTGATGGCGGGCCCGCTCCTGTTTTCCGGGCCGTTTCCGCGGCGGCGCAGCAGGATCGCTGCGGCCACTCCGCCGGCGGCGCCGAACAGGTGGGACTGCCAGGACACGCCCGCTGCGGTGGGCAGGACGCCCCAGAGCAGGGAGCCGTAGATCAGGAACAGCACGCCGCCCAGAAGGATCTGCATCAGGTCCCGGTTGTAGAAGCCGCGGACCATCAGGTAGGCGAACAGCCCAAACACGACGCCGGATACGCCGATGGTCAGTCCCCCGCCAAAAATCCACACGCCGATGCCGGAGGCAAGCCAGCAGATCGCCAGCACAGCGGCGAACCGCCGCAGGCCTTCGAGCAGCACCAGGAATGCGAACGCCAGCAGCGGCAGCGAGTTGCTGATCAGGTGGCCGGTTCCGGCGTGCAGGAGCGGGGCAAACGCAATTCCGTCCAGTCCCTGCAGCTGGCGCGGAATAATGCCCAGGCCGGGAAGCAGCGTGGCCTGGAACGGCAGGGTCAGGAAGTAGATGATCCACAGGCAGGCGGTGAAGCCGGCCGCAACAACCAGTGCGCTCTTTGCCCGCTGCCTCATGGCTTATCCGTGCAGGACTACGGGGTGGAAGCCTTCGGCACGGAGGTTCTGCAGCACCTTTTCACAGTGATCGTGCCCCTTGGTCTCCATGTTGATGGTGATGGCAACATCTCCCATGCTGATCGATCCTCCAACCCTGGTGTGGTCCACCCCGGTGACGTTGGCATCCGATTCGGCGATGATCCGCGAAATCGTGGCCAGCGAGCCCGGACGGTCATCCAGCAGCATCCGCACTACCAGGTAGCGCCCTGCGGCTGCGAGGCCGCGCTGGATTACCTTCAGCATAAGCATCGGGTCGATGTTTCCGCCCGAGAGGATCACTGCAGTGTTGCCCGGGTTCTCGATTTTCCCGTCCAGCAGTGCCGCCACGCCCACCGCACCGGCGGGTTCGACCACAAGCTTGGCCCGTTCCAGCAGGAAAATCAGTGCCCGTGCCAGCGAGTCTTCGCTGACCGTGACAACGTCGTCCACCAGTTCCTTGATGATGGAGAACGGCAGCTGGCCCGGCCGGCCGACGGCAATGCCGTCAGCAATCGTGGAGACCTTGCTCAGCGGCACCAGGGCGTCAGCAGCAAGGGAGGGCGGGTAGGCTGCGGCGTTCTCGGCCTGGACGCCAATGATGCGCACTTCCCGGCCCAGCTCCCTGGCACGTTCCTTGATGGCGACGGCGACGCCGGCGAGCAGGCCTCCCCCGCCCACGCCCATCAGCACGGTGTCCAGCTCCGGGATCTGGTCCAGCAGTTCCAGGCCAAGCGTTCCCTGCCCGGCGACGATGTCCACATTGTCAAAGGGGTGGACAAAGACGGCACCGGTTTCATCCGCGAAGCGCTGCGCCTCCGCCAGGGCCTCATCCACGTTGTGGCCGTGGAGAACCACTTCCGCGCCGTGGCCCTGGGTGGCGGCCAGCTTGGGCAGTGCCACACCCAGGGGCATGAAGATCCGGGCCTTGATTCCCAGCCGGGCAGCCGCGACGGCCACGCCCTGGGCATGGTTTCCAGCCGAAGCCGCCACTACGCCGCGGGCCTTCTGCTCCTCGCTCAGTTTGGCCATCCGCACGTAGGCGCCCCGGACCTTGAAGGAACCGGCCCGCTGCAGGTTCTCGCACTTGAGGTAGACGTTGGACCCGGTGAGCCGGCCCAGTGCCCTGGACTGCTCAATGGGAGTGTGTGCAATTACCCCGTCCAGCAGCTTCGCAGCTGCCTGGATGTCGTCAAGGGTTACTGGCAGGTGGGGCAGATCGGTCAACGTAGGTTCTCTTCTGTGGTGTCGGTGTCGCCGTCCGGGCCTGCGCCCGTACGGATGGTTTCAAGGTCTTCGGCATCGTCCCCGTCATCCGGGTCCGGCGGCGGGGCGCCCGGCGGACCGAACTCGCTGTCCCGGCTGAGCATCGGGTCCTGTTCCCATTTCCTTCCGGCTATATACCGGACGGTCGCGTTCAGGATTGCCATCAGCGGAACAGCGAACAGTGCCCCGGCAATACCTGCCACCAGGGTGCCGCCGGTGACGCCCAGGATCACCGCGAGTGGATGCAGGGAGACGGCCTTGCCCATGATGAGGGGCTGGAGAATGTGGGATTCGATCTGCTGGACCGCCAGGACGATTCCGAGCATGACGACGGCGTTGATCCAGCCGTTGGCGACAAGCGCCAGCAGCACCGCGATCCCGCCCGTGACAAAGGCGCCAATGAGCGGAATGAAGGAGCCCAGGAACACCAGGACGGAGAGCGGCAGGGCCAGCGGCACACCGATGATCGCAGCGCCGCCGCCGATACCGACGGCGTCGATGAAGGCCACCACCAGCTGCACCCGGACGTAGTTGGTCATGGACTCCCAGCCGCGGATGCCGGCGCCAAAGGCTGCGGCCCGGGCACGCTGGGGCATCAGCCCTACGGTGAAGCGCCAGATCCTGCGCCCATCGAGCAGGAAAAAGACCAGGGCGAACAGTGCCAGCAGGACGCCCGCGGCGAAATGCCCGGCGCTGGTGCCAACGCTGACTGCGCCGGAGAGGATGCTGGCGGAATTGTTCTGAAGCGCGGAGGTGGCTTCGTTGAGGAGGCTGTCGATCTGGGTGGAGGTCACCCGGAGCGGGCCGTCAGCCAGCCAGCCCTGGACCTGGTCGAAGCCGCTGATGACCTCGTCCCACAGGTCGCGGAAGCCCAGTGCAAGCTGTCTGCCGACCAGGGTCAGTGCAGCGACAATCAGGCCGAGGAAAGAGACGATTGTGACGGCGACGGCCAGTCCGGACGGCACCTTGTTCCGGCGGAGCCAGGAGCTGACCGGAGCGAGCAGCCCGGCCAGCAGGGCAGCGACCATCAGCGGAATGATCAGCAGGGAGAAGTGTCCCAGCAGCCACACCAGTCCGCCGCCGACCACCAGGACGATTCCCAGCCGCCAGGCCCAGGAGGCGCTCACCCTCAGGGCATAGGGAACGTCATCGCCGGCCCGGCTGGATCGTACCGCAGCTGCCTGCATCGCTTTGGGCGCGGCGACCTTACGGGCATGTGGTCTCATGGCCTCATCTTTCCATATTCTGCTGGTCGTTCCCTGACCTTTACGCCGCTCGGTAACCTGCCGGCCAAGGACATTAGAGGTCCGCGAGGATGCCCCATTCGGCGCCGAACTTCCCGCCCGGTTCGAGCCAGCGAAGCCCTTCCCCTGAATTGAAGCAGTCCGCCGGCGCGGTCATGGGTTCAAGGGCCACGGCACAGCTCCGGCCGGGGAACTTGTCAGTGACGAAGACGTGCACATATTCGAAGCCGGGCTCCGCCCAAAGCTGCACGCTGCGGCCGTCTGCCGCCGTGAGGACGTGCCGGTAGGCACCGTCCCGCACAGTGAGGCCGGTAAAGGCTGCATCCAGGTCCAGTCCGCCCACCCGTTTCCCGGAACTCAGGTCGTCAGCGCCTTCAGCGGGCACGCGTCCGTTCGGAATCATTGCCCCATCCGTAGTCAGCTTCTCCGCGGCGTCGACCCGGAGGACCAGGTCCTCGCTGGGCACCTCGCCGAGGCGAAGGAACGGGTGTGCTCCGAGCGCGAAGGGTGCCCTTCGGGCGGAGAGGTTGGCCAGTTCCTGGCGCACCCGCAGTCCGCCGTCATTGTCCAGGCTGTAACGGACCTCGTGCACAAGGTGGAAGGGATAGCCGTGCTGCGGAAAAATCTCCGCTGCCAGGGTTACCGAGGCCGCAGAGCTTTCCCGCGCGGTATACCCGGTGTTCCTCAGCAGCCCGTGGATGGCATTGCCTAGCTGGGGCTCGGTGATATCGAGCTGCTGTTTGGTGCCGTCCAGGGTCCACTGCCCGCCGGCAATCCGGTTTGCCCACGGTGCCAGCAGAATGCCCGAAGCCGACGGCGGGATACTGCTGTCAGGGTAGGTCTCAACGAGTTCGGTCCCGCCCACCGTGTAGCTGCGCAGGGCTCCACCCAGCGAAGCGATGACGGCGGAAGAGTTCCCACGTGAGAGGCGGTATTGCCGCCCGGTTGCCGGCATGGCCGCGTCCTTGGTCCCAGAAGTCATCCTCTAAGCGTAGACCCGGGATGCCTCCGGCTGGGCGGCCGCCGCTGTCATTCCTCGAAGTGTGTACTGACCCGGTCGCTGACCGCGGCTACCACTCCGGCTGCGACCGTCCGGATCTTGATGTTCCGCGTGTTGGAGACACTGCGGAGGATCTCTACGGCCGCCTCCTGGCTGCAGCTGTTCTGCGCCATGATGATCCCCACCGCTATGTCCACCACTGTCCGGGATTCAAGTGCCGCCTGCAGGTTGTGTGCCCGGTTCATGTGGTTGTCTATCCGAAGGGCCAGGCGCAGCGTGCGGGACGCTTCCGCCGCTGTCCGCTCCACCAGCCGCAGTACCCGGGGCTGGAACAGATGCGGCCTTGGCGAGAAGGCGCACAGCGCTCCGCGTGCCGTCCCCTCCAGGCTCAGCGGCACGGACGCAAGGGACCGGATACCTTCCGCTGCGGCGGCGCCCGGGAAACCATGCCAGCGCCGCTCGTTCCAGGCATCCGTTACCACCACGGATTCTCCGCCGGAGAGGCCAACGGCACCGGGTCCCTCCGGGGCGAAGACAGCCTTTGCCATTCGGGCAGTGCGGGCATCACTGTGGGCCTCGGCACGGGTCCGCCTGGGACGGTCAATGAGGATCGAACAGCCCAGCACCTGGCTCGCGCCAAGGAGGGTGACCGCCACTACGGCCAGCTCGGACAAATACGGCTGCAGTTCCTCCGCGCCCAGTAAAAGGTCCTGGAAGACGGCAGCTGGCTCGGGATGTACCTCGGTCACAATTCCCCCTAGATCTGTGAAAGCACGATGCTACGGGTGGTCCGTGAATGGCATAAGGGGGCACGGCTTAAAGAACGGCGGGACCGCAGCTTCGCAGCTGCGGTCCCGCCTGTGGCTACGGGCCCGGGGCCCATGCCGTTTTGTCCCTAGTCGTCGCCGCGCAGGATGGCGAGGATACGGATGATTTCCACGTAGAGCCAGACCAGCGTTACGGTCAGGCCGAAGGCTGCAGTCCAGGAGTAACGCTGCGGCGCACCGGCCTTGACGCCCTGCTCGATGGAGGTGAAGTCCATGATCAGGGAGAAGGCCGCGAGGCCGACTGCCAGGAGGCCAATGATGACGCCCAGCGGGATACCGGCGATTTGGAAGCCCCGCACGCCCCACGGATCGTCAACGACACCGAAGAGCATGAGGCCCACGTTCACCAGGGAAAAGACCGCGTAGCCGATCAGGGCGATCATGAAGAAGCGCATCGCCTTCGGCGTGGCACGTACCTTGCCGCTCTTGAACAGGAGCAGGGTCACGGCGAACACAGAGAGCGTGCCCACTACGGCCTGCAGGCCGATGCCCGGGTACAGCGCATCCAGGATCTGGGTCAGTGCGCCGAGGAACATGCCTTCGAGCACCGCGTATCCCAGGATGAGCGCCGGAACCGGCTCGCGCTTGAACGAGTTGACGAGGCCCAGGACGAAGCCGCCGAGCGCGCCCACGATCATGAGCAGGCCGGCCGCGCCGGGAAGCACGAACACGGGGATCGCAGCACCGAGGAGGACAACTGCCAGGCAGCCAAGGGTCTTCATGATGACGTCGTCATACGTCATCCGTCCGGTCTCGCGCGGGCCGGCCGCCGGTGCTGAGTAGAGGTTCTGCAGATCCTGCGGGCTCATTGGATCCTGACCCGCAAAGGGGCCGCCTGCAGGAACGGTGGGCGCTCCGCCGCGGGTCTGGGAACGGAAATTCTTTCCGTTGAAAACCGGGTTGCCGCCTAGTGCCATGAAAGTGTCCTCCGTCTTGGGGGGCTTGGTTTAAAGTTCAGCCTACCAATGGGAACGTTCGGGCGGGGCGGATGATTCCGCTCGGGCCCATGGGTTTGGTAACGGTTTGGTACCCAGGGGGCCCAAATCCGCCTCCGGACTTCCATAATGAAGCACCCGGCGGAGTCGTTACCTGATCGCGACACAACCTCGCACATTGTGTCACCCCACCGAAACAAACGCCGGGTAGCATGATCACCATTCGTGACGGACATCACAAGGTCACATATAAAATGCGCCGACACCCGGCGCATATATACCCCCGGCGGAGGTAATTCACTTTGGGAAGAATATCGGCACTCGCCCGGTATATGGGGATGCTCGTGGCGGTGGCTGGCATATTTGCCGGCCTGCTGCTTGCCGCCCCAGCCGTGCATGCAACGACAGCTCCACCCCCGGCGTCGGAATCCCCGGCACCGGAGAGCAGTACCGAAGCAACAGCGCAGGACTCCGGCAGTGCAGGAGAGGGCGAAGTGACCGACGGCGCGGAGTACCAGGACCGAATCAGCGGCGTCCTGCGGAACGCCGGCTCCCCGGTTTCGGGCGTGAGAATCAAGGCGAGCGCCAACGGCTACGAAGCCGAAACGGAAACCGCCGAGAACGGATCCTGGTCCATCGGAGTTCCCGAGCAGGGCGCTTATGAGGTTGAGCTGGATGAGTCCTCCCTGCCCGAAGGCGTAGCCCTGGCCGAGGGCCAGCAGAACCCGCGCACCGTGACTTTCGCCGGAACCTCGAACATCACCACTCTCTTTCTCCTGGGTGAAGGCATTGTGCTCCAGGGGGACAGCTTCGGCACCAAGCTCATCGAACGTGCCGTTGCAGGCCTGAGCTTCGGGCTGCTGCTGGCGCTCAGCGCCGTCGGGCTTTCCCTGATCTTCGGCACCACGGGGCTGACCAACTTCGCCCACGGTGAGATGGTCACCTTCGGAGCCGTGCTGGCCTTTGGTTTCGCCTCGCTGGGCCTGCCCCTGTGGCTGGCACTGATACTGGCGGTGGTCGGCGGCGCCGGCCTTGGCTATGTGCAGGACGCGGGGCTTTGGAAACCGCTGCGGATGCGTGGAACCGGACTGGTCCCCATGATGATCGTGAGCATCGGCCTGGCACTTGCCCTCCGCTACACCATCCTCTTCTTCTTCGGCGGGGCAACGCAGCAGCTCCCTAACTCGCAGAGTCCCATGCTGGAGCTGGGACCTATCTCGATCTCGCGGAACAACCTGGTATCCCTGGCAGTTTCGCTGGTCGTCATCCTGATCGTGGCTGCCCTCCTGCTGCGGACCCGGATCGGCAAGGCCACCCGCGCAGTCGCGGACAATCCGCCGCTGGCAGCGGCCTCGGGCATCGATGTCGACCGCGTGATCCGCATTGTCTGGATGGCTGGCGGCGCACTGGCCGCCCTGGGCGGCATCCTGTGGGCGTACTACAGGCCGGGTGTCTCCTTCAACATGGGCCAGCAGATTCTCCTGCTGATCTTCGCCTCCGTGACCCTGGGCGGACTCGGCACGGTCTTCGGTGCCTTGATCGGCTCAATCATTGTGGGACTCTTCGTGGAAATCTCCACGCTCTGGCTCGAGGCGGACCTGAAGTACGTCGGCGCGCTGCTCATCATGATTCTCGTCCTCCTGGTTCGGCCGCAGGGTATCCTCGGCCGCCGAGAGCGCATAGGTTAGGGGCCTCGACATGGACTTTGGAAACATCCTGCTGGGTGCAGTCAACGAATTCTTCACACCCACTACTGCGGCCTATGCACTGGCAGCCCTCGGGCTCGCCGTGCACTTCGGCTACACCGGCCTGTTGAACTTCGGCCAGGCCGGCTTCATGGCGATCGGAGCCTACGGCTTCGCCATACCTACGCTGAGCTTCAACGCTCCGCTGCCGGTGGCGCTGCTGATTGCAATGCTCGCCTCCGTGGCCTTCGCTGTGATTCTCGGGCTGCCAACCCTCCGCCTCAGGGCGGACTACCTGGCAATCGTCACGATCGCCGCGGCGGAAATCGTCCGGTACATCGTCACCACCAACGGCCTCACCGAGGTAACCGGTTCAGCAAACGGCCTGGCTGCCTTCGAAGGCGGGTTCTATTCGCTCAACCCGTTCGCACCCGGGGTCTACAATCTGGGCCCGTTTAGCCTTAACGAACGCGACCTGTGGATCCGCGTGGTCGCGTGGACCGTCGTCGCGCTGGCCTGTGTGGTCATCTGGCTGCTGGTCCGCAGCCCCTGGGGCCGTGTGGTCAAGGGCATCCGCGAGGATGAGAACGCGGTGCGGTCCCTCGGCAAGAACGTCTATGCCTACAAGATGCAGGCACTGATCATCGGCGGCATGCTTGGTTCGCTGGCCGGCATCATCTTCACCCTCCCCCGCGGAGCGGTGCAGCCGGCCAACTACGGCACCGAGCTGACGTTCTTCCTGTACACGGCGCTGCTGCTGGGCGGTATGTCCACTGTGCTTGGCCCGGTGATCGGCGCCATGATCTTCTGGGCAGTTCTCTCCCTGACCCAGGGCCTGCTCTACGGGGCCATTGAATCCGGAGCCATCACGTTCCTGAACACTACCCAGGCCGGGCAGCTGCGCTACATCCTTGTTGGTGTGGCACTGATGCTGCTGATGATCTTCCGGCCGCAGGGCGTGCTGGGCAATAAGAAGGAGCTGTCATTCGCATGAGCCATCAAGCACAAAGCCCGCAGCCGGGGCGCCGGCCCGGAGCCCACGCTGCTGAACCGGCACCGGAAACAGCTGTTGAGAGCGTTCCTTCCAGCCACGAAGAGAGCTGGGCCGCGAACAAGTACATGACCGACGACCGGCCGATTGCAGCAGATACGGCTGCTCCCGGCTGCAGGAAACGGGATCCAATCCTGATCGCCTCCAATGTGACGCGCACCTACGGCGGAATCAACGCCGTCGACGTCGAGCATGTGGAGATCCCGCGCAACAAGATCACAGCGCTCATCGGCCCGAACGGTGCCGGCAAGACCACGCTGTTCAATCTCCTCACGGGCTTCGATACTCCGCAGTCCGGAGAATGGAGGTTCGAAGACCGTGACCTGGCAGGCGTTTCTGCCTACAAGGTGGCTCGTCTGGGCATGGTCCGGACGTTCCAGCTCACCAAGGTAATGGGCAAGCTGACGGTACTGGAGAACATGCGGCTGGGTGCCAATGAGCAGCCGGGTGAAGCGCTGCGGCGGGCACTGTTCCGTCCGCTGTGGAAGAAGCGTGAAAACGAAATTACTGAACAGGCCGATGCCCTTCTGGCCAAGTTCAAGCTGGATACCAAGCGCAGTGACTACGCGGCGTCGCTTTCCGGCGGCCAGCGCAAGCTCCTGGAAATGGCCCGGGCACTGATGGTCAATCCGAAGCTGGTCATGCTCGACGAACCGATGGCTGGCGTCAACCCCGCGCTGACCCAGTCCCTGCTGGACCACATCAAGAACCTGAAGGCCGAGGGCATGACCGTCCTGTTCGTGGAACACGACATGCATATGGTGCGGCACATCGCCGACTGGGTGATCGTGATGGCCGAGGGCAAGGTTGTGGCCGAAGGTCCCCCGGGCGAGGTGATGAAGGACCAGGCGGTGATCGATGCGTACCTTGGTGCCCACCACGACGTCGATCTCGGCGACTCCGAGGGCTTCGAGAAGCTCGAGGCGGTTCTGGAGAAGGATCCGGAATCAGATATTCAGGGCGGCGAGAGCCTTGCCCCCGTGATCATCGAAGAACGTAAGGACACGGCATGACCGCTGAGAATTTTGAGGGCGACTCGGTCGTCAAGGTCACCGATCTGGTGGCCGGCTACATCCCCGGCGTGAACATCCTCAACGGCTGTTCGATTGAGGCCCGCCGGGGCGAACTGATCGGCATCATCGGTCCCAACGGCGCGGGCAAGTCAACGCTGCTCAAGGCCATGTTCGGGCTGGTCAAGGTCCATTCCGGCACCGTCATGGTGCGCGGCCAGGACCTTACCGGCCTGAAGGCCAACAAGCTGGTGACCCGTGGCGTGGGATTCGTTCCGCAGAACAACAACGTGTTCTCCACGCTCACCATTGAAGAGAACCTGCAGATGGGGCTCTACCAGCAGCCAAAGCACTTCAAGGAACGCTTCGAGTTCGTGGCGGACCTCTTTCCGGAGCTCAAGAAGCGCCGCAGCCAGCGCGCAGGTTCCCTGTCCGGCGGTGAGCGCCAGATGGTGGCCATGGGCCGGGCCCTGATGATGGAACCGGCTGTGCTGCTGCTGGATGAGCCTTCGGCAGGCCTCTCCCCCGTGAAGCAGGACGAGACCTTCCTGCGCGTCCATGAGATCAACCGGGCGGGTGTCTCGGTGATCATGGTGGAGCAGAACGCCCGCCGCTGCCTGCAGATCTGCGACCGCGCCTACGTCCTGGACCAGGGCAAGGACGCGTACACCGGGACCGGGCGTGAGCTGATGAAGGATCCCAAGGTCATCCAGCTGTACCTGGGCACACTCGCCGATACGGCGTAACTGTCCCGGGGCTTCCCCGCGCTGGCCGAACAGGTGCCGTCCGGATTCCGATCCGGACGGCACTGGCTTTTAAGCGGCGGGCGGCAGTTTCTAAGCGCCGAGCGACGGCGCCGCCTGTCACCGGCCGGCGCCGTTTAGCGGTGTGCTCGAAGGGGTCCGTGCAGGGACACCCGGCTGCGCCCCCGCACCCGTAGAGCGCCCCGCACCCGTAAGGCGCCCCGCGCACGCGGGAACGATAATCCATGTGCTCGGGGCTCAGCGATGCAGCAGGGACTCGTCAGCCGGGCCCGGGTTCTGCAGCCGCAGGCAGTCCGATGCCCTGGCAACACCAAAGGGCCCCTGCCATGGCGGGGGCCCTTCGAGTGGTGCGGTGGTGATGAGGAGCGGTTAGAGCTTGCCCACCTCGGAGCGGCTCGGAACCGGCTTGTTGTCGGCGTCGAACTGGTAGATACCGATGAAGGCTTCGGTCGGGTCACCGTTTTCATCAAAGGTGATCGGTCCGGAGTAGCCGTCGTAGTCGATGTCTCCGCCTTCACGCAGGATGGTCACGCAGCCTGCGTAGTCGAAGCACTTCTCGCCGTCGCTGGAGACTCCCTGCAGTTCCGCGGCCATTGCTGCGCCGTCGGTGCTGCCGGCTGCCTCAGCGGCCAGGGCCAGCAAGGTCACTGCATCGTAGCTTTCACCGGCGTAGGCCCAGTCCTTCAGGGCCGGGTCGATTTCCAGCAGCGCGTTCTTGAAGTTCTCCGAAGCGAACGGACCGGGGATTGTTCCCTGGGCGCCTTCGAGTGTTCCGGCTTCAAGATCGCCGCTGTAGTCGGAGGTGTTGCCGTCAACGAAGAAGATCTGCGACGGGTCAACGCCCTTGCCGGTCAGCAGCGGTGCGATGCTCTTGGCCTGGTCGAAGCTGATCACCACAATGGCATCCGGGTTGGCGCTGGTAACGGCGTCGACCTGGCTGCTGAACTGGGAATCGCCTTCGTTGAACATCGGCTCAGCAACAACCTGGCCGCCCGCGGCCTCTACGGAGCTCTTGATGTTCTGCTGCAGGCCGGTGCCGTAGGCGTCGTTAAGGACGATCATGCCGACGGTCTGGGCACCGCACTCCATGATGTAGTTGCCCAGGGTGCGGCCCTGGAGTACATCGGAGGGAGCAGTACGCCAGTAGAGTCCGTTGTCGTCCCAGTCAGTGAAGTCCGGGGACGTGTTGGCCGGGGAGAACTGAATCACGCCGGCGCCGGTGATCTGGTTGATGACCGTCTTGGAGACACCCGAGGAAGCGGCACCGATGACGGCGCTGACGTCCTGTCCGAGCAGGTCCGTCACGGACTGCGTGGCGATGTCGGTGGTGGTGTCTCCGGAGTCCCGGTGGACAATCTCAATGGGCTGTCCCAGGACGCCGCCGGCGTCGTTGACTTCCTGCGCGGCCAGATCCACGCCGGCAATTTCCGGCGGGCCGAGGAAGGCAAGTGCGCCGGTGGTCGGCAGCAGGGTGCCGAGCTTGAGCGGGGCGTCCGTGGTTCCGGTGGAGGCCGGAACCGCTGAGGCGTCGCCCTTCTCTCCGGGGTCCTCGCCTGTGCCGCCTTGGCTGGGCGGGCAGGCCAGGACCGAACTGTTAGCTGCGGGCGAAGAAGAATCCTCGGACGGTGAGGAGTCGGTTCCGGAGTCGCCGCCGCTGGCGCAGGCTGAAGCGAAGAGGGCTATGCCCACGCCCAGTGCTGCCATCTTTGCTGCGCGGCCGTACCCGTCCCCGAGGCCAAGCGGCCCGGTCTTGCGAAGTGCAGTCATGTAGTTTTTCTCCCCGATCGAAAGGCGGGTGCCTTTGATGCTGTTATCAGGTGTTCCTGATTAGAAGAAAAGCTAGTTGAATAATGTGTCGAAGATAAGAGGTTCCGGTTACAGCCTTGTAACACTCGTCACACCTCTGTGACCAGTGTTGCAGGATGCGCAGAAGCATGCTTTCGAACCGCTCACTTTGTACCCCAGGTGGGACTCGAACCCACAACACACAGATTTTAAGTCCGCTGCCTCTGCCATTGGGCTACTGGGGCCCGCGCACACCAACGACGGCGGCAAGCCGGGTTCGAAGCGCATAGACCAGCCTACTTGAGCGGCGCACAAGCACAGAAACTGCCCAGCGCCCAGCCCGTCAAAGAGCCTGCTTAAACCGCCAGCGGCGGCCGCCGGAGATATCCGGTCGGCCGCCGCTGTATGGCAGTTTCGCTGGTGTTACTTTGCAGCAGGCTTCTTGGCCGGCGTTGCAGCCTCCACGAATGCCTGGCGCGGGTTCTTCAGGTGCAGCAGCTGCGTGAAGTCGCGGCCGAACCAGAAGTTGGCAGCCCAACCGGAGACCACGCGGAATTTGCGCTCGAACATCGGCATGGCCATGCCGTGGTAGCCGCGGTGGGCCAGCCAGGCCGGAAGGCCCTTCATGCCGAAGCCCATGATGTTCGCAACACCCTTGTACTGGCCCATACCGGCAACTGCACCGAGGTTCTTGTGGCGGTATTCCTCCACCTGGCCGATGCCGTAGCGGTCAGCGAGCAGGTTCTTGGCGAGGCGCTTGGCCTGGCGGACAGCGTGCTGTGCGTTCGGAACGCAGAACCCGCCGACGCCGCCGCCGGTGAGGTCGGGAACAGCAGACACGTCGCCGGCAGCCCAGGCACCTTCGAGGGGGCCGTCGTCGCCGGTGATCCGCAGTTCGGCGTTGGCGCGGACACGGCCGCGGTCGTCGATCGGGAAGTCGGTGGCACGGACCATGGGGTTGGCCTGCACACCGGCAGTCCAGATGAGCGTGTCAGCTTCGAATTCGCCGGCCGGGGACTTGTCAGCCATGTTGATCAGCTTCAGCAGGCCGCCTTCGGCGCTGGCCAGCGAGGTGTTCAGCAGGACTTCAATGCCGCGCTCACGCATGGAGGAGACAACCCACTCGGCCTGGTCCGGCTTAACCTCGGGCATAACGCGGCCCATGGCTTCGATCATGACGAAGCGCAGGTCTTCCCGCTTCAGGCGGTTGTTCTCGCGCACGGCGCCGCGGGCCATGTCTTCGATTTCGGTGATGGTCTCGATGCCGGCGAAGCCGCCGCCGACGACGACGAAGGTCAGTGCGCGGGCACGTGCAGCCTGGTCGGTCATCAGGGAAGCTGTCTCGATGCGCTCGAGTACCTTGTTCCGCATTTCAACGGCTTCTTCAATGGTCTTCATGCCGATGCCGACCTCTGCGAGGCCCGGGATCGGGAAGGTGCGGGTAACCGAACCGGCGGACACGACGACGTCGCGGTAGCTCAGTTCGAAGGGGGCGCCGCCGTCTGCGGGCTCCACCGTTGCGGTGTGCGTAGCGTGGTTGATGCCCACTACCTTGCCGGAGATCAGCTCGGTGTCCTTCAGGTGCATCCGGTGTGAAACAACGGCGTTGCGCGCGTTGATGGTTCCGGCTGCGACCTCGGGGAGGAAGGGCTGGTAGGTCATGTACGGCAGCGGATCCACCACCGTAACGATCCCGCCGTTGGCCTTAACCTGCTTTTGGAGGTTCTTGGCTACGTACAGACCGACGTAGCCACCGCCAACCACCAGAACGCGGGGACGATCAGAGAATTGTGTTTGCGATGCCATAGGCAACATCGTACCTGACTTGTGAAAGTCTTCACTAAGTCACGCAATCTAAATGTCTTTGATTTCACGGCCGAGGTTGACGCAGCCCGGGGCGGGGCGCCGGCACGTCACATATCGTCCCCGCCTAGGGCTGCGGAGCCCGCTCGAGTTCCTCGTCAGCAGCGGTTTCCGGACCCGCGGTTTCAGCATCTTCGGTTTGGGCGGAACGCCTGACACGGCGTACGGCAAATGCCCCGCCCGCGCCCACAAGCAGAATCAGTCCCCCGAACCCAAACACCAGCATCGCCGGAAGCGGATCGTCCCCGGTGCGGGGATCGGCAGCTTCGGGCACCTGCGGTTCCGGGATATCCGGAAGGGACTGTCCCGGTGCAGGAGCGATGGTTTCGCTGGCCGGAGTTTCTCCGCGGCGGTGGATGCGGATCCATTCTTCGATGGTGCCAAGCGGGTTGCCCGCGACCGCCGGGACATCGGCGTTCAGCGCAGCGTTGGCATCCAGGATTCCGTAGCCGTACAGGGTGTCCCGCCCGGGGGCCCCGCTGTCCCTGGCCGTGGTGATGATCCGGTTAATGACCTGCGCAGCAGTGAGTTCCGGATAGGCAGACCGGATCAGTGCCGCGACGCCGGATACCAGCGGTGCAGCGCCGGAGGTGCCGGACCATCTGGCATAGCGTGAGGCGTCGCCCTCGGGCAGTCCGCCCAGGAGCTCTTCCGCGGGAGCCGCAACTCCAATGCTGATGCCTTCCGAGGATGAGTCCCAGCTGGCGCGGCCGTCACGGTCCAGCCCGGCGACAGTCAGGACTCCGGGAATCGTGGCGGGTGCGCCAACCTGCGTCATCCCGACTCCGCGGTTCCCGGCTGCAGCCACAACCACGACGTCGTTCTGTTCCGCGTACAGGAAGGCTTCGTCCCAGCTCTCGGGCCAGGAAGTCGAAGATGAGCCGAGGGACATGTTGATGACCTTGGCGCCGCTGTCCACAGCCCACCGCACGGCGTTGGGCAGCTGCTCGTCAATCGGGATGCCGCCGGGGTTCGCCTCGCCGATCCAGGCTGACACGGCCAGCAGTTCGGCTTTGGGCGCTACGCCGATGATGCCGTCCGGCCCGTTTCCGGGGCCGTCGTACTCCTTGGCGTCCTTGTCCTTATCCTTGGCATCCTTGGCGTCTTCGTCCTTGGAGTCCTTATCTTCGCTTTCGGCGGTGTGGCCCCGGCCGGCCAGCAGTGTGGCGACCAGGGTTCCGTGTGAAGGGTTGACGCCGATTCCCCGGGTACCCGCGGGGTCCCCGGCACCGGAGACGTCGGTGCCGCCGGTTACTGCGCCTGCCAGGTCCGGATGGGTGGAGTCGATGCCGGTGTCGATAACCGCCACCTTGACACCTTCGCCCTGTGACTTCTTCCAGGCTTCGGTAATGCCGTAGTCGCCGAGCCAGTATTCCCGCTCCCGCCACTCGTCGGCATGGGCTGCCGCCGGTGCAGAAAGCTGGAAGAGCATCACGGCTGTGAGTGAGAAGGCACCGGCGACGGCGGCACGTTTGAACGCGGCGCCCTTCCGGCGCCACTTTGCTTCCGGGCTCACCGCAGCGTGCTCAGGGCTATGCCGTCAAGGATGTCGTGCTCCGAGGTGACGGCGGTTTCCACGCGTCCGTCGGTCAGCTCCGACATCCGGTCCACGATCGTCTGCCAGATCAGCGCGCCTGCACCGATCACGTCCACGCGTCCGGGATGCATGTACGGCAGTGCTGCGCGCTCGCTCCGGCTCATGTGGATCAGGGACGACGACGCGTGGTCCACCGCTTCAACGCTCAGTTCGGTGCCGTGGATGGCTTCGGAGGAGTACTCCGGCAGTTTCAGCGCGTGTGCTGTAACTGTGGTGATGGTTCCGGCAACGCCTACCAGCTGGTCAGCAGTGGCCAGCGGAACAGTCTGGAGGACCTGGGCAATCATGTCCAGGATGTCCCCGCGGGCCATCGCGATTTCTGCATCGGTGGGGGGATCGGAAACCAGGTGGCGCTCAGTGAACCGGACACAGCCCATGTCTGTGCTCCTGGCGGCCAGGACCTCGGAGTCGATGCCCAGGACGAACTCAGTCGAGCCGCCGCCCAGATCCACCACAAGCGTGCGCGCACCCTTGTCACCGGCCAGGACGCTGGAGGCTCCCGCGAAGGAAAGCCCTGCTTCTTCATCCCCGGAGATGACCTCCGGTTCCACGCCCAGCCGGGCACGGATGCCCTTGGTGAAGTCTTTGCGGTTCTCGGCGTCACGGGTGGCCGATGTCGCAACGAAGCGGACCTTCTCTGCCCCGTGTTCCTTGATCAGCGCAGCGTATTCGTCAGTGGCTTCGAATGTCCGTTCCAGCGCGGCGTCGGACAGGCGCCCGGTGGCGTCCACGCCCTCCCCCAGGCGGACAATGCGCATCAGCCGTACGACGTCGGTGAGGCGGGTTACGCCGTTCTCCGTCCGTGCGTCGGCGATCAGGAGGCGGATCGAATTGGTGCCGCAGTCCACGGCGGCCACCCGGACGGTGTCGCCTGCAGTGCCTTCTGCGTTCTCTTCCATGGTGCCCTCCTGCTCGCGCGCCTGCTGTTCCTCAGCCTGCAGCGCCGCACGCCGGGCAGCCCTTTTCCGGTCCAGTTCCTCTGCCGAGAGGCCCTGGGTCTTCGTGTGGCGGCTCAGGTCACGGTCGGGTGCAGGACTGTTTGTGTCCCATGCGCCCTCACAATAGCAGCGGTCGCGGGTCCACCACTCGGCAATTGCATCCAGGGCTTCGTCTCCCAGCGGGTTGACCCCGGGGCCGGCGGCGAGGGAGTGTCCCACCAGGACGTGAAGGCATTTCACGCGGGTGGGCATACCTCCGGCAGAAACGCCATCGATCTCGGGGACAGGGCCCGTACCCGTGCGCTCACCTATTTCGTTGCGTACCTGAAGGTAGGCTTCGTGCGCCTGCCGGTAGCGTTCGGCCAGTTCGGGGTCCTGCTCGAGGCGGGCGGTCATCTCTGCCATGAGCCCGGCGGCTTCGAGCCGGGAGACGGCAGCAGTGATGACCGGGTGCGTCAGGTAGTACGTGGTCGGGAACGGAATTCCGTTTCCGAGCCGCGGCGCGGTGGTGGCGACCAGCGGGTTGCCGCAGACGCAGCGGGCGCCGATTTCGACGACGTCGCGGACCGGCCGTCCGAGCTGGCGGCTCAGGGTCTCCAGGTCTTCCTGGGTCGGGGTGAGCTGCTCTGGGGTCATGCCGGAGGGTCCTTCCTGGGGCCCGTAACGGACCCGAACTGATGATGTCTCAATGCACCAGCCTACTGTGCCCCGGAGCAGGGTTAAGGTGCTGTGGCGGACCGCACTACTGAATCCCAGAGCGCGTCAACCCATTCAAGGTCGGCGGGACCGTCGGCGGCGGCCTCTTCCTCGACGTCGTTTACGCCGTTTTCACCCTTTACCAGGTACCGGGTTTCACCGGGCATCACGAGGAAGATGCGCTCCCTGGCCTGCGCCTTGATGTAAGCGGGGTCTTCCCAGCGGTCCAGCGTCTGTTCAAGTTCCTGGCCAGTCTTCTGCTCTTCGGCTATCTCCGCTTCCAGTGCCGCAATCTCGGAGCGCTGCTGCAGGAACGTCCGGACGGAAGGCGCGAGCAGCACAGTGATCACCACCATCACGATGCCCAGGGCAAGCAGCCGTCCGGAGAATGACTTGGCGGGGACAGGCTTGAGCGCCGGTTCGGTACGGGGTTTACCTTCGGCGGATTCTGCCTGGGGAACATCCCTGCGGATTTCTGCCGCGAGCTCCTGCCGGGCCGCCGCCCGGGCAGCCGACGGATCTGCCGGCTTCGCAGGCTTTGCCGGTTTGGTTTTGGCCGGCCTGGCGCTTTTGCCGCCGCCGGCAGGCCTCGGCTGGGAGGGCTTGCGGCCTGCATGGCCGGTCCCCGCCGTGTCAGATCCACCCGTGTCAGATCCGGTCTTGGCAGATCCCGTCTTGCCGGATTCTGGCTTACCGTCTACTGGCTTACGGGACCCTGTGGGCTGCAGCCGGGCGCCCCTGGCCTGCGGTTCTTCCGTACCCGGGTGGCTGGATGCCGGCCTGGTGTCCGGGGCGCTGGAAGCACGCCGTTGTGTCCCGCCGGGCAGGCCTGAGGGTTTGGGGACCTTCGGGCGACGGGTGGACATGCTGCTCCTCATCTGGCTGGTTCATCGGCGCCGGCGGCCGTGCTTACGCCCTGCGGCGGAAACAGCACCGGTGGGCACCCTCTTAGTCGAGGGTACCCACCGGCGGCGGAGTTGCTAGGCCGTGAAACGCGGGAAAGCGCTGCGGCCTGCGTAGCGTGCGGCGTCGTCGAGCTCTTCTTCGATGCGCAGCAGCTGGTTGTACTTCGCGACGCGCTCGGAGCGGGCCGGGGCACCGGTCTTGATCTGGCCGGCATTGGTGGCAACGCAGATGTCGGCGATGGTGGTGTCCTCGGTTTCACCGGAACGGTGCGAGGTGATGGTGGTGTAGCCGGCACGCTGGGCCATGGTGATGGCGTCCAGGGTTTCGGACAGGGTGCCGATCTGGTTGACCTTCACCAGCAGGGAGTTGGCGGCGTTCTGCTTGATGCCGGTCTCCAGGCGGGCCGGGTTGGTGACGAACAGGTCGTCGCCAACCAGCTGGACCTTGTCGCCGAGGCGGGCGGTCAGTGCACTCCAGCCATCCCAGTCGTTCTCATCCAGCGGATCCTCGATGGAAACCAGCGGGTAGTCGCGCACCAGTTCCTCGTAGTACGCGGACATTTCCTCGGCGCTGCGGTTCTGGCCTTCGAAGACGTACGCGCCGTCCTTGAAGAACTCGGAGGAGGCAACGTCCAGGGCCAGGGCAATGTCGCGGCCGGGCTCGTAGCCCGCACGCTGGATCGCTTCCAGGATCAGGTCAAGGGCTGCGCGGTTGGAGGGCAGGTTCGGGGCGAAGCCGCCCTCGTCGCCGAGGCCGGTGGAGAGACCCTGTTCCTTCAGCACGGACTTGAGGTTGTGGTACACCTCGACGCCCCAGCGCAGGCCCTCCGAGTAGGTTTCGGCGCCCAGGGGAACGATCATGAATTCCTGGATGTCGACGTCGGAGTCTGCGTGCGAGCCGCCGTTGAGGATGTTCATCAGCGGGACCGGCAGGATGTGTGCGTTCGGGCCGCCCAGGTAACGGTAGAGCGGCAGGGCAGCGGATTCCGCGGCTGCGCGGGCGACTGCGAGGGAGACGCCCAGGATGGCGTTGGCGCCCAGCCCGGACTTGTTCTCGGTGCCGTCCAGGTCGATCATGGCCTGGTCGATGGCGCGCTGGTCAGCGGCGTCGAAGCCGAGCAGGGCGGGCTGGATCTGGTCGATCACTGCCTCGACTGCCTGGAGCACACCCTTGCCCTGGTAGCGGTCCTTCTCCCCGTCACGGCGTTCATTGGCCTCAAAGGCTCCGGTGGAAGCACCGGAGGGCACAGCGGCCCGGCCGAAGGTGTCGTCGTCGAGCAGTACCTCGACCTCTACGGTCGGATTTCCGCGGGAATCGAGGATCTCGCGGGCGTGAATGGCATCAATGATGGCCATGGGAATGCTCCTGTTCATTGGAACTTGGGTTGGTAACTACAGCCAGGCCTATGACGGGGACCACGCTGTCTGCTCCAAGCCTAGTGGAATCCGGCTTCGGAGTAAGGACTAACGCCGTCAATCGGCAGTACCGGGGCCTTGTGCCGTAAAACGGCGCACCGCTCCGCGCAGGGCTGCTTCCGGGTCGATGCCCCGTTCAGCAGCCTGGCGCACAGCTTCGAAGAGCAGGTCCCCCAGCTCATCCCGACCCTCGAATGCCGGCAGCGTTTCCGGCTTCGCCGGGACCGGCACGCCTGCCCGGCGGGCCCGCTCCTGTGTCTTGGCGGCAAGCGCCAGCGCAGGAAGGGACGCGGGAATGCCTTCGAACGGGTTGCTGCGCCGGGGGTTTTCGGTCTTCTTGGCGGCGTCCCAGGCCCGCTCGATCTCCGCTGTGTCCTCGGTGGTGTCCTCGGTCAGCGATCCGTCCGGACGGAATACATGGGGGTTGCGCCGGATCATTTTCCCGGTGAGACCGGAAACGACGTCATTGATCGAGAAGTTGCCGGTCTCTTCCTGGAGCCGCGCGTGCAGCAGCACCTGAAAGAGCAGGTCCCCCAGCTCGCCGCTGAGCTCACGGGAGTCTTCGGCGCCGGTATGGCCTGCTTCGACCGCCTCGATCACCTCGTAGCTTTCCTCCAGCAGGTATTCGAGGAGGGATTCGTGGGTGAGGGCACGTGTCCAGGGGCAGCGTTCGCGCAGCTGCGCAACGACCTGGGCCAGACGGACAAACGCCGGGCCCAGGTCACTGCTACCGGGCTGGGGATTAGCCACGTGCGTTGTTGAACCCATCGGTGATGTACTCGGCCAGCACAGCACGCTCTTCCAGCGGCAGGAACGCTGCGTTGGCGGCGTTGAGCGTCAGTTCCAGCAGGTCGTCCAGGTCGTAGCCGAAGGTCTCTACCAGCAGTTCCAGCTCATCGGTGAGGCTGACGCCGCTCATCAGCCGGTTGTCGGTGTTCACGGTCACCACGAAGCCGGTCTGGAAGAGCAGGTCGATCGGGTGGGACTCAATGTCGCCGCCGAAGGACTCCACTGCTCCGGTCTGCAGGTTCGAGGACGGGCAGATTTCAAGGGCGATGCCCCGGTCGCGGACCCAGGCGGCAACGTCGCCCAGGGTGACCATGCCTACGGAAGTGTCTTCGCCGGCGTCGGGCGCTTCTTCGTCTTCGAAGTCAACCTCAATGTCCTCGGCAATCCGCACGCCGTGGCCCAGGCGCAGCGCGCGGCCGTGGACCAGGGCATCGCTGATGCTCTCAACGCCGGCAGCTTCGCCGGCATGGACGGTGACGGGGAACATCTGCTCGGCGAGGTAGGTGAACGCGTCCTTGAAACGCGAGGGCGGGAATCCGTCTTCGGCTCCGGCAATGTCGAAGCCCACGGCTCCGCGGTCACGGTGCCGGACGGCGAGTTCGGCGATTTCCATACCGCGGTCGCCGTGGCGCATGGCGGTGATCAGCTGGCCCACCTGGATCAGGCGGCCGTTGGCTTCGGCGTCAGCAACGCCTGCCTCCAGTCCTGCCTGCACTGCCTCTACTGCTTCGTCCAGGGTGAGGCCGCCGGCAAGGTGCTGCTCCGGCGCCCAGCGGATTTCTGCGTAGACCACGCCGTCTTCAACGAGGTCCTCAACGAACTCGCGGGCAACCCGGCTCAGGCCTTCGCGCGTCTGCATGACTGCGATGGTGTGGTCGAAGGTCTCAAGATAGCGCACGAGCGAACCGGAGTTTGCGGACTCACGGAACCACTCCCCCAGCGCTACGGGATCGGTGGAGGGCAGCGTATGGCCCACGGTCTCGGCAAGTTCCACGATCGTGGACGGGCGAAGGCCGCCGTCAAGGTGGTCGTGCAGCGAAACCTTGGGCAGGACGCGGACGTCGAAGCTGGAAAGGGCAGCGGGATTCGTTATCGGCTCAGTCACATGCCAACTCTACGTGAGGCCTAGCCGGAGCGCTTAAGGCTCCGAGTCGACCCGTTCCTCGAGCGGCAGGCGGGTGCGGATGGGAGTTGGTCCGCGCAGTTTTGCGATGATCCGGTCGATGATCAAGCCCAGGACCAGTGCAACAGCGATAGCCACTACGACGGCGAGCAGGTGGTTCTCCTTGAACCAGGCGCCGGCCAGGGCCCCAATAGCTACGGAGTAGGCGGCCCAGAGCAGGGCAGACATGCCCGTCAGTGCCACGAACATCCGCCGCGGGAACCTTGTAGCCCCGGCGGTCAGGTTGACCACGACCCTGCCTACCGGAATGAACCGGGCAATCAGGATCAGGGACACGGCACGCTTCTCGAGTTCACGCCCGGCCCAGACGAATCCGCGCTGCATCCGTGGTCCGCGCATCCACCGGTACCGGTCAGTGCGGAGCGTCCGTCCCAGGGCATAGGCAATGTTGTCGCCCACGAATGCGCCCGCCGCGGCCGAAAGGAAGATCAGCCAGGCGTTCGGGCCTCCGTCCAGGAAGACCAGTGCCGCGAGGCCAACCACCAGGGATTCACTGGGGATAGGAGGAAAGAACCCGTCCAGCAGGCAGCAGGCGAAGAGCACCAGGTAAACCCATGGGGCGCCTGAATACGTCAGGACGAAGTTGTTGATGGTGTCCATTACGGCGTTTAGGACGTCCAATGGGCGGCACTCCTCGGGTCGGTATCAGTAACTACAACGATGCCACCTCCGTATGAGTGCCCGGCACCCGGAATGTCCCCGGGAACACCCTGAGTGAGCCCTCGGGCGACCCTGAGTGCCCCTTCCGGCCCACCCGCCGGACCAAACAGAACTGCCCGCATGAAAGCTCATGCGGGCAGTTCTGTTCTGTTTCTGCGAAAGGTAAGCCCCGGCTAGCTGATCCGGTCAATGATCAGCGGCTGGATTGCCGTGGCCTCCGGGGAAATCACGGCGGCGCCTTCCAATGCTTCCTTGGCGCGGTCGAACTTCTCCGGGGTATCGGTCAGCAGCGTCATCAGCGGCTGGCCGGCCTTGACTGTGTCTCCCGGCTTGGCGTGCAGGCGCACGCCCGCGCCCGCCTGCACGGCGTCTTCCTTCCGCGCCCGTCCGGCGCCGAGGCGCCAGGCTGCGACGCCAACGGAAAGGGCATCCAGCTCAGTGAGCACACCGTCGGCGGAGGCCACGATGGTCTCCGCTTCCTTCGCCACCGGCAGCTCGGCCTCGGGATCTCCGCCCTGGGCGGAAATCATCCGCCGCCACACGTCCATCGCACGGCCGTCCTTCAGGGCTGCCGCGGGATCGGCGTCGGGCCGGCCCGCCGCGGCGAGCATCTCCTTGGCCAGGGCCACGGTCAGCTCCACGACGTCGGATGGACCGCCGCCGGCGAGCACCTCCACGGACTCCTGGACCTCGATCGCATTTCCGGCGGTCAGGCCCAGCGGGGTGGACATGTTCGTGAGGAACGCCACAGTGTTCACGCCTGCGTCTTTACCAAGTGTGACCATGGTCCGGGCCAGCTCGCGGGCGTCGTCCACGTTCTTCATAAACGCGCCGGAGCCCACCTTCACGTCCAGGACCAGCGAGCCGGTCCCCTCCGCAATCTTCTTGCTCATGATCGAGGAGGCAATCAGCGGAATCGCTTCCACCGTGGCGGTCACGTCGCGCAGGGCGTAGAGCTTCTTGTCTGCCGGAGCCAGGCCTGCCCCGGCAGCGCAGATAACTGCTCCGACGTCGGCGAGCTGCGCCATCATCTCATCGTTGCTGAGCGCAGCACGCCAGCCGGGAATGGCCTCGAGCTTGTCCAGGGTGCCGCCGGTGTGGCCCAGACCGCGCCCGGAGAGCTGCGGCACGGCGACCCCGAAAACGGCAACCAGCGGTGCCAGCGGCAGGGTGATCTTGTCCCCCACACCGCCGGTGGAGTGCTTGTCGGACGTGGGCTTACCCAGGGAGGAGAAGTCCATCCGCTCGCCGGAGGCGATCATCGCAGCGGTCCAGCGGGAGATTTCCTCCCGGTTCATGCCGTTGAGCAGGATCGCCATGTTCAGGGCGGCCATCTGCTCGTCGGCAATCACGCCGCGGGTATAGGCGTCGATCGTCCAGTCGATCTGCTCCGGGCTCAGTGTGCCGCGGTCCCGCTTCACGCGGATGATGTCAACGGTGTCAAAACGCTCGCTCATTTGCCTGCCTGTCCTTCCAGGTGCTGCGGTCCGAAAGCATCGGGCAGCACTTCGTCCATGGTCCGGATTCCGCTGACGGTCAGCAGCTGCATGCCCGGTGCCCGGAATTCGTAGAGCAGCTGGCGGCAGCGCCCGCACGGCATGAGGATTTCGCCCTCACCGTCCACGCAGGTGAAGGCGACCAGGTGTCCGCCGCCGGTCATGTTCAGCTGGCTGATCATGGAGCACTCGGCGCACAGGGTCAGTCCGTAGCTGGCGTTCTCGATGTTGCAGCCGGAGACAATCCGGCCGTCGTCGGTCAGTGCGGCTGCTCCCACGGGGTACCGGGAGTAGGGAACGTAGGCGTGGGCCATGGCAGCCCTGGCCGCGTCCTGCAAAGCGTCCCAGTCGATTTCGTGCGCAGGGGTAACTGCGTTCATCTTCTGTCCTTTTTTGTCCTGGTCGGGAAGGGGATCAGCTCTTGATGTATGGAATGCCGCTGGCTGCCGGCCCGCGGGACTTACCTACTACACCGGCGACGGCGAAGATGGTCACCACGTAGGGCAGCATGGCCAGGAACTGGTTCGGCACCGGGGTGCCGAGCAGGCTGAGCACGGACTGCAGGTTGGACGCGAAGCCGAACAGCAGTGCTGCGAACAGCGCACCAATCGGGTTCCAGCGGCCCAGGATGAGCGCTGCGAGGGCAATGTAGCCCTGGCCGGATGTCATGTCCCGGTTGAAGGAGGACACTGCGACCAGGGTGAAGAACGCGCCGCCGACGCCGGCAACGGCACCGGCTAGCAGGACGTTCCAGAACCGCATGCGGTTCACATTGATGCCCACGGTGTCCGCGGCCTTCGGGTGCTCGCCCACGGCACGGGTACGCAGGCCCCACTTGGTGTGGAAGAGCCCGAAGTAGATCGCGGCCACGGCGATGTACATCAGGTAGCCGATCACCGACTGGTCAAACAGGATCGGGCCCAGGATCGGAATGTCAGAGAGCAGCGGGATAGCGATCTTGTCCAGGCGCGGGGGCGAGTTCCACTTCGCCGAGTCCGCGCTGAGCACGGTGGAGAAGAGGAATCCGGTCAGGCCGGAGACCAGCACGTTCAGCACGACGCCGACGATCACCTGGTTCACGATGTATTTGATGCTGAACACGGCAAGCACGAGAGAAACCAGCACACCGGCGATGGCCGCTGCGAACAGGCCCACGAAGGCGTTGCCGGACAGGGAACCCGCCACGGCTGCGGCGAAGGCGCCGAAGAGCAGCTGCCCTTCGATGGCAATGTTGACGACGCCGGAGCGTTCACACAGCACGCCCGAGAGCGAGCCGAAGATCAGCGGGAACGCCAGCGTGAACGATCCTGCCAGCAGGCCGTACAGAGCCACGCTGGGGCTGCGGGCGCTGCCCACCGCCCAGGTCAGGAAAGCGGCAATGAAGAACACCGCGAAGATGGCGATCAGCCATCCCGGCACATGCTGGTAGCGGTTGACCAGGATGAAGGCGTAGGCGGCGGAGGCCAGCAGCACAACGCTGGCGATCCAGCCCAGGACGGGCGCTGACACCACGATGTTGGGCAGCTGGATGGCTGCGTCGGCGTCCGTCAGGCGGAACGTCACCTCGCTGGACGGCGAGCCCAGTCCGAACATGATGAAGCCAAGGATTGCCAGGACACCCAGGATCACCGGAGTTTTCCAGCTGCGGATGGCTTTCACATCTGCCGGCTGGCCCTTGGAGGCGAGAGTTGTTGCGGTGCTCATGCTGCTCCTTGCGCTGCATCGGCTTTTTTGGTGGTGCGCTTGCCGGAGGTCTTGAACGCTCCGGGCGGCGGAATCCGGAACAGGGACCGGACCAGCGGAGGTGCGGCGATGAACAGGACGATCAGCGACTGGACAACCAGCACAATGTCGATGTTGGTTCCGGTGCTGGTCTGCATGGTGACGCCGCCTGCGCGGAACGCACCGAAGAGCAGACCGGCTGCGAAGGTTCCCCAGGGTGAGGAGCGGCCCAGCAGCGCCACGGTGATGGCGTCAAAGCCGAAGCTGGCAGCGACACCGGAGGTGAGTACCTTTTCGGTACCCGATACCTGCGCCACGCCGGCCAGGCCGGCCAGTGCACCGGCGATGAGCATCACGATGACGTAGCCCTTGGTGGTGTTGATGCCGGCGTTGCGGGCAGCCGCGGGGTTGGCGCCGACTGCGCGGAGCTCAAAGCCAACTGTGGACCGGTTCAGCAGCCACCAGATGAACACCGTGGCGGCAATCGCCATGATGAATCCCCAGTGCAGGCGGAACCCGGAGCCGAACAGCGGCGGGAACATGGCAGTTTCATCCAGCTGCGGGCTGATCGGGTTGGTGGAACCCGGGCGCTGGAATCCGGGCGTGGTGAGCAGGAATAGCACCAGCTGGATCGCGATGTAGTTCAGCATGATCGTGACGATCACTTCATGCGCGCCGGTCCGTGCCTTCAGCAGGCCGGCAATGCCGCCCCAGAGCGCACCGCCGACAGCACCGGCAATAATCACGATCAGCAGGTGCAGGCCCACGGGCAGGTGCCAGCTGAAGCCGACCCAGGCTGCCAGTGTGGCGCCGATCAGGATCTGGCCCTGCGCACCGATGTTGAACAGGCCGGCGCGGAAAGCGAGGGCGACGCCGAGGCCGGCACAGATCAGCGGGGTCGCCACTGTCAGGGTCTGGGTCAGCGGGTAGATCATCCGGGAGAAGGTGTCGGCCTCGAAGTTGAAGACCGAGCCCTGGAAGAGGGCCACGTAGGCACCCGATGCCGCGGACCAGGCAGCGCCCAGCATGTCCCCGGGCTTGTTGAAGAAGTAGCCCGCGGCGTCCGCGACCTCTTCGTCTGTCAGGGCAATGAGCAGCCCGCCGACAACCAGGGCCATCAGCACGGACAGCACTGAAACCAGCGCGTTGCCGGTGACGATGCGGCGCAGCACGGACTCGTTGCCGGTTTCCGGGTGGAGTTCGGATTCCGGCACGGGTACGGCCGGCGGCGGAAGTGCCCCGCCTGCGGTTTCGGCAGCGGACAGCAGCCGCGTTTCGTCAGCGGCCGCTTCCTCTTTCCGGTGGGCTGGATCGCCCTGCTGCCTGTTTGCTTCCTCCGGGCTCACTGCGCCCCTCCCTCGTTCTCGCTCTGGTGCGAAAGTGCATCTTCAGCGCTCATGCCGGCCATCATCAGGCCCAGCACATCGCGCGAGGTGTTGCCCGGGACAATGCCCATGACCCTGCCGCTGTACAGCACGGCTATCCGGTCTGCCAGTTCCAGGACCTCGTCCAGTTCCGTGGACACGATCATCACCGGGGTTCCGCCGTCGCGTTCTGCAACGATCCGCCTGTGCAGGAACTCAATGGAGCCGACGTCGACGCCGCGGGTGGGCTGCGAGGCAATGAACAGGGACAGGGGCCGGGACAGTTCCCGGGCCATAACGACCTTCTGCTGGTTGCCGCCGGACAGGGTGCCGGCTGCGGCTTCGGCCGACTGCGTGCGGATGTCGAACTCGTCAATCTTCTCCGCGGCGTTGGCTGCAACCACGGCCGGACGCATGGACAGGCCCTTGGCGAACGGCGTCTTGTTGTAGCGGTTCAGGACCAGGTTCTCCGCGACGGTGAACGTACCCACGAGCCCGTCCACACTGCGGTCTTCGGGCACAAAGCCCACACCTGCGTCGATGATCTGGGCCACGCGCTTCCCGATCAGTTCTTCGCCGTCGAGCTTGATCGATCCCGTGACGTGTTCCTGCAGGCCCATGATGGCCTCAGTCAGTTCAGTCTGGCCGTTGCCCTGGACACCGGCGACGGCGAGGATCTCGCCCTTGGCGATTTCGAAGCTGATGTGGTCCACAACGGCCTGGCCGGTGTCGGAGAGCACCACCAGGTCGCGGACCTGGAAGGTGGCCTCGCCGAGCTTGGCCGGTTCCTTCTGCAGGTTCAGGCTGACCGAACGGCCCACCATCATGGAAGCAAGCTCAGTGGTCGAAGCACTCGGCGGTGCATCTCCCACCACCTTGCCGCGGCGGATCACGGTAATGACGTCGGAGACGGCCTTGACCTCGCGCAGCTTGTGGGAGATGAAGACGACGGATTTGCCGTCGTCACACAGCTGGCGCATGATCGCCAGCAGCTCATCGGTCTCCCTTGGAGTCAGCACGGCAGTGGGCTCATCCAGGATCAGGACTTCAGCGTCCCGGATCAGGGCCTTGATGATTTCCACCCGCTGCTGCACGCCAACCGGAAGATCTTCCACGACGGCGTCGGGATCGACGTCGAACCCGTACTGTTCGGAGATCTGCCGGATGCGTGCCCGTGTGGTCTCAAGGTTCAGGGATCCGCCGGCGCGGGTCGTTTCGTTGCCCAGCGCCACGTTCTCCGCAACGGTGAACACGGGAACCAGCATGAAGTGCTGGTGCACCATGCCGATTCCTGCTGCCATGGCATCACCGGGACCTGAGAAGACAACGGGTTTGCCGTTGATCAGGATTTGGCCCTCTGTGGGTTCGTAGAGGCCGTACAGGACGTTCATCAGCGTTGACTTGCCCGCCCCGTTCTCCCCGAGAAGGCTGTGCACCTGTCCCGGTTCGATCACCAGGTCTATGTGGTCGTTGGCTACCAGAGTGCCGAAGCGCTTAGTGATGCCTTTGAGTTCGAGTTTCACAACCCCAACCAATCTGTTTGTGTCTGAGTGTTTGGGTACTCCCAAAGGAAGATTACCCGGAACAGAACGAACCGCCGTCCGCCCGGTGGTAGTGCATCCGGACGGACGACGGTTCAGGGTTGCTGCTTGCCCTGCTTACTTGGGGCTGGCAGCGGATTCTACGGTGATTTCACCGGAGATGATCTTGGCCTTGATCTCATCCACGGCGGTCTTCACGTCGGCCGGAACAGCGTCTTCCTGGTCGTGGTACGGAGCCAGGGTTACGCCGCCGTTCTCCAGGGTGCCGATGTACGGGCTGGCGTCGAAGTTGCCGTCGACGTCCTCGGAGATAACTTCTTCAACGGCTTCGCCCATGAGCTTCATGACGGAGGTCAGGATGTATTCCTTGCCGTTGCCTGCGGTCTCAAAGCCATCGGAGTCAACCCAGATGACCTTGTTGGTGCCGCCGCCGGCATTCGCCTCTACAACAGCGTCGAGGGTGCCGGTGCCAACCGGACCGGCGACCGGCATGATGATGTCGGCGCCTTCGTTGATGAAGTTTTCAGTAGTGGTCTTGCCTGCACCGGTGTCGGTGAAGTTGCCGATGAAGGAACCGGTCTGGTCAGCCTTGTTCCAGCCCAGGACCTCGACGTTGGCGCCGTTCTCTTCGTTGTAGTAGGCAACGCCGTCGGCGAAGCCGTCCATGAAGATGGTGACGGTGGGGATGTTGATGCCGCCGTAGGTGGCAACCTTGCCGGTCTCGGACGTGCCTGCAGCTACGTAGCCGGCCAGGAATGCAGCCTGGGCCGTGTCGTAGATGATGGGCTTGACGTTGTCCAGCTCAATGGAGTTGTCATCGATGATGGCGAAGTGGCTCTCCGGGTTCGCCTCGGCCACTTCCTGGGTTGCATCGGCCAGGAGGAAGCCGACGGTGACGGTGATGTTGCAGCCGTTCTGGACAACCATGGAGTCCAGGTTCGGGCCGAAGTCGGTCTCGGACTGGGACTCAGCGGTCTTGATCTCGATGCCCAGATCGGTTTCCGCGGCCTTCAGGCCTTCGAAGCCGGACTGGTTGAACGAGCGGTCATCGAATCCGCCGGAGTCCGAAACCATGCAGGCCAGGAAGTCGCCGTTGGCGCTTGCCTCACCGCTGGATGCGGAATCTTCTTCCGGGGCGGCACCGCAGCCGGCCAGCAGAAGCGCCGATGCGCCCAGCATGGCGGCGGATACACCGGCATTGCGCTTGAAGCCGCGCGGGAAATTCTTCAATGTTCCTCCAGAAAAGAAATGGGTTCCACCGCATGATGTCTGCCGCGTGGCCCTCCGGACGGGTGGGCCTTTCGCTCAGGCGCGTGTGGTGCGCGCTCCTTCCCTCATGGAGCGCAGCAGACCTAACCTTAGTGGCACGGAGCACTATCCATGGCACAAACAGGTGACCTAGGGAACATTGTTTACATGTTGTTATCAATACCGGCCGGTAGGCGCGTCTTAATGGGGTAGTGGAGTCAGCGCCGCAGACCGCGCGCAGCACGGAGCGCTGCGGCCGCCATAACCGAAACGCCGCAGCTGATCGCCAGCTCGTCCGGGTTGTAATCCCCCCGGTGCAGGTCGAAGGTCTCCCCGCCCGGCGTGCGGGTTCCCAGACGCATCATTGCTCCGGGGATGGCCTGGGTCATCCAGGCAAAGTCCTCCCCGCCCATGGACTGCGGCGTGAGGACTACGGACTCCTCCCCCAGCTCCGCGCGGGCCGAGGCCTCAATGAGTCCGGTCTCGGCTTCAGAGTTGATGACGGGAGGAACGCCCCGGGTATGTTCAAGTGCCACTTTCACGCCGTAGGGCGCAGCGACTTCCCGCACCACGTCATCGAGCAGCTCACCGGCGGCGTGCCATGCCTCGGCATCGAGGCAGCGCATCGTTCCCGCCATAAAACCGTGGCCCGGAATCGCGTTGGGTGCGGATCCGGCGTGGATCTGTCCCCAGACCACTGAGACGCCGCTGCGGACATCAATCCGGCGGGAGAGGATGGCCGGAACGCTGACGGCAATCTGGCTCAGGGCAAAGACGAGGTCCTGGGTCAGGTGCGGCCGGGAGGTGTGCCCGCCCTGCCCGGAGAGTTCAATCCGGATGGTGTCCGAGGCGGAGGTAATCGCACCGATGCGGGTGCCTACCTGTCCGACGTCGACGCGCGGGTCACAGTGCAGCGCAAGGATCCGCGGGACGCCGGAAAGGACACCCTGCTCGATCACCGACAGTGCACCGCCGGGCATCACTTCTTCGGCCGGCTGGAAAATTACCCGGATCCGTCCGCCAAGTGTTCCCTCGGCGTCGAGCCTGGCCAGTACCCGGGCCGCGCCAAGCATGACGGTGGTGTGGATGTCGTGGCCGCACGAGTGCGCGATCCCGGTGTTCACCGAGGCGTAGGGCAGGCCGGTTTCTTCCAGGACGGGCAGTGCGTCGATGTCTGCGCGCAGCGCCAGCGCGATGGGGCCGTCGCCAATGTCCACGTACGCGCCGGTGTTTTCAAGCCGCTTGGGCTGGAGACCGGCCGCTTCGAGCGCCTCAACGATCCGGTCGGTGGTGCGGAATTCCTTGTGGGAGAGCTCAGGGTGGGAGTGCAGGTCCCGCCGGAAGTCAATCAGCTCACCCAAAATGGGAGCAACACTGCCCCGTATAGAAGGTACCGGTGAGCTGCTAAGTGGGGTTGTCTGCACGTATTCAAGGTTAGCCAACCTCAGCTTGCTTGCGGGAACTGGATGACTTTAAGACTTCCCACATCCCGATTGCGTGACGAAGGACGCTCAACGGGATCCCTTATAAACTGGGTTCCCTTATATAGGGAACCCAGCCGGCTGCACGCGTCCTGCGGCGGCCCTCGGCAACGCGGTACGGCCTAAAGGACGTCCGTGTCCCCGCTGGCTTTGAGGTGCTCCACGGCCTTCTTGACTTCCTGGGCGTGATCCTTTGTGGTGACGAGCAGGGCGTCGGGGGTGTCGACAATCACTACATCCTCGATGCCAATCAGTGCAATCACGCGTTTGGTATCGGACACAACGATCCCCGAGGCGTCCTCGGAATAGACCCGGGCACCCTCCCCCATCACGGTCAGTTCACTGTTCTCGGCCGCGGGGTTAAGCCGTCCAATCGCGGCGAAGTCCCCGACGTCGTCCCAGCTGAAGATGCCCGGGATCATGGCGACGTCGCCGGCCGCGGCAGCGGGCTCCGCAACTGCGTAGTCAATGGCGATCTTCGGGAGGGTCGGCCAGACCCGCAGCACAACCTCCCGGCGGTTCTCAGTGTCCCAGGCGTCTGCGATCTCCATGAGGCCGGCGTGCAGCTCCGGCTCGTTGGCCTGCAGGTGCTTCAGCATCAGTGCCACAGGTGCCACGAACATACCGGCGTTCCAGCTGTAGTTGCCGCTGCGCAGGTAACCCCGGGCGGTGTCTTCGGAAGGCTTCTCCACAAACTCGAGGACTGCGTGTGCACTCGGGGCGCCGTCGACCTCCAGCGCCTCACCTGCCTTGATATAGCCAAAGCCGGTGGAGGGATGCGTCGGGTGGATGCCAATGGTGACGATGTAGCCCTGTGCCGCGGTGTGGATCGCCTCACGCACGGTCTCCTGGAACACTTCCACCGGAGTAATCACCTGGTCGGCGGCGAAGGACCCCATGATGATCGACGGATCACGCCGGTAGAGGATCGCGGCAGCCAGGCCAATGGCGGCTCCGGAGTCCTTCGGCTCGGACTCCAGCACAAGGTTCTCATGCTGGATTTCAGGCAGCTGCGCCAGGACGGCTGTCCGGTGCAGCTGGCCCGTCACCACCATCACCCGGTCATCGCTCAGCGGCGCCAGGCGGTCGTAGGTGGCGCGGATAAGCGTGGACCCGGAACCTGTCAGGTCGTGCAGGAACTTGGGGGCGGCGGCACGCGAGAGCGGCCACAGCCGGGTCCCCACTCCACCGGCCGGGATCACGCCGTAGAAGCGTTCGAATATTTCGGCGTTCGAAGCCGGACCCGGGTTCACATTTGCAGTTTCAGTACTCATCAGTGCCAAGGTTAGCTGAGAGATACCCGTGGCCGGGGTGCAGACACGGGCCCGGCACCGCCGCCGGAAGCCTGCAGTGTAAGCCAGGTCACACAATAGGGGAACCTAAATTGATCCCGCTGCAACCGGGACCTAGATTATGCTTGAGCTTATAAGTGCTCTCGCATCGGCGTCATCACTGCGTGGAACACGCGCTAGCGCCGCTGCGATGCAGGGAGGAAAATTCAGTGTCGAAGTTACCAGCAGGCACGCTTTACCGCGGCCGCGAAGGCCAGTGGTCATGGGTGGCCCATCGAATTACTGGCGTGGTGATCTTCTTCTTCCTTTTGGTCCATGTTCTGGATACCTCGCTGGTGCGCGTGTCACCCGAGGCCTACAACGTGGTCATCGGAGCGTACAAGAACCCCATCATGGGCCTCGGTGAGCTCGGCCTCGTAGCCGCCATCGTGTTCCACGCCTTCAACGGCCTCCGGGTGATTCTTATCGACTTCTGGAAGAAGGGGCCCAAGTACCAGCGCCAGATGCTCTGGGGCGTGGTCGGCCTCTGGGTCGTGACCATGATCGGCTTCTCCATCCGCCACCTTCCCATCGTCTTCGGGGGTCACTAAGCCATGAGCACTCCTTCAGTTGAGGCCCCCCGGGCCGGACGCATCTCCCCCAAGTACACCCGCAGCGGGCCGGGCAAGGGCAACTTCGAGATGATTGCATGGCTGTTCATGCGCATCTCCGGCGCACTGCTCGTCATCCTGATCTTTACGCACCTCTTCGTGAACCTCATGGTTGGCGACGGCATCCACGCCGTCGACTTCGGTTTCGTAGCCGGCAAGTGGGCTTCCCCGCTCTGGCAGGTCTGGGACCTGGTCATGCTGTGGCTCGCAATGCTGCACGGCACCAACGGTGTCCGCACGATCATCAATGACTACGCGGACAAGAACTCAACCCGCATGTGGCTCAAGACGGTCCTTTACGCGGCCACCGTCGTCATCATCGTCCTTGGCACCCTGGTGATCTTCACCTTCGATCCCTGCCCTGCCAACGCCACCCTGGACCAGCTGCCGTCCTTCTGCCCCGCTCCTTAGCCCGGCAGGCACCGCAGCACTCCCTTAGAGCTACACACAGTTTCAACAGAAAGAGCATCTGGTATGCAGGTCCATAAGTACGACGTCGTCATTGTCGGCGCCGGCGGCGCCGGTATGCGTGCCGCCATTGAATCCGGACAGCGCGCGCGGACGGCGGTACTGACCAAGCTGTACCCCACGCGTTCCCACACCGGGGCCGCTCAGGGCGGCATGTGCGCAGCACTGGCCAACGTAGAAGAAGACAACTGGGAATGGCACACCTTTGACACCGTCAAGGGCGGCGACTACCTGGTAGACCAGGATGCCGCCGAGGTCATGGCAAAGGAAGCCATCGACGCCGTGCTGGACCTGGAAAAGATGGGCCTGCCCTTCAACCGCACGCCCGAAGGCCGCATTGACCAGCGCCGTTTCGGCGGTCACACCCGTGACCACGGCAAGGCTCCGGTCCGCCGCGCCTGCTACGCCGCTGACCGCACCGGCCACATGATCCTCCAGACGCTCTACCAAAACTGCGTCAAGCACAACGTTGAGTTCTACAACGAGTACTACGTCCTGGATCTCCTGACCGTGCAGGACAGCTTCGGCCAGAAGCGCGTTGCCGGCGTCGTCTCCTACGACCTCGCTACCGGTGAACTGCACGTGTTCCAGGCGAAGTCCGTGGTCTTCGCCTCCGGCGGTGCAGGCAAGGTCTTCAAGACCACTTCCAACGCCCACACCCTGACCGGCGACGGCATGGGCATTGCCTTCCGCAAGGGAATCCCCCTGGAAGACATGGAGTTCATCCAGTTCCACCCGACCGGCCTCGCCGGCCTGGGCATCCTGCTTTCCGAAGCTGCCCGCGGCGAAGGCGCGATCCTGCGCAACTCCGAGGGTGAGCGCTTCATGGAGCGCTACGCACCAACCATCAAGGACCTCGCTCCGCGTGACATCGTTGCCCGTTCCATGGCCAACGAAGTCCGTGAAGGCCGCGGCTGCGGCCCGAACAAGGATTACGTCCTCCTGGACCTGACGCACCTGGAACCGGCTCACATCGATGCCAAGCTCCCGGACATCACCGAGTTCGCCCGCACCTACCTTGGTGTTGAGCCGTACACCGAACCGGTTCCCGTGTTCCCGACGGCGCACTACGTCATGGGCGGCATCCCCACCAACATCAAGGCGGAGGTGCTGCAGGACAACGACACCGTCATCCCCGGCCTCTACGCTGCCGGTGAGGTTGCCTGCGTCTCCGTCCACGGTTCCAACCGCCTTGGCACCAACTCGCTGCTGGACATCAACGTCTTCGGCAAGCGTGCCGGCATCTACGCCGCCGAGTACGCCCTCCAGGCTGACTTCGTCGACCTGCCGGAGGATCCGGAAGCAGACACCATTGCCCTGCTGGACACGGTGCGCAACTCCGAAGGCACCGAGCGCGTTGCCGAGATCCGCCGCGACCTGCAGAACACCATGGATGCCAACATGCAGGTGTTCCGCACGGCCGAGACGATCAACAAGACGCTCTCCGACATTGCGGACCTGGAAGAGCGCTACAAGAAGATCAACGTCCAGGACAAGGGCAAGCGCTTCAACCTTGACCTGCTGGAAGCCGTTGAACTCGGCTTCCTGCTGGAACTGGCAAAGGTCATGTCGGTCGCAGCCCTTCACCGCGAGGAATCGCGCGGAGGGCACTTCCGCGAGGACTTCCCGGACCGCGATGACGAGAAGTTCATGCTGCACTCCATGGCCTACAAGGTCGACGAGGCAGAAAACGCCGAGCACACGGCAGGCATCCGGCTCGATACCAAGCCGGTCATTTTCACGCGCTACGAGCCGATGGTGAGGAAGTACTAATGACAACGGAAGTCGCTGAGCCGGCCTCGAAGATCGATCTGGCTGAATCAAGCGCCAGTGAAATCCCCTCCTTCGACATCACGCTGAAGGTGCGCCGCTACAACCCCGAGATCTCCGACGAAGCCCACTGGGATGAGTGGACGCTGACCATGTACGGCACGGACCGTGTGCTGGACGCCCTGCACAAGGTCAAGTGGGAGCACGACGGCACTGTCTCCTTCCGCCGTTCCTGCGCCCACGGTGTCTGCGGTTCTGATGCAATGCGCATCAACGGCCGTAACCGCCTGGCCTGCAAGACCCTGCTGAAGGACCTGGACACGTCCAAGCCGATCCTCGTCGAGCCCATCAAGGGCCTGCCGGTGGAGAAGGACCTGATCGTGGACATGGAGCCGTTCTTCCAGTCCTACCGCGAGATCATGCCCTTCCTGATCTCCAAGGGCCACGAGCCCACCAAGGAGCGCCTGCAGTCCGCTGAGGACCGCGAGCGTTTCGACGACACCACCAAGTGCATCCTCTGCGCTGCGTGCACGTCCTCGTGCCCGGTGTTCTGGACTGACGGACAGTACTTCGGTCCTGCAGCAATCGTGAACGCGCACCGCTTCATCTTCGATTCCCGTGACGATGCAGGTGACATGCGTCTGGAAATCCTGAACGACAAGGAAGGCGTGTGGCGCTGCCGCACCACCTTCAACTGCTCGGAAGCATGCCCCCGCGGCATCCAGGTCACCAAGGCCATCTCCGAGGTCAAGCAGGCCATCCTGAACCGCTCCATCTAGTTCAGGGCCCAACCCGCTTTCGAAGGCGGAGGAACCGATCCGGTTCCTCCGCCTTTTGCGTACCCGGAGCAGGCCGTTCCCGCTCAGGGGCCCAGCCGGGCAGCAGATAGGGTTGGGACCATGCCAGAGTTTGAATCAGTTTCCTTTCCCGGTGTCAACGGCACCACCCTGGCCGGCACCCTGGATGTGCCGGACGGCGACCCCCTGGGCTGGGCCGTGTTCTGCCATGGGTTCGCGCTGGGCAAGAACAGTGCTGCCGCCTCACGCATCTCAAAGGCGCTGGCAGAGCGGGGCATCGGAGTGCTTCGCTACGACGCCGCCGGGCTGGGCCGTTCGACCGGCTCCTGGGAAGACGGATCATTCACCACCAAGGTCACCGACCTGCACAATGCAATGGACTTCCTGCGTTCCTCGGGCCGTCCGGCAACCTTGCTGATTGGCCACTCGCTGGGCGGGGCTGCTGCCCTGGCAGCAGCGGCCAGCGAAGACTCACTGGCGGCCCTGGTAACGATAGGCGCCCCGTTCCGGCCCTCCCACGTGGCCCACCTGTTCGAGGACGAACTGGAGACCATTGCTGCCCAGGGAGAGGCAGACGTCGAGCTGGGCGGACGCACGCTGACGATCCGCCAGGAACTGGTCGAGGACCTCAACGGTCACGACCTTCGGGAATGCATCAAGTCCCTGGACCTGCCGCTGCTGGTGATGCACTCCCCCACCGACGAGACAGTGGGAATCGACAATGCCTCGGAGATCTTCAACGCCGCACGGCATCCGCGCAGTTTCGTCTCCCTGGAAGGCTCCAGCCACCTGATGCCGGACAGGGAACAGACCACCCGTGCAGCGGAAATCATCGCAGCATGGTCCGGAATCTACCTGCGGCAGGCCCGGGAGCAGGTTCCCTAGCCCTTTAGCGCCATTTCCTCACGCAGGACCCACAGACCGTGCGGATCGTGTTCAAACACGCCGATCCGGTCCACGGTGAAGCTCGCTTGGTAATCCCGCAGGGTGTCCACGGCATTGTCCATGCTGGCTTCCGAGACGTCGTGGGCCACGGTTACGTGCGGGTGATACGGGTACGGGATCTGGTGGTCCAGCGGCCCCGACTGCAGCTGTTCATGCAGCTGCGCGCACTCAGAGAAACCGTCCTCAACCTGCACGTACACCACTGGTGTGACCGGCCGGAAGGATGCCGCACCGCGCAGGGTGACAGTGAAGGGCGCCTGGGCGGAAGTCACCTCCCGCACATGCTGCAGGGCGGAGTCCCAGTCCGGAGCCGGCGTGGTGGTGACCAGGGTGATGTGCGCCGGGATGACGGAGGCCATCGGGTCACCGAATGAAGCGCGTGCACGCCGCAGCTCCGACGCCATGGGCTCTGGAACGGGGATCACAATCCCCACCCAGCAAGGACTTTCGGGCATCCGGCCACCGCCGCCGCGGGCTGCGCCGGTTGAGGTCTGGACGGTGGAGTTCGTGTAGCCCATGGATGCTTAGCGGGCGGTTGAACCCAGTGGAAGGAAACCGATCTTCTCGTACACATCGGCAAGTGTAGCCGACGCCGTCTCCCGCGCTTTCAGCGCTCCCTTTGCCAGCAGCCGGTCCAGCTCTGCCGGATCATCCAGCAGCGCCAGGGCCCGCTCGCGGATAGGACGGATGTGCTCGGTAACAACTTCTGCCAGGTCAACCTTCAGGTGTCCGTACATCTTGCCTTCGTACTCCTTCACCAGTGTGTCGATGCTTCGGCCGCTGATCAGTGAGTAGATGGAGAGCAGGTTGGAGATGCCCGGCTTGGTGTCCCGCTCGAACCGGATCTCCGTGCCGTCGTCAGTCACGGCGGACTTGATGCGCTTGGCAATCACCTTGTCCGGATCCAGCAGGTTAATCAGGCCTGCCGGAGATTCAGCTGACTTCGACATCTTTGCCGCAGGGTTCTGCAGGTCGTAGATCTTTGCGGATTCCTTCTGGATAAACGCTTCAGGAACCGTAAACGTGTCTCCGTAGCGGGTGTTGAACCGCTTGGCCAGGTCCCGGCTGAGCTCAACATGCTGGCGCTGGTCCTCGCCCACGGGCACACCGTGGGGCTGGTACAGCAGGATGTCCGCAACCTGCAGGATGGGGTAGGTGAACAGGCCTACGCTGGCGGCGTCAGCTCCGAAGCGCTGCTGCTTGTCCTTGAACTGCGTCATCCGCGACGCTTCGCCGAAACCCGTGAGGCAGTTGAGCACCCACGCCAGCTGGGCGTGTTCGGGAACCTGGGACTGGACGAACAGGGTGGCGTTGTCCACGTCCACGCCGCCGGCAATGTACTGGGCTGCGGTGACGCGGGTGCGCTGGCGCAGGTCCGCCGGGTCCTGCGGCACCGTGATGGCGTGCAGGTCGGGGATGAAGAAGTACGCGTCGTACTGCTCCTGCAGGCGCACCCAGTTCACCAGGGCACCAAGGTAATTGCCCAGGTGGAGGGAATCCGCGGAGGGCTGCATTCCGGAGAGAATGCGCTGGCGGGCGGGGGTCTGCGTCATGATCTTTTTGCCTCAGAACTTGTAATCGACAACCACGGGGGCGTGGTCACTGAAACGGGAGTCGTACGTGGCTGCGCGGTCGACGACGGCGCTGACGGCACGTTCGGCGAGGGCGGGAGTGGCCATGTGGTAATCGATGCGCCAACCGGCGTCGTTATCGAATGCCTGGCCTCGCCAGGACCACCAGGTGTATGGGCCGGGCACCTCACCGGCGAGTTTGCGGGCCACGTCGACGTAGCCGATCTCGTCGCTGAAGAACCGGTCGAAGTAGGCACGTTCCTCGGGCAGGAAACCGGCGCGCTTTACATTGCCCTTCCAGTTCTTGATATCCAGCGTGGTGTGGCCGACGTTCAGGTCTCCAACGATCAGGGCGTAGTCGCTGGTAGCGGCAAGGACAGGCAGCCGGGCGGCCATGACGTCCAGGAACCGGTACTTGTCCTCCTGCTTGGGAGTTCCGGCCTCACCGGAATGCACGTAGGCGCTGACCACGGTGAGGATCTTCTCCTCGCCCTCCACGGTTACCTTGAAGTCAGCTTCGACCCAGCGGCCGGACAGGGCGAAGTAATCCTCGCCAATGTGTTCGCGGACGGCAACGGGTTCGGAGCGGGAAACGATGGCAACGCCGGCGCGGCCCTTGGCCTCAGCCTCGGCATGCAGGATGTGCCAGTCGCTGCCCAGCAGTTCCCGGACAATTGCGTCCGGAGCCCGCACTTCCTGCAGGCACAGGATGTCCACGCCGCGTTCGGCCAGCCAGTCGGCCATGCCCCGCTTGTAGGCGGCACGGATGCCGTTGACGTTGACGGTTGCGATCCTCAAGGCGGAAGATCCCGCTGCCGGTTCCGTTCCGGACTCCCCTGTCGATGCCATGCTCACGCGAAATACCTTACCCCTCAGTAGCTGTGTGCCCGGACGGCGCTGCACAGCGCTGTCCGGTGCCGTGCCCTAGTCGACTACGGTGCCCTCAACCGGGCCGCCCTCGTCTTTCTTCATCATGCCGCGGGCATTGTGCGCGGTGATCTCTATGGTCTCGATCGCGCGGGAAACCTGGCCGGCGTCGGTGCCGAGGTTGTCGCGGATCACCTTGGACTGCACCTGGATGATCTTGAAGCTGTGATCCAGCTTCTGGTCCCGGATGAGGGTGGCCTCATCCATGACCTCCACGGACGGAGCTCCGCCGGCGGCGCGGTTCAGTGAATCCTGAGCCTGGGCCAGTTTGGCTCCGGCCTTGCGGGCGGCGCCGCGGATGCTGAAGACAACAAAGGCGAACAGCAGCAGCCAGCCCAGGGAGATGATCACCACCAGCCAGCCAACGACGTCGTTCTCATTGGCGGCGAAGAGCACGGCAACAATGAACACGAAGACCATTACGGTGGTCCCGATCGTGGCCATCTGGCGGCTGATTCCCCGGCCGGGATTAGTTGCTGACGGCGTCTTGCCGTTACGGATCGACTGCATGGCCCCATTCTCTCAAATTTTCAGGGCGTATCTTTCCGTCTTACCCCCTCGGCGAAACGAGATGACAGTTACGGCCCTTTTGAGGCCTGAAAAGAGCCGTAACTGTCATCTCGATGGGGGAAGGGGGCAGGGGTTGCCGGAGCGCGGCTGCGGCTGGAAGGGTGGGCCGATGGACATTGTGCTGCTGGAGGGGGACATTACAACGCGGAATGTTGATGCTGTGGTCAACGCCGCCAACTCATCGCTGCTGGGTGGAGGCGGGGTGGACGGAGCAATCCACCGGGCGGCCGGACCGGAACTGCTTCAGGCCTGCCGCGCGCTCCGCCGGACCGATTATCCGGACGGCCTCCCGGTGGGCCAGGCCGCTGCCACGGAGGGGTTCAACCTTCCGGCCCGCTGGGTTATCCACACCGTGGGTCCCAATGCACTGGCTGGGGAGACCGACCCGGAGCTGCTGCGGCAGGCGTTCACCAATAGCCTTGACGTGGCCTTGCAGCTGGGCGCGTCGACGGTGGCTTTCCCTGCGATCAGCGCCGGCGTTTATGGCTGGGACGCGGACGACGTCGCGCGCACCGCGGTTCAGGCGGTCCGGAACCATCCCGGAACGGGCATCGAGAGGGTGGAGTTCGTCCTCTTCAGCGAACCGGTGGCGCAGGCATTCCGTACCGCGCTTGAATCCCGGGACTAGCCGTAGTGAGACAGCGCAACTAGCCGCCGAACGGGTTCCAGGACGCTCCGGGGAACAGTCCTGCCAGCCCCGCGCGAAGCAGCAGGAACCCGACGATTCCCACGATCCAGAGCACCGCTTCCCCGGAGGCCTTCGAGACCCAGGCACGCAAGCGCTCCAGCGGGCCGTCCAGGCGCCTGCCGAGCAGCCACCGGGACAGCAGCAGCAGTGCCGCCGGCAGCAGCATGACCAGGCAGTACAGCACCAGGATGCCCGCTGATGCGCTCCAGCCAACACCGGAGGCAGTGAGGAGCCCGACGGCGGCCAGGTACGGGAGCATGGTTGGCAGCTCCAGCACCCCGGCAAGCAGTGCCAGCCCCAGCAGCCCTCCCCGGGTGTCCAGAGCCTTTCCGATCCGTGACTGCCATCGGTGTTCTGTCGCCTGCGAGCGCTGCAGTGCGGCTGACGTTGGTGTGCCATGCGCCGAAGCGGAGGTGCCGGGTGCAGTGCTGCCCGGAAGATCGCTGCCAGCTTGTCCGCCGGTCACGCTGCCCGGAACAGCGTGTGCTGCGCCCGCTGCCCGAAGGTCGCCGGCGGCTGGTGCAGCCCCAGCGGCCGTCGCAGTGGCCGCCGCCCGGTTCCTGCCGGTGTCCTTGAAGGACCACACCAGCATGCCGGCACCGGCCACGAGCATGACGACCTGCACGGCGGGCAGTTCAAGAACCGCTCCGATACCCCCGCCGAGCATCCGTCCCAGTCCGGCTGCTCCCGAGAGAAGGAGCAGTCCCACGAGGAAGTAGAACAGCCCGACGGCGCCCAGATAGGTGGCTACCTTGCCCGTGGTGCGGCCTGCGTCCCGGCGCATCAATAACCAGAGCGGGATCACCAGGGTGCCGATGCTGGTGCTGTCTACCAGGGCCAGCACACCGAGCTGCAGAACGGTTTCCAAAGTCATAAACCCAGCCTCCCGGTTTCACTGTCCGCGCGAATCCGGCGTTGGTTGGACGCGGCGTCGTCCTTTAGTGCCATGCCGCTTCAACCTACTTGGCGGAAGGCAAAGCCGAGGTCAGGATGGAGACATGAACTTCTCCCCCGGTCCGGATGCCCCGGCCCGCCGGATCCGGCGCGAAGACATCCTGCTTGCTCCCGGATACGCCGCGCTGGCGTGGCTGCTGCACTCACTGGACCTGACCGCCACCGGGAACCCGGCAGTCCCGTCGCTGGAACCCTGGTGGCCCGTTCTCACTGTGGTCGGCTGCGGAGCCGTCCTGCTCCGCCGGCGCCATACCGCCGTTATGGTGGCTGTCTGCGGCACCATGGCAGTTGCTCTGGTCCTGGCAAACAGCAGCGCCGGGCTGTTCCTCGCCTTCGAAGCCGTCTTCTCCCTGGTCCTCTTCGGCTCGGACCGGGCGGCCAGGCGGGCTGAGGTCAGCGTCCTTGCCCTGTGCCTGGCCTCAGGTACAGCCGTATGGTCATTGACCGGGGACCTGCGCGACGCCGTCACGGTCATCCTGCTGACCGGCATGGTGCTGCTGCTCCCGGCGGAATGGGCCTCCAATCTCCGCAAAGCGGCCCAGCTGGCCGAGAGTGAGGGTGCGAGGGCCGCCGCGATCCGCGCAGCTGCCAGGGACCAGGAACGCCTGGCAGCCCGGGAACAAGAACTGGCGCTGGCCGCTGAACGCCAGGACATGGCCCGGGAGCTTCACGACGTCCTCTCCTCCCGCCTTTCCGCCATTGCCCTGCAGTCCGGGGCGGCGCTGCGCGCTCCGGCAGGCAGCACCCTGCACGCCGAGGTACTGGCCCATGCCCGCCGGGAAAGTGTCCAGGGACTGGAAGAGCTCAACGGTATGATCCGCACACTGAGCAGCGGCGTTCCCCGGCCCCTTGCCGGAAGTGTCAGGGACCTCGACGCCGTAGTCGACGGCCACCGTTCAGCAGGCCTGCAGATCACGTGGAACAACCTTCTGGATCCGGATAAGGCGCTCCCCGGACCCGTGCAGGCAGCGGTATACCGGATCGCCGTAGAGGCACTGGTGAATGCTGCCCGCCACGCCGAGGGTGCGCGGGTCGATATGAGCCTGGAGCCTGTTCCCGGCGGTGTCCGGCTGGTGGTGGAGGACGACGGCGGCACAGCAGGGCGGGCGGTGTCGGTCCCCGGAACGGGCACCGGACTGCCCAGCATGCTGGCTCGGGCCGAACAGCTGGGAGGCCAGGCCTGGGCAGGCCCGACAACACAGGCAGGCCCGGTGACGCAGGCAGGCCTGACAACACAGTCAGGCCTGGCGGCACAGTCAGGCCCTGCAGCCCAGTTCGATCCGGCGGACGGAACCGGCTGGCGGGTGGAGGCGTTCCTTCCCGACGGCAGCCAGGAGGCCCCGGCCGAAGACGTTCAATGTGATCCAGCACCTGCCAACACCCGGGTCAGCCAGCGCACAATGATGCCAGGGAACGTCTTCCGGGGGAACGTCGCATGAGCACGGACATCACGGTTTTGCTCGCGGATGATCACGCCGCGATCCGTCTCGGCATGCGCATGGTCCTGGAAACCGAGCCCGGCTTCCAGGTGGTGGGCGAAGCGGCCGACGGCGCCACAGCCCTCTCCATGGCCCGGACCCTTCGCCCGGATGTGGTGCTGATGGACCTGCGTATGCCCGTGGTGGACGGGGTGCAGGCCACCGGGGAGATTGTTGGCGCCGGACTGGCAAAAGTCGTTGCCCTCACCACGTTCGACCACGACTCCTATCTGTTCGGAGTTCTCTCAGCAGGAGCCTCGGGTTTCCTGCTGAAAACTGCAGAGCCGGTGGAAATCACGACGGCGCTGCGCCGGGTCCACGACGGCGGCACGGTGATTGCCCCGGAAGTTGCCGGCCGGCTGGTGACGGCGTTCGTGGCCGGACGGGAACGTGCAGCCCAGCAGACCCCGGCGTCTCCCGCTGCCCCTGCGCCGGAACTCGAGCTGACGGCCCGGGAAGAGGAAGTCCTGGATTGTCTGGCCGAGGGCCTTAGCAACGTGCGGATTGCCAGGAAACTGGGAATCTCCGAAACCACCGTCAAGACCCATGTTTCCCGGGTGCTCAGCAAGCTCGGTGTTGAATCCCGGCTGCAGGCCGCCCTCGTGGCCCGGGTTCGGGCCTCCTGAGACTGGAGCCCTCCCCCGGCACGGCCGCTGGTTCGCGGTGCCCGGCTACTTCTGGAACAGAGCCTCCAGGCGCCGGGTGGTCACGATCAGTCCGATCGCGATCATCACCACGAAGTACAGCAGGTGCCCCGCCGTGGCTATGCTAAACGCTCCGGCACTGATCTGGCGCAGCATCTCCACGCCGTGCCACAGCGGCAGCGCCTGGATGATCCACTGCACTGCCTGCGGGTACACGCTCAGCGGGTAGAAAGTAGCGGAGAACAGGAACATCGGCAGCATGACGAAGTTGACCCAGTCCAGCTGCTGGAAAGTCTTCATGTAGCTGGTGATCGCCATGCCGAAGGACGCAAACCCAAACGCGACCACTACCGCTGCGGGGATCATCAGGAGCGCAACCGGAGAGGTCACCAGCCCCATGGCCGCCATGACGGCGGTAAAGCCGGTGGCGTACATGGCCCCGCGCAGCAGCGCCAGCAGGATCTCCCCAAGGGCGACGTCGAGCGGCCCCAGTGAGGTGGCCAGCATCCCCTCATAAAGCTTGGCGTAGTTCAGTTTGAAGAACACGTTCATGGTGGAGTCGTAGACGGCACCGTTCATGGCCGAAACGGCCAGCAGCGCGGGAGCAATGTACGCTGCGTAGCTGATCTGCTCCCCGCCGGGACCGGTGACGGTGCCGATGAGGGCGCCCAGGCCGATTCCCATGGCGATCAGGTACAGGACCGGTTCGACGAACCCGCTGATCATGATGGACCAGTTGGTTCCCCACGTCGCTTTGAGTCCGCGGGCAAAGACAGCCCGGATGTTCCGGGCGTAGAGCGATCCCAGGAACCGGCTGCCTGCCTGTCCCGGTGAGTTTGAATCGACGGCGTCCTGCGCTGACAGGGTTCCGCCGCTGCGCTGTCCGGTGCTCATTTGCCCAGCCTCCTGGTGAAGGTCCGCCGTGCCAGCAGCCATCCCCCGGCGGCGAGCACCAGCAGGTAGGCCACATGCACCACGGTCAGGGCTGCGGGCTCGGCAAGTCCGTAGCTGAAAAGACGGCCAAGTTCAGTGGCATGCCAGAGAGGCGAAATCCAGCCAATCCAGCGGATGATCATCGGCAGCGTATCCAGCGGGAAGAACGTGCCGGAGAACAGGAACAGCGGCATAACAATAAAGCGCTGGACCATGGCGAACTGGCCGCGGTCTTCGGTGATGGAGGCACTGTAGGCCATCAGCGGGAGGCCGAACGCCAATCCGCCCAGGATGGCGGTGAAGATCATCAGCCAGGCTGTTGCCGGGTTGCCCGCCGCGCCGAACAGCAGCAGGAAGGCGAAGTACGCACCGCAGGTGATGAGCAGGCGGACTCCCAGTCCAAGCACGTGCCCGTCCACGAGCTGGCCGCTGCTTAGCGGCGAGGCGTTGGGGCCGTAGTACGTCCGGCGCCATTTGAATCCGGACATCACGGTGTAGGTGTTTTCTTCGCTGGAGACCATGATCGCCGCCGTCGCCAGCAGTGCCGGCGCCACGAACATCAGGTACGAGACAGAGTTCCCGTTTCCGGTTTCGAATGCTGCGTTAGTGCCGGTGTCCACCAGGGAGGCCAGTCCAATGCCCATTCCAAACAGGTACACAAGCGGGGTTCCGACGGCGGTGACCAGCACCGTAACGCCGTAACCGCGCATCCGGCGCAGCCAGTGCTCCGCATAGTAGACCGCGCCGAAGCGACGGGCCCGGCTGGCTGTTTGTTCAGGTGTGAGCGGAGAGCGCAGCCCGAGCACTGCGTGGGTGCGCTGCTCAGTCAACGAGGCTCCTTCCGGTGAGCCGGAGGAACACGTCCTCCAGCGAGGAGCGCCGCACCAGCGAGGTGATGGGCCGCAGGCCCCTGGCGCTGACCGCTTCCAGCGCCGCTTCGCCGTCGTTGGCGTAGATCAGCACCCTGTCCGGCAGCGTCTCGATCCGCTCTCCGATGCCTTCGAGTTCGGCCGCGACCGTGGTGTTCCGTTCCGACCCGAAGCGCAGTTCCACCACTTCGCGGGATGAATGTGTGCGGATCAGGGCGGACGGGGAACCTTCGGCCATGATGGTGCCTTTGTCCACCACAATCAGGCGGTCGCAAAGCTGTTCTGCCTCGTCCATGTAGTGGGTGGTGAGGATCAGCGTCACGCCGGCTTCCTTGAGCCGGAACAGACGGTCCCAGAGGATGTGGCGGGCCTGCGGGTCCAGGCCGGTGGTCGGTTCATCCAGGAGCAGGATCTGCGGATCGCTGATGAGCGAGCGTGCAATGGTCAGCCGGCGCTTCATACCCCCGGAGAGGTCGTCCACGCGTGCCTTGGCCTTGTCAGTGAGCTGTGCGAATTCGAGGAGTTCGTCTGCCTTGGGCTGCAGGTAGCTCTTGGGCAGCCCGAAGTAGCGCCCATAGGCAAGCAGGTTGTCACGGACACGGAGTTCCTCATCCAGGTTGTCCTGCTGCGGGACCACTCCCAGGTGCGCCCGGACTTCCGGGCCGTTGGTGTTCGGGTCAAGGCCCATGATCGCCAAGTCACCGGAGGTTCTCCGGGAGACACCGCCGATCATCTTCATGGTGGTGGACTTGCCGGCGCCGTTGGGCCCAAGAAGTCCGAAGGACTCCCCCGCCGGTACTTCGAAGCTGATTCCGTCAACGGCGGTGAAGTCGCCGTAGGACTTAGTGAGGTTCGACGCGGCAATTACCGGTCCCTGGAAGCCGCGCACGGCGGGAGTTTTGGAGGTTGTGATCTGCGGCACCCGGCAATCATAGTGCAGGGTGCCCGGGGACACACGCAGGCCCGCCCTCCATTGCGGGAGGACGGGCCTGCGGCAGCGTTTCGCTAAGGAGTCTCGGCACGGACCGTTGCTGCCCTCGGAGCCTTCTATGGCCTTTCGATGGTGTCCGTAAGCGGTTTATTGGCTTCACGCAGCCGTTCCTCCGCCGGACTCAGCGGCTCGTCCGACTCATCCTCTGCGTCCTCGTCCTGTGCATCTGCGTCCTTACCCTCCGTGCCCTTCGCCTTCGTGTCCTTGTCCGGAGTGCCCTTCCCGTTCGTGTCCTTGTCCGGAGTGCCCCCATTCCGGGTGTCCTGCGGGAGGTCAACGTAGTCATCTGCGGATTCAGCCGGCGGCGTGGGAGTCGCTGCGAGCGTCAGTTCCGCCCGCGTCACCGCAGAGTCGTTCCAGTACGCGCCCATTCGGTGCTTCGCCGTAAAGGTGTAGGTGAGAGTGTGGGTACCCTCAGCGATGCCCTCAACGGGCAATGTGATGTCGCCGTCGGTCGTACCGGTGGCGATAGGCTCGCCGTCGAGTTCGAGCGTGTACGTGCCGTCGACCGGGCTGCCGCCAAGGATGCTGTCCTGCGCGATCCCGCGCACTTCGAATGGCGAGCCTGCAGCCACTTCCGCGGGCCCGTATAGGACGGCGTCCACCTGAAGCGGGATGGTGACCTTCACGGTGCTGTCAGCCCTCTGCAGACCCCAGCAGGTGAAATCCAGGTTGGGGCATGCTTCCTCCAGCACGGTGAGCTGCGGTGCATCGGAATTGATCCAGCTCATGCCGGCCCCGCCGCCGCTGCCGGCACCAAAGCCCAGGCGCTTCTTGCCCGCGCCTCCCGCCGTACCGCTGGCAGGGTAGCCGCCGCCTCCGGCACCGCCGCCTCCGCCGGAGGTCATGAAGCCGGCACTCTTGCCGTTCTCCCCCTCCTTGCCGTAGCGCGCGAATGAGGGATTGTCCTCCGCGTTCTTCCCGGGGTTGCCGGCATGCTTGCCCCAGCCCCACCCGGGTTGCTCGCCGGTCGCTGCGTCGCCGCCTGCCCCGCCGAAGTCCACGTCAATGTTGAAGGGGCGGAAATCGCGGTCGCCGCCGTGACCACCACCTCCTCCGCCGCCCCCTGCTACCGCAAGCAGTTCACCGTTGAGCTTCAACGCGGAGGCGCCGCCTCCGCCGTTGCCGACACTCCCACTCCTGCTCTTGTCGCCGCCCTTGCCGCCGTCGACGAAGCCCTGACCGGCCGTGCGGAACACGTCGCCCGATTGCCCTGCGTACAGTGTCAGGGTGTCCCCGGGGGTGACGGCAAGCTGCAGCAGGTAGCTCTGACCACGGCCACCGGGTTGTGAGCAGTTGACGCAGCCGCCGTCGCCCCCGCGGAGGGCAACGAGCACATCTGTCACCACTCCGGGGACCACCCAGTCGCTGCCTTTGGGATCACTGAAGGTGAACTCGTGCTCGAGCAACGGGGCGGCCTGTGCTGCGGCCGGAGCGGTGAGGGTCATACCCGTGGCGATGAGTGCGCACGCCACCGCGGCAGCGGCGGCGCGGCGAGCCATGCGCGAAGGAAGCCTAAATTTGGACATAGTCCATTTATAACTTGGACTCAGTCCATTATCTATCCGTGACGCGCCACGCCAACGGCTGGTCCCCGAGCGACTTAAGATCCCAGGGAGCGGAACCCGACGCGCCGTGCGTCCGGTTCCGCTCCATGTTTCGTACGGTGTGTGTGCTACGCGGCCGGTAGGATTCCTACACTGCGTTCCGCAGCTTCAACCACGTTGGCCAGCAGCATGGCGCGGGTCATGGGCCCCACACCGCCGGGGTTCGGCGACATCCAGGAAGCGACGCTCATGGCATCCTTTTCGACGTCGCCGCTCAGGGTGGTCTTGCCGGATTCAGGATCCGTGACGCGGGTGACGCCGACGTCCAGGACGATTGCGCCGGGCTTGAGCTCGGCGGCCTTGACCATTCCCGGGAAGCCGGCGGCAGCCACTACAACGTCGGCATCCGCGAGCAGCTCGGGCAGGTTGACGGTGCCGGTGTGGGCGAGGGTGACCGTGGCATTGATCTGGCGGCGGGTCAGCAGCAGCCCCAGCGGCCGGCCAACTGTGACGCCCCGGCCGATCACCAGCACGTTCTTGCCGGTCAGGACCAGACCGTTCCGGACCAGCAGCTGCACGATCCCGTGCGGGGTACACGGCAGCGGCGAGGTCATCGGATCGGAAACATTGAGCACCAGCCGGCCCAGGTTCACCGGGTGGAGCCCGTCGGCATCCTTCTCCGGCGCGATGCGCTCCAGGATCGCGTTGGTGTCCAGGTGCTTGGGCAGCGGGAGCTGGACGATGTAGCCGGTGACTGCCGGATCCTCGTTCAGCTCATCGATGGCCTTTTCCAGCTCTTCCTGGGTGATGTCTTCCGGCAGGTCGCGGCGGATCGAGTTGATCCCCACCTGCGCGCAGTCCTTGTGCTTGCCGCCTACGTAGGAGTGGCTGGCCGGGTCGTCGCCTACCAGGACGGTGGCAAGCCCGGGGGTAATGCCGTGCTCGTCTTTAAGGACCTGGATACGGCCTGCCAGCTCGGTCTTGATTTCCTTCGCGGCCTTGATCCCGTCCAGGATCTGGGCCGTTGCGGGCGCCTGGGCTGTTTCAGCGTTATCCACGGCGCCTTCCATGTTCGTGCCTTTTTCCACGTTTACCATTCCTCCTGGCCCGGGTAGAGCGGGAAGTCCTCGGCCAGCGCGGTGACGCGGCGGCGGAGGGCATCGGTGTCCGGCGCGGGCTTCAGTGCCGCGGCGATGATTTCTGCGACCTCGGTGAATTCTTTCGCGCCGAAGCCGCGGGTGGCGAGGGCAGGAGTGCCGATGCGCAGGCCGGAGGTAACCATCGGCGGGCGCGGGTCGAACGGAATCGAGTTGCGGTTCACGGTAATGCCCACAGAGTGCAGCAGGTCTTCGGCCTGCTTGCCGTCCAGCTCCGAGTTCCGCAGGTCCACCAGGATCAGGTGGACATCGGTGCCGCCGGTGAGCACGGAAACTCCGTGTTCAGCTACATCAGCGGCGGTCAGGCGGTCGGCAATGATGCGCGCGCCTTCGAGCACGCGTTCCTGCCGCTCCCGGAATTCTTCGGAGCCGGCAACCTTGAACGCCACTGCCTTGGCAGCGATGACGTGCATGAGGGGACCGCCCTGCTGTCCCGGGAAGACGCTGGAGTTGATCTTCTTGCCGAATTCTTCCTTGGCCAGGATCATTCCGGAACGCGGACCGGCGAGGGTCTTGTGCACGGTGGAGGTCACGACGTCGGAGTACGGCACCGGGCTCGGGTGCAGGCCTGCTGCCACCAGGCCGGCGAAGTGGGCCATGTCCGTCCACAGGTAGGCGCCAACCTCGTCGGCGATCGAGCGGAAGGCCGCGAAGTCCAGCTGGCGGGGGTACGCGGACCAGCCGGCGATGATGACCTGGGGCTTTTCGGCGAGCGCCTGTTCGCGGACCTTGTCCATGTCCACGCGGTAGGTGTGCTCGTCCACGCCGTAGGCTGCGACTTCATACAGCTTTCCTGAGAAGTTCAGCTTCATGCCGTGGGTGAGGTGGCCGCCGTGTGCCAGGTTCAGGCCCATGATCTTGTCCCCGGGCTTGATCAGCGCGGCCAGGGCGGCAGCGTTTGCCTGTGCTCCGGAGTGGGGCTGCACGTTGGCGAACTCGGCACCGAACAGGGCCTTGACCCGCTCGATCGCCAGGTTCTCGGCAACATCAACCTGTTCACAGCCGCCGTAGTAGCGGCGTCCGGGGTAGCCCTCGGCGTACTTGTTGGTCAGGACGGAGCCCTGCGCTTCAAGGACGGCACGCGGCGCGAAGTTCTCTGATGCGATCATTTCCAGCGTATTGCGCTGGCGGGCCAGTTCCCCGTTGAGGACGGCTGCAATCTCCGGGTCGACCTCGGAGAGGGGAGCATTGGTGACGGGCTGGGTGGATAGTCTCACGTGGATCTCCTGGGAAAGGGTGTTCTATAGGTCAGGCTACCTGCCGGGCACCCCCGGGTTCCGGGCATGACAAACAGATGACGACGTGACCATGGCCCAGGCGTGCGATCCGTGGTTTGACTTGCTTGTGCCGCTTCCTGGTGGTTACCCACCCAACGCCAGTTGCGACGCTTACATCTTAGCCCGCAGTGAGCTCTTCCCACTCGAACCCGGTAACGTTCCCCGCTTCCCAATCCGACCGGAGACAGCCGTAGGTCACTTCTGCCAGGCGGCGCCCGTTTTCCAGCGGCCATTGTTCACGCAGGTGCGCTTCCTTCACGAAGCCGGAGCGCAGGAGCGTCTTGCGCATTGCAATGTTGTCCTCGCGCATTCGTCCGGCGAACCGGCGCAGGTTCGGATAAGTCCGGAACACCTCGTCGGTGAGGGCCCTCAGGACCGGAACGCCCTTGCCTTCCCCGCGGTGCTCCTCCACAAGGCGAAGGTCGAAGTAGGCGCATTCTTCACCGAGGTCCTCGAGGATCACCAGGCCCAGGCGGTGGTTGCCCCCGAAGACCCAGAAGGTGCGGACGCCGTCGGATTCAAATCTGCCTTCCAGCAGCAGCCTGCGCACCAGCTCTTCCGACGGTGCGGTGATGCGGTGGAACGGGAAGGCGTTGGTGGTCAGGAACTTGACCAGCTCTTCTTCGTCCTTATCCATGAGCGGGGCGAAAGTAACGTCCATTCACCCAGCCTAGGCCGTTGGACGCCGGGCGGTAACCTTGGGAAGGTGAGAGAAAATGCCTCCGCCGGGCTGCCGGCGTCCCCCGTTTCCACCACACCGGCCACCGACTCCGCTGCGGGTGTACCCGCCGAAGGTTCGGCGGCAGTGTCCAGCCCCTACACGCTGACCCTTTCCTGCGCCGACCGTCCGGGGATTGTCCATGCGGTCTCCGGCGCCCTCGCCGGGGTGGGCGGGAACATCACCGAGTCCCAGCAGTACGGCAGCCCGGATTCGGGCACCTTCTTTATGCGTGTGGATTTCACGGCGCCGGGCGGCTATGACGATGTCCGCGCACGGATTTCCGTTGTCGCCGAACAGTTCGGCATGGACTGGGAACTGCACCGCGCCGGGGTTCCGGTACGCACCCTGATCATGGCTTCCAAGGACGGGCACTGCCTCAACGACCTGCTTTTCCAGCAGCGCGCGGGCGACCTTCCCATTGAAATTCCCGCAATCGTTTCCAACCACCGGGACCTGGCCGGCCTCGCAGAGTTCTACGGGGTGCCGTTCCACCACATTCCGGTCACCCCGGACACCAAGCAGGAAGCCGAGGACCGGCTGCGTGCCCTGATGGCTGAACTGGACATTGAGCTGGTGGTACTGGCCCGCTACATGCAGATCCTCAGCAATGAGCTGTGCCAGGACCTCTCCGGCCGGGCGATCAACATCCACCATTCGTTCCTGCCGTCCTTCAAGGGTGCCCGCCCCTACCACCAGGCACACGCCCGCGGCGTAAAGCTGATCGGGGCAACGGCCCACTACGTCACCTCGGATCTGGACGAGGGCCCGATCATCGAGCAGGAAGTCATCCGGGTGGATCACTCCCGGACTGCCTCGCGCCTTGCTGCCCTTGGCGCCGGGGTGGAGGGCCGCACGCTTTCCAAGGCAGTGCAGTGGCACGCTGAACACCGCGTGCTTCTGGACGGCCGCCGGACAATCGTTTTCAACTAGGCAGTTCAATCCGCCAGACGGGTCAATCAGCCCAGCGGGGCCGGCGGCGGGCGGGCACCACGGTCAGCCTGCCAGCCGCCGCATCCCGTTAGAGTTGTCGCATGGCTCACATCGTTACGCTCCGCGGCAAGACGCCCGTCACCGACCCCTCCGTCTTCCTGGCCCCAACCGCGTCGCTGATTGGCGACGTCGAACTGGGCCCGGGTGCCAGCGCCTTTTACGGCGTCTGCGTGCGCGGGGATTCAAACTCGATCCGGGTCGGGGCAGGAACCAACCTGCAGGACAACGTGGTGCTGCACGCTGATCCGGGCTTCCCCACCAGTGTCGGTGAACGGGTCAGCGTTGGACACAACGCCGTCGTACACGGGTGCACCGTGGAGGATGACTGTCTGGTGGGCATGAGTGCCACCATCATGAACGGTGCGGTGATCGGCGCAGGTTCGCTCGTGGCAGCAGGTGCCCTGGTACTCGAGGGGACTCAGGTCCCGCCCCGCTCCCTGGTGGCCGGTGTACCGGCCAAGGTGCGGCGCACCCTGACGGATGAGGAATTCGCGTCGGTCCAGCGCAACGCCGCCCATTATCTGGAGATGGCAGCAGAGCACCGCGAGGCTCTGGCCGGGCGCTGACCTTTTGCCTGCAAGCGGGCGAATACTCCCCCGGCGGATTCAATTCGTTCCGCCGGGAATATAGCTTGTGTTCATTTCTTGACGACAAGCATTTCATATAGGACGCTGAACTTTATGTCTGCCGAATCACCCTCGACGATGAGGGCACTGCCCGCCGGCCGCCGGCGCACCAAACCCGGCTCCCAGTCTGCGCTCCGGGCCCGCAACCAGCTGCGCATCCAGGAGGCCCTGCTGGCCGCCGGACCGCAGACCCAGGCAGAGCTTTCGCGTTCCACCGGCCTTTCCAGCGCTACGGTGTCCAACATTGTCCGGCAGCTGTCTGAGGCCGGACTTGTCATGACTGAACCCACCACCAGCTCCGGCCGCCGTGCCCTGTCAGTGCGGCTGAACGACAACGGAGCGGTCGCAGCCGGGATTGACATCGGCCGCCGCCACGTGCGCGTGGTGCTGGCAACACTCGGCTACCGGATCATCGGTGAGGATGCGATCTCCCTTCCCGCCGGCCACAGTGCCGACGAGGGCATGGACGCCGCGGCCGAGCTCTTTGATTCAGTCCTCCGGGACGCCGGTGTGGACCGTGACCGAGTACTGGGCGCCGGCGTCGGAATCCCCGGCCCGATTGACCGCCGCAGCGGCACCGTGGTCCGCGGCGCGATCCTGCCTGAGTGGGTGGGCATCAACATGCGTGAGGACCTTGCCGGACGGCTGCGGGTGCCCATCCACATCGACAACGATGCAAACCTTGGTGCCCTGGCGCAGGTGACCTGGGGGCCGCACGGCGGCTGTGAGAACCTCATCTTCGTGAAGGTGGCCACGGGCATCGGTGCCGGGCTGGTCATCAACGGATCCCTGTTCTACGGACACGTGGGAATCACCGGGGAAATCGGCCACGCCACCATCTCTGACCAGGGACTCATCTGCCGGTGCGGCAACCGGGGCTGTCTGGAGACCGTAGCCTCTATTGCCACCATGATCGACCTGCTCAGCAGGGCAGCCGCAGAGCCGGTCACCACCGCTGACATCATCCGGCAGGCCTCTGCCGGAGATCCGGCGACACTTAGGGTGGTGGACGACGCGGGGATGGCAGTGGGCCGCGCGATGGCCGGAATCGCCAACGCACTGAACCCCGAAGTGATTGTGGTCGGAGGTTCCCTCACCGGTCTCGGTGACGCTTTCCTGAACCCGATCGAGCGCGGACTGCTCCGCCACGCCGTACCCCTGATCGGCGAAACGACCACCGTAACGATGTCTTCACTTGGCGACCGCGCCGAAGCGCTCGGCGCAGCTGCCCTGGTGCTGGCCCAGGCCGATGCGGTGCTCTGACCTGCCGGTTCTTCAAGCAGTCTATTTATTTAGAATCTATGTTTTTTCATGAAGTTTCGACGCTTGTGTTCAAGACTTGACGACAAGTACGGATTACGAGTTTACTTCTCTATCGACCCTCATTTTGGGTTTTGGCACGACAAAGAAGTCACAACGGGAGGCACTTATGCGAGCAGCAGTCGCAGCTCGGGCAACTGGAGCGCTCAGCGCCCAGTGCCCCTACGGCAGGGAAATCACACATGCCGCATAACCACACCATCCTGGAAATGCGTTCCATCACCAAGGAATTTCCCGGCGTCAAGGCGCTTTCAGAGGTCTCCATTACCGTAAAGGCGGGCGAGATCCACGCCATTTGCGGTGAAAACGGGGCCGGCAAATCCACCCTCATGAAGGTTCTCTCCGGGGTCTACCCGTACGGGACCTACACGGGCGAGATCATCTACCAGGGCGAGGAAGTCCAGTTCAAGGACATCCGTTCCTCCGAAGCCGCAGGCATTGTCATCATCCACCAGGAACTGGCACTGATCCCGGAGCTCTCCATCGCGGAGAACATCTTCCTGGGCAACGAACCCCGCCGGTTCGGCATCATCGACTGGGACAAGGCGAACCTCGAAGCTTCCGAGCTCATGGCCCGCGTAGGCCTGGACGAGGATCCCACCACGCCCATCAAGGACATCGGCGTCGGCAAGCAGCAGCTGGTGGAAATCGCCAAGGCCCTGAGCAAGCGGGTTAAGCTGCTCATCCTCGACGAGCCGACGGCTGCGCTGAATGAGACGGATTCCCAGCACCTGCTGGACCTGATGGCAGGGCTTCGTTCCAAGGGCATCAGCTGCATCATGATCTCCCACAAGCTCAACGAAATTGAGCAGATCGCGGATTCGATCACCATCATCCGCGACGGCAAGTCCATCGAGACCATCGACGTCGCAGCTGACGGCGCGGACGAAGACCGCATCATCAAGGGCATGGTCGGCCGGTCGCTGGAATCCCGCTTCCCCGACCACACCCCCAGCATCGGCGAGGTGTTCTTCGAGGTCCGGGACTGGACCGTGGGGCACCCCACGGTGGCGGACCGCCGGGTCTGCAAGGGCTCCAATTTCCACGTCCGCCGCGGCGAGATTGTGGGCTTTGCCGGACTTATGGGCGCCGGGCGCACCGAACTTGCACGTTCGCTGTTCGGCCGGTCCTACGGAAACTTCATCAGCGGCCAGATCATCAAGGACGGCAAGGAAATCGTCCTCAAGACCGTTCCGCAGGCAATCAACCACGGCTTGGCCTACGTTACTGAGGACCGCAAGACGCTGGGGCTGAACCTGCTCGATGACATCAAGGCCACCACCGTCGCCTCAAACCTGAAGAAAATCACCAGGGGCGTCGTCGTCGACAAGGACGAAGAATACCGTTACGCCGAGGAATACCGCCGCAGCCTGCGGACCAAGGCTCCCACGGTGGATGAAGGCGTTTCCAAGCTCTCCGGCGGCAACCAGCAAAAGGTTGTCCTGGCCAAGTGGATGTTCACCGACCCGGACCTGCTGATCCTGGATGAGCCCACCCGCGGCATCGACGTCGGCGCGAAGTACGAGATCTACGGGATCATCCAGCAGCTCGCCAACCAGGGCAAAGGCGTGATCGTGATTTCTTCCGAGCTCCCCGAACTCCTTGGTCTCTCCGACCGCATCTACACCATTTTCGAAGGCGCCATCACCGGCGAGGTTGCCAAGGCTGAAGCCAGCCAGGAAAACCTCATGAGGCTCATGACCTCCGCCGGCAAGCAAACCTCCGACTACGCCACTCAAGGACCCCTCTCATGAAAGCAGTCAAACAGCTCCTGAGCGGCAACGGCCGCCAGTTCGGCATGATCTTCGCCCTCGTCGTCCTGATCGGCCTCTTCCAGTGGCTGACCGGCGGCAAGACCCTGACGCCCACGAACATGATCAACCTGTTCAACGGCAACTCCTACATCCTGATCCTGGCCGTTGGCATGGTCTTCGTGATCATTGCCGGGCACATCGACCTCTCGGTCGGTTCCGTGGCGGCCTTCACCGGAATCCTGGTGGCCCTGGCCATGCGGGACTGGGGCATTCCCTGGTGGGGCGGCATCCTGCTCGGCCTGGTCATCGGTGCCGCCATCGGAGCCTGGCAGGGCTTCTGGGTGGCATATGTGGGAATTCCGGCGTTCATCGTGACGCTGGCCGGCATGCTGATCTTCCGGGGCGCCAACCAGTGGGTCGGCAAGTCCAACACCGTTCCCGTACCGCAGGAATTCCAGTTCATTGGTGCCGGCTACCTGCCTGAAGTTGGCCCCAACACGGGCTTCAACAACCTGACCCTCCTGCTGGGCCTGCTCCTCGCCGCCTTCGTAGTCGTGGGCGAGCTGCGCCGCCGCGCCAAGACTGTGAAGATTGGCTCCGTCAATCCCCCGGCCTGGGTCGCTGTGACCAAGACCGGCCTGCTGGTTGCTGCCATCCTCTACGCAACGTACCTGTTCTCCACCGGCCGTCCGGGCACCTCCTTCCCGGTCTCGGGCATCATTTTGGCCATCCTGGTGATCCTGTACGTGTTCATCTCCACGAAGACCGTGATCGGCCGCCATGTCTACGCGGTGGGCGGCAACCTGCACGCCGCTGAGCTCTCCGGCGTGCAGAGCAAGAAGGTCAACTTCCTGGTCATGATGAACATGTCCATCCTGGCCGCGCTGGCCGGAATGATCTTCGTTGCCCGCTCCACCGCCTCCGGTCCCTTCGACGGCACCGGCTGGGAACTGGACGCAATTGCGGCCGTGTTCATCGGCGGCGCCGCGGTGTCCGGCGGTGTCGGCACCGTGGTTGGCTCGATCGTCGGCGGCCTGGTCATGGCAGTCCTGAACAACGGCCTGCAGCTCCTGGGTATTGGCGCCGACCTGACCTCGATCATCAAGGGCCTGGTCCTGCTGATCGCCGTCGCACTGGACGTCTACAACAAGAGCCAGGGCAAGCCGTCCATCATCGGCATGATGATGAAGAACTTCGGTTCCAAGGACAAGCTGACCGTTCCGGCTCCCGTGAACCCCAAGCCTGAAATGCCCACCGGCACCAAGTCCACCATCGGAACGGATGCCTAAGCCCCACCGGGCCCATTAATCCGCACCACGAAATACCACCGCTCCACCAATCAAGAGAAGGAACACCATGCGCAAGTTCGCAAAGTCATTTGCCGTCGTCGCCACGGTGGCAGCACTGTCGCTGTCCGCCTGCGGCCGTGCCGACGAGTCCACTTCCGGCGAAGCAGCCGGTTTCGAAGAAGGTTCGGCAATCGGCGTCGCGCTGCCCCAGAAGACCTCGGAAAACTGGGTCCTCGCAGAAGGCCTGTTCAACGACGGCCTGAAGGAAGCCGGCTATGAGCCGCAGGTCCAGTTCGCCAACGGCGGCGTCTCCGAGCAGCAGAACCAGATCAGCTCCATGATCACCAACGGTGTCAAGGTCCTGGTTGTCGGTGCCATCGACGGCGCCCAGCTCGGTTCCCAGCTGCAGGAAGCCAAGGATGCCGGCATCACCGTCATCGCCTATGACCGCCTGCTGACCAACACCGAGAACGTCGACTACTACGTCGCCTACGACAACTTCCAGGTCGGCCAGCTGCAGGGCCAGGCCCTGCTGGATGGAATGAAGGCCAACAAGCCCGAAGGCCCGTGGAACATCGAACTGTTCGCCGGATCCCCCGATGATGCCAACGCACAGGTCTTCTTCGACGGCGCAATGGACGTACTGAAGCCGGAAATCGAAGCCGGCAACCTGAACGTTGTTTCCGGCCAGACCGAATTCAACCAGGCTGTTACCCAGGGCTGGAAGGCCGAGAACGCCCAGAAGCGCATGGACACCCTGCTCTCGGGTTCCTACGGTTCGGAAGAGCTGGACGGCGTCCTCTCCCCCAATGACACCCTGGCCCGCGCCATCCTGACCTCCGTTGCAGCTGCCGGCAAGCCGGTTCCGGTTGTCACCGGCCAGGACTCCGAGGTTGAATCCGTGAAGTCCATCATGGAAGGCGTCCAGTACTCCACCATCAACAAGGACACCCGTGCCCTGGTGAACCACACCATCGACATGGTCAAGGGTCTCGGTGCCGGCGAAGAGCTGGAAATCAACGACGACGAGTCCTACGACAACGGCGTGAAGGTTGTTCCGGCATACCTGCTGGAACCGCAGATCGTCACCAAGGACAACGCTGCCGAGGCTTACGCCAACGATCCGACTCTGGCCGAACTGGTCAAGTAGTCCACAGCGCTGACGCGTACGGCCCGGGCTGTCTTCTTTGCGGAAGGCAGCCCGGGCTTTTCCGTGCCGCACAATCAATCAAACCGTCGGCAGGTGAGCCTTGGGACTGGGCAGTTTACGGCCCGGACAATAAGGTAGTTCTATTGCCGAGACACTAGCTGGCCAAGCCACTGACCGAGAGCCGAGGAATATGAGCGCCCCGCAGTTTATTCGCACACCGCCGTGCGTCCTTCAAGGAGCTCCCAGCCCGGTACAGGCCACCGGCCGTACCCTGCGGTGGGGAGTGGTTGCCACCGGCCGTATCGCGGCCCGGGTCACTGAAGACATCGCCCGGCTCGAGGACGCCGTCCTGCAAGCCGTCAGCTCACGTTCCGAGGTCACTGCGGTGGAATTCGCTGACCGGTTCGGCTTCGCGACCAGCTACTGCGACGACGAGCTCCGGGGCCCGGGGTACACACAGCTCTTCGCCGATCCGGAGGTTGACGTTGTCTACATTGCGTCTCCGCATGCCCAGCATTACGAGCTGACCCGCGAGGCTCTCGAGGCCGGCAAGCATGTGCTCTGCGAAAAGTCGATCACCATCAATGCTGCGGAAATGGCGGACCTGATGGAGGTCGCTTCCCGGCGCGGAGTATTCCTGATGGAGGCCGTCTGGAGCCGCTTCCTGCCCTGCATCAACCGGCTCTGGGAGATCCTCTCCAGCGGGGAGCTGGGCCAGATCCACTGGGTCCAGGCCGATCTTGGCTTCCCGGCTCCGTATGACCCCGCCAGCAGGCTGTGGGACCCGGCTGCCGGCGGCGGCGCACTGCTGGACCTTACGATCTACCCGCTGACCATGGCTGTGGGTGCGCTCGGGTTCCCGCAGCGGATCCAGGCCACCGGGTCTTTGAACGGCGACGGTGTTGATACGCAGAACGCCATTACCCTGGGCTACGATTCGGGTGCTCTGGCCCAGCTCACCTCCTCCCTGCTCTCTTCAGGTCCGCGCACGGCGACCATCTCCGGGTCGGAAGGCTGGATCCGCACGGGAGCTCCCCTGCACAATCCCGTGGAACTGCACATCCAGCAGCACATGGGTCCCTCCCGTGTGGAGCGTTTCCAGCAGGTGGGCAACGGGTACACCTATGAGCTTCGGGAAGTAACCCGCTGCATCCAGGAAGGCCTGACGGAGAGCCCGACCATGCCGTGGGACGATTCGCTGCAGACCATGCAGCTCTTCGACGAAGTCCGGGCACAGCTGGGCGTCCGGTATCCGAATGACGACCGCAGGCTCGCTTCGCTGGAGCCGCTCAGCAAACTCTCGGACTCCGTTTAGTCCCGCGCAGGATCGGTTAGTCCGGCGCAGGATCGGCAACTCATTTCGCAACCAAGTGTGAAGGGGCGCCGCGTCCCGCCCGCCGGCTGCCGGGCTGCGCCGTCGGGGTGCGCCGTGGGGTCGCGCCGTCGGGGTGCGACGGCGGGCCGCGCCGTCGGGGTGCGCCGTCGGGGTGCGCCGTCGGGGTGCAAGATAGGCTGCACGGTCCGGAACTGGACGTTCCGGAGCGTGCAGCCACTTTTCTAAATGCGGCCCTTCCAAACGCTATACACAGCCACTGTGCCGTGGTTACCTTCATCCATGGGAACAGAGGTCAATGCCAGGTCTTTCACGCGAGAAGAGCGGACCCGGTACCGGGCGCGCCTGCTGGAGAATCTCGACCGTTTTGCGGGTTTTCTGGGAACTGCTGAGTTCGCGGACACCGGCAGCATCGGCGTCGAACTAGAACTCAACCTGACCAATGACGACTTCTCCCCTGCCCTCCGGAACTCCTCAGTGCTTGATGAGATTGCAGATCCGGCGTTCCAAACGGAAATGGGTGCCTTCAACATCGAGATGAACCACCCTGCCCTGTCCATCGGAGGGCGGGGGCTGCTAGATCTGGAGGAAAGCCTGCGCCGGCAGCTCAACCGGGCCGATGAACTGGCTGCAAAGGCCGAAGCGAATATCCTGATGGTCGGTATTCTTCCCACGCTCACCAATTCAGTGCTCGACGGCGATGCCTGGATCAGCGCCGGGGCGCGCTACGCAGCCTTGAACACCTCCGTACTTCAGGCCCGCGGTGAGGACGTGTACCTGTCGCTGAACGGACTTGAATCCCTGACGCAGTATGCCAAGAACATAGCCCCGGAAGCCGCCTGCACCTCCCTGCAGCTTCATCTGGAGGTGAGCCCGGCAGAATTCGCACCGGCCTGGAACGCCGCGCAGCTCATCGCCGGCCCGCAGGTGGCCCTGGCAGCCAACTCACCCATTTTCCTTGAGCACGTGCTGTGGCAGGAGACCCGGATTGAACTGTTCAAGCAGGCTATAGACACCCGTCCGCCGGAGATGCGCAACCAGGGTGTCAGGCCACGCGTTTGGTTTGGCGAACGGTGGATCACCTCGATCTTCGACCTCTTCGAGGAGAACGTCCGCTACTTCCCCGCGCTGCTGCCCGAACTGTCCGCAGCCAGCTCCGGTTCCACGGAAGCGGGGGCACCGCTGCTGCCCGAACTCCGGCTGCACAACGGCACCGTGTACCGCTGGAACCGGCCCATCTACGATCCCGGAGCCGACACTCCGAACCTGCGGCTGGAAAACCGGGTGCTCCCCGCCGGGCCCACGGTGCTGGATGTGACCGCAAACGCTGCGTTCTTCTACGGACTGGTCCAGAAACTGCGGACCGCGGACCGTCCGCTGTGGACCCGGACCGCTTTCAAGACCGCCGCGGACAATTTCCTGGCCTGCTCCCGGCTGGGACTGGATGCATCCGTGTACTGGCCCGGCATTGGCGACATCCCGGTGGCGGAGCTGGTGGTACGGCATCTGGTGCCCATGGCTGCTGAGGGGCTGCGCGAGCTCGCTGTTGAGGACGCGCTGATCGAGCGCTACCTGACGGTGATCCGGGAGAGGGCCCGGACAGAGCAGAACGGTTCTGCGTGGCAGATCTCGGTCCTGGGAAAGCTGGAAGCCGAGGGATACGACAGGGCTTCTGCACTGGCTGAGATGACCCGTCGTTACTGGCACCATATGCACAGCAATGAACCCGTTCATCTCTGGCCAGTGGACTAAACGTGCCGCGGCCTGCGGGGAAATCGATCTTCCTCAAACGCCGCCGTTTTCGGTGGTGACCTCTAGCACTCGCAAATGCCGACTGCTAATCTTGAACCATTCTTGAGCGTACAAGACTCAAGTTGTCGACCCTTCGTTATTCCTGTCAGTGAAGAACACATCCACCCGTCCTGGCGGGACGGGTGAAAAGGAGTTGATGAGAATGGCCATGAAATTCGATCCTTTCCGCGAACTGGACCGCATGGCAGGCGCCCTTCTGGATCCCCGGCAGCGGCTGCGGCTGATGCCGATCGATCTTTACCGTGAAGGCGACCACTACATCCTGAATGCAGACCTGCCTGGTATTGATCCGGGATCGGTCGACGTTGATGTGGACGGCCAGCTGCTCACGATTCGGGCTGAGCGAACCATCCATGTGCCGGAGGGGGCCACCTGGCTGACCCGCGAGCGTGAATCCGGCACGTTCCTGCGCCAGCTGAATCTTGGCCAGGGCATCAATATTGAAGGCATTTCGGCCAAGTACGAGAACGGCGTCCTGAGCGTCTTCATCCCCGTCAGCGAACGGTCAAAGCCGCGCAAGATCCAGGTTTCCTCCTCCTACACGGGTGACAGCAATGTCATCAGCGGAGAATCCGAGACGGTCAGCTCCTCGGTCTCCGGATCCAGTTCCGGCTCCAGCGGGTCCGGCAGCGGCTCGGGATCCGGCATGGGCGGTTCCGGGAGTTCCGGCGGCTCCGGTAGTTCCGGCGGCTTTGGTTCATCGGGCAGCGGCTCAGGCGGCTTGGGTTCCGGATCCTCAGGTTCAGGCGGTATGGACTCAGGCTCCGGGAGCTCGGGTTCCTAGTCCTCAACCCGCTCCTGACGTGCCACAGTGAGCTCGCAGGCAGTGCAGTGAGCTCACGAGGCGCCTGAGTGAGTACGCCGGTCGGACCGGGTTAGGCGGCTTTAATACTCCAAGCGAGCTCTGCGGGCGAAGGAGTTTCGTTGCCGCCGTTCGGGCCCGCCCGGCCCGCCCGGCGGGCCCGGAACGCCCTCACCAAAAGAGCAGCCAGCCCCGGTCCTTTCCGGACCGGGGCTGGCTGCTGTTTACTGCGCTATAGCTTGGGTCTTAGCCCAGGCGCACCTTGAGGTTCTCGTCCAGTGCGGCGAGGAACTCTTCGGTGGTCAGGTACGGCTGGTCGGGTCCGACCAGCAGCGCCAGGTCCTTGGTCATCTTTCCGGATTCGACAGTCTTGACGACGACGTCTTCAAGGGTCTGCGCGAAGTTGATGACCTCGGGGGTGTTGTCCAGCTTGCCGCGGTGCATCAGGCCACGGGTCCACGCGAAGATCGAAGCGATCGGGTTGGTGGAGGTGGGCTTGCCCTGCTGGTGCTGGCGGTAGTGACGGGTCACGGTACCGTGTGCAGCTTCGGCCTCAACGGTCTTGCCGTCCGGGGTCATCAGCACGGAGGTCATAAGACCCAGCGAGCCGAAGCCCTGGGCAACCGTGTCCGACTGGACGTCGCCGTCGTAGTTCTTGCAGGCCCAGACGTAGCCGCCTTCCCACTTCATTGCGGAGGCAACCATGTCATCGATCAGGCGGTGCTCGTAGGTGAGGCCGGCCGCTTCGAACTGGTCCTTGAACTCGGCGTCGAAGACTTCCTGGAACAGATCCTTGAACTGGCCGTCGTAGGCCTTCAGGATCGTGTTCTTGGTGGAGAGGTACACCGGGTAGTTGCGCTGCAGGCCGTAGGCGAAGGATGCCCGCGCGAAGTCCTTGATGGACTCGTTGAAGTTGTACATGCCCATGGCCACGCCGCCCTCTTCGGGGTACGTAACAACGGTCTGCTTGATTTCTTCGCCGCCGTCAGCCGGGGTGTAGGTCAGGGTCAGGGTGCCGGCACCCGGAACCTTGAAGTTGGTGGCCTTGTACTGGTCGCCGTGGGCGTGGCGGCCAATGATGATCGGCTTGTTCCAGCCCGGAACCAGGCGCGGGATGTTGGAGATGATGATCGGTTCGCGGAAGACGACGCCGCCGAGGATGTTGCGGATAGTTCCGTTCGGGGAAACCCACATCTTCTTCAGGCCGAATTCTTCAACGCGGGCCTCATCGGGGGTGATGGTTGCGCACTTGACGCCCACGCCGTGTTCCTTGATGGCGTTGGCTGCGTCGATGGTGACCTGGTCGTCCGTGGCGTCACGGTTCTGGATCGAGAGGTCGTAGTACTTCAGGTCTACGTCCAGGTACGGGTTGATCAGGCGGTCCTTGATGAACTGCCAGATGATCCGCGTCATCTCGTCGCCGTCGAGCTCTACGACAGAGCCCACAACCTTGATTTTGTCAGCCACACGGTCTCCTTGTGGAATGGGGGTCCGGACATGGCTTTAGACATGCGGGGACCCGGCTTTTGGGTCTGGTTTCTGTGTCCAACTATGCCACAGCGCAGATGCGCTCCCTAAACCGCGGGCCGCATGCGGACATGATCCGTGCGGCCCGCGGCCGGGCGTGGCTGGAGTGTTCCTAGTGGAAGAAGTGTCGTGCGCCGGTGAAGTACATCGGCACACCTGCCGCATTGGCTGCGGCGATGACTTCTTCGTCGCGCACGGATCCGCCCGGCTGGACAACGGCGCGGACGCCGGCGTTCAGCAGGATCTCGAGCCCGTCGGCGAACGGGAAGAAAGCGTCCGACGCCGCTACGGCGCCCCGGGCGCGCTCGTCGTCTGAGCCTGCCAGCGTGTTGGCACGCTCGACGGCCAGCTTGCAGGAATCGACGCGGTTCACTTGGCCCATGCCCACGCCCACCGAGGCACCGTCGCGGGCCAGCAGGATCGCGTTGGACTTGGCTGCACGGACTGCCCGCCAGGCGAAAACAAGGTCCGCGAGGGTCTTCTCGTCCGCGGGCTCCCCCGCTGCCAGGGTCCAGTTCGCGGGATCGTCGCCTTCAGCCTCAACGGTGTCCGGCTGCTGCATCAGTACGCCGCCGGAAACCTGGCGGAACTCCAGCGGGTTGCGGCCGTAGCCGTCCGGCAGGGTGAGCAGGCGGATGTTTTTCTTGCGGGAGAGGATTTCCACGGCTTCCGGCTCGAAGTCCGGTGCGATGACAACCTCGGTGAAGATGTCCTTGACGGTCTCAGCCATGCCGGCGGTAACCGTGCGGTTGGCGGCGATGACTCCGCCGTAGGCAGAGACCGGGTCGCAGGCGTGCGCCTTCAGGTGGGCGTTGGCGATCGGGTCTGCAGCTCCCGGGGACGCTACTGCGACGCCGCACGGGTTGGCATGCTTCACGACGGCGACTGCCGGCTCATCGAAGTCGAAAGCGGCGCGCAGGGCGGCATCGGCGTCGACGTAGTTGTTGTAGGACATGGCCTTGCCGTGCAGCTGGTCTGCCTGGGCGACGCCGGGCATCGAGTCCTGGTCCGCATAGAGCGCGGCAGCCTGGTGCGGGTTTTCGCCGTAGCGCAGCACCTCGGAACGTTCCAGCGCCATGCCGGTATAGGCGGGCCAGGTGGCTCCTTCTTCGGTGCCGTCGCCGAACTGCGCGGCAGTCCACTTGGCTACGGCTGTGTCATAGGCGGCGGTGTGCGCGAACGCTTCGGCGGCCAGGCGGCGTCGGGCGTTTAGGTCAAAGCCGCCTTCAGCGGCGGCCGCGGTGACAGCGGAGTACTTGGCCGGGTCAACGACGACGGCGACAGAGGGGTGGTTCTTGGCGGCGGCACGGACCATGGAGGGCCCGCCGATGTCGATCTGCTCGACGACGTCGTCCTGCGCGGCCCCGGACTTCACGGTCTCCACGAACGGGTAAAGGTTCACGACCACCAGGTCAAAGGGTTCGATGCCGAGTTCATCCAGCTGGTCGCGGTGATCCTGGCGGCGGCGGTCGGCCAGAATGCCGGCGTGCACGCGCGGGTGGAGGGTTTTGACGCGGCCGTCAAGGCACTCGGCGAAGCCAGTGACTTCAGCAACCTCGGTAACTTCGACGCCGGCCGCGGCGATCTGCTTGGCGGTGGAGCCTGTGGAGACAATGCTGACACCTGCTGCGGAGAGGCCCTGAGCCAGTTCCGTCAGGCCGGTCTTGTCGTAGACCGAGATGAGGGCCCGGCGGATGGGTACACGGTCAAGGGGGGTGTTGCTCACGGGAAGTCACTCCAAGTGGGTATCGGCGAACGATGCACGCGGGCCATCGGCGGGCCCATGGTCGAGTTTATGCCTTGGCCCCTCCAGAGGGAGGTGCAGCGGGTAATACTCGGCGAACTCTGCGTCACCCTTTTTGACCCAGGCTTGCTGGTGGCTTAGCCAGCTTGAATTCCGGTACGTTACGCGCCGCGGATCCTTCCCACGGCCGGGCGTTGTAGAGTGTCCAGCAGTTAGTGCATTTTTGACTATAACTACCGGCGGAAGGCCCTCCCTCAATGACGACGACCCATTCCCTGCCCGCGGGCGACGAGGTGGTACAGAACCTGCCGTGGCGGTGGCGTGTCCAGGGCAGGATCTTTCTCATCGGCGGGCTGGGCTTTATGTTCGATGCCTGGGATGTCACCCTGAACGGCGTCCTGATCCCACTGCTCTCGGAAGAGTGGAACCTGGTTCCAGCGCAGGCTGCCTGGATTGGCACGGCAAACCTGCTGGGCATGGCGATCGGCGCGTTTTTGTGGGGCTCAATTGCTGATGCGATTGGACGCAAGCAGGCCTTTACCGCCACGCTGCTGATTTTCTCGATCTTCACGGTGGCCGGCGCCTTCGCTCCGGACATCGCCTGGTTCTGTGTCTTTAGGTTCCTGGCCGGCGTGGGGCTGGGCGGGTGCGTTCCGGTGGACTATGCCCTGGTTGGAGAGTTCACCCCGCGTAAACAGCGCGGCCGTGTCCTAACGGCCATGGACGGCTGGTGGCCCGTGGGGGCGGCACTGTGCGGCGTTACTTCAGCGGTCATCATGGCGACCGTCGCTGACTGGCGCTGGACCATGCTGGTTATGGTCCTCCCGGCACTGCTGGTCTTCTGGGTTCGGAGGTCCGTTCCGGAATCCCCGCTATTCCTGGTCCGTAAGGGACGGACGGAAGAAGCCCGCGCCGTTATCAATGATCTGATCCGGCGCACCGGTGGAACACAGACCGAATGGCGGCTCCCGGAGCCCGAGGCTGCGCAGAAGTTCTCCCTAAAGACCACGGGCAGCCAGCTTGCCGAGCTGTGGCGGTCCAATCCGAAGTCCACGGTGACAGCCTGGTCACTGTTTGTGACCATCCTGCTGGTCTACTACCTGGCCCTGCAGTGGATGCCGAAGATTCTCGTGGATGCGGGCTACGCCGAGTACAAGGCGTTCCTCACGACGTCGGGCATGGCGGCGGTGGGCCTGCTGGGTGTTGTTGCTGCGGCCCTGCTGGTGGAGCGGGTCGGCCGGAAGTGGCTGCTGGGCATTACAGGTCCTGCTGCCGCGGCGTCGCTGGTTGTGGTTGCCCTGGTGGTTGATGTTCCGGCTGCCGCAACGACATGGCTCTTGATCTACGGCTTTGTGGTGCAGGTGGCCATACCGGTGCTCTACACCTATGTTTCGGAGCTCTACCCGACCCGGCTGCGTGCCAGCGGATTTGGCTGGGCATCCACCGCATCGCGGGTTGGTGCAGGTTTCGGACCGCTGCTTTTTGTATCGGTGCTGTGGCCGTACCTCGGGCTGCCGCTTTCATTTGCCGTGGCCGGGCTGCTGGTGCTGGCTGCTGTGCTGTGGATGGCCAGGTTCTCGCCCGAGACTCGGGGTGCTGCACTGGACTAGGGTTCCCGGGGCCGTGGCTGAGCCGGGCGGCGGGTGCCTCGAAGCGGCTCCGGCGCCGGGCCGTCCGGATGCCGTATCAGAGTGCTGGGAGTCCTTCTTTGCTGATTTTGCTCAGGGTCTCGATCAGCAGCCGGCGTTCCTGCACCTTGATGCGCTCGTGCAGGGTCTCCTCGGTATCTCCATCGAGTACCTCTACCGCTGCCTGGGCCAGGATCGGACCGGTGTCCACTCCGGCGTCGGCAATATGCACCGTGCATCCGGTGACCTTCACTCCGTACGCGAGTGCGTCCCGCACGCCGTGGGCGCCTGGGAATGAAGGCAGCAGTGCGGGATGTGTATTGACGTAGCGTCCTTCGAACGTGTTGATGAAGTGCTCGTCAACAATCCGCATGAATCCGGAGGAGAGGACGACGTCGGGATCATACGAGGCGACTTTCTCGGTCAGCGCGCGGTTCCAGTCTGCTCGCACCGGGTAGTCCTTGAAGTTCACCACGAAGGTTTCATACCCGGCTGCGGCTGCACGCTCAATGCCGTAGGTTGCGTTTCTGTCCGCGCCAACCGCAGCAATTTCGACGTCGAGCTCCCCTGCCGCAACGGCGTCGAGCACTGCCTGGAGGTTGGAGCCGGTGCCTGAAACGAGAACAACAATTCGCATGTGTCAACCTTAGGTCGAAGCGTCGCCTAGGCTTAATCCATGAATAACGACGGCCCTGATGTACGCCCGCGACCGCCGTTTCCCCCGGCAACCCGCAAACCGGAGCCCACTGAGGCACAGTCCAAGGAAGCCCGGTCCTACATGTGGGTGTTTATCGCCCTGCTGCTGGGAATGCTGATCAGCTCAGATCTGGCCCTGCCTTGGAAGCTGCTGCCGCTCATCCTGGGTATTGCCGCCCTAGTGGTCGGAATCATGACTCTTGTGAAGGTTGTCCGGTTTGGCATGGGCGGATTCATGCGCATTGTGGTCTCCATGGGTATTGCCGCTACGGCGTTCATGACCATTGGTCTTGCGGCAATGGTTGCACTGTGGCCAATGACCGAGAAGTACGAGACCTGCATGCAGTCGGCGCTGACGGTGCAGGCCACGGAAACCTGCACCAAGGATTACCTGAGCTTCGGCGGGATGATCTCGCAGCCGTAGCTTGTCCGGTTCCGTGTGACCGGGGCTTTGCTTTCGGGGGCTCTGCAATCGGGGCTGCATGCTCAGAACCCTGGCCCCTTTCCCCGCCTACTCCGACAGCCTTCCACGTTTCCTGGCTAGTATCGGCGCATGACACCCGGTGAACGGCGGTTTATATGGTTCATCTGCGGTGGTTTCGGTGTCCTGTTTATCGGACTGCTTCTGCTGGTAACGAGCGGTGTCCTCGGGTATGTACTCGACCCTTAGTACCGGGAACTAGCTGTTCACCCCTGTTGCACCAACCGAAGGACGCCGTGTTTTCTCGCGCTCCAGCCATGGCCCTGCGGCATAGCCGATAACCGCTCCGACAGCCACTTCAGCTGCAACCCAGATTCCAGTCCAGAGCGGATCCGGTCCGATCTCCACGAACCTGCCGATGCCAAGGGATCCGCGGGCAATCAGGGCGATCGCGGCGGCCAGGAGTCCGGAGACAACACCGATTACAACCCCCAGACAAACCGTCGAGGCGGATGCCGTGAACCATCGGGCACGGATCTTGATGGAAAGCCATTCGTCAAAGTGGTTCTCTCCCTCACGCAGGAACCACCACCCGGCCAGGACTCCGGCGGCCACAGGGATGAGGAGAGCGGCATAGGCGAACTCGAGCTGCCCTGTGGGGAGGGCAGCCAGGACCGGGACAGCGGGCAGCGGCCCGACGGTTGTTTCCAGCGGGCTGATCATGCTTCCAGTTCCGATGCTGAAACCCGCGCCGGATGCCCACGCCAGGGTCCAGGCGACGAGATTCGGCAGGAGCCCAAGCTGTGCCACCGTGAGCACAATGCCGCCGATGATTCCGGCGTCGAGCTTTTCGTAGACAGTAACGATTTCCGCCCAGCTAATGGTCAGTGCCACCACTAGGAGGACTGCTGACAGCCCAACTGCAGCGGTAATCCCCACGACTCCAGCCCGGATAGCGGCCCAAAGATATGATCCTGCCCAGCGTGAGTGCTGGCTTGTCCGGGCAATCCAGTCGGTCAGGTCTACGCCAATGAGCCGGACCCATGAGCCGGCTTCCACCCTTGCACCAATGATCACCCCTAGTCCGGCCGAGATGAGGGGGATGAGGGCTCCGGCCACGAGGGAGATACTGACATCCTCATTTGCGGAGAAGTACGCTGCACATATTCCCAGAATGGCATATGTGCCGAGCGCTCCGAGCAGTGCCTGCCAGAGCTGGTCCGTGTAGGAGGCTCTGGCCAGCCGGCGTCCGGCTCGCCAGCAGAGGAAGAACGGGATCATTGTCAGGCCCAGCGGAATGAGGGAAAGCAGTCCCCCGGAGGGTTCAGGGCCGACCGTTCCTGCCGGGTAGCTCAGTGACAGCGGTACTCCGTGGAGTAGCAGCCAGGCTTGTCCGCTCAGGCGTGCCAGTGAGGCGTAGTCCCGGTCTGAAAACCCGTTGGTTGCCCACACTCCCGTGAGAGGCAGGATGACGACCAGGGCCGACAGCACTGCGGCCTGCCCCAGTTCGAACATTCCCTGCAGCCAGAGCGGCATGGGCAGCACACCCGGTTTCTTCGGGCGTTTCAAGAGTTTCATCGCTTTCTATCGTGCCATTCACCGCCGGTCCTGTTGCTGAGGGTGTGGGCGTGAGTCGAGGCTCGGCCTGAGCATTGCGCCCCGGAAAGGCGGTTGCCCCTGAGAGAGGACGTGGTGCCCTTGGTCTAGAACGCAGTTGCCCTTGCCTAGAAGGGAGGTGGATCGTCACTCGGTTGGTGGCTCTGTTCCAGGGGGTCTCGCCGCACAGGGGCTCGCTGCACCGAGTCTCGCCGCATTGGGTCTGCGCGCACAGAGTCTCGCCGCACTGGATCTGGCCCCACAACGTCCCGCCACACTGGCTCTCGCAGCATTGGGTCTGGCCCCACAGCGTCCCGCCGCTTTGGATCTGGCCCCACAACGTCCCGCCGCACTGGATCTGGCCCCACAACGTCCCGCCGCATTGGGGCTGGCCCCTGAGAGAGATAATCCAAAGCCGGATCGGTGACGTAGGTACGCCCGGTGGGTGAGCTCCACACCAAGGTTCCGGCTTCTGGTTGCCGGGCCTTCCAGTGGCCAAGGGTCTTGAACCTGTGGTGCTTGGGGCAGAGGTGTTCCAGGTTCCCATGATCGGTTGGTCCGCCGTGGGAGAAGGGCGTCGTGTGATCGATCTCCGCGTGGGTGACGTTCACTGAACAGCCAGGGAATCTGCACGTTCCATCCCGGGCCTGAAGCCAGCGTTTGAGCCCGGCAGGGATCCGCCGTGTTCGTCCAACGTTGAGGATTTCGCCCGTGTTTGGGTCTTGGAGCAGAGGCGTCCAGTGCAGTGCTTCGAGGATCATGGCGCGTGCGGTCTCGGCACTGACCGGTCCATACCCGTTCAGCTCCGCCGGATGCTCGTCTACGCCGGCGAGAGTGTCTGCGCTGATGAGGACCATAACTTCGGTGCGGACCCGGGAGCGTTTTTGGTTCCGGTGCCGTTCGGCCCGTCTCGGACGTTTACGGGCACTGGTCGCGGTGCCGGTCTCGGTCTGAGC
>NZ_LKIU01000005.1:0-79396 GCF_001307035.1 Arthrobacter sp. Edens01 | reverse complement strand
CCCAGTCCCAGTCCCAGTCCCAGTCCCAGTCCCAGTCCCAGTCCCAGTCCCAGTCCCAGTCCCAGTCCCAGAGACTGTACCGGTGTGATGCTCAACCACGGTGCCTGCTCCGTCGCTGGGACCATCGGGGTTTATGTGCCTGGAATCACCTTCCAGGAGAAGCTCAGTAAGGGTGTCGGCACGGAGTTGGTCCATCGTCCGTGGGTCCCCTGCTCGTCTGCCGGCTTTGGCGGCGCCTGTGAGGGCTGCGAACATTGCCTGGCCCTTCTCTGCCGCGATGATCGCGCTGAGGCAGGACATGCCATCGGGCAGCGGCTGGAAGGTTACCCGCCGCCTGTCCTTGGCTTGGCGGTGACGGATCGGGATTAGATCCGGAAACCTTGATTCACGGAGCCGGCGGGCACGCCGGCCGAACCCGGCAGCTGTCCGGCCTTCGGCTGCAGCGAGAAGGTCCCGTTCGAATGCGGCACGCACACTCAGCACAGCGCCGGTGGACAGGGCTCCTGCGGTTCCACCTCCCGGACTGCGTGGATCCCCGCCCTGCCCTGTTCTCATGTCCTCCCCGCCGGCAACACCGGTATTGGCAGAGTCCGAGGATTCGTCACTCTTGTCGCCCCCATCCCGGCCGGCCGGAGCGCCCATGCCATCGAGACCGAGATCCAACTGGCTGGCTTCCCCTGCAGATTGGTCGCCTGCGGTGTCTCCAGTCGCCGGGTCACCGCCATCCAAATTCGCAGTCGTAGCCTCAGGAATGTCAGTGGGAAGGTTGTGGGTTTCTTCGAGGATGATGCGGGCATGCTGGATCGCGATCTTTCCCTCGGCCAGTTGGGTCAGGGTCTGCGGCGCCTCAGTGCACAGACGGGATGATTCGCTGATCAGCTGCATTGCCGTCATGTGCGGAATGTTCAGAACGGTGGATGCTTCGGCAGCTGCCAGGCTCATGGCCAGGGCTGGCTCTTCGCGTCCTGCAGCTTCGGCGATGTCCCGGGCAAAGAGCTCCTCCAAACGGGCTGCCACTCGGGCCTGCTGTGCCTGGGCCCAAGAGATAAGCATGCCCAGACGTTGTAAGGCAGAAACGGTTTCGTCGTAACCCAAAGAATCTGCTCCATGCAGCGTGAGGTGTCCGGTAAACCCCGCCGGCAAAACTGCGGGTTCCCCGGATGCGGGGTCAGCAACAAGTGCAGGGTCCGCACAAAACACGGCGTCAGCGGTAGGAGCCGACCTGGAATCCGGACGAAAAGAAGACGGGTAATCGGCACCCGATTCCGCGCCCGGCGCACCGTTTTCATCCCAGTCAGGTGACCGGGAAAACGTGGTGTCCGAGGAGCGGTTCATACCCCTACACTCTCAGCTGCCACTGACATTTCGGGTCCAAATTTGGCTCTTTTCAGGACCACCGATTACGGGTCATTTTCCTGCTTTTCGGACCACGGTGAAACGCACCTACGGGCACCTTGGGCAGTCAATAACTGCCCCTTATCGCTGGCGGGTTAGGCCCCTTCCTGGCGTACCGCCGTCGGGCACGCGGACCGGATCTACTGCGTGCGAGAGAACACCAACCGCGCCCACCGCACAGGCTCCGCACCGCCGTCGGGCACCAGTGACAGCCTGATTACGCCATCAGGTCGATGATGCCCTTGACCATCGCGGCTCCGGCGCCAAGGAAGGCGATTACGATGACTGCGAAGCGGACGTGGTCGTCCCGGATGTGCTTCTGCAGGCGCTCCCCCGCGTAGATTCCGCCAACGATCATGAGACCAATCAGCACCCAGGCAACGACGCTGAACGGAGGCATCTGTCCCGGCTCCATCGTCAGTTTTACGGCCAGGGTGACCGTCGCGATGGTTACGAAGAACGGCTGCAGGGTCGCGGCGAACGGACGCTGCGGCCACCGTGCCATCACCGCGTAGGCGCTTACCGCAGGGCCGCCCACACCAGCCACAGCGTTGGTCACTCCGGAAGCGAAACCGGCTATCGCCTTCGCCGGATTACCGGTGACAACTACCGAATTGCGCGCCAGGATCAGCGACGCGCCAAGCGCCACCAGGACGATTGCACCCACAATCACTGCCATCGGGGCGGCCGGCAAATACACGGCAGCAATTGACGCCGGAACGCTGCCAATGACAGCTGGGATCACGAGCCAGCGGTACATGCTCCAGTCCACGTCCTTCCAGACCCGGAACATGATCAGCAGCGACGAAACCAACCCGCACACATTGACCATCAGCACGCCGGCATGGGCGCCAAGGATAATCACGAGGAACGGCGAAATGAGAAGAGCAAAACCAAGGCCGGCGATCCGCTGGGCCAGCGCCCCGACAAAGATCGAAGCCAGCACAACAATCAACAGTCCCGTAGTCACCCAAACACACTACGCTGGGCCTATGGTTTCCCCAGCTTCGGCACTCCGGACGGCTGACTGGCGCCGTCGCATGTTCGACATATACGCCCAGGTGCGCGCAACCGCGGAGGCTGATTCGCCGTCGTCGGCCCACGATTTGTGGCGCCGCGAACGGGATACGCTCTTTGCCTCGCACCCCGCTTCCCCGCTGAGCGGCGAGGCCAAACAGCGTTTCGGAGGGCTCGCCGTCGCACCCTATGATCCTGAGCTGCGCTGTTCGGCAGAGATTGACGACGACGGCGCTGGCCAGCAGCTCGAAGTGGCCACCGGAACGGACGGGACGGTCTATTTCGAACGCCTCGGGACCGTTACGACGCCGGTCGGCAGGCTGGCGGTATGGAGGCTGGCGACCTACGGCGGCGGGCTTTTCCTGCCGGTCCGTGACGGACTCGCCGGCACCGATGGCGGAACGTACGGCGGCGGGCGGTATCTGCTGGACACCATCAAGGGCGCTCATCTTGGAGAAGGGCCTGGGGACTCGCTGCTGCTCGACTTCAATTTCCTCTACAACCCTTCGTGCGCCTATGACGAGCGTTGGGCCTGTCCGCTGCCTGGGCCCGACAACCGTCTTGATGTCCCGCTGCTCGCCGGTGAACTGTATGCCGAATACTAGGTTCTGAGCCGTGCAGACGTTCCTTCCCTACGAGAGCTTCCGGCGCAGTGCCGGGGTGCTCGATTCTCCGAGGCTGGGGAAGCAGAGGGTTGAGACCCTGCAGATTCTGCGCGCACTCGTCCTTCCCGACTACGGCTGGCGAAACCATCCGGTCACCCGTATGTGGATGGGTTATGTTCCCGCGCTTGTGGCCTACGGGCTGGCGATGACCGATGCGTGGACCGGCCGCGGATACGCAGATACCGTGAGGCCGCAGCTGGTTGAGTTCGCACCGGAGGCCGACGGCGGTGAGTTACCGCTGCCGCCCTGGCTCGGCGATGCACAGCTCCACGAGAGCCACCGTTCGAACCTGCTGGCTAAGGATCCCGTTTTTTACGCCAACCTGTTTCCCGGCACTCCCCCGGATCTGCCCTACGTGTGGCCCGATCCCGAAGAACTGGTCCTTCCCGCAGAACCGGGCGGAGACGCGCTGTGGGTTGCCCGTTCCGTTCCAAGCGAGGACGGGCCGGTGATTGAGCTGCCCATGTTGTCTGCTCGTGGTGCGCCGGTGACGGGGAAGAAGGCCCGCCAGCTTGAGCGCTTCCTGGATGAAATGAACGACGGCGACGAGGTCGCCTTACTGGGGCCGGACCGGACTGTTCTCCAGCTGGGAAACGTTGGGGAAGTATCCCTCACGAATGACACAGCCCGGCGAACGGTTCGTGTTTCGGCGAGTGTGCTGAGGTCAGATTTCGCGTATCCCGCTCTGCTGCAGGATCCCCGAACGCTCTTCACGGTGCCTTACCCGGGCCACCTTTAGACGGCAGGACCGGGCACAGAAACTCCGACTGTCTGGCCCGGATGATCTGTTCATCCGCGTCATCGGTTAGTCCGGCCATCCGGTGAATTCCGCGGTACGAGTTCCTCCTTAGAGACTTACGAGCTCCTCGACGACCCATCCCGCGTCCGTCCACCGGGCTTCGAGCATCTGAACGACCGGATGTTTACTGCCTGGGTGCTCGGTGTACAGAACATCGTTGGGGCCGCGTAGTTCAATCCGATCCTGGCTGAATTGGACCAAGACTTGGTATCGGCCGGCATCGGTCAAAACGTACTCGGAATCCATCCCCCAAACAGTTATCTGGCCGCCGAAAATCCAGTCCGAATTCGCGTATCCATCCGTAATCACCTGCTCGTACCGGGAGCAGTCCCGGCAGTCTCCCAGGGTCTGCGAGCCAATGGGTATTAGATCACCCGATTCATAACCGTAATTCACAAGGTCATACCAGTATTGCGCGAAGGCGATCAGTCCCTCTTTGGATTCGGCTTTCGCTTCCGCTGGCATGTCGGGCAGGGGAACGTTCTCAGCAGGCCCCTTAGCAGAAGCCGGCTTGTAGGTTGCGGAGGGTAGCGGTTTTGCAGAACGTTGCTCGGTCACCTGGTGAGACGACTGTCCTGAAGCCGTTCCTAGATCTTGTGGCGACGAACAACCCGCAGAGACTATGACCACACATGCCAGAAGCGCAGCAAATTTGTGTAAAGGAATCCACGACGAGGTCGTTCCGCTATGGCCGCCGCGGAGGAGTTGAAACGTCCTGCCTCGAGCCGGCCCCAGAGAATGATCCTCTGCTGCAAGCCCTCCCTGTTCCGGCGGGGAAGCCCAGACGCGCACGTCAATCACCCGTGGACTCGGCAAGATGAATGTACCAGCCCTCATTCTCGAACGATATTTCCATTATTTGGAGGAATGAGATTTCATCACCGGGTCGCCGGTCTGCCTGCCCGGCTTCATCCCAATAAGTCATGTCTCGTTGCTTCACTGAGACAAGAACCTGGTAACGCCCCTCTGAAGTCAACTGATACTCGGAATTTAGCGTGACTATTTCAATGTCGCCACCTTGGATCCATCCTCCCCTCCCGTAGACGTCGCCCATCCCGCTGTAGAAATTCTGGCAAGCGAAGCAGTCCGGCCCGCTGACAGCCCGAACGGGTTCAACATCCCCGGTCTCATACCCGTAATTCACCAGCTCATACCAATACCGCACAAAAGCAATAAGCCCCTCTTTGGACTCCGCCTTCGCTTCCTCAGGCATCACAGGCAAAGGATCATTCTCCGCAGGGCCCTTAGCAGACGCCGGCTTATACGTCGCCGAAGGAGTAGGAGTCGGACTGGGAGAAACAGACTCGCTTACCGAAGGACTCGGAGACTGCGCTGCATCAGCACCAGTATCATCAGCACCGGAACACGCCGAGAGAGCGATCAAAGAACCAGCCAGAGCCAGAGATACCGCTGCCAACCGGCGTCGAACACCAAGACTGGACATCAAAACCCCCGTGGTAGGCAAGGCAGTAAGGCAGCGTGCGGTAGATCCTACTCAAACTGCCGCACAGCATACTGACTTATCCACAGGACGCCACAGAAGATCTACGTCCAGACGGGTTGGCACTCTTGGACGCAATGAAGCGTTCGGTTGGGCGCGGGGTCCCGACATAGGATGAACACCGTAATTTGCGAGTCGACGTCAGTTACACGACCGTCACAATTTTCCACGGCCCTAATGACTTGTTACGTGAAGCATCTGAATTCTATCCCGCGTGATAAATAGTCACTACATCCACGGCAGTCCATGAGCTACTTGCGAATGTGGCTTCGATCATTTGAACAGACGGCAGGTCATTGCCTGGAACTGTCTTGATGAAACCGTTGGCAGCTGTATAGAAGTCGAGGGGTTCCTGAACTATTTGTATGAGGACCTGATAGCGCCCATTATCGGTCAAGGCGTAGGTACTACTAACATCTAGGATTTCGATCTCGGCGCCTGAAACCCACCCCTCCCGGAACCCGCTGGCCACTGTTTTATAGTAGGACTTGCACGCATAGCAGTCCGGCCCGGTGATCTCTCTCAACGGCTCAACGTCGCCTGTTTGGTATCCATAGTTGGCAAGTGCATACCAGTGTCGCGCGAAAGCAATAAGCCCCTCCTTCGACTCGACCTTCGCTTCCTCTGGCATCGCCGGCATCGGAACATTCTCCGCAGGACCCCCAGCTGAAGGAGGCTTATACGTGGCAGAAGCAGACGGCTCCACTGAAGCCGGCGCACTCACCACAGCGTGAGATGGACCCACTTCCGTACCAGGCCCCGCGTTGCTCGAACAACCGGCTGACGCAACTACAAGTGCCACCAGCATAAAGGCCAGCGCCAGCCCACCGCCCTCGATCACGCGCATCAACGCCTGCTACGTCCGACTGGAGCACATCCAGCCGGACCGCTCGACCTAACCGGGCTCAACAACCCACACCGGCCGGATTCACCAGGCAGTTATCTGCAACATTCCTGGACTCTGCACGCCACACACTCACCAGCTGCGACGGCGATGCCACCTCAGCACGTCCATCCATCGGAATCATCGGGCCGCCATTGACCGAATACTGTCCGGAGAAGAACGTCGTGATACCCACCGTGAAATCACCAGTCTGCGAATACATGTGGCTGGTTGGCGTCTGTTCGCCCCAGCGTGCTTCCGGCAACGGTCCTCCGGACGTCGACACCGGCCCATAGCTTGTGCCGTCGCCGTAGTTGAAGGTGTACTCCGTAGGCTCCACCTCGATGCGGATGGATTGGCCAAGGAGCTCCATCTCGAAGACCTGGCTGGATGCTTCCACGTACACGTTTGTGTGGGCACCAATGAGTGTGTGAGGACTTGGCTGGAGAGTCATGGTTCCCGGAGTAATAGGTGCTTCCTGGAAAGCCGTAAGTATGGCTTCGCGTAGTCGCTCCTGAAAAGCTGCAGGGTCTTCCGAGTAGATGCAACTCGGGTTGGCACCGAGGCGAGGCCAAGTAGCAGGGTCGGTAACCCGGAGCCCGGAGAACCACCACACCAGTCGACCGTCTGAAGCCGCGGTGCAAGTAGCGGCCTGTCGCAAGCATGCTATATCCCCGGAATTTCGGTCGTCGAAGCAGGCCGGTTCAAACCGATATCCATTGGGGTCTTCTGGAAGACCGACCTGTAGATTCGTCCACACCCCAGAGTCGTGCTGGTACCACTCGCCGATGACATCGCCATCATGGAATGACGATCCTCCTCCAGTCTTATCTTCATTGGAGTGAGCCGACGTGATGGGGGCCCAAAGCATGAATAGAGAAAGCACCAGGATCGTGATGGTCAATCGATCGACAGCAGCGGATCTCATTACATGCTCGACAATTGTGCAACGACCCATTTTTCATCTTGGAAGCGTGCCTCCAGGATTTGCACGACGGGGGCGTCGCTCCCGGGGTCAACGCCATACTCGGCACCTTCTGGTCCGAAGAACTCGATTGGTTCCTGCGTGAACTGAATCAACACCTGATACAGCCCATCAGGTGTAAGCACATAGTCACTGTGGACACTCCTAAAGTCGATCATGGCACCAGCCATCCAGTCTTCATCCCGGTACCCGCGCTGGACGACGTCAAAGTACCGGTTACAGTCAGTGCAGTCCGGCCCACTGACAGCCCGAACGGGCTCCACATCCCCCGTCTCATACCCGTAATTCACCAACTCATACCAATACCTCGCAAAGGCAATGAGCCCCTCCTTGGACTCGACCTTCGCTTCCTCAGGCATCACAGGCAAAGGAACATTCTCCGCAGGGCCGTCAGCAGACGCCGGCTTATACGTCGCAGAAGGAGACGGAGACGGACTGGAAGAAACAGACTCGCTTACCGAAGGACTCGGAGACTGCGCCGCATCAGCATCAGGATCCTCAGCACCGGAGCACGCCGAGAGAGCGATCAAAGAACCAGCCAGAGCCAGAGATACCGCAGCAAACCGGCGGCGAACACCAAGACTGGACATCAAAACCCCCGTGGTAGGCAAGGCAGTAAGGCAGCGTGCGGTAGATCCTACTCAAACTGCCGCACAGCATACTGACTTATCCACAGGACGCCACAGAAGAAGCACAACAAGCCCAGAAAGATCAGTCCGAATTGCGCAAAGAAACCAGCATTCGCCTGACATCGCGGTACTCCCCGGAACCGGCAAACGCTGAAGCCTTCTCCAAGTGCGCAGTCATATCCGAACCTTCATCGGCACGGACCACACCGGCAAACCGGCCACCGCTGGCTTCAGTCAAAGTAAAGAAATCGAATAAACCGCAGGCAGCCTCCTCTGCAGAAGGAGGCGGAGTGCTCACTACCGCATAGGTCACCAATGCTTCACCGGCAGCAGGAGCAACAGAGCGGTACACAAAACGCTGCTCAGTCCCCTGCTCGGATTCCAGGTCAGGCATCATCTGGGAGTCGTACTCCGTATAGGCAACAGGCTCCTGCATCCCCATGCACACCTGATCCGTAATGATCCCGGTATCCAGCCAGGCAATAACGTCGCCATCGGCGTCGTGAACCCGCAGGGAAACACCGCCGGCAGGGTCATTAGCCAGGGCTTCCACCTGCTCAACCTGCCAGTCAGAGCGGTATTCAAACTCCAGCGACGCAGCCTGGACCTCGTACACAGACCAGTCAGGAGAAGCGGTTTCAGAAGGCTCCGGGGCAGCACAGGAGGCCGCGGCAAGACCGGCCGTTATTACGGCCGCGAACAGGGTGTTACGGTATCTCACATCGGCTCCCGGAGGTTTCCGCGTGCTAAGCATCAATGCTACGCAGCCCCGCCAGCGCCGCCCATAGCATCCCGCGGTTTCACAGCACCCGTCCGGCACCAAAAACGGCCGGGCAGCACCGGGGGCCCAGCTATCTGTGCAGTGTCGCACGCTTCCCCTTTTTCCGCGCCCAACCGGCCCGACCCCTTCGGAGGCTCCAATTACCGACATCACAGCTGAGCACGACGTCTACTACGGCACCCCGGAAGACGGAGTAGAGGCAGAAGACCTCCAAACGGCTTCCCTCGCCGTCGTCGAGAGGGTCGAACACCGTCCCAACGTCAGCAAGATCAAGGGTCGGCTCACCCTTATGGACACCGGCCTCACCCCGCACCAGGCAATGGTGGAAGACCTGCTTTTTGTGCGCAGGGTCCTCGATGACGCCGGAATCGACTACCTGCTGGTACGCGGCAACGACCAGCGCCCGGTGATCGCAATCGACCTGCAGCTGCGCGAAGACCTGCGCCGGGCCCTGGTGGAAGCATGCCGGGACGAACCGTTCTACTCACGCAGCGTCGACACGGAGAAGGCACGGACAGTGCTGGTGGCCGACGGAGACCTCTCACCGCACCAGAAAACCCGCATCGTCCGGCTCTTCCGGCCCCGCGGGACAAGCGGAACCAACCTCGTTTTCGGAGCCTCCGCGGGAGTCCAGGTGGAGCTCTGGGAACTGGGTGAAAAGGAAATCACCCTCCCGGTGGAGAACTCCCTGACCCGCCGCACCCTCCCCGCCTCCGAGGTGGTCCGCGGCAGCGTGGACAAGCACGGCCTGATCTGGCCGACCATCGAGAACATGTTCGCCGACCACGCCACGGACATCCGGTTCGACGTCGATCTGGTCTTCTCCTGGGTGGACGGCAACTCCCCAGAATACCGCGCACGCCGGGCCGCCCTGATGCAGGACGCCGTCGTTGGCGAAGGCGATGACAGCGAAGCCCGCTACCGGCAGATCAACGAACTCAAGTACGCCCTGCGCTCGATCTACATGTTCGCGCCCTGGATCCGGCGTATCTTCATCGCCTCCGATTCGCCGCGGCCGGAGTGGCTGGCCGATCATCCGTCGGTCACCTTCGTGCCGGCGGTGGAGCACTTCCGCGATACCTCCGTGCTGCCCACGTTCAACTCACAGGCCGTCGAGTCCCAGCTGCAGCACATCCCCGGACTCTCCGAACACTTCCTGTACTCCAACGACGACATGTTCTTTGGCCGTCCGGTGGGGCCGGACCTGTTCTTCTCCCCCGGCGGCATCACCAAGTTCATCGAGGCCAGCACCCGCATTGGCCTGGGCGCCAATGATCCCGAGCGCAGCGGTTTTGAGAACGCTGCCCGGGTGAACCGCCGCCTTCTCTGGGAACGGTTCGGCCGGATCACCACCAGGCACCTCGAGCACACAGCGGCACCGCTGCGTAAGAGCGTCCTCGTGGAAATGGAAGCAGTGTTCCCGGAGGAGTTCGCGGCCACGGCGGCGAGCAAGTTCCGGGCGAAGGACAACATCTCCGTCACCAACTCGCTTTACCACTACTACGCGCTGCTCACGGGCCGTGCCGTCACGCAGGAAACCGCCAAGGTGAAGTACGTGGACACCACGTCCTACCGCGGGCTGAAGGATATGGACCGCCTGCTGGCGAAGCGGAACAAGGATCTGTTCTGCCTCAACGACGGCTCTTTCCCGGAGGTCTCCACCGAGGAACGCACCAACCGGGTGACGGACTTCCTGGAAAAGTACTTCCCCATCAAGGCGCCCTGGGAAAACTAGCAACAAAGTACGACGGCGGCACGTGCCTTTGCAGCGAAGGCCCGGGTGCCGCCGTCGTGCTTTATGCAGTGCTAGCCCAGGAACCCACGCAGCAGCCGTTCGGTACCTTCCAGGTGGGCCAGTGCCGCAGCCGAGGCGGCATCCGCGTCCCCGCGCAGGATGGCCTCGGTGAGTTCCCGGTGCTGCGCCTGGGAGTGGTCAAGGTTGGCCTGCAGCAGTGGAATCCTGTCCAGCAGGTCGCTGGCCTGGGCCCGGACATCTGCCACCGCAGCGACCAGGCGCGGTGATCCGGACAGCTCAGCCACGGCGATGTGGAAGCGGGCATCCTTCGGCCGGAATGTCTCGGTGGTGGCGCAGTCAACTTCCTCCAGCGCCGAGCGCAGATGGGCCCTGGCTGCCGGGGTGAGCGTTGCCTCGGCAGCCAGCCTGGCGGCCGCCGATTCAACCACCCTGCGGAACAGCAGGACGTCTTCGAGGTCGTGGGCATCGCCCTGGTCCGGCTGCGCAGCGGGACCGGGCAGGATCTGGGCGGCAAAGGTCCCGCCGTACCTGCCGCGGCGTGATTCAAGGTATCCGGCGGCCTGCAGCTCTGCGAGCGCCTCGCGCAGGGTAGCGCGCGAAACACCCAGCTGCGCGGCCAGCTCCCGCTCGGGTGGAAGCCGTGTCCCGGCGGCGTAAATGCCCAGTTTGAGATTCTCGAGCACCCGCTCGACGGTTTCCTCAAAGGCATTCCCCCGGCGCACCGGCCGCGGCGGAAGCGCTCCGGAATCGAAATGCGGCATCTCCATGTCCGGGATTCTATGCCTAAAACCCTCAAAATAGACCAATAAAAGTTCGCATGAACCCTTGACGTGCAGCCATGCGCGGCCTCAGACTCTTCCTCAACCGCCATGGACTGAAATCAGTCCTTTTGTGCGATACCAGCTCCAGTGGATTGTTCCTGCACCGCGTCCTATTCCAACAAACAAGGAAAACGGCATGGCTAAATCCCGGGTCGATTACACAAAGGTCGACGCCAGCTACATGAGCCACCGGCAACTCAAGCGCGGTGCGGCGGGCTGGATCCTGCTCGCCGGACTCGGAGTTGCCTACGTCATCTCCGGAGACTTCTCCGGCTGGAACCTCGGCCTGGCCCAGGGCGGCTGGGGCGGACTGCTCATCGCCTTCGTGCTGATGGGCATTATGTACACGTGCATGGTCTTCGGACTCGCCGAGCTTTCCTCCACACTGCCAACCGCGGGAGCCGGCTACGGTTTTGCGCGCAGGGCACTGGGACCGCTGGGCGGCTTCGCCACCGGCATGGCCGTACTGATCGAATATGCCGTGGCACCGGCGGCCATCGCCACCTTCATCGGCGGGTACATAGAAGCCCTGGGGCTGTTCGGCCTCACCAACTCCTGGCCGGTCTACCTGGTCACCTACGCCATCTTCATCGGCATCCACCTCCGCGGCGTGGGCGAAGCGCTCAAGCTGATGTTCGTCATCACTGCCATCGCTGTCCTGGCGCTCATCGCCACCGTGGTGGGCCTGGTGCCTAAGTTCGACGCCGCGAACCTCTTTGACATTGTTCCCACCGACGCAGCGGGCGCCAGTTCCTTCCTGCCGATGGGTATTGCCGGTGTGCTGGCGGCGCTGGTCTACGGCATCTGGTTCTTCCTTGCCATCGAGGGCGTCCCGCTGGCGGCCGAGGAAACCTCCGACCCCAAGCGGGACATGCCCCGCGGCATCATCGCGGCAATGGCGATCCTGCTGGTTTTCGGCGCGCTGATGCTGGTACTCGTTCCGGGGGCTGCCGGCGCAGAGGCCATGAGCACCTCGGACAATCCCCTCCCTGAAGCCCTGCGCATCGCCTACGGCGGCAACACCTTCCTGGCGGACTTCGTGAACTACGCAGGACTCGCCGGACTCGTAGCCAGCTTCTTCTCGATCATGTACGCGTACTCCCGGCAGCTCTTCGCCCTCTCCCGAGCCGGCTACCTGCCCCGCTGGATGTCCCTGACCACACGCTGGCGCACCCCGTACATGGCACTGATCGTGCCGGGCACCATCGGGTTCCTGCTCGCAGCGCTCACCGGCGACGGCGGTCTGCTGATCAACATCGCAGTCTTTGGCGCAACCGTGTCCTACGTGCTGCTGAACCTCTCTCACATAGTGCTCCGCCGGCGGGAGCCCGATCTCCCCCGCGGCTACCGCACCCCCGGAGGAGCGGTGACCACCGGCGTCGCACTGGTCCTTGCTGTAGTGGCAGTGGTGGCGACCTTTGTGGTGGACGTCCTGGCTGCCTCCATCACCGCGGGCATATTTGTGGCAGCCCTGGCCTACTTCTGGTTCTACAGCCGCCACCACCTGGTTGCCAGCGCCCCGGAAGAGGAGTTCGCCCAGATCACCGAAGCAGAATCGGAAATCCGTTAGGAACCAAACGTGGGAAGTGAACAGGCATGAAGCAGCAGGAACGCAAACTACCGCCGAACGGGCTGGATCTCGAAGAACTGCGCGAACGCACCGAAGACGGCAGCATCGACACGGTAATCGTTGCCATCACCGACCATTTGGGGCGGCTTCAGGGCAAACGCTGCGGCGCCAGGTCCTTCCTCGAGGACGTTCATCCCCACGGTGCCGAAGGCTGCAATTACCTGATGGCGGTGGACGTGGACATGAACACGATCGAAGGGTACGAGTCATCGTCCTGGGAGAACGGCTACGGGGACCTTGTGATGCGCCCGGACATGGACACGCTGCGGCTGGTGCCGTGGCTGCCCGGCACCGCGATAGTCCAGTGCGACGTGCTGCATACCGACGGCACTCCGCTGGCGCCTTCTCCGCGGCAGATCCTCCGCCGTCAGCTGGACCGGCTGGAGGAGCTGGGCTACCGGGCCTACATCGGCACCGAGCTAGAGTTCATCCTTTTTGACGACAGCTACTCCGATGCCTGGGACCGCGAGTACACCGGAATGCAGGCAGCCAGCAGGTACAACGTGGACTACTCGCTGCTGGCCACCTCCCGGCTGGAACCGGTGCTGCGTGCCATCCGTACCGGGATGGAGAGCGCGGGCATGGTGGTGGAATCCTCCAAGGGCGAATGCAACTACGGCCAGCAGGAAGTCACCTTCCGCTTCGACGAAGCCATGCGGACCTGCGACAACCACGCTTTCTACAAGACCGGTGCCAAGGAAATCGCAGACCAGCAGGGCAAGAGCGTTACCTTCATGGCGAAGTTCAACGAACGCGAGGGCAACTCCTGCCACATCCATTTCAGTCTCCGGGACCTGGACGGTGAGCCCGTGTTCCCGGGAGACAGCGAACACGGATTCAGTGAGGTGATGGAACACTTCCTCGCCGGCCAGCTGGCAGCACTGAAGGAACTGACCTATTTCCTGGCACCAAACGTGAATTCCTACAAGCGCTTCGTGGAAGGCAGTTTCGCGCCCACTGCCATCGCCTGGGGCATGGACAACCGCAGCTGCGCCCTGCGTGTAGTGGGCCACGGCGCCGGGATGCGCAGCGAAAACCGGGTGGGCGGCGGGGACCTGAACCCGTACCTGGCCGCAGCTGCACTGGTAGCCGCCGCCATTCACGGGCTGGAAAACCGGCTGCCGCTGGAACCGGTCACGGCAGGGAACGCCTACACCACGGGAGCGGACCGGCTGCCAACCACCCTGCGCGCCGCCAGGGACCTCCTCGCCGGAAGCGAGCTTGCCCGCAAGGCCTTCGGCGACGACGTCGTCACCCACTACGTGCACGCGGCCGACGTCGAGCTGGCCGCCTTCGAGTCTGCGGTCACCGATTGGGAGCGCAAGCGTGGCTTTGAACGCCTCTGATAACCGCGGCACCGGCAGGCCGCTAATCGGGATTACCACCTACTACCAGGAGGCAGCCTGGGGCGTCTGGAAGGGGACGGCGGCCCTGATTCCCGGCACGTACGTTGAAGCCGTTGCTGCGGCCGGAGGCATTCCGGTGCTGCTTCCGCCCGTAGGAACCGGCGTGCACGTCCTGGACCGGCTAGACGGCCTGGTCACTGCCGGAGGCACCGACGTGGACCCGGCACAGTACGGGCACCAGCCGCACCGGCTCACCATTAGCCAGCCGCAGCGTGATGCCCACGACCTTGCCCTCACGAAGGCCGCCCTGGAGCGCGGGCTGCCGCTGCTGGCGATCTGCCGCGGCGCGCAGATCCTCAACGTAGCCCTGGGCGGAACGCTCATCCAGCACCTGCCCGATGTCCGGCCCGAAGCCAACTACCAGCCTGCCCCGGGAGTCTTTGGCGAAGTCAGCTTCACCACTACACCCGGCAGCCTGATCTCTTCCCTGCTTGGTCCCACGGCCAGTGCCCCCTGCTATCACCACCAGGGCATCGCCGAGCTGGGGCACGGGCTTGAGGTCACCGCGGTGGCTCCGGAAGGAACCATCGAGGCGGTTGAGCTGGCCGGCAGCAACGCCTGGGTGCTGGGCGTGCAGTTCCACCCTGAACAGAATCCCGCTGATCTGCGTCTCTTCCGCGGGTTCGTCGCTGCCGCGGAAGGCAGCGGCAAACCAGCGCCCGGTCCCGCCGCACCGGCTGCGGTTTCAACTTCCGAAGGAGCCCGCAGTTGACCACCCCCATCCTGAATCCGGCCACGGAAGAAATCATCACCACCGTCGCGCCCCTGGACCTGGACGCAGTGGATGCCGCCATCGCAACCGCGGCCCGTGCGTTTGAAACATGGCGGAACACCGGGCCTTCGGACCGGGCCCTGCTGCTGCGCCGCTTTGCAGCCGCCGTGGACGCTGATCTGGAAAACCTCGCCGCACTCGAAGTGGCCAATGCCGGGCATACCCTCGGCAACGCGCGCTGGGAAGCGGGCAACGTCCGGGACGTCCTGAACTACTACGCCGGGGCACCGGAAAGACACGCCGGGGCGCAGATTCCCGTGGACGGCGGCATTGACGTGACGTTCCACGAGCCGCTGGGAGTGGTCGGGGTGATCGTGCCCTGGAACTTCCCCATGCCGATCGCGGCCTGGGGATTCGCTCCGGCGCTGGCAGCAGGGAACACCGTTGTGCTGAAACCGGCAGAACTGACCCCGCTCACGGCCATGCGGCTGGCGGAACTGGCCCTCGAAGCGGGCATTCCGGAGGGAGTCTTCTCGGTCCTCCCCGGCAAGGGGTCCGTGATCGGCGAGCGCTTCGTCACCCACCCTTCGGTCCGCAAGGTCGTGTTCACCGGGTCCACCGAAGTCGGGCAGCAGATCATGGCGGGCTGTTCAGCCCAGCTCAAACGCGTGACGCTGGAACTGGGCGGCAAAAGCGCCAACATCATTTACGACGACGCCGACCTGGACCAGGCGGCCGCCGCGGCACCGGGCGGGGCCTTCGACAACGCCGGACAGGACTGCTGTGCCCGTTCCCGTGTCCTGGTCCAGGCAGGGGTTTACGACCGTTTCCTGGAACTGCTCGAACCCCACGTCACGGGAATGGCGGTTGGAAATCCGGCTCTGGCGGAGACCGCCATGGGTCCCCTGATCTCCGCAGGCCAGCGCGGACGCGTTGCCGGCTACGTCACCGGAGACGACGTTGTTTTCCAGGGCCAGGCGCCCCAGGGCCCGGGTTTCTGGTTCCCGCCGACAGTACTGGCGCCGGCCCCGGGCAGCCCGTCCCTGCGGGAGGAGATCTTCGGTCCGGTCCTCGCCGTCGTGCCGTTCAAAGACGAGGCGGAGGCGGTGCGTATCGCCAACGACTCCGTCTACGGGCTTTCAGGCTCCATCTGGACCCGGGACCTGGGACGGGCGCTGCGCACCGCCCGCGGCGTGGAAGCCGGGAACCTCTCCGTGAACTCTCATTCGTCAGTTCGCTACTGGACTCCCTTCGGCGGGTTCAAGCATTCCGGGCTGGGCCGGGAACTGGGCCCGGACGCCCTGGACGCGTTCACGGAAACCAAGAACGTCTTTATCGCCACCGGCCGGTAGCGGCCCAAAGGAGGAACACCATGTTGGATCCGGTCTCATCTGCTCCCCCGCGCCGGCTCGAAGGACGGTCTGCGGTCATCACCGGCGGCGGCAGCGGGATCGGCCTCGCCACCGCCCGGCGCCTGGCTTCCGAAGGCGCGCACGTCGTCGTGGGCGACGTTGACCCCGTCGCCGGGAAGGCTGCGGCCGATGAGGTGGGCGGCCTGTTCGTGCCCGTTGACGTGACCAGCGAGGAAGAAGTTAGGCGCCTCTACGAGATCACACGGGACACCTACGGAAGGGTGGACGTCGCTTTTAACAACGCCGGGATCTCCCCGCCGGAGGACGCTTCCATCCTGGATACCGGAATCGATGCGTGGCGCCGCGTGCAGGAGGTGAACCTGACCTCCGTCTATTACTGCTGCAAGTACGCCCTGCCCCACATGCTGGCGGCCGGGAAAGGGTCAATCATCAATACAGCGTCCTTCGTGGCGGTCATGGGAGCCGCCACTTCGCAGATCTCCTACAGCGCGTCCAAAGGCGGGGTCCTGGCGATGAGCCGGGAACTCGGCGTCGAATTCGCGCGGCAGGGAATCCGCGTGAACGCGCTGTGCCCGGGACCGGTCAACACTCCCCTGCTGCAGGAGCTTTTCGCCAAAGACCCCGAGCGGGCGGCCCGCCGGCTGGTGCACATTCCGCTGGGCCGGTTCGCGGAGCCCGAAGAGCTTGCCGGTGCCGTGGCGTTCCTGGCCAGCGACGATTCCTCTTTCATCACTGCCTCCACCTTCATGGTCGACGGCGGTATTTCCGGCGCGTACGTCACCCCGAACTAGCCGCTGGACACCGAAGCGGCGGCCGGGAGCACCGGCCGCCGCTTCTCTGCTGCGCTGGAAGTGCTGCCCCTAGCGGGACACCACCACGTGCTCGTTGGGCACGCAGTGGGTCATGGTCAGACCTTCCACATTGCGCGGACCGTTGTTGCCGAGGTTCTTGACCCGGTCCAGTTCTTCCTCGTTCAGTGTCTGGGTGGGAAGCGGTCCCAGGTCCTTGATCTCACTCAGTCCAATACCCAGGCCTTCGCCGACACGGGCACCAAGCTCGTCGTCGCACATGTAGAAGTGCCAGAGCATTCGCTCCTGCACCGCACGCGCAGCCTCGGAGATGTTGTCAACGAAGTTCTTCACCAGGTCGTCCTTCTCCCACTGCTCCATCAGCTGGTAGCGCTGGCCGGCCTGCATGTAGTCGTTCGTGCGTTCGATACGGGCCCGCATCAGCCGGCCCTTCAGCTCGGGGCCGATCTCCGTGGGACCCGTCTTGGGCGCCTCCTGCACACCGCCGGTGATGCTGGGCTCGTAGTTCACGTGCGGGTTCTGCCCCGGGGCGAGATCCGTGCCGTAGGACATCTGCCCGCCGCGCTGGTTGGTGGCCACCTTGGCGTTCTTGGCCGAATTAACCGGCAGCTGAAGGTAGTTCGGTCCCACCCGGTAGCGCTGGGTGTCCGAGTAGCTGAACGTACGGCCAACCAGCATCTTGTCGTCGGAGAACTCGAGTCCGTCCACCAGGACACCGGTGCCGAACGAGATCTGTTCGTTCTCATTGTGGTGGTCGGAAACGTTGCGGTTCAGGGTCATGGTTCCCACGTACTGCGGGACAAAGTCCTGTTCCGGCCAGGTCTTGGTGTCATCAAGCGGGTCGAAGTCCAGCTCCGGATGATCGTTGTCATCCATCATCTGAACGTAGAGGTCCCACTGGGGATAGTCCCCGCGCTCGATGGCTTCGTAGATGTCCTTTGACGCATGGCCCAGGTCCTGCGCCTGGATGTTTCCGGCGTCCTCTTCCGTCAGGGACTTCACCCCCTGTTTGGGCTGCCAGTGGTATTTCACCAGCTTCGAGTCCCCCGCTGCGTTGACCCAGCGGTAGGTGTTTACGCCGAATCCCTGCATGTGCCGGTAGTCGGCCGGGATGCCGCGGGGGCTGAACAGGTTGACCAGCATGTGCATGGATTCCGGCGTCTGGGACATGAAGTCGAAGATCCGGGCCGGTTCCTGCCGGAAAGTCACGGGATCCGGTTTCAGGGAGTGAATGACATCCGGGAACTTGATCGCGTCGCGGATGAAGAAGACCCCCAGGTTGTTGCCCACGAGGTCCCAGTTGCCGTCTTCGGTGTAGAACTTCACCGCGAAGCCGCGCGGATCGCGTGCCGACTCGGACGAGTCCCGGCCGCCGATCACCGTTGAGAACCGGATCGCGACGTCGGTCTTCTTACCCGGTTCGGAGAAGAGCTTGGCTCGCGTGTACTTGGCGATGGGCTCATCACCCCACTTGCCGCTGGCCTCAAACTCGCCGTAAGCCACAAACCCGCGGGCATGGACCACACGCTCAGGAATCCTCTCCCGGTCGAAATGGCTGATCTTCTCAAGGAACTGGTAGTTCTCCAGAGTCGCCGGGCCGCGGGATCCAACGGTGCGGGTGTTCTGGTTATCGGAGACCGGGTGGCCCTGCCGGGTAGTGAGGTGCTCCTGTGCCGCGTACTGCTTTTCGTCGTCCGTCATCATGCTCTCTCTCACTCGAGGTAGTGCTGATCAGGTCAAAGATGTTACCCGTTCCACTTTTGTGATGCAGCATGCCCCAGTCAACCCGGTCCGGTTCCACCGGCTGGCGGGAGGCGCTCCGGCGGGGCAGACTGGAACCATGACTACTGAAGAACTGCCTCCGGTTGTTGAGCTCACGGCAGAAGAAGCCTGGAAGTACGTCGAAAAGACCTTCCACGGCCGAATCGCAGTCAGCGTGGGCAACCAGCCCGATATCTTTCCCATCAACTACTTTGCGCATGACGGCGTGCTCCTCTTCCGGACCGCACCCGGAACGAAACTTGCCGGGCTGACGATCAACTCCCAGGTGGCCTTCGAAACCGACGGCATCATGAGCGACGAGGCATGGTCCGTAATTATCAAGGGCTCCTGCCGGGAGCTGGACCGCAGCGCGGAGATCGAGGAGGCGGAGAAGTACCCGCTGAAGCCGTGGGTCCGTACGCCGAAGTACCGTTACGTGGAGCTCACACCCACTTCGATCACCGGCCGGTTCTTCAACCTCGGACCGGAGCCGGACCCGGACGTTCTGTAGTCTCCCCTACGCGTTGCTTAGGGACCGGGCATCCAGGATGCGCCGGCCGGCTGCCTCCAGCCGGCGGCGCGTCTCCGTTTCGTCCACCCGCTCCCCCACGGTGGCGCTTTCCTCCAGCGGAACCACTGAGTGCACCACTGAATCTTCATAGACGTGCACCATATTGAACCCCTGCCCGGCGTCCTGCCCGCGGGTTCCCGGGGTGGCAAGATCCTGCGTGTAGCAGGTAGCCGAGGCAACCGATACGGGAATTCCCGCAAAGGTGGCAAAGGTCGAATAGTGCAGATGGCCGGCGATTATTGAGCGCACGTCGGTTCCTGCCAGGACAGCCGCGAGGTCGCGCTGGTGGCGCAGCTCCACGAGGACAGTGAGGTCCTGGACACTGGGGACCGGCGGATGGTGAAGGGCCAGGATCGTCCCGTCCGGTGCCGGTGTGCGCAGAACGGACCGCAGCCAGGAAAGCTGGGAATCGCTCAGTTCCCCGTGGTGGTAGCCCGGCACGGACGTATCCAGCGTGACGATCCTCAGGCCGTTGACTTCGTAGACCCGGTCCATCGGAGCCATATCCGGAGCTTCATCCAGCAGCCGCTCCTTGAAGTGCTCCCGCTTGTCATGGTTTCCCATGACCCAGATGACTTTCGCGCCCATCTGTTCCGCTGCCGGTTCAACGATGGAGCGCAGCTCATCGTAGGCCTCGGGTTCCCCCTTGTCCGCCAGGTCCCCGGTAAAAACAAACGCCTCCGGCTTGCGCTCAGCAGCCGAGAGGCGTTCAAAAAGGGAAAGCAGCTTGGCCCGGCTGTCCACCGATCCGTACAGCGGTTGCGGTCCTGCCAGCAGATGGGTGTCGCTTAGGTGAAGGATGAAATGTCGCGGCCGGGGATGCTCGGCCGGGAGGTAATCCATTAGTGACCTTCTAGTGTCGTTGACGGGTTGCCCAGTAACTCATTAATAAAAGCAGATATCCGGGCGGCCGTGGGACTTTGCGTCGGCATGTTCCCCCGTCGAACCAAATGTGCGCGCTCCGGCCATCTTTTGTTCACCCGGCGCCGGGCGCGCATGGAAAGTTCGGCGCCTGCCGGGGCGCAGGGCTCTGGCGCCTGTACCGGCGCCGCCGTAGGCTCGTGCGTGGAAACTGCCGCCTCCGTAAGGAACCACCATGAAACTCAGCCACATCCCGCTGCGGCTCACCACCGGCGCGTACATCCTCAACTCGGGCCTGAACAAGCGAAACCTCGACGCCGAATCTGCTGCAGGCCTGCAGCATCTGGCAGGGAACGCCTTCCCCCAGGTACTGGACATTGAACCTGTCCGGTTCGGCAAACTGCTGTGCGCCGCCGAAATTACCCTCGGCCTGGCGCTGCTGACTCCTTTCGTCCCCAGCCGCCTGGCCGGTTTGGCGCTCGGCGCGTTCTCGGGCGGCATGATGAGGATGTATTTGAAGACGCCGGACTTCACTGAAGACGACGGCATCCGTCCCAGCGCCGCCGGCACCCCCTTCGCCAAGGACATATGGATGCTGGGCATAGCCGCCGCACTGGTCCTGGACACCAAGAGCAAGACCAAGGTCAAGGTCGTCAAGGTCCCCACCCCGGTGAAGGCCACGGCCGCCGCGGCAGCGGTCAAGGCTGCCAAGGACATCAAGGATTCAAAGTCCAAGGACAGCCAAGACAGCAAGCACCGCAAGGACAAGTAAGGGAGCCTGAAACGCGCTGAAGCCCTCTGCCTTGGGCGGAGGGCTTCAGCGCGTTTTGACCTGCTAGGGAATCAGGACAATCCGGATCGGGTTGCCTTCCTTCGCGTCCAGGGACTTGACCGCCTGCTCCGCCTCGGCGAGCGGCAGGCGGGCACTTACGGACTTGGCAAAGTCCAGCCGTCCCAGGCGGGTGAGTGAAACCAGCTGGGGAACGTGATGCGCCTCGGAGCCGTAATGGCCCAGGACCTGTTTGCGGGCGTAGGAGAAGCCGGTGCTGTCACCGATGGTCACGGGCTTTCCGCTAAGGCCAACCAGCACCAGCCGGCCGCGGAGACCCAGTGAGTCCAGTGCCTGGGCACGTACAGCGTCCACTCCGGCAAAGTCCAGCGCGACGTCGAGTCCCCGCCCGCCGGTGGCGGCCTTCACTGCATCGGCGAAGTCACCGGCCATCGGGTCCAGGGCAATGTCCGCGCCGAACTCCAGCGCACGGGCGCGTGCTTCCGGGATCGGGTCGACGGCAATGATGGGTGCGGCGCCAATCAGCCTCAGGAGCTGGACACCGTGGGCACCCAGTCCGCCGATTCCCCAGACGCCGGCTGCTTCCCCCGCCCGTACATCGGCAGTGGAGGCAATAGCCCCCCACGGCGTGGAAACGGCATCGGGAATGATGGAAGCCTGGTCGAACGGGATGTCATCACCCAGCGGAACACAGACGCCGGCAGGAACAACCAGATACTCGGCCCAGCCGCCGTCGTAGTCCACACCCATGGTGAGAGTAACCCCGTTGTACTCATAACCGGCCTGGACCACTACCCGGTCCCCCGCTGCCAGCGAGGAGACACCGGGGCCCGGCAGGTCGACCGTTCCGGCGACTTCGTGGCCGAGGGTGACTTCACTGCCTTTGAGGAACTTAGGGCGGAGCAGGCCCTGGATCAGGTGCACATCAGACAGGCAGACGCCTGCCGCGCCCACCTTCACACGGACAAAACCGGGCCCGGGGTCAGGGACCGGGACCTCTTTCAGCGCAAAGGTGCCGGTTTCGATGTTGAGCCGGCCGGCGATCATCGTACGGGAAATGTCTTCTGACATTTACATACCCCCTTGACGTGGAAGTGCGGCCGCAGCTGCGGCCGCACTTCCAGTATCCGCCCGGTTTGAGCCGCGGCCCAAACCGCCCGGGAGGCCTGCTATTCAGTGCTCAGGATCACCTTCAGCGCATCGGTCTCCGCCGCCCGCGAGAATGTGTCGTACGCGGTCATCATGTCATTCAGCGGGTAGCGGTGGCTGATGAAGGGCTCGGCCGGGAGCTTCCCCTCCGCCATCAGCTTCAACAGCATGGACAGGGTGTCCGTGTTCACCAGGCCCATGCTGATGTCGATGTTCTCGATCCACAGGCGGTCCAGTTCCAGGCTGACCGGTTTGCCGTGCACACCCACGTTCGCCACGTTTCCGCCCGGCCGGACAATCTCTGTGCACATCTCGAAAGTCCGGGGAATACCCACGGCTTCCACGGCCACGTCCACGCCCCAGCCGTCTGTCTGGGACATGATCTGTTCCTTCCAGTCGGAGTCGCCGGAGTTCACTCCGTGCGTGGCACCGAACTTGCGGGCCTGGTCCACCCGGTTCTGGTCCAGGTCAACGGCAATGATTTTCGCGGCCCCGTACAGGCCAGCCGTGGAGATCACGGCGAGGCCCACAGGTCCCGCTCCAATCACGGCGACAACGTCACCGGGCTTGGTCCGGCCGTACTGCACGCCCATCTCAAAACCGGTGGGGAAGATATCGCTGAGCAGCACTCCGTGCTCTTCGCTTACGCCCTCCGGCAACAGGTACATGGAGGTGTCTGCATAGGGAACCCGCACATACTCAGCCTGCGTCCCGTCGATCAGGTGGCCGAAAATCCAGCCGATTCCGGACTGGCCTTCGGAACCGGTGCAGTGCGAGTACAGGCCCTCCTTGCAGAAGCTGCAGGAACCGTCGGCGGAAACACAGGAGAGGATGACCTTGTCCCCAACCTTGAAGTTGGTGACACTGGACCCCGTCTCGCTGACGGTGCCTACCCCTTCGTGGCCGAGTATCCTGCCCGGGGTGACTGCGGGAACGTCTCCCTTAAGGATGTGGAGGTCTGTGCCGCAAATGGTCGTGGTATCGATTTTGACGATCACGTCCCGCGGATCCTGAATCTGCGGGTCAGGGACGTCCTTCCACGCCTTCTGTCCGGGTCCTTCATAAACGAGTGCTTTCATGGTGTCCTCGTTCTGCTGGGGTCCGACCACTGGCAGGCGCGTACGCCTGTTCGGGAAGACTTCCCGATGGGGCCCGGATCCGAGCCGCCGTCGGACGCTACTTAAGACTAGGCGCGGCCCGAAGCAGGTGGAAGGTGTCGGGGCCTACTCGCCCGCAACATACAGCCATCGGCCGTCTTCCCGGACGAAGGTGCTGCGTTCGCGCTGCACACCGGCGTCGCCGTCCTGCCGGTAACGGGCCTCAAAGGTGACTACTCCGGTCGAATCCAGTGGCCCGCCGGCCTCTGTGGACAGAATGTCCAGGCGCCGCCAGCGCATTTCGCTGTCAAGATCGAGCCGGGCAGGACGCCCGCTGGGGTGCCAGGTCCGGAGCAGGTATTCCTTGTCGCCGGTGACGAATGCGGTGTAGCGCGAACGCATAAGCGCTTCTGCGGTGGGGGCCCAGGCGCTGCCGGCATGGAAGCGGGAGCAGCAGTTCCCGTACGTCTCACCGCTCAGGCAAGGGCAGCGGTCGTTAGGGGACGGTACGGGAAAATCCATGTTTCAAGTATGCGATCCGAGCCGCTTCCGGGCCTAACCCGGACAAACCGGCGGGCCTGGGTTACGGTTCCCCGCTGCTGGTCCCGCCAATCTGGAAAGGGACCTTCTGGGGCTGGAGGGAGTCGGACGCTCCGACCCGGCCGGCTGCCAGCACCACTGCCACCGTCAGGACGGTCATGGCCAGGACTGCCAGCAGCACACGGCCGGCGAGGACGGCACGGCCGGGAGGCATTGGAACGGCGGCTGCGCGGGCAATAGCGGCCTGTTTCGGCCCCGCGCTGCCGGGACGCCCCTGGCCGGCTCCGGACAGGGGGCCGATCGACGGAGGCGTGGGCGGAGCCGCAGGCGTATGGATGTCCGGATGGTCCAGGTCGTCCCTGGCCAGATAGGCTGCGGCTGCCTGCTCCATGGCAGGCGTCCGCGGATCCTCTGCAGTACTGGCGCCGGTGCCCGTATGCAGCCAATCCAAGCTGGCGGAGGTCTCCGGCTCAGCCGCCAAACCGTCCACTTCTGACGCCTCTGCCGTTTCAGGAGCCGCTGTTTCCGTTCGGGGCGGGGCGATGTCCCGGGTTGCAGCCGGTGTCACGGGCCCTGCGGACCACCCGTGATCCAGCAATGCAGCAGACACCTCCGCAGCCGTTGGCCGGGACTCCGGGTCCCGTGCGGTCATTCCGGTGAGCAGGGAGCTCCAGTGCGTGCCGAGGGTCTCCGGGACCTCCGGATCCCTGCTCAGCCTTGCAACGGCTGCCTCCAGCGGGGTGCCGCCGAACTCAATTTTTCCGGTTAGGCACTCCAGCAGCACCAGTCCAAGGGAGTAGATATCGGACGAGGCGCACGCGGACCTGCCCGACGCCTGTTCCGGACTGAGGTAGTTGGCCGTGCCAAGCGTTGCACCGGTCGCAGTGAGCCTGGCCCCGTCCATCATCCGGGCGATCCCGAAGTCCGTGAGCTTGGCCCGCGGTGCCGTACCGGCGATGGTAGGCGGCAGGAGAATATTGGCCGGCTTAACGTCGCGGTGAACCACTCCTCGCGCATGGATATAGGCCAGCGCACCGGCGAGTTCAGCGCCGACGTAGGCAACGTCAGCTGCAGGCACGGGATTGTCCCGAAGCCGCTTGCGCAGGTCCGGCCCGTCCACGAGTTCCATCACCAGAAATGCCCGGGGCTCTCCGTCGGGACCGTCGTCGCGGCCGGCGTCGTCCTTGCCTGCGTCAAAGAGTGTCACCAGCCCCGGGTGCGTCAGCGAAGCCAGGAGACGCATTTCCGTTTCCTGCCGCCCGACGTCGTCGGGGTCGACAGCGCTGGCCCGGAAGAGCTTCACGGCGATGTCGCGTCCGAGAGCTTCGTCCAGTCCCTTGTAGACGGTGGCCATGCCACCGTGGCCAATTGGTTCGATGAGTCGGTATCGGCCCGCAATCAGACGATTCAGGCCACCCGCTGCGCTGATTTCCATGCTGCAACCTTCTCTCGCCATTCCAGAGTAGCGGAGGGTCCTCAGGGCGTAGACAGGGTCTGCGTACTTATTTTCGAACTTAGTTTTTCCCTCGTGGAAGGAGGGTGCGTACGCTAAACTGCCCTGCCGCGTTTACACACGGCAGGGCAGTTTCAGGGTGCTTCGCAGCGCCTTGGCGGGCGGGTTGTGAGACCGCCCAAGTGAGGGGCTACTCGCCGCCGAATACCGGCGAGAGTGCCTTCCAGGCCTGCTGCAGGCCAAGGATGATGAACAGCAGGGCGGTGATGCCCAGGGCGATGTTCGTGTGGAGGCGGTTGGCCCATTCCTTCGGGATGCGCTTGCCGTTGAGCAGTCCCAGGAGGGTGACGGCCAGGAACGGCATGAACAGCGAGCCGAGCACGCCGTAGGCGAGGATCAGGCCGATCGGCTGTCCCAGTGCGAAAAGAATCATCGGCGGGAAGGTCAGCCACAGGACGTAGAACTTGAAGTACTTTCCGCCTACGCGGGTGTCCGGGTGACCGGATTCCTTTCCGCGCATGTTCCCCCAGAAATCGGCGAACATCAGCGAAACGCCGTTCCAGACGCCGATGATGGAGGAGAAGGACGCGGCCCAGAAACCGATCAGGAAGCCGGTTCCAATGAAGTCGCCGTATTCAAGCTTCAGGACGTCGTAGAGGTCCAGCAGGCCCTTGTCGCCTGCGCTGAGCGTGATGCCGGCGGTGCGGACAACCTCGGCACCCACAATGAGCATGGCGATCACGAAGATGCCCGTCATCACGTAGGCCATCGAGTTGTCGATGCGCATGACCTTCATCCACTTGGGCGTGTACCAGCCCTTTTCGCGCAGCCAGTAGCCATACGCAGCCAGGGTGATGGTGCCGCCGACGCCGCCGGCGAGAGCCAGCGTGTAAACGATGCCGCCTTCGGGGATCATCGGGACGAGGCCCTTGAACATCTCCGGGATGTTGGGGGTTGCGATGATGGCCAGGCCGACCACGGTGACGAACATCAGGCCAACGAGGGCAGCGGTGATCTTTTCAAAGGTGGCGTATTTACCGAACCAGACCATGACGAAGCCGGCCAGGCCCATCACGATGGCCCATGCCCACAGCGGAAGGAACGGGAAGACTGCTGCCAGCGGCAGCGCAGCGGAAGACATGGCCGTGGCGCCGTAAACGAAGCCCCAGATCATGATGTACGGACCGAAGTACCAGGTGGTCCAGCGTCCCAGCGAACGCCACCCTTCGAAGATGGTCTTACCGGTTGCAAGCGTGAACCGCCCGGCACCTTCCACGAGGATGATCTTCAGGATGACGCCCAGGATAACTGCCCACAGCAGGCCGTAGCCGTAGCGGGATCCTGCCACCAGGGTGGCAACCATGTCGGCAGCACCAACACCCGTGGCAGCAACCACGAGTCCCGGGCCGACAATTTTCCATTTGGCGGCCTTGCCGCCGTCGTCGTCAATCCGCTCCGAATGCGGTACTGCATTCGCGCGGGGAGTGTTTTCAGCCATCGGCCAAGAGTTCCTAACTTGCGAGTGTCCGCGGCGCCAAGACAGCACGCGGCAGTGTGCCCGGCCTCACCCGGGACAATGAATTCTCTCACAGGGGGTTGTGCTCAGCCGAATTCCGTGAATGGACTGACCGCATGCGCACCATATGCCACAAAGGCCTCAGGTTCAGGTGTCACGACCGTGAGGTTGCAGTGGATTGCCGTTGCCGCGAGCCAGGAGCGGTGCGAGTCCCGGGGTCCTTCGGCAGCGGACACAGGCAGTGTCCGCCACAGCATCGCCACCTCATGGTCCACGGGAAGGATGTTCCCGGCAAAGCGCTGGGACAGTTCCTTGAGCCAGCCTGGAGCAGCCGATTCGAATTCCCCCACGGTGAGGGCGGACACGAAGACTCGAAGGTGGCTGCGGCTCCGGAGGAAACCGACGACGGCGGGGTCTGGGCTCCCGCTGCGGACCTCGGCAAGGACGGGGGTATCCAGCAGCAGCCCTGCCGGACCGCTCATGCAGCAGCTCTTGGCTCGCTGAGAAGGAACTCGACGAAGGCCTCGCGCAGACGTACGAGGTCCTCATAGTCCTGCAGGCTGACTGCTTTGAGGGAGGTTGCTGGGGGAACAGGAGTATCCATGGCGGCGGCGCCGGGCGCCGGTCCTTTCGGCGTGCTCTTGCCTGGCACCGGTTGCCCCAGGGGCGAGTGCAGGCCGCTTCTTCATCCGAACCACCCAACGAGCGTGGGGTTGGTATGCGGCCAAGTCGGAGCTTGGCGGCCGCAGTTCTTGAAGCTGTTAGGAGTATAGCCAGAAGCATCCGGATTTGTGTGCTGCGTTACGTCCCCGGCGGGCCAAGGCCCCGGGAAGGGTCAGCCGGTGTAGGTTCCGTTGAACCGTGCGGGCACCCATTCCATGAAAATACCGGCCGTTACCGGTCCAATGCCGGGGAACCTCCAGCCTGTGCCGCAGCTCGCCGGCCGAACCGGCGCCCTTGACCATGTCCCCTATGGAACCGAACTCTTTCAGGATGCCTGCCATCACCGCGTGAAGCTCATCATCTTCCTTCCAGCGGTAGTGGACGTATCCACCTTCGGTGAGCAGGCGCATCAGCTGGTCACGGCTGACATCGGCGAGGTACGCCCGGGCAGGCACCGGGGAAATGCCCTGCTGCCGGCGCCGGCAGGCAGGGGGACGCTTCAGCGCGGAGTGTGCCTTAAACGCGAGATGCAGGACGGAATCCGTCCTGCATCTGCGTTTCCAGCTGGCCCGTGAAAGGGCCGGAAGTCTTGGTTAGACAGGCTGGATGTTTACCGCCTGGGGACCCTTGGGTCCCTGCTCGGTGTCGAAGCTAACCTTCTGGTTCTCTTCAAGTGAGCGGTAGCCGCTCGCGTTGATGGCGGAGTAGTGGGCGAAAACATCGGCGCTGCCGTCATCGGGCTCGATGAAGCCGAAGCCCTTTTCGGAGTTGAACCATTTCACGGTGCCAGTTGCCATTTTTAATCATCCTTCTGAGGCGAAACATCCCCGACCGTCGAGGAGTTTCCAGCTGAAGTGTCCCATGCAGCGTTCTACAAAAAAAGCGGCTGGCCCTGGATTCGGGCTTCGCCGCTTCAAGTTCAAACACTCAACACAACAACTGCGTGCCAGTATACACAGAGATAACGGTCAGGTCACGGGCTTTCCCAACCCCCGTAGGCTGGATGGATGGACTCCCCGATCGATCACTACCTGCAACGAATCCACGCCGAGATTGCCGACCTAAAGGACGGGAAACCGTACAGTTCCATTCCCGCGATGGCCAACGTGGATCCCGATCACTTCGGAATAGTCCTGGCCACTGCAGACGGCTTCGTCTACGAGGTGGGCAACACCCGCGAGGAGTTCAGCATCCAGTCGATCTCCAAGCCGTTCACCTACGGCCTGGCGCTGGCCGACCGGGGCATGGACGAGGTGGACGCCAAGGTGGACGTTGAACCGTCCGGAGACTCGTTCAACGAGATCTCCCTGGCCGAAGGCACCGGGCGCCCCGCGAACGCCATGATCAATGCCGGAGCCCTCACTGCCACCTCCCTCGTCCGCGGTGCCGGCGGAAATTCACGCTTTAAGCGAATTCTCAATACGTATTCAGCATTTGCGGGACGTCAGCTCTCTGTCAGCGAAAAGATCTACCAGTCAGAACTCCGCTCCGGGCACCGAAATCATGCACTTGCATATCTTCTGCGTAGTTTCGACATCATTGAATCTGATCCCACACCGGTCATTGAGGACTATTTCCGGCAATGCTCGGTAATGGTTAACACCCTGGACCTGGCAATGATGGCTGCCACCCTTGCCAACAGCGGCCGCAACCCCCTCACGAATGACCAGGTACTGGATATAGCGCCGGTGGAGCGGGTGCTCTCCGTCATGGCCACCTGCGGCATGTATGACGACGCCGGTGCCTGGATGAGCAGCGTAGGCATGCCAGCGAAGTCCGGGGTAGCCGGCGGCACGATCGCCGTGCTGCCGGGCCAGATCGGTCTGGCCGTCTACTCGCCGCCGCTCGATGCCCACGGCAGCAGTGTGCGCGGCGTAGCCGTCAGCCAGCGGCTCTCCAGCGACCTTGAACTGCACTTTGTCCGTGCCGGACGTACGGGACGCTCTGCGCTGCGCGGTTCCTATGACATTGGCACCACTCCTTCGGGCATCCGCCGCAGCGAAGAAGCAGCCAACGTCCTGCGCTCCAACATCCACCGTGCACGGGTGCTTGAGCTGAACGGCGACCTGCTCTTTGCCGGTGCCGAAGCCATGGTGCGGGAGCTCGCTTCCCTGGATGACGACGTCGTACTGGTGGTGCTGGACCTGCGCAGTGTTGATGAGGTCTCCGGAGTGGCCATGCGGATGTTCGCCGAGGCGGCAGACATGCTGACCCGCGGCGGACGGAGCCTGGCCATCGTGGACGCGGACGGGACCGTGGCGGCCAGCCTGGTGGAAGACGGCCACGACGTGCAGGCGTTTGCCACCCGTTCCGGAGCGGTTGAGTGGTGCGAGGAAGAACTGCTTGAGCGCTACGCGGCGGACCTCGTTCAGCCTGCCCGGATACTGCCCAAGGACTCCCCCGCGCTGGCTCCCCTCGGTGAGGACAGCGCCAAGGACCTTTCCTCCCGGATGGAGAAACTGACCTACGACGACGGCGATGTGATCCGCAGGATCGGCCAGCGCTTCAGCGGTGTCTACTTTATTGCCTCGGGCCATGTGCAGACCCTCATGCCGGGTCCGGACGGCCACCGCGTGAAACTGACGCGTCTGGGCGCCGGAATGACCTTCGGCGAGATGGCCCTGGGCGAGGACCGGAGGCAGGAGACCACCGTCAAGGCCGACGGCGCAGTGGAGGTCTGGCGCCTGCCGGCCGACGTGATCCATCAGATCGAAGAGGATGAACCACGCCTCGCGATGCAATTCTGGCGTGCCCTGACCCAGGACGCCTACACCCGGGTGGAACAGTACCTGCGCGAGACTGCAGTGCGCGTCCAGGACTGACGATCTCCGGCAGCGGAGGGTAGGCCCCGTCTTGAGCGTCTCGACGGGCCCTACCCTCCGCCGGGCGGAGTTGACGGGTTAAACAAGAAGAGCAGGACGGTTGCCCGTCCTGCTCTTCTTTTTAGATGCCTGCCTTAGCGGCGGCGTCTAGGCTTCTTGAATTAGAGGCCCTGGATGTTCGTGGCCTGCGGACCCTTGGGGCCCTGCTCGGTGTCGAAGGAAACCTTCTGGTTCTCTTCGAGGGACTTGTATCCGCTGGAGTTGATGGCGGAGTAGTGAGCGAAGACGTCGGCGCTGCCGTCGTCCGGCTCAATGAAGCCGAAGCCCTTTTCGGAGTTGAACCACTTCACGGTACCTGTAGCCATTTTTTATACTTCTTTCTGCTCGAAACCGCTCCCGACTTTCGGGGGTTTCAGTCGCGGTGTCCCTTTTACCGCTTCTACAGAAAAAGCGGCTAGCCCGTCTGGGTTTCGCCGCTTGAAATACAAAATGCGCAACACAACAACTGAGAAAGACTCTACACGGGGTTTCCCGAAACACCTAATCGGGCCTGCGGGCCGGGCCGGCCATGGGCCCCTTTAGGTACCCTGGCGCCCCTCCCGCTCCGGCAGCAACAGCTGGCTGGGGATCCGGTCCCTGTCAGCCACGCGCCGCAGCAGCTCGCGTTCCACCGGCACTCCCCTGCGCATTACGCTCACGTCTCCGGTGGGCTCAAGCAGCACTATCGAGACCTCGGAGAAGTTATGGATCCCGGCTTGGCGCAGTTTGAAATAGAGCTCGTCGTTCTGGATCCGGGCCTTTCTGAGGTTATCTGCGAGGATCTCGTCCCCGGCCATCAGCAGTACCGGTCTGCTGCTCAGGTACACGCCGCGTTTGGTGCGGCGGAGGTACTCTTCGAGCCGCATCATGGTGAACAGGGTGATGAGTCCGACGATCCCGCCGGCGAGGGTGGGTGTGTAGCCGAGGATGACCCGGCCCACTACGCCGCCCAGGGCAATCACAATCGCCTTGTCCAGGGTGCTCCAGCTGGCCAGCGCACGCTGGCCGAAGCCTCTGATCAGCAGGAAGAACGCGGCGTAGATGCCGATGGCCGAGACCACCACCCACAAGGCTTCGATCGGCGTTATGCCAAGGCTGTACCACGGATCATTCGACACGGCAGGGTCTCCTCCGGCAGTGAGCGGTTCCCCGGTACCTCAGGCAGGCAGCTGTCTCAGATGGTAGTCCGCGCGCTTTTCCGCGGGGACCCCTTAAGCAAAGACAGATGTGCCGGTATGCCGGCCACAGAGTTCCCGCTGCTCTGCGGTAACCCGCAGCAGGGCGCCCGTGACTGCGTCGACAAAGGCCAGAGTGGTTTCAGCCTTGATGCACGCCTTATTCGTCACCGGGTCGGACACCAGGTAGGAAATGGTCAGGCTCGCTCCCTTGACCGAGCTGAACCAAATATCGACGTCGGCCGGGACGTTGCGGTACTCCAGCGGAGCGAGGTACTTGACCCTGTGTTCAGAGACCAGCGACTGGGTGTTTGGCGGAACCGTGTTGAATAGCGGCACGGGCGGCTCGATCCCGTGTGCACCGGTGCCGCCGGGCGGACCGAACGCGAGGATTCTGGCTTCTTCCAGCATCCGGATCACTTCAACGTTGTTGATGTGCCCATAGGCGTCCATGTCCGACCAGCGCATCGGCACGTTGACCCGGATGACGTGGGCGGATGTTTCCATGTCTAGATTCTGGCATAGGGCCGGCGCACCTGTCCGCGGTCATCCAGGCCCTGATGCAATCGCCTTCCCCGTTCCTCCCCGCGAGATGGCAGAAACTGCCCGTTTGAGGGTTCATACGGGCAGTTTCTGCCATCTCGATGAAGGTGAAGACGGGTTAGGCGGGAACGAGCTCGGCAGCCTCGGCCAGGAGTGTGAAGGACCGCAGCCGTTGCTCCAGCGTGGGAGCGTGGGTGGCCACGATCAGCTCATCCGCCTGGGCATGTCCGGCGAACCAGTCGAGGTAGCTGCGGACCTCGGCGGGGGTACCAACTGCGGAGTAGTGGCCCATCATCTTGATGTGCTGGCCTGCCGGGGATTCAAGCACCAGGTCGGCTTCCTCATCCGTGTAGGTGCGGTCCTTGCCCAGGAGCTGGGTGACCCGCCGGCGCTGGGACTGCTTGAAGATTTCCTCTGCCTCCCCGGTGGTGGGAGCGGCGAGGGCGTTCACTCCGGCAATCACGTACGGTTCCGCCAGCTGTTCGGAGGGCTTGAACTCGCGCCGGTACAGCGCGACGGCGTCCTGGAGCGCCTGCGGCGCGAAGTGCGAGGCGAAGGAGTACGGCAGGCCCAGCGCGGCGGCCAGCCGGGCGCCAAAGAGGGAGGATCCGAGGATGTACAGCGGCACGTTGGTGCCCTTGCCCGGAATGGCGTCGATGCCGGGAATCAAGCTGTTGCCGGTGAGGTATCCCTGCAGCTCCTGGACGTCACGGGGGAAGCTGTCTGCAGACATGGGATCACGCCGCAGTGCGCGCATGGTCTTCTGGTCACTGCCCGGAGCCCGCCCAAGGCCCAGGTCGATCCGTCCCGGATACAGGGACTCCAGGGTGCCAAACTGCTCGGCAATAGTCAGCGGGGCATGGTTGGGCAGCATGATTCCGCCGGCACCAAGCCGGATGGTGGATGTGTTGGCACCGATGAAGGAGATCAGCACACTCGTGGCCGACGACGCGATGGTCGGCATGTTGTGGTGCTCTGCGTACCAGACACGTCGGTACCCAAGCTTTTCGGCGTGCCGGGCAAGGGCCAGGCTTTCCTGGAATGAGTCGGCTGCAGTCCCGCCTTCTTCAATGGAGGCGAAGTCGAGGATGGAAAGCGGGTAGGTCATGGAAAGCGGGCCTTTCGTTGCACTTGGTGGGGCTTAGTAATGCAACGGCGTGAGTCCCGGGGTTATTTCAGGCCCGCCGCGCCAGGTACTCCGCCAACCGGGAAAAGGACGAGTTCCAGCCCGTCTCGTGCCCGTCCCTGTCCCTGGTGTCCGGAAACGGACCCTGGGCGAACGCCATCCGCGTGCCGCCGTCGTGCGGTTCCAGGTCCACGGTAATCAGCGTGGTGTTGCTGGCAGGTGTGCCGTCCGGCTGCTCCCACCGCTGGGTCATCGAGAGGTGGCCCGGCGGGTCCAGCCGCTCGAGGGTACCGCCCCACCACAATTCGTCCCCGGTAATGGTGTTGACCATGCAGGCCCGGTACTCGCCTCCTTCGCGGCTGTCCATGCGCACCCTGTCCTCCGGGACGGTAAAACCCTCCGGACCCCACCAGTCCGTAACGTGGGCAAGGTCAGTCCACGCGTTGTAGACCGCGTCGGGCTGCGCCCGCAGGTCCCGCACCATATGCAGATAGATTCCCCGCCCGGAACCGGATTGATTTGGCTGATCCGGCTGCTGGGACTTTTCCGGCTGTTCCATGCTGGGTCCTTTCCCGCGCTTCCAAGCTGGTACGAGGCTCCGTTTCCAGTCTGCCGTTCGGCAGGCTCCCTGTGTACGCTTCCGCGCTCTTTTTGGGATGCGGAGGTACGTTGGTCCGGAAAGACTGGGCCAGGCAGAAAGGGGGACGGATGGGACAGCTGCGCATTGGAACCTCCGGCTGGACATATAGCGACTGGCGGCATGTGCTGTATCCCGCCGGGGTGCCGACCGGAAAGTGGCTGGAGTACTACGCTGCACAGTTCGACACCGTTGAGTTCAACGGGAGCTTCTACCGATGGCCGCGTGAAGAGGCATTCGCCCGGTACCGCGACCGGCTGCCGGACGGTTTCGAGTTCTCCGTGAAGGCGCCGCGGGGGCTAAGCCATGCCCGCAAGCTGCGGGATCCGGAGGTGTGGGTGGACCGGATTACCCGCTGCTGGCAGGTCCTCGGGAACCGTGCCGGCGTGTTGCTGTTCCAGCTGCCGCCGGACTTTGAACGCGACGACGCCAGGCTCGCCCACGTGCTCGGCCTGCTTCCGGAGACAATCCGGGTGGCTGTTGAATTCCGTCATGCCAGCTGGAATGACCCTGAAATCTTCGCGCTCCTGGCCCGCCACAATGCTGCGTACTGCGTGATGAGCGGCGCGCAGCTGCCCTGCATCCTCGAAGCAACCTCCGACTTTGTCTATGTGCGGCTGCACGGGCCGGATCAGCACACCCTGTATGCGGGGTCCTATCCGGATGAGGACCTGCGCTGGTGGGCGGAGCGCATCCGCGAGTGGCTCGCAGGGGGCCGGGATGTCTATGCCTATTTCAATAACGACGGCGGAGGCGCTGCGGTCAACAATGCGCGGCGCCTGCGGGAGCTGCTGCAGTAGAAAACGCCGGGCTGTTCGCGGTGTGACACTTTTAGCCGTCGATACCAATCCAGCGGTAGAACTTCTCCGGCCTGCCGGCATCACCGTATCGGGGTGCCACAGCGGCCATCCCGCGGGTAACCAGGAACTCAAGGTAGCGGCGAGCGCTCACCCGTGCCAGGCCGACGCCGGCCGCGACCGCGGAGGCGGAGCTTTCCCCGCTTTTCTTCAATTCACGCACGACGGCGGTGAGCGTGGGTTCCGACAGCCCCTTGGGCAGTCCGGACAATACCGTCGGGAAGGACGCCGCGGTGCCGGGCCTAAGCAGACGGTCAATGCTTGCCTGGTCGAGTGTGTCACGGCTGCCTTCCTTGCCCCGCAGCTGTTCCCGGGCCTGCAGATAGGCATCCAGGCGGTCCAGCAGCACACGGGACCCAAAGGGCTTGACCAAATAGTGCAGCACACCGCCGGCCATCGCCGCACGAACTGTCTCAAGTTCCCGGGCAGCGGTGATGGCGATGATGTCCACTGGTTCACCCGGGAGGTTCCTGGCTGCCCGCAGTACATCGATGCCGGACATATCCGGCAGATGGATGTCCAGCAGCACGAGTTCCGGACGCAGTGCCCCAATCAGTTCCATTGCCTGGGAACCGGTGTGCGCTGTTCCGGCAACTTCGAACCCTCCATGGGCAAGCAGGAACCCGCTGTGCAGTCCGGCTACCTGCTGGTCATCGTCGACCACCAGGGTACGCACCAGGGCAGTCTTTACTGATTCGGACATGCTGCTCATTCTGTACCCCTTCCGGCGTCGTGTTCGCTGCTGCCTCTCCGGCCCGCTGCAACCGGCGGCTGGCTGGGGCCGAGTTCGACCGTGATCTGGGCTCCGCCGCCCGGAGCGTCGGTGATCCGCACGGTTCCGCTTCGGCGCAGGGCGATGCGGGAAACCAGCGCCAGCCCGAATCCCCGTGTGCCCGGACGGTTATGGCCCTTGGTGGTGTATCCCTCCCGCAGCACCAAAACGCGTTCCTCCGCCGGGATGCCCGGGCCGTTGTCGCTGACAGTGACCCATTGCCGTCCGGCTTGCCACGAGAGCGCAACGCGAATTCTGCCGCCTTTCCCGGCGGCGTCCATGGCATTGTCCAGCAGGTTGCCCAGCACAGTGACGCAGTCGGTGGTCCCGTCCGGCCGCAGATCCGCCCCGGGTTCGAGCACAAGATCGATTCCTTTTTCTTCGCAAAGGCTCCCTTTTGCCATCAGAAGGGCAGCGCTGTCCGGATCGGTGATTCCGTCCGTAGTTGTCGTGGCCAGCAGGGAACCGCCATGGCCGGACCGGGCTATGAAGTCCACTGCCTGTTCGGTATGACCCAGTTCCAGCAGGCCGGAAATCACATGCATGCGGTTGGAGAACTCATGCGCCTGTGCGCGCAGGGCAGAGGTGGCATCCCGGGCCCCGTCAAGGTCCTGCAGCAGCTGGTGCAGCTCGGTGCGGTCCCGGAGGATGAGCACCCCGCCTGTCCTTCGGCCGTCCACTACCGCGCCTCCTGCGCGCGCCAGGAGCACCCGTTCGCCCGCCAGCACCGTCTCATCAGTCTCGCCCGCGGAATGCAGCATCGCCGCCAAGTTGGCGGGAAGTACTTCCTTCGCCGGGCGGCCTTCTGCGTCCGCCGGCAATTCCAGGAGCCGCCGGGCCTCGTCATTGACCAGGGCAACGTTCCCACGTTCATCGATCGCGACGATGCCTTCCCCAATCGCGTGGAGCATTGCATCACGGGTCTTAAGGAGCTGGGCGATTTCTTCCGGTTCCAGCCGGTAGATCCGTTTCCAGACCAGCCGCGAGAGCCAGCTTGCGCCCGCAAAACCGAGCACCGCGGCCGCAATCAGCCAGGCGATGAGCTCCGGCATGTCTTCCTGCAGTTCAGCCTGGAGTTCCGACTCCAGGATCCCCACGGAAGCCGTACCGATGACTGTTGAATCAGGAGCAAAAACCGGAACCTTCACCCGCCAGGATGTGCCCAGTGTGCCGGTCTGGGTTCCCACGTAGACATCGCCGCTCAGCGGTACGGAAGGATCTGTGGACACCTTGCTCCCGATCCGGGCGGGATTGGGGTGGGAATAGCGAATGCCGGCGTCGTCTGTGACCACAACGTAGGTCACACCGGTGGCCTGGGTAATCAGGTCCGCGATGGGCTGGATGGCAGTACTGGGGTCGGGCTCACTGAATGCCTCGACAACTGACGGCAGCTGGGCCACCGAGGTGGCAACGCCAACCATGCGTGCTTCATAGGCGTCGCGGATCTGCTCGGCCTGCATCCGGACTGCGACTGAGCCGGCAACCAGCACCACAACAAGCACAATCAGCAGCTGCAGCAGGAACAGCTGTGATCTGAGCGACATCGATCCGATCATGGGCACATCTTCGCACGCGTCCCGCACCGGGATCCGGAACGTGCCCATGACCACAAAGACCATTACCTCCGCTATGACCGCATTCTGGTCCCGGCATCGGGGTCTTCCTACGCTGAGACGGCACGTGGTGACCCGCATCACGCTGAGAAAGGAAACCTCATGTTGCTTAACCGCGCAATGACGCGCCGTTCAGCCCTCGCAGCCGTAGCCGCCGGCGCAGTTCTTGCCCTTGGAGCGTGCGGCGCATCGGAAGGCTCCACGGCGGACGGAGGAATTGACCGGCTCAACATCGTAGTTCCGGCCGATCCGGGCGGCGGCTGGGACCAGACCGGCAGGGCCATCCAGTCGGATTTGCAGGAAAATGACCTCGTTGGCAATGCCTCCGTACAGAACATCGGCGGTGCCGGAGGGACCAACGGGCTGGCGAAGCTCGCCACCGAGAAGGACCCCAATACCCTGATGGTCATGGGCTACGTTATGGTCGGCGCGGTTGAGACCAACAACGCAGCGAACCGGATTGAGGACACCACTCCCATCGCTCGCCTCACCGAAGAACAGCTTGTTGTTGTGGTGCCCGCTGATTCCGAATACCAGACCATCGACGATTTGCTTGCTGCCGTTAAGGAAGAGGGTCAGGGTGTGTCCATAACGGGCGGTTCCGCAGGCGGTGCGGACCACATCCTCGCAGGGTCGATGCTGAAGGCAGCTGGCATCGATCCTGGAAACCTGAACTACATCCCCTATTCCGGAGGCGGTGAATCGCTGGCCGCGCTCCTGGGCAACAAGGTGAACGCGGGCATTTCTGGCGTGGGTGAATACGCTGAGCAGGTTAAGGCAGGGAAGCTGCGCGCACTGGCCGTCTCCGGCGAGGAACCGGCAGTCCAGCTGCCCGACGTAAAGCCGCTGAGCCAGCAGGGCATTGACGTTGTCCTGACCAACTGGCGCGGTGTAGTCGCTCCGGGTTCCATCGACGACAGCCAGGCGGAAGCCCTCACCGAGCTCGTTACCGAGCTGCACGGAACAGAGGCATGGAAGGCGACGCTGGAAGAGAACAACTGGACCGACGCGTTCCTGACCGGCCCGGAATTCCAGGACTTCCTCACCGAGGACATCAAAACGGTGAAGACGACCTTGACCGACATCGGGCTGCTCTAATCCGATGACTGCTCAGCCGACTGCGCCCGGAGACAGCCGCACGGCTCTCTCCGGGCGCGTAGGGGAACTGCTCTTCGCCGCTGCCGTCCTCAGTCTTGGCGTCACCGGTTTTCTTGCCGGAGCCGGAATCCAAACGCCGCCTTCGGCCAGCGACATCGGCCCCCGAGCCTTCCCATACCTTGTTTCAACTCTTCTAGTCATCGTCGGCACTGCGCTGATCGTCCAGGTAATGCGCGGACGGACAGGCGACGCGGAAGAAGGCGAGGACATCGATCCCACGGTGCGCACCGATTGGGCGGCTCTGGCCAAGCTGGCCGGCTTCCTGATCCTCCACATCTTTCTGATCGAACCTCTTGGCTGGCCCGTGGCTGCAGCCGTGCTCTTCTTCGGGGTGAGCTGGGCCCTCGGCGCAGCTTCATGGATCCGCAGCCTGGTCATAGGCGTGGTCCTTGCCTTGATTCTGCAGGTCGGATTCGCCGGCCTCCTGGGGGTTTCCCTGCCCGCCGGAATCCTGGAAGGGGTGCCGTTCCTCAATGGATAATTTCATTCACCTTATGGAGGGGTTTGCGGTAGCGGCCCAGCCGGTTTACCTGCTCTACGCGCTTGGTGGTGTGCTAATCGGCACAGCCGTGGGCGTACTGCCCGGCATTGGGCCGGCCATGACAGTCGCCCTACTCATGCCCATCACGTATTCGCTGGATCCCACCGCAGCCATCATCGTCTTCGCAGGCATCTATTACGGCGGCATGTACGGCGGCTCAACAACCTCGATTCTGCTGAACACCCCAGGCGAGTCCGCTTCCATTGTGACGGCGCTCGAAGGCAACCGGATGGCCAAGGCCGGCCGGGGCGCCGCCGCCCTGGCTACGGCGGCGATCGGTTCATTCATTGCAGGGACGCTGGCGACCATTGCGCTGACCTTCGTCGCGCCATACGTGGCGGAATTCGCGGTACAGATCGGACCCGTTGAATACGTTGCTCTGATGGTGGTGGCTTTCCTTACCGTCGGCGCGCTGCTGGGAGCCTCCGTGCTGCGTGGACTGGCTTCCCTGGGCATCGGACTCTTTGTCGCCGTCGTAGGTGTGGACCAGCTCACCGCGCAGCAGCGGTACACGTTCGGCAGCGCTTTCCTCGCCGACGGCGTGGACGTGGTGCTGGTTGCCGTGGGCCTTTTTGCTGTGGGTGAGGCGTTCTACGTGGCGTCCCGACTGCGCCACGGGCCGGTAGAGGTCATTCCGGTCACGGGCAGGTGGAACACCTGGATGCGCCGGGAGGACTGGAGCCGTTCCTGGAAGCCCTGGCTGCGCGGAACCGCGATTGGTTTCCCGGTGGGGACCATCCCTGCCGGCGGGGCGGACGTCGCCACGTTTCTGTCCTACGCTTCGGAACGGAAACTGGCTAAGGGCCGCCGCAAGGCACAGTTCGGCAAGGGCGCGATCGAGGGCGTGGCAGGGCCTGAAGCAGCGAACAATGCGGCTGCAGCCGGAGTGCTCGTTCCCCTGCTGACCTTGGGAATTCCGACCACTGCTACCGCCGCAATGATGCTTGTGGCATTCCAGCGGTACCAGATCCAACCAGGGCCATTGTTGTTCGAAAGCGAAAGCGCCCTGGTGTGGGCCCTGATTGCCAGCCTCTACGTCGGCAACCTGATGCTCCTGGTCCTGAACCTGCCGCTGGTGGGCATATGGGTCAAGATCCTGCAGATCCCCCGGCCATATCTATACGCGGGAATCCTGGTCTTCGCGGCTCTGGGCGCCTACTCGGTCAACTTCACCAGCGTGGACGTTGTGCTGCTGCTGCTGATCGGCGTTCTTGGGTTCTTTATGCGGCGCTACGGTTACCCGATCGCCCCGCTGGTGGTCGGCCTGATCCTGGGCCCGATTTTCGAGAATCAGCTGCGGCGTTCACTGGCCATCTCCCAGGGCGATCCGCTGGCGCTGGTGCAGTCCCCTATCGCGGCGGGTATCTATGCATCCCTCGTGGTGATCTTCGGCCTGTCTATCTGGATGCGCCGCCGGCAGCGTGCTCTTGCAGCAACTGCCGTTGCGGCGGATGAACGTGAGGTCACTGCCTAACCGCAGCCGGACCATCGAGCACAGCAGAGGGCGCCTGGCGGATGATCCGCCAGGCGCCCTCTTAGTGCCGCGTTCAGTCCCTACCGGGCCGCCAGCATCTTGGCCCGGCGGTGTGCCAGGACCTGTCCGCCGATGACCACCAGCAGGGAAATGATGAACATTGCCGAGCCAATCACGTTGGCCTGCGCCGGGATGCCCCTGGTCGCCGCGACGTAAATGAACTTCGGGAACGTGTCCAGGTTGCCGGAGTTGAAGTTGGTGATGATGAAGTCATCGAAGCTCATGGCGAAGGCCAGCAGTGCCGCAGCCACAATACCGGGCAGCAGCAGCGGGAAAGTGACCCGCCAGAACGCCTGGATGGGCGAGGCGTAAAGGTCCCCGGCTGCTTCCTCCAGCTTGGGGTCGAGGCTCGCAACACGCGCCTTGACCGTCACCACCACAAAGGAAATGCAGAAGATGGAGTGCGCGATGATCACGGTGCCCATGCCCAGCTCAGCGCCCACGTTCAGGAACTGCGCCAGGAGCGAAGCGCCCAGCACCACTTCAGGGGTAGCAAGCGGCAGGAAGATCAGCATGTTCGCCGTCGCGTTGAATTTGAAGCGGTAACGGACCAGCCCGACGGCGATCGCCGTACCCAGCACCGTCGAAATCAGCGTTGCCGCCAGCCCTACCTGCAGGGAATTGCCCAGCGCCTCGCAGACACCGGGGGCCCCGCAGGGGTTCTTCCAGTTATCCAGCGTGAAGCCGCGCCAGGAAAGGTTGGTGCGGCCGGCGTCGTTGAAGGAGAAGGCAAAGACGTAAACGATCGGAACCAGGAGGAAAAGGAAGGCCAGTCCTCCGAACACCGGCACAAGCCAGCGGCCTAGTTTCTGTTTCATGTTTGGTTCCTTACATCAGTTCTTTGGTGCCGAAACGCCGCACGTACAGGATCACCAGGAACAGGATCGCGAGCATCAGCAGGAAGGAAAGCGCCGATGCGCCCGGGTAGTCGACCACGCGGAAGAACCGGGAATCGATGACCTGGCCGATCATGGTGGTGTTCTGGTTGTTGCCCAGCAGGGCAGCATTCACGTAGTCGCCGGTGGCTGGAATGAACGTCAGCAGCGTCCCGGCCATCACACCCGGCAGCGACAACGGGAAGGTGATCTTGCGGAAGGTCGTGATGCCGTTGGCGTATAGGTCGCCGCCGGCCTCGATCAGCCGGGTGTCCAGGCGTTCCAGGTTCGCGTAGATAGGCAGGGTCATAAACGGCAGGAAGTTGTAGGTCAGGCCGCAGATGACGGCGAAGGCCGTGGCGGTGAGCCGGCCGTCCTCGGGCAGCAGGGACACCGCACGCAGGACGGAGACCACCGGTCCTTCATCTGCCAGGATCTGCTTCCAGGCCTGGGTGCGGAGGATGAAGCTGGTGAAGAACGGCGCGATGATAAGCACCAGGAGGATGCCTTTGAGCAGCTTCCGGTCCCGCAGCCGAACGGCCACCAGGTAGGCCATCGGGTAGCCGATAACCAGGGCAGCAACCGTGGCGATCAGCGCGAACCCGAATGAACGGAGCACTGCCGGCCAGTAGTTCTGCAGCACTACTACGTAGTTGCCGAACTCCAGCGCCGGAACGAACTGCCCGACGTCGGCCCCTTCGGGCTTGATGTAGAGCGAAGTTGCCAGCAGGGAGAGCACCGGCATGGCAAAGAAGAGCAGCAGGAAGATGAACCCGGGAAGAATCAGCAGGTAGCCGATCCGTCCGCGGCGCTTGCCGGCTTCCTCTTCTGCAGCGCTGGGCCCGGTGCCGGCGGCCTTGCCTGCGGTGAGGAGCGCCATTACAGGCCGTCCTCTCCGGCGCCGGCCTCCCGGTCCTCACTTCCGCTGAGGCCAAAGGCGTGTTCGGGATCCCAAGCAAGGCGCACCCGGTCACCGTCGTTGAACAGGGCCCCGCCGTGGTTCTGCGCAAAGACACCAACGGTGCCGATGCCCTCGGCGTCGACCAGGTATTCGGTGCTGGCCCCCGTGAAGGAAGCATCGAGCACCACCCCGCGGATCGATCCGGGTGCGGCAGCAGCCGTATCCGCTTCCATCCGCAGCTTCTCCGGCCGGATGCCCACCAGGATCTTGCCGGTATGGTCCGTGGCCCGTTCCTTGAGAAGGGTCAGGGAGTTGCCTGCGACGTCGATCTGCAGGTACTCGCCCGCGTCACCGGTGACCGTGGCCTGCATGAGGTTGGACTTGCCCAGGAAGTTCGCGACAAAAGCGGTTCGCGGAAGTTCGTACAGTTCCTGCGGCGGGCCCATCTGCTCAACCTGGCCGTGGTTCATCACGGCCACGGTGTCCGCCATGGTCATGGCTTCTTCCTGGTCGTGGGTGACGTGGACAAAGGTCAGGCCAACTTCGGTCTGGATCTTCTTCAGTTCCACCTGCATCTGGCGGCGCAGTTTCATGTCCAGCGCACCGAGCGGCTCATCCAGGAGCAGTACGGCCGGCCGGTTGACGACGGCGCGGGCCAAAGCGACGCGCTGCTGCTGGCCGCCGGAGAGCTGGGCCGGACGGCGGGCTGCCAGGTGTGCCAGCTCAACCAGCTCCAGTGCCTCCTTTGCCTGGGCCTCGGCATCGCGGATCTTGCGGCGCTTGAGCCCAAAGGCAACGTTGTCCAGCACGCTCATGTGCGGGAACAGTGCGTAGTTCTGGAAAACCGTGTTGACCGGACGCTGGTAAGGGCTGGTGCCGGTGATGTCCTTGCCCCCGATGGAAATGCTGCCTGCCGTGGGCTGTTCCAGGCCGGCGATCATCCGCAGCGTGGTGGTCTTGCCGCAGCCGGAGGGGCCAAGCAGGGCGAAGAAGGAGCCGGAGGGGATTACCAGGTCCAGGTTATCCACGGCAGTGAATTCGGTGAACCGTTTTGTGACGCCGGAAAGAACGAGGTCTGCTCCGGAGCCCTGCGCAGCGGCGCCTGATTCCCGGGAAAGTTCGGTGGTGCTCATCTATCAGTTTCCGATCGCAGTCTGGAACCGGTCGTTGAAATCGGTCTCTTCGTCGGGGCTCAGCGTGCGGATCACGTGGGCGTTGGCCAGGTACTCGTCCGTGGGGAAGATCAGCGGGTTCTCGACGAGTTCGGGGTCGATGGCCTCCATAGCTTCCCGTGCTCCTTCAACCGGGCAGATGTAGTTCACGTAGGCTGCGACGGTTGCGGCATTGACCGGGTCATAGTAGTAGTCCATGAGCTTCTCGGCGTTGGTCTTATGTGTCGCTCCGATCGGGACCAGCAGGTTGTCGGACCACAGCGTGCCGCCGGCTTCGGGCAGCGCGAACTCCCATTTGTCGCCCTCTTCGAAGTTCAGCTGGGTGATGTCGCCGGACCAGCCGATAACCGCCAGGGCGTCACCTGAAATCAGGTCTTCCTTGTAGGAGTTGCCCTTGACCTGGCGGATCTGGCCGTCCGCGATCTGCTTGGACAGGACGTCCAGGGCGTTCTCGAACTCATCCTCGCCCCAGTCACCGGTGATATCCACGCCCTGATCCATCATGAGCAGGCCCATGGTGTCCAGCATCTCGTCGAGGACCTCCACACGGCCCTTGAGCTCGGGCTGCCAAAGATCGGACACGGACTTCAGGCCCTTGGGGAAAGCTTCCTTGTTCCATACGATCCCGCCAAAGCCGGACTGCCAGGTGAGGGAGTGCTTGCGTCCCGGATCGAAGTCCACGTTCTGCAGGCCGGCCAGCAGGTTCTTGGAGTTGGGGATGTTGTCCAGGTTCAGTTCCTGGGTGTAGCCCAGGCGAATCATGCGCCCTGCCATCCAGTCGGTGAGCGTGATGATGTCCTGGCCGATGTCCTGGCCGGCGGAGAGCTGGCCCTGCACCTTGCCGAAGTATGAATCGTTTCCGTCCACGTCTTCGGAGTAGTTCGCCTTGATCCCGGTGGCTTCGCTGAACGCCTCCAGCGAGGGGTACTTCCGGGTTGAGTCGTCGTAGTCCAGGTAGAGGGTCCAGTTGGCCCAGTTCACGATCTTGTCAGTGTCTGAAACGTCAGCTGCGGGGCTCGGCTTCGAGGACGAACCACCGCTGGTTCCGCCTCCGGTTCCGCAGGCCGCAAGCATGCCTGCAACGGAAAGCCCACCGGCCCCCATGAGCAGCTTCCGCCGGGACAGCTGGGCGTTGACGATACTCCGTAGCATCGGATCGTTCACGGGGCGCTTCGACATAAGGGGCTCCTTGCTGGCACTACTTGCACTGCGGACGGGTGTTGATGATTGATAGTGCCAGACCGAAATCCGTTGCGACAAGGTTTTCGTTGTAAAAGTTTTGTTACACAACGGTTTCCAAATGAATATGACAAAGATCAGCACGCTTTCCGTTCCGAAAAGCCTTGATTTCACACGAAATAAAAGATTGAATTGCTACCACTCACGCAGTCTGAGCTCTCGAATCCGCACCTGGAGGTGGCGCAAACCATGGAATCCGCTTCTGGGAACCATTCCGTCGACGACATCTCCAAGGCGATCATTGAGCAGCTTCAGGAAGACGGACGCCGTTCCTACGCCGCGATCGGAAAGGCCGTGGGCCTTTCCGAAGCGGCAGTCCGGCAGCGGGTCCAAAAACTGACAGACAGCGGCGTCATGCAGATCGTTGCGGTGACCGATCCCCTGCAGCTGGGCTTCCCCCGGCAGGCGATGCTGGGCATCCGCGTGAACGATGACGTCCTTGCGGTAGCTGACCGGATCTCAGTAATTGATCAGGTGGACTACTGCGTGGTGACTGCCGGCTCGTTCGATCTGCTGGCCGAAGTGGTGTGCGAAAACGACCAGGACCTGATGCTGCTGGTCAACCGGTTCCGCAGCATCCCCGGAGTTTCAACCACCGAAACCTTTATGTACCTCTCCCTGCGCAAGCAGGCCTACAACTGGGGCACCAGATGACCGAAACAACTGTCCAGCCTTCAACTTCTTCGTCAACAACGCCGCGCGGAACGGACCGCCAGCAGGCGGCACGTGACCACCTGTGGATGCACATGGCCCGCCACTCCGGAACGGCCGCCGGTGGAAATGTACCGATTATTACGCGCGGCAAAGGCCATCACATTTATGACGACCGCGGCCATGAACTGATTGACGGCCTGGCCGGGCTGTTCACCGTGCAGGTCGGCCACGGCCGGGAAGAACTGGCCGAGGCTGCTGCCCGCCAAGCCCGTGAGCTGAGCTTCATGCCGCTTTGGTCCTACGCCCATCCGCCGGCCATCGACCTCGCTGAGCGCCTCGCGGCCGGAGCCCCCGGCGACCTGAACCGCGTCTTCTTCACCTCCGGCGGCGGCGACTCCGTCGAGTCCGCGTGGAAGCTCGCGAAGCAGTACTTCAAGCTGACCGGCCGGCCCACCAAGCACAAGGTCATTTCCCGCGCCGTCGCTTACCACGGCACTCCCCAGGGAGCCTTGTCCATCACCGGCATCCCGGACATGAAGTCCGCCTTCGAGCCGCTGGTCCCGGGCGCTTTCCGCGTCCCGAACACTAACCAGTACCGCGCACCTGCCGGTCTGGAGGACCCGGAGGCCTTCGGCCGCTGGGCCGCCGACCGCATCGGCGAAGCCATTGAATTCGAGGGGCCGGACACTGTCGCCGCTGTCTTCCTCGAGCCGGTGCAGAACTCCGGCGGCTGCTTCCCGCCGCCCCCCGGATACTTCAAGCGTGTGCGCGAAATCTGCGACCAGTACGACGTACTGCTGGTCTCGGACGAAACGATCTGCGCCTTTGGCCGTGTTGGCTCGATGTTCGCCTCGACCGACTTCGACTACGTACCGGACATCATCACCTGCGCCAAGGGCATCACCAGCGGCTATGCGCCGCTGGGCGCAATGATCGCTTCCGACCGGCTGTTCGAACCGTTCACCAAGGGCGACACCACGTTCTACCACGGCTACACCTTCGGCGGGCACCCGGTCTCCGCCGCCGTCGCCATGGCGAACCTGGACATCTTCGAAGCCGAAGATCTCAACAACCGTGTGAAGACCAATGCACCGGCTTTCCGCGCCACCCTGGAAAAGCTCAAGGACCTGCCGATTGTGGGCGATGTCCGCGGCGCCGGCTACTTCTACGGGATCGAACTGGTCAAGGACAAGGCAACCAAGGAGACCTTCTCCGCCGACGAGTCCGAGCGCCTGCTGCGCGGTTACATTTCAACCGCACTCTACGACGCCGGCCTCTACTGCCGCGCTGACGACCGGGGGGACCCCGTCATCCAGCTGGCACCGCCGCTGACCATCGGCCAGCCCGAGTTCGACCAGATTGAATCCATCCTGCGCTCTGTCCTTACGGAAGGCCTGAACCACCTCTGATGAGCATCTCCACAGCCCCGGTAAACGGCAATGTTTCCTTCTGGTACGCGGACACGGGTGTTCCTGAACCCCGTCCCGGCCTGGATGGGAACCGCGAGGCGGACGTCGCCGTCGTGGGTGCCGGTTACACGGGGCTGTGGACTGCCTACTACCTGAAGAAGGCCCGGCCGGACCTGTCCGTGGTGGTGCTCGAATCCCGCTTCGCGGGGTTCGGCGCCTCCGGGCGGAACGGCGGGTGGCTGACGAATTCGATCACCGGCGGGCGCAGCCAGTACGTGAAGTCACACGGCCGCGCCGTCGTGGGGCGGTTCCAGGAACTGCTCAACGAGACCGTGGACGAAGTTATCGCGGTGGCAGCTGCCGAGGGCATCGACGCTGCGATGGCCAAGGGCGGGGAACTGAACGTGGCCCGCAACGAGGCGCAGCTGGGCCGCCTGCGGGCGTGGGCGGAAGACGAAGCCGCCTGGCCGGAGGCAGGGACCCGCCTGCTCGACGCCGCCGGGACCGCTGAGCGGATTCACGTTGCCGGCGCGCTGGGCAGCATCCATCATCCGCACTGCGCCCGGATCCATCCTGCCCGCCTGGTGCGCGGTCTGGCTGCCGCCGTCGAACGCCTTGGCGTTCCCATTTATGAGGGCACAACCGTGACGGACATCCAGCCCGGACGCGCCGTGACCGACTGCGGGACCGTCAGTGCGAAGTACATCCTCCGTGCCACTGAGGGTTTCACCGCCAACCTGCGCGGCCACCACCGGGAATGGCTCCCGATGAACTCCTCCATGATCGCCACGGAGCCGCTCCCGGACGCGGTCTGGCAGCAGATCGGCTGGAACTCGATGGACACCGTCGCGGACATGGCCCATGCCTATATGTATGCGCAGCGGACGGCAGACGGCCGGATTGCGCTGGGCGGACGCGGGGTGCCCTACCGCTTTGGTTCCCGCACGGATACCGACGGCGCCACGCAGCCGGAGACCATTGCCAGCCTCACGGCGCTGCTGCAGGACATGTTCCCTGCCGCTGCCGACGCCCGGATTGAGCATGCCTGGGCCGGGGTGCTGGGTGTTCCGCGTGACTGGAAGGCCACCGTTGGCCTGGACCCGAAGACCGGACTGGGCTGGGCCGGAGGCTACGTGGGCACCGGCGTAGCGGCTACGAACCTGGCTGCCCGCACCCTGCGCGACCTGATCCTTGACCCCGGCAGCGAGCTGACCGCCATGCCGTGGGTCAACCGCAGGGTCCGCAAATGGGAACCGGAACCACTGCGTTGGATTGCCGTGAAGGCCATGTACGCGGCGTACTACGCTGCGGACCGCGCTGAGCGCAACGGCCGGAGCACGACGTCGCCCATCGCCAAGGCAGCAAACCTGGTCTCCGGGCGCTAGGGCGCCGGCTGCCAGCCTGCACCTTTACGCGTTCTGAGTCTTAGCCCTGAGGCTTCAGCTCAATCTCCACGAAGGCGAACTCGGTATCCGTCTTGTTGATGACGTTGTGTTCGCTGCCTGCCTCGCGGGCGTAGGACTCCCCAACCACCAGATCCCGCGTTGCCTGGCCTTCGGCAGTCTCATAACTCATGTGCCCCGCAACGGTCGGAACCACCACATAGTCCAGCTCGTGCCGGTGCCAGCTGGTCTGGGTCCCCGGAGGAAACCGCCATTCCGTGACCCGAACGCGGTCATTATCGATCTGCACGGTGGCAACGGCCTGCCCGTAGTCCAAGGATGATGATGAGGTCATGCGTTGAACCTACCGCGGCAGGGACCTGCTTTGGCTTAGGCGGTCTTTTGTTACCGCATGCTCAGCCTGCCGGGGAAAGCGCCTGGAGCTGGCGCAGGAGCACCGCCACGTGCAGTGACGTCCGGGACTCGGGATCATCCAGCGATACCCCCAGACGGGACTCAAGCTTCTGCAGCCGGGCGTAAAGCGTGGGACGGCTGAGGTAGCCGGTCCGGGCCAGTGAAGTCTTGTTGCCGCCGCATTCAAGGAAGCGCTGCAGCAGGGCCAGATCCTCCTCCGCCTCAAGTCCCCGCAGTTCCGCCTCCGCAAAAGAGACAGCCCTGGGATCCTCGCGCAGCAGCGCCAGGAGTCCGCGCAGGCGCACGTCCGTGGATCGGAAATAGCGGTTGGCCCCAGCACTGAGTGTGCTGGCCGTCTGCGCTACATGGGCAGCCTCATCCAGACCGGCAGCGGCGTCGGCCAGGCGGGTCCGCACCCGTCCCACTCCGGCAGTCCACACCAGTTCCCCCGGCGCCGTTCGGGAAGCAAGGTCACCGCAGATCCGCTCCAGCATCCCGTCCTCCAGCATCCGTGCCGGCAACGCCAGCAGAACTGCCACCTGCCCGGTCTGCAGCGCTGCAGCGAGCGCACTGTTCCGGGTCGCTGCCAATACGGCGTCGAGCCCTTCAAGCAGTGCCCGTTCCTTGCGCTGCATGGACATCGGGTCTTTGGCGGACCCTGAATCCAGGTGCAGCACCAGGGGCAGGTACGCCGGGGACGGCTTGAGGCCCAGTGCTGATGCCCGGGTTAGCGCCTCGTCCTCATCCTGCGAGCGGGAACTGCGCAGCTCATGGATCAGTCCGGCCTGTGCCTGCTGGGCCAGCCCGGCCTGGTCCCGCTCCGCGAGCCGGTTGATGGACAGGGCCTGCCCGGCACGCTCCAGGACCATTGCCGCTTCCGAGGCCTCCCCGGGAGCCCGGGGCACTCCGGGAAGCACGAGCCTGCCCCACTGCGTACTGCCCAGGCCAACGGGTGTCTGCAGCCAGCGCTCATCTCCGGCTACCCGGGTTTCCGGGGATACATGCACCGCCCGCGAACGGCGCTGCCAGTCCTGCAGCAGTTCCTGCGCCGCCATGGCTCCCGCGGCGAAGGCCACCACAAGGTGCGAGCTGTCCTCCAGGACCACGGGCGCGTCCAGCAGCTGCGCGGTCCGGTCCACAATCTCCTGAACCCCGGCGCTCTGCAGGCTCAGCATGGTGAAGACTTCATGCACCTGCCGGGCCTTTTCCACCTGTTCCAGCTGGCTGGCCACGATCCGCCGGTGCACCACTTCGGTGACTTCCACGAAGCGGACAGTGCGGTGCAGCCTGACCACCGGGAGGGCCGTAGAGGAACGCTCCGCTGCCAGCCGGGCACCGGTTTCCAGAGCGGCGGCGGCTTCCGGACGGTCCGGCGGGATTTCGACGACGACGCCTGCCGCCCCGGCTGCCTGGAGACCGCTGAGGTACTCGGCCGCCTGACCGGCGGACTTTCCAAAGGCCAATCCGGTGGTCAGCACAAGTTCCCCGCCCTCCAGGAGATCGGCGAGGCTCCGGAGCTCGGCCACGTGCACCCAGCGCACCGGTACGTCCAGGGAGTCACCTCCGGTGAGGATCTCAGGCTCCCCTGCCCGGACGACGCCGAGGTCCAGGACGGTACGCAGCTGCAGGCTCATGCCTGGAAGTCTAGGCAGGGAGGATTGCAGTAAGCCAACACTTCGTAAAGATTTCTGGATATTTCCTGACACGTTGGCAATGTTGCGCGAGCAGGCGACTGGGCAGGATTGTGACCAGCCCCTCTACCAGCCACCAAGGAGTACACGTGCAGACCACGAAGCACTGGATCAACGGCGCCTTTACGGCACCGGCCGACACCCGCGTTGCCGATGTGACCAACCCGGCCACCGGCAAGACCACCTCCCAGGTAGCCCTGGCCAGCGAAGAGACCGTCAACGAAGCCGTTGCCGCAGCCGCCGCGGCTTTCCCGGCCTGGCGTGACACGTCCCTGGCCCGCCGCACCCAGATCCTCTTCAACTTCCGCGAACTGCTCAATGCCCGCAAGCCGGAACTGGCAGCGATCATCACGGCCGAGCACGGCAAGGTCCTTGACGACGCCCTCGGCGAAATCAGCCGCGGCCAGGAAGTCGTTGAATTCGCCTGCGGCATCCCGCACCTGCTCAAGGGCGGCTTCACCGAGAACGCCTCCACCAAGGTGGACGTCCACTCCGTCCGCCAGCCCGTTGGCCCGGCGGCGATCATCAGCCCGTTCAACTTCCCGGCCATGGTGCCCATGTGGTTCTTCCCCGTGGCCATCGCCACCGGCAACACCGTAGTGGTCAAGCCCAGCGAAAAGGACCCGACGGCGGTCAACTGGGTTGCCGAGCTGTGGAAGGAAGCCGGCCTGCCGGACGGCGTCTTCAACGTAGTCCACGGCGACAAGGTGGCTGTGGACACCCTGCTGCACCACCCGGACATCAAGTCCGTCTCCTTCGTCGGCTCCACCCCGATCGCCCAGTACGTCTACCGCGAAGGCACCGCCAGCGGCAAGCGCGTCCAGGCGCTCGGCGGCGCCAAGAACCACATGATCGTCCTGCCCGACGCCGACCTTGACTTGGCAGCCGACGCCGCCGTCAATGCCGGGTTCGGTTCCGCAGGCGAGCGCTGCATGGCCATTTCCGCCCTCGTTGCAGTTGGGCCGATCGCGGATGAGCTCGTGGCCAAGATCGCTGAGCGCACCCGCACCCTGCGCATCGGCGACGGCCTGCGCGGCACCGACATGGGCCCGCTGGTTACCTCCGCGCACCGGGACAAGGTCGCAGGCTACATCGACGCCGGCGAAGCCGCAGGCGCCACGGTGGTCCTGGACGGACGCAAGGTGGAGGCCGACGCCGACGGTGAAGGCTTCTTCCTCGGCCCCACCCTGTTCGACAACGTCACCCCCGAGATGTCCATCTACACCGATGAGATCTTCGGCCCGGTGCTCTCAGTGGTCCGCGCCGACAGCTATGACGAGGCCCTGGACCTGATCAACTCCAACCAGTACGGCAACGGCACCGCGATCTTCACCAACGACGGCGGCGCTGCCCGCCGGTTCCAGAACGAGGTCCAGGTGGGCATGGTCGGGATCAACGTCCCGATCCCCGTGCCGATGGCCTACTACTCCTTCGGCGGCTGGAAGAACTCCCTGTTCGGAGACTCCCACGCCCACGGCACCGAGGGTGTGCACTTCTTTACCCGCGGCAAGGTCGTCACCACCCGCTGGCTCGATCCCAGCCACGGCGGCCTGAACCTCGGTTTCCCGCAGAACGCCTAGGCAGAGGAGATCCAATGAGCACCACCGCCGAATCGGCAGTCACCGAAGAAGAGCTGGCAGCAGGACGCCGGGCCTACGAGCTGGACCGCAAGCATGTGTTCCACTCCTGGTCCGCGCAGAAACAGATCACCCCGATGACAATCACCCGGGCCGAAGGGTCCTTCGTCTGGGACGGGGAGGGCCGCAAGCTGCTGGACTTCTCCTCGCAGCTGGTCAACACCAACATTGGCCACCAGCACCCGAAGGTCGTCGCGGCCATCCAGGAGCAGGCCGGCAAGCTGTGCACCATTGCTCCGCAGTACGTCAACGACGCCCGTTCAGAGGCTGCGCGCCTGGTCTCGGAACTCACGCCGGGCAACCTGGACACGGTTTTCTTCACCAACGGCGGAGCGGATGCAATTGAGCACGCCATCCGGATGGCACGCCTGCATACCGGCCGCTACAAGGTCCTCTCCGCCTACCGCTCCTACCACGGCGGGACGGCCCTGGCCGTAAACGTCACGGGAGATCCCCGGCGGATTCCCAACGACTACGGCACCGCCGGAACCGTGCACTTCCACATTCCGTTCCTGTACCGCACCCAGTTCCACGCCACCACGCAGGAAGAGGAAGTCCAGCGGGCGCTGGACCACCTGGAACAGCTGATCCTGCTCGAAGGCGCAGGTGCCTTTGCTGCCCTGGTCCTGGAGTCCATTCCGGGTACCGCGGGCATCATGGTTCCCCCGCCCGGCTACCTGGCCGGTGTCCGGGAGCTGACCCGCAAGTACGGCATCGTGTTCATCGCCGACGAGGTCATGGCCGGCTTCGGGCGGTCCGGCAAGTGGTTCGCCGTGGAGCACGCCGAAGGTGTGGAGCCTGATCTGCTGACCTTCGCCAAGGGCGTGAACTCCGGCTACGTTCCGCTGGGCGGTGTGGCGATCTCGGATGAAATCGCCGCCACGTTTGCGGACTCCGCCTACCCGGGCGGACTGACGTACTCCGGCCATCCCCTGGCCTGCGCCGCGGCCGTGGCCACGATCAACGCCATGCGTGACGAAGGCATGGTGGAGAATGCTGCCCGGCTCGGTGAGACCGTCTTCGGTCCCGTCCTGGCGGAGATGGCCCGCAGGCACGCCAGTGTGGGCGAGGTCCGCGGCACCGGTGCTTTCTGGGCCATTGAGCTCGTCAAGAACCGGGAAACCCGCGAACCGCTGGCACCGTACGGCGGATCCAGCCCGGCCATGAACGAACTAATCGGCGCCTGCAAGGAGCGCGGCCTGCTTCCGTTCGCGAACTTCAACCGCATCCATGTGGTGCCGCCGCTGAACATCACCGAGGAAGAGGCACGCACCGGCCTTGCCGTCCTGGACGAAGTCCTGGACATCGCTGACGGCTTCACGGAGTAACCGCCGAACGTGCCTGATTCAGCGGCGGATTCCCACCGGATTCCGCCGCTGAATCAGTGTGTTCCCCTCATGGCCGGACGGACGAATTCCCGGGATTTCCGGGTGTTTCACGCCCGTAAACAATCCCGTCAACTTCATCTTCACCGTTGACAACCCCGCTGGCCTCCCGTTTTATAAGAACTGTCTTGACCGATGAATGGCATTCATTTACTGCTGTCCGGTCCGGAATAGCGCTGGGCTAGACCGAAAAGACCCGAAGTGGAATAACGAGGTTTTTGTGCCACAAATCGAGTGGATTCTCCATTCCGGAACGGTCTTCGACGGCCACCGGCTGATTCCGGGAGCCAGCGCCGTGGCGGTCTCCGGCGGCGTCATCTCAGCCGTCGGAACCGATGAAGACCTGCGGGTGCTGGCCGGCCCCTCAACGCAGACCATTGATCTGGCCGGACGGCTGGTCTCCCCCGGTTTCACCGATGCACACATCCATGCCGCCTACGCAGGTGTGGAACGGCTTGGGTGCGACCTGGCCGAACTCAGCGGCGCCGAAGCCTGCCTGCAGCACATTGCCGCCTACGCCCAACTCCCGCCTGCACCCGGAAACGACGCCGGGTGGGTCACCGGCGGCGGCTGGTATAAAGGCGATTTCCCCGGCGGTTACCCCGACCGGCGGCTGCTTGACGGCGTCGTTTCCCACCGGCCGGTTTACCTGATCAACCGTGACCACCACAGCGCCTGGGTCAACACACGCGCGCTTGAACTGGCTGGCATCGATGCCTCAACTCCGGACCCCGCCGACGGCCGGATTGAACGGGACCCGGACGGGTTCCCCACCGGCACCCTGCATGAAGGCGCCATGGACCTCGTTGCCCGGGTGCTGCCTCCCGTCACGGAGGAAATGCTTACCGCCGGAATCCTCCATGCCCAGGAGCACCTCTTCTCCGTTGGCGTCACCGGCTGGCAGGAAGCCATCCTTGGCAGCTACGGCGGCTACCCCGATGCTTCCGCCGCGTACCGTTCAGCGGCCGAAGCCGGCACACTCAAGGGCCGCGCCACCGGCGCACTCTGGGTTCCGCGGGACACGACTGTGGAAACCGTCCCGGACCTGGTCCAGGAGTTTGTGGAGCGCCGCGCAGCAAACGCCGCAGCCGGTTTCAGCACCACCAGCGCCAAGATCATGGTGGACGGGGTCCCCGAGAACTACACCGCCGCCATGCTTGACCCGTACCTGCGCCCCTGTTCCTGTGCAGAGCCCACGCCGGCCGAGGAGCGCGGCCTGCTTTACCTCTCCCCCGAGGTACTGGCTGCCGTATCCACGGCCCTGGACGCTGCGGGCTTTGACCTGCACATGCACGTGATCGGTGACCGGGCGGTTCGTACCGGACTCGACGCCGTGGCTGCAGCCCGTGCAGCGAACCCCGGTTCCGCCGGACGGCACCATATGGCCCACCTCCAGATCATCCATCCGCAGGACATCGCGCGGTTCGCTGAGCTGGACGTCACCGTCAACGCCCAGGCTCTCTGGGCCTGCAACGATGACCAGATGCAGGAACTGACCGTGCCGCTGCTCGGCGGTGAGCGGGCAGGCTGGCAGTACCCGTTCGCGGACCTGCAGGCCGCCGGCGCCCGGCTGGCCATGGGATCCGACTGGCCGGTCTCCACGCCGGACCCCTGGCAGGCCATCCATGTGGCGGTCAACCGGGCACATCCGGATTATCCGGATGCCGCGCCGCTGCTTCCCGGGCAGTCGCTTGCCCTGGGCAGTGCACTGGCGGCCTACACCTCGGGATCGGCCTGGCTGAACCGTGCCGCGGGAGGCACTTTGACTCCCGGCGCCCCGGCTGACCTCGTGGTGCACTCAGTCAACCCCTTCGACCTTCCCCCGGCTGCCCTGTCCACCGTGCAGAGCGACGTTGTCATGGTCGCCGGAGAACCCGTTTATGCCCGTTCCAGCGCCGGCTCCGGTGCAGCAGTACTCCCGAGGACCACCACATGATGACCGTTTACGACCTCGCTGAATCCCAGTTCAGCCGTCCCCGCGCTGCCAAGGCCCTGGCCGGCGCCGCCCGCACGGCCTACTGGCTGGATGATCCGGAACGCCCGGAGGCCCTCCCTGCCCTGGCCGGGAACACTTCCGCGGACCTCGCCGTCGTGGGCGGCGGCTACACCGGGCTGTGGACGGCGCTGATGGCGAAGGAACGTGATCCCGGCCGCCGGGTGGTGCTGCTGGAAGGCTCCCGCATTGCCTGGGCTGCTTCGGGCCGCAACGGTGGTTTCTGCGAAGCTTCCCTGACCCACGGTGAAGCCAACGGACTCAAACACCTGCCCGGAGAGGCTGCGCAGCTGGACCGGCTGGGCCGTGAAAACCTGCGCGAAATCGCCGAGACCGTCCAGCGGTACGGCATTGACTGCGGCTTTGAACTCACCGGGAGCCTCTCCGTCGCCACGGAACAGCACCAGGTCGACTGGCTGGCTGAGGAAGCGGACGAGTCGAACCCCGACCTCGTTTTCCTCGACCGTGACGCCGTGCGGAAGGAAGTTGATTCCCCGCTCTACCTCGCCGGCCTGTGGGACCGGACCAGCACTGCCATGCTCAACCCTGCCCGCCTCGCATGGGGCCTGCAGCGCGCCGCACTGGCGGCCGGCGTCGAAATCTATGAGAACACGCCCGTGCGCGGCCTCGAAAACGCCGGCCGGACCGTGCAGCTGAAGACCGACGGCGGTACGGTCACCGCTGAGCGCGTGGCGCTGGCAACGAATGTGTTCCCGTCCCTGCTCAAGCGCACCCGGCTGCACACCGTGCCGGTCTACGACTACGCACTCATGACTGAGCCCCTTACGCCCGGGCAGCTGGCCGCCATTGGCTGGCACAACCGCCAGGGACTCAGCGACCTGAACAACCGGTTCCACTACTACCGGCTCACCACGGACCGTGACGGCGCGTCCCGCATCCTTTTCGGCGGCTATGACGCGGTGTACAACTTCGGACGGACCATGAAGCCGGAGTATGAACACCGGCAGGCCACGTACGAGCGGCTGGCCGCACATTTCGCTGCCACCTTCCCCCAGCTCGCCGACATGCGCTTCAGCCATGCGTGGGGCGGAGCGATCGACACCTGCAGCAGGTTCTTCGCGTTCTTCAGCACCGCCTACGGCAACAAGGTGGCCTACTCCGCAGGCTACACGGGCCTGGGGGTCGGAGCCACACGCTTCGGCGCCAACGTCATGCTGGACCTGCTCTCGGGTGAGAAGACAGAACGGACGGAACTCCAGATGGTCAAAAGCAAACCCCTGCCCTTCCCGCCGGAGCCCGTCGCCTGGCTGGGAGTCAAGATCACAACCGCAGCCATGGTCCGTTCGGACCGCAGGCAGGGCCGCCGCGGGCCCTGGCTCAAGGCAATGGACGCCGTGGGAATGGGATTCGACTCATGAGCACCACAACGCAGCTTCCCGCCGGAACCGCCGTCCACCCGGACAGCCTGGAACTTGTACACGAAACCGTTCCTGCCGAAGCCGTGGCCTCCGGCTCCCCCACCACCGGGCTGTATCCGCTGGGGAGTTTCGCCGGCGTGGACCTGGGCGTCTGGGAAATGACCGAAGGCGGGATGTACGACACCGAGGCCGACGAAGTCTTCCTGGTGCTCTCCGGCTCAGCAACCGTGGATTTCCTTGCCCGGGACGGTTCCGTTGAAAGCACGGCTGAACTCGTCCCCCACACCCTGATGCGTCTGGCCGCCGGGACCCGTACCCGCTGGACCGTCACCAGACCGCTCCGGAAGGTGTACCTGACCGCCTAGCAGCACGCCCGCCGGACCACCCCGAACCGTCTTCCCCTCACTTTCACGGAGTTTGAAATGCACCAGTTTTCCGAAGGACACCTCTTCATCAACGGCAGTTACCGGCAGGGCCGCGGCGATGAAGCCAAGCGGATCAACCCCGCCACCGGCGACGTTGCCGAGACCCTGCGCTACGCGGACGCCTCCGATGTGGACGACGCCGTTGCCGCGGCCAAGGCGGCCTTCACCGGCTGGTCCAGGCGCACGCCCGGCGAGCGTGCCGAAGCCCTCCTGGCACTGGCAGCGGAACTGGACAAGCGCTCGGACCTGCTGGCTGAGCTGGAAACCGCCCAGACCGGAAAGTCCATCCGGATGTCCACCCAGTTCGACGTACCCGGCACCGTGGACAACGTCTCCTTCTTCGCGGGGGCCGCGCGCCAGCTCCACGGCCTCGCCGCCGGCGAATACGGTGCCGGCGGAACTTCGATGATCCGCCGCGAACCGATCGGCGTCATTGGCTCCATTTCCCCCTGGAACTACCCCTTGCAGATGGCCGGCTGGAAGATCCTCCCCGCAGTAGCCGCCGGCAACACGATTGTGCTCAAGCCCAGCGAGCTCACCCCGGCCACCTCGCTCGTTTTCGCTGAGGCTGCTGCAGCAGCGGGCATTCCGGACGGCGTCATCAACATCGTCACCGGTTCCGGACCGGTGGCAGGCGAGGCCCTGGTGACCCACCGGGACGTTGCCATGACCTCCTTCACCGGTTCCACCGCCGTCGGACGCCGGATCATGGCCATGGCCGCACAGACCGCCAAGCGTGTGCACCTGGAGCTTGGCGGCAAGGCACCGTTCCTCGTATTCGACGACGCCGACCTCGAGGCAGCCGCCCACGGCGCCGTCGCAGGCTCGATCATCAACGGCGGGCAGGACTGCACCGCCGCCACCCGCGCATACATCCAGGCTCCCCTGTTCGAATCGTTCACCGAGCGGGTCGCGGAGCTCATGGACGCCGTCGTCGTTGGGGATCCCACTGACCCGGACACCGACCTGGGGTCGCTGATCAGCCATGCCCACCGGGACAAGGTTGCCGGATTCGTGAACCGGGCGCGCGAATCAGGTGCCCGGATCCTGGCCGGCGGCGAAGCCCCCGGCGGAGACCTGGCCGCAGGCGCGTACTACCGCCCGACGCTGGTCACCGGAGCTGCGCAGGACTCCGAGATTGTGCAGGACGAGATTTTCGGCCCGGTCCTTACTGCCCTGCCGTTCGGATCCGACGACGAAGGCCTTGCCCTGGCCAACGACACCCCGTACGGCCTGGCTGCTTCAGCCTGGACCCGGGACCTGAACCGCTCGCTGCGTGCAAGCGAAGAGATCGCTGCCGGATGCGTGTGGGTGAACGACCACATTCCGATCGTTTCCGAGATGCCGCACGGCGGCTACAAGGCATCCGGCTTCGGCAAGGACATGTCCGTGTACTCCTTCGAGGAATACACCAACGTCAAGCACGTAATGATGAGCCGCGACGCTGCCGCCCACAAGGAATGGCAGGACACGGTGTTCAAGGAGCGCTGACCCTCCCCAAGCCAGCGCAAAGGCCCCTCTTCCTGGAGGTTTCAAATGATAGAAATCACCCGTACCGGTGCGCTGCGCTCACCGGCCGCTGCCCGGGCGAGCACCCGTGAGACCCTGCGTGTGGGGGTGGTCCAGCACCGCTGGCAGCCGGACCCGGAGGCACTGAAGGCAGAACTCAATGACGGAATAGCCCGTGCCGCAGACCAGGGAGCCGCCGCCGTCTTCCTGCCCGAGCTCACGCTTTCCCGCTACCCGGCTGACACCCTGCCGGACGGCCCGGCGGCGGCGCTGGCGGAAGACCTCACCGGCGGCCCGACCTTCGCTTTTGCAGCGGAGGCCGCCCGCCGGCACGAGGTCTGTGTCCACGCTTCCCTGTACGAACGCGACGACGCGCCGGACGGGCTGGGGCTGAACACCGCGATCCTGGTTTCGCCGGAGGGAGAGCTGCTGGGCCGGACACGCAAGCTGCACATTCCCGGCACCGAGGGGTACCACGAAAAGCAGTACTTCCGCCCCGGGCCGGATTCGGGCGACGCGTACCAGGTTCACGCGGTGGCAGAGCTCGACGGCGCCAAACTTGGCCTGCCGACCTGCTGGGACCAGTGGTTCCCCGAAGTTGCCCGCGTCTATTCCCTGGGCGGGGCCGAGGTGCTGGTCTACCCTACGGCGATCGGGTCTGAACCGGATTTCCCGGACTTCGACACACAGCCGCTGTGGCAGAAGGTCATCGTGGGCAACGCGATCGCCAACGGCTTGTTTATGGTGGTGCCCAACCGCTGGGGCAATGAGGGAAACCTGACGTTCTACGGATCGTCCTTCATCTGCGACCCGTACGGCAGGATCCTGGTCCAGGCGCCCCGGGACGAATCGGCGGTCCTGGTGGCTGACCTGGATCTGGACCAGCGCTCTCACTGGCTGGAACTTTTTCCGTTCCTGCAGACCCGCCGCCCGGAAACCTACGGGGCGCTCACCCACGCTTCAGAACCGGCAGAGCATCCGCTGCAGATGGCCCGCGACCGGGTCTAGATTCCCAGGGCTGCCAGGTTTTGCTTCAGGGTGTCCGCCGAGTCCTGCAGCAGCTGGGTCTCCCGTTCGTCCAGCGGCATTTCCAGCATCTTGTAGACGCCGCCGGATCCAACAATCGACGGCAGTGACAGCGCGACGCCGGAGATCCCATGGACGCCGCGGAGCATCGCCGAGACGGGCAGCACCGCGTTCTCTGCCTGGAAAACTGCCTCCACGATCCGGGTACCGGCCAGGCCGATGGCGTAGTTGGTGGCGCCCTTTCCCTCAATGACCTTGTAGGCGGCGTTGACGACGTCGTCCGTGATGGAATCGAGCACCTCATCGGTGAAGACCTGGCGCCCGCTGATGGTCCATTCCCGAATCGGAACCGGGCCGATCGTTGCACTGGACCAGACCGGGAATTCGCTGTCCCCGTGCTCTCCGATAATCGTTGCGTGGACGCTGGTCATCAGGACATGTGCTGTCCGTGCGACCAACAGGCGCAGCCGGGAAGTGTCCAGCACGGTCCCGGAGGAGAAAATGCGGTTGGGCGGAAGTCCGGTGATCTTCTGCGCCGCCACGGTCAGGATGTCGCAGGGGTTGGTCACCAGGATGTAGACGGCCTCCGGTGCCTGCTCCATCAAAGCAGGCATCAGCGTTTCCATGATCCGCACGTTTGCCGCTGCCAGGTCCAGCCGGCTCTGGCCGGGTTTCTGCCGTGCGCCGGCGGTCACCACGATCACGTCTGCCCCGGCGAGGGCTTCCATCCGGCCGCCCCCGGTCACTGTGTTGGCACCGGTGAACTGCGTGCCGTGGGAGAGGTCCAGTGCCTCAGCCTCAGCCCGGGTTCCGTCAATGTCATAGATGACTATTTCCCTGGCGGCCTCGCGGATCAGGGACGCGTAGGCCATCGCCGTGCCCACGCTGCCCGCCCCTACGATCCCTAGCCTGGTAACCGGCCTGGTGGTGATGTTGACCATGACTTAAAGCCCCGCTCACAGTAGGAGGATCCCCCTACAGGCACTATAGGACCAGCCCCGGCGGCGGCGGAACGGTTGCAGGCGCCGGATCAGCTTCCTTCCGCGAAACGGCTGAGCCAGGACTGCCGGGACCGCTGGATATGGTCCCGCATCAGCTGCTCCGCCCCGCGCGCATCTCCGGCGTCGACGGCAGCCAGGATGGGGCGGTGCTCGCTCCAGGAGTCCCGGCCGCGGAAACCGACGTCGGAGGCGTAGAGCCATTCAATCTTGCCGGCGAGCTGGGCCAGCAGCGCCTGGAGGGACACACTGCCGGCCAGCTCCGCGATCCCGCGGTGGAAAGCCAGGTTCAGTTCAGGGAGCTCGGCCAGCCTCCCGTCCGCAGCGGCCGAGTCACCGGCCGCAAGGATTTCTCCAAGACGCCGGCGGGTTTCCCACCAGGCCGGGTCCGGGGTGCCGGAGGCTGCCTGCCGGGCGGACCGCTCGGCAGCGCGCCGCGCCGTCGCACCTTCCACTGTCTCCCGGACGGCGAACAGGTCTCCCGCTTCATCCGGGTCCAGCCGGGCCACCCTGGACCCGGCGTAGGGCCGTGACTCAACGAAGCCCTCGACTGCCAGGGCACGGAGCGCCTCCCGCACCGGAACCCGCGAGGAACCGTACCGTGCCGCGAGCGCGGCTTCGGTAATCTTGGCCCCGGGCACCAGTTCACCGCGGATGATGTCCCGGCGGATGCGGTCGCTTATGGCCGGTTCCGGCGCAGGATCAACGGCCGGCGGCATAACCCTGTGCCCCGCGGGGGTTCGCCGCTGCCATCAGTACGCCGGTCTGCGGATCGCGCACGACGGCGGAAAGGCGGCCCAGTGCCCAGTCCCCTGCCCGCGTCACCGCATGGCCGCGGTCAGCCAGGGCCTCAATGACTTCGGTACCAAGCCGGTCTTCCACTACAGCCCCGCCGGGAGTCCAGGTGCGAGGCCAGAAGGACCCAGGAAGTGACGTGGTGTGGAAGGCCGGGGCGTCGATGGCCTGCTGCGGGGTGTAGCCGCCCACGATTGTTCGCAGCAGGTACAGCAGCTGCCACTGGTCCTGCTGGTCTCCGCCGGGCGAACCGAGGGCGGCGACGGGATTGCCGTCCTTCAGGACCAGCGTGGGAGTCAGCGTGGTGCGGGGCCGCCTGCCGGGCTGCAGGGTGGACGGCGCTCCGTCTTCCAGCCAGGTCATCTGCAGGCGGGTGCCCAGGCAGAAACCGAGTTCCGGAATGGTCGGGGAGGACTGAAGCCAGCCGCCTGACGGGGTCACGGAGACCATGTTGCCCCAGCGGTCCACCACGTCTACATGGCAGGTATCCCCGCGGGTTTCTCCGGTGGGTGAAACCGTCGGTTCGCCCGTCCCGTCACCCAGCCCGGCGGCGTCGTTCCCCGCCAGCGCCGGCGGCACGTATTCGGTGCGCAGCGGCGGCACGAAGGGCGTGTGGCCGGGAACGTCCCCGGGCCGGAATTCGTGGGAGGCAAGCGGCGTGATCTGTTCGCGGCGCCTGGCGGCGTATTCCTCGCTGAGCAGGTACTCCAGCGGCACATGGCTGTCCCCGTAGTAGGCCTCCCGGTCCGCGATTGCCAGTTTCTGCGCTTCGAGAATGGTGTGGACACCCAGCTCCGTCGAGGGATCGAGGTACTCATCGGGGAAGCCGTCGAGGATGGCCAGTGTCTGAAGCAGGGCAGGGCCCTGGCCCCAGGGGCCTGTCTTCGCAATGGTGTAGCCGCGGAATTCGAAGGTGACGGCCGGTTCATAGCCTGCTTCGGAACCGGCAAAGTCCGACGCCGTAATGACCCCGGCGTGGTCGGTTCCGGACGAGTGCCGGTGCGGGATTCCGGCGAAGTCCGCTGCCGCCTGAGCGACGAAGCCCGTGCTCCATTCGCGGCGGGCTGCGTCGATGCGTTCTTCACGGGTGGCGCCCTCCCCGCCTGCAGCGGCGAGGCGCTGCAGCACCGCGGCGTAGGCGGGATTGGTGACGAGTTCCCCTTCGGCCGGCGGACGGCCTTCGGGCATCCACAATGCTGCGGAAGTCGGCCAGTGCTCCCGGAAGAGTTCCGCGACCTGTCCGACGGTCCGGCCAACCTGGGCCAGGACCGGATGCCCGTCACGGGCATACCCCTCGGCATAGGCCAGCACATCGGCCAGTTCCCAGGTGCCGTGGTCACGAAGCAGCAGCAGCCAGGCATCGACGGCGGCCGGAACGGCAGCAGCCAGCGCACCCGACCCGGGTACCAGTTCCAGTCCCTCGGAAAGGAAGTGTTCCCTGGTGGCAGCTTTCGGCGCTGCACCCTGTCCCATCAGCACCACCGGTTCTGCCGGGTTCTCCGCGGTGGCAAAAACACCGGTCAGGTCTCCACCCGGTCCGTTGAGGTGGGGTTCCACGACGTGCAGGACGAAGCCTGCTGCTGCCGCGGCGTCGAACGCGTTTCCACCGCGTTCCAGCACCGACTGCGCCGCAGCAGTAGCCAGCCAGTGGGTGGAGGCGCTCATTCCGAACGTTCCCTGGAGGGTGGGCCTGGTGGTAAACGTGCCGGGAGCAGTGAAGGACATGGCTTCGCTTTCGTTGGATGTGGTGGCGATGCGACGCGTATGAACTCAAATTGAATACAAAACCCACGTCTCAGTCTATTTCGTATACATTAGGCGGGATTGCCGAGGAAAGGGAAGCCGATGAAACGCCTCAATTCCGTGCCCACCGACCGGGTGCATCTGTGGTTGATGCTGGCGCTGACTTTCTCCACCGGGGTGATCGACGCCGTTGGCTACCTGGGCCTGGACAACGTCTTTACCGGGAACATGACCGGCAACGTAGTGCTGCTGGGCATGGCCTTCGCCGGCGGGGCTGACCTGCCGGTGCTCCGTCCAGCCCTGGCGCTGCTGTTCTTTATGCTCGGCGCGGCCCTGGCCGGCCGCATGCTGCGCCGGGGGCCGGAAGGGTGGTCCGGGCGGGTATCGGCGGCGCTGATGGTGGTGGCGTCCGGGATCACTGCCCTTGCCGTCTTCACCGCCGTGGTGGACGTGCAGGCGGACGAGGTCCTGGGCAGCATCACCACCTCTTCCATGGCCACGCTGATGGGCATCCAGGCCGCTACCGCCAAACGGCTGAAGGTTGCCGAGGTCACCACCGTTGTTGTCACCTCCACCATCACCGGGCTGGCAGCTGATTCGCGGCTGGCGGGCGGGGACGGGAAGTTCTGGGCCCGCCGGGCACTGGCGATCGCCCTGATCCTGGCCGGGGCCGTTGCCGGTGCTGCCGCCCTGAACGTAGGTCTCTGGCTGGGGCTGGCGGTCTCCGCCCTGATTTCCACGTCGGTGGCCGTGTTCGGGTACGTCCGCCACCACCGCGAGCGCCGCGCCCTGGCCTAACGGCCGAGAGGGCAGAAACGGCTCGAATGGGGCGCCAAAAGAGCCGTTTCTGCCCTCTCGGGTAAAGAGCAGCGGGGCAGAGGGACCGCCGGGCGCTACAGTAGTGGCCATGCTGGAGCAGAACGCCGGGGACTGGTCTCCCGTGCGCACGCAGCGGCTGCTGCTGTGCAGACCGGAAGCGCGGGATGAGGCCGCGGCAGTCGACCTGCACACAGACCCGCGGACCAACGTGCACCACCCCGTGCCGTCCAGCGTCACCCGGGCGTCATCCGCCCGGACCTTCCACGAAATCCGGCAGCACTGGTACCGGCACGGCTTCGGGGTCTGGGCCGTATTCGACCCGGACGACCGGGGGACGCTGATCGGTTTCACGGGTGTCTCCCACCGCGTGATCCGGGGCCGGCCCGCACTGAACCTGTACTACCGCTATTCCCCCGCAGTGTGGGGCCAGGGCCTGGCCACTGAAGGCGCACTTGAAGCAGTCCGGCTGGCCGAAGAGCTGCTTCCCGGACTCCCCGTGGTGGCGTACACCTCCGTGGACAACATTGGCTCCCAGCGCACAGCCCTGGCCGCAGGCCTTGAACGCCGGGAAGACCTTGATGTGGACCGCGGGGCGTATCTGGACCTCTATCTCGCCAAGGGCTGGTAGGGCTCCTACTCTGGAGTCAGCGCCTTTTCCGTTCTTCCCGACGCCAGTCTCCGGCCCGCAGCGCCGCACTTGGCAGCGCCGGCCCCGGCAGCAGCGGCACGGAGGTCCTTATGGAGAGCTTCACCCCGGCCACTGACGCAGTGGGATCATCCATCACACTGTCGGCGCTGCTGGCGCTGGTTCCGCTGGTGGTCTTCTTTGTCCTGCTTGCCTTCGTCAAGACGAAGGCGTACGTCGCCGGGGCGTGGGCGCTGCTCGCTGCGCTGGTAGTCGCCGTCGCCGGTTTTGGCATGCCCGTGGGGCTTGCCGTCCTCTCGGCCACGCAGGGAGCGGCGTTTGGCCTGTTCCCGGTGGTGTGGATCATCGTCATGGCCGTCTGGCTGTACCAGGTCACCGTGCGCAGCGGACGGTTTGAGGACCTTCGCCGGGTCTTTGACGCTGTGGGCGGCGGGGACCTGCGGGTTCAGGCCATCCTGGTCGCCTTCTGCTTCGGCGGTTTGCTGGAGGCACTTGCCGGATTCGGCGCACCGGTGGCCATCACCGTGACCATGCTCCTGGCGCTGGGCATAGCCCCCGTCCGCGCCGCCACGGCCGTGCTGATCGCCAACACGGCACCGGTCGCCTTTGGCGCACTGGCCATTCCAATTACGACGGCGGCAAACCTCACCAGTTACACCGGGGACGAGATCGGGGCCGTCGTCGGACGCCAGACACCGCTGCTCGCCTTCATCATTCCCCTGGTGCTGCTCTTTATCCTCGACGGGCGCCGCGGGCTGCGGGACTGCTGGCCGGTGGCGCTCTTCACCGGAATCGTCTTCTCTGTGTTCCAGTTCCTGTGCTCAAACTTTTTCTCCTACGAGCTCACGGACATTGTCGCGTCCCTGGTGGCGCTCGCGGCCGCCGTCGGATTCCTCCGCGTCTGGCATCCCCGCGGCGGTAAGGCGGCGGCGGAGCGGATGCAGGGCGAGCTGGCAGCGGCGAAGGCAGAAGGGTGGACGTCAGCCGGCGGCGGAAACACCCCGGTGGGAAGCGCAGCGACGGACACGGCGACTGACCGCCTGACCCCCTCCCGGGCCTGGATGGCACTCTTTCCCTATGTCCTGGTAATCGTGATCTTCGGCTTCGTGAACCTTTGGACGCTGGGAGTAAACGTGCCCGAAGCGCTGGCCAGGACCACCATCAGGATTCCCTGGCCGTGGCTGCACGACGCGCTGCTTGACGCAGACGGCGAGCGCGTTTCTTCCACGGTTTACAACTTCGAATGGCTGGTCACCCCGGGAACCCTGCTGCTGATCAGCGGCCTGATCGTCGCGGTCGTGTATTCCCGTTTCAACGACCATGGCCGGTATCCGCTCAGTGTAGGCGGGGCCCTGCAGGAAATCTGGCTGACTGCCAGACGGATGACGTCTGCGGCACTGACCATCCTGGCCGTGCTGGCCCTGGCCTATGTCATGAACTTTTCCGGGCAGACCATCTCGATCGGCACCTGGCTGGCAGGCACCGGAGCGTTCTTCGCGTTCCTCTCCCCCGTGCTTGGCTGGATCGGTACCGCGGTAACGGGTTCCGATACCTCGGCCAACGCATTGTTCGCCCGCCTGCAGGAGACGGCCGGCGCGGCCGCCGGACTGGATCCCAAACTCATGGTCGCCGCGAATACCGGAGGCGGAGTGATGGGCAAGCTCATTTCCCCGCAGAACCTGGCCATCGCTGCCGCAGCGGTGAACATGAGCGGCCGCGAATCCGTGCTGCTGCGCAAGGTCTTCGGCTGGAGCGTGGCGCTGCTGCTGGCGCTGTGCGTGATCGTCTTCCTGCAGTCCACGCCGGTGCTGGGCTGGATGCTTCCCTAGGCTTCCTTCGGCGGTTTCGTCTCCAGCCATGCGCCGAGAGGACACTTGCGGCTGCTTTCAGAGCTGAAACGAGCCGCGACTGTCCTCTCGGCGGTATGACCGGTACAGCTAGTAGCTCGCGGGCGTGTCCCCGGTCCCCTCAGGAAGATACTTGGCCGCGAGCGCCTCAGAGGCGCGGGCAAGCATGGCGACGTCGGCGCCCACGGCAATGTAGTCCGCTCCGGCGTCGAGGTAGCGGCGGGCCGTCGCCTCGACGAACGCGTTTACGCCCACCGGCACACCGAGCTCCCTGGCGGTCCGGATACAGTGCTCGACGGCGGAAGTTACCTCCGGATGGTCCTGCTGCCCAAGGTGGCCCATGGAAGCTGCCAGGTCCGACGGTCCAATGAAGATGCCGTCCACGCCGTCGGTGCCGGCGATCTGTGCCACGTTGGCCACTGCTTCTGCGGATTCGACCTGCACCAGCAACGTGATGGTTTCCTCAGCGCGGTTCAGGTACCCCTCAATCCGGTTCCAGCGTGAACCGCGGGCCAGTGCACTGCCCACGCCGCGCACACCGCGGGGCGGATACCTGACGGCAGCGACGGCCTGCGCGGCCTGCTCTGCGTTGTCCACCATGGGGACAATCAGGTTCTGGACCCCGAGGTCCAGGTACTGCTTGATCATCACGGTGTCATTGGCAGGCACCCGGACCACCGGGTGGATTGGGTACCCGGCCACAACCTGCAGCTGGGTACTGATGGATTCAAGGGAGTTGATGCTGTGTTCGCCGTCGATCAGCAGCCAGTCAAAGCCTGAACCGGCGCAGATTTCGGCTACGAGCGGGTTTCCGGTGCAGGCCCACATTCCCACCTGGGCCCGTTTTCCGCCGCCGAGGACGGTCTTGAAGTCTGCCGCGGGTTCTACTCGAAACGGCATGTCACTGATCCCAGCTGTCCGTAGTCTGCATGGACGGTATCACCCTTGTGTACCCACATGGGACGGGTGAAGGAACCGGCCAGGATGATTTCCCCGGCGCCGAGGCTGGCACCGTGGGCGGCGATCTTGTTCGCCAGCCAGTAGACGCCTGCGGCGGGATGATTCAGCACGCCTGCGGCCACGCCGGTCTCCTCGATGGTCTGGTTCTTGTAGAGCAGCGCGGAGATCCACCGGAGGTCGACGTCGTCCACCTTGACCGGGCGCCCGCCCACCACCATCGCGCCCATCGCGGCATTGTCCGCGATGGTGTCCACAATCGTGCGGCCTTCCATCTCAATCCGGGAATCAAGAATCTCAAGGGCCGGAACCACGTACTCGGTGGCGTCGAGGACATCGAAAATGGTGCAGTTCGGTCCGGAGAGCGGCTTGCCAAGCACAAAGGCGAGCTCAACTTCGATCCGCGGATGCGTGTAGGCATCCCACTGAACAGTGCAGCCGTTTTCGAGGACCATGTTGTCGAAAATGACGCCGTAATCCGGTTCGGTGATCCCGGTGGCAGCCTGCATGGCCTTGGAGGTCAGACCGATTTTCCGGCCCGCCAGCTTCCGCCCGTGCTCCTGCATGCGCCGGCTCCACAGTTCCTGAACGGCGTAGGAGTCCTCCACCGTCATCTCCGGATACCGCGCGGTCAGCCGGGGCACGGGCGTGCGGCTGGCACCGGCGGCCACCAGCTCGTCGGCGATCTTCTCTATGGTCTGTTTCTCGAGCACGCTAACTGCACCACTTTCGGGGGAGGCACTGGGTCCGATCCATACGGTTGAAATGGATTGTATATGATCCTCGACACATTCCCGTCGAATACGAACCGCCCCGCAGCACTGCATTAAGCTGGGGCTGTGCCGAACTTCCGTGCCAGCAGACTGCGCCCCGCTCCGGCGGCAGCGGTGGCAGCAACATTGACCGCTGCAGCCGCCGGGACTGTCCTGGCGGTGACCCCGTGGCCGGCTGCCCTCCTGATCCGAGGCGTTTTCCACCGGGGCGCGCGGCAGCTCATCGACCAGATGAAGCCATGGTCCCCCCAGGTGCCTGAGCACCGGAACATCAAATACCAGGCCGACGGCGGTGCCCGGCGCCTGGACATCTATCTGCCTCCCGGGCACACGGCAGAAACTCCCGCACCGGTCGTTTTCTGGGTTCACGGAGGCGCCTGGATTTCCGGCTCACGGCGGGACGTAGCCCCCTATCTGCGGATGCTGGCCGCCCGGGGATTCGCCGCCGTCGGCGTTGACTATTCAGTGGCGCCGGGCAGCATCTATCCGCGGGCACTGCAGGAATTGAATCAGGCCCTGCAGTACCTCCGGGACAACGCCGGGGACTACGGACTGGATATGGACCGTGTGGTCCTTGCCGGAGACTCCGCCGGAGCACAGCTCGCAGCGCAGCTGGCGGCAGCGGTGTCCTCCCCCGGGTACGCGTCAGAGCTCGGGATCTCCCCCGGACTGTCCGGACCGCAGCTGCGCGGCGCACTGCTGCACTGCGGTGTTTACGACCTGGAGGCCATGGGAAAGCTCACCGGCATCCTGGGCTGGGGCTTCCGCACGGCACTGTGGGCCTACATCGGAAAACGCCGGTTCAGCGAAACTCCCGCTGCGGAGCAAATGTCCGTGATTTCCCATGCCACAGCCGCATTTCCGCCGGCATTCATCAGCGGCGGCAACGGTGACGGGCTCACCGCCGCGCAGTCAGTGCCCTTCGCGGACCGGCTGGAGAGCCTTGGCGTCGCGGTCACCCGCAGCTTCTGGCCGCAGGACCTCTCCCCCGCGCTGCCGCACGAAGCCCAGTTCCAGTTCTCCAGGCCGGAAGCACGCGCCGTGCTCGATGAAACAGCAGACTTCCTGAATACCGTGCTGCATGTCCGCCCGCCCAGTGCCACTGCAGAGAGTCCTGCAGGCAGCGCCACCGACTACGTCCAACCAGCCGAGCGGCCTACCGCCTAGCCAACCTCCCGGGGGAACTTCCATGCGCAGAATCCTGCTGATCATCCTCACCGCGCTGCTGGCGCTTGCCGTGCCGGCGGCTCCGGCCTTCGCCGTCGAGCCGGTGGACATCATCGTGGAGGACACCGCCGGTGTCCTGGACCAGAACACGCTGCTGCCGGCCCTGGAGCAGATCCAGTTCCGCGACCCGACGACCGTTGCGATCTACACCTACCGCGGTGACCCGAACGCCGACTACCAGGACGGCGACACCGTTACGAACGAGGAGACCCTCCGGTTTGCCCGCGAAGAACATCCGGAATGGATCAGCGCTGACGGCCAGAAATGGGCGGACGGACTTTTCATCTTCACGCTCGACCCGGACGGGCGCTGGATCGGCACCTACTTCGGCGAGGACCGCAAGGTGGACAGCGACCAGGCACAGGACATCCGGGACGAGGCTGCGGAGCTCTTCCGGGATGCCCAGTGGACGGACGGCACGATCGCGGCTGTGCAGGAGGCAGCCAAGCTGATCAACCGGCCCTGGTACCTCAACCCGGCAACGTGGATCGCGGGCGGCGCCCTGCTGCTGGCAGCTGCAGGAACCTGGCTGACTATCGTGACAGTGCGGCGCAACCGGCTGAAGACCAACCGTGAGCTGATCGCCAAAGCCGAGAAGTCCTATGCCAATGTCAGCATGGACTTGGAAGCCACCGAGCTGAACGCCAACACGATTCCCGCCGACTCGCGCTACGGCGCCAAGGTGCTGGAAGAACACCGCACCTTCAGAACCCGCTACAACACGGCTACCGAGCTGGGAAACACCGTGCGCGCCTTCAGCGACAAGGACCTCAAGCGGGGCAAGACGCGCAAACCGGTGGAGGAATTCGCCGAACTCGCCACGTCCCTGGACGGTATCGATGACGTCATAGCGGACACCAATACCCTGCTGAACATGGGTCCCGGCTGGCAGGCGGCCTGGGACCGGCAGGCGCAGCCGCTGCTGGGTGAGCTGGAGAAGCTGGAGGACCTTTTCGAGCAGGACCATACCGGGAACACGGCCACCGCCGCAGCGCTGCTCGCTTTCCGCACCGAGTGCCGCCGGCGCCTGCAGTCCGCCGCGGCGGACCTCGCAGACGGTTCCCTGCCGCCCGAAGCCGCACTGGACATCATCCGGGATTCCGGCAGCGAACTCGCCGGACTGCTCAAGAACCACTCGGAGACGGTTATTGAAAAGGCCGCGAAGGACAGCTCCGAGAAGAAGCTGATGCGTGAAGCACTGGAAGCAGAACGCAGCCGTCCCCGGCGCTACCGGGACGGATACCGCCCCGGCATCCTGGACACCGCCTATCCCAACTACTTCTGGTCGGTTGCTTCCTTCAACGCCGGCGTCCAGGCAGGCAACGGGAAGATCGAATCGGCACGGAGCACGGCGTCCGGGTCATCCTCCGGCTACGGCGCCAGCGGCGGCAGCTTCAGCGGTTCAGGAAGCTCTTCGCGTTTCTAGCGTCGTGGAGGGCCCGGGGCGCCGCCGGCGGACCGGTTCGTGGCCTTCCCCCGAGGCGTGGCGTCCTTACGGGACGGACACCGGCCGTGGACACCGCACAGCCCGCTGGCTAGGGTGTTCGGCATGAACCCCGTGGACCCCACCGCTGCCCTGCTGGATGACTTCTCCCTGGAAATGACAGGCAAGGATGTGCCTGCCCTTCGGGAAGCGCAGGACGCACTGCCTTCCGGTACGCGCGTCAACGTGACCTTCCTGGGCAACGAGGACCTGCCCATGCGACTGGCCGCCGCCGCGGCCGTGAAGGCGGCCGGCCACGTCCCGGTTCCGCATATTTCAGCCCGGCGGCTTGGCTCGGCCGCTGAACTCGAGAAGTTCCTCGGCGCACTGGCGGAGGCCGGTGCCGTGGAGAACGTCTTTGCGGTCGCCGGCGACCCGGCCGAACCGATGGGCCCCTACGCCGATTCGCTGGCCGTGATTGCCTCCGGCCTGCCCGCTGCACACGGAGCCAGGCACATCAGCATTTCCGGCTACCCGGAAGGGCACCCGGACATCGACAACCAGACGCTGTGGTCTGCACTGGAGCAAAAGCTGGCAGCCATCCGGGACCAGGGGCTGGATGCATCGATCATCACCCAGTTCGGCTTCGATACCGCGCCGGTGCTGGCGTGGCTGGAGGAACTGCGCAGCCGCGGCATCGACGCCCCGGTGCGGATCGGGGTGCCCGGGCCGGCCGGCGTCAAACGCCTGCTGGGCTACGCCCGGCGGTTCGGCGTCGGGACCTCCGCCTCCATCGCCCACAAATACGGCTTCTCCCTGACCAACCTGCTGGGCACCGCGGGCCCGGACCGTTTCCTGACCGAACTGGCAGCTGAACATGATCCGGGCCGGCACGGGGTGGTCAAGCTGCATTTCTACACGTTCGGCGGCCTGCGGCCCACGGCGGAATGGGTGCGAAGCTTCCGCGGCTATTAAACAGATCCGCTCCGCTTTGTAACCTCCGCTCCGCCGCGTGGCGGAGCGGAAAGCACAAAGCGGAGCGAACCCGAAGTTACGTAAGACCGGGTGCTAGTCCTGGGGCAGCAGCTCGTCCATGTTGGGCAGCTCCTCAACCAGTCCGCGGTCCTGGGAAATCCGGGCAACCTCTTCGACCGAAGCCCGGTTCACCGAGGTGGCATACCGGGGCAGGGTCAGCTGCTCGATGACCTCGGGCTGGAGTGAGGTGTAGGTGGGCAGAACGGCCCGCACCTTGTCCGGATTCTGCTCTGCGAATTCCTGCGAAGCGTTCATTGCCCGGACGAATTTCTCCACGATCTCAGGGTTCTCCTGCACGTACTGGTCGGACGTGAAGTAGACGGCCACGGTCAGGTCATCCACCGGCTCCGCGTAGTTGGAGAAAACCGGCACCGCGCCGTCGGCCGCGGCAATAGTGACAAAGGGCTCGACGGCGGCAACCGCGTCCACGGTCCCCGCGGCCAGCTGCCCGGAGAGTTCGGGGAACGGGATCTCCACGAACTCGATGCTCTCGTAATCGCCGCCCGCCTGCTTCACCGCCTCCGAGATGGTGGAGTCGGAGATGTTGTTCAGGGTATTCACGCCGACCTTTTTGCCGGCCAGGTCCGTGATGGTCTCAATACCGGAATCAGGCAGCGTCATCACGGAAGCGAAGTCAGCGTCGGTATCCCCCGTGGAGCTGCCGCCCGGTGCAACCATCTGCACCGGAAGGCCCTTGGACCGGCCCACAATCATCGAAGTGATGTTGGAGAAACCGAAGTCCATCTGCCCTGAGGTCACGGCCGGAACAATTGCCGCTCCGCCCTGGGCCAGCGTCAGCGTGACGTCCAGGCCCTCATCCTCGAACAGTCCTTCCTGGACACCAAGGTAAATCGGAGCAACGTCAACGATGGGAATGACACCGACCTCGATTGACGTCAGCCCTTCTGCCGCCGCGCCTGACGCCGCTGTCTCCTCACCGTCTGAGAGTGAGCCCGAACCGCAGGCCGTCAGGCCAAGCAGCGCCGCCGTTGCCGCTGCCGCCAGCATTTTCCTCATGGGTGTGCCTCCTTGTCTCAGGCACGGTCAAGCCGCACCAAGCATGTGATGTAGCACACACTATCTATCCTGATAGGCATTAGCCAGCACTACCTGCGGACCCGGGGAAGGGTCTCGACTTACCTATGTCCATAGATATAAAGTCGGCGGCACCGGCGCAGGCCGGATCCCGTCCCACAGAAACAGAGGTTCACCGTGGCACCAAAGAATCTGCAGGAAGTCCTCGACGCGTCCAACGGAGTTGTCGATCTGCTCCGGAACTCACAGATCGGCGCCTACATCTATCCGGTGGTGGCTCCCGAGTTCACCAACTGGCGCAGCGAGCAGCGCGCATGGCGTGAGAGCGCCGTACTGTTCGATCAGTCCCACCACATGGACAACGTCTTCATCAAGGGCCCGGACGCCCTGAAACTCATCTCCGACACCGCCATCAATTCGGTGGCGAACTTCCCGGTCAACAAGGCCAAGCAGTACGTGCCGACGACGCCGTCCGGCCACGTAATCGGCGACGGCATCCTCTTCCACCAGGACGAGGACGAATACGTGTATGTCGGCCGTGCGCCGGCCGCCAACTGGCTGCTCTTCAACGCCGAGACCGGCGGCTATGACCTGGACATCGAAGTGGACCGCCGTTCGCCGTCGCGTCCCATGGGCAAGCCGGTCAATCGGCGCTACTGGCGTTTCCAGATCCAGGGCCCCAATGCCTGGTCCATCATCGAAAAGGTCAACGGCGGCTCACTGGAGCAGCTGAAGTTCTTCAACATGGACACGATGAACATCGGCGGAGAACGTGTGCGCACGCTGCGCCATGGCATGGCCGGTGCACCGGGGCTGGAAATCTGGGGAGACTATGCTTCCTACGACAAGGTGCGTGATGCGCTGATGGAGGCCGGCGCCGAGTTCGGCATGGCCGCCGTTGGGGCCCGCGCCTACCCCTCCAACACCTTGGAGTCCGGCTGGATTCCTTCTCCGCTTCCGGGCATTTACACGGATGAGAGGCTTCGGCCGTACCGCGAGTGGCTCGGGGCAGACAGCTATGAAGCGACCAACGCCGTCGCCGGCAGCTTTGTCTCCGAGGACATCGAAGACTACTACCTGACCCCCTGGGAACTCGGCTACGGCTCGTTCGTGAAGTTCGACCATGACTTCATTGGCCGTGAGGCACTGGAAGCAATGGACCCGGCTGCCCAGCGGCGCAAGGTGACCCTGGGCTGGAACGCCGAGGACCTTGGCACCATCCTGACGTCGCAGCTGGACACCGAGAACACCCCGTACAAGTACTTCGACCTGCCGTTGGCGAACTATGGATCCTCAAACTATGACTCGGTGATCGACGCCGACGGGAACGTGGTGGGTGTTTCAATGTTCACCGGCTACTCCGCGAATGAACGCCGCGGTTTGTCCCTGGCAACCGTCAACCCGGATGTCCCCGAAGGCAGTGAACTGCGCGTGGTGTGGGGAGAGCCCGACGGCGGCACCGCCAAGACCACGGTGGAACCGCACCGCCAGATGGAAGTCCGTGCAGTGGTCAGTCCGGTGCCGTACTCCGAGACCGTGCGCAAGGACTACCAGGGCGGCTGGCGCACCGGATACACCGGAGCCTAAGCCGCGCTGAGCCTCAAAACCATGCATCAAGGAGGCCGGTCCCCCCAACGGTCCGGCCTCCTTCGGTTTAGCTGTGCCGGTTTAGTGAAAACCCGCTCAGCTGCGAACGATGATCACGTCCAGGGTGCGAGGACCGTGTACGCCTTCGACTCGTTCGAGCTCAATATCGCTGGTGGCGCTCGGACCGCTGATCCAGGTCAGCGGCCGGGTGCCGTCCAGCCGCCGCAGTGCCTCGGGCAGGATCATGGTGATGTCCCCGGCGCGGACCACGCAGACGTGGTGGTCCGGGATGAGGGAAATGGCGCGGCGGCCCTGGCCCTCGCTCCCGTCCAGGATGATGGTCCCGGTTTCCGCCACGGACACGGCGCTGCCGGTCACGACGGCGCTGGTTGCGTCCAGGTCCGCCACGCTCAGCGGTGCCTGGCGGGAGTCGTTGCGGCGCCGGTTCGGCTTGGCGGCGTCGGCTTCGGCCAGCCACGCTTCTTCGATGCCCTGGGGCACGACGTAGCTGGATGCTTCCCGGAGCAGCTCGGCAACGCGGGGGGCTACGCCGGCTTCATCGACTACGGTGACCCCGGCCTTGTAGTCCTCCAGCCGGTCCACGAGCACTGAAATGCGCTCTTCTTCGGGGGCGTCGACACCGGTGCGGTAGTTCCGCGGCACGTCGGGAACCGCCGGAGCATCCTTCAATGCCCCGCGGAGGCGTTCCAGGATCTCTTCGCGTGCGCTGCTCATGACCGCTTCTCCCCCTGCGCTGCCGTGCCGGCTGCTGCGCTTCCTTCGTGTTCCTTGGCCCACCAGTCCCGGAAGGACTGCGCGGGAGGTGCCGGAATGTCCCGGCTCTGGGTCCAGCCGGCGGCGATGCCGGGCAGCTTGGTGATCTTGCGTTTCCGGCCGGCGGCGAGCTTGCCCAGCGGCAGGCCCTTTTCCAGCAGTCCCAGGTTGCGGCCGCGGGAGAACGCCCAGGAAGCGCCCTTCATCAGCAGGTCCATCTGGGTGGGGACCTTCCTGGTGCCGCGTTTGCTTTCGACATCCACGGAGCGCAGGTGGACCAGGATTTCGGGGATGTTGATCTTCACCGGGCAGGCGTCGTAGCAGGCACCGCAGAGCGAAGAAGCGTACGGCAGGGAGTTGTTCTCCTCGGACTTGATGCCCGTCATCATCGGGGAAAGGATCGCGCCGATCGGTCCCGGATAGGTGGAGCCGTACGCGTGGCCGCCGGTGCGTTCGTAGACCGGGCAGACGTTCATGCAGGCGCTGCAGCGGATGCAGTGGAGTGCCGAACGGCCCATCTCGTCCGCCAGGGCAGCGCTGCGGCCGTTGTCCACCAGGACCAGGTGCACGTTCTGCGGGCCGTCGCCTTCGGTAACACCGGTCCACAGCGAGGTGTAGGGGTTCATGCGCTCACCGGTGGAGGACCGCGGCAGCAGCTGCATAAAGACTTCCAGGTCCTGCCAGGTGGGCAGCAGCTTTTCGACGCCCATCACAGTGATGAGGGTTTCAGGCAGCGTCAGGCACATACGTCCGTTGCCCTCGGATTCAACGACGGCGAGGGTACCGGCGTCGGCGATTGCAAAGTTGGCACCGGAGATGGCCACCTTCGCGGAAAGGAACTTGCGGCGCAGGTGGGCGCGGGCGGCCTCGGCGAGTTTGGCAGGCTCGTTGGTGAGGTTGGGGTCGACCTCCGGCATTTCACGCAGGAAGATGTCCCGCACCTGCGTGCGGTTCTTGTGGATGGCCGGAACCAGGATGTGGCTCGGCTTGTCGTGGTCCAGCTGGACGATCAGTTCCGCGAGGTCAGTCTCATATGCGGCAATGCCCTGCTCTTCGAGGTATTCGTTCAGGCCGATTTCCTGCGTGGCCATGGACTTGACCTTCACAACCTCGTCCACGCCTTCGGCGCGGATCAGGTCGCGGACAATCTCGTTGGCTTCGTCTGCGTTGCGGGCCCAGTGGATCACGCCGCCGCGCGCGGTGAAGTTGGCTTCGAACTGCTCCAGCAGCTCAGGCAGCCGTGCCATAACGGATTCCTTGACGGCGCTGCCGGCATCCCGCAGGTCTTCCCAGTCCGGCAGTTCGCCCACTACCCGAAGCCGCTTGTCGCGGATGGTGTGGGTGGCGTGCCCAAGGTTGGCACGGAGCTGTTCGTTCTTCAGTTCCCGCCGGGCAGCGGTGGGGAAGGATTCGACGGCGTTCAGGTTGCCCTGGCCGTAGACGGGCAGCGTGGGCATTCCCAGATAGGTGCTCATCGGGCAGCCTTTCCGCTGACCAGGACGTCGCCTGTAATTGAAACCGGATTCTCCCTGGTGCTGGCCAGGATCTCGGCGAAGTGCAGCGTGGTGACGTCGCTGCCTTCGCGGGAGAGGCCGCCGCCAATGTGCAGCAGGCAGGAAGCATCGCCGCCGGAGCAGAGGGAGGCTCCGGTGGCTTTGACGTTCTCAGCCTTGTCCGCCAGCATCGCGGAGGAAACGTCCGCGTTCTTCAGCGAGAAGGTTCCGCCGAAGCCGCAGCACTGGTCGGCCTGCGGGAGCTCGGCAACTTCAATACCGCCGACGCTCTGCAGCAGGTTCAGCTGGCGGTCGCCCAGGCGCAGCAGGCGCATGCCGTGGCAGCTGGGGTGGTACGTGATCTTGTGCGGGAACCAGGAGCCAAGCTGCTCAGCGGCGTTGGTCACCCCGAGCACGTCGGTCAGCAGTTCGGAAAGCTCGTAGGTCTTGGCACCGACTGCTTCGGCCTGTGCTTCGAGTTCCTTATCCCCCGCGGAACGGGCGACCATCGGATGCTGGTGTTTCACTGACCCGACGCAGGAGCCGGAAGGTGCGACGGCGACGTCGTAGTCAGCCGGGTTGAAGGCAGCTACGTGGTTGCGGACAACCGGCACGGCTTCGGGCAGATAGCCCGAGTTGACGTGCATCTGGCCGCAGCAGGTCTGGCCGGACGGGAACACCACCTCGTGTCCCAGCCGCTCCAGGATGGTGACAGTGGCGCGTGCCGTGCGCGGATACATCGCATCCACGATGCAGGTGGCAAATAGTGCAATTCTCATCGGTGCCTCTCAGCGGGGATGCCCCGGAGCTCGTGTGGTCAGACCATACTAGGCACGTTGCTTGCAACACACCAAAGAGCCAAGGGCGGGTGGCCATGATCACACGCACCGCGCGAGTGCGCTAGAGTTCCATGGTCTGACCATTGTGGTCAGACCACCTTCCTACCAGTTCACCACTCCCGGAGGTCCCCTGTGGATCACTTCACCGCCACCACCGACCCGGTATTCGGCAGCGTTGCCGCATCCGCCATCGTGGCACTTATCCCCCTGCTCACTTTCTTCATCCTTCTGGCGTTCGTGAAGGTGAAAGCCCATGTGGCGGGCGGCCTGTCCCTGCTGGTGGCCATCGCCGTCGCCATCTGGGCCTTCAAGATGCCGGCCGGCCTGGCACTGCTCTCCGCGACCCAGGGTGCCGTCTTCGGCGCGTTCCCGGTGGTCTGGATTGTCATCATGGCCATCTGGCTCTACCAGATCACCGTAGTTAGCGGCCGCTTTGAGGACCTCCGAAGGGTCTTCGACGTGATCGGCGGCGGAGACGTCCGGATCCAGGCGATCCTCGTGGCGTTCTGCTTCGGCGGCCTTCTGGAGGCCCTGGCAGGCTTTGGCGCCCCCGTGGCGATTACCGCAACCATGCTGGTTGCCCTGGGCCTGAAGCCGATGAAGGCAGCCGCCGCCGTGCTTGTTGCCAACACGGCGCCGGTCGCGTTCGGTGCAATGGCGATTCCGATCACCACGGCAGCCAACCTCACCGGCCTCGACGCGGACCACATCGGTACCGTCGTTGGCCGGCAGGCTCCCCTGCTGGCCGTAGTTGTACCGCTGATCCTCGTCTTCATCCTTGATGGATTCCGAGGCATGAAGGAAACCTGGCCCGCCGCCGTCGTAACCGGTGTTGCCTTCGCCGGCGCACAGGTGCTGTGCTCCACCTTCTTCTCCTACGAACTGACCGACATCGTTGCAGCCCTGGCCGGACTTGGTGCCGCCGTCGTCTTCCTGCGGTTCTGGCAGCCCAAGGGCCTGGAAGGTGCCCGGGTCCGGATGGGCCTGCCCGCCATGGCCCTTGCCGGTTCCGGCAGCACCGGTTCCGCTTCCGGCTCCGCCGGCCGCCCCGCTGCCGTCCGCGACGAGAACTCGCTGACCGGCTCCCGTACCTGGCTGGCCCTGTTCCCGTACTTCCTCGTGATCATCATCTTCGGCATCGCCAAGCTCTGGAAGATCGGCGTGGACATTCCCGCGTTCCTGGCCTCCACCGACATCAAGGTGCCGTGGCCGATCCTGCACGAGCGCCTGGTTGACGCCGCCGGCGAGCCTGTTTCTTCCACGATTTACACGTTCAACTGGCTCTCCACCCCGGGCACGCTGCTGCTGATCACGGGCCTGATTGTCTCCTTCGTGTACTCCAAGTACGACGACGGCGGCCGCTACCGGATGACCGTGGGCAACGGCGTGGCCGAAATCGGCCGGACCGTCTGGAACATGCGCTGGGCAGGCCTGACCATCCTTTCGGTGCTGTCCCTGGCCTACGTCATGAACTTCTCCGGGCAGACCGTCTCGATCGGCACCTGGCTGGCTGGAACCGGCGCGTTCTTCGCCTTCCTCTCCCCCGTCCTCGGCTGGGTTGGCACCGCCGTGACCGGTTCGGACACCTCCGCCAATGCCCTCTTCGCCCGCCTGCAGCAGACCGCAGGCATTGAAGCCGGGATCGATCCAAACCTGCTGGTCGCCGCTAACACCACCGGCGGCGTCGTTGGCAAGCTCATCAGCCCGCAGAACCTGGCCATTGCCGTCACCGCCGTGAAGCTGGACGGCCAGGAATCGGTGCTCCTGCGCAAGGTTGTTGGCTGGAGCGTTGCCCTGCTGCTGGTGCTCTGCACCGTCGTCTTCCTGCAGTCCACGCCGGTCCTCGGCTGGATGCTCCCCTAGTAACCACGGTTCTGGGCTGCTTGCCTTTCAAACCGCCGCTACCGGCCGGGAACCTGCTGCCAGGGTCCCGG
>NZ_LKIU01000004.1:238098-302365 GCF_001307035.1 Arthrobacter sp. Edens01 | reverse complement strand
GGGTGCTGATCACCCCGCAGGACGGGCAACCGGCCTCGGTGGTGGTTTCGACACTGATCCGGCGCTGCCCGCAGGCGAGGATCTCGGTCCCGGTGACACGGTAGTCGGGCAGGTTGAAGATGGTGGTGGCAGCATCGGGGCGCGGGGAAGTAGGCTCGATCAAGGCTCGTAGCTCCTGACTCTTGATGAATGCGTAGAGAACATCCATCACAGCAGGGCTACGAGCCCTTTAGCTTTCAAGACACGGAACCTGTTTCACCATCAACCGCGAAGAGCCGAAAAAGCGGGGATAATCATGCAAAGTCAACATCCTAAGCATGATTGGTCTTCCAACTCTGTGGATGGTCGTGCGGCCAGAACGCTTTAGAATAGCGCCTACCGAATCGCTGCGGAGCAACAGCTCAAGAGGAACTCCTCTAGAGCAAGAAAATCCCCGCTATTGTGGCCTTCGGGCTGTTACATCGTATTCGTACAAGGCCTTCTTTGAGTTACGCTTTCGGATCGGCTTCACTTCGACGTCGACATACCCCACTTCGCTCAGCATGGACGCATACCATTCATGTGCAGGCACCTCGTGACCATAGAAAGTCGAATTTCCGATAATATAAGAAACAGATCCACCGTGTTTGACGTGCTGTAAAGTCGCATTGAAGTGACTCCACATGTCATGAAAATACTTACCCACGTAATTGCTTAAAAGCGGCCCGTTCTTCTCGCCATCCGCAGCGATCCGTGCGCGAACGGAATCCATTGAGGCGTCAACAGGAGTTCCAGTCTCACTGGGTCGCCAAGAGTTCAGCTTACTTGTAGCGGATCCCCAAGTACCACCAATGGCCTTCCAATCCAGGTCCCCTGCATCAGAGGCAGCATCCAAGTACTTCAACCAGTACATATATGGCCGCAGCTCACGAATATAAGACATTCTGTTGACATATGGTGGAGACGTTACTAGCAAATCAGCGGGCTTCAGGGGATTCTCCATCTCGCGGGAGTCTCCTTCATAGGCTATTCCTACGCCTGGCAAGTCCTGGCTTGCACTTTTTAGTATCTCACCGGCCTCCTGTGCATAAATATCAAGGGTGGCCTCAAAAACTTTAATTTCAAAAGAGGTGATATCCTTTGAATTTTCCTTAAAGGACATTGATTGGTGATTGAATGCCGCATTGCTGGCATCGATCAAAGCGCGACAAAAGCCAATAAGAAGCAAATTACGGGAGCGATCATCGGGCAAGAATTCAAATATCACGTGCGCAATGGCCTTGAGTGCCTGCAAACTCCCAGCAGACCACCACCGGTCAATCTTGAAAATGTTGGGCTGCCAAAGACTCATATCAGCGTGGAGCTTGCTTGCTTCTTCTCGAATGATACCGAGATACTTCCACCCGTTGCTGATGTCGTTTTCCGAATAATGAGACATCTTGGCGTTTGCCATCCAAATCAGAAACGGATTTACATCCAATGACTGGCCATAGTGCCCTAGTTCCATAGCCGCCAGCGGTGTCGTTCCTGTACCGGAAAACGGGTCGGTAATAATCGAGCCTGGCGGTAGCAGGCTTATTTTTTCTCGGACAAGACGTACCCCGTAGGCGGGCGTGAGTCGTAGCCACCCATGCCTCCCAACGCCAGCATTCGCCTTATATGTCAAGTGTGGATTCTGCAGATCAGAAGTCATGCTGACAATAGTTCTTCGAGAATTTGGATTACCTCTGCGCGCATCGAATCGGAGTTACGCTCAAAGAAGTCCCCCAGATCATATCCGATTACATCCCGAAAGAATGCAAAGGTGCTAGTGGCGTTGTCTTCGTCTCCGCTGGTGCCCAGAAGAACCGGTATATTTGCTAATTCGTATCGAGCGCGAACTGCGCGATTCATCTGCGTGGACATGAGAACCAACCCCATTATGTACCCGCGCCCTAAGGCTTGAGCACTGTTGCTGAGATCTCCATTTTGGCGTTTTGAGTCCGCGGATTTGTACCCCTGACGGACTTCAAAAACGACTCCCTTTAGTTCCTGGGTAATATTCAGACGCGCACGTTGGTGATCAATCCAGGCGCTGATTCGGTTCCGTTGGTCGTCATCCACAACGTCCGTGAGCTCAATCCTGCCATCAAGCGTTAGTGTCTTGAGCCTGTCCGTGTCGTCGATCGGAACTTGATACCGCCACTTCACTTGCTCCTCAGATAGAGACAACGTGTCTTTTATGACTTCACGGAAAAGACGCTCACATCCGATCCCCAGCTGACGGTAGATGGAGGTCATGCCGCCAGCTGCTTTATGCGCGGCGTACATCATTTCTGTATCGAGTCCAACCCAGTGGTACAGAGGATCGCTTCCATAGATAACTTGGAATGAGTCGAAGCTTACAGGTTCAGACCCGCCCATTTTGGGTAGGTAGTCGGCGCAATCACGGAGGGGGGCGATAAGCAGGTCTCGGTAAGCCGAGTCTCTGTCAGTTGAGGTAAGCACGTTCCAAGAATACCTGTGCCGCTGGGCCAGAGGCGCACCGTGCCTTTTCCCTTCCGGCGTCAAGTGGGGCTGCGTGCAGCGGTTTGCTTAGGCGGACAGGGGCTGCCCTCACGCTGTCCCGACCTACGTTCTCGGGTGCATGACGTCACACCCGTCAGTTGCCCGAGCTGCGCAGAGGGATAAATGACTCGGCCATCGGGAATGCGTGAGCTTCTTGAGCTGAGTACCATTGTGCCGATGGGTTGCCAAAGGACTCAATGCGCCACAGCACTAGCCTCAACATAAACATCCGCAGGCATCGCCCGGTGCAGTTTCCACACAATGCCGACCGGCTTCGACCCTGAGTGCGACATGTAGTCCAGCTGCCCAAGGCAGGTGTACGGCATCGTCATCCCGTTCTCATCCCGCTGTCGAGGCCGGGTGAAGAGCAGAACCTTCGATCCCAGAGCCTTGTGGTTGATGTACCGCTGGCCGGTCACGCTCTCCGGAGACGTCGTGTTCTGGGACTCCCAGTGAAACACCTCAGGACTCATCGCGTAGTCCTTGTACATGATGGACGCCGCTCGTTCTTTTTCGTCCTTCTCCAGCGTCACGAAGAACGCATCGGTCTTCGTTTCCTCGCACCAGGCAACGCCTTCCCGGTGGCTCGTCTTGCCACCCAGCCCGAAGTACCCCAGGGCAGCAAGGACTTCCTCCCGCCGGTATGTTGTGTGCGAATACAACGGAACCTGCTGCATCCCCAGACCAAGCCCCTTGGGCGCATATCCGGAACGCTGAACGCCCAGGGCTGCCAACTGCCGGATCTCCGCACAGACCAACGGATAGCTGCGCAGGAACTGGAGCCCGGCGTCGTACGATGTGTGCCCTCCCCCATTCGGCCACAATGCAAAGAAGAGCATCCGGGCCAGGATCTGCTCCCTGTCGCTCAGCTCCGCATAGGGGGGTGCATCCTCCGAGACCAGTTTCGTGTATGTCTCCGCCCGTTCCGGATCATCGACGCAGAGCATCGCTGTCATCCGGCGCAGCAGGTCCTCTTCCAGCTCCGAGGTCTCATTGAGCTGGGAGGCCAGTACGACATCGTGCGCCTGGCTGATGTCCACCAACCCGGCTTCCCGGATCAGAGAGGTCCAGGAATCCCCCGTTTTGCGGTACACATCGGGCAGGTCCCGTCCCGATTCCCGGAGATAGTCCTCCAGCAGATGCTCGCCGTAGGACCGAACCTCGGCCACCAGCTGTTTCCGGTTGACCCGGAGCTGGTCCCGGATGTTGGCCAGCACGGTCTGCTGTGCCACCCGGTCCAGGATGATCTGCGAACCGGATGGCAGGTACGGGAACCCGTCTTCCACGGCCTTTTCCAGTTCAGCAAGTCTATGCCGGGTTGTCGTGAGCTCGGTGACGATGGTTGGTGATCCGGACCCGTTGCCTAGGTCGGCGGTTGGGAGCTGACCTAGCATCGGGCGTGGGTCCTGGGCTCCGTTTAGAGCCGAGCCGCGGTGACCGGACTGTCAGTGCGGCCTGGTTGACTGGGCACAGACGAATGCGCAGAGCCCGGTAAGATTACTAGGCCCCTCGTACCTGCCTGGTAACCTGGAGAGCCATACTCATTTTGGAGGAAACCGTGATCCCCGTCGTTGACATCTTTGCTGGCCCTGGCGGCCTGAACGAAGGCTTCTCCAGCATCCGCGATCAGGACGGCAACCGGGTCTTCAAAACAGTTCTGTCGATCGAGATGGAGACGTCGGCGGTCAAGACTCTGACCCTACGCGCAGCTCACCGGTTCCTTCTCGATTTGCCTGAAGGTCAACCTGAGATCTACAAACGGTTCCTTGCCAAGGACGTGACCTACGACGAAATGCGTGTGGCGCCGGAGGTGGCCGCAGCTTTCGCGCACGCAGAAGACGAAGTCCGACAGTTCACCCTGAGTGAAGACAGCCGTCCAGAGTCCGACGCGTTGATCCGCGAATCTCTGAAGGACGCCTCCGAATGGGTCCTCATTGGCGGGCCGCCGTGCCAGGCCTACTCCATGGCCGGACGCTCCCGGCGAAAGCACGACGCAACGTTCAAGGACGACCACAAGCACTTCCTCTACAAGGAATACCTGCACATCATCACTGAGTTCCGCCCTGCGGTATTCGTTATGGAAAACGTGAAGGGCATGCTCTCTTCCAAGAGCGGCGACGGCAAGATTTTCGAACTGATCGAGCAGGATCTGCGTGGGCCGGGGTACGACCTTCACTCGATGGTGGTCAGCAGCGACACGGGCGAACTCAAGCCCACAGACTTCATCATCAAGTCAGAGCAGTTCGGAATCCCCCAGAAGCGCCACCGTGTCATCATTGTGGGCCTGCGCCGGGATGCCCAGCTTCCGGCACCAAAAGTACTTGAACCCCGTGAGGCGGTTACCGTTCAGGACGCCATCTGGAGCCTGCCTCACTTGCGTTCCGGCATTTCCCGTCAGCCGCAGGCCACTTGGGAAGACTGGGCAAGGATCCGCCAGCAGGCGCACAAGTCCCTACGGGCGCTTCCCGGAAAGGAACAGGCGGCTGCTCCCAGACTTTATGAGCTCGGCACCAGGTCGACGGCCGTCCGACCCGCAGAACCTTTCGCCGAGGACTCAGCAGCCGGTGAACTTCAAAAGTGGCTCCGTGAAGATGCGGCCCCCGTCACTTGGAACCACGAAGCCCGGGGACACATGCTCGAAGACTTGGTTCGGTATTACTTGCTGGCTGCACTCGTTACAGCCGATGGTCAAAGCCCCAAGGTCCGCAGTCTGCCGGCTGCCCATTGGCCAAAGCACAACAACATCAACAACGTAGTCGTCCCGTTCGAGGATCGGTTCCGCGTCCAGGCGTGGGGAAGGCCCTCGTCCACCGTCGTGTCCCACATCGCCAAGGACGGGCACTACTACATTCACCCGGACCATGAACAGATGAGAAGCCTTACCGTGCGCGAGGCTGCGCGGCTGCAGACCTTCCCCGACAACTACGTCTTCCTAGGAAACCGCACGCAGCAATACACACAGGTGGGGAATGCAGTTCCTCCCCTGCTGGCCAGAAAGATCGCAAGCAGGATTGCAGAAGTCCTGGGGGTTCGCTGAGAACTGAGAAGAGTTGCTATCTGGGTCCATGCGTTCAGGCTGCTGTGTCGCATTAACAGGAATGTCACCGCGTGGCGATACTCTGATCTTCAGAAGTACTAATCGCATTTTAGCTCTGGGGGACCCTTGACGGACGCGATCACACTGCTGCCTGGACCGCATCTCATGGAATCCATGAGAGCCGTTGGCTACAACTTGGAAACCGCGTTGGCTGACCTCGTAGACAACTCGATCACAGCCGGCGCAGAAACGGTGGACATTCGGTTTTCCGCGGCCGGTGAGCCCTACGTAGCCATCATCGACGACGGCTTGGGCATGACCGAGCTGGAGGCACAGGATGCGATGCGCTTGGCAGGAAATGACTCACGAAACCTGCGTGCGAGCCACGATCTTGGACGATTCGGTCTCGGACTCAAGACCGCATCCATTTCCCAGTGCCGCAAGCTTACTCTGGTGACGAAACAGCGCCGCGAGGTGCACGCTTTCAGGTGGGACTTGGACTACCTCAGCAGCTCCTCCAGCTGGAGCCTCCTGCGACTTGCACCGGAAGAGTACCAAGCCCTCCCTGAGTACGCAGCGCTCGAAGCCCTGGATCACGGAACGATGATCCTTTGGCAGGATCTGGACCAGCTTGAAAACACCAGTGGTAACTCGATTGCTTCAATGGACGAGGCCATGATGCGAGCGGCCTCTCACTTGGGACTTGTTTTCCACAGGTTCCTGGCAGGCGAGCACGGACGGCCGCTCGATATCCGTCTGAACTTTACGTCCGTCCCTGCGACTGATCCCCTGCTCAAGGATCACAAGGCCACCCAAATCGGCCCGCTGGAACGCATATCTTTGGACCAAGGCACTATTGAACTGCGTCCCTATACTCTTCCGCACCTGAACATGATGTCGCCGTCGGACCGTAGGAAGGCCCATGTAAACGGCTCATTGCGCGACAGCCAGGGTTTCTATATTTACCGTGCCATGCGCCTTGTCATCTGGGGAACGTGGTTCCGCGTGGCTCCGAAACAGGAATTAGGCAAGCTGGCACGGGTGCAAGTGGATGTTCCGAATTCCCTGGACCATCTATGGTCTCTGGACATCAAGAAGGCCCAAGCCGTACCTCCACCCGTTATCAGGGACCGGCTTCGTGCCGTTGCAGCCACAATTGTGGGTCCAAGCCAGCGTGCGCACACCTATCGCGGGCGAACAGAGCGCAGTCCCATCACACATATCTGGAATGCCGTCTCCGACGCTGAGTCGTTCCGTTACGAGGTCAACAGAAATCACCCTGCACTGATCGCGCTCAGCAGCACGTTCGATCGTCATGAGTCCGCGGCCCTGGAAACCGTTCTGAGTCTCATGGAGCGAACGTTTCCCATCGAGGATGTTTACAACAAGATGGGGCAGGACCTGTCCCACTCCGGCGCGGAGGTGCAGGACCAAGACCTTAGGGATTTGGCAAGGGCGCTCTGGGGACAGCTTCAGACCACGCTCGCCCCGGAAGCCTTTGTCAAAGCCATGCTCACCTCGGAACCGTTCGACAAGCACCCCCGCGCCGAGGCGGCCTTGCGTGAAACTGCTTACGGGACGGAGTTCTAGAATGACGGACGCATTCCTATTTCCAGTCTCTTCGGTCGAGGCTACCGCACTGTCCCTCCTCAAAGACTCCGACACCGATGAATACCGTCCGGACCTCACCGCAGATGAGATTCGATTGTCTTTCGATCGTGCACGTACGCGGCTTCCGACGGGTTCAACCGAATCGCAAATGGACGAGTTGGTGGAGCACTGGGTACAAAAGCTGACCGCCACCGGTTCCTCGAGCGAGGGTGGTCCGCTCGTCAAGGATGATCACATACCGTGGTTGCAGAAGAGCAAGGCTGACATCGTATGGCGAAGGTGGTTCGCCTACCGGCATATGCTTTCCGACGCCGGGCGTTCGGGCGCAGTTCTCGACAGACTAGATCACTTCAGCGACGAAATCCTCGACCTTGCCGGGGACCCGAGAATGACCGGCTTCTGGAATCGCCGAGGCCTAGTTATTGGCGACGTACAGTCGGGGAAAACCCAGAACTATCTTGCCCTGATGAACAAGGCAGCCGACGCAGGATATCGCGTTATCGTCATCCTCTCCGGGAACACCGAATACCTCCGTCAGCAAACCCATTCCCGGATCGACGAGGGGTTCATCGGCAGGGACACGACACTCACCGGGATGCATAACGGAGCACGCGTTCCCCGAGACGTGCATATTGGTATTGGCAACGTGGATCGGGAGATCGCAGATGCCACATCCCTCACCACGACCCTGATGGATTACCTTCAGGTCAGCCGAACGGCCGGCGACGTAGCCCTGCCTACGCCTACCTCCCCGCCGTTGGTGTTTGTGGTCAAGAAGAACACGCACGTCCTCAAGGCAGTGCAAGGATGGGCCCAGGCAAAAGCCGGCAGCCACCAGAGGATCGATTTACCCTTGTTGCTGATTGATGACGAATCCGACTACGCATCGGTCAACACCAACGACGAAAGCGACGATCCCACTGCAATAAACGCAGCAATCAGGCGGCTTCTGAACCTGTTTACCCGGTCCTCTTACCTGGCTATTACCGCGACGCCCTTTGCCAACATCTTCATCGATGATGAGGCAACGGCTTGCCTCACCGAGGATGGCCAGGAACTGCCCGACCTGTTTCCCGAAGATTTCATTTACCCCCTCGATGCTCCCAGTAACTACGTCGGCGTCCGGGCGGTATTCGGGCGGGCGCCGGATGAACCCGGAACCCAGGTCCAGAAACTCCAAGACGCTGTTCGCTGGCTTCCCTTGAAACACAAGAAACTTCAACGCCCCGAGGGCCTGCCTTCGAGCCTTGAGGAAGCGCTCCGCACTTTCCTACTGGCCAACGCCATCTTGGACCATCGGCTGAAAGCACCCGCAAAACGTTCCATGCTGGTGAACGTATCGCGCTTCACCGATGTCCAAAACCACGTGGCAGACGCACTGCGCGAAGCGCTCTTTCAGTACAAAACAGCCATTCAACTGCATGCTGCAGCTTATGCTGCAGGGCGGACGCATCCGCTGCTGGATCAGCTGAAGGGAACATTCACGCGCCAATACAGCGCGAACGGCACCTCTTGGGAAAGTGTTTTGTCCGCACTGCCGGTTTCAGTCGCAGAAGTCCGCGTCAAGGTGTACAACTCCGCACCAGGGATCGATCACACCGAGTTCGATGATGAAGTGCCGGAGAGGCAGATTGCCATCGGTGGTGACCTGCTCAGCCGGGGCCTGACCTTGGACGGACTCGTGGTCAGTTATTTCCACCGGAATGTTGCCGCTGCCGACACTATGATGCAGATGGCGCGATGGTTCGGGTACCGGGATGGGTACCAGGACATTTGCAAGCTTTGGATCAGCGAAAGTACAGCTGGAGACTACAGGTTCATCGCTACAGCGGTGGAAGAGCTCCGCGTGGATCTCGCCTATATGCGCCGAAGTAAAATGATCCCCCGTGACTTCGGCCTCGCCGTGCAACAGCACCCCCAATCACTCCTGATCACCGCAAGGAACAAGTCAAGGCACGCCATGTCCGCCCCAAAGGAAATCAACCTGCTGGGACGCAACTTGGAAACCACGAAACTCTCCACAAGTGTTGAACTCCAGAGGGAAAACCACACTTCCATAGTCAAGCTGCTGAGCGACGCGGTGGGAAACGACTGCACCGTCGACACGACCAGGCGGGGGTATGCGCGGGTTCGCTCCGTTCCCAAGGATATGATCGCCGACGCACTCCTCCGCTTTTCGGCAGCACCGGACGACATCCTATTCAACGGTGCAAGCTTGGAACGCATGGTGCGAAGCAGCGAAGGTGAACTTTTCCAAGAGTGGGACATCATAGTTGTCAATGGCTCGGTGAAACGAAACGCTCCGTTAACCCTCGGCCCGCTCAGCGGGTGTTACCCCGTCGAACGACAGATGCTCCTTCGTCCATTGTTTTCTAAGGATGGAACGTCGAGAGGATCCTCGCTCTGGGTCAGTGGTAAGCGGGGCCGCCTGGCGGGACCTGACGATTTGCAGAAACTCCTCGACCAAGAGATCGAGCAGCAAGCTTCCGGGAGATACATGGATGCTCTCAAGGAGCTCGGCCAAGACGCAAAAAAATCGATTCCTGAAACCGCGTTTTACGGCCACCTCAGTAAACCTCAGCTCTTGATTTACCCGGTGTATATCAGCGCAGGCGGTCAAGAGCAGAATCGAACCATTGAGGTAGAAGATTTGGCCGAGCTACCAAAGGACGCTGTTGAATCGATGCGCTTCCTTGAAGAGGCGCAGAAACAACATCTTCCGTTTATGGCTCTCAAGGTTGCCTTGCCGAAAACCGACTATGACCCGCGCGGGCGCAACGGCCGCGCCAAGTACTTACTAAACCGCGTAGCCCAGCGTTATTGGGTCTCGGATTACGAACAACTCGCTTAGCAGCAGCACAACGATCCTTCAGGATCATCATCAGACAAATGGGGACAAATGGATATTGAGAGCTACTACCAGCAGCAGGCCGCTGCTGTCGGCGCCTTGGCTAACGCCGAGGGCGAATTCGTCGCTACCGCCTTTACTAGGCACTGCGGAGAAATACTTACCGAAGCAGGCGAGTTCGATGACATCGAAGTTTTGGACTTCGAGGGCTCGGGTACCAATCAGCGGAAACTCAAGGTCAACGGCTACGACCTCGAGAACGCAGATAACAGTATTGCCATCGTCGCAAGCGTCCATTACGGGACGGAGACCATTCAAACGCTCTCCGCGCCCGATGCAAAAGCGGCCCTCAGGGCCCTTCACTACTTCCTGCTGGATGCACTCGACGGGAGCTTCACGCAGGGGCGGGAGCAAAGTTCACCGGCATACCAGCTCGCATGGGATCTGCGGAGCAGAGGCAGGAACGTTTCACGTTACCGTCTCTATCTCATGACGGACGCCAGGTTGAGTGATCGTCTGCGGTCCCTGCCCTCTGAAGACGTCCACGGGATTCCGGTGGACTTCCATCTTTGGGATGTGGAGCGTTTCCACCAGCTCCACCAATCCCAAAGCGGCCATGAGCCTCTTCAGATCGACCTCACCGAGTGGGCCAGCCAAGGAATTCCTGCGCTTCGCGTGGAATCCACGCCCGAGTTTGCGACTTATCTGGCCTCTGTCCCCGGCCGAGTCCTGTCCTCACTGTATGGGAAGCATGGAAGCCGACTGCTTGAAAGCAACGTAAGGTCCTACCTCAGCAATAGAGGAAAGATCAACAAGGGCATCCGCGCGACGATCCATTCCGCTCCGCAGAACTTCATGGCGTTTAACAACGGAGTAACTGCGACAGCAACGAGTGTTACAACCTCTGAGGATGGAAGCGCGCTTACTTCGATCGAGGATCTACAAATAGTAAACGGTGGCCAAACCACGGCGTCACTATTCTTCGTGCAGAGGGAAACGAAATCCGATGTAGTTTTGGACGGCGTTTTTGTACAAATGAAGCTAGTAGTCGTCGCACCTGAGCTCGCCGCCGAACTTATACCGAATATCTCCCGGTTTGCTAACAGCCAGAACGCAGTCAGCTCTGCCGATTTCTTCTCCAACAGTCCTTACCACGTCCGCCTAGCTGAGCTCTCGCGCAAGGTCCTTGTCCCGTCCCGTTCCGGTGCCGTCCACAGCACCCATTGGTACTACGAACGTACTCGCGGGCAATATGAAAATGAACGCAGCAAGCTTTCACGCTCTGAGGCCGTCCGTTTCGAAAATCTGAATCCGAAGTCACAAAAGTTCGATAAACCGGCATTGGCCAAATACCTTATGTCGTGGGACCAGCGCCCCCACACCGTGAGCGCGGGAGCACAGAAAAACTTCGTTGCCTTTGCCGATATCGTGGCTAAGAGCTGGGATAAGGATCCAGACCAGTTCAACGAACAGTACTTTAAGCAGACGGTGGCCAAAGGCATCCTCTTCGCTGAGGTCAGGAACGTCATCAAGAATGCTGACTGGTATCGCAAGGCGTACTTGGCGAACATTGCCGCCTACACGGTTGCCAAGATTGCTAGCCTGGTAGAGCAGCAGGGACAAGGCAAGGTCTTCGATTTTGATGCCGTGTGGTCCGCACAAGCCGTCCCGGAGTCCGTGCTGGTCGTCGCCAACCAGGTGGGACGCCTTGTCCAGGAGGTCCTCACCAGTGAACATCGGAGCACAACGAACGTCACGGAGTGGGCCAAAAAGGCGCAGTGCTGGGACACCGTCAAGGCCATGCACTACACATTGCCCGCTGATTTCCTCTCGGCTTTGGTTGACGCCGCCACCGTCGCTGCCCGCGGCAAAGCTGCCAAGGCGAACCAAAAGGTAGACAATGGAATCGGCCTGCAAACCCGGCTCTATGAGATCCCCACAGAGCATTGGAAGGCGCTGGAAGGGTTTGCCGGCATGAACAGGGTCGCTTCCCCTACCGATATGAGCATCCTGGGACTTATGACAGGACGAAAGTCCGGAGTCCCTTCAGAACGGCAGGCTGCCAGGCTCATCCAGCTGGTTGCCAATGCCAACGAACGGGGATTTACCCTCTTTAGTCCTTGGTGACGCGTCACCTCCCGGTTACTTACTCCCGTATCAAGTTCAAGGATAAAAAATGGCCCTAAACGCCCAAGGACTCGCGGCGCTTGAAACTCTCGAAGTTCTGATGAAAACCAGTGTTTCCAAAGACGCTGCCATAAATACTTTGCGTATTATGCTCAACAATGACGGGTTGGTCGAGGACGTCCTTACCGAACGCGACCTGATCATCAAGCAAAGACTCGCGGACGCTCACGGCGTCACCGTTTTCGATGAGGAATCGGAAACAGAGCCATGGTATGCCGGCCCCCAACCCCATGATGTCTTCTGGCCGAGCCTCAAGGCAAAACTGCAAGCCGACCCGGGTTGGGCCAATGCCGTTCCGTCCCTCGACAAGACCTCCACAGATGTCGTGTCCCTACTGGCCGACCCGCACAGCGAAACCATCCGGACACGCGGAATGGTGCTCGGTTATGTCCAGTCGGGTAAAACTGCCAATTTCACTGCAACCATCGCGAAGGCCGCTGATGCAGGCTACAGACTGTTCATCGTCCTTTCCGGCGTGCATAACTCCCTGCGCCGCCAGACCCAGCTGCGCCTCGACAGTCAGCTTTGCGATTTGAGACCGGCAGACTGGGTCCAGCTAACAGATGAATTCGGCGATTTCGGCAATCCGGTCAAAGCGCTTCCATTGGTTGCCGGGTCACAGTTGCGGCTGTTGGCAGTGGTAAAAAAGAACGTTTCGCGGCTCACAAATCTTCGCGACTGGCTCTTGGACGCCCATGAAAAGGGGGGTCTCAACAAGTGTCCCGTGCTCATCATCGACGACGAGGCAGACCAGGCCAGTCCGAACTCCGCACGAGATGCAGAGCTCGATCAAACAGCCATTAACGGCTTGCTCGTCGATCTCTTGGGATTGCCCCGTGTGGCGTACGTGGGATATACCGCCACGCCGTTTGCCAACGTTCTGGCCAATCCCGCAGATCCACAGAACATTTATCCGCGGGACTTCATCTATTCCCTCCCCAAGCCGGCCGGATACTTCGGCTCCGAAGAACTCTTCGGAGCCGCCGTGGCTGAGCCGGAAGAGAGCTCCGAGGACCAGGGCCACGACATGATCCGGTTCGTGCCTGACGCCGAAGCGGAAGCATACAAATCCAGCTCTAAGAGCCCCTACTCCCCCAAAGTGACCCCCAGCCTGTCCGACGCCATCCGCTGGTTCCTGCTGGCTACGGCTGCGCGCCGGTTTAGAAACGGAGAGGCCAAGCACTCCAGCATGCTGATCCACACCACCATGAGGGTCGACCCTCAGAACACTTTGGTGCCCGTTATCCGGAAACATGTGAAAGACCTGCAGAAAGAACTCCAAAGCGGCGACACGTCGAAGTGGCAGAACCAGTGGGAATCCGAAGTACAACGGGAACCGGCTGCCCGCCACAACCTGGTAGCGCCGTCATTCGAAGAGTTACTGGGACTGCTACCCGACGTACTCACTGACACGAAGGTGGTCGCAGACAACAGCGCCTCGCCCGAGCGCCTCATTTATGCCGCGGACCCGGCGACGGTCATTGCCGTGGGCGGCAACACACTTTCCCGGGGCCTAACCTTGGAAGGCCTTGTGTCCTCGTTTTTCCTGAGGACAGCGGGTGCCTATGATTCCGCACTGCAGATGGGACGCTGGTTCGGGTATCGGCGTGGTTACGAGGATCTTCCCCGGGTCTGGACTACCCGCAAGCTTAAGGATGATTTCCAGTTCTTGGCAGAGATTGAAAGCGACCTTCGATCAGAGATCAAGCGCTACGAGGGTGGAGCTGCGTCGCCACGTGATGTGGCCGTGCGCATTCAGACTCATCCGCGAATGCAGGTGACATCTCCCCTGAAGATGCAGTTTGCGATAAAGGCGTCAGCCTCCTTCAGTGAAACCCACCCACAAACAACATATTTCGACCGGACCAATTCCGAGATTCTGGTGGGAAACATTGAAGCAACGAAGGAGCTTCTATCTGCCGCCAAAAATGAGGCTCTTGATAAGGGGGTATACGGTCAGGGGGATGTTTTCAAGGGGGTTCCCGCCGAATCGATATTGAGCTTCCTGGATCACTACCATTTTAATGACAAGTCTGAGATGTCCGAAGGTATGCTCTCCGACTATGTAAAAACACAACTGGAGTTCGGGGCGCTCCGTGAATGGAACATTGCAGTGGTTTCGAAATCCGGTCAAAGCGACGGGTCTGCGAAAACACTCGACCTTGGCCTCGAGCAAAACGTGAATCTGATCACCCGTTCACAGCTCAACAGTAGCGAACCGGACACAGCCAACATTGGCACGCTGATGTCACGGGTTGATCGTGTACTCGATCTGGGGTGGACAGCCAGCCAGGCGAAGGTTGCAAGCGATGCTCAGCTACAGGAAGTCCGCAATGCTGAGGGACGTCCGCTCCTGGTGATCTACCCCATTGATAAGGACTCTGCTCCCCAACCCCATCTCAAGAGCCGCAAGGAGCTGAACGCCGCGGAGCATGTGGTGGGTGTGGCGTTCTCCTTCCCCGCCGCTGCCGCGGGATCGGAGCCGAAGAACGCGATTCAGGTGGATGTGTCCATGCTCAATACTGACGAAGCCGACGACAGCCTGAGCACCTACGTGGATGCTGAAGGCTCTCACGACAAGGTGGCTCTGGGATGACCGAATATCCAGACCTTCTGTCAGTGTGGATGGTCAACTCCGCAGAGGGAACGGGAACGCAGGGGATTACACAGGCGAACCCGATCGGCGTCAGCGTTGAGGCGGGCGACGTTTTGGCAGCGCTCGACTCGAAGTCGGATCGTCATCTGCTCATCCCCTTGCTTCCCGGCGAGGCTGTGAGCGACCAGGCTGACGGGGCGGCGGTTCGCTTGAGCAGGGTGAAATTTCAGTCACGGGATTACCTAAGTGCGTTCTGCACCGTGCGAAGGCTGGATACTGTTTTTACGCAATTCGCACGCGAACTCTTGGAGGTGCTTCGTGAATCGGAGTCTCCTGCACATGACGTGACACACGCATTCCATGAGTGGAAAGCCCTCTTCGCTGCAGCCACGGGACCGGAACTAAACGTTTCTGAGCAGATAGGTCTGCTTGCTGAACTCCAACTGCTGGAAAGACTGGTTCGCGCAGGAGACCATCAAGCTCTGTCCCACTGGCACGGACCCGATAAGTCACAGCATGATTTTTGTGCCGATGATACTGCCATAGAGGTGAAAGCGTCCCTTGCCCGGGAAGGACGCCGGATCGGCATCAGCAGCCTCCAGCAACTCGAAGCGCCAAACAACGACACCGGCAGGTTGTTCCTGGCCTATACCCGGTATGAGCATTCCTCGACGGGGGATTCGCTGCCCAGTATGGTCGATACGATTCTCAACCTCGGGGTGGAATCGTCTCTCTTCGAACGAAAACTTCGCAGGGCGGGTTATTTCGACTCGCATAGAGAGGCATATCTGAACTCAAGGTTCGCTTTGAAAGAGCAGCGACTATACGACGTTAAACAAGAACATTTTCCAAGGGTGATTCCGCCTTCATTCGAGCAATCTGAGCTTCCGCCGGGAGTGGTTTCAATAACCTACGTCATTGATGTAACCAACGAGCCACCCACACCCTTGGAACAAGTTGAAACGCTCGCCCTAATTGAGGGATTTGCAGACAGTGATTCTTGATTGGATTCCCGAGCGGTTTTCCCCCAGCGGAGGGTTGGCGGCTGACGGGTTCGCAAAACTACTCGGCCGCCCCAATCTCGACCCTCTGGCCGTCTTGGTGAGGGAAACAGCACAAAACAGTTGGGACGCCCGTGATGGAAGTGGAGCACCGGTGGTCTTCAACATCGCTGCCGAGACCTTGGCGGCGAGCGTTGTCACTTGCCTTCGTGAATCCGTTTTCCACAACGCCTCCAAACTTCCCGATCCAACCCTCGCGCACTCCCTTCAACGTACGGACCTAGTGGGCCTATATGTGTCCGACCGCAATACGAAGGGACTTGGAGGACCAGTCCAGGGGCATCTGGAGTCGACGGATGGAAACTATGACTGGGTCGACTTCATCCTCAATGTGGGCAAGGCCAACACCGACGGCATGACCGGAGGTACCTACGGCTTCGGCAAGACCATTGCCTACATCGCTTCGCGCCCCCACACCATAGTTGTTCATAGCCGGGCTATGCATAACGGTGCTCCCGTGAGCCGGTTGATCGCCTGCAGTATAGGTAGTCAGTTCGCGCTTGGCGGGATCCTCCATACAGGGCGCCATTGGTGGGGCAAAGATGATTCGAGGGAACCCGTCCCGTTGGAGGGCATTGAGGCAGACACGCTGGCCGCCCGGCTTGGTATGCCGGATATCGATGAAGGCTCGCTGGGAACGAACATCCTGATCCTCGATCCTGACTTCGGACACAGAACCGTCCAACAGGGCATGACCTTTATTGCCGAGTCGGTCTTGTGGCATCTCTGGCCCAAGCTAGTTGGCGACGATAGGGCCATGGATATCCGAACAACCCTCGACGGTTCAGAAATCTCCATTCCGAAACCGAATTCAAGACCGCCCCTAAACCACTTCGTTGCGGCTTACTCAGCTCTCAGGGGAGACGGTGGTGAACCAACAGCAGTTGTTCGGCTCCATGAGATTAAGCGCAACAAAGAGCGGCTTGGGAGGCTGGCAACAGTTCCGTTTCCGACTCCCCCTTTCAGCACACCCGTGGCTATCGATGACGGGCACAAGCCGGTTGATCCTGACAGTCCGCCTCCGGCCTCACCGTTCACGAACCGGGCCTGCAACCACACCGTGCTGCTACGTTCCCCGGAACTCGTGGTTGAGTATCGGGAAGGTCCGCCGGCCAAAGAAGGTATCGAATGGGCCGGTGTTTTTCGCGCTGAAGATGCCCTGGACGACGCATTTGCTCATGCCGAACCGCCAACGCATGATTCATGGCAACCGAACCTCGTCACTCTCCGCGACCAGCGGTTGCGTGTGCTCAAAGCCCTCCGTGAAATCGACCAGGCAGTCCTGACGCAGTGGGGCAAGCCAAAGCCGGCAGCAGCTGCTGAATCGACTAGTACAGCCTCGGTGGCTAACGCACTCTCCCACTTGATCGGAACCTCCGGGCAGGGCAAGGGACGGCCGGGGGCGCCCGGCGGTGGCGGCGCAGGCAAGAGAGGCCCGAAGCGGGCGTCCATCGAGCTACTTGACGCCGGTCCCCGAATGCTCGGCAACCAAACCGCCTCTTATCTGCGCTGCCTCGTGACACCGCCTAAAGGTGCCGACGTTACTGTCGTCACTGTTTCTGTGGGGGTTGCGCTGGACGGTGCTACGAGTGACGCCACGCTGGATCCGCAGCTGGAACTGGTCTCCGCCGAGTTCGAGGGCAACCGTGAGACCTTGGAGGGACACCGTTCAGAGTTCAAAGTCTTCGGTGACGAGCCTGTACACGCAGTCATCTGCGCGAAACGTTCATCAGCATCCAGTGTTCTCTGGGATGTTTCAACGGATGTGGAAAGCAGTACTGCATGAAAATCTCCGTATCGCCTTTCTACACTCCGGACCCGAATTCCGTAGTTCATTCAGGGTGGTTCTTCTCCAGAAACGGTTCCGGCGAAGCGCTTCCGGAAGAGATGGACTCGTGGGATTACCAGACTGTGCTAAGCCTTCAAGCTCAGGTCACGATAGACCGTCCGCTTATCCTCGCTCAGTGCCGGTTGGGGGAAGGAAGTCAGTTCCGGGTGGTCGTCAAAGCCAAATCTGATTCCACCAAAGCCGACATCCTGCTCTTGGATGCAGCAGCCCCTGCAGATGCGAATGTTCCCGTGCCACTCCACCTTGATGTTCCCGGCACCGAGTTAGGCGGACGCCTAACCCTTACCACCTTCATCCTCGTAGATGCCTCCGTCCCTTTGGATCCTTTGGCCCCGCACCAGCGGGGAAGCATCCTCTGGAAACACTCGGCACATGTCTATCTCCAGGGGATCGGGGCACAGTTCCCAACGGATGCAGAAGATTTCCGGCGAACACGCCCGGACACTCCCGATGCCCTTTGGCAGCTGGATGCCGACCTGTCCGACCCGGAAGCCTCCTTCGCGAGTGCCGTGCGTCTGTCCATGAACACGTCACAGCCGGCAATTAAACGTCTCCTGCAAGGACTGCACTCCCCGGAAAACAAGGAGCTGCAGCATTTGCTGGACATTGATGTGACCCGCCAGATGGCCGTCCTGGCAGTGCAGTCAGATGCCGTTCTGGACCGGGAACCCGACCATGAGGACCCCTCAGTGGCCGCCGTTCTCCGATGTCTCCTGCTGCAGCTGTGGCCACAAATCTCGGATCCGCACATACTCCGGAAACTCTGGGACAGTGAACCGTCCAAGTTTGAGGCCCACGTGCAAAGCACCAGAGGAAAACTCTCATGAGTATTTACATCTATCCCCGATTGCCGCGCGACGTCGCGCACAGAATCATCGCCGAGCTGGCCGACAAAGGTCTCACTGAATTGGTGGGCTACGGTGCCCTCAGCCATCCGTCTGCGGCCCCTGCGGCTGTCGGTGGAATCCCTGTTCCACAACAGGAGCTACAACGGATCCAAGTCGGACTCCGAGAGATCGCGTCCGGGTTCGGCTTTCCATCAAAGCTCGATCAACGATCCCAACAGAATCTCGACCGCACCTTGGGCACCTACCTATATAAGGAGCTCGGAATTGTCCCCGGAGACGCGGCCGTCGAAGGTGTCTGGAGTTTCCTGACACTGGTCTTGGTTCCCGAGCTCTCACCGTGGCGTTTCCCTCAGAGAGCCGAGAGTCGACTTATAGGCGTACCCCGAAACGCACTCCGTCGCCTCTGGTGGAGGGCGTGGGCTCTCGGGCCGGACTTGAACGCGGCCCCCGGTGGTTGTTCTCCATTGGGCGAGGACGAGTTTGTGCAGATTATGGAACGGTCTGGGCTTTCGGGAAGCCGAAAAGCAGCAAGGGCAGCCCGGGATGCAGTATGGCGGGCTGAAGCGAACGGGCTCTTGCCCATACTTCGAACTGAACTGATGAGGGGGCTGATCCCCCGGGTATTGGCTGCCCGCTCGCATGTTGTTTTGGACATCCTCTCGGACGACGAACTCGCCGCACTTCTGGATGGGTATGTGAGGCAGATCCTCGAAAGGGCCCAACCCTAACCCACAAGGTCCAGTACGGACAGGTGCACTCGTCGTACTGTGCCGATATGGGCTGCGCTAGGGAACAGTGACACAGGTGTCGCGCTGGGAGTCCGGTACCGTCCAGTGAGCTTCACAGCACGATAACCTCCTCATAGGACCTGGCACCGCCAGCACACGAGGGGGGAACCGTGCACTGCATACCGGAAGATCCGATCTTCAAAGACGGCCACTTGGCCGAAAAAGCCGTGTGGGACACACTGCGCGCCCAGCTGCCCGACGACGTCGTACTGGCACACTCCGTCCAGGTGCGCCACGGGCGCGCAGAGCATGAGATCGATATCTTGGTGCTGTGGCCGGGCGTTGGGCTGGCTGCGATTGAGGTCAAGGGCGGCAAGATCTCCGTCGATCAGGGCCAGTGGTACCAGTCCGATCGGCAAGGCAAGCACCGAATCGAGAGCCCCATCGCGCAATCCCAGGGGTCTCAGCATGCCTTCAAGGACTGGGTCAAGGACCAGATCGGGTCACCGTTGGTCAGCCGGTTCGCCTACATGGCAGCGTTCCCGTACAGCGATGTTCCCCATGACTGGGAAATGGCCGGGGTTCCCCGCCCGCTGATCCTGGACCATGACGACCTCACAGACTGCCGCGAACGCCTTCGTGCCGCCATCGAGACCCAGGCGCAGGGCGGAAGTTCGCTTGCGCCCAAATACGCCCAGCGGATCATCCCCCTGCTCTCCGGAGATCTGGAGCCGACTAGCGATCCGTCGCTTAGCGCCGACGAACTCGAAGACCTACAGGAACACCTCACCGAACGGCAGAAGGTCCTGCTCGACTGCAGCCGTTCTATCCCCAGAGCCCGGTTCGTAGGAGGCGCAGGCAGCGGCAAGACGTGGCTGGCTGTGGAGAAGGCTAAACGGCTGGCCAAAGAGGGCAAACGGGTGGGGCTGTTTTGCTACAACCGGGGACTTGCCGAGCACCTCCGCCGGCAGGTTGCCGGCTGGCGCCAGGCCAAACCGGTTTATGTAGGCGAGTTCCACGACTACGCCGTGTCCCTCGGGGTTCCCAACGGTCACGGACAGGCCTACTTCGACGAGGACATGCCCGCTCTAATGAGGGACCTCGCAGCGGGACTTCCCTCGGATCAGAAGCTGGATGCCATCGTTATCGACGAGGCACAGGACTTCGCTCCGCTGTGGTGGAAGAGCCTGCTCGGCTGCCTTCGGGATCCTGAAGGCGGGGAGACCTATGCCTTCATGGACGAACGCCAGAACGTCTACGGCAGGTGGGATTCCCAGTCTGCCGGCACGGCACTTGATCCGACCGGTAGCCTCGTCACCCTGCACATCGACGAGAACCTTCGGAACACCAAACGCATTGCCCAGACATTCAAGGGCTTCGCGGGCAAGCACTTCGCGCCGCGCGGAGGCGACGGGCTTCCCGTGCGCCTGGTGCCGTGTTCCACCGACGCCGCCATCGACGTCGCCGGTGACTGCGTCGATGCCCTGATCGACGAGGGCTGGGCCAACAACCAGATCGCGTTCCTAACCACCAAGAACCGGCACTCCATCCACAAGGAATTCGAGAACGACCCCGTTGGATACTGGAAGGCATTCCATGACGACGACGCGGAGTTCTACGGACATGTCCTAGGGTTCAAGGGGCTGGAACGTTCGGTCGTCATCCTCTGCGTGAACGGCTTCAAAGACATGGGCCGGGCTGCTGAACTGCTCTATGTAGGACTCTCCCGTGCCCGGTGCCTGTTGGTGGTGGTCGGCGACCCCGATCTCATCGCCGAGGCCGGTGGGCCGGAGATGGCGCATGCCATGGATCGGATGCAGAAGTGGCAGCCGGAGTTGGAGCCAGCAGCGGCTTCCAGCGCCTCCTAACGTCCCCGCCGCCACAACCGCGACGCGACGCTGAAAAGAAGGCAGTGCCGTGTCAGTATGATCCTCGCAATCCCCCGAGGCCAGTGGTCGCCTGTCCAAGGACAGCGTTACGTTCCAGCCGAAGGGCGTAAGCGGCTCTTCGCGGTTGGTGGTGAAACAGGTTCCGTGTCTTGAAAGCTAAAGGGCTCGTAGCCCTGCTGTGATGGATGTTCTCTACGCATTCATCAAGAGTCAGGAGCTACGAGCCTTGATCGAGCCTACTTCCCCGCGCCCCGATGCTGCCACCACCATCTTCAACCTGCCCGACTATCGTGTCACCGGGACCGAGATCCTCGCCTGCGGGCAGCGCCGGATCAGTGTCGAAACCACCACCGAGGCCGGTTGCCCGTCCTGCGGGGTGATCAGCACCCGGGTTCATTCCCGCCGATCCCAGCGCCTGCGTGACGTCCCCGTCGCGGGCCCGGTTGAAGTGCAGTGGGTCAAGCGGAGGTTCTTTTGTGGCGAGTATTTGTGTCCCCGCCGAACCTTCACCGAGGAGACCGCCCAAGTCCCGCGCCGGGCCCGGTCCACCCGCCGGCTGCGTGAGGCCCTGGTATCGGCTGTGATCGGATCCGGACGAGCCGCGGCGGAAGCTGCCTCCTCGTTCGGTGTCTCCTGGTGGCTGGTCCAGCGGGCTCTGGACTCCGCGGCGCTCACGCTGCCTGACGTTGATGCACTGGCCCCGCGGATGCTCGGCATTGATGAACACCGCTACCGGTCCGTGCGGTTCTTCCGCGACCCGGCCACCAAGGCCTGGAAACGGTACGAGCCATGGATGACCACCATTGTCGATCTGGACACCGGTCAGGTCCTGGGCATCGTGGACGGCCGTGACAGCGAAGGAGTCGGTGACTGGCTGTTCGCCCGGCCCCTGCAGTGGCGGCTGGGAGTGCAGGTGGTCGCTATCGATCCGTCAGCAGCGTTCCGCAAGGCCCTGCGGATGTGGCTGCCGCGCACCGCGGTCTCAGTGGATGCATTCCACCTGGTCAAGCTTGGCAACGACATGCTCACCGAAGTCCGGCAAAGACTCACCCAGAAGGTCCATGGGCGGCGGGGACGATCCATCGACCCGGTCTGGGCCAACCGGCGCCTGCTGTTGCGTGCTGGCGACACGCTCTCGGACAGGGCCCGGGACAGGCTCAGCACCGTGTTCGCCACGGACGATGCCACCGGGAAGCTGCAGGCGGCCTGGCGGGTCAAGGAACAGCTCCGGGCCCTGCTTGCCACCGGATCCCTCGCTGATGCAGCCGCTGCGAAAGACCGACTGCAGGCCCTGGTCGAACAATCCGCGCAGCCAGAAACGAACCGGCTCTGGCGCACCGTCTGCCGATGGTGGAAAGAGATCGAAGTCCTTATCGTCACCGGAGCGACAACAGCAAAAGTTGAGGCAAACAACACCGCGATCAAGCACATCAAACGAACAGGCCGGGGGTTCACCAACGCACGCAACTACAAAACACGTATCCTGTTGCGCAGTGCCGCCAGAACAGTGGCATGAACACCCATCACGGCAGAACATTCACCACGAACCGTGAAGAGCCGCTTTTTCCGATCCAGGCGCATAGCGCGTTGGCACGACGGGATCACGTTGAGCGTGTGGCAGGAGTACTGCGGCAGAACTTGTCCAGTGTTCCTCCGGGCAGTCGACGGTGCTGGCGGAAGCCTGGATCAGCGCTTGAGCGCAGGATTGGCGCGGACCCTCTGGCAGGGCCGGTCCAAGCACAAGCTCAGTAGGCGTGGGGGATTCTTGGACCCGCAGGAAGCTGGGCTGATGGGCATCAGTCAGGCGCACAGGGGGCGGATCTTGACCCGAATGCCCTTTGCGCGCTGGCCCAACGGAGGGGGCGCACAGCTTACGACGCCGGACGTCAGTTCCGGCACAGCTATGCATTGGTCTGCGCGGTGATCCGGTAGCTGGCGGCCCTCGGCGGTCAGTCCCCGACATTGGCCTAAGGGCTGAGGTTTGGGACTGCAGCAGATTACATTGTAATCGCACGTCACCTAGCAGTGGGAGAGGTCCTGGCGAAGCCACACCGGGTGATGGCTGCGGCTTGGTCATGAGGCTGAGGGTCCATTTCTTGGTGCCGGGTCTTCGTGGAAAACCGGATCCTTCTCCTCATATGAAGGTGGCATATCCGTGTGCCTGGATGCTACGTATTGAGATACTAATGCGTGACTCACTCGCTCTGGCAGAGGTATCCCAAATGATGCGGCTGACGATCATTCTGGGTTGGTATATTCATCACTGCAGTACTGCCCCACGGGAGATGGAGCACTTATGGTTGCGTACTAAACAGTCATACTTCGTCTTCTTCTTCGAGGATATATTGCTCGAAGAGCCGACCATTGAGTCTCGTCGCGACATCATCAGACATTAGCGACATGCCCCGCTGAAAGTTTGCCGTGTTCAGCCCTGTTTCGGTTTGAATGTTATTCCTGAATGGAAGGAAAATCGGGTTTTTCACCTCGAGCAGTACCTTCATGGGAATCGAGGCGGTAAACCTATGAATGCCACCAGCCCAAGGGGCATCTGTCTTGGACACGGGAACTCGAGGCTGACCAGTGACGAGCCCATAACCAAAGTAGCCACGCCTTCCCATCCAATACAGGAGTCTGTCTCCGGGTTGACATTTTGGAATCCCTCGCGTGTATCCCCAAAGTCCATACTCTTTACAGAGTTGCCAGTTACGGGGTTCGGAGGGTGAGGTCGTACAAACGAACCACGCCACCGCAATCTCCTCTCAAAGGGCTCCACCGCGGCACAGCATCTCGCTCCCTCGGAAGCTTCCTACTGTACACTACGGCTGCCGTGACGGCAGTGGTGTCAACTGGCCATTCGTCTGAGGATCCTTCCAATTGGTACATGGCCCTAATCGAGCGGAACGCAACGCCTTCAAAATCTCCGTCCCCGCCACTCATTGCCGGAGGAACCCTCGCTCTCGTATGTTTATCCGCGATCTGCAAAGAGTCACTTATTCTGACCCGAGCAACGTATCGGGGCGAGCAAAGGGGCTCCAGGATGAGGGATTCTGTCTTTGAACTCAAAAGGTGACAAGCGCCGAATTCCCCAGTCCTAGGGGCTCCGCGAAATTGTCTAGTTTAAGGTTTTCAACCCCGACCAGAGGCGCGCCCGCCTGGCCACGGTAAACACCATTCCGAACCTGCGCGGCATTGCCAAGCGGCGAGTCCTGGCGGCAGTGTTCGAGTATGTGAACGACAGCTCCTTCACTAGCACTCGCTATGCCGGAACCGGGCAGCCTTCGATGCCGTCGAGTTCAATCGGTTTGTGCTGCGAGACATCTCGGCCTTGAACTTGCGGATCAAGATCGCCAGCTGATTCTGAACTCCGAAATCATGTCCGGCGGGGATAATCGTCGCGCCCGAAATCCGCTGGGGTCCCTGCCGCTGCGCTGGCTCCAGCAGCACATGCTGCGTGAAGTTGCTCAGCACTGCGGCCATGCGGACATCCTGCGCGAACTGATTCTGGCTGGCCGGCCCTCGGCAACGAAGCCCTGCTACCACTGAAACCCGCCTCGCAGGCCAAGCATGTGCTCGTCGTCGGCGCCGGCCCGGCCGGGCTGGAGAGTGCGCGCGTGCTCACTGAACGCGGCCACCGCGTCACCGTGATCGATAAGTCCGACCGCCTCGGCGGCACCATGTGGTTCTCCACCATGACGACGCCGGACAACGAGCGCCTGCTGCGCTGGTTCAAGGCCGAGATCAAGCGGCTGCGCATCGCCGTCAAACTGAATACCCCGGCCACCGTGGAAACCATCCGCGCGCTGAACCCGGACCACGTCATCGTCGCCACCGGCGCCGTCCGTCCCAAGCCCGACTTCCCGGGCGGAGACCTGCCGATCGTGCAGACCGGCGACACCCTGCGCGCCATGATGCTCGGAACCGCAACCGCCGAGGAAGCCGGTGCCGTGCTCAGCACCCTGGGCAAGATGGGCCGGCTCTCCGGCGTGACCAAGAGCCCCGAGTTCGTCCGCCAGTTCACCAAGTTCTGGTTGCCCATGGGTAAGGACGTTGTGGTGATCGGCGGCTCCCTGGTGGGCTTGGAGCTGGCCGAGTTCCTCGCCGAACGCGGACGCCGCGTCACCCTGCTGCACGAAAAGCAGCAGCTCGGCCTGCCGCTGGCCATGCCGCGCCGCTGGACCGCCGTCAGCGACGCCAAGAAGCACGGCGTGCAGATCCACCGCAACGCCACCATCACCCGCATCACCGAGAAGTCCGTGGAATGGACGGTGGGGGAGGAGTCCTTCTCCGCACCTGCCGCCATGGTTGTCTATGCAGACGGCACGACGTCGGCGGCCCCGCTCGCGGACGAGCTGCGGGATGCGGGCATCCCGTGCGACGTCGTTGGTGACGCCGGCGCGGTCAACTACATCCACGGCGCCATCCACTCCTCGTGGAAGGTCACCACGGAGCTCTAGGACTTCCGTGCTGCTGCCGGGCCGTCCCCTCGAAGGGGCGGCCCGGCATTTTCTTGTCTGGCAAGCCCCGGCCCGCGGTCGCTGGAAACGCCCCCTCCGATTCGGAGACCACGGCTCCTTCTGCAAGGATGTTCATAAGGCTACTTACAAAGGAGCATCCCGTGCACAATGACATGCAGGAACATCCCGCTGACGAGAACTCCCCGTCCACCCGCCGGACAACTCCGCTGATGAACGTCCCGGCCTCGGGCATCGTCAATGGGGGAGCCTCGGCCAGCCGGCCAAGGGATGTGGATCCCGCTGAGGTTGCCGTCTTGGCAGAAGCAGAGGATCCCGGAACCGCTCCGCAGCGCCTGCAGGAACTTGCCGCCGAGCAGCCACTCGCACGTCCCGCCGTCGCCGCGAATCCTGCCGCCGGGCCGGAACTGCTCACCTGGCTGCGCAACCTGGACGACCCTGCCGTCAACGAAGCGCTCCGCCGCCGGGCGCAGGCGGAACCGGGACAGTAGGTCCGGCTTCACAACTCAAGGAGAACCCCATGCTTTCCCCAACCGCCGCAGGCACGGCCGCGTCCTACGGCGTCCACTCCGAGGTGGGCAAGCTGCGCAAGGTCCTGGTCTGCGCACCGGGCCTGGCCCACGAACGCCTGACCCCCACCAACCGTGAAGACCTGCTGTTCGACGACGTTCTGTGGGTGGAGAACGCTCAGCGCGACCACGCGGACTTCGTGGCCAAGCTGACCAGCCGCGGCGTCGACGTCGTCGAACTCCACGACCTGCTCGGCCAGACCATGGACCTGCCCGACGCGCGGACCTGGCTGCTGGACCGCAAAATCATCGCCAACCGCGTGGGCCTGGGCCTGGTCACCGGCACCCGCGCGTTCCTGGACTCACTCTCCGGACCGGAACTGGCGCGGTACCTCATTGGTGGCCTGACGACGTCGGACCTTCCCTCGGATTACCGCAGCGGTTACGTCGGTCTCATCCGGGAATCCCAGGGCCGGCCCGAGTACCTGCTGCCGCCGCTGCCCAACACCCTCTACACCCGGGACACCACCTGCTGGATTGGCTCCGGACTGACCCTGAACCCGCTGTACTGGCCGGCCCGGCACGACGAAACCCTGCTGATGCAGGCCATCTACCGGTTCCACCCGGACTACACCGGATCAAAGATCTGGTGGGGCGATGCCGAACAGGACTGGAGCCAGGCCACACTGGAAGGCGGCGACGTCATGCCCGTAGGCAACGGCACCGTGCTGCTCGGCATGGGGGAGCGGACCTCCCGGCAGGCCATCACCCAGCTGGCGCAGGCACTCTTCGCGGACGAGGCTGCGGACCGGATCGTGGTCGCCGGGATGCCGAAACTCCGCGCCGCGATGCACCTGGATACCGTGTTCACCTTCGCTGACCGGGACCTGGCAACTATCCATCCGGCCATCGTGGACGGCATCCACCCCTTCACCATCCACCCTTCGGACAAGGACCCCGGCCTCGAAATCCGGGACGAGCGGGACCGCCGCTTCGTGGACGTGGTGGCCGAAGCCATGGGCTACAAGCAGCTGCGCCTGGTGGAGACAGCAGGGGACTACCACGCCACCGAACGCCAGCAGTGGGACAGCGCAAACAACGCCGTTGCACTGGAACCCGGCGTGGTGTTCACCTACGACCGCAACACCCAGACCAACGCGGCGCTGCGGAACGCCGGCGTCGAGGTGATTCCCATTGTCGGAGCCGAGCTGGGGCGCGGCCGCGGCGGCGGGCACTGCATGACCTGCCCTATCATCCGGGACGGGATCGAGTGACGTCTTTCGCCTGAGGCGTCTGACCCGGCGCCATCCACTCCCCGTGACCACGGAGCTCCAGTTCACTCGTCGCTGCCGGGTCGTCCCGTCACGGGCAACCCGGCAGTGCTATGAATAGGCAGCATGATCCGTCGAGAGAGCAGAGGACCAGTTGCACGAGCCTGACCACCAGGACACCTACTTTGCTCCCGTCGATGAGCAGCTCGGCAGGTTCGTCGACCAGCACCGCAGCATGCTCGCGCACTGCCTCGAAGGCCTCACCGAGGACGAAGCCCGACGGCGGCTGGTCCCCTCCAAGACCACGCTCCTTGGTCTGGTCAAGCACGCAACCTTTGTTGAACGCGTCTGGTTCGGTGAGGCTGCGACCGGAGCATCACGCGCCGAGCTCGGCATCCCGGAAACCCCGGACGAGTCGTTCAACCTGACGGAAACAGACACCATCGAGTCCGTTCTTGACGTATACACGCGGGCGGTGGAACTTTCCCGGCGCGCGGTTGAAGGGCTGAACGGCGACGACCTGCTGCCCGGAAACCGCAGAGGCCCGCTGCCGCTGCGGTGGGTCCAGCAGCACATGCTCCGGGAGCTCGCTCAGCACTGCGGGCACGCAGACATCCTGCGGGAGCTGATCATGGCTGCCCGAACCACCCGGCCGGACTAGGGCCTACCCAAACCCCAGCTTCACCGCCGCCCGCACACCCTCCAGGTACTGCTGCGGACGCTCCCACGCGGCGAAGTGCCCGCCGCTTTCGAATTCCATCCACCCGACCACGTTGAAGTACCGCTCTGCGAACTGGCGCGGAGCGTTCAGCAGGTCCTTCGGGAACAGTGTGAACACGGTCGGAGTCTGGATCCGGGGCCAGCCCGTCGGACGGCCGGCGGCATAGGGAGCAAACGACGTCCCGATGGACCCGGTGAACCAGTAGGCGCTGATCCAGGTCAGCGCCTCATCCAGGCTGAACGCATTCGTTAGCGTTCCGTCCGAATCCGTCCAGCGGACCAGCTTCTCGCCGATCCACGCCGCCAGCCCGGCCGGTGAATCCCCAAGCCCCGCCGCCAGCGTCACCGGACGCGTGGACTGCTCGTGCGCATATCCGCCCTCAGCCCCCTGCCAGCGCCGGGCCCGCTGCTGGTACTCCCGCTCGGCGTCGTCCATGTCCTGCGGCGGTGCGAGGTTGACGTGGTACTGGGACACATCGGTCAGGTGCAGCGCCGTCACGACGTCGGGATGCCGCACCGCCAGCGCCTCAGCCACATCCGAGCCAACATCCCCGGCGGACACCACGTACCGGGCGAACCCGAACTCAGACATCGCCGAAGCAATCGCATCGGCCATCTCCACCGTGGACATTCCGCCCGCCGGCACCGGTGCGGCAAACGGATACCCGGGCAGTGCCGGCGCCACATAGGTCAGGTCCGTCAGCAGCGGAAAGAGCCGCTGGAACCGCAGGATCGAATCCGGCCACCCGTGCAGCAGCAGCACTACAGGCGACGACGGCGAGCCGTAGGCAGCTTCCGCCCGGGACACGACGGCGCGCACCGGCACAGTGGACAGCTCCGTCTGCTCCCACGGCAGCGCCGAAATCCATGTCTCCTGCGCGGGCCAGGCGAACCCGGTCCGCCAGTGCTCGACCAGTTCGGCGAGCTGCTCCCCGCCGAACCCGAGGGAGTCACGGCTGCGGTTGAAGAGCCGGGGTTCGGGCACGGGCCGGAACCGGGCCAGGCGTTCGGCAAGGTCTTCCAGCGCTTCGGGAGGAACGGGTTCATACGGATTCACGGCAGCTCCTAGGAAGGGTGGGTTGCCGAAAACACTAGATGAACAGCCGGGTAAGCGGGAGTACGGTGCCACCCGGAAGCGAGCCGTGGAACTCCGCAGCCGAGAGACTGACAATCCCCGGGATGCCCCCGGGGCTCTCCTCAGAGCGGATCCATGCCCGGAACATTTAATGCCGGGCTCTCCTCGTCGGCGGTATCACCCACGAGGATGAGCAGGTGCCGCATCGCCGATATGTACTCGTCTCGTTGGCTCGCTGAAAGCTCATCGGTGATTCTCGACTGGCGTTCTACGAATGCCCGGATGTACCCCTCGATGAGATCGACCCCTGCAGGGGTCAGCGTAACCAGGATCCTGCGCCGGCTCAGTTCGTCGATGCGCCTGCTGACCAGGCCCTTAGTCTCGAGCGAGTTGAGTCGGTTGGTCACGGCAGCTGAGGTCACAAGGGTCAGCTCAGCCAGTTCCTTAGGGCTGGTAGTGAAGTCCGGAAGGCTGCGGCGGAGCGCGGCCAGCACTTGTATCTCCCCCAGGTGCACGCCGAATTCGGAGCGCAATGCCTGGCCCTGTTCCTCCAGGATGCCGGCGAGGCGTGTCACCCTGCCCAGAATGCGCAGGGGGACTGGATCAAGGTCCGGGTACGCCTCGACCCAAGCCTGTTCAAACTGGTCGATGCGGTCTCTGGTCACGGTTCTTCCCCTCATCCTGCTCAGGACAGTTAAGCACACTTATGAGAACCGTCATCCAGGGTTCAACCCTGAAATCCGGCTGAAAACTGGGTATTGCGCGTCCCAGTCGCCGTAAGTATGATCTAGATCACTAAACAGTTAACCACATAAACAGTTTTCTGATTTAGCAATCAAGACGAGCGAGGGTGCTGTCCAGCCCCTGGCTCGCGTTACGACGAAGGGGTCGATAGTGAACGAGACCGGACAGAAGATGGTCCTCACAACATTTATGTTGCCTGCCGGGTACCACAAGGACAGCTGGCGTAAGCAGGGAAGCCGGGTGGAGGAGCTGCCGGGTCCAGACTTCGTCAGGGACCTAACCCTCAAGGCCGAGGAAGCGAAACTCCACGCTGTCTTCTTCGGGGACATGGCGAACGCCAATGCAGTCCTCGAAGGCGACATCAAAATGAACGGCTTTTATGAGCCGGTGACCACACTGTCCTCTCTGGCTGCGGTGACGAAGGACATCGGCCTCATCGGCACGATATCGACTTCCTTCGAGTCTCCCTACACCGTCGCACGCCTCATCGCGGGGGTTGACCATATGTCGAAGGGCCGCGCGGGATGGAACGTCGTCACTTCCGGAAGCGGCTTCCAGAACTACGGCGTCGAGACCACCCCGAGCCCGGCTGAACGCTATGCCCGCGCCACCGAATTCGTCAGCGTTGTCCAGCAGCTCTGGGACAGCTGGGCGGACGACGCCGTCATCGTGAACCGGAAGAACGGCGCGTACACGGACAACTCACGCATCCGGAAAATCAACCATCGCGGCGAGTACTTCAACATTGAGGGGCCAATGCCTGGCCCCCGGTCACCCCAGGGGCGCCCCGTTATTGTGCAGGCGGGATCCTCCGCACAGGGCGTTGAGCTCGGCAGCTCAATTGCCGACGGTATCTACACTGCCCAGCCTCGCAAGGAACCCTCAGTTGAGTTCTACGCCAAGATGAAGGACCTCATCCGCAGCAAGGGCCGGAACCCGGACCACACCAAAATCCTTCCCGGCATCGTGCCGATTCTCGGCAGCACGGTCAAGGAAGCCGAAGAGCTGTCGGAGGAGCTCAAGAGCTACGTCCACCTGGAACACGGCCGGGCCCAGCTTGGCCGTTCCGTGGAGCTTGATCTCACGGAACTCGATTTCGACGAGCGGATTCCCAGCTCGATGTTCGTCGACAAGCCGCACCTGGGCAGCCGCTACCTCCTGTACAAGTACAAGGCCGTGGACCAGGGGCTGACCCTTCGCGAAATGATCATCGACGCAGCACGCTCCACCGGACACCAGTCTGTTGTAGGCACCCCGGAGATGGTTGCCGACGTAATGATCGACTGGTTCGAGGCCGGCGCCTGCGACGGTTTCAACCTCAACGCCCCCTACAATCCCGGCGGCTTTGACCAGATGTGCACCATGCTCGTCCCGCTGCTTCAGGAACGCGGCTATTTCCGCGACAAGTACGAGGGGACCACGCTGCGGGAGAACCTCGGCCTGCCCATCCCGCCGGCCTGAACTACCAACACGCGCCGATGATGACCGCGCGCACTGACAACTGACCAGCACCGGAAAGAAACGGACGCCATATGACGATCACTGCTGCCGAATACCAGGCCCGACACGACCGCATCCGCGAGTCCATGCGCAACGAAGGACTTGAACTCCTCATCGTTGCCGGGCGCGACGACATCTATTCACGCGGGAACATGCGCTACATCACCGACCTGGCCGGAGCCGGGTATCTGGTCTTCCCGCTTGAGGGGAAACCCATCCTGTTTATGCATCCGGTTCAGGCTGCATCCCCGAAGCCGGGACGGGGCAGGCCGATCAATGACTTCGTGGACATCCAGGTCTACGCCAACGGCGCCTACGGGGATCCGGTCCTCGACGTTATGAACGAACTGCGCCGCCGGGGGACCCGGTCCGGCATAGGGTTTGTGGGCATCGCGGAAATAGGGGCACCGGTATTCCAAGCCGTAACGGAGTACGCCACCGAACCCGTCCGGGATGCTACGCACATTCTGCGTGAAGCCCGGCTCATCAAGACACCCGAAATGCTGGAATACAGCCGCACCTCCGCCCGGCTGGCAGACGAGGCATACGCGATCCTCAAGGATATGGCCCAGCCAGGCGTTACGGACTACGAGCTGTATGGGGCAGTCAAGAACCACCTGTTCAAGAATGGATCGGAGTATTCCCTCGAAGTCATCGATGCTGAAGGGGCAAAGATGAACTTCACCTGGGCCCCGACGGGTGAAGTCCTTCAGGAAGGCGGACACCTGTTCATGGAAGTCACGCCCGCCGTCGGCGGGGTATACGCCCAGCTGCCCTTCTGCCTTCCAATCGGGGAAATGACTCCAAAGGTCCACGACCTTCGGTCCGCCTGGCTGGACGGATTCAAGGTGGGGGAGTCCATGCTCGGTCCGGGAGCGCGGGTCTCTGACATCAGCCGGGCCATGAAAGAACCGATCAACGCGCGCGGCTACCTGACGCCGTTTGCCCAGGGGCACGCAATCGGTCTCGATGTTGTCGACGGCTGGGCCATCGGCGACGAAACGAATGTAGTCCTCCAACCCGGGATGACCTTGGCCCTCCACCCGGCAGCGGTCGAGGAGCTGGGAGGCGACGCCTTCACCTGCGGCGCCACGTATCTCATTACCGACTCCGGAGCCGAGCGGCTGAGTTCCCTCGACTTCACCAACTAACCCCCCCCAAAAAAAGAAAAATCGGAGTGCAATGATGCTTTCCAGTTCAAAACTTTCCAAGCCGCGCCGCGCTGCGGCCGTCGCACTGGCTTCGGTCCTGGGGCTTTCTGCCCTTGCGGCATGCTCCTCGGGACAAGCGAGTGAGGCAGCAGAGAGCGGGTTGACGCCGCTCAAGATCATTGTTGCCCCCGTCCACTTCGAGCCGGCATACATCGCTGATCGAATGGGCTTCTTTGAGGACCACGGCCTGGACGTGAGCGTTCAGCCGGGTGCCGATGCGCAGGCGAACTTTGCACAGGCACTCAGTGGAGACGTAGACATCGTCACCACGTCATGGACAGTGATGGCCACATCAAACGCCGAGGGCGTTCCCGTTACGGCAATCGCGTCCAACGGCTACATCTCTGCGGAGTCCAAAGGTTCGGGCGTCCTGGTCCGGCCGGACAGCGGCATCACGTCGGTTGCGGACCTCGCCGGGAAGACTATTGGCGTGCAGGGTGTCCGTTCCGGCAGCGACCTCGCGGTGCTCCTGGCTGCCGAAGACGCCGGGACAGACCCCGACTCCCTGGTTCAGGTTGCCCTCCCGTTCCCGGCCATGCAGGCCGCGCTCGAATCGGGCCAGGTGGATGCGGTTATGGCCGTTGACCCCTTCTTCTCGCAGATCGCCGGAGCAGGAATGGAGAACCTCGGGAACATGCAGGCGCAGTTCACCCCCGACGTTCCCTCCACCGTCTGGGCAACGACAGACAACTGGCTTGCCGAAAATGAAGAAAGCGCCGAAAAGTTCGCAGCAGCGATGGAGGACGCGGTCGCTTACTACGAGGACCCGGCAAACCTGGAAGAAGTCCGGGCAATCACGGCCGAAATCAGCCAGACCGACATCGACAAAGTGACAAAGGTTCTTCCCACCATCAGCGTTGCTTTCAAACGACAGGCAGCCTCGGACAACCTCTCCGCGCTTTCCCGCCTGGGCTACCTCACGAAGGAAGTGACCTTTGAGGACATGGTCTGGGACCGCGCGCCGATGAACTGAGCCGAGTGGACCAACGACCAAGACCAAAGAAGGGAATCCTGCGATGAGTGCAACGATGCAGTCGACGCCAGAACTTCGTGAACAAATCAGCCAACGGAAGAAGGCAGCTCCCCGCAGGCTTCCCGTACCCGCACTGGTAATCGCCGTAATCCTCCTGATGCTCCTGGGATGGCAGACGCTGGTGTGGCTGCACCTGCTGCCAACGATGACCCCCGGGGTCCTGGAGGTTTTCAGCGCAATCATCGCGCTCGTCGTCTCACCTGCGTTTTGGATGTCGCTGTGGCAATCCGTCAGCGCGGCCTTCACTGGCTGGATTATTGCCTGTGTGCTGGCCATCGTCGTCGGCATGCTCGTGGGAAGCAACTCCTTTGCCCGTCAGTCAACCTCAGTCCTGTTGGACTTCGGACGGTCGTTTCCCACCCTGGCGCTGATCCCGGTGGTCATCCTGCTACTCGGAACCAGCCAGCAGATGAAGATCATCATGGTGGTGCTGGCATGTTTCTGGCCCGTTGTCATCCAAACTGTCCAGGGCTCAAAGCGCATAGATCCCCTGGTGATCGACGTGGCCAGGACATACCGCACGCCACCAAGTCTGATGTTCTTCCGGGTGCGCCTTCCCAGCGCGCTTCCATTCATTGCCACGGGCGTACGCATCTCAGCCGCAATGGCCATCCTGGTGGCCGTCGGCGTGGAGGTCCTGAGCCAGGCACCCGGGCTGGGCCGGCAAATCACGCTGGCCCAGCAGGGACAAAACTGGGACATCGCGTTCGCGAATCTCTTTTTCGCCGGGCTCTTCGGCTGGGCGGTGACTCTGCTGCTGGCTAAGGCGGAACGCCGGCTCCTTCGCTGGAACCGACTGGGCGACGAATAAGGAAAGGCAAGCCAACACAATGACCTCCCAAACAACGGCCGGGGCTCCTCCACGCAAACCCGCCGCCACCCGCCCCGGGAATTCACGGCAGATAACCAAGTTCATACGGTGGGCCTTCACCCACTTTTGGTTGGTCATCGTGGCATTCGCCGCCTGGTGGTTCCTATCCGCGGGAAGCACAAACATCTTTGTCCCGCCACTGAGCCGGATCCTGGAGGTGCTCTGGCGGGACCTCATGAACGGCGTCATCCTCGGGCACATCGGATACACGCTGACCAACCTCGCCCTGGGCCTCAGTATTGCCTTGATTGTAGGAATACTGGGCGGCATCCTGATCGGCGAGCGTGCCGTAGTCCGTGAGACGTCCGAGCCGATTATCCACTTCATCCGTTCGATTCCGCAGGCGGCGCTGGTTCCGCTTGTGATCGGAGCCTTCGGCATTGGAATGGGGCCAAAGGTCATGACGATTGCGCTGGCGTGCGTTTGGCCGATCCTGCTGAACACGATTGACGGCGTTCGAGCGGTGGACGCTACGGCCCGCAGCATGAGCCGTGTCTACCGCATTCCCAAGACCCTCTACTTCCGCCGGGTGGTTCTATCCTCTGCCCTGCCCCAGATTCTGGCCGGAGTACGTGTCTCCCTTGCCATCGGCGTGACAGTGATGGTGGTCGCCGAATTGTTCGGCGCTGACCGCGGTCTCGGGTACTACATCCTCAACTCGTCGGCGACCTTCAAGATTGCCGAAAGCTGGGGCGGTGCCCTGCTCGTGGGCCTGATTGGCTACTTGCTCAATCTGGCGTTCCTCGCCTTTGAATCCGTCACCCTGCGCTGGTACTTCGCTTCCGGTTCCAAATAGCCAAGCGCCCCACAAACGACAATCCTCGAGAGGGGAACACTATGACAAGCACCAATATTCTCAGCGTCGACAAGTTGTCCATGAGCTACGGCGAAGGCGCCGATGAAAAGCACATCCTGAGAGATCTTTCGCTGGAGGTTCAAGCCGGGGAATTCGTCTCAATCGTTGGCCCCTCGGGCGTAGGAAAAACAACGCTCCTGCGTTGCCTCTCCGGGCTTGTGAAGCCAAAGTCCGGAGCCGTCGTCGTGGACGGAACGCAAATCACGGGACCGCATCCGGACATCGGCGTGGTGTTCCAGGACTACAGCCGTTCCCTCCTGCCCTGGATGACCAGCGCAGACAATGTCGCATTCCCGCTTCAGGGGAAGGGAATGCCGAAGGCTGAGCGTTTCGCCCAAGCGGAGGCAAGCCTGGCGGAAGTGGGCCTGGCCGGGCAGGGCCACAAATATCCCTGGGAAATGTCCGGCGGCATGCAGCAGCGTGTGGCCATCGCCCGGAGCCTGAGCTACAACTCCCGCCTTGTCCTGATGGATGAACCATTTGCCTCGGTGGACGCCCAGACCCGTTTCGACTTGGAGGACCTGGTTCTCAAACTCCGCAACGCCCACGGCACCACAATCCTTCTGGTAACCCATGACATCGACGAGGCGCTCTTTTTGGCAGACCGGGTTGTGGTGATCGCAGAAAAGCCTGCGACCGTCGTCGACATTATCGAAACCGGCTTCGGACGGGAACGGGATCAGATCGAGACGAAAGCCCTCCCGTTCTTCTCGGAGGCACGTGCCAGGATCCTTCACCGGCTGCGCGGCGAATCCGTGGCATCGGCAGGGAGGAACCCGTGAATAACATCTCAAGCCAGGTCGCGGACTATGTCCTCGAAACGAACCTCAGCGATATCGATTCCGGCACCATCTCCCGGGTGAAGGACCGTGTCCTTGATTCGCTGGGAACGATCATGATCGGGCGCAACGCGGATGGCAACGACGCCGCCGCACGCGTCTACGGCGGTGAGGGCGGACCTCCCGAGGCTACAGTCCTGGGCCGCGGCTCCCGGACGGGCGCGGCGAACGCAGCGGCGGTCAATGCCCTGATGCAGCGGTCCTGGGACTTTGAAGCCTGCGGGGCAGAGGATTCCCAGCGGCGGCTCCATCCTGCCCACGTCAGCGGTTCAACCTTCCCGACGGCGCTGGCCGTGGGTGAACGGACCCACGCCTCGGGTGCGGATCTGCTGCGTGCCCTCACTCTCGGTGATGACCTCGCCACCCGCATTACCGTCGCCTCCGGATTCAACCTGGCCATCGGCACAGACAACACCGGGATATCCAACGGCATCGGCTGCGTCGCCACCGCCGGAGCCCTGATGGGCCTGAACGCTCAGCAGCTGGTCGACGCGTTCGGCCTGGTGCTCAACCAGCTGTCGGGGACCATTGAGAACATCTTCGACGGAGCAATGGCGTTCAAGCTGCCGCAGGCAATGTCCGCGCGAAACGCAATTAACTCGGTTGACCTGGCCGTGGGCGGATTCTCCGGCCCGAAGGACCCGCTCGGCGGCAGGTACGGATTCTTCTCCATCTTCGGCGGATCCTCCAACCAGGACACGCTCTTGGAAGATCTGGGAAAGGTCTTTTACGGGGACAAAGTCATCAAACCGTGGTCATGCTGCAGGATCGTGCAGGGGCCGGTGGAAGCTGCGACCGTGATCCGTAAGGAGATCGACCTTGACGGCATTCAGGAAATCCGGATCGTCGCTCCTCCAAGTGTTCTCAACGGCTTCACTGCTGTGCCCTTCATCCACGGGGAATCCACTCCAGTGTCAGCGATTTTCAATCTCTCCCTCTGCGTGGTGCTGGCGCTGGAGTTCGGTGAAGTCCGGCCCGAGTACATCACCGAGGAGGTGCTCGGTTCCCCCCGCATCCGCGCCCTCCATGGGAAGGTGCGGCTCGTGGACTCAGAATCCGGCGGAATATCAGCGGGTTCGGTTCCCACACCCATCCGGGTCGACGTCGAGATGAAGGACAGCCGAGTGCTTTCCCGGTCCACCCCGGTTGCACTGGGCGACATCTACGCAAACCCGCTCAGCAGTGAACAGCTCCTGGATAAGTACTACCGGAATATGGAGCATGGCGGAGTCGACCGCCGAATTGCCGACGAAGCACGGCAAATGGTTGAAGCCCTGGAATCAGTGGATGATGTCCGTCTTCTGGCGGATGTGTTGTCCGGGCCTTTTAACGAGTGAGTGAACCAACGACGAAATCGGGCCACCGGCCAAACCCCAGCACAGAATTGAATGGAGCGAAGCAGAAATGAATCCTTATCCCTCCAAGACCCTCGTGGACAACGACAGGTTCCGCTCCGTGGTTGGCCACTTCGCCAGCGGCGTCACCGTCATAACGACGAAAGTCGACGGCGAACTTTTCGGAACCACGGCATCGGCTGTCAGTTCCTTGTCGATGGACCCGCCAATGATGCTGATCTGCCTCAACCGGTCCAGCCAGACCCACGGTGCGGTGAAGGCAGCCGGGGCATTCGCCATCAATATTCTTGCCGCTGACCAGGACGGGCTCGCCTATAAGTTCGCCAAGAAAGGCACCGACAAGTTCCTCGGCGTAGATACGGACGAAGTCGAAGGGATGCCCACCCTCCGCGGTGCCCTCGCAACGCTGGTCTGCCGGACTGTGGAAGAAACATCAGGAGGAACCCACACCGTTTTCCTCGCCGAAGTGCTTGAGGCGGATTCATCGGACGCCGAGCCGCTGGCTTATTACCGCGGAAAGTTCGGACGCTTCAACCCGGACGCCGAGACATCCGCATATCAGAAGGTACGGGACTGGGTGCTTACCCGCAGGGACCTGCGGAACACATCCGTGGAGATTGACTCTCTGGTCCATGAGCTGGGAATCCCCCGGGACCAGTTATCCCGGGCAGTCGTCAAGCTCGCTGCCGACCGTCTGGTGATGGTCGGGATGGCAGGATCCTTTACAGTCCTGCCCATTACCTCCGAGCTTATGCTCGGCTGCCTGGACGGGAGAGCGGCTATTCAGTGCGGTGTGCTGCATACCAGCATGGACTCGATGAACGAAGGGGTGGTAAGCGAGATCCGTGGCATTTTTGATCAGATGGCCTCCGCCAAGAACAGTCATTCGACGCAAATGGCAACATTCTTTGAACTCAACTCCCAGTTGCAGAACCTTGTGATTGGACTTTCCGGATCTTACGAACTGGTCCAGGCTTTCAACCGCATGGGGCTGGGGGCTGTATGGACGGAGACCGTTCCGGCCGATGCGTGGGCGGACATATTCGATGACACCTACCAGCGGCGGTTTGTCGAGGCCTTGGAAAACCGGGACGTCACAGCTGCATGCGCCGCTGTTCAGAATCATGCCGAGACGACGAAGAAGCTGGCCAGCAAAATGATCGATTCCCACGGCGGAGAAGTGTGAGTAAACCAATGTCTGAACGGACGTCCGTTTCGGAGGCAGTGGCCTCTGCCGTTGCCGGGCACACAGCCGAGGTCTTCGCCCTGATGGGCAACGGCAATGCCTACTTCACTGATGCCCTGGCACGGCAGGGACGTGTCCGTATGACCGCCGTCCGTCATGAGGTGGCGACCGTTGCCTCTGCCGACGCGTACTACCGCGTCAGCAGGCGAATCGCGGCCGCCACGACCACCTACGGTCCTGGTTACACAAATGCACTGACCAGCCTTGCGGAAGCAGCGAAGTCCAGGACTCCGCTGGTCTTCGTTGTCGGTGGAGAACCGGCTTCCGGGCCGCGTCCCTGGGACGTAGACCAGGCAACCCTCGCTCAGGCTGTGGGGGCGCGGACCGTGACGGTAAGCGCATGCAGCCCGACGGCGGCAACACGGGCGGCATTCCGGCTGGCCGAGACGGACCGGCTGCCCGTGGTCCTGTTCATTCCCTACGACGTGGCCACTGCGCCGGCCGCCGAAGAGCCCGCAGCCGAGAACCACAGTGCGGCCGCCGCGGTGAATGGTCGTCTGGAGCCGGGGGAGGAGCCCGGGAATATCGACAATCCGGAGACCCGGAAAGCCCTGGACGAGGCCGTCCGCCTGCTCACCGAAGCGCGCCGGCCCCTTATCCTGGCCGGGCGGGGGGCCCGCAGCGCCAGGCTGTTACTGGCGGACCTGGCTGACAGGCTGGGTGCTCTCACCACCAGCTCCGCGCCCGCCCGGGGCACCTTCGCCGGACGGGACTACGACCTTGGTGTGTGCGGCGGTTTCGCGTCAGAGGACTCCGGTGAACTCATCCGCCAGGCCGATGCCGTCCTGGTAGTTGGCGCTGGTTTGAACCAGTTCACCACCGCCTTTGGTACCCAGTTCTCCTCCGACGCAGCGGTCATTCAGGTCGACATCCTTCCCGAACGGACAAACCCACTAGTCACAACGTTCATCCACGCCGAGGCAGCCCAGGCCACCGAGGCGCTGCTCGATCGCGTGGGGAGCCACGCCAAACCGTCCCAGCCGTGGGACGGTGCTGCGGAACCTGCCCGGAGCTCGAAGCTGAACTACCAGCGGGATTCCGGGACCGGGCAGGCACCCGACGGGCTTCTGGACCCCAGGACCTGCATGTCCCGACTTAATGAAATACTCCCGGCCCACCGCCAGGTCGTCTCCGACGGGGGACACTTCATTGGCTGGTCCAGTTACTTTTTCGACCTGCCGGAACCTGACAGCCTCACAATGGTCGGGACGCAATTCCAATCGATCGGGCTCGGTTTCCCTTCGGCTCCTGGAGCCGTCCGGGCCAGGCCTGATGCCACCACCATCGTCGTCACGGGTGACGGAGGAGGGCTGATGGGGTTGCCGGACCTGGACTCCCTGGTCCGAACCGCCAGCAGCGCCGTCGTCCTCGTCTTCAACGACGCATGCTACGGCGCGGAGATCCACCAATACGGCTCACAGGGCCTGGATCAAGAAATCATGGAGATAGACCAAATCGACTTCGCGAAAGTTGCAGAGGGATTTGGTGCTGCCGGACTGGCGGTCCGCAGCATGGATGACCTGGAGCGGGTCAGCGAGTGGGTTGATGAAGGGGCACGCGGAACCCTCGTCGTCGACCTGCGTATCTCCCCGAGCATCGTGGCGCCGTATATCCAGGAAATCGTCGAGCTGACGCTGAAAAGGAACTGAGGCTAATTAGGACATCTTTGTGTCACCAAATTGCCCTCCAGTCGCAGAACAGCTTAGGCTAACCTTGGTTAGCCTGCCCTAAGTACGTATCCGGAGCGTCGCAGGAAGGCTTCCGCCGGCCCCAATCGGGGCCGGCCCGAACCTGCACCAAAGGAAACGACTCTTGCGCTCCTCCAAACTCGCTGCGCTCTCAGCCGCCGCTCTGCTCACCGCATCCCTCGCCGCCTGCTCCTCCACACCGGCCGAAAGCCAGGCCGCACCCGAAGGCGACTGGGAAACCATCACCATTGAACACGCCCTGGGCACCGCCGTCATCGACGAAAAGCCGGAACGCGTGGCCACGGTCAACTGGGCCAACCACGAAGTTCCGCTGGCCCTGGGCGTTGTGCCCGTGGGCATGGCCGCCGCGAACTTCGGCGACGACGACGGCGACGGCATCCTCCCGTGGGTCGAGGAAAAGCTCGAGGAACTCGGCGGCGAAGCACCGGTGCTGTTCGACGAGAACGACGGCATCGACTTCGAAGCCGTAGCCGACACCCAGCCGGACGTCATCCTGGCCGCCTACTCCGGCCTGACCCAGGAGGACTATGACACCCTGAGCGAAATCGCCCCCGTGGTTGCCTACCCGGAAACCGCCTGGGGCACCTCCTGGCGCGAAATGGTCGAGTACAACTCCACCGCCCTGGGCCTGGCCGAGGAAGGCGAGCAGCTGGTCGCTGACCTGGAGCAGGAAATGACCGACGCCGCCGCCAAGTTCCCGTCCCTGGCCGGCAAGTCCGCCATGTTCATGACCCACGTGGACACCACGGACCTCAGCGAAGTCAGCTTCTACACCACGCACGACCCGCGCACCCTCTTCTTCGAAGACCTGGGCATGAGCGTGGCAGACAGCATCGCCAAGGCCTCCGCCGAAACCGAGAAGTTCTCCCTCACCCAGAGCGCCGAGCAGGCCGATGCCTTCAGCGACGTGGACATCATCGTCACCTACGGCGGCGGGGAACTGATCACCGCACTCGAATCCGATCCGCTGCTCTCCCAGATCCCCGCCGTCGCCAACGGCGCAATCGTCACCCTGCCCGGTGACAACCCGCTGGGCACCGCAGCCAACCCCACCCCGCTGGCGATCAGCTGGGTGCTGAACGATTACCTGACCGTGCTCGCAGAAGCAGCCGACGCCGCCAAGTGACACACCCTTCCCGCCCGGCTGCCCCGGACGCCGCCCCCGCACCCGAAAACCAGGACTCACCGGAGTCCCTGGCTTCCGGAACTGCGGCACGGCGCCCGGGGCGGCTGCGCGCCCTCTGGCTCGCCGCCGCCGTCGTACTCCTGAGCCTGCTGATGCTGGCCTCGGTCACGGTGGGGGCGCGCGACGTCGACTGGGCGGACATTGTTGCCGCACTGGGCGGCTCGGCAGACGGCTTCAGCGAGGCCGCCGTGGCCAAACGCATTCCCCGCACCCTGCTGGCCGTGCTCGCCGGTGCAGCGCTGGGCGTCGCCGGAGCCGTGATGCAGGGCGTCACCCGCAATCCGCTGGCCGACCCGGGCATCCTGGGCGTGAACATGGGTGCCTCCCTCGCCGTCGTGGTGGGCATGGCTTTCTTCGGCCTGACCGCCGCCAACAGCTTTGTCTGGGCCGCGATCCTGGGTGCCGGAATCACCGCTCTGTTCGTCTACTCGGTGGGCTCGCTGGGCCGCGGCGGCGCCACCCCGCTGAAACTCGCCCTGGCCGGCACCGCGATCTCTGCGGCGCTGGCATCCTTTATCTCCGCCGTTGTGCTGCCGCGGAACGACCTTGCCGGGGGAGTGCGGTCCTGGCAGATCGGCGGCGTGGGCGGCGGATCCTTCGACGCGATTGGGCAGGTGCTGCCGTTCCTCGCCGTCGGATTCCTGGTCTGCCTGATCACCGCCCGGTCCCTGAACTCCCTGGCCCTGGGCGATGAACTCGCCGCCGGCCTCGGCGAACGCGTCGCCCTGGCCCGCGGCACCGCAGCCCTAGGCGCCGTGCTGCTCTGCGGCGCCTCCACTGCAGTGACCGGCCCCATCGCCTTCGTGGGCCTAATGGTGCCGCACGCCTGCCGGCTGCTCACCGGCGTTGACCACCGCTGGCTGCTGCCCTTCTCCGCCGTCGCCGGGGCCGCCCTGGTCACCGCCGCGGATGTACTGGGCCGAATCATCGCCCGTCCGGCGGAAATCGACGTCGGCATCATCACCGCGCTGATCGGCGCCCCGTTCTTCATCTGGATTGTCCGCCGGCAGAAAGTCCGAGCCCTGTGAACGTCTCCTCCTCCACGGCCCCGGACGCGGCCCCGGATCTGTCCGCCGGCAGCAGCGCCACCATCGCCGCCGTCGTCCGCGGCCGCCGGAACCGCGGCCTCCGCCTGCGCACCGTCGTGACCGTCCTGACCATTCTGATCTTGGCGGTCTTTGCACTCAGCGTGATGGCCGGACGCACGTTCTACCCGCTCGGCGACGTGCTGCGGGTGGTTTTCGGTGAGGATGTGCCCGGTGCCTCCTTCGCCGTCGGACGCCTGCGACTGCCCCGCGCGGCACTGGCCGTGCTCGCCGGCGCCAGCTTCGGCCTGGCCGGCGTCGCGTTCCAGACCATGCTGCGCAACCCGCTGGCCAGCCCGGACATCATCGGCATCAGCTCCGGCGCCGGTGCCGGTGCCGCCTTTGCAATCGTGGGGCTGGGCCTGGGCGGAGCATCGGTGTCCCTGTTCGCGATCACCGCCGGGCTCGCCGTCGCGCTGGTCGTCTACGCCCTGTCTTACAAGGCCGGCGTCGCGGACACCCGGCTGATCCTGGTGGGCATCGGCATCGCCGCGATGCTCGAATCCGTCACCGCGTACATCCTGAACCAGGCGCCGGACTGGGAACTGCAGGAAGCCATGCGCTGGCTCACCGGCAGCCTCAACGGCGCCTCGTGGAACCAGGCCCTGCCCGTGCTCGCCGCACTGCTGGTCTGCGGCCACGTGCTGCTGAGCCAGGCCCGCAACCTCGGCGCCACCCGGCTGGGCGATGACACCGCCTCCGCCCTCGGCGTGCGCGTGGGCCGCACCCGGCTGGTCATCATCATCGCCGCCGTGCTGCTCATCTCTTTCGCGACGGCAGCCACCGGACCCATCGCGTTCGTCGCCTTCCTCGCCGGGCCGATCGCCGCCCGGCTGGTAGGCCCCGGCCCGTCGCTGCTGGTCCCCGCCGCCCTGGTAGGCGCGCTGCTGGTCCTGGTGGCCGACTTCTGCGGACAGTACACCTTCGGCACCCGCTTCCCGGTGGGAGTGGTGACCGGCGTGCTCGGCGCCCCCTACCTCGTTTACCTCATTGTCCGCGTCAACCGCGCAGGAGCCTCACTGTGACCGCTGCCCACACCCTCGCCGTCGAAGGCCTCACCCTGGGCTACGGAGACCGCACGGTCATCGAGTCCCTGGACCTGCTGGTTCCGCCGGGCCAGGTCACCGCCGTCATCGGCGCTAACGCCTGCGGCAAGTCCACGCTGCTGCGCTCAATGTCCCGGCTGCTCGCCCCGAAGAAGGGGCACGTGCTGCTGGACGGCAAGGAGGTCCACCGGATGCCTCCCAAACAGCTGGCCCGCACGTTGGGCCTCCTGCCACAGTCCCCGGTGGCACCGGAAGGCATCACTGTCGCGGACCTGGTGGGCCGCGGCCGGCACCCGCACCAGCGGCTGCTGGCGAGGTGGAATGCGGAGGACGACGCCGCCGTCGCCGCCGCGCTGGACGCCACGGAAACGGCGGGGCTGGCCGAGCGCTCCGTGGACGAGCTCTCCGGTGGGCAGCGCCAGCGCGTCTGGATCGCCATGGCCCTGGCCCAGCAGACGGACCTGCTGCTGCTTGATGAGCCCACCACGTTCCTGGACGTCAGCCACCAGGTGGAAGTCCTGGACCTGCTCACCGACCTGAACCGCAGCCGCGGCACCACGATCGTGATGGTGCTTCACGACCTGAACCTGGCCGGCCGCTACGCGGACCATCTGGTGGCCATGGCCGACGGAAAGATCCTCGCCGCCGGTACCCCTGCCGAAGTACTCACTGAGGACAACGTCCGGGCGGTCTACGGGCTGGAGAACCGGGTCATCACCGACCCTGCCTCCGGCAAGCCGCTGGTGCTGCCGCTGGGCCGGCACCACGTGGTTGGCTGACACCGGGGCAGGGCTGGGGGCTGCCGTTTCCTACCGGGCGGCTGCCCTAACTGTGAACCGCGTGTCAGGGAACCTGTCAGCAGGCGCCCGGACCTAGACTCATCTGATGCCCGAAACGCCGCTGTCCACCCGAACACCCCCTCCCGCCGTCGCCGGCGTCGTCACGGAAATCTTCGCTCCCGCGGTCCTGGTCGGCGTTCTCCTGCTGCTGCAGCCCGTGCTGACACCCGGAGTGACCTGGCTGCACGGGATAGTGGCGGCAGTGTTCACGGTCGGGCTGCCCTTCGCCGGGATCCTGTGGCTGAAGCGGCGCGGCTCCGTCACAGACCACCACATCGGCGTGCGCTCGCAGCGGGCACCGGTCCTGCTGGGCGCCGTCGTGTCCCTGGTTGTTGGTGCGCTGCTGCTGGCTCTTCTGGCTGCTCCCGCTGCCCTGTTCGGCGAGATCGGCGGCGTATTCATCGGATTGGTCCTCTGCCTGGTGGCCAACCTTTTCTGGAAGCTTTCGGTGCACTCCGCCGTTGCAGCCTATGTGGGACTGGCACTGCTCGCGCCGATCCCGGCGCTGGGACCGGCGCTGGCGCTTCTGCTCGCCTCAGCAACGGGCTGGTCCCGCATACAACTCGGCGCCCACACGCCAACACAGGTCCTGGCCGGCCACGCCGCCGGCTGCATTGCGTTCGCCGCCGCGCTGCTGCTTCCCTGATTGCATTCTTTTTTGCTGGAGCCAATGTGGGATAGGGTCGCAGGGTTTAGTCTCTGGGCCACAGGCACAGAGTCCGGAAAAGACATGACGGGGAATTGAATGGCAGTGCGTTTTCGAAAGTCTGCCGGCGGGGACCGGGCCGCATCAGAAACCGCGGTCGCGTCCCTGGGCCTGGGTCAGCACGTCACCTTTGAAGAATTGCTTGACGTCGTTTCACAGGCGCACGGCAAACCGATCGAAATCCGGGAAATCGACAACTCGGCCATTCCCGCCGTCACGGGGCTGTGGATCGAAAAAGAAAAGAAGTCGATCATTCTTGTGCCGTCCGGGGACAACCGGCTGCACCGAACCCACGCAGCCTGCCACGAATTCGGCCACATCCTGCTGCGTCATCAGGGTTGCGGGGGAGTTGAAACGGCAAACCCGTCAGTCTTCCAGCACATTGGCAGCCGCAAGGGCATCAAACGGATGCTGGCGCGGTCGCTCGACTGGAATGAAACCGAGCGCGCAGCAGAGCACGTTGCCTATTTGCTGTCCCTGGCGCTGCTGCCGAAGGAGCCGGCCAGCCCGAGCGACTTCGAGCGAACCTTCCTGTGACGGCACTGCAGGTAATCCCTGTCCTGGTCCTCTGGTCCGTGGTCGGGGTCCGGCTGCTCGGCCTCGCGTTCGGGTGGAAACCCGGGATCCTCGGAGCAGTCTTTCTTGTTGCCCTCGCCGCTACGCTGAATATCGATCCGGTGTACCTCGCCGTCGACCGTTATCTGGGCGGCTGGAACCTGCTGAACCTGATCGTCCATCTGCTGATGGGCATCGGTATGACCGACCTCAGCAGGCTGCTGCTGCGGGTCACGGGCAGGGCCAGGCGAATAAAGGTGCTGATCTGCGTCGGCGCGGTGCTGGCCGCAGCCCAGATGGTGCTGCTTCTGATCTCCAATACCCAGGGATCTGCCGCCTCCTTCACCGACACCTTCGGTGACCAGCCGACCATCGCGCTCTACCAGGGAACCTTTTTCGCCTGGTTCGGCATGATCTCGGGCTACACCGGTGTGGAAACGCTGCGCCGGGACCGTGCAGGGGAGTCCCGGACCTTCCGGATCGGCTTCGATCTGCTCAGCGCCGGGTGCTTTGTGGGTGTTGCGGCAGCTGCCCTGAAAATGTTTGAGATAAGCACCGAAATCCGCGGCGGCGGCGAGAATTACGACGACGCGCTGATCCTCGGGTACCGCATCCTCCTGGCTGCCATGGTTACCGGGTTCGCAGTCGGGTTCATCCTTCCCACCATCGGACGTATCCGGTCAGCACTCCGGGCACGGGCTGTGCGGAGATCGGACCTGGACGCGCTGCGGCCGATCGTCCGGCGCCTGATGGAGACCAGCGAAGGCCAGCGGTCCATGGGGGCTGCAAGCATCTCCCTGGAATCCCGGACATCCAAGACCCAGCTGTACCGTTGGTTTATCTTCATCGGCGACATCCGGGTCCTGGATCCGAAGCTGCTCTCCCAGCAGGAAAACCGCACCATTGACGAGATAGGCACAAGGATTGAGCACCACCATTCACCAGCCCGGAACACGGCGGCCTCTGGCGTCTAGTTATTCCAGGCTCCTGCAGCCCGCCCTGCTGCTGGCGGTGCTCGTGATCCTTGCGGGGTTGAAAGCCGGGATGTCTCTCCTGGGCGTTGCCGCGATCCTGGCGGGAATCGTGGGTGTCCCGGCCCTGCTGTACAAGGGGTCCAAGGGCCTCTTCCGCCGGTGGGGGCTGCCGGACCGGGCACGGATCATTCTGCTCGCCGTGCTGACTTTGGCCAGCACCATCGCCTGCTTCGTCCTTCCGCTCCCGGCACCCGTGCCGCTGACTGTAGCGGCAATGTTCCTGGGCAATGCGTCGCTGGCAATCTTCCGGCGGTGGCTGAATGTCTCCGCACATGTGTCGGTTGTGACGTTCACAGCGCTGTGGGTTACGGCTATGTTTGGGGGTGTCTGGGCGTGGCTGTTGATATCATCACCGTTGATGATGGTCAGCCGGGTTCAGCTTCGTGAACACACCTGGCCGGAGGCGCTGTCAGGCGCAGCACTTGGTGTGGCAACTTTCTGCTGTTTCCTCGCGGCAACAACTTGGAGCTAACTTCGTGAACGAACTCGATCTTCCCCCGGACCGCCAGGCGGCCGTCCGGCGAGCTGAAATCCTGGCCCGGAAGATCAATCTCCTGCTCGACGTGATCATGTCCGATTCGGGCAAGCCCTTCGATTACCCGGCCATCCGCGACGGCGCCCAAAAGGCGGGCTATTACCTTTCCCGCACCCGTTGGTCGCTGCTGAAATCCGGCAAGGAGCAGGTTGTTCCCGACGAAGCCCTGCGTGCGATTGCCGCTGTTTTCGACGTCGACCCGGAGTACCTGATTCAGGACGGCGGCAAGCTGCCCGAACGCGTGGAAGCCGAGCTTGAACTCATCCGCAGCATGCGCCGCGCGGAAGTGCGCAACTTTGCTGCGCGCGCCCTTGGGCCTGTGGACCCGGAAGCGCTGCGGGCGATCGCCAAAATCCTGGACGAAGACGACTAGCCTTTTCCCTCCCCGGAAATCTTTGACCCATCTACTAAGCACTGCTATGGTTTCACTCATGTCTCACACATGTGTGAAACACGAGTGATGCTGTGGAATGGCGGACGGGGAAGTGCCCGCCCCAACGGCGAAGCTGAGGACATTATGTGGTTGGGGGACCACGTCCGCGGCTTCGGCCTGAGGGACGCTACGTGTCCCGAGGGCTGCGCACCCCGTCCGCGTTTCCCAGCCACTGCCAGGACCTGGTGTTCCGGCGATCAAGCAGGATCCACTGCCCATGGGGGTGTCAGTGGAGATTGCGGGTAAAAGCCAGCGAAGCATATTCGCTGGCTTTTGCTGTGTCCGGGCCGGGTAGGGACTGCAGGCGTCGGCGGCCCGTCCGGCGTCGTAACCTATGCGCGTTCCACCGCCTGCATCGCCTAGCCTGAGCGCATGGCTAAACCTGTGCTGACAATCCTCACCGGCAACCGCTCTGTCACGGGGTTGGAACGCCTCGAAGAACTGGCCGAGGTGCGCCTGGCTGAAGATGCCACGGCGCTCGCCGAAGCGCTGCCCGGCACCGAGATTGTGTACCTGTGGAACTACTTCGCCGACGGCCTCCGCCAGGGCTGGGAGCGGGCCGATTCCCTGAAATGGGTCCATCTTCCCGCCGCCGGCGTGGACAAGCTGCTGTTCCCGGAGCTGGCTGCTTCTGAGGTCACCGTTACCAACGCCCGCGGGATCTTTGACGCTGCCATGGCAGAATACGCGCTGGCCGGAATCCTCTATTTCGCCAAGAACTTCCCGCAGGCCGGCCGCAACCAGCGCGAACGTCGCTGGAAGCATTTTCCTACTTCCAACCTGGGCGGGAGCCGGGCGCTGGTGGCCGGTACCGGAAGCATAGGGCGGAGCACCGCGCGGCTGCTGCGCGCCGTCGGAATTGAGGTTGACGGGATGGGGCGTACAGAGCGCGACGGCGATGCAGACTTTGGTGCCGTGTTCGCCAGCCGGGACTTCGCAGCGGTTGCCGGTGACTACGACTACGTGGTGCTGGCCGCGCCGCTCACCGACACCACCCGGGGCATGCTGAACCTGGATGTACTCTCAGCCATGCGCCCGAGTGCAGTGGTGGTGAACATGGGCCGCGGCGCACTAGTGGACCAGTATGCCCTGCAGTCAGCTCTGGCTGCCGGCACAATTGGCGGAGCGGTTCTGGACGTTACGGATCCGGAGCCGCTGCCCGGGTCGGACCCGCTCTGGGGCCTGGACAACGTGCTGATCACTCCGCATCTGTCCGGTGATTCCCGCACGCACCTGCCTGCCATGGCAGAACAGTTTGAAGCCAACCTGCGGGCCTACATCGCGGGCCGGCCGCTGGTAAACGTGGTGGACAAGCAGCTGGGGTTCGTTCCGGCGGGGTCTTAGGGGGCGGGAATTCCGGGGGCAGTCCTACAGCCGCGGAGTCCTACAGCCGCGGAGTCCGGGGCGGCTCGGTCCGGCGGGAACCGGTCGCCTCAAACGCAGCGCCAAACCTGAGCAGCGCGTTGTCATCCCAGCCTCGGCCGGCAAAGGTCAGCCCCACGGGCATACCGGTATCAGCCGTGGTGCCCATGGGCACCGTGACAGTCGGAATCCCCAGATGCCTCGGAACCAGGTTGCCGTTGGCTACCCACACACCGTTCCGCCAGGCAAGCGCGGCCGAATCCGGGTTTACATCCGCATCCGCCGGACCCACGTCAGCTACTGCAGGAAACACCACGGCATCCAGTCCAAGCGAATCCATCCACACCTCCAGATCCACGCGCCGGGTTTCCTCCAGTCCGCGCAGGCCCCCGGCGAGGTGCGGAATCTCGGTGAATGATTCCACCGGATGGTTCCGCACATGGTCCGGGTAGTTGGCGATGTCGTCGTCGAACCCGGTGTACTGATCCGGCAGGGCGCCCTCCGGGTGCGGGAAGATTGCGTCGCCGTCCACGTCCGCCAGCGTATTCAGGTTCGGGTCGCCGTTGGCCGCGAGGAAGTCATCCCACGCCCAGGCAGAAAGGTCCACGATCTCGCGGTGCAGGAACTCGGGACTTACCAGCCCGCGGGTGGCAATGGTCGGAGCGCCGGGCCGGTCGCCTTCGTAGTTGGAAACCACGGGGAAGTCGACCTCCACCACCTCGGCGCCGGCAGCTTCCAGATCCCGGCGGGCGGCCCGCCACAGTTCAACCACCGATTCCCGGGTTTCAATGCGCTGCCCGGTCGGCCCGCCGATGCCCGGGGAGTCCGCCGTGCCGGCGTCGGGATCGGCGTTGATGTACATCTTCGGCACACCGAAGCGCTTCCCGGCCAGCACTGCGCGCGCGGCTTCCGGCGCAGGGACAGCCAGGCCAGCGTACGACGGCGGACGCACCGACGACGCGGACGGAATCTCCACCCAGGGCTGGGCGCGCCAGAAATCTCCCCGGGTTTCGGCGTCGTCCGCGACGATCACGTCCAGGACCTCCAGCAGGTCCGCCATGGTCCGGGTGTGAGGGACCACCACATCCATGGTGGGAACCAGCGGCCAGTTCCCGCGGATCGAGATCACCCCGCGGGAGGGGGTGTACGCGCAGAGAGCATTGCACGACGCCGGTGCCCGCCCGGATGACCACGACTCCTCACCCAGTCCGAACGCCGCGAAGCTGGCTGCCGTGGCCGTTCCGGATCCATTGGAGGATCCGGAGGCGAAGGCAGAGGTCAGAAAGTCAGCGCTGTACGGGCTCTCCGCGCGGCCGTAGAGGCCACGCTGCATGCCGCCGTTGGCCATCGGGGGCATATTCGTCAGACCGATCAGCACCGCACCGGCGTTCCGCAGCCGGGAAATGGTGAACGCATCCTCCTGCGCCACCAGGTCAGCGAAGGCAGGGGAGCCGGCGGCCACGGTGAGCCCGCGGACCTTGAAGCTGTTCTTCGCCGTGTAGGGGATGCCGTCCAGCGGGCCCAGGGACTCCCCGCGGGCGCGCCGGGCGTCGGAGGCTCGCGCCTCGGCCAGCGCCTCCGGATTCCGGACAACGACCGCGTTCAGCTGCGGACCGGACTGGTCGTAGGCCTCGATGCGGGCCAGATACGCGAGCACCAGCTCTTCGCTGGTGGTCTTCCCGGACTCCAGCGCCTCCCGCAGTTCGGCAATACCGGCCTCAACGACGTCGAACATCAGGCGCCTGCCTCGCGGCCGGCACCCAGCGCAGCGGGCTGCTGCTGGGTGATGCAGTGGATGCCGCCGCCGAACTCGAAGATGTCCCGGGCATCGACCAGTTCGATTGTCCGCCCCGGGTAGGCGCGGCCCAGGATCTCAGCGGCAGCGGCGTCGTTCGGGTCGTCGAAGGCACACAGCACCACCACGTTGTTGGCGACGTAGTGGTTGATGTAGGAGTAGTCCACGAAGCCGTCGCCCGCGTCGATCACGGTGGGGGCGGGCACGTCGATGAGCTCCAGCTTCCGCCCGCGGGCGTCCGTTGCTTCTTCCAGTACCGCGCGGATTTCCTGCATGACCTCGTGGTCCGGATGCGCCGGGTCATCCTGCCGGTGCAGCAGGACGGTGCCGGGGGAGGAGAAGCACGCCACGATGTCCACGTGGCCGCGGGTGCCGAACTCGTCGTAATCCCGGGTGAGGCCGCGCGGCAGCCAGATCGCCTTCGACGTGCCGAGTCGGGCATGGACTTCGGCTTCGACGGATTCCCGGGTGGCTCCGGGATTGCGTCCCGGATCCAGCTGCACCGTCTCGGTGAGCAGCACGGTGCCTTCGCCGTCGGTGTGGAATCCGCCTCCCTCGTTGACCAGCGTGCTGGCGTGCACCGGCGTTCCGGCCTGTCCGGCCACGAACCGGCCCAGCTGCGAGTCCTTGCCCCAGGCCGCCCAGTCCTGTGCGCCCCAGCCGGTGAAGATCCAGTCCACGGCGGCAATGCTGCCGTCCGCCGTGTGTACAAACGTCGGGCCGGAATCCCGCAGCCAGGCGTCATCCAGTTCGGCGGCCACCACTTTGATCCCGTCGCCGAGGGATTCGCGGGCCGCGTCGAGGTCCGACGGATCGGCCAGGACACTGACCGGTTCGTAGCGGGCAATGGTGCGGGCGACGGCGGACCAGGCGGTGCGTGCCCTCTCCAGCGTGTCGCTGCCCGGTTCGCCGAAGGTGTCATTCGGCCGGGGAAATGCCATCCAGGTGCGTTCGTGCGGTGCCCATTCGGCGGGCATGGAAGTGTTGCTCGAAGACATTGCGGGAGGTTCCTTCGGGGTCGTTTAGCTCAGGGTAGCGGCAGCGGCGTCGAACACTGTCTCGCCGCCGGTAACGGTCAGTAACACGGCGTTGACCAGCAGGTTCTCTGCCGGTGCGGTGAGCGGGTTGGTTGCCAGGACGGTGAAATCGGCGCAGTAGCCGGGGGCGATCCTGCCCTGGCTCGTCTCGGACCGGCAGGAGAACGCGGCGTCCCGGGTGGCGTGGCACAGCGCCTCGCCCAGGTCCAGGGCATACTGCGGGAGGTTGGCCGGCAGGCCGGGTTCCAGCGCCGATTTCCGTGTGGCCGCCACATAGAGGTTGGGCAGCGCCTGGTACGGGGCTGTCGGCGCGTCAGTGCTGATCGCCAGGGTGGCTCCGGCAGCGGTGAACTCCGTCCACGGATAGGCGCGGTCCACCCGGGAGTCGCCGAGCACCGCCTGCCAGTTTGCCTGGATGGCCGGGTCCGCGTGCACGGGCTGGACGGAGGCAACGACGCCGAGGTCCGCCAGCCGCTGCACGTTGGCTTCGGTGACGGTTTCCAGGTGTTCGATCCGGTGCCGGCGGTCCCGCGGACCGTTCGTGCGGACGGCATTCTCCAGCGCATCGAGGGCGATGTCCGAGGCTTCGTCGCCGATGGCATGCAGGGCCACCTGCAGGCCCGCGGCATCCGCGGCCGCCACGACGGGCAGCAGTGATTGCCGGTCCCAGATGGGTCCGGCGCTGCTGCCGTCCGCATACGGTTCCTTCATGGCGGCGGTGCAGCTGTCGATCACGCCGTCCACAATGATCTTGATTCCGCACAGCTGCAGCCACTCCGCGGCCGGGCTCGCGGTGAGCTGACGGGAGATTTCCAGGGCCCGCTCCACCTGGGCCAGGTTCTCCTCAGGGCTGTCGGTGCGGTGGATCAGCCAGTGTCCCTTCACCCGCAGCGGGAGCCTGCCATGGCGGCGGGCGAGGGCACGCTGGAACGCGGCGACGTCGTCGTCCTGCACCGCCATGTCCACGGCGCCGGTGACGCCGGCGGCAGCGTAGTGCGCGAAGGCGGAATCGAGCCAGGAATCCCGGTCTTCGTCGGTGGCGGCGTTCGCGAGGGCGGGCCAGACGATCTGCACCGCAGCGGTTTCGTAGAGCATGCCGTCCGCATTGCCGTTGGCATCCCGGCCGATCCGACCGCCGAGCGGGTCCGGGGTGCCGGAGCCGATACCCAGTTCCGCCAGGGCAGCGCTGTTCACCCAGACAGAATGCACGTCGTTGGAATCCAGGTAGACGGGGCGGTCGGGGACCGCGGCGTCGAGGAGTTCGCGGGTGGGCTCTGCGCCGTCGAGGGCACTGTGCAGCCACCCGGCTCCGAGGATCCGGGGTGCATCGGGTGTGTCCCGGACCGCCTGCCGGAGCCGTTCCTGCAGCTCAGCGAGGTTTCCGGCGTCGCGCAGCTGAACCTTGCCCAGGGACTGGCCGGTCATCAGCAGGTGCGTGTGCGCGTCGATGATGCCTGGCAGGACGAACGCCCCGCCCAGGTCGACCGTGCCCGCTCCGGTCCCTGCCGCCGCGGCAGCAGCAGCTGCGTCGCCAACGTAGCGGAACTTCCCGCCGTCGGTCACGAAGGCTGCCGCGGACTGGCCGCCGGCGGTGAAGACCGTGCAGTTTGTGTAGAGCGTGCGCATCAGACGGCCGCCGCTTCGGTTTCCGGGGCGGACGCGGCTTTTTCAGCGCGGACCGAGTACCGGGAGATGCCCAGCAGCGGAACCATGAGTACCAGCGTCATGACTGCCAGTACGACGCCGAGGGTCGGGTAACCGGCCGACGCCGAGATGGCGGTGCCCATAAACGGAGCGAAGGAGGAGCCGATGAGGTAGACGCCCAGTGCCGGGGCGGACCATTTGCCGGAGGCATCCAGGGCGGCGGCAATGGCAATGATGTAGACGAACGCGATCAGGTACAGCGTGTTCCAGATAATGATCACGGCCATGTAGGTTCCGGAGTCCTCCACCATGCCGGAGATGTACTTCATGGCAGCGCCTGCCGCCAGCACAACGGCGAGCGGAACGGTGCGGCCCAGCCGGCGTCCGGCCAGCGCCACCAGGGCCGATCCCACGAGCCCGCCGAGGGTGGAGAGGCTGAGTACCAGGCCCATGCCGGTCTCATCCAGTCCGGCCTGGTCTGCGCCCATGGTGGCGGCAACGGCCCAGAGCGAATCCTCGCTCAGACCCCAGAGGGCAAAGCAGACCAGCAGGCCCAGGCCGGCGAACGTGGCGGAACGGGAGGGTTTCGCGGAAACAGAGGTTCCGGCGCCGGCAGCGACGCCGAGGGCTGCCGCGGCGGCAGCGGGCTCCGCCGTCGGGCGCTCCGGCAGCCAGCCGGTGACCAGGAGAGCTGCCAGTGCGAGCCCGGCGAACAGGCCGAACGCGCTGCCCATGCCGGCGCCCAGGACGGGAATGACCAGCAGGACTAGGGAGACGATGGCCCGGTTGCTGAAACCGCTGATGCCGGAGGCACGGTCAGGGTTGCGGAGTGCGCCAAGCGCAGCGCCGCCGGCAGACACCGCGCCGCCGGCGCCGAGGCCGCCCAGGATGATGCCCGCGATCACCACGGGTTCGGAGGGAATGAACGCTGCGGCGCCGAAGCCTGCTGCCGTGAGTGCCAGACCGGTGCGGGCGATGACGTAGCGACCGGAGGCTGCGGCCCAGCGTGAGGTGAGCAGGCAGGAGAGCGCACAGGCCAGGAGCGACGCCGTCATTAGCGTTCCCGCTGCCGTGACTGAAAAGTCCAGGTCCTCCGTGAGGGCGACGATCATGATCGGGACCAGATTGGCGGTCATAAAACCGACGACGCCGATGCCAAAGACAGCTACGGCGCGCTTTGCGGTCAGGGGAACACGTCCCTGCGCGGATTGGATCTGGTCCATGGCTCTCCTCGGTGCGTGCAGTGAAGTAAATGAATGGTTTTCATTTACTCTCAGGCACGAACCATGGGTAGCGCAATAGAAAACGAAAGGCTTTCAGTTAAGTTTATGTAAACTCAAGCGCCCGCAGACCGCTGATGAACACTTCGAGTCCCAGTTCGAAGGCCGCCTCGGACCGCCCTTCCACTGTGTAGGGGATGTCCAGCGCCCGGTGCAGCGCGGGGAAAGAACCGGCCGGCGGTGCCCAGACAACTGCCGGAGCGGTCAGCTCCATGGCGGATCCCAGCACCAGGTTGTCGATCAGGGACAGGGCGGCCATGATCCGTTCCGGCGGCAGGCCGGCCTGCTCCAGCGCGGCCGCCATGGTGTCATAGGCGGACAGTGCACCGGGGTCCTCCACGGTCTGCGTCAGGATCAGCGGAACCAGCCGGGGATGGGCTGCGATGCAGTCCCGGTAGGCGCGGATGACGGCGCGGAGGGCCTCATCCCACGGCAGGTCCTCCACAGGTACCTGCAGCTGCTCGGCGAAAACCTGGGCGCGGATCAGCTCGATGATGTGTTCGCGGTTCTGGATGTGGTTGTAGAGCGAGGACTGGCTGACCTCCAGCCGCTTGGCGATGCGGGGAAAGCTGAAGTTGCCGCTTTCATCAATGAGGTCCAAGGCGGTGCTGACAATTGCCTCTACCGAGAGCAGCGGCGAACGGGGGCGGGGCATCGAGCAAACTCCTTGGTTGGTGGTGTCCCATAATCTACCGGTCCGGCCGGGTCCGGGGTTCGGTACCATCCGGCGCAACGGGCTCCGCCTCTCCCCGGAGCCGGCGGTTGCCGCTAGGCTCCGGGCATGGGATGGGCAGAGTTTTGGGGTGCAGCGGCCGGGTGGGCGATTATCTGGATTCCTGTGCTTGGGCCCCTGGGGATCCTGACGACGGCGGTGATTGCCTATTTCGCCTACCGGCAGAAACTCGAGGCTGACCGCCGTGCGCAGTGGTGGGTCCGGGCGCAGTGGGCGCTAGAAGCCTCACTGAGTGCGAACCCGCGGCGCTCACTGGCCGGGCTCGCGGTGCTGAATGACCTGAAGACTTCATCTCTGGCCACGAAGGAGGACCGGGAGCTCTTCCGGCTGATCGCGCTGACGGCGCGGGATGAACTGGCTGGAACTTCATCCCTCCGGGCGCCGGCTAGTTCCCAGCAGGCGCAGCCCGCGGGCGCGGAAGAGCTCATCCGGGAGCAGGTGGAACGGCTGCTCCTCGACGACCACCCCGGGCAGCCGGTCGGGTCCACTCCGGCTCCGCCTGAAGTGGCGCGCTAGGAGAAGGTCCGTTCCTGACCTGCGCGGGTATGGCCTCCCGGCACCGTCATCCGGGAAAGGTCCTTGCCGGGGTGCGACTGCCGCTCCTACCGTTGAAGAACCCGGAACTCATTGACCCTGCGGGCAGTGCCTGCGGTGTCCGGACCCGCGAGGCAACCATGGGAATCCAGCCGAACGACCCGATGTACAACTACAACCAGGGCTACCCAGGGGGTCGGCGGTCCAACCAGGGCTGGGGCATGGCGCTCGCCGGCCTGATCCTGGGAATCATCGCACTTGGGCTGTTCTGGATTCCGGTCATCAACTTCCTGGCACTGGTGCTGGCGATCATTGGCCTGGGCCTGTCCATCGCGGGCCTGGTGATCGCGGTGCGCAACCAGAGTTCCGCCAAGGGCCTGTCGATTGCAGCGGTCATCGTCTCGGGGATCGCGTTCCTGCTCTGCGTCGCCAGCACCTTCCTGTGGTCGGCACTTTTCAGCGCAGTCGATGATGACTCCACCCGGCGGACCCCGGCGCCGGCCGTTACGGTGACCAGCCCGGCCACAACAGACGGAACGACGCCGTCGGTGTCCCCATCTGCCCCGGGCACCGGCGGAACCGGCACCGGCGGGACCGGAACCAGCGGTGCAGCAACTGGTTCGGCGGCCACCTCGAGCCCGACTCCATAGTCAACTCCCTGATCCGGCATCAGCAAAGACTTTTCGGGACGGGCCATTGCAGTGGTGTTGGCCCCCTTTTACGGTGATTAGACCCGGAATCATCGACCCCGCAGGCTGGGAAGGGCACGAGTCCAGGTCCTTTTCGCGGCGGTGTCCCAACCTCAGCGAGGCGAGTCATGGGCACACAACCGAACGATCCGATGTACGGCTACGGTCCGGGACCATATCCGCCGCCCATGCAGGACAACCAGGGCAGGGGACTGGCACTTGGCGGCCTGATCGTAGGCATTGTTGCGCTGCTCCTCTGCTGGGTCCCGGTTGTAGGGCTGGTGCTGGCGCTGGTGGGGCTGGGCCTGGCAATCGCGGCACTGGTGATTGCGGTCCGTCGCCGGACATCAGCGAAGGGCCTGGCCATTGCAGGCACCGTGGTTTCCGGCGTCGCGCTCATTGCGGCAATCGTCGTGGCCGCCTTCCTCTCGGCCGTCATCACGTCCATCAGCGATTCAATAGAGAGCGCCTCGCCGTCGGCCAGCGGAACCAACCCGGCGACGTCGACCCCTTCGACAGGCACGGGATCTGCGTCCGCAACCGCTACGGCCGCGGAACTGCTGCCGATTGGCACAGCAGCTGAAGTCGGCGAGTACACGGTGACGGTTTCTAGCGTGCAGCTTGATGCCACGGCCGCGATCCTTGGGTTCAGCGAACTGAATCAACCGCCAGACGGCCAGTACGTCCTGGTGACCCTCGACGTCGTCTACAACGGCAACGAAGAAGGCGACCCATGGCTGGACCTGACAGCAAACTTCGTCGGATCAGACAGCCGGCAGTACGACGAATCCACCTGCAGCGCTGTCCTGGATCTCGAAGGGACCTCGGTTCCTACCCTCGAGAACGGCGGCGCAGCACAGTACGAGGTGTGTATGGATGTTCCTGCCGCAGCGCTGCCGGGACAGCGGGTGCTGGTCGAGGAGACCTTTGGCCTGACGCGGCCGCTCGAGGCGAGCTGGCGGACCGAATAGCACGCGGCAGCCGTGGACCGGCCAACCGGGCGTCTCCGGGGCGGCGCCCGGCGACGTTCACCGCTATGAGCGCGCCGAGGATCAGGCCCAGGCCTGCCAGCTGACCTGCGGTGAAGGATTCCCCCAGCACCGCCGCTCCGGCAACAGCCGCGACCACGGGGCTGAGCAGGGACAGGAAACTCACCTCGGAAGCCTGCAGCCTGGCGATGCCGCGGAACCACAGCCAATACGCCGCCACCGTTCCAGCCACGGCCAGGTAGAGGTACCCGCCCAGGTTCACCGCCGTAAACGCCGGCAGCCTGAAACCTTCGACGGCGAGCATCACCGGTACCAGGAAGGTCCCGCCAGCCACGAGCTGCCATCCAGTCGAGACCAGCGGCCCAACCGGCGGACGCCAGCGCTTGGTCAGCACAATCCCCGTGGCCATGGAGAATGCGCCGCCCAGCGCGGCAAGCACTCCAAGGGCGTCCAGCCGTGCCCCGGCCTGCAGGACCAGCAGTCCCACACCGACCACGCCGCCCACTCCAGCGGCCAGCTTTACCGGCGTCAGGCGTTCGCCAAGCAGTCCCGCGGCCAGGGACGCGACGATCAGCGGCTGTACGGCACCGACCATGGCGGCCACACCGCCGGGCAGCCGGTAGGCAGCCACGAACAACAAGGCGAAAAAGATGCCGAAGTTCAGCACGCCGAGCACTGCGGACTTCCACCACCAGGCACCCTGCGGCAGCCGTCGTAGCAGGATCAGGAGCAGCAGTCCTGCGGGCAGGGACCGAAGCACGGCTGCGAGCAGCGGGCGGTCCGGGGGAAGGAGCTCGGAGGTGGCGAGGTACGTCGTTCCCCAAATAGCCGGTGCGAGTCCGGTCACGATGAGCAGGTTCAATTTGCTAAGCACTTAGCAATAATTACTTAAGCGCTTAGCAATGTCTAGACTGTGGGCATGACTGACCACGTGGAAGCTGTCCTGGCCCAGTGGGCCGCTGAACGTCCGGACCTGGATGTCTCGCCGATGGCGGTTCTTGGCCGGCTCAGCCGCACCTCCCGCCGGGTGGATGCCGAACTTGCCGGCACCTTTGCCGCACACAACCTCGACGCCGCGAGCTTCGACGTCCTGGCAACCCTCCGCCGCGCCGGTTCCCCGTTCACGCTCAGTCCCAAGGACCTCGCCGCGCAGTCAATGGTGACCTCTGCCGCCGTCGCCCAGCGGCTCAACCGGCTCGAGGCCAGGGGGCTGGTCTCCCGCTCGCGGAACAACGATGACGGGCGCGGAACGCTGGTCAGCCTCACTGCTGCGGGCAGGAAACTGATCGACGGGGCCCTGCCGGACCACGTTGCCACCGAACACCGGCTGCTTGAGCCGCTCACCGCCGTCGAACGCCAAACCCTGGCCGAACTGCTGGGAAAACTCGGAGGCTGAGGGCACCCAAACGGCTTCCGGGGGTTCCGGCGGCGTGCCCAAGGGGGTAAGGCTGCCTAAGTAAGTTTTGACCGCACCACCCCCAAGGAGCTGGTTTTCCGTGCCATCCGATTCCATCCGGCGTCCCGCCCGCGCGGCCACCGTCCTGGCGGCAGCCTGTGCCGCTAGCCTGATTCTTATGCCCTCCGCAACAGCCGCCCCCGGAAACGGGAATGGCGGCAAGCCCGGCCATGCCGGGAAGGACCAGACCGCGAACGTGACCGTTATGGGTACCTCGGACCTGCACGGCTACATCGAAAACTGGGACTACTACAAGGACGCGGAGTACGACGACGCTGCCGGCAACGATGTTGGCCTCGCCAAGATTTCGGCGCTCGTCAACCAGGTGCGTGCAGACCGCGGACGGTCCAATACCCTGCTGATCGACGCCGGGGACACCATCCAGGGAACGTCGCTGACCGACTACTTCGCCAACGTGCAACCCATCACCGAGACCGGCGAAACCCACCCGATGGCCGCAGCCATGAATGCCATGGACTACGACGCCGCAGCCCTGGGCAACCACGAGTTCAACTACGGCACCGAACTGCTGGACCGGTTCGAAGAGCAGGTGGACTTCCCGCTGCTCGCCGCGAACGCGGTGGACTGGAACACCGGCGAGGCGGCCTTCAGCCCGTACATCATCCAAACGGTCAAGCCGAAGGGCAACAAACCCATCAAGGTGGGCATCCTGGGCCTGACCAACCCCGGCATCGCCATCTGGGACAAGGGCAACGTGGAAGGAAAGCTGCGATTCCCGGACCTGGTGGAAACCGCTGCCAAGTACGTGCCGCAGATGAAGGCCGCCGGTGCCGACGTCGTGGTGGTCAGTGCGCACTCCGGCACCTCCGGTACGTCCTCCTACGGTGATGAGCTGCCGCTGGAGAACGCGGCAACCCAGGTGGCCGAGGAAGTGCCCGGCATCGACGCGATCCTCGTGGGGCACGCGCACCAGGAAATTCCCGAACGTTTCGTCACCAACAAGGCGACGGGGGAGCAGGTGCTGCTGACCGAACCGCTGAACTGGGGAATGCGGCTGTCCGTCATGGACTTTGAACTGGCCAAGGTGCGCGGGAAGTGGCAGGTTGAATCGGCGTCGGCCTCCCTGCTTAACGCGAACACCGTGGAGCCGGATCCGGTGGTCTCCGCGCTGGTCAAGGATGCACACCAGCGGGTGATCGACTACGTGAACACCCCGGTGGGCACGGCGACTGAAACAATGCCTGCGGCCGAGTCCCGATACCGCGACACAGCGGTGATCGACTTCGTCAACGAGGTCCAGACCGACGCCGTGGAGCGCGCGCTGGCAGGAACCGAGAATGCCGATCTGCCCGTGCTCTCTGTCGCGGCGCCGTTCAGCCGGACGGCCGTGATCCCCGAGGGGCCCGTAACCATCCGTGACATCGCCGGGCTGTACGTCTTCCCGAACACCCTCTATGCCGTCGAAATGACCGGTGCGCAGATCCGCGACTACCTCGAATACTCGGCCAAGTACTTCGTGCAGACTGCGCCGGGTACTCCCGTTGATCCGGAAACCCTGACCAATGCGGACGGGACCCCTGACTACAACTACGACATGTTTTCCGGCATCTCCTACGACATCGACATTTCGCAGCCGGTGGGGGAGCGGATCACCAACCTGGCGTTCGACGGTGCGGCGCTGGATGATGCCCAGCGCTTTGCCGTGGCGACGAACAACTACCGCCAGTCCGGCGGGGGAAACTTCCCGCACATTGCCGACGCCCCCGTGCTGCTGAACCAGCAGACCGAGATCCGTGAGCTGCTGATCGACTACGTGGTGGCGAACCAGGTGATCGATCCGGCGCTGTTTGCTGAAGAGAACTGGCGGCTCGTCCGTACCGGGGAGCCGGTGTTCGGGTAGGGGTCTGCTTGTTGGGGTGATCGTTTCGTCCCGGTCCCGGGGCCGGATCCGGGGCCGGTGCCGGGGCCGCGACTCTGACCGTACCCGTGCCTGTGCCTGCGCCGGCCGCGGGTTCCGGTGCGGTGCCCGTGTCCGTGGCGCGCCCGTGGCGCGGGTGCGGCCGGGTGGTTCGGTGTGGCGTGTGGGACCGGCGCCATTCTCCTCCGTTTCGGGACAATCCTGCCGCGGCGGGACATTCCTGCCGCGGCGGGACATTCCTGCCGCGGCGCCGCGCAGGAAAGTCCCAAAACGGCAGGGGTGTCCCAAACTGCAGGGAAGCGGGGGTGCAGGCCGTCCCAAAGCGGCAGGGATGTCCCAAACCGGAGCGGAACGTGTTGCCGGGCCAGCCCAAAATGGCAGGGATGTCCCAATGTGGAGCGGAACCCCGTATGGGGTCGCCCAAAAACGCCAGGCGAGTGACTGCGACGTCGTTGGGTTAGCGACCGCTGTCACATTTGCAGCCGTGTTGTGACGTGCGTCATGCCTCCAGTACAGTGTCTGGACAGACCGTAATTCGACTATGGAACCACCTGTTCGATTATCGAACAGCATCTAGTTCGAATACCTGGCACCATTCCACAGAGAAGTGAGGACACCGTGCAGTTCCACCACCACGGCTACGTTTCCGGAGATCCGCGCATTGAGCCGGCGGCCGGCGTCGGACTCGACCGGCCGGACGAGCTTCCCGACGAAGTTGACGTCCTGATCGTAGGTTCCGGTCCTGCCGGAATGCTCGCCGCCGCACAGCTGTCCCAGTTCCCGAACATCACCACGCGCATTATCGAACGCCGTGACAGCCGCCTGGTCATCGGCCAGGCCGACGGCATCCAGGCCCGCAGCGTGGAGACCTTCCAGGCGTTCGGTTTCGCCGAGGAAATCATCGCCGAGGCCTACCGGATCACCGAAATGTGCTTCTGGCGCCCGGACCCGGAGAACCCGGAGAACATCGTCCGCTCCGGCCGCGCGCTGGATGACCCTACCGGCATCAGCGAGTTCCCGCACCTGATCGTGAACCAGGCGCGGGTACTGGACTACTTTGCCCGGTTTATGGCGAACTCCCCGGCGCGCATGAAGCCGGACTACGGCTATGAATTCGTTGACCTGGAGGTCGACGACGACGCCGAGTACCCGGTCACCGTGACCCTCCGCCACACGGCAGGTCCGGCTGAAGGCAGAGAACGTACGGTCAAGGCCAAGTACGTGGTGGGCTGCGACGGCGCACGAAGCAAGGTGCGGCAGTCAATCGGCAGCACCCTGGCAGGCGATGCAGCAAACCACGCCTGGGGTGTCATGGATGTCCTGGCCTCCACCGATTTCCCGGACATCCGGACCAAGTGCGCCATCCAGTCCTCCAACGGCGGCTCGATCCTGCACATCCCCCGGGAAGGCGGACACCTGTTCCGCATGTACGTGGACCTGGGCGAAGTCCCCGAAGGCGACAACGGCGCCGTCCGTCAGACCAGCATCGACGAGATCATAGCCAAGGCCAACGCCATCCTGCACCCCTACACGCTGGATGTGCGCAACGTGGCCTGGCACAGCGTCTACGAGGTGGGCCACCGCCTCACCGACCGGTTCGATGACGTCCTGCCGGAGCATGTCGGCAAGCGCACTCCGCGTGTTTTCATCACCGGCGACGCCTGCCACACCCACAGCGCCAAGGCCGGCCAGGGCATGAACGTTTCCATGCAGGACGGGTTCAACATCGCCTGGAAGCTCGGCCACGTGCTGGACGGACGCGCCCCGGAGAGCCTGCTGTCCACCTACTCTGCGGAGCGCCAGGTGGTTGCCAAGAACCTCATCGACTTCGATAAGGAATGGTCCACCCTCATGGCCAAGAAGCCGGAGGAGTTCGAGAACCCCTCCGATCTGGAGGACTTCTACGTCCGCACAGCGGAGTTCCCCGCAGGGTTCATGACCGAGTACGCCCCGTCCATGCTGATCGGTGAAGCCGTTCATCAGGACCTTGCCGCCGGCTTCACCATCGGCAAGCGCTTCAAGTCTGCTCCGGTGCTCCGGGTCAGCGACACCAACCCGCTGCAGCTGGGCCACCAGGCCAAGGCCGACGGACGCTGGCGGATCTACGTCTTCGCAGACGCCGCACCTGCCGGTACGCCGTCGCCGCTGACCGAGCTTGCCGACTGGCTGCAGAACGCACCGGAATCCCCGCTCGCTGCCCAGCCCGCCGGCGGAGACGACGACGCATGGTTCGACCTCAAGGTCATCTACCAGCAGGACCACACGGAAATCGACATCAATGCCGTCCCGCAGGTCTTCAAGCCGCAGGTTGGACCGTTCCGGCTGACCGACCTGAACAAGGTCTACGGCACCAACCCCGAGGACGACATCTTCGACCTGCGCGGCCTGGACCGTAACGGCGTGATGGTGGTGGTCCGGCCGGACCAGTACGTTGCCAACGTGCTGCCGCTGACCGCGACAGCGGAGCTCGGCGAGTTCTTCGCCCCGCTGCTGCCGGCACGCCAGCCGCAGCACTAAGTACACATAAACAAAGGACGACGGCGGCACCCGCGCGGGTGCCGCCGTCGTCCTTTTTCTTCGGCCAGGGGTTAGGCGTGCCGGCCCTTCCGTCCGCCAAAGAACAGAACCAGGCCCGCTGTCAGGAGCAGGACAGCGACGGCGCCAATTGCCAGTGCGCCGGCCGATCCGGTTGCTGCCAGAACGGAACCCGGTGCGGAGGCGGGCGCGGAAGAAGCATCCGCCGCTGACGCCGAGGGAGCACCCGGATTAGTGCCTCCCGCAGCTGGAGCGCCGGACGGGTCAGCCGAGGGAACCACTGCCGCCGGCTCCGTCGGTTCGCTTGGCTCCACAGTCGGTTCG
>NZ_LKIU01000004.1:31810-238088 GCF_001307035.1 Arthrobacter sp. Edens01 | reverse complement strand
GAGGCCGGTTGCCCGTCCTGCGGGGTGATCAGCACCCGGGTTCATTCCCGCCGATCCCAGCGCCTGCGTGACGTCCCCGTCGCGGGCCCGGTTGAAGTGCTCTGGGCCAAGCGGAGATTCTTTTGTGGCGAGTATTTGTGTCCCCGCCGAACCTTCACCGAGGAGACCGCCCAAGTCCCGCGCCGGGCCCGGTCCACCCGCCGGCTCCGTGAGGCCCTGGTATCGGCTGTGATCGGATCCGGACGAGCCGCGGCGGAAGCTGCCTCCTCGTTCGGCGTCTCGTGGTGGCTGGTCCAGCGCGCGCTGGACACCGCGGCACTGACGCTGCCTGACGTTGATGCACTGGCCCCGCGGATGCTCGGCATCGATGAACACCGCTACCGGTCAGTGCGGTTCTTCCGCGACCCGGCCACCAAAGCCTGGAAACGCTACGAACCCTGGATGACCACCATTGTCGATCTCGATAGCGGAAAGGTCCTGGGCATCGTGGACGGCCGTGACAGCCAAGGAGTCGGTGACTGGCTCTTCGCCCGGCCCCTCCAATGGCGCCTGGGTGTTCAGGTGGTCGCGATCGATCCGTCAGCAGCGTTCCGAAAGGCCCTGCGGATGTGGCTGCCGCGCACCGCGGTCTCCGTCGATGCGTTCCACCTGGTCAAGCTTGGCAACGACATGCTCACCGAAGTCCGGCAACGCCTCACCCAGCAGGTCCACGGCCGGCGGGGACGATCCATCGACCCGGTCTGGGCCAACCGGCGGCTGCTCCTGCGCGCCGGGGACACGCTCTCAGAGCGGGCCAGGGACAGGCTGAACACCGTCTTCGCCACGGACGATGCCACCGGGAAGCTGCAGGCGGCTTGGCTGGTCAAAGAACAGCTGCGGGCCTTGCTTGCCACCGGATCCCTTGCCGACGCGGCAGCCGCGAAAGACCGACTGCAGACTCTGGTCGAACAATCCGCGCAGCCAGAAACGAACCGGCTCTGGCGCACCGTCTGCCGATGGTGGAAAGAGATCGAAGTCCTTATCGTCACTGGTGCGACAACAGCGAAAGTTGAGGCAAACAACACGGCTATCAAACACATCAAAAGGACGGGCCGGGGGTTCACCAACGCACGCAACTACAAAACGCGTATCCTGTTGCGCAGTGCCGCCAGAACAGTGGCATGAACACCCATCACGGCAGAACACTCACCACGAACCGTGAAGAGCCGCGTAAGCAAACACTGACGACCGCCGAGCGCTTGCTGAGGGAACCTTGTTCGGTCAGCAAGCGCCCGTCCGGGTCGCTCATGTCAACGAGCGTTCCAAAGCTCGCCTCGCAGACCGCGCCTCGTTTTGGCCCCTAGGAGGTCGCCTCTGGCCAGTCGCGCGCGTATTCGTCGGCGACTTGAGGCCAGATTATCTGGAGCCCATCGGCGACTGATTCAATTACCTCGGCTGGCGCCCCGGAGATGACAAAATCGTGTGGGATAACCCTTCCCGCCCTGTCCGTTCGCCCTTCCGGATCTAGAAACCTCAGTGCAACCCTGTGGCTAGCCCGGCGACAGACCTCGGGCTCATCCTCCAAGCCGGCAAAGGCCTCTTGATAAACAGGCAGCGGGTCCTCGAACCCACCATCCCGGAGGAACTTGAAACCCCATGCCCGCCCCCGGGTCGCCCAAATGAGGCTCATCTGCGACTCCTCAGAAGGATGCCGTCCTCTTCCGCCTGGTCCAAGTCCATCTTGAAACGGGTCAACGTCGCGGCAAGGTACTCTCGCTTAGCCATAGCGTCAGCATTCATTTCTCTCACCTTGTCCCCGGCCAAATTCACCGCACTGTTGAGAACGCTCGGGCCGATCAAGTTAGCCAGGTGGCCGATGGGGCCAGGAATATTCAGCTTGCGCCCAGACACGGCAGCTGCCAAAGCTCCGACCCCACCCAATAGATTCTCGACAACTTTCCTGGGGAGTTGCATAGCATGAGCCCACTTGGCATGCCGCTCGAACGGGAGTATGGCTGCCATCGGTTGGATTAATTCGATGCCGATGCGCTTGTCGACTTCAATCCCGCCCCCGTTGAACCGCGCGGATGAGAAGAGAACGAAATCCTCCCCCACTGACAGAGCGTCACTTCCGTCTACCAGTTCGGCCAGTACCTTTCGCAGCGCATCCATGTCGTCACAGGCCTTCTCAATAAGAAGATCCCGGAACCTAAATACATCCATGTCTGGCAACAAATCGGCTTTGGAGAGGGCCATCACCCAGATACGAGGAAAATCTGCAATTGGTTTCCCGTCCTCCAGCAGACCGTCTTTCAACGACAAGAGACCATTCCGGAAGTTTGCCATCAACGATTTCAGGTACCGCTCTTCTTCACCCGCGTTGTCCAACAGGCGCTGGGCATCAACCAGCAGGAATGCCACATCAGACCCAAGGAGGGACTTAAATGCGTCAACTCGATGCAGAGCTTCGGTGGACCCGCTTACCCCCTGCTCAAACCATTCCCCGGGGTAGTCATGCCAAACCAGACGCAGAGCATCGAACGGCTGGCCCCTAAAGGCCTTGGCCTTCGCACCTTCCTTCAACCTGATAGAAAAACTGTACGAGGCAGCCGTGAACTTCGTTAGCATGGGCAGACGATTTGAATCGCGCATTCCCAAGTAATTGCGGTGTAAACGAGCGCCTTGGCCAATATCGTCTGCCACCACGTGGAACAAGTTCTTTTGCAGGTAGGCAGGCTCTTGGGTAGCCCCGTAAAACGAGGAAAGCATGACTGTCTTTCCGCTGCCGCTCTCGCCAAACACTGCAATCTGTTGCTCTAATGCTCTGCTCAATTTCATACGAGAAGCCTACGCGGGCAAAAAGCCACTCCTGGACTGACTGAACAAACCCTAGCGTCCCCGCCGCCACAGCCGCGAAGGCCGGCCGCGGGTGCCGTCGGACATCTCCCCCGTCCCCATCAGCTGCGGCTCCATCTGGCGCCGGAAGGTATCGCGCATCAGAGACCGCCCAGCGACCGCCTCATGCAGATCCCGGAGCTCCTTCAACGTGAAAGGTTGCTCCAACAGCCCTGCGGGGTCCGGCACGCGCGCATAATCCTGCCGCAGCCGGTCGACCGCCAGGAGCACCATCTCCGCGTGGCCGTAGGGAAGGCCGGCAATAAGCTCCGCGTCCGGTGTCACCGAAGCCAGCCGGACGTCGTCGGATTCCAGCGGCTTCTCTAGTTCGCGGAACGGAACCGCGTCCAGGTGGGCCACTGACAAGGTCCAGCCTCGGTCGTCACGGCCAGGGTCGTCGAAGACGTGTAGCTGTTGAGGAACCCTCCCCTCAATTCCTGCTTTGTCCCGGAGCGAGCGCAGGACGGCAGCTGCCAGGGTTTCGCGTTCTCTCAGGAAAGTGCCCGGCAGCGCCCACTCCCCGGGATGGTGCTTCTCCCGCCGGCGCACGAGCAGGACCTTCAGCGCGCCGTCGTCGACAGTCAGCGCAGCAGTGTCCACGGCCACGGACGGCCGTGGAAAGTCCAGCAGGGAGGACGGGGGTCGAGACTCACTCATACCTGCATTTATCTCAATGTTGCGCAAAAGATGCAACCGGCGCATACTGAAAGAAGTTAGCGCGAATCTGCGCTAAAGGAAGGAGTTCGCCATGAAGATTCCACAGCTCCACGTAGGTGCCGGCACCGCCGTCGGACCGGTCACCATCTTTCCCGTCTGGACTGCCGGAGGCGGACGGCTCGGCATCAGCACCGGATTGAAAGCCGACATCGCAGTGTCCGAGCTGACATCCGGCGCAAGGGTGGGCAATCTGACCATCCTGAATAAAGGAAAAACCAACGCCCTGTTGCTCGAAGGAGAGCTGCTGGAGGGAGGCCAGCAGCACCGTACCTGCGCCCGGGATGTGCTCATCGCCCCCGGCGAATCCATGGATGTTGAGACCTTTTGTGTTGAGGCCGGGCGCTGGGAGGCAGGCCAGAGCATCCACCGCCGCCTTGCACGAAGGGCACCCCTGAGTGTCCGGTCCGAGCTGGTCTATGCCGGCGCGGCACCGGGACGTGACAGCCAGGCACAGATCTGGGAACGGGTCCGGCGGTTTGATGCCGCCCGCGGCCCCTCGGCCACCAGCTCCCTCCCGGAGCATCTGGACCGCTTTGGCGGGAACACACGGCACCACTCCGTACCTCAGATTCCGAAACCCCTCGAAGGGCAGCGCGGAGTGGTGATCGGGATTGCCGGGCAGCCGCTGCTGCTGGAAGTCTTCGGTACCGCGACGCTGTTCCGCCAGCACTACCGCCAGCTCATCGAGGCTGTACTGCTGGACGCGGAGCTGCTGCTGCCCGATTCAGCGCGGAACGCCCCACCGATGCCGGGGCAGGCTGCCCGGGACCTGGCAGCAATCGCCGGTCCCATGGATTTCGGCGAATTCTACGGCTGCGGCGGCGCCCGGCGGCATGACACCATGCGCAGCCGGGTCATCAGCGGAACCCGCGGACCCGTCCGCGCCTCGGGCATCGCGGTCAACCTCCCCGACCGGGAACCTGAGATTGTCCACGTGAGCTACTGGAACACCAACCACCCCCTGATGGAGGCCGTATGAACCTAAACTCTTTGCAGAATGATCGCGCCGCCGGCGTTCTCGTGGCCCTGGCGGCAGGCGATGCCCTCGGCGCGGGATACGAATTCGGTCCCCCGCTCACCGACGGCGCCGACGTCTGCATGAAGGGCGGCGGCCCGTTCGGGTTCGAGCCGGCCGAATGGACCGACGATACGTCAATGGCAATCCCTATCGCCGAAGCGCTGCTGGAATACGGCGCGGCCCCCGCCGCTTTTGATGCCGTGGTCCAGGCCTGGACGGACTGGGCGCGCGACGGGAAGGACGTCGGAGCGCAGACACGAACGGTGATTTCAGCAGCTTCCCGCGCAGCGGATAAGGATCGCCGAACCGTGACTGCTGGGGATTTCGCGGAAGCCGCCGCGGAGTTTCATGGTCGCTCAGGCCGCAGCGCCGGCAACGGGTCACTGATGCGCACCGCGCCGCTGGCGCTGGCCTACCTGCACCGGGATCCCACCGATTTGATGACGGCCGCCGTCGGACTGAGTGCCTTGACCCATTATGAATACGATGCGGGTGAGGCTTGCGGACTATGGTGCATCGCCATCCGCCAGGCCGTCCTGACCGGGCAGCTGGATCTCCGGGCTGGCCTGGCTCTGCTGGAAACGGGCCGCGCGGACCTGTGGCGGAAGCGCATCGAAACGGCTGAGAGGTCCCGTCCCCGAGACTTCGCTCAAAATGGCTGGGTAGTTGAAGCGCTGCAGGGTGCCTGGAGCGCCATCACATCCACCGGCGCCTCGCCCGCTGGGCCGCAGCATCTTCGCGCTGCCCTGGAAGAAGCAGTCCGCGGCGGAAACGACACGGACACTGTGGCGGCGATCGCTGGGTCGCTGCTCGGCGCTGTCTATGGGTTCTCGGCCGTGCCGTTCGAGTGGCGCCGTCGGCTGCACGGCTGGCCGGGGCTGCGCACCCGTGACCTTATGATTCTGGGCGCCGAGCTGGCTGCTGGAAAGGGCAAGCAGAACTACATCTGGCCACGGACCGGGCACCAGGACTACAGCGGCCGGAGCCGCACCGACGCGCTGGTACAGCACCCGGACGACGACGGCGTATGGCTGGGTGGGGTGGGTGCACTCTGCAGGACGGAGGAGCTGGGCATCGATGCGGTGGTCAGCCTGTGCCGCCTGGGAACCGAAGACGTCACCGGCATTGCCCCGGAGAACCAGGCAACATTCTGGCTAGTCGATTCGGCATCCCCCGAGTCCAATGCCGCCGCTGCGCACGTGCTGAATGAGGCTGCGGCCGCCGTCGAGCTCTTCCGGGCTGAGGGCAGAACCGTCCTGGTTCACTGTGTGCGGGCGGAGTCCCGGACTCCAAGCGTCGCCGCCCTATACGGCGCGCGGGTGGCAGGCGGGTCGGCACTGGATGCCTCGAAGCGGGTTCTGCGGGCACTCCCCCGCGCCAATCCGAACCCCGCGTTCCGGGAGGTGCTCGCGGCTCAGGACGCGGACGCGGGGTCGACACCGGCCTAGTGAACGAGCAATGTCAGAGCCGCCCCCTAATGTATGCAGCATGAGCTAGTTCACATCCGAAGGGAGCTTGATGGCAGCAGTAGGGATGGGCGGCTCCGGAACCGGAGCTTCAGAACCGACCGGCGTGAGTGCTCTGCCGGCCGTTCAAGTCAACGCGTGCATCGGGCCTGCCCCGGTGTATGACCTCGTTGAGGAATACCGCCGCGGTGCCCCGCTTCGCGAGATCGCATTTTCATCAGGGCTCGGGTTGGAGATCCTGTGCCGGGAACTTGCGTACCGGCACAGTTCTGGGCCCCTGCATCTGCAGCGGTCCAAGGCGGTGCGGCGCGCTGTTCAAAAAGCAGAGAAGAGCATCGTGGATAACCTGCGGCTTATTCACCAGCTGCGGGATACGGACATCACGCCACGCGAAATCCCCATCGTCCTTCAGTCCCTTGGCCGTATCGAAGACGTCGATTACGTTGGCGACCTGCTTGAGTACCCAAGGCCGCCCTCGAGTGAGCCCTACAAGACGGAACGTCCTCGGCCTACTGCAGCAGACCGCATCTCGCTGCTCTACGTGACCGGGATCCATCACGGGATTGAACCGGATCACCAGCTGGCTCTGGCCAGGATCTCGCCGGAGACTGTCGCGGGGTTCCGTCAATTGTTCCCCGACTCGTTCTCCTACCGCCGGTTTGCCGACTTCCTGGCAGTTGCAGAAACCACGGCCCTAGCCATCCGAGCCCGCACCGTTACCCACCTTTCCTATGCCGATTACGTCAGTTGCGCGGACACGATCCGGCGGCGCCTCGGAACGATCACCGTGGACGGCGCCGCGCCGTGGCCTGTATCTGGCCCCGACCTGCGCCGCCGGCTGGGCGACACATACTGGGACGACACCCTTAGGAGTGCAGGCCTGAAGGTCATGCACAGTCAGGACCTGTTCCATCATGACGATTTCGTAGATGCGTTGGACGCGTTCGTCGAAGAAGCCACAGACATGGAACTTCCCCTCACCCTTGGGTCCTACGACGCTTGGTACATCGCCGAACAGGCCTGCTCGCAGAATCGTCCTTCCGCAGTTGAGGTCATTCAGCGCTTCGGAACCTGGGAGAGTGCGCTGAAGCTAGTCGGGGGTCCACCTGAGGAAAAGGAGGACGGGACACGGACCTGCCCCGTATGCGGCGAGGAGGCGTGGCCGATAGTTCTCGGAATGTGGTTCCCGGATCCAGACAACCCGAATCCCAAGGTCATCCACACGGGGTGCGTCGTGACCGATGAAACGCCGAAGCACCGGTGGCAGTGCATGAACCAGTCCTGCGGTTTCGGCTGGTCCTAAGCTCTTCTGCCCTGACCCAGGGGAGCTCAGGAGTTACAAAAAATTCTTAGCGCCTGCTCCTAGCTGCAATGTCAGAGGCGCCCCCTACTGTGAACCACATCTCCTGCCAGTGCCGGAGGTCACCCCTTGTAATGCGTTGTCGACTACCGCCAGGAGGCGCCGATGTCCTACCCCGTCCCTGTTCCGCCCACGCACCGCCTCATGTCTGCCGAAGAGGTGTTGAAACTCCGCAGTGGAGTATCCGTACGTATCAGTCCAAAACACGGGCGTCTCTTCTGGGCGGTCACCAGAACAGAGGGCGCAAAGTTGCTGGCCGTCGAATCAGGGTCAGTGGAAGCGTCGGCCGCTGGCACACGCAACCGCAGCCTGTTCAGTCAGGTTCGCGCCGCCGTCGTGCGCCACCTGCGCAGCTCCACAGAACCTGTGTTCTGCGATGACGAGAACACAGCCGAGGGGCTCCGCGCGGCGGGGCTCACGGCCAGCCACACTTATCCTCCTGCAGCAGCGATCGTGGCACTGGACGAAGCACTGTGCCGGGACATCCAAGTACTCCACGCCCGGTGCACCATCACCGCGGATTCGTCCCGCGGCAGAACCTCGCCTTGGCTCGGCCACGGCTGGCTGGTTGATTTTGGTTCCCAGTCCCGCCTGGTCCTCGGCCAGAAGGCGTCTCGGGGTTCGAGCATTCTGGAGGGTGAACTGCGTTCTATCCGCTTGGGGCTCCAGGCGGCCAGGAACACTTATGCGGGGTCGATGCTGGGAGAAACGGAGATCACCGTCCGTTCTGACAGCCAGCTCGCGCTGCGGATGCTGACTGATCCAGGTTTTGAACCTCCCTCGGCCAACCGTTTCTGCCGGGAAGAAGTGGCACGCATCCTGCACTGTGTCAGGTTCTCCTCAGTCACCTTCAGCTGGGTCCGCGGGCACAACGGCGACCCCCACAACACCGCGGCCGACCGTTTGGCCGTCCTCGCCCGCCGGGCACAGGAAGCGGAGCTTGGCCACGAAGAAACGTTGCGTCTCGCTGAACAGGTCCGGTTGGACGTCGCCGTCGATATCCGCCGCTCTTCCATGGCGCTGGCCGCCTAATAGTTGCCTGAGGAGGAACGATGCGCAACAACACGGACACATCATCCGTCCACAAGAGCGCCGACTGCTAGGTTGAAGTCACTTAATAACAAGGGGGAGTTTGTTGAGTACTGCTACAGATCCGGACGTGCGTCCGGGCACCCGGAGCTTTGGCCGCATGGCCGATCTGCTGAAGGAGCTGGCCGACACCGTTGCTGCCGCCCAAGAGAGCGGACCGCTCCAGCCCGTCACGGTCATCGCCCCCTCCCATTCCGCCGCCCTGGATGTGGCCCACTACCTTGGACGGGTCAGCAACGGCGGGCGCGGAAGTGCCGGCGTTCGTCTCCTTACTCTTCGTGACCTCGCCGACGAAATCGCCGCTGCCCGCGGACAGCTAGCCCGCCGTGTGCCTCTTCCTGGAGTAGTCCGTGAAGGCGCCATCACAGCCGTCCTGACTGAAGCACCCGGTTTGTTTTCCGAGGTTGCCGGCCAGCCTGCCACGGCGCGCGCCGTGGCCGAGACCTCAGCAGTCCTTGATTCCGTTTGTCCAGCAGACATCGACCGGTTGCCGCCGCTGGTAGCGGAGGTTGCCCGAATCCATCGGAAGGCTGCTGCAGCACTAACTTCCCGCTGGTATACCGACCACGATCTCTTCACAGCCGCAGCAGCTGCCCTGGACAGCCCCCAAATCCTGAAGCGGCTGGGAACCGTCTTGGCCGTCCAGCCCGCTGCGGACCGAGATCCGTCTGCCGCGGCCTTTCGGACGTCACTGGTGCAGCATGCCGGGCTGATCCAGTTCACCGCTGCAGCACCTCCACTTCCCGGCCAGATGGTCCTCAGCGCTTCCGACGCCGATGACGAGGCCCGCGCCGTCGTCCGTCTGGTCGCCGACAAGCTTGCCGCAGGAGTCCCTGGACACCGCATCGGGGTTTTCTACTCGGCAGCGGATCCCTATCGAGCCCTGCTGGCCCAGCGCCTGCATGAAGCCGGAATCGAATTCGTCGGTACGGGTTCTCACGGCCTGGCCGACACCTCCCTCGGGCGCGGGGTCACCAGGCTACTGAGCCTCGATCCTGCGGCTCCGGACCTGCGCATAATCCTGGATGTCATGGCACAAGGGAGCCTCCACTGGCAGAACGGTTCCCTGCCCAGCAGCGCAGCCTGTGAACGCCTGCATGCTCATCCCCCGGCCGAAGCAGAAGAAAATGACGACGACTCCGAATTGTCCGGTTACGAAGTGCAGCGGCAGCAGGATTACGCCAGCTTTATGGAGTTTGCGGCCGTCCTCGGTGAACGTCTGACCGAGGTATTCTCAGCCGCAGGATGGGCTGACGCAGCAGACGCTCTGACCAGATTCGTTGCCGAATTCTTCGCTCCGCGGTCCCAGGCAGAGCGTCCGGAGGTAGCCAAGGCAGGCGAGGACCTTCTGCAGGTCATCCGGGAGCTCGAGCTGCTGCAGGGTATTGCGCCGGCCCCCACCCCGGCCGCGGTTCGGTCCACCATGGAGCGGGGCATCTCCTCGCACCATTTCTGGCATGGCTCCAGCGGTACGGGTGTGGTTCTGGGCTCCTACGACGACGGCGTCGGAAGGGATCTCGATGTCAGCTTCATCCTGGGTGCCGCCGACGGACTGGCACCGGCACGCATCCGGGAGAACCCCCTGCTGCCCGATTCCATCGGCGAGCTTCTCGAAGCCCCGCTCCCGACCATCCATGAACGTACGGCTGCTCTAAAAGAGCAATTCCGGCGGCTGCTCGCGACCGGCACGGAACGGACCATCCTGTTTCCGCGCGGAAGCCTGCGCTCCGGAGGCACCTACTCCCCTTCCCGCTGGCTCGACGGCGCGGAGCCCAGTCATCTGCCGTCCTTTGCGCATGGGCTGACGCAGGGAGCTCCCACCGGCAGACCCGCCACCGCCCAGGAATGGAGGGTGCGCACCCTGCTTGCCAACGACGCCGTCGACGACGCCGTCCTGAAGTCTTCACTTGAAGCCCGGTCACATCGCCGCGACGGAACGTTCTCCCGGTTCAACGGCGATCTCTCCGGGGTAGCCGGTCAGGTCGTCGATCCGCAGAAGCCGATCTCCCCCACCCACCTTGAAGACTGGGTCATCAGTCCGCTCACCTACCTCCTGCGCCGCGTGCTCCGGGCGGAACTCTTTGAAGACGTAACGCTGGAAGTCCAGATCAGCAAGATGCAGCGCGGCAACCTGATGCACCAGGTGCTGGAGGATTATGTCCGCGGGCTGGCTCTCGGCACCCACCCGGTCTCTTCCGAACGCCTGCTGAAACTCGCCGAGGATGCTTTCGCTGCCACCGCCAACCCTGCGTGGCTGAAACACACGTGGGAGCGTGACCAGTCACGGATCCGGGCCGATCTTCTGAAGTCCCATGTGACCGACGACCGCGAGCGGGGCAACGGCTGGCAGCACGTGGCCGTGGAAGCCGAGTTTGGCGGCTCCGCGGGTGACCCCCCGGTGGAGTTGAAGCTCTCCGATGGGTCTACGGTGCTGTTCCGGGGCAAGGTGGACAGGGTCGACCGGCACAGCGACGGCCGGGTCCGTGTGATCGACTACAAGAGCGGCAAATCCGATAAGTACAAAGATCTCAGTCCGGACAACCCGACCGCTGGCGGCACCCGATTTCAGCTGCCCGTCTATGGACTGTTCGCTCGACGTTTCCAGCAGGACACCGGCGTTGAAGTCCTGGCCGAGTACCGGTTCCTCTCCTCGGCCGCAAAGAAACCGACCGTAGGCTACGCGGTGGGTCCCGACGTCGTTGCCACACTGCGTGAGGACGTCGGGCTCATCATGAATGCGATGCGCGCCGGCATCTTCCCGCCACGCCCTGAATCGGACCGGTATACCAACCACACCACGCTGATGGGCGCCGCCGGGGTGCGGCATATCTGGGAACAGCTCAAATCCGACCCAGCGCTCAGCGACTATTCACGGTTCTTTCAGGAGGAAAAATGAACACCGCCGTCCACATTCCCCTGAAGGATCAGGATCACCGCACCCTCATCGCCACCGAACTGGATACCACGGTATTCGTAGAGGCAGGTGCCGGCAGCGGCAAAACGCACGCCATGGTTGAACGCATCGCCGCTCTGGTGGAAAGCGGAGTGGGCATCGGCAGCATTGCCGCAATTACCTTCACCGAAAAGGCCGCCGGAGAGCTCCGGGAACGGCTGCGCAAAACGCTGGAGCTGCGCATCTCGGCGGACGGTGGTTCCCACAGCCTTTTCAGCACGGCCCTGGACCGCTTGGATGCAGCTCCCATCGGAACCATTCATTCCTTCGCGGCTCGGCTCATCAGCGAGTACCCGATCGAAGCCGGTGTGCCGCCGCTGATCACCGTGGTCGATGAGCTCCGCGGCCAGCTCGCCTTTGAACGCCGATGGGAGACAGCTCAGCAGGCAGTGTTCACCGATCCCGCCGCCGACGGCGCATTGCGGGTCCTGCTGGCCCTCGGCATCACCCTGGATCAGCTGCGCAGCGTAGCCAAGGAACTGGACTCCAACTGGGACCGGCTCCGGGACCACCCGCCTGTCGGGCAGACCGTACCCAGGCTCGATGTCGGTCCACTGCTGCGCGCTGCGGAATTGGTTCTGGAGAACAAATCACTCTGCACTGATCCGGCGGATGCACTGATGGCCCGCTTCCCGGTGGTTGAAGACTGGCGCAGCAGGCTGCAGGAAGTCGGCGGCTCCGGAGACCTCGGCCGCACCATCGATGTCCTGGAAGCCCTTCCGCCCACGGGCTACGCAAGAAAGGGTGCCAAGAAGAACTGGGCCGTCGATGTTGAATCCGTCCGGCAACAGTTCAAGGACCTCGTAGAAATGCGCGACGAGCTCGTTGCAACGCTGGTGGCTCCCGCGGTGGAGACAATCAGCTCCATCATGGCTCTGGTCCTGCTGGACGCTGCCCGCACCCGCCAGCGCAGTGGTGAACTGGAGTATCACGACCTGCTGGTTCACGCTCGTGACCTTTTGGTCGGCGAAAGTGACGAGCAGGCACCCGCGCGGCGTCCTCTGCAGCAGCGGTACACCCATCTAATGCTCGACGAATTCCAGGATACCGACCCGGTTCAGGCCGAGATTGCTGTCCGGTTGGCCGCCTCCGCAGGCTGCGGGCCTGATGGATGGGAGAAGCTGCCGGTTCCGGCCGGACGGCTCTTTACCGTCGGAGACCCCAAGCAATCCATCTACCGGTTCCGGCGCGCTGACATCGCCACTTTCCTGGCCGCCCGCGGACGGGCAGAGCTCGATGCTGGATCGCAGATCGCCAGTCTGCAGACCAATTTCCGGTCAACCACCGGGCTGCTCGACTGGATCAACACCGTGTTCGGGACACTTATCCATGCCAACGGAACGGTCCAGCCACCCTATGCGCCGCTGAATCCGGCACCTAGCCGGCCGATCTGGACAGCTGACGGTGCGGGCCCAGCCGTCGCCGTCATTGGCCGCAGCGGTGCTCTCCCAAACGGCGACGGTAAGGTCACGGCCGCCGACCGCAGCCGGCAGGAAGCTGCCGATGTGGCTTCAGCCATCCTGCTTGCCACCGGCAGCGCCGGTGGTTCCGCGTGGCAGCATGAAGGCGGCCAGTCCGATGGTTTCCGCCGTCGTGCTCTGGAGCTCAAAGACATCTGTATCCTCCTGCCCACCAGAACTGCCCTGCCCTACATCGAAGATGCACTGGACGCGGCGGGCATCGAGTACCGCGCGGAGGCCTCCTCACTGGTGTATGCCACTCAGGAAGTCACCGATTTGCTCCTGGCACTGCGTGCCCTGGCCAACACCGCTGACCAGGCGGCGCTGGTACTCACCCTGCGTTCTGCGCCCTTTGCCTGCGGAGACGACGACCTATTCCGATGGAAACAAGCCGGCGGTTCCTGGAACCTTTATGCGCCGGCCCCCGACGGGCAGGAGACCTCAGCAGTGGGTTCGGCAATGGCCTATCTCGCTGCACTGCACCGGGAGCTGCCGGTTCTCTCCCCCGCGGAGCTGCTGGAACGCGTCGCCGCTGACCGGCGCGTGCTGGAGGCAGCGACAGACACCCCGCGCTACCGCGATGTCTGGCGCCGGATCCGTTTCGTCTCTGATCAGGCACGCGCCTGGACCGAAGCTACTCACGGCGGACTGCGTGACTATCTGGCGTGGGCTGCGTCTCAGCAGGAGGAGAACGCCCGGGTTAAAGAGTCAATGGTGCCCGAAACCGATCTCGCCGCCGTTCGAATCATGACCATCCATGCCTCCAAGGGGCTGGAGTTTCCGATGGTCATTCTGGCCGGTGCAGGTTCCGCGCCCCGCTCCTCGAAGGCTTTGGCCCTCTGGGACAGCAGCGGCAGGGCACTGGTGCACTTTGTCTCAGACATCGAAAGCCCCGGTTATGCCGAGGCCTCCGAGGCGGAGAAAGAATTTGCAGACGCGGAACGACGCCGCTTGCTTTACGTCGCCTGCACCCGGGCCGAAAGCCACCTTGTGGTCTCACACTACAGCGGATCAGAAAGCAGCCTCAGTGGTCTGCTGGCGTCAGTGAACGACGACGAGGAACTGGCTCCCGATCTGGTGCTCCCGGCTGAACTGGTTCCGCTGTCCAAGGAACCGATGCCCCCTGCGCACGTGCCTCCGTACCCTGACTGGGCGGCAGAACGGGAGGGCTGGATGAAGCAGTCTTCCTTGGAATCCCGGACTTCCGTGACTGCCCTCGCCAAGGGCAAGGACGTGTCCGCGGAATACGGCACCTCGGTGTCATTCGTCGTCCCGGAGGAATCAGCTGAGGATCTGCCAGGGTTCGCAGGCGCTCCAGCAGAACATGGACCGGCCTTCGGTACCGCCTTACACCGGCTTCTCGAGCTGACGGATCTGGAGCTGACTCCATCGCTTCCGGAGCTCGCTGCCGGCGTCGCCGCTGCTGCGGGTCTGCGAATCGTGCAGGATTTGGAGGCTTCCGCACGCTCCGCTCTGGAGTCGGAACCCGTCCGTCGGGCCGCTGAGCGTGAGCACTGGCTGGAGCTGCCGGTTGTGGTCTCGGAAGGTGACCGCACCGTGGAGGGAATCATCGACCTCATGTACCGAGAGGACGACGGCACCCTGGTCATTGCGGACTTCAAGACCGACATCAGCGTTGGCCAGGAACAGCTGGCGGCTTACTGGCGCCAGCTCGGAAGCTACGCCCGAATGGTGGAGCGCATTACTCAAGACAAGGTCAATGCATTGGTCCTGATCTTCTGCCGGGCAGATGGAGCTCAGGTACTAAGGAGGACCCGTGGATAACCGTCCCATACATGACCAGCGAATCATCGAGCAGGTCGCATCCCTATTGGGGTATTACGTCTACATCCTGATTGATCCACGGGGTAACCAGCCGTTTTATGTCGGCAAGGGAACCAAGGTCAGGCTACTGTCGCACGGTCTCGCCGCTGAGGCGCTGACCTCTCCGGAGGATGAGCCCTCCGGAGAGCATTCGCGCAAGATCGACCGCATACTCGACATCCGTGCGGCCGGACTGGAGCCGCAGATCTGGATCCTGCGTTACGGAATGTCCGCCAGCGAGTACACAGCTGCCGAAGCGGTAGCGATCGATCTTCTAATGTCATTCCAGCTCGCACCCGTTCAACCTGCCTACCCCTTGGAGACGAGCTCACAGTTAACGAACGCCCGCCGCGAAGCCAGCCGAGAGCACGGAATTAGGACCTTGGACAGTCTCGTCGCCGAGTTCGCCGCGCCTGTACTGGAGTCTGAAGACGAACCGCTGCTTCTGATCACTCTCAAAAATTGGCACGATGAACCGCTGCAAACACCAGGGGGAACGATCCGCTCCGGGTACGGTTTCAAGGCATCCTGGTTCAACCCCGAGACGCTGAAAATGGAGATCGATCAGCTGGCGGACTCCGTGCGCTGCTGGTGGAAGCTCAATCAGGATCGAGTTGAGAAGGAAAACATCCAGCATGTCGTTGCTGTACACCGTGGTGTGACCCGTGCATTGTTTGAAATTGTGCCGGGGACGTGGGAGACGAACGAACACGGACGTCGCGGTTTCCAGGTCAAACCGGTCTTCGAAGGAACGCTCTATGAGGGCGTCATCGGCCCCTATGGGCACCGCACTCCCAAAAAGCAGGCGGGAGACCAGAGCACCATCAACTATTGGCCCCGCCGCGTTCCTGCATCGGCCGAAAAGATCTGGGACGTTGCCCACGAGCGTCTGGTTGAGGACATTCGATGGCTGAAGGATGGCGACTTCACCTCCGTCGAGTACCACGTGGAAACCGCCAACGGTCTCTCCCCCTATGCTCAGGTCGCCCGGGAAGATGACTACTACTGGTGCGAAATCGTCTCGGAGGAGTTTTTGCCGGGCTCAGTCTGGCCGCTTGACGAAGACGCCCTCCGCAACGCCGGGTGGAGTGCACCTGACCAGGATTGCCCCAACTGGTACAGCCAGCGCTACGGCGCGGAAGCAGCGTCAGCTGCAGTGCTCTACGGACTCCGACACGGCCGAGCATGCTCTGACCCCGAACGTCTGCGATGGCGCTTGGCCACCACCCCCTCAGACGGGGGATAAGCCGCATCACGTGGCCAAAACCCTGCGTCCGCCTTCGAGGAGAGGACTCCGTGCCTACGTTTGGTGTGTTCGCTTCATCCCGCAGTGGCTTTACCAGCAAGGACACAAACAGGGCATCAGCTGGTTGCCAGTAGCCTCAATCAAGCGATTCGCGAACGTCTGGGACGGACCCGCACAGAGCGCCATACGGGAGTTGAAGGGTGCAAAGCTTTACGGATAAGCCTAGGGATAAGGCAGCACCAGCGCTACCGGGCCCTTCGGCAATGGCGTCCGAGTTGGAGTGGCGGCCCGGCCTAGGCTCTTGGCGCCACCTGCCTGAGAACAAATGGTTTTCCAGAAGGCATAGCCACTATTTCCACGATGATCATTTGTCCGCGATGCAGGGAAGCGCCCGCGCCGGTGAAGCGTATCAAGCCGTCCACGCCAGCGGGAAGGGACACGAAGGCGCCATAGTCCATGATTTTCTTGACGGTCCCCAAGTACCGGTCATTGGCGGAGAGCATACTCGGCCATGTCTTCCAATGCGTGCGAGGAGGAATATTCGGTGCAGTGATCTCGGCTTGAAGCTTCAAGATCGCCTGTTCCAAGGACACACGCGTTGCTGCCAGCCTCTTTCTCCGCCAGATGGATGCGGAGGTAGGGAGGGCAATGAGGCGGTCGATTTCCATGCCGAGTGCGTGCTTGGCCACACTCGCACGTTCTTGTTGCCGTTGGTTCAGTTCCTCCTGCCGTCTGACAGCAGCCTCCTGCTTCTTGCGCAGCTCTTCTGCTTGCCGGCGCTTCTCCTCCTGCTCCTGTTTGTGGCGTAGGGTCTCGGCTTCCAAACGGCGTTCGTTTTCTGCGAGTACGGGCTGAATCAGTTTGTCGAACTTGTATCGTGCAGCGGCGAGGTCCGTGACATCTCTCTCTGCAGCGTCTCGTTCGCGCTGGGCGGCCTGTTGTTCCGACTTAGCCTCGGACTGCTCAGCAACCGCTTCATCACGTTCGGCAAGCAAGAGCTCTTCCACACTCGAAGTCGCCGCTACCTTTACCTCTGCTACGGCCCACAGCGCGCGCTCATCAGCTGCTGCCAGCCACCCATCCGCCGCTGCCTTCTTCGCAAGCGCTTTTTCCAGCCGATCTTTGGCAGCCGCTAGGTGTGATTCTGGAAAAGGGTTCTCGACGCGGATTGAGCGAATTGTGTGCTCGAGTGTCTGGGCGTACCGCCGAACGGCATCGTCCACATCCCACACCGCACTCCGGACCTCTTGCGCTTGTTCATCTCTCAGGCGCGAGGCCTCGGCACGCTGCTTCGCCTTGCGGGAGCGCTCGATTGCGTCAGCCTTGTGCTGCTCCACCTTCTCTGCCTGCTTGCTCGCTCGAAACTCGTCACGCTTCCACTGGGCGTAGCAAAGCACTTCGTGGGCTACGACAAGCGTCCCCAAGTCGTCATCCCCCGCCGCCTTGACCGCTTGAGTGACGCCCTTAACGGCCTGCAGAATCCGCTCAATGCGGTCACCACTCCTGTACCTGCGTTGAGAGATACCGAGGCTCTTGGCTAACGCGTCATGCCAGGGGGATGGAGTGGATATCCCATCCGCCGAATAGTCTTTAGGATCGGTCGATGACGCAGCGGCCATCGCGCGAACCGCCGCGGCGAATGCGACGTCGCTAGCTCCTGCGTTGGAACTGGCGATAAGGGCAGCGGCAAACTGCCCCGGCAGTGACTGACGGAATCGCGCTTGGAGGTAGATCCTCGTCTCTTCGAAAAAGTAGTCTTCGAGAATCCCATACTCCGGGTCCGTTCCTGGCGAAGGCCTGCGGCTCTCGTAGCCGAGCATCGAATTGAGCCTCTCGGCTGACTCAGGATTCGACGCCTTCATTTCAGCGATCCTCGCTCGACGCTGCTCCACCCGGCGCGATAGATCCGCTTGCATTCTGAGGATCGATCGGATCTCGGAAAACTCGAACTCGGCATTCTTCGTTTTCGTCGTCACCGCTTTAATGAGCGCGGCCCCTTGCAGCGACCATCGCGTCAAATGAAAATCGGCTTCAGCTGCGGCATTAGTTCCCGTTACCTCCGCGAGTGACGTCAGGACTTGTTCCCGCTGGATGTCTTCGAGCCAGCTCAGGGCCTCTTCATCGCCCCCATCTGCCGCACGAATCTGATCCACGAAGGTAGCCGCGTCGAGGCCGAGTCCCTTGTACTGGATCAGACCATCGGGATCCAATAGACCCTGAAGGACAACAAACTTCGACGCGGGTGAATGGGCCGAGGTAAGTACCGCCAGCGCTGAGTCCATTCCTTGGAACAGAGCGAGGAACGTTGCCATCCGAGGATCGACACCGTCTTTGAGCTCTGCCAGAGCATCGAACCACCGGACCCTCATTTGCTCGGCAAGTGCGGCGGGTTCACGGACAAGCGCCGGCGTCCATGCTGGTCGGTAGCCTAGTAAAGAACGTCCTCCAGTAGTGGGTGGCCGGCCGGAAGGTCCGCTAGCAACGGAACCGGACTGAGATTCGTTGTGCGCCAAACGAATTTGAAGGGAAGGCGAGCCCTCGAACTTTGCATCATGGACCACTTCCGCCTCGACCATAATCTGCGGACCACCTGGGTCCAAGTCATTCGAATGGATCGTGTACAGGACCGAAGCGATGGGCTCATTCCTTGAAGCCTCTGCCTGCCCATCTGCGCCAGCCGCACCAAATGCCGCTTGAACCAAGGAGTCGATGTCGTCTGGAACGTTCAGAAGCTGCGCCAATATGGTCATCGGGCCAGACGCGGACTCCGCAAGCGCACTTTGTACGGCAAGACCCAGTGCCGGTTCGAATAGCCTTTTGAGGCTGTCCCCCCGGCCAAGCATTGCAGAGAGAGGGACCACACCTGGGGGCGAAGAGGTAAAGAGAGGCGCCCGACTCGACAGGCCGCGTCCTTCTGTGCGTCCGCGGGACGATGAGCTCTTGCCCGCTCCTCCGATAACGCTAGACGCTCTGCCCATCGAGTAGTACTTACCGTCGTAGCTTCCATGCGCCTTGAGTGCTGCGATCTGCTTGCCGGTAGCGGGACGGGACCAACGGTTCGAACTGGTTCGGGGTGTCACCAATGCTCCTACCTGCATTTATGCGGACATGTGAAACGCTATCAAGCGCACCCGGGGCATCGGATTGTGTTACGCACCTGACCTCTCTACGATCGCGGCGGACGGAGCATGCCGGTGCGGTCCGCGGACTACGGCATTGCGCGCGGGCAGGTCCGGCCGAACTCCATTGGATCATTCCCAGGGAGGAGGCCGACCTCTGCTGCCTGGCAAAGCGAGCCCCTGTGCAACCGCCGCGGGCAAAGCGGCCGGACATCACGCTGAAACGCGACGCGCCTAGATTCCCTCGGCACCCCGCCCCGTGCACTGTAAGCAAGGTGAAGGCACCGATCAGTCCGAGCACGAGCAGCACTGGTCCCATGCCGTTGATGTTCATAGCGATGACGCTGCGTGATCCTGAGCCGGTCTGGTCGGCGAGGATCCGCAGGCGATTCTCGCCGCGCTTTTGACCGGGATCCGCGTCGCGGGCCTCGACGGGGACGGGATCACCGTGACGGCGTGCAACCATGGAGATGCCCGGAGTCCGTACGTCGCCCGACCGTCCCCTGGTGGCCAATGCCGTGTCGGCGCTGGCAGACGTTGGTGTGGACAGTGGAGTCACGGGGTGGTCTGCAGCGCGCGACGGCGGATTCGTCGCCCGGGACTTCGGCGTTCCGGTGATCGTCCTGGGACCCGGGGCCTAAACGACCGGGCCCATCAAATCAACGAGTCCGTGAGGGTGACCGAACTGGTTGCTGCGGCGCGGACATATGCGCTGATGTACCTGCGGCACATGCCCACAAACTGACGCGGCTGGAACGGGTAGCTACCCGCCGGCACGCGCCGTGCTCACCACGGCGGCAAGCCCTGCAAGGAACCCCATGTTCGCGAACACCATAAAGTTTACCCAGCGGGCCTTCACCCCGGATATCACGGCCGCGTGCAGGTTCCCGCCCATGGCGTAGATGTGCCGAGGTTCAGCAGGAACGAGTACGCGAGCACGCAGTGCGGCCAGGATGATCGGCGTCCCGCGGTTGTAGGAAGAGCGCAGAGTGGCGTGTGCCGTGCGTGTTCAAGAGCGCGGTGATCCCTTAAACCCCCACCCGCCGCCGCTCCTCAGCATCCACCCGGTTCTCCTCCAGATAAACCTTCTTCGGCCAGCCCACTGAATCCGGAGCGCCGGGAATCACTTCGCCGCGCAGCGTTGCCTGGGCGGTCTCCCGCATGCACAGGATGCTCACCAGGCCGATGACGCCGGCAATCGCCATGTACCAGCCCGGCACCAGCTGATTCCCGGTCGTCTCGATCAGCTGGTTGGCGATGGTCTGCGACGGACCGGCAAAGAAGGCCGTAGAGAAGTTATAGGCCAGGGCAAAGCCCGTGTACCGGACCGCCGTCGGGAACAGTGCAGGCAGCGTGGATGACACCGAGGACACTAGGATCACCAGCAGGAAGCCCAATACAGCCAGTCCTAGGAACTGCAGGATCAGGCTCTCCACACCCAGGAGCATGATCGCCGGAACCGAGAGCACAATGTAGCCAACAGCCGCGGTCAGCAGCAGCGGTTTGCGGCCTATCCGGTCAGAGAGCGCACCGACCGGCGGAATCGCCAGCAGCATCAGAGCCATCACGGCCACCAGCATCCAATTGCCCTGCGCGGTGCTGTGCCCCAGCTGCCCGCTCATGTAGGTGGGCATGTATCCGAGGATCAGGTAGAACGCCACGTTCAACAGCACCACAAACCCGGCCAGGACCAGCAGCTGCCGCCAGTTCTGCGCCAGCACCTGCCGCAGCGGGGACTTCAGGGTCTCCCGGTGCGCCGAGGCCTCCGCGAAGACCGGAGCCTCCACCAGCCGGGTCCGGATCCACAGTGCCGTCAGACCCAGCGGAATGGTCAGCAGGAACGGCAGCCGCCACCAGCCCTCCAGCATCCCCTCGTCGCCAACCAGGGTGATGGTAGTGGTGCAGACAATCGCCGCAAGGATGAAGCCCACCGTGGTGCCGAACTCGAGGAACGACCCGAAGAAACCACGGCGCTTATCCGGAGCCGACTCCGCCATATACACCGCAGCACCGCCGTACTCGCCGCCGGCAGAGAACCCCTGCACCAGACGGCAGATCAGCAGCAGCACCGGAGCCAGCAGGCCCGCCGTTTCAAACGTCGGCAGCAGCCCGATGCAGCCGGTGGCCAGGGTCATCAGCGTCACGGTGAGCACCATGACCTTCTGCCGGCCCACCTTGTCCCCCAGCGGGCCCAGGATCAGACCGCCCAGCGGACGGACCAGGAAGGACAGCGCCAGGGTGGCGAGCGTGAGCGTGACGCCCAGGCCGCCGTCGCCGTCTTCCGACCCGAAGAAGTTCACGGCCATGTAAATGGTCAGGTAGCCGTAGACCCCGTAGTCGAACCACTCAACGGCATTGCCCAGGGCCGAGCCGAGGATGGACCGGTGCAGGGTCTTTTTCGCTTCCCTGCCTTCGGGTTCGGCGCCCGGAACCGGGGCGGGTGCATTTAGGGGCTGGGAGTTAGCTGACATCGGTCCATCCTTCATACGAGTGATTGGCTGCTTCGGTGGTGCCGTGTGCTGCTCTGCTGCCCGGTCCCCTGCCGGGCCATCAACCTAGGTCCTGGGCATCGCCAGGTACTTCGTTTCCAGGAACTCTTCAATCCCCACGCGCCCGCCTTCGCGGCCCAGGCCGGATGCCTTGACGCCGCCGAACGGTGCTGCCGGGTTGGAGACAATGCCGGTGTTCAGCCCGACCATGCCCACCTCCAGCGCCTCGCCCATCCGGAAACCACGGTCCACGTCCTGCGTGAACAGGTAGCCGACCAGGCCCCACGGAGTATCGTTCGCCAGCCGGGTGACCTCGTCCTCGGTATCGAACGGGATGACGGGCGCCACCGGACCGAAAATCTCCTCATTCATCAGGTCCGACTCCGGATTCACCCCGGACAGGACCGTCGGCGCGTAGAAGTACCCGGGCCGCTCCGGCCGCGAACCTCCGCAGATTACCTCCGCACCCTTGGCGACGGCGTCGTCCACCAGTTCCTGCACCTTGGACAGCGCTTTCTCCTCCACCAGGGGCCCGACGTCGGTGCCCGGCTCCGCGCCGTCACCCACCGAGAGCGCGCCCAGACGGGCGGCGAGCCGGCGGGCGAACTCATCCGCGACCGAACGCTGCACAAGCAGCCGGTTCGCGGCGGTGCAGGCCTCCCCCATGTTCCGCATTTTCGCGGCCACGGCGCCGTCCACGGCACGGTCCAGGTCCGCGTCCTCGAAGACAATGAACGGTGCGTTGCCGCCCAGTTCCATCGAGGAGCGCATCACATGCTCCGCGGCCTGCTCCAGCAGCCGCACGCCCACGGCGGTGGAGCCGGTGAAGCTGACCTTCCGGGCAATGCCGCTGGACATCCACGGCGACACCACCGAGGACGCCTTCGACGTGCACACCACGTTCAGGACTCCGGCGGGCAGCCCGGCTTCCACCAGGATGTCCACCAGCGCCAGCGAGGACAGCGGCGTCAGGTTGGCCGGCTTGAACACCATGGTGCAGCCCGCCGCGATGGCCGGGCCGATCTTCCGGGTGCCCATAGCCAACGGGAAATTCCACGGCGTCACCAGCACACACGGCCCCACGGGTTCCTTGGACACCAGGATCCGGGTCTTCCCGTCGCCTGTGGAGGAGAAGTCACCGCCGATCCGCACGGCTTCCTCGGAGAACCAGCGGAAGAACTCGGCAGCGTATGCGACCTCGCCCTTGGCCTCGGCCAGCGGTTTGCCCATCTCCGTGGTCATGATCAGTGCCAGCTCATCCTGCCGGGCCATGATCAGGTCATAAGCGCGGCGCAGGATCTCGCTGCGTTCCCGCGGCGCCGTCGCGGCCCATTCCTTCTGCACCCGTCCGGCGGTTTCGATCGCGCGCTGCGCGTCCTCCGGACCGCCGTCGGCCACCGTGGCGATGACCTCTTCGGTAGCGGGATTCACGACGTCGAACCGGGCACCGGACGCCGCCTCGCTCCACTGCCCGTCAATGAACACGCCGGTGCTGACCTTGGCGACGGCGTCCCGGGCAGCCTGCGAGGTGGTGCTCGTTTGCGTTGTCATTCTTCGGAGTCCTTTGCTTGAGGGGTCGGGAAGCTGGTCGGGGCGTCCAGGTTGGGCCCGGTGCCGGGGTCAAGGAGCTGGGCCAGGTGGGTGCCGGGCCGGGCGGCGTCGAGCTGCTGAACCTGCATGGCGCAGGAGAAACCATCGGTGAGGACCACTGTTCCGGCATCCGTGCCGCGCAGCGCAGGTGCCAGAGCCTGCTCAGCCACCTGCATGCTGACCTCGTAGTGGTCTTTCTCGAACCCGAAGTTCCCGGCCACACCGCAGCACCCGGTAGCGTCCACCACCTCCGGAATCCCGAGAGCTGCGAGCGCGGTCTTCTGCGTTCCGGCACCGAAGACGGAGTACTCGTGGCAGTGCGTCTGCAGCACCACCTTCTCCGGCAGCGCGGCAGCCGGCGCCGGTGTCCACCCGGAGGCCGCAAGCTCGCCCACGTACCCGGCGAAACTGCGGACCCGTGCGGCGACCCGGCGGGCCTGGTCGGTATGCACCAGTTCGGGCAGGTCCTTCCGCAGCGCGGCGGCGCAGCTGGGCTCGACGACGACGATCGGCCGCTCGGTCCCGTCATCCAGCGTTTCGGCAGCTTTCGCCAGCACCTTTTTCGCCGTGCCGAGTTGCCCGGTGGAAATCCACGTCAGGCCGCAGCACGCATCGGCCGAGCATTCCGTCCGCTCCCCCGCCCCTTCCAGGACGCGGGCGGCCGCACCGGCCACCTCGGGACGGAAACCCCGGGTGAAGGTGTCCACAAAAAGCACGACGCCGGCGTTCCGCCCGGCTACGCCTGTCACGGCCGCGCCGCTCGCCTCTGCGCCGCGCACCTCATTCCCGGTTCCGCCCGGTCCTCCCGGTGCGCCCGGTGTGCCCGCCGCCGAAGAAGCCGCAGCGACTTCCTTCCGCCACGCCCCCGCAGGTGCGAACCGCGGCAGCGACCGTTCCGTGGTCAGTCCGCCCAGCCGGGCAGCAACCTTCCCAAACGGTGTGGCCAGCACGGCGTTGACCAGCGGGGCAATCCGGCCGGTGAGCTTCAGCCAGCGCGGCAGCCAGCCCAGCGAAAAGTGCGACAGCGGCCGCAGCCGTCCCCGGTAGTAGTGGTCAAAGAACTCCGACTTGTAGGTCGCCATGTCCACGCCGGTGGGACAGTCTGTGGAGCACGCCTTACAGGACAGGCAAAGGTCCAGAACTTCGCGGACCTCCTCGGACTTCCATCCCTCCTCCACAGTGCGCGCACCGCGGACCATTTCCTGCAGCACCCGCGCCCGTCCCCGGGTGGAGTCCTTCTCATCCCGGGTGGCCCGGTAGCTTGGACACATCACCCCGCCGGTGTCGGTACGGCAGCGGCCCACTCCGATGCAGCTCTGCACCGCATGGACAAAGGGGTCCACCGCGGCTCCGGCCGACGTACCGGGATCGTCGGTTTCAGCAGTCGATCCGCCACCGGCGTGCAGCGGCCGCAGATCAAAGCTGGTCCGCCATTCCCGGCTGGGCACGCCTTGCAGGGCCAGATGCGCGTCGATCGGATCCGGGTCCGTCAGCGATCCGGGGTTCAGGATCCCGTCCGGATCCCAGAGCCGCCGGTACTCAGCAAAGGCGGCCAGCATCCGTGGCGAATACATTAGCGGCAGCAGCTCGGACCGCGCCCTGCCGTCACCATGCTCCCCGGAGAGTGATCCGCCGTGCCGCACCACCAGCTCCGCCGCTTCCCGGGAGAACTCCCGGAACACGGCCCGGCCGGCATCGGTCCGCAGGTCATAGGTAATGCGGATGTGCATACAGCCGGCGCCGAAGTGCCCGTACATCACACCCTTCAGCTCAAAGCGGGCCAGCAGGTCCCGGAAGTCCGCCAGGTAATCGGCCAGGTTCTCCGGTGCGACGGCGGAATCCTCCCACCCGGGCCAGGACTCCCCTCCGGTGGACAGCCGCGAGGACAGCCCGGCCCCGTCTTCCCGTACCCGCCACAGCGATGCCCGTTCGACGCCGTCCGGCACCGGACGTCCCTCGACCAGCCGGCCGTTTTCCTGCAGCCGGGCCAGCAGCCGGTCCGCGTCGACCTGCACGGAGGCGGGGTCGTCGCCGTCGAGATCCACGTACAGCCAGGCCCTGCCCGCGGGCAGGCCGGTCACCGAGTTCGCGCCGCGGCGGAACCGCATGGTGTCCACGATGGCTTCGTCGATGCCCTCGACGGCGGCGGGCGAAAACTCGAGGATGGTTCCGATGTCCCGGGCGGCCTCCACCACATCCTCGTAGCCGAGGCAGACCAGCAGCGCGCTGGCCGGTTTGGGCACCAGCTTCATCCGCGCACCAACGATCACGGCGCAGGTGCCCTCCGACCCCACGAGCGCGCGGGCCACGTTGAAGCCGTGCTCAGGCAGCAGGTTGGCCAGGTGATAGCCGGAGACCTGACGCTGGATCCGTCCGAGTTCGGTCCGGAAACCGGCCAGGTTGGAATGCGCCAGGTCCTGAAGCCCCGCGGCCAGTTCGGCGGCACGCTGTTCGGAGTACGCATCCCCGGGATGGGTGGCCCGGATCCCTGTCCCGGTGGCGGTGAGCTGCGCGCCGTCGGCCGTGACGACGTCGAGCTCCGCCACATGGTCCGAGGTGCGGCCGTAGCGCACCGAGTGGTTACCGCACGCGTCGTTGCCCAGCGCCCCGCCCACAGTGGCACGGTTCCTGGAGGACGGATCGGGGGCAAAACTGAACCGGTTGCCGGTGGCGCGTTCGACTTCCCGGCTCAGGACCGCAAGCACGACGCCGGGTTCCACGGCCACTGTTCGGGCGTCCTCGTCCACGGTGCCGATCCGGTTCAGATACCGGGAAAAGTCCAGCACCACGCCGGGGCCAACCGCGTTGCCGGCCATGGACGTGCCGCCGCCGCGGCTGATCAGCGGCGTCCCGGTCTCCCGGCACACTTTCAGGACAGCGACGACGTCGTCTACCGACCGCGGGAACACCACAGCCAGCGGCGGTACCCGGTAGTTCGAGGCGTCGAAGGAATACTCCGCCCGCCGGCGGGACGAACCGTCGGCTTCGACTCCCGCCGCGGCCAGCCCGTCCAGCAGCTCACCGGCATCCGGTGCGCCGGCGGCAGCTGCAGACGGGGCGGCGAGGCCGGTTTTTGTCATCGGCGCTCCGTGCTTGCCGAGGTGGTTGCAGGCGCGGTTCCAGCCGCGGCCGGAACAGCACCCGCGACGGCGGCGAGCGCGGCTTCGAAGCGTTCCAGTCCCGTGGCGATTTCCTCGGCCGAGACCACCAGTGCCGGGATCAGCCGGACCACGTTGCCGGCCGGTCCGCAGGTCAGCGTGAGCAGTCCCTGCTCGGTGGTGGCCTGCTGCACGGCGGCGGCCGTGGCGGCGTCGGGCGTCCCGTCCTGGCCGGTGAACTCGATGCCCTGCATCAGCCCCAGCCCGCGGACGTTGCCGATCACCGGGAACCGTTCCTGGATCTCCAGCAGCCCCGTTTGGAGCTGTTCGCCGCGGATCTGGGAGTTCTCCACCAGGTTTTCTTCCTGCACCACTTCCAGGGTCGCGACGCCGGCGGCGGCAGACACTGCGTTGCCACCGTAGGTTCCTCCCTGGGAACCGGGCCATGCCTTGGACATGGTCTCCGTCGATGCAGCGATCGCTGAAATGGGGAAGCCGGAGGCGATGCCCTTGGCGGTGATGAGGATGTCCGGGACGGCGCTGGAGTACTGGTGGCCCCAGAACTTGCCCATGCGGCCGACGCCGGCCTGCACTTCGTCAATGATCAGCTGGATGCCGTACTTGTCCGCACGTTCCCGCAGGCCCTCCAGGAAGGCCGGCGGGGTGGGCAGGTAGCCGCCGTCGCCAAGTGCCGGTTCGATCAGGAACGCGGCGGTGTCCTTCGGATCGGTGCGGGTCTGCAGCAGGTAGTCCAGTTCCTGCAGGGCGAACGCGACGGCGGTGTCTTCGTCCCAGCCATAGCGGTAGGCGTAGGGGAAGGCGGCCATGTGGACGCCGGCCATGAGCGGTGCGAAGCCGGCGGAGAACTTGGTGCCCGCCGTCGTCAGGGATGCTGCGGCGACCGTGCGGCCGTGGAACCCGCCCTGGAACACCACGATGTTGGGCCGTCCCGTGGCCATGCGGGCCAGCCGGACGGCGGCCTCGACAGCTTCCGAGCCGGAGTTCGCGTAGAACACTGAGTCCAGTCCGGTTGGAAGGACTTCGCCGAGCTTTTCCGTCAGTTCCAGCAGCGGTTTGTGCATCACGGTGGTGTACTGCGCGTGGATGATCTTCCCGACCTGTTCCCGCGCGGCTTCCACTACTTTGGGATGGCAGTGACCGGTGCTGGTGACGCCGATGCCGGTGGTGAAGTCCAGGTAGTCCCGGCCGTCGGTGCCGTGGATCCAGCAGCCGAGGGCGTGGTCCACGATCACGGGAGTGGCTTGCTTGAGGGCGGGGCTGAGGGAAGTCATGCGGCCATGATGCAGCTCACACATGTCTATTGTCAACAATCCTGCAATGGAGATACGGTTGTGGCGTGAGTAACACTGTGAGCAAACCGCGTCTGGTCATCCTAGCGGCTCCCGGCCAGCCCCTGCCCAGTAATCTGGCGGAGATCCAGGCCCTGGCAGACGTGAGGATCACCGACGCCGCCGGCCTCGCCAATGCGATGCCGGGGGCCCGGGCACTGTTCCTCTGGGACTTTTTCTCCTCCGCGCTGGCCGATGCCTGGCCCTATGCCGATTCGCTGGAATGGGTCCACGTGGCAGCCGCCGGCGTAGATGCCATGCTCTTTGAGGACCTTCGCCGTTCGGATGTGGTTCTGACGAACGCCCACGGCGTCTTCGACCAGCCGATCGCCGAGTTTGTCCTCGCGTCCGTCCTGGCGCAGGACAAACAGCTGCATCTGTCCAAGCGACTGCAGCAGGAGGCAGTGTGGCAGCACCGCGAACTCACCGGTACACATGGCTCCCGCGCCCTGGTGGTAGGCACCGGCGGAATCGGGCGTGCGACAGCAAGGCTGCTGCGCGCCGTCGGGCTCTCCGTCCGCGGCGTGGGACGGACCGCACGGGAGGACGACCCGGACTTTGGCACGGTGGTTCCCAGCGCAGAACTGGCAGAACACGCCGGCTGGGCAGACCACCTGGTCCTCGCCGCACCGCTCACCGACCAGACCCGGGATCTGGTGGACGGCGCCGTCCTGGCCGCCATGAAGCCCTCCGCCCACCTGGTCAACGTGGGCCGCGGAGCCCTCGTGGATGAAGACGCCCTGCTGCAGGCGCTCCGAACCGGCCAAATCGCGGCCGCGTCCCTGGATGTCTTCCGCGAAGAGCCAGTGCCCGCCTCCCACCCGTTCTGGGGCACGGAGAACGTGCACGTTTCCGCACATATGTCCGGGGACATCCGGGGCTGGCGGAACACCCTGGCGCTGCAGTTCCTCACCAACCTCCAGCGCTGGTCCGCCGGCAGTATCCCGGAGAACGTGGTGGACAAGCAGCGCGGCTATGTGAGTTCATCCGTCTAACCGCCGTTCCAGCAGTTTCCAGCTATGTGGAGGTACCCGTTTGCTGTTCAGCCAAGAGGAATACGACGCCCGGCTTGCCGGAGTCCGTGCACGCATGGCCCGGCAGGGTCTCTCGGCCCTGCTGGTGACGGACCCGGCGAACCTCTACTACCTCACCGGGTACAACGCCTGGTCCTTCTACACACCCCAGGTCCTCTTTGTACCCGCCGACGGGCCAATGCTCTTCTTCGCCCGGGAAATGGACGCCGGCGGCGCATCACGCACCAGCTGGCTTCCGCCGGACAACATCGTGGGCTATCCGGAGCGGTACGTGCACCGGCCGCACCTGCATCCCTTTGACTGGATTGCCTTCGCCCTCCGCGAGCGCGCGCTGATTGCCCCGGCAGCAGCGGGCTGCGTGGGCCTGGAGATGGACTCCCATTTCTTCTCCCCCAAGGGTTACCGCGCCCTGGTCAATGCACTGCCGGAGTGGACGCTGGTGGACTGCTTCGAACTCGTGAACTGGGTCCGGTCGGTCAAGTCGCCCGCCGAGCTCGACCTGATGCGCCAAGCCGCGCGGATCTGCAACGGAGCCATGGAAGCCGCCGTCGCGAGCATCGCCGTCGGCGTCCGCCAGTGCGACGCCGCAGCGGCCATCAGCCAGGCACAGATCACCGGTGTGGACGGCACCGGCGGGGACTACCCGGCGATTGTGCCGATGCTCCCCACCGGTGAAGCGGCAGACACCCCGCACCTGACCTGGAGCGAGGACCGCTTCCAGGCCGGGCAGGCGGTGGTGGTGGAACTCGCCGGAGCGTACCGCCGCTATCACGCCCCGCTGGCGCGCACGGTGGTACTCGGCACTCCCTCGCCCCGGCTCGGGAAACTGGCCGACGCCGTTGCTGACGGGCTGGACGCGGTGCTCACCGAAATCCAGCCCGGAGTACCGGTCAGCGAACTGGCCCGCACCTGGAACCGGACCCTGGGCAAGTACGGACTGGAGAAGCCGTCCCGCATCGGCTATTCGATCGGGATCGGCTATCCGCCGGACTGGGGCGAGCGCACCATCTCCCTCCGCTCCGAGGACGAGACCATCCTCGCGGAGAACATGACCTTCCACCTCATTGGCGGCATGTGGATGGAAGGCTACGGCTACGAACTTTCCGAATCAATCTGCGTCAGTTCCGACGGCGTGGAAACACTCACCAGCTTCCCGCGCGAACTGCTCCAGAAAGGCAGCTAACCGATGACCGTGAACTCCTACGCCGCCCGCTCCCAGCCGACGCGTTCCGCCGCTGGCGACCGGGCCATACTTCCCCTGGCAGACCGTGCCGCCGGGCTGGTGGGCTCCGTGATTGATTCAAGTACCTCGCTGCTGGCGTCCCAGACACATGACATTGTCCGTTTCGCCATGGGTTCCCCGGCCGACGAAGCAGTGCCGCTGGAGGAGTTCAGGGATATTGCCGCACAGGTGCTGGACCACAGCTCCCTGACCTACGGCGCCACCGAGGGCGAACCGGTGCTGCTGGAGGCGCTGGTGGACTATCTGGCCGGAACCGCGGACCCTGTGGACGCCGACCGCATCACCATCACCGCAGGAGGCATGCAGGGCCTGGACCTGGCCTGCAAGATCTTCATCAATCCCGGTGACCTGGTGATCGTGGAGAGCCCCACCTACACCAACGGCAGCGCCACCGCGCTGAGCTACGGCGCGGACCTGCTGGAAGCCCCGGTGGACCAGGACGGTCTGATCGTGGAGGCCCTGCCGGAGCTTATCGCCGCGGCCGGGCGGACGCCGAAGGCCATTTACACGATCCCCAACTTCCAGAATCCCTCCGGCGTCACCCTCTCCCTGGAGCGGAGGCACCGGCTGCTGGAACTGGCCCACGAGTGGAACGCCGTCATCATCGACGACGACCCCTACGGCCTGCTCCGTTTCCAGGGTGAGGATCTGCCGTCGCTGCAGGCGCTGAGCCCGGGCGATCCGCTGCTCTTCTCGGTCCGCACGTTCTCCAAGATCCTGGCCCCCGGCCTGCGCGTGGGCTGGGTGGACACCGATCCCTCACTCCGGCAGCTGGTCATCAACGCCAAGCAGGCCATGGACACGTGCACCAATGTTCCTGCCCAGCACCTCGTCGCTGAGTTCATCCGCCGCGGCGGCCTGAACGACCACCTCGCTGGACTGCGCACCGAGTACAAGCGCCGCAAGGACGCCATGCAAGAGAACCTGCACCGGCATCTGGGCAGCCGCATCACCACCACCGATCCCGAGGGCGGCTTTTTCCTCTGGCTCACCCTGCAGGGACCGGACGCGCGGATCTCCACGCAGAAACTCTTTGAGACGGCCCTGGCAGAAGGGGTTGCCTTTATCCCCGGGCCGGCGCTGTCTCCCAGCGGGAAGTTCGACGACGCCCTGCGGCTCTGCTTCGCGTCCACCACTCCCGAGCGGGCTGAGGAAGGCATTCTCCGGCTGCGCCGGGCGATGGACCGGGAGCTGGCGGGGCTGGATTCCGGGGCGGGTGCGTGAGCGTTAAGCCCTCCGTTATGGAAGAGACCGTCCTGGAGCTCATCCGGGAAGACGAACTGGTGGCGCTTGCCTCGGAGCTGATTTCTGCCGGCGGGGAAAACCCCGGTGGAACCGAAGCTGCCACCGTCGTGGTGCTGGCGGAGTTTGCCCGGGCGGCCGGGCTGGAAGTGATGGTGTCCGAGGTGGCTCCCGACCGGCCGAACCTCACCGCGGTGCTGCCGGGCGGCACCCGGCCGGGCCTGCTCTTTCTGGGGCATTCCGACGTTGTGCCCGCCGGTTCCGGCTGGGACCGGCCTGCGTTTGAACCGTATGTCCGCGGCGGGCGGCTGTATGGCCGGGGTTCCACGGACATGAAGGGCGGCTTGGCTGCCATCCTGATTGCGCTGAGGGCGCTGCGGACTGCCGGCGTCGAGCTGCCCGGGCCCGCTGCCCTTGCGTGCACCGTGGATGAGGAAGACCTCGGTCTCGGCATCCGGGCCTTCACCGCGGGCACCGGCCCGTTCCCCTATTCCGCGTGCGTGGTGGCCGAACCAACAGACCTCGAAACAGTCATAGCCTGCCGCGGCGACAGTTATCTCGAACTGCACGTCACCGGGAAGTCAGCACACTCCGGGCGACCTGCGGACGGCCGCAACGCCATCGATGCGGCGGCACGGATCCTGGATCTGGTCCGCGCGGACCACGCCCGGCTGCAGGCTGACGCCGATCCTCTGCTGGGTTCGGGTTCCTGGAACACCGGTATGATCCGCGGCGGAACCGGCACCTCGATGGTCGCCGATTCCTGCCATCTGTCCTTGGACCGGCGACTGATGCCCGGCGAGGATCCGGAGGAGATCCTGGCCTCGCTTCTCGCCGGGATCCGGGCAGCGGGGATCGACTCCGATGGGATCACCGTCGAAGGGACCGTGACCATGGAGATGCCCGGGTTCCGCACGACCTCCGGCCATCCCCTGGTTGCGGGTACTGTCTCCGCGTTGGCGGAAGTTGGCGTGGACAGTGCCGTCACGGGCTGGACCGCGGCGTGCGACGGCGGGTTTATTGCCCGGGACTTCAGCATACCGGTGATCGTGATGGGTCCCGGCGGTCTCAATGACCAGGCGCATCAGGTCAACGAATCCGTGAGTGTGGCTGAACTGCTGGCCGCGGCCCGGGCCTATGCACTGATGTGCCTGCGGCACGGGTCTGTTTGTTGACGAGCCTTCGGCACGGAATAGCCGCCCGCTAGGCAGTTGCGGCGTCAGCGCTCCCGCTGCCGGTCAGCCGGTCCAGGGCATCGTCCATGTGCCGGATCAGCAGTTTCCCCACCAGATCCTGGTCATCTTTCGCCAGCGCATCGGCAATAGCCTGGTGTTCACCCACCCGGGTGTGCGGGTCGGGATAACGCTGTTCCAGAGCGGTGAGGCACATGCGGGTCTCGGTGAGGAGGGTGTTGTGCATCCGGCTCAGGCGCGGGCTTTCAGCTGCTGCGACCAGCGTGGAGTGGTACTCCATGTCCGCTTCGGACATGGCATCGAGGTCCGCTTTGTCGGCCGCCTTTTTCATGGCTTTGACCACGCGTGAAAGCTGTGCGGCGATGTCCTTGCCGCCGTCCTTCTGCAGGATCAGTTCGGCTGCGGCACGTTCGACGGCGGTGCGCGCCACGTACATGTCCTGCACTTCCTCCTCCGTCATGGTGATGACGAAGATCCCGCGGTTTCGGATGCTGATCAGCAGGCCCTCCTGGGTGAGGCGCTGCATGGCTTCCCGCAACGGTCCGCGGCTCACGCCCAGCTCCCGTGCCAGCTCGGTTTCCACCAGCTGGCTGCCGGCCGGAATCTGCCCCCGGCCAATGGCAGTCCTCAGTTTTCCGGCAATGATCGACGGCGTTGACTCGCGGACTACGGGCTCAAAGATTGCCAACGGAAACCACACTTCGCTAGGGGCCTTCCGAGGACGCGCAGTCCAGCGAAGGCAGCACTGTAACTTGTCTACAATCCTACAGTGGCGACCTGTCAGAGTCTGCAAACTGACGGTCACATGTCGCAGCAGCCCAAGACACCCGCGAGAAGACTAAACGGGTGCGGCCGGTGCTAGGACCGGGCCTTCCGCCGGAACCCCGCCGCCTGCACCGTCAGCAGGGTGAACGCGCCCATAAGTCCGAACAGGAATGGCAGCGAACCCATGCTTTGGAGGTTCATGACGATCACGCTCGAGGGAGGATTCAAGTTGTTCCCCGAAGGGTCGAAGATCATCTGCGACGGGGGCAGAACCCCGGTGAACCATGCCAGACCCGCTGCCAAAAGCAGCCCGACCAAGACCCACGCTGCCGCCAGCGCAAGGTTGAACCGCTGCCAGAACGGCAGAGAGTCCGGCGGCACACCCGCAGGCCCCGTGGGCCTCGGCTCCATTGGTTCCCGCCCATCGCCGGCTGCCCCGGCAGAGCCAGGCACCGCACCGGTGCCGGCTCCGTCATCAACAATCTGCACGGATGGCTGCCGCTGCCACTCTGGTTCAATGCCGTCCGCGGGCCGCCGGTAGTAGTCGTAGTCTGTCCCGTCAGGCGTCTGTGTGTTCCCCATGCCGGGTAGCCTACCGAACCCCGCTTACCGGGCATCCTTCCCTCACCGGGCGTACCCGACCAGAGACGGGTTACCGGCCCGGCCGCCGGAACCGCGCACTCTGCACCACCAGCAGCGTGAAAGCCCCCAGGATCCCGAACAGGAACATGAACGGGCCCATGCTGTAGAGGTTCATCGTGATGACGGTACTGGAGCCGTCGGAAGGCTGGTTAGTGGACGGGTCGTAGTACATCTGCGGCGCGGAGAACGCACCGGTCAGCCACGCCAGGCCTACGGCCAGCAGGACTGCGACAAGGGTCCAGGCTGCAGTGAGCGCAAAGTTGAATCGCTGCCAGACCGGGACAGGAGCGGGAACCGCGCCCGCAGGTTCCGCCTGACCTAGCTCCTGAATACCGGAACGCCCACTGCCACCGGCCCCGGCCGCGTCAGCTCCAGCGCCGACGTGCACAGAACCTCCGTTCCCCGCGCCGTCGTCGACAATCTGCACGGAAGGCATCTGCATCGAACGCTGCGGCTCCACGCCGTCCGCAGGCCGCCGGTAGTAGTCGTGGTCCGCCCCTTCGGGCGTGTGTGTATTCCCCATGGCGGGAAGCCTACTGGACCCCGCCTACCGCGCTCTCCTCCCCCGCCGGGCAAAACCGACCGCAACAGCAAGCAGCAGTACCAGGCCCTTGATCACCTGCTGCCAGGCGGCGTCCACGGACAGGATGGACAAGCCCTGGTTCAGCACGCCCATCACCAGCCCGCCGATCACCGCACCCACCACAGTGCCAACACCGCCCTGCACCGACGCACCGCCAATAAACACGGCAGCAATCGCATCCAGCTCAAACCCGCCGCCCGCCGACGCCACGGCACCACCGGCACGCGCCGTGCTGACCACGGCTGCGAGACCGGCAAGGAAGCCCATGTTCACGAAGACCATGAAGTTCACCCAGCGGGTTTTCACACCGGACATCATCGCCGCGTTCAGGTTCCCGCCCATCGCGTAGATGTGCCGGCCAAACACCGTTCGGTTCAACAGGAACGAATACGCCAGCACCAGGGCCGCCAGGATGATCAGGATGATCGGCGTGCCGCGGTTGAAGGCCAGCAGATAGCAGAGGTACATGATCGCGGCCACGGCCACGGCGTTCTTGAACACGAACGACGCCGTCCGCTCCCGCGGCAGATCCAGCTTGCGCAGGTCGCTGCGGGCCTTCAGCTGCTGCACCACCAGTGCCACGGACGCGAGCGCCCCAATACCCAGCGTGAGCAGGTCCGGGGTGCCGGTGGCCGGCAGCGTTCCGTTGCCGATCGCGTTGAACGGCCTGGGCAGGCCGCTGATGGTTCCGCCGGTGAGCAGGATCAGCGCGACCCCGCGGAACACCAGCATGCCGGCCAGCGTGACAATGAACGCGGGTATCCCCACGAACGCCACCCAGAATCCCTGCCACGCCCCGATCAGTGCCCCCACCACCAGGGAGAGAATGACGGCGGCCCACCAGGGCATGCCCCAGTTGTTCATCGCCAGGGCGGCGATGGCCCCCACTGTGGCGACCACCGAGCCCACGGACAGATCGATGTGCCCGGCGATAATCACCATGACCATGCCGATCGCCAAGATCAGCACGTACGCGTTCTGCTGGATGAGGTTGCTGACGTTGCCCGGATACAGCAGCCGGCCGCCGGTGAGGACCTGGAACAGCAGCACGATCACCACCAGTGCGGCGAGGATGCCGTACTGGCTCAGGTCGATCCGCATCCGTTTCCGGCCGTGGCCTCCGGCAGGCGGCGGGGCCGGTGTCTTGGCCTGTTCAGGAGTAGTTGTGGTCACTGGCCCTGTGCTCCTTCAATTCGGGCGGATTCAGTTTGGGCGGATTCAGGACGGGCAGCCGTCCCTGATCCGGTCCTGGCGGCGGTCATGTGCCGCATCAGTTCTTCCTGCGTGGCGTCTTCGCGGGGAACTTCGGCGGTGAGCCGGCCTTCGGCGATGGTGTAGATGCGGTCGCAGAGCCCGATCAGCTCCGGCAGCTCGCTTGAAATGACGATCACGGCTTTGCCCTGCGCGGCCATCTCGTTGATGATTCCGTAAATCTCGAACTTGGCGCCGACGTCGATGCCCCGGGTGGGTTCGTCCAGGATCAGCACGTCCGGTCCGGAATAGATCCATTTGCTCAGCACCACCTTCTGCTGGTTTCCGCCGGACAGGTTCGCCACCACGGACGCCACGGACGGTGTGCGGATGTTCATTTTCTGCCGGTAGTCATCCGCCACGGCGTATTCGCGGTGCTTGTCGATCACGCCCAGCCGGGCCAGTTTCCCCAGCGCCGCAGCGGACACGTTCACCACCACGGACCCGATCAGGTTCAGCCCGTACCGCTTGCGGTCCTCGCTGACGTACGCCAGTCCGTGCCGGATGGCTTCCCCCACCGAGCGGGTCTGGATTTCGACGCCGTCCTTATAGACCCGCCCGGACACCCCGGTCCCCCAGGACCGGCCGAAGATACTCATCGCCAGCTCGGTGCGCCCGGCGCCCATCAGCCCGGCAAACCCGACGATCTCCCCGGCGCGCACGTTAAAGGACACATCGTTGACCACCACGCGGTCGACGTCGATCGGGTGGTGGACGGTCCAGTCCTCCACCCGGAACTTCTCCTCCCCAACCTGCGGGTCCCGGTCCGGGAACTGGCTGTCCAGCGGCCGGCCGACCATGGCACGGATGATCCGGGTTTCAATTTCACCGTTGTCCTCCACAGGGAAGGAGTCGATCGTTTTCCCGTCCCGGATCACGGTGACGGTGTCGGCAATGGCCCGGATTTCCTTGAGCTTGTGGGAGATGACAATGGAGGTGATCCCGCCCTCGCGCAGCTGGTCGATCAGCCCCAAAAGGTGCGCCGAGTCGCCGTCGTTCAGTGCCGCCGTCGGCTCATCCAGGATCAGCAGCTTCACTTCCTTGGACAGCGCCTTGGCGATTTCCACCAGCTGCTGCTTGCCGACGCCGAGTTCCAGGATCTTCGTGGCCGGGTTCTCATCCAGCCCAACGCGTTTGAGCAGGGCGGCGGCCTGCAGGTTGGTCTGGTTCCAGTCGATCACCCCGCCGCGCTGCACCTCGTTGCCCAGGAAGATGTTCTCCGCGATGGACAGGAACGGACTGAGCGCCAGCTCCTGGTGGATGATCACCACCCCGTCCCGCTCGCTGTCATTGATGGAGCCGTAGCGGACCTCCTCCCCGTCCAGGGAGATGGTGCCGGAGTAGCTGCCGTGCGGGTACACGCCGCTGAGCACGTTCATCAGCGTGGATTTCCCAGCGCCGTTCTCGCCGCAGATTCCGTGCACTTCACCGCGCCGAACGGCGACGGACACGCCGTCGAGCGCGCGGACGCCGTTGAACTCCTTCACGATGCCGTCCATGGAAAGGATGACGTCCTGATCGATCATTTCTTGCCTGTTCTTTCCGGAGGGTGCGGGGCACGACGGCGGTGGCGGGCGCCGTCGTCGTCGTGCCCCGCGGGGCGGGGCTGCCCTAGAGACCGACGTCGCCGGCCTCCACGAAGCCGGAGTCCACCAGCTTCGACTGGACCTCGTCCTTAACCACGACCTGCGGCTCAAGGATGTAGGTGGGAACCACCTTCACCCCGTTGTCATAGGTCTCGGTGTCAGTGACCTCCACCTCGTCGCCGTTGACTATCTGCTCGATCATGGTGTCCACCTGGGCGCCCAGTTCACGGGTGTCCTTCCAGACCGTCATGGACTGCTGGTCACCCAGGATTGCCTTGATGTTCGCGACGTCGCCGTCCTGGCCGGTGATCACCGGCCAGTCCGTGCCCGGCGTGTATCCGGCACTGGCGAGGGACTGTTCGATGCCCAGCGCCAGGCTGTCATTGGGAGAAAGCACGACGTCGACCTTGTCGCCGCCGGTGTAGAAGGACTGCAGGCGGTTATCCATTTCCGCCTGCGCGTCCGCGGATCCCCAGCCGAGGATGCCGATGGAGGTCCAGTCGTCATTGGACGCCGGGGACTTGCCGGAGGGAACCACCAGCTGGCCGCTCTCCACGTAGGGAAGCAGCACGTCCCAGGCACCGGAGAAGAAGAACTTGGCGTTGTTGTCATCCGGACTGCCGGCGAACGGCTCAAGGTTGTACGGACCCTCGCCGTCGGCCAAGCCAAGCTCCTCCTCGATGAACTGGCCCTGAAGCTGGCCCACCTGGTAGTTGTCGAATGTGGCGTAGTAGTCCACGGCGTCTGTGCCGTTGATCAGCCGGTCATAGGCGATCACGGTGACGTCCTGGGACTTGGCGTCTTCCAGGACCGGAGCCAGCGTTTCGCCGTCGATCGCTGCGACTACCAGGATCTTGGCGCCGCCGGCCACCTGGTTCTGGATCTGGCTGATCTGCTGGTCGGTTTTGTCATCGGCGTACTGCAGGTCGACGGTGCAGTCCCGGGCTTCGAGGTTTTCCTTCAGCCCTTCGCCGTCATTGATCCAGCGTTCCAGGCTGCGGGTGGGCATGGAGATTCCCACGTTGCATTCGACGCCGTCGCCGCCTTCACTGTCGCTGTTCGTGGTGCCGGCGGGGGCGCAGGCCGCCATACCTGCTGTCAGGCCGAACGCCAGGAAAAGGGCCGAAACATTCTTTCTTTTGCTCATGGTCGAACCTTTGAAAAGGATCCTGCCGCCGGCAAGGCACTGCACGGCGAGACTACGGGAAACATCCTTGTGACCCGGACGGCTGGATCGAGCGGATACAACGCTGTAGCGCCCCTGTCGATACCCCTACCGACAATTTGTAGGCGAGCACAACATATCCCCGTGATGTGGATCACGGCAAGGGGTTTCCGGAACGTTATCCAAACGCAATGCGGGGGTCTCGTTCGGGCTCCTGTCAATAGGTGCCCTCAGTACTGGCGGGCAGAATCGGCGCTGCCAACGAATCGCAGTCAGCCCAGGTCAATTCCTCCGATTTCGGTTCTCGGGAAAATACCTGTTTCGTACTCTGTCGCGGGTCCTAATTACTCGATGAACCGGAGGTTCGATCGTGAAAAAGACCCTGACTGGACTCACCATTGCGGCCGCATTTGGCTTCACTGCACTGGCAGCTTCGCCGGCTGCCGCGGCTCCGCCGTATGCCAACTGCGACGCCGCTGCTGCTGAAGGCGTTTACAACATTGCCGAAGGCCAGCCGGGCTATGAGCCGAGCCTGGACCGAGATGGAGACGGCGTCGCTTGCGAAGGCCCCACGTCGTCACCCGTTCCCCCGTCTCCATCACCCACCACGACGACGGTGCCCCCCGTCAACAATCAGATCGGGAACACCCCCAAGGGCGGAGCCAACACAGGTGCGCCCGCGGACAAGGGCACCGACGCCACCGGCGTTCTCCTCGCCGCTGGTGGCGTAGTCGCCGTCGCAGGCATCGCTGCCGGGCTGCGGCGCAAGTCCGGAAACCACGCCTAGCCTGCGTTGGGACGACACGTAGAATCCCGCGGCAGCGGCCGCCGGAGCCGAATGGTTCTGGTGGCCGCCGCCGCGGCGTTCCTCCTTGGCGGCGCCGGTGATACGAGCACACCCGATGACGCCGGACCCCGCTACTTTGCCCTACCCCAGATCCCGGCCCAGGGACCGGCTGATGATGCCCTTCGTCCGCTCCCCGCACTTCCGCAAGATGCTCAGCCCGGCGCCGAAGCCGCTCCGGCATCGCCGAGCATCGTCTCCCTGCCCACAATCCAGACCAGGTCGGAGCTGATGGAGCTCGGGCTACTGCCGGATGGAACCCTTGAAGTGCCTCCGGCATCTCCCGGATCCCCCGCCGGTTGGTACACGGGTTCACCCGCTCCTGGTAAACCCGGTCCGGCCATCCTGCTGGGCCACGTCAATGCCAACGACGGCGGCCCGGGAGTCTTCGCCCGGCTTCGCAGCCTGGTACCGGGAGACCACATAGCAGTAGAGCGCGAAGACGGGACAGAATCTGTATTCGTCGTCGTTCGGGGCGAGCAATACGCCAAGGACATGTTCCCTACTGATGAGGTTTACGGAAACACACCGGGTCCTGAACTCCGCCTGATCACCTGCGACGGGTTCGACAGCACCACCGGACTCTGGCAGGACAACTACGTGGTCTACGCGGTCTTGGCCGACCCTGGCTAGAAGCGAACCACAGCACCCCAGGTATCGTTGCTGCCGACGGGACGACGGGGGGTTTGGGCAGATGGCGCTACTGGGTGGAAGCGGGATGGGACCGCACCGGACACCGGTCGATGACCGCCGCTGGAATATGGCGGAGGCGGAATTCAAGAAACTCCACAAGCGGAACTCCCGGACCACCTTTCTGGTTTTGTTGGCAATCTACGTTCCTCTGGGGCTGATCGCCGCTGGCCTGGTCATCTACCTGTTCAATGATTCCCGGGACCCGATCTACGACGTCGGGACGGTGCTGCTCGGCTTGGGATTCGCCCTCGTATGGGGCCTCGCGCCCCTGCTGTTAGGCGGTGCGCTCTTCGCGGCAACCCAAACCGCGGTGGTTGAACCGTCCAAACGATCCCGGCGCTGGGGTGCGGCGTTGACCGCAGCGGCCGTGTTCCCAGGTGTGCTCCACGTCGAGGTGCTGGTCTGGGTGGTCATCGACGAGGTGGTCAGTCCCACTGCCTCCCTGCTTTATGCCCTGGATCCGGTCATCATCCCGCTGAGGCTGATCATGGTCGCCGTGCCGCTGGTCATGGCACTGGCCCTCCTTCCAAGCATTCGGCGCTCGGACAGGATCCGAAAAGAGCGTGGACTGCGGCCGCGGCATGACGCACCGGCCACACGCCGTAACATCCCCTGACTTCTCCCAGATTCGGGCCATAGGGTTGGTGCTTCGCTCCGGCCACTCCAACCGAAGGAACCGAATGTCACCCGCTGCCACCGCAGAGACCACCAAGACCATCGACGCCGTCACCCTGAAGTCCCTGCTTGAGGAGAATCCGAACCTCACCGTCATCGACGTCCGCAACCCGGCCGAGTTCGAGTCCGTGCACATCGCGGGCTCCCACAACATTCCCCTGCCTCTGCTCTCCGCGCACACCGTTGAGCTGGCCGCCCGGCTGGATGACGGCGTCGTGCTTCTCTGCCAGTCCGGCGTCCGGGCAAAGCAGGCGCACGAACGCCTCGCTGCAGCGGGCCTGCAGGGCGGGCAGGTGCTCACCGAAAGTGTGGACGACGTCGAGAAGGCCGGCGGTTCCGTGGTCCGCGGCCGGCAGGTCTGGGACATGGAGCGCCAGGTGCGCTTCGCCGCAGGAAGCCTGGTGGGACTCGGCCTGCTCGCCGGACGCATCGCCTCGCCGAAGTTCCGGGTCCTGGCCGGCGGCATCAGCGGCGGACTGGTCTTCTCAGCCCTTTCCAACACGTGCGCCATGGGCAAGGCGCTGGCGTACCTGCCCTGGAACCAGGGCGCTTCCGAGCCGTCGTGGGAAGAGATCCAGGCCAACCTCGACCGCTAGTTCGCGCATCTCCAAACAAGCCTCTGACCTGCAGGAATGGCCCGCTCCGCCCCAACGGAGCGGGCCGTTTTCAGGTTAATCATCTATTTCCGCAAGAAATGTTATTTCTCCCCAAAGACCCCTTCTGTATCACCAGCACCGTTGAGTTACTGGCGCCGCAGGACTAACCTCAGGTCACTTCGGGCCGCTGGCGCCCGCCGGGAAAGTCGTGGATCAAAGGAGAACCATGCGCTCGATAGCCAAAACACTCATGGGGGCCGCGGCCATCGGGCTTGTGCTCAGCGGCTGTGCGGGAGACAGCTCGGGCGGTGACGGGGACACACAGACCCTGCGCATCGCCTACAAAAAGGCCGACCCGGTACTCGAGCAGCTGATGCAGAACACCAAGGAGCAGTTCGAGGCGGCGAACGACGGCGTCACGGTGGAGCTCGCTCCGATCGAGGGCAATGACGAGGACTACGCCACCAAACTCGCACTCTCCCAGCGTTCCCCTGACACGGCTCCGGACGTGTTCGTGGAGGATTCCTTCAAGCTCCGCGCCGACGTCGACGCCGGCTACGTCCTGCAGCTCGACGATTACCTGGCGGACTGGGAGGACTGGGACACCTTCAATGAGACAGCCAAGCAGGCAGGGTTGGGCGACGACGGCGGGACCTACGCAGTGCCGCTTGAAACGGACACCCGGGTCATTTGGTACAACCAGAACGTGCTGGGCGAAGCAGGCATCGAGCTGCCCTGGCAGCCCGAAACGTGGGATGACCTGCTCACGATGGCCCGCACGGTCAAGGCCGCCAATCCCGAGGTGGTCCCGTTCAGCATGTACGCCGGAACCATGCAGAGCTTCTACGAACTTCTCTACGGCACCGAGGACGGCACCCTCTATGACGAGGACGAGCAGAAGTGGGTGACCGGGTCGCAGGGCTTCACCGACTCGCTGGCCTTCCTCAAGACCATCTACGACGAAGAACTAGCCGTCACACCGGCCGAGGCGCTGGACCCGAACGTCTGGCAGAAGATCGTGGGCGAAATGCTGCCGCAGGACCAGATGGGCGCCACGGTTGAAGGTTCCTACGCACCGCAGTTCTGGCAGGAAGGAGCCGACTACGAATGGCCCGAGTACAGCGAGGTCATGGCAACGACGCCGTTCCCCACCCAGGACGGACAGGAACCCGGCGCCGTGAGCATGTCCGGCGGCTGGACCCTGGCCGTCGGTGCCGGCACGGAGAACCCGGAGCTGGCCGTGGACTTCGTCAAGACCGCCATGGACTACGAGAACTCCCTCGCGTACACCGTTGACGCATCCAAGATCGCCGTCCGCACCGATGTGGCCGAGGCAGCCGAATACCAGGAGATGAACCCGTTCGCCGCCGAGGTCACCGAGGTCCTGGACGTCAGCAACTACCGTCCGGCCACGGCAGACTTCGCCGAGATCGACACCGCCGTCCTCACCGCAACCCAGGAAGTCGTGGCTGGCGGCAAGTCTCCCGAGGAAGCCGCCAAAACCTACGACGAAACCCTGCTGAAGATCGTCGGCGAAGAGAACGTCGTCGAGAAGTAGCCCGGTGGTGTCCACCTCTGCCGGGCCCCGGTCCTCCCCCACGGAGGACCGGGCAGCTCCAGCCGGCCCCCGGGTCCCGCGCAACCGGGTCCGCAAGGCGGGCCGGCTCCTCCCGCTGGCCCCCGCCGTCGTACTTCTGCTGGTGTTCCTGGGCGGGCCGATCCTGTGGGCCTTCTACGGTTCCTTCACCGACACCGGGCTCACCGGCGCCAGCGCCCGCAACCCGGAATGGATCGGCCTGGAGAACTACCGCAGCCTGCTCGCCGATCCACTCTTCCCGCAGTCCCTGTGGCTGACGTTTCTTTTTGTGTTCTGCTCGGCTGTGATCGGGCAGAACTGCCTGGGGCTTGGGCTGGCCCTGCTCATGCAGCGTGCCAACCGCGCAGTGGCCGCCGTCGTCGGAACCTGCGTGGTGGCAGCGTGGGTGCTGCCGGAAATCGTTGCCGCCTTCATCACCTACGCGTTCTTCTTCCGCGACGGGATGCTCAACCAGCTCACCGGGCTGGCCGGGCTGCCTGCGGTGGACTGGCTGTACGAACACCCCATGTTCGCCCTCATCCTGGCGAACATCTGGCGCGGCACGGCCTTCTCGATGATGAACTACCAGGCAGCCCTGAACGACGTTCCGCCGGAAGTCACCGAGTCCGCCACCATCGACGGCGCCGGGGGTTTTGCGCGCCTGCGCTTCATCACGCTGCCGATGATCAGGCGCAGCATCGCCACCAACCTGATGCTGATCACGCTCCTGACCCTGGGCACGTTCACGCTGATCTTCGTCGTTACCCGCGGCGGGCCGCTGAACGCGAGCACCACCCTGCCGATCATGGCGTACGAGCAGGCCTTCCAGTTCGGCGACATTGGCTACGGAACGGCCATCGCCGTCGTCATGCTGCTCATTGGCGCGGTCTTCTCCATTGCCTACATCCGCATGCTGCGGGAAAGGAAGGACTAGGCAATGGCCGACGTCGCTGCCCCCTCCCTGCCGTCCACCGGCCGGACCGCGCACAGCCACCGCACACCCGCGCACCGCCGGAAGGCAGGACGGGTGTCCAACGTGGTGCTGCTGCTCTTCGCTGCGTGTTTCGTGCTGCCGCTGGCCTGGCTGGTATCCGCGTCGCTAAACGCCGATGCGACCTACGAACTCACCGCACCGTCGACCCTGACGCTGGATAACTTCGGCGCGATTCTGAATGCGCAGCAGACCTTTCTTCCGCTGCTGAACAGTTTCCTGCTGGCAACCGGTTCCGCGCTGGTCACCGTGACGGCGGCGGTGCTGGCGGCCTATCCCCTGTCCCGCTACCAGCTGCGCTTCAAGCGCCCCTTTATGTACACGGTGCTGTTCGGCACCTGCCTGCCGATCACAGCCATCATGGTTCCGGTGTACAGCCTGTTCGTGCAGCTGAACCTGCTCGATTCGCTCGGCGGCACCATCTTCTTTATGGGTGCCACGTTCCTGCCGATCGCCATCTGGATGACGAAGAACTTCATGGACTCGGTCCCGGTGAGTCTGGAGGAAGCGGCCTGGATCGACGGTGCCTCATCCATGAAGGCACTGTTCTACGTGGTGCTGCCGCTGATGCGTCCCGGACTGGCCGTGGTGTTCATCTTCGTGTTCTTGGAAGGCTGGGGCAACTTCTTCGTTCCGTTCATCCTGCTCTTTGCCGAAAGCAAGCAGCCGGCCTCCGTGAGCATCTTCCGGTTCTTCGACCAGTACGGCGGGGTGGCCTACGGCGAGCTGGCGGCGTTCTCCATCCTCTACTCGCTGCCGGTCATCGTCCTGTACATCGCCACCCGTGCCATGGGCGGCAGCTTCGCGATCAGCGGGGCGATGAAGGGCTGACGCTGTGCCGGGCTGTATCGGACGGGCCCTAATCCCCGTCCGACGCCGCTTCCCGCCGGTATCCGCTGGGCGTAAACCCCAGCACCTCGCGGAACACATCCGTTAGATGGGCGTGGTCGGCGTAGCCCAGCTCGGCAGCGACGTCGGCAATCCCCAAGTCCGGATCGGTGCGCAGCCGATCGGCCGCCTCCTGCAGCCGGTAGCGGCGGATCATCGCCAGCGGCGGCAGGCCCACATGCTTCCGGGCAATCCGCTGCAGGCTGCGTACCGAAACTCCCAGCAGGTCAGCGGCCTGGTCCACGCGCGTGAGGGATGGATCCGCCTCGATCAAGTCCTCAAAGCGGTTGGCCAGCAGGCTCTCCGGTGGAGATGTGGGCAAGGCGGTTTCCGCCCAGGCCGACGCCGCCGCAACAGCCGCTGCTCGGCGGGCGCCGCCGTCGTCGTTCGCCTTTGACTCCATCGCGGCGGTGACGGGCATCCGCAGCCCCGGCAGCTCCAGTGCGGTGCTGGCATCCTTCAGCGCTGCGGGATCCGGACACAGGAACGGAACCGCCGCCGGGCGCAGCAGCAGTCCGAAGGCCCAGCCGGTGCCTTGCAGATCACGGACGGAACGGCGCGTTGCCGGTCCATGCAGCCGCACACCGTCCTGCTCGATCACGAGGTTCAGCGCCGGGAAGGGCAGGACTTCCTGCCGGGAGGTCCGTCCGGCTGCCAGGTCCCACTCGGGGATCCAGAACCAGCGGAAGCGGTCCGCCAGCAGTGCCGGCGCGGGTACCCGGTGGAACGAGGGCAGCCGGGCCGGATACAGCGGGCCGCGCCAGTGTTCCTCCACAGGATCTCCCTTCACGCCGTCCCTAGAGCTGTCGCGAATCTCCAAGCCAGGAGACCCGCCGTCTTCCTAACCTGATTCCATGACTACAACCCAGAAACAACCAACCCAGCCAACCCCCACCGCGAGCCGATTTCAAGGTACCTCCGGCCGCTACACCACCGACGGCGTGCCTCACGGCCTGACCAGTCTCACACCATTCGTTTCCGTCCCGCGAGCGGCGGAGGCAATTCGTTTCTACCAGGACGTGTTCGGAGCCAGGGTGATAGACGTTACCGAGATGAACGGCGTAACAGCCCATGCCGATCTGGATTTCGGCACCGGCCACCTGCAGCTGGGTGAGCCCAGCGAGGCCTTCGGACTGGTTCCGCCACCGGAACCGGACACTGCGTGCTACTCGCTGGGCTTCTACTGCTCCGACGCCGACCAGGTGGTGGCGCGTGCGGAAGCCGCAGGAGCAGTGATTCGGGAGCCGCTCACGACGTTCGTCTCCGGGGACAGGTTCGCCAGCATCCGGGACCCGTTCGGCATCCGCTGGTCCATCATGACCCGGGTAGAAGACCTGTCCGAGGAGGAAAGCGCACGCCGGGTTGCGGAATGGGCTGCCCAGCAAGCCTGAGCGGTCCGTTTGCCCTTCGTCCGACGTGACAGAGCGCCGTCAACCGCCGGGCGTGGAACACGGCGCCAGGCACCCGTGCGGCGTGGCATCCAGTCAGGTTGTTGCTCAGGGAAGCTGCCAGTAAACCGTCTCCAGGGTGCTCCGCGTACGCAGGCTTACCCGGCTGTCCGCCCCGAACGCCTCCGGAGGAACGTCGAAGCAGGTTTGGTAGGTGCCGGTCTCCCCCGGCGCCAGCAGGGGCCGGCCCGGACCGGCAAGGTTAGCAGAGCAGTTCAGGTGGCTGTACCAGCGCCCGTCGGCGCCAATGAACTCGGGAAGCATGTCAGCGGAAAGTTCAGTGGCGCCCTCGCCGTCATGATGGACGCCAAACTCAAGCAGGACGTACTGATGCCGGGGAGTTCCGGCGGACGGATCGTGCTGCTGGACCCTGGCCGTCGCATCGCGTTCTACCTCCGTGAGCGTCACGGCGTATATCCCGACCCGGGCCGTCTCACCGGCCGCTGCTACTGGCTGCGCGTAGATATCCTCGAGCATCGTTTCCGGCAGGTCATACGAATAATCGCCCGGTCTTCCGTTGGCATCCGGCGCCCAGGGCGCCGATTCCTGCAGGGATTTCGGCGAACCGTCCGCGTTATTCCAGGCGTTTATCACCCACGAATTCACTGCCCAGGCCAGGACGACGGACAGCACGGCAAGGGCGATGGAGACTACCGAGAGCACCCGGGGCGCGCGTGGATGGGTCCCGCCCTTTACCAGCGCCGCGACCGCAAGTCCGACGGCGACCAACGCGGTGGCGAAAGCAAATACGTTTAGGAATGGAATCCAGCAGCTGACCAGACCCGCCAGGGCCACGGAAAGGGCGCCGACGGCCAGGGCCCTGCCCGGCCGGGGCTCAGAGCCCGAGGGCGCGTAGGCACTGCCGGGCTGCAGAAACTGATTTCTGTTCATTGCTCCCCCTCGACCTGCTTCTTTGCTTCGGCGCAGGCCAGCCCGTCAGGCCGCGTTACGGCAGCCGCCAGTAAACGGACTCGTTGTTGTCCTCGGCGAGGGTCATCCGCAGGGCAACACGGCTGTCCTCACCCAGCGCTTCCGCGGGCAGGTCGAAGCAGACTCGCCGCGTGGCAGACTCGCCTTTGGACAGAGTTGGTTCATCCGCGTAACTCACACCGAGGTTCATGGAGCAATTCAGGACGCTGTACATACGGCTGTCCGCCCCGATGAACTGCGGCCCAAGATCCAGCGAGGTCCGTCCGGTGGCGTCTCCGTTGTAAAGCGCATTGAACTCAAACAAGACGTAGTTGTGGTCCGGAGCTCCTGCATCCGGGTCACGCCGGAGGACATCTTCGTTTGCCTTGAGATTCACTTCCACGAGCGTCACTGAGTAGTCCCCCACCTGCACGCTCTCCCCGGCGGAATTTGCCGGCTGCGCGATCACATGCCGAAAGAACGGGCCCGAAACGTCCACGGAATAGTCCTTATCAGCAACCACCGGCGGCGTGGCCGCAGCTGGCGTTTCGGACGGAGCCACAGGAGCGGGGGTCAGGGACGGAGAAGGTGTTCGGGACGGAGCGGGTGCCGGTGCAGCCGCCTCGGGTTCGCTCTCCGAGAGGCCAGGTTCGCCGGCCGCAGGAAGCAAACCGTATTGGATTGTCACGTTGACAAAACTGGCGGCGATCATCGAGAAGACGGCAACGGACAGTGCAGCTATGGCGAGCGGACGTGCCACGTTGCGGGCTTTTACGCCCTTGACCAGTGCCGGGATGCCCAGCCCCAGCGCCACGAAGCCGAGCAGGAAGGTGATGAAGTTCAGGAACCAGATCCAGCAGAACAAGAGGCCGACGCCGGCAACGCTGAGTGCTGCGATGGCCAGCCCTTTGCCCGGGGATTTCGGCGGATAGATGGGCACCCGGCCTGGAAAGCCGCCGTAGGCAGCGCCTCCGTATCCGCCTGGACCGGTGCTGGGAGGACCGCCGTAGCCGGGTGTGCCGTTCCCCGGCCATCCGCCTGGCATCCCTGAGCCGGGCGGCCCCGGTGCCGGCATCCCCGGGGCCGCCATACCCGGGACCGGGATCCCCGGGGCCTGCATCCCCGGGGCCGGGGGGATTGGGGGGATGGGCGGCACAGACACGGGACCGCTCGGAGGAGCGAACGGCCGCTCCGCCCAAGGAGGCGGGACGGGGTAACCGCGGTCCTCGGGCAATCCGGCAGGCTCAGCGGCGGATTCTGCTGGACTGTGCACTGTTTCTGCGTCGCCGGGTCTGGTGTCTGCGTCGCCGTGTGTCTTGTCCGCGTCGCCGGAACTCATTTCTGCGTCGCCGACCCCCTCCACCGCAGTCCCGGCTCCTTCGGACACGGACAATTTGCCGTCCTGAGCCTCCGTCAGATCCGGCTGTCCCTGTTCCTTATCCATAGCTCCCCCAAGCAATGATGCGATTATCAAAAGATGCGGCCGTGGCCCGGCATCCCGGGCACCACCGCACTATCCTAAGCGCCCTGACCAGGTGGTACGCCCTAACCGGGAACGACTGGCAGGACTCCCACGGCTACGGCAGGCGCCAGAACACTTCGTCGTTGTTCTGTTCGGCGAGGATCATGCGCATGCTCAACCGGCTGTCTTCGCCCAGGGCACTGTCCGGGACGTCAAAGCACGCTTCCTGCGTCACGGTGTCCCCCTTGCTGAGCAGCTCCTGGTCAACAGTCCGCATGCCCAGGCTCATGGAACAGCCCATCACGGAGTAGATCTTGTTGTCCGTCCCTACCAGTTCCGCCGGCAGGTCCAGCCAGGGCCGCCCATCCCCCTCACCGTTGTAGACGGCGCTGAACCGGGCGATGACGTAATTGTGATCCGGTGCGCCCGCAGACGGGTCGCGGTCCAGGACTTCAGCCTCGGCGTCCCGGTCAAGCTCGACCAGCGTCACGGTGTAATCGCCGACGGTCACTTCGTCCCCGGCAGCGTTGGCAGGCTGGGCAACCTTTTCGGCGATATAACCGGCTGAATACTCGTAGGCGTAATCGTTTTGCGCCGATTCCGACAGCTCTTCGGACTCTTCGAGGAACTCAGCGAAGGACTCCGCGCTGGTCTCGGTGCCTGGCCCGTTGTCCTCCCAGAGGCCGGCGTCCCGGAGGGAATCGACGACGACGGTGTTTACGACAATGGCCGCGACCATGGACAGCGCGGCAATGGACAAGGCTGCGATGGAAAGCGGTTTGGCGATGTTTCGGCCCTTAAGTCCCTTGACCAGTGCCGGGATGCCGAGCCCCACAGCGACGGCTGCCAGCGGGAAGGATGCGAAATTCACCAGGGGAATCCAGCAGATCAGCAGTGCCAGAATGGCCAGGACCAACGCTGCGATTGCCAGTCCCTTGCCGGGCGTGGGCGGCGGCGGAGTGTAGCTGCCGTAGCCGGGATAGCCCGGCTGGCCCGGATAGCCAGATTGACCTGGCTGAGCAAACTGACCCGGCTGCCCAAACTGACCGGGGTACCCGGGCTGGCCCTGGTATCCGGGATACCCGGAACCGTACCCCTGACCTGATGCAGGACCGTGTGAAGGCGCCGGAGGGTACGCGGGGCCCTGGGGTCCACCCGGAATGCCGGCGTAAGGGTTGGGTTGGGGCGGGGTCTGGGCGCCGGCGTAAGACGGATAAGGTGCAGCAGGGCCGGGCGATGCAAACCCGGACACCTCCGCCGAACGGCCTTCAGGTACAGACTCCGCAGCTGTCTCCGCCGGACCTTCCACTGAGGCCGGCTCTGCGCCGTCTGCCCGCTGATTTGTTCCCGGCCAGCCGTCCGCCGATTCAGGCTGTCCTTGTTCCCTGTCCATCGTTCCCCCCAATGTGGTCCGGTATTTAGGTTCACGGCAGCTCCAGCGGCCACCCCGAACCATCCTAAGGGACCCGAGGCGGCTCGCTGACCTGCGGAAACACAAAAAGAGGGCCCGCACCACGGTATGTGGAACGGGCCCGAATGTTGAAGGCGGAGGCTACGCGAGAGCCGCCACGGCGGCGTCGTAATCCGGTTCGGTGGTGATTTCCGGAACCAGCTGGGAGTGCACAACGGTGCCGTCTGCATCAATTACGACGACGGCGCGGGCCAGCAGGCCGGCCAGCGGACCTTCGGTCTGGGTCAGGCCGAAGTCCTCGCCAAAGCTGCTGCGGAATGCGGATGCTGCCACTACGTTCTCGATGCCTTCCGATCCGCAGAAGCGGCCGAGGGCGAACGGCAGGTCCTTTGAAACGCAGATCACCGTGGTGTTCTCCAGTCCGGCAGCAATTTCGTTGAACCGGCGGACGCTGGCAGCGCAGACGCCTGTGTCCACGCTCGGGAAGATGTTGAGGACTACGCGGCGGCCGGCGAAGTCACCGGCGGTGACGGGGGCGAGATCGGTACCAACCAGGTCGAAGGCCGGAGCGGAGCTGCCGGTGGCGGGGAGCTCGCCGGCGGTGCGGACAGGGGACTGCTTAAATGCTGTGGTTGCCATAGCTTGTGTTTATCACGTTCTGTTCTGACATCTGCAACGCTGACCTGCGCAAATGCTGGTCGACGGTCATCGGCCAGAAAAAAGTTGAAGCACGGGGGTTCCCTTTTTATGTGCCGGTGCTTAACTGGAAATGGTTCCTTAAGGCGGGACCAGAACAGGTCCACTTGGCCGGGACCAGTAGGTTCATCGGCCGGACCTTGGAACGACTCCCTGGCGACAGCCGGGGAGCCGTTCAGTTTAAGGCGCCTTTTGCCGGCGGGCTACTGAGCGGCCCAGTACACCCGGTCATCCTTGAACGAGAATGAGGTCTTCACCAGGACCTTCGCATCGTTCACTGCCTCGGCCGGCACATCGAAGCAGACGGAATAGTCGCCGGCGCCGCCGTTGGTGAGGGTCGGAACCTCGTGCGCAGGGTTGGGCGACACCGCGCTGCATGTAGTGGTGGAGTACTGGCGAGCGTCGGAACCGGCGAACTCCGTGCTGAGGTCAATCCACGGATCGCCTTCCTCAGCGCCGTTGTAGACCACGGCCATGTCCACCAGGACGTACTGCCCGGCCGGAGGCTCGTTGAACTGGTTTTCAGCCAGGACCTGTTCGTTCGCGTTCAGGTTCACGCCGGTGACGGTGACCGTGTACTCGCCGATTTCCGCAGAATTGCCAATCGCCAGGGACTGGGTGCCGGCTTCTTCCTGCTCCTCTTCCGTTGCTGCGACAACGCCGTCGGATCCGTCCTCAATGCTCTCGACTACTGAATCGATGGCAGCTGAGTACAGAGCCTGGGTCGCGAACACGCCGATGATCGAAAGGACGCTGAGGATGAGGCCGGCAATCGGCATACCCTTCGGCGCCCTCCGCTTGGAGGCGACAACAAGGGCGGCGACGGCGAAGCCGAGGCCCGCGATGCCAACGAACAGGAAGAGGTTGTTCAGCACCGGAACCCAGCACAGGGCGAAGGCCACGATGCCCAGGACCAAGGCGGTGACAGCCAGGCCCTTGCCGGGCTTGGCCGGTGGGGCCGGCAGCGGTGCCGGCGCGGGTGAATAGGTTGCGTTTTCCATTGCGGATCCCCCATAGGATGCAAAAGCAGGACGGCCGTGGGGCCGCCGCAGGACACTTTGTCTCTGCTGCGGCCAACACTAGGAGCCGCCTCTGACATTGCTTCCGTGAGCGGAGCTGCCCGAGGACAAACGCGCCTTCGTTTACTCCCCGGTCACGCCGTCGAGCAGTTCCCGCACGACGTCGAGGTGGCCGCAGTGCCTTCCGGTTTCCTCGACCATATGGACCAGGATCCAGCGCAGGTTGTGCGGGCACGTCTCTGCCCGGGCCACATCGTCCAGGGCGTACCGGGCAGCCACCTCGCGGGACTCGGCACAGGCTGCCTCGTAGTCCGCGATGATCCCGGCAAGGCTGTCGGACTCGGAGACGCGGAATTCGCCGTCGGGGTCTTCGTCGCTCCAGCGGGAGGGAACGCCGTCCTGGCCGTCCATACGTTCGCGGAACCAGCTCCGTTCGACATCGGCGAGGTGGCGGAGCAGGCCAGACACGGTGGTGAGGGACGGAAGGACGCGGCGGGCGGCGTCGGCGTCGCTCAGCCCCTGTGCCTTGTATACGGCGCTGGCGCGCAGGTAGTCCAGGAAGCCGTTGAGGGTTTCTCTTTCGCCCGCAGCGTCGGGCGGGTCAATGCGGTTGTCGGTGAGCATCCGCCCAGCCTAGCCATGCCGCCGGACACCAAGGAAACGAACCGCCGTCACATTCCTGCAAGCCGCAGAACCAGCGCCAGCAGCATTAGGACGGCTCCCCCGGCCGCAACTATCCAGGCCGCTGTCCGGGTGGTCAGCCGCATCCATGATCGCCTGCGGGACACCACGGAGTAGAGCCCCGTGATCAGGAAGATGAGCCCGGCCATCCCGACGTAGCCGGGAGCTCCGTTGTCCTCGCCCTGTGCCAGCACAAACAGCAGCAGGACTAGACCCAGTGCGAAACTCGGCCAGTGGAAGCCGGTCTCGTTGTGGTGCCGATGAACTGCCTGGCTGTGGTCCATTGAGCTCATGGTCTGTCCCTTCCCGCTGCAGCGGACCCCTGGTGCGCCCGACCAGAAGAAAACACGGTACGCCTGCTGCCCCGCTGCGTCGCCGGGAGCCCCCTGTGAAGTTGCTGGCAACGATTGCCATTTTTTCTTCCCAAATCCTCTTGCGCCGGACAGCTGGCGGGCGTAGCTTCGTCCGTAATCAACCGAAAGGTTGATCAAAGCAGAGATTGATTACAGCAGTTTGAAGCGACGCGAACGTTGGCTACCCATGAACAAAGCCTCAGAGGACGTGCTGCTCGACCGGGCGTTTCTGGCCCTGGCCGATCCGGCACGGCGGCGGATCATCGCCAGGCTCTCCCGGGGCCCGGCAACGGTCAACGAACTGGCGGAACCCTTCGAAATCAGCAAGCAGGCGGTTTCGAAGCACATTCAGGTTCTTGAGCAGGCGCAGCTGGTCACCCGGTCACGGGATGCACAGCGCCGGCCCGTCCACCTGAACCCTGCACGGCTGGAGGCGCTTACCGCCTGGATCGACCGGTACCGGCTGGTCCTCGAGGGGCAGTTCCGCAGCCTGGATGCCGTGCTTAAATCCGAGGCCGTGCAGCACGGCCAGCAGGCAAAGGACACCCAGACATGACGAACGCACTACAGCTGTCCGTACCGGACGGCGTCCCTTATATTGACTACTCACGGGAGGTGGACTTCCCCGTAGCAGACGTCTTCAACGCCCACCGGGATCCTGAACTGATCAGCCAGTGGCTTGGTCCGCGTGGAATGAAGATGGAAATGGACCACTACGACTTCGTTACCGGCGGCACCTACAAGTACACCCATACCGGCCCGGACGGCGTTCCCTACGATTTCAGCGGAATCTTCCACACGGTCCGGGAAAACGAATTCGCGATCCAGACCTTCGAATTCTCCGGCTACCCGGACGTCGTCAGCATTGAATCCCTGACATTCGAGGATCTGGGAAACGGCAGGACCCGTCTCACTTCACACGGCGTGTATCCCACCATGGAGGCCCGCGACGGCATGGCATCCTCAGGCATGGAAGACGGTCTGGGCCAGGGATATGACCGCCTCGAAGAACTGCTCGCGTCCCTTGCCGGCGCCAGGAGCCCCCAGGAGGCATCATGACCAACGCACTGGAAGTCACCGTTCCCGACGGCGTCCCATACATCGACTACGTCCGGGAGTTCGACTACCCGGCACGGGAGGTGTTCCGCGCCCACGTCAGCCCGGATTCCTACGTCCAGTGGGTCGGGCCGGAGGGCCTGGACACCCGGATCGATGCCTTCGAGGCGACCCCCGGCGGCTCATACCGGTTCGTCCAGAGCGAGGGCGGGGAGGAGTACGCCTTCCGCGGCGTGTTCCACAACATCCGGGCAGACGAGTTCATCCTGCAGACCTTCGAGTTTGAGGGTTACCCGGACCAGGCGAGCCTGGATTACCTGCGGTTCGAGGACCTTCCCGACGGCCGGTCCCGCCTGGTGGGACATTCGGTCTATCCCTCAGTGGAGACGCGGGATAACTTCGTGTCCTCGGGTATGGAATCCGGCATGGCCGAGGGGTACGACAAGCTCGAGCAGCTGCTGGCATTCGCCACGGCCTGAGTCCACACGACCACTCTTGGAGGAGCCATGGACTGGACCCTGGAAGTAATCCGCGTCCCGGTCAGCGACCTTGACCGCAGCATCGCCTTTTATTCCGACCAGATCGGATTCGACCTGGACCACCACACCGTCAACGAGCACATGGCCTTCGCCCAGCTCACACCGCCCGGTTCGGGCTGCTCAATCGTCATCGGTTCCCTTCCCGGCGAGGAGCAGATGGAACCCGGTTCACTGAAGGGCCTCCGCGCGGCGAATCCGCTGATCCCCTACAGCGCCCGCCCGCAGCCGGGCGAAGGGATCTAGGCGCGTAACCAAACAGTACGACGGCGGGCGGGCCGCCTCAGTCCCCCAGGGCTGCGGCGACCCGCTCGACGCCGTACTCGAAGGCCCGGTCCAGGTCACCGCCCAGGCGGAAGGCACCGGCCAGCTCCATGGTGATGAAGCCGGTCAGCCACGCCGTCATAAACCGCGCCGCTTCCAGGGCATCTGCTTCCCCGACGGCGGAACGGGCTGCGGCGAGGACCGGTTCGCTGGCACGGGCCAGGTCATCGGGCGAGGCCGCCCGCGTCTGGATCAGCCGAAACGCTTCCGGCCGCTGATGGGCGAAGGACCGGTACGCACGGGCAAGTCCGGCCAGCGAGTCCTCAGCCTGCATAAGTTCACGAAGCTCCTCCAGCGTTGCCCGGGCGATCAGGGCAAGCAGTGCCTCCCGGTCTTTCACCCGCTTATAAAGGGAGGGCGCCCGGACACCCACCCGCTCCGCGACCGCGTTCATGGTGACGTATTCAGGACCGCCGCCTTCCAGGGCAGCCCTGCCCGCTTCCACAATGGCTTCAAGCGACGTGCGCTGGGGTGCCGGCATGGCTTCTCCTGACAATCGTTGGCTATTGACATTAGCCATCATAGCTAATTAGGTTAGCCATGTGGCCGGACACGCCGGTCTGCCAGAAGGAGAAGCCATGAAGCTCGGACCAAACCTGCACCGGATCGGCAACGACATAGTTGCCGCCTACCTGGTGGAGACCGACGACGGCATCACGGTGATCGACGCCGGGCTCGCCGGCCATTGGCGGGACCTGCAGCAGGAACTGGCAGCCCTGGGCCGTCCACTGGCCGATATCCGCGGCGTCGTGCTGACCCACGGGGACACGGACCACATTGGTTTTGCCGAGCGGCTGCGCCGGGAAACCGGCGTACCCGTCTATGTCCATGCCGCGGATGAGGCCCGGGCGCGTGGAACGAAGCGCTACAAGCCTGCTCCGGGCTCCGCCGGGAGCATGCGGCCGGGCCCTACCGCCCGGTTCCTGGCCTACTCCGTCCGGAAACAGGGCTGGCGCACCACCTACCTCACCGACGTCGTGCCGGTTGCAGACGGAGATGTACTCGACCTTCCGGGATCACCGCGGATCATTGGCCTTCCCGGGCACTCGCCCGGCAGTGTGGCCATCCACGTCCCGGAGGCCAAGGCGCTGTTTGTGGGTGACGCGCTCACCACCCGCAATGTACTCTCCGGCAAGGCCGGCCTGCAGCCGTCGCCGTTCACCGACGATCCGGCGCAGGCTCTGGACGTGCTGGATAGGCTCACCCAGCTCTCAGACGTCGGCTGGGTGCTGCCCGGCCACGGCACGCCCTGGAACGGGAACGTCAGCACTCTTGCCAACGAGGTCCGCTCCAGGGCGTAAACGCGGGAAAGCTAAACCGGTCTGATGGAGGGGCTAGCGGCCATGGCCCGGTCCGTTGCCCTTCCCCGGGCCGTGTCCGCTCCCTTTCCCGGGGTCGTGGCCTTTCCCGGGAGCGTGGCCTTTGCCTGGCCCGTGTCCCTTGCCCGGTCCGTGACCGTGTCCCGTGCCCGGGTTCCAGACGCGGTCATTGATGAACTCGGCCGGCTTGTACTGAATGAAGTCAGCTTCCCCGAGCCCCAGGGACTCGGCCCGCCGGTCCAGCTGCCGGGGATCGGCGAGGTTGGCCCACCGGCCGGTATCCAGCCGCTCATCCATTGCCAGCACGGCCGCCACCCGCTCAGCGTCCGTGAAGGTGCAGTGCCCTGTCCGTTCGACGAACGACTGCCGCAGCAGCGGCGTCGCCCGTGCCTCCCGCACGGTTTCGGCATATTCCTCCATGTATTCCACCGGCGCCAGGATGTCCGCCAGGGTGTGCATGGTCAGGACCGGGATCTGCAGGTCTCCCTGGGGTATGGAGGTGCGGTCCATCCAGTCGAGGGCTTCCTCATCCGGCTCAATGTCCGCAGCAGCGGTGAGCGTGCGCAGGTCCCGCTTCAGGTCCAGTCCGGCGGTGCGGTAGAGAGCGTCCACCTGCTGCCTCTGTGCGGATTGCTGCAGCAGGGCACGGTAGTCCACGCCCTGGTTCCAGCCGCTGTCGCCGTCGGCCGCAGTGACAATCGAAACGCGGGAACCGACTACGAACGGAATGGTCTGCAGCAGCCAGTTGTACTGCGCTTCCTGCTGGGCCGCGAAGTCCCTGCGGTCCGGAGCGCTTTCGCCGCTGAACCAGGTGGGCGTATTCATCAGTGCCGCGGCGAGCGCAACCTTGGCCCGTCCCTCCGGAGTGGCCTGCGCCTGCTGCACCGCCTGCATCAGGGCGGTGATGGTGGCTCCGGCTTCCGCGGACGTGCGGAAGCCGGTCAGCTGCAGGTCCTGGCCCGGCAGCAGCAGTTCGGCGAGCGCGTGGATGCCGTCCAGCTGGTAGTTGTTCAGGTTGATGCCGCCGCCGAGCAGCCCGCAGGTGCTCACTGCCCCGTCCACTCCGCTGTCCGGGGTTTCGGCGATCAGGCTGCTGACCAGCCCTCCCATGGAGGTACCGAAAGCGATGGTGCGGTCCGGTTCCCCTGCTGCCGCGGAGAATGCCGCCAGCGTGTCCAGCTGGTCCTGGGCGGCTGTTCCCAGCGCCCATCCGGCGCTGGCATACGACGACGCCGCCACGGCGAATCCACGGTCCGTCAGGGCCTGAGCGGTGGAGTCAAAGCCAGGGTCCCAGGCCGGGTTATCCGGCCCGGGACGGAACCCGTGGCTGTACAGCACCAGTTTCCCGTTCCAGCCGGCGGGTACTTCCGCTGCCCACGTTGCTCCGTTGGCCAGTGTGCCGCCCAGTTCGGTCACCGGCGGTGCCGCTGTGGATGTGGCAGTGGCGGTGGCCGGTGCTGCGACCAGTGCCAGTGACACGGCAATTCCCAAGGTAGTCAGTCTTCTCATGCGTTGTTCCGATCCTTCCTGCGCCGTTGCAGATGGTTCCCCCCGCTGGGGTCATCCTTCACGACGCCGGAGCAACCGGCAAGGAAAACTAGAGCATCCCGACGTCTTCGTTCCAGAGCGTCGGGTAATCCGTCATGAATTCCTCCATGAGCATGGCGCAGGCCGGATCGTCGAGGACTTCAACCTGCACACCCCGCTGCCTCAGCAGGTCTTCGGGTCCGCGGAAACTGCGGTTTTCACCGATGATGACGCGTGGAATCCGGTACAGCAGGATGGCCCCGGTGCACATGTCGCACGGAGAGAGCGTGGTGACCATGGTGGCCCTGGTGTAGGAACCTGCAGGAAGGCGTCCGGCGTGTTCCAGGCAGTCCATTTCGGCGTGCCGGATGACGCTGCCGAGCTGCTGTCGCCTGTTCCGTCCGGTGGAGACTATGGTGCCGTCCACGAAGAGGGCGGCGCCGATGGGTATTCCCCCTTCTTCCTTGCCCTTGCGTGCGGCGTTCAGGGCGGGCAGCAGCAGCTCCGATGTCATGGCCCCACACTAGGGCCCTGTGTCCTGCGCGCGGAAGGGCGCGGCTCCGCTCAGCCCTGACTGTGCGTCCGGGCCCTTTCCACTCGTTCCCGTACCTCCGGGGCCACCCCGGTACCGAACCGGGTGATCTCCGCAGCGTCATCAGAGGCCAGGATGAAGCCTGAGATCCCGTACTGCAGTGCCATGTCCGTTAGTTCGTCGGCCCACTGGCCCGGCGGTCCCTGCAGCAGTCCCCGGTTGGTGGAGCCAAAGGACCCGCTGATGTTCAGCAGCCGCCGCACCGAGCCGGGGTCCCTCCCGGCGGAGGCTGCGCCGTCGTCGATCACCGCATTCAGCGCAGCGAGGTCCGGCGGGCCTCCGCGCAGGTATCCCAGCGACGGCAGCCAGCCGTCCGCTGCCGCTCCGGTGAGGCGCAGCATGCGCGGCTTGTAGGCACCGAGCCAGATTCCGACGTCGTGTGCCGGTGCCGGACCCCGCTTGGCTCCGTGAACCTGGTGGATTTTTCCGTCGACCCGGAGAGGTGCGGTGGCCCCGGTGTCCCAAATGCCGCGGATGATGCTGATCGCGTCCTCGAGTCCGGTGACGGCATCCCCCGGGGCAAGCCGCTCGCCGCCTGCTGCGGCAATGGCGTCCCAGAAGGCCCCAGTCCCCAGTCCGAGCTCGAGCCGTCCGCCGCTGAGCAGGTCCAGGCTGGCAGCGCTGCGGGCAATAATGACCGGCTGCCGCAGCGGCAGGTTCAGCACGTCCGGCACCAGCCGGATCCGCGAGGTCCGCGCGGCTGCGTAGGACATCAGTGTCCATGTATCCAGGAACCGCGGCTGATAGGGATGGTCCTGGAAAGCGGCCAGGTCCAGTCCGGCCTCTTCCGCTGTTACAGCCAGCTCGACTGCCCGCAGCGGAGGCGATGCCACCGGTGTGATGAAGGCGCCAAAGAGCAGGTCGCGGCCGTAGTCGGGCATAACTGTCTCCTTGCTCCGGTGATGGTGCCGGACAGTCTAACGGCTGCCGGCGTGCGCGGAAGCCGTCCGGGCTTTGTAGGCTGGAAGGCGTGCTCCCTCATCTTTCCCCGTCCTCTGCCGTGACCGGAGCGGGCCGCTTCGCCCCCAGCCCGTCCGGCGAACTGCACGTGGGCAACCTCCGCACTGCCCTGCTGGCATGGCTGTTCGCCCGCAGCACCGGCAGGGACTTCATCCTGCGCGTGGAGGACCTGGACCGCGCCCGCGCCGGGGCGGAAGCTGTGCAGCTGCGTGATCTTGCCGCCGTCGGGCTCGACTGGGACGGAGAGGTGATCCGGCAGTCCGACCGCACCCCGGTGTATCTGGATGCCGTCGAGAAGCTGCGTGCCGACGGCCGCGTCTACGAATGCTTCTGCACCCGCGCGGAAATCTCCGACGCGCCGCGCGCCCCGCACTCCCCGCCCGGCGCATACCCCGGCACCTGCCGCAACCTCTCCGAAGCTGAACGCGCCCGGCGCCGCCTCGAACGTCCTCCGGCCCTGCGCCTGCGTGCCGATGTCAGTGAGTACACGGTTCATGACGCCCTGTACGGGGACTACACCGGTGTGGTGGATGACCTGGTGCTCCTGCGCAACGACGGGGTTCCGCCGTACAACCTCGCCGTCGTGGTCGATGATGCAGCCCAGGGCATTGACCAGGTGGTCCGCGGGGACGATCTGCTCTCCTCCACACCCCGCCAGGCCTACCTCGCCTCGCTGCTCGGCCTGCCGCCGGTGGAATACGTCCACGTTCCCCTGGTGCTCTCCCCCAGCGGCAAGCGGCTGGCAAAGCGCGACGGCGCCGTAACCCTCGCCGCACTGGCAGACCTCGGGATCTCAGCCCAGGACGCAACCGGCATGATCCTGGGTTCACTGGGCCTGCCCGGCACTCTTCCCGACGCGCTTCAGGCCTTCGACCCGGCCACACTGCCCCGCCAGCCCTGGATCTTTTCGCCGCCGGCGGCATAGCCACCCCACTGAGCGGGTGCTGGCCAGCTCATTGGGATTGGGTGTTAACTGGGGCGCATGCCTCTTACCGGTGAATATGCCCCCAGTACATCCAAGCGCTCCCGCGAGCAGGCCGAGGAAATCGAGTCTTCCGGCGGCACCCGCGGCACCACCTTAGGCGGCCGCCCGGTGGTACTGCTGACCACCAAGGGTGCCAAGAGCGGCAAGCTGCGCAAGACTCCGCTCATGCGGGTGGAGCACGACGGCGATTACGCGGTGGTCGCGTCCATGGGCGGCGCTCCGAAGCATCCCGTCTGGTACTTCAACATCGTGGCGAACCCGCACGTGGAGCTGCAGGACGGACCGCAGAAGTGGGACATGCAGGCCCGTGAAGTGACCGGGGACGAGAAGGCAGTGTGGTGGGAGCGTGCCGTTGCGGCATACCCGCCCTATGCCGATTACCAGGCCAGGACCGACCGGGAGATTCCGCTCTTTGTACTGGAGCGGATGGACTAGCCCTCGCTGTCAGGCGGCGATCCGGGCAGCAGGTCCAGCTGCATCCAGCCCACGTGGTGCCAGGCGCCGTGCTTGAACCCGACCCGGCGGAAGACTCCCACCGGAGTGAACCCCAGTGAGCCGTGCAGCGCTTCGCTGGCCGGGTTGGGCAGCGTCATGCCCGCCACCAGGGTGCGGTAGCCCTGCTCCCCCAGCCGCTGCACGAGGGCTGCGTACAGCCGCTTGCCCAGACCGGTTCCCCTCACGGATTCGTCCAGGTAAATACTGGTCTCCGCAGTGCGGCTATAGGCGGCCCGGCTGCGCCAGGTACCGGCATAGGCGTACCCGGCCACGCCGCCGTCGTGCGCTGCCACCAGCCAGGCGTGCTGTTCCTGTGCCGCAGCGATCCTCCGGCGCATTTCATCCGGTTCCGGAGGTTCAGCCTCAAAGGTCGTTGCCGTCTCCAAGACATACGGGGCGTACAGGGCTGCGCAGGCCGGGGCGTCGCCGGGCCCTGCGTCACGGATGACGTAGGGGGAATCCATGGCCACAGCGTAGTGCCTGCGGTGTGGCCCCGCGTTTGGGGTGTGGCCGCCGGCGCGTTCGGGACTGGCCGGCGCGTTCTTGCTGTCCCGGGGCGAGGGCGGCGGATCCTTGGAGCTACAGCGCGACAGTCCGGGTGAACCAGAGCCGGTACCGGAAACCGCCAATCCTGAATCCGAAGACCGGGATGTCCATCTTCGCCCTTCGGGTCAGGCGGCCGGTCCCGCGGAGGCGGTCGAGTCTCTGCCGTTCCTGCCTGTACTGCTCTGCTTCATCCATGCGTTGCCGGTAATCCAGCTTCGCCAGCTCTATCTCCATCAAGCTCATGTTCATCATCCCTCAGCACTTCTGACGCTTCCGCCGGGCAGCATCCGCAGGTCCGCTTCCGCAGGACCGTTTCCGCTCGTCCGCTTCCTTCCGCGAACGGGAGCTTCCGTGGATACGTGGCCGCTCCCGCTGTTGCAGAACTGCCTCAACGCTAGAAGCGGTCAAGGGGCGAAACGACGCTTATCAGGACAGCTTGAGTCCGGATTGAAACGCATCGCGGACAGGTTTTGTCCGCAGGTTCACCTGTTGGTTTCCATGACCCGAAATCCGGTCAGGACGTGCAGCCGATTCCGTCGCCGTCGCCGTCGAACTTCGGATCCCAGCCGGGATCTCCCGGACGGATTGGTGCTGCCCCGGCAGCCTTGACGGCCGCACAGTTGGCGTACACCGGCGTCGTACTGGATACGGCAGCCTCCGGTGCCGGACCGACAGCCCGGGAAGCTGTTCCCTCGCGGACCGGAACGGGTTCGTCCGGGCAGGAGGCAAGGACAGAGGCGATGGCATCGTGTTCTGCCTGCGTCATCCACAGCCGGTACTCCGCCTTGACCGCAGTCTGGCGCGCGACATACTCGCAGCGGAAGGCCTTGTTCGGCGGCAGCCAGGTGGCGGCGTCGGAATCCGATTTGGCGCCGTTCGCCGGGCCGTCAGCGGCAAAGAGGTTCAGCGGATCGTTGGCCAGCTGGCGGCGTTCCTCCGCCGAGAGCTGCTGGGCGCCCTTTTGCCACGCGTCCGAGAGCGCTACAACGTGGTCGATCTGCACGGCCGTGCTCGTAGTGTTTCCACGCACGAAGCTGATGGTGCTCCCGGTGTAGGGATCAACGAAGGTTCCTGATGCGACAACGCAGTCCTTGGTGCCGGGTTTGAAGGTCTCATTTGTCAGGTCGCGGGCAAGAATATCGTTCCGGGTGTCGCAGCCGTTATGGTCCACGTCCGCCCAGGCGGGCCCGAACTCTTCGCGGCTGTAACCGGTCTTTGGAGCGCGGCCCTTGATGGGAATCCCGCTCAGCTGTTCCAGCGCCGTTCCGGCCTGTGGCTCTGTTATTGAGGAAGAAGCGGCCGGTGAGGCCGGCAGCTGTGCTGCCGAATCCGTCTCCTGGGGGACGCAGGCAGTTCCGAAGAGACTTACGGGGAGGACGGCAAGGGACAGCAGGGCGGAGCGCAGGTGTTTCATCGCCCCTAATTATCCGTGCCCCGAATGCCGTTCCCGTGCAGGCTCGCGGGGTCCCGAGCCTGGCCCTTCCAAGCGCCACCCTTCCGCTGGGCGCCTTGGGCCGCGTAGATTCGGGTCAAAGCCGTCGCAAGGAGATGCACATGGCCACGGGTAAGAACGGCTCACAGTCAGGCACTAAAACCTCTGCCCGCATTGGGAAGGCAGAGGATGAGCTTGCGGAAGAACTCACCGAACGCCAAGCCTCATCCGACGGCGGGAAAAGCCGGGTCTCGGTCGCGGAGGACTACGCGGCAGAGCTTGATGAGCTCGGGGAACTTGATTCAAAGACCGCCAAGGTTCGGGACAAGGGCGACGACGCTGCCTGGCGGCACAACTATCCATACACCAAGAAACTCAGCCGCCGAAGCTACGAACGGCAGAAACGGCAACTGCAGATCGAGCTGCTGAAGATGCAGCTGTGGGTCAAGGACACCGGGCAGAAGATGCTCATCATCTTCGAAGGCCGTGACGCTGCCGGCAAGGGCGGTGCCATCAAGCGGTTCAATGAGCATCTGAATCCCCGCGGATCTCGGGTGGTGGCGCTCGAAAAGCCCAGCGACCAGGAACGCACGCAGTGGTACTTCCAGCGCTACATCGCCCGGCTGCCCAGCGGCGGGGAGATCGTGATGATGGACCGGTCCTGGTACAACCGTGCCGGCGTCGAACGCGTGATGAACTACTGCACGCCGGCCCAGTACCTGGAATTCATGCGGGAGGTTCCCGAACTGGAACGCATGCTCGTGAATTCAGGGGTACTGCTGCGCAAGCTCTGGTTCTCCGTTGGCCGCGCCGAGCAGCTGGCCCGGTTTGCCGCGAGGGAAACAGATCCGGTCAAGCAGTGGAAGCTCTCCCCCACCGACCTTGCCAGCCTGGATAAGTGGGATGACTACACCCAGGCCAAGGAAGCCATGTTCTTCTACACGGACACCGGAGATGCGCCATGGACAGTGGTGAAGTCCAACGACAAGAAACGGGCCCGCCTCGAAGCCATGCGATTTGTCCTCGACAGTGTGGATTACCCCAACAAGGACCGCCGGGTCGCGCATGCTCCGGACCCGCTGATTGTTGGTCCGGCCGCCAGCCACTACGAGGAAGGCGAGGAACCCGACGGACTGTTTCCGGTAGTCAAACCCCAGCCCTGAGCCCGGAACTGCCTATGATGAAACGGTGACTTCAACCCCGAGACCCGCATGAGTTCGCGCCTGCACAGCCTGGTTATCGAGTCTTTGGGGCGGCGGGTCGTTTCCGGGGAGCTGAAGCCCGGAGACACCATGCTCTCGGAACAGCTCGAGACCGAGCTGAACGTATCCCGCTCCGTTGCCCGTGAAGCTGTCCGGGTGCTGCAGTCCCTGGGGTTGGTGGAGACGGTCAAACGGGTCGGGATCCGCGTGCTGCCGGAGACATCCTGGAACGTTTTTGACCCGTACATCGTGCGCTGGCGGCTTGCCTCAGTCCCCGGCAAGGGTGCGCAGCTGCGCTCGCTGACCGAGCTCCGTTCCGCCGTCGAGCCTGCCGCAGCCGAACTGGCCGCCGAACACGCACCCGAGGACATGGCTGCAGAGCTGATGGCCGTTGCCGCAAAGATGCGTGCGGTGGGGCGGGCCGGTGATCTGCAGCAGTTCCTGGAGCTCGACATTCACTATCACGCCCTGGTTCTGGCCGCCTCGGGGAACGAGATGTTCGCACAGATGCAGTCCATGATCGCCGAGGTGCTGCGGGGCCGCACCGACTACGGTTTGATGCCGTCCCGTCCGCACGAGGAGGCGCTGCAGTGGCACGTCGACGTCGCGAACGCCATCCAGGCCGGCAACCCCGACGCCGCACGCGAAGCCATGGACCAGATCATGCGCCGGACAAAGTCTGAGGTCGAGGGTGTCTGGCGGGATGAGCCGAGGATCTTCACGCAGCCAGAGCGGCAGCCGGGGGCTGTGGAGGGGTAGTTCGACGGCGGACGTCGGGAACGTCGGGAACGTCGGGGACGTCGGGAACGCCGGGAACGCCGCGGGAGCGGGCTGACGGGGGTTGCTGTCTGCGGCACGGTAGCCCGGCGGCAGCGGCGATGCGGGCGCGATGCGGCAGCGGCAGCGGCAGCGGCGATGCGGGCGCGATGCGGCAGCGGCAGCAGCAGCGGCAGCAACTCGAGCCCGTCAGCCCAGCCCTCTATTCCTCGACAGCCATGGCATCTCTCGGCGCGCAGAAATCCTTATCCACATGCGCTGGAACTACTGGCCACGCGGGAGCCGTGCATTTATAGCGTGTGGGCATGTTGGAAATGGAAGCAGTGCCTCCGATTGCGGCACCGACATCAACAGGCGCCTCGCCGAGTCTGCACCGGCGCTCCCAGAGCCTAGAGGGCACCGAGAACTGCAGCTTCGATCCGCGGCTGCCCGTCAAAGGCCGATCCACGGCTATGCCCGACCAGACCGGGCCGTCGCTGAGCGATGCCGGGCAACCTCTCACTCCTGGTCGCCGTGACCACCCCCTCCCTGTTTCGTCTCCCGCAACGAACTCGCTCCGTGAGAACGTCACTGCTTGGCTGCATTACCTGCAGGATCCCGTGCACGAAGCGGACATCGCCACTGAGATCGCCGACTCCGACCTTGTTGATTTGATGCGGGTGTTGGAGGAGTTGAAGTCAGCTGCTGCGGGTGTGCAGGCACGAGCCGCGGCAGCGTTTGATGCTTCGCAGAGACGCGCGCAGTCCCGTGCCGGGGTGCCGGCCGATCAGCTGGGCCGTGGGATCGGAGCGCAGGTCGCTCTGGCCCGCAGGGACTCACCGCACCGGGGCGCCCGGCATCTGGGCTTTGGCAAGGCGCTGGTCCACGAGATGCCTTATACCCTGGCGGCCTTGTCGGCCGGGGTGCTCAGTGAATGGCGTGCCACCCTGCTGGTCCGGGAAACCGCGTGTCTGGACCTGGAAGACCGTGCCCGGGTTGATGAGCTGATCTGCAAGGACCCGGACAAGCTCGAAGGGCTGGGTGACCGCAGGTTGATCGCCCGGATCCGGACGGTTACCCAGGCCCTGGATCAGGCTTCCCAGGTGAAGCGCAATGCCAAGGCCGTGGCAGACCGGTACGTGTCCTGCCGCCCGGCCCCGGACACCATGTCCTATCTGAGCGCTCTGCTGCCCGTCGCGCAGGGTGTGGCCGTGTATGCCGCGTTGTCCCGGGCAGCGGATGGGTTGCGGGCCTCAGGGGATGAGCGCGGGCGCGGTCAGATCATGGCCGACACCCTGGTTGAACGCGTCACCGGGCAGGGCAGTGCAGACCGGGTACCGGTAGAGGTGCAGCTGGTTATCACGGACCGGTCCTTGTTCCGGCGGTCAGGGCCGGACGAGCCGGCATACTTCCCCGGCTACGGGACCGTTCCGGGGTACTGGGCCAGGGAACTGATCAGCAAAGCCCTGACCAACCCGCCAGGACACAACAACATCCCTCGCAGCCCGCTCGGAAGCGGCAGCAGTACCCAGAGAAACAGCAGCAGTCCTCGCAGCCCGCTAGGACGCGGCAGTCCCCAGGCCCCGCCAGGAAGCAGCAACAGTCCCCAGAGCCCACCCAGAAATGGCAACAGTTCCCAGACCGCACTCGGAACTAACCACAGTCACCACCAGACCGCACCAGGAAACAGCAACAGTTCGCACCAGACCGCACCCGGGCCCGGCAACAGTCCCCAGACAGGCAGGCCGGGTGGTCCGGAACCGGCGGATGTGGTGACGCTGCGGCGGCTGTACCTGGACCCGGTCTCGGGCGAGCTGGCGGCGATGGAATCCCGGGCACGGGCGTTTCCGCCCGGGCTGGCCAGACTCATCCGTACCCGGGACCAAACCTGCCGCACACCCTGGTGCGATGCACCGATCCGCCACATCGACCACATCCAGCCCCACGCACAGGGCGGCCCCACCACCTACACCAACGGGCAGGGACTCTGCGAAGCCTGCAACCACGCCAAGCAAGCACCCGGCTGGAACTCCACCACCCTCCAGCCGCGACAGGCAGAACAACCGCAACGGCCGCCTCGGCCGCCAGAAGCAGTACCCCAGCCACCCCAGCCACGGCACAAGGTCCGCATCACCACGCCCACCGGGCACGCTTACATATCCGCCTCGCCGGCTCTCCCCGGCAGCGGGGACATCGCCACTTGCGCGAGCACCACCACCGGGGAAAGCGGCTGAGATTATGCCGCTGCCGCCGCCGTCACTCGCCGAAGCGCAGCAGCACCTTGCTGCTCACCGAAGCATCCTTCGCGACCGCAAAGGCCTCCAGTGCATCCTCTACAGCGAACTCGTGGGTGATAACCGGATCGATCTGCAGGCTGCCGTCGGCCAGGGCAGCGATCACCTCGTCGATCTCGTCGTTGAACCGGAAGGAACCAACCAGCTCGAGTTCCCGTGTAATTGCCAGGGAAATCAGCGCAGGCTGTTCGCCCGACGGCAGCAGACCCACCATGACCACGCGTCCGCCACGCGTCGCACCCTGAACGGCAGACATCAGGCCCCGGTAGCTTCCCGACGACTCAAAGCAGATGTCGGCATCCACAGCCGCAATCGCTTCCGCGTCGGTTGCGAGCAGGCTCCGCGACGCTCCAACCGCGCGAGCGGTCTGCAGCGGGAACTCGTGCATATCCGTCGTAATGATCTCTGCAGCGCCCCGGGTCTTCAGCACCGCAGTGATGAGCGCACCAATCGGACCGGACCCGGTGACCAATACCCGTTTCCCCCGCACATCGCCGGCACGCGAAACCGCATGCCAGGCCACCGCCGCAGGCTCGATCAGCGCGGCACGGCGCATCGGAAGCGTCTCCGGCAGCACCCGCAGCATCCTGGTCGGAAGGTTCACGAAGCGGGCAAAAGCACCCTCGGTGTGAGGGAACCGGGCTGCGCTGCCCAGATAAGTGCAACCGGGAGAAAGGTTCGGCCGGTCCTCGGGATACCGGGACCCGTCACCGGGACCGGGAGTCGCCGGATGAACCGCCACAGCGGCACCCTCAGCAGGCCCGGATCCGTCAGCGGCAGCGCGGACAACCCGCCCCACAACCTCGTGGCCCAGAAGCATCGGAGCCTTCAGAACCGACTCACCGGCAGCGCCGTGCTGCCAGTAGTGCAGGTCGGACCCGCACACTCCGCCGTACGCGATCTCCACAACGGCCTCATCGGCGGCCGGGGCATCCAGCTCAACGGGTTCAACCCGCAGGTCACCCGCACCGTGCGCTACTACTCCAAGAATCTCCATGGTCCTGCCTTTCACACCACTGTGGTCATGCCGCCGTCAATGAAGACGACCTGACCGTTGACGAAGTTCGACGCATCCGATGCCAGCCAGATCGCCGGACCGACGATGTCCTCCACGCTCCCCCACCGTCGGGCCGGAGTACGGCCGAGGATCCAGGAGTTGAAGGCCTCGTCGTCGACCAGGTTCTGGGTCATCTCGGTGTGGATGTACCCCGGGGCGATCGCGTTGACCTGCAGCCCTTCGGCAGCCCATTCCGCCGTCATCGCACGGGTCAGGTTCCGGATACCGCCCTTGGATGCCGTGTACGGAGCGATGGTAGGCCGTGCCAGATCCGCCTGCACCGAGGCGATGTTGATGATCTTGCCCCGCCCGCGCGGAATCATGTGCCGGGCAGCTTCACGCCCCACCAGGAACGCGCTGGTCAGGTTGGTACGCATCACGCGTTCCCAGTCCTCGACGTCGAGCTCCAGCATCGGCACACGGTGCTGCACACCGGCGTTGTTGACCAGGATGTCCAGCGGACCGATTTCGCGCTCTACCCAGGCCACGCCGTCGGCCGCCGCAACAGCGTCGGTGACGTCGAACCGGCGCGCGAAGACGCGGTCCTCTCCAAACTCCGCGGCCAGCGCAGCCCGCGCTCCTTCCAGCCGGTCGGCATCCAGGCCATTGAGCACGACGACGGCGCCCGCACCTGCGAGCCCGCGGGCAATCGCGTTGCCAATGCCCCGGCTGGATCCGGTGACCAGGGCAATCCGCCCGGAAATATCAAACATGTTGGCAGCCAAAACTGCGGCTCCTCTCCGGCACCCGGTGAATCCGGGTACCAAAACGGCCGGGAACAGAGCTGCTCCCGGCCGGATGGATGTACTAGAACCCGGACGCGACCAGGTAAATCGCCAGCGCCAGGACGAACCCGACGACGCCGATCAGCGCCTGGCCAACGGTCCAGGTCTTCAGCGTGGTCTTGGTGTCCATCTGGAAGAACCGGCTGACCAGCCAGAAGCCGGAGTCGTTGACGTGGCCGGCGAAGACGGAACCGGCAGCGAGTGCCAGCACGATCGCCACGGTCTGTACCGCGTTGAAGTCGGGGTTGTCCAGGACCACGGGCTGCACCAGGGCAGCGGCGGTCGTCAGGGCAACGGTGGCCGAACCCTGCGCAACACGGACGATCGCAGCGATCACGAAGCCGGCGACGATAACCGGCAGACCGACAGCGTCCAGCGAATCCGCAATCGCGTTGCCGATGCCGCTGGCGCGCAGGACGCCGCCGAACATGCCACCGGCACCGGTGATGAGGATGATGGAGCAGACCGGGCCGAGCGCGGAGTCAACCACGGTTTCGATCAGGGTGCCCTTCTTGCCCTGGCGGCGGCCGAGCAGCCACATGGCAAGGAAGACGGTGATCAGCAGGGCAACCGGAGTTTCACCGAGCATGCGCAGGATCTGCACCCAGGTGTCGTCAAGGGAAACGAGGTCGGCGGCGGCAGCCATGTTCAGGCCGGTGTTCAGGAAGATCAGGACGAACGGGAGCAGCAGCAGCGTAATGATGGTGCCCAGGCTGGGCGAGGAGCGGAACTCGGACTCGACCGAACCCTTGGGCGCATCGAGGATGGACGGCACCGGGATGTTGAACTTGCGGCCCAGGAAGTGGCCGAACAGGTAACCGGCGAGGTACCAGGTGGGAATTGCGACGATCAGGCCGAAGATCAGGACCAGTCCGACGTCGGCGCCCAGCAGGCCGGTGGCGGCCACGGGGCCGGGATGCGGCGGAACGAAGATGTGCATGGCGGAGAAAGCCGCGGCTGCAGGGAAGGCATAGGTCAGCAGCGATCCGCCCATGCGGCGGGCAACGGTGAAGATGATCGGCAGCATGACCACAAGGCCGGCGTCGAAGAAGATCGGGAAACCGAACAGCAGCGAGGCCACCGAGAGTGCCAGCGAGGCGCGCTTCTGGCCGAACTTGTTGATCAGCGCATTGGTCAGCACTTCAGCGCCGCCGGAAACCTCCAGCATGCGGCCCAGCATGGCGCCGAGGCCCACCAAAAGCGCCACGGTTCCGAGCGTGGAACTGAAGCCGCTGAGCATGGTGGGGACAATGTCCCCGGCCTGCACGCCTGTCGCAACCGCGGTCAGGAGGCTGACCAGGATCAGCGCCAGGAAGGCGTGGATACGGAATTTCATGATCATCACGAGCAGCAGGGCAATTGCTGCGACGGCGATCAGCAGGAGGCCGGGAGTACCCAGCGTCCAGTTGAGCTCAAGATCGGTCATCGTTGTCCTATCAGGATGGTGAGAGTGACTTGGTGGGGTAAGTAACTCAGTGGGGAAAGTCCGGGCTAACGCCCGGCGGGTCCGACTGCGGCTGCCGCACCAGCGGCAATTTCGTCGAGGCTCAGCGTGATGCTCAGCCGGATTCCGGCCTCGTCCTCGCCGAGTGGTTCAAGGGTTTCGAACTGGGAGTCGAGGAGACTCGGCGGCATGTACTCGTGGTCGCGCCGGGAAAGCCGCTCAGCGATCAGCTCGCGGGATCCCTCAAGGTGGACGAACTCGACGGTCGGAGCGTAGGACCGGATGAGGTCCCGGTACTTCCGTTTCAGTGCCGAACAGGCAACCACGGTGGCGGTGCCGTTCTGCAGTCCTGCTTCGAGCTCGCGGCCGATGGCACGCAGCCAGGGTTCGCGGTCCTCGTCAGTCAGCGGATGGCCTGATGCCATCTTGGCTTTGTTGCTGGCGGGGTGCAGGTCGTCTCCGTCAAGGAACGGCATTCCGAGTTCGGCGGCAATCGCCTGGCCCGCGGTGGATTTGCCCGATCCCTGGACGCCCATAACGACCAGCGGGGGATAAAGATTGTTCGCCAATGGCATGGCCAAACTCCTCAGACGCTCCATTACATCTGATTTGCTATGGCATGGACCACTAATAAATCAGATTTATCAGGTCAAAAGTAGCACATCATCCACGGCCCCGGACGGGTACCGAGTGCAGCACACTAGCGGACAGACTGTTGCACGGATACATACTCGAAGATCACGCTGGTGTTGGTACCCGCAACCTCGGGATGAACGCTGATGTTGTTTGCTACCAGGTCCCGGAGCGCCCCGGAGTCAGCGAGCGCCACATGGATGAGGAAGTCCCGGTCCCCGGTGACGAAAAAGATGCTCTCCACACCCGGCAGCTGCGCGAGATAGTCCTTGAAGGTGGCCAGGTTTGAACGTGCGTGGGCGTGCAGCCGGATGGCGATCATTGCCTGCAGGCCACGTCCGGTAGCCGCGGGATCCACGTCTGCATGGAAACCCCGGATCACGCCTTGCTCCTGCAGCGCCCGGATTCGGCCATGGCAGGTGGAAGGAGCAATGCCGACGGCGGCCGCAACCGCATTGTTGGGCATCCGCGCATCGGAGCGGAGCAGCTCCAAGATCCTCCGGTCAACCGGATCCAGCACCCGCCGTTCCTTCGGTCCAGCCCCTACGGAAACTCCGATTATCGAATCTTCACTCATAACGCGGAGCCTATACAGAATCTCCTGCAAAACCATTGCTCTCACGACGTGGATTATTCGACGATGGCCGCAAGACTGACCACGTTAAGGAGCCGCCATGTACCCCCGCGCCGAAGCACCCCGCACCGCCGTCGTTGTTGGAGCAGGAATGGTGGGCCTCTCCACCGCCTGGCACCTGCAGGAACGCGGAGTAGAGGTCACCGTCCTGGACCGCTCCGGGATCGGCGCCGGAGCATCCTGGGGAAATGCGGGCTGGCTGACGCCGGGCATGGCCATGCCGCTTTCGGACCCGTCGCTCTGGAGCTACGGCGCCAAGGCACTGCTGGACCCCTCGGCACCCCTGCACATTCCGGCCCGGCTGGACCCACAGCTGTTCTCCTTCCTGCTGCGTTTCGCCGCCCATGCCACCCCGCGCGCCTGGGCCCGCACCATGTCCGCACTGACACCGATCGACAGGATGGCACTTGAAGCCTTTGACGAACTGACGGCCGCCGGGGTCCAGGCCTCCACACACAAGGGCCCGTTCATCATCGGGTTTGAGAAGGATGCCCAGAGTGCGCCGTTCATCCAGGAGATCCACCACGTGGAGAAGGCCGGGCAGTCCGTTCCGCTAAACCGGCTCCAGGACGCCCAGCTGAAGGTCCCCCAGCTCTCCGGCAACGTTGAATCAGTGTTCGCCATGGAAGGCCAGCGCTTTATTGAGCCCGGCCCGTTCGTGCAGGCCCTCGCGGAAGCCGTCCAGTCCCGGGGCGGCCGAATCCTTACGGGTGCCGAAGTGCAGTCACTGCGGCACGGCCCCCATGGCATCGCGGTGGAAACGTACGCGCAGGAACCGGTGACGGCCGACGTCGTTGTCCTCGCCACAGGCGCCTGGCTCCCCCGCCTGGCGCGGCCATTGGGCGTGAAGACGCTGGTACAGGCCGGCCGCGGCTACTCCTTCAGCGTGGCAACTGACCAGCCTGCCGAATTCCCCATCTACTTCCCGGCACGCCGGGTGGCCTGCACCCCCTACCAGGGCAGGCTGCGGATCGCCGGAACCATGGAGTTCCGCGGGCCGGATGAGCCGCTGCAGACGGGGCGCATTGACGCGATCCTCGCCTCGGTGCGTCCGCTGTTCACCAACATGGACCTGGATGACCTGGAGGACATCTGGGTTGGCCCGCGGCCGGTCACGCCGGACGGCCTTCCACTGGTGGGCGCCACCAGGGCTCCGGGAGTCTATGTAGCCGGCGGCCACGGAATGTGGGGAATCGTCCTGGGCCCAGCCACCGGAAAGCTCCTCGCCGAGCAAATCACCACCGGCGCAGTTCCGGAGGAAATCCGGCCGTTCGATCCCCTGCGCTAGGCGCACCCGATCACGTCAGCGGATATACCCCCTTGGGTATTTGGATTTATACCCTAGGGGGTATTACCGTGGAGGTACCCCGATCCCCCAAAGGAGTACCCATGCTTATCGAACGCATCTACGACGAGGACCTGGCACAGGCCAGCTACTTCATCGGCTGCCAGCGCCTGGGCGAGGCGATCGTCGTCGACGCCCGCCGCGACGTCGCCCCCTACCTTGAACTCGCTGCTGCGAACGGCATGAAGATCACCGCGGTGACCGAGACCCACATCCACGCCGACTACCTCTCCGGCACGCGCGAACTGGCCGCCGCCACCGGCGCACAGATCTACATCTCCGGCGAAGGCGGAGCTGACTGGCAGTACGGTTTCGACGGCACCCGGATGTACGACGGCGATGCCATCACGATCGGCAACCTCACCATCAAGGCCCTCCACACCCCGGGCCACACCCCCGAGCATCTCTCCTACCTGGTCACCGACGGTGCGTTCACCGATCAGGCCGGCTACCTGCTTTCCGGCGACTTCGTGTTCGCCGGTGACCTCGGCCGTCCCGACCTGCTCGATGAAGCAGCCGGCGGCGTCGATACCCGTTTCGAAGGCGCCCGGCAGATGTTCGCCAGTCTGCGGGACAAGTTCCTCACCCTGCCCGACTACGTTCAGGTCCACCCCGGCCACGGCGCGGGCAGCGCCTGCGGCAAGGCGCTGGGCGCCATCCCCTCCTCCACCGTGGGCTACGAGCGCCTCTACGCCTGGTGGGGCCCCTACCTCGCGGCCAATGATGAGCAGGGCTTCATCAACGAACTCCTCGACGGCCAGCCCGAGGCCCACGCCTACTTCGCCCGGATGAAGAAGCAGAACAAGCAGGGTCCGGCAGTGATGGGCCCGCGCGAACCGCTGGCTGAAATCCCGGCCGCCGACGTCGTGACCAGGCTCGAGACCCGCGTAGCCACCTTTGTGGACACCCGCAGCGTTCCCGAACTGCACGAGGGCACGGTCCCCGGCGCCCTGCACATCCCCGCCGGCGGCAAGACCGCCAGCTTCGGCGCCTGGGCCGTGGACCCCGAGTCCGAACGCACGCGTCCGCTGATCCTGCTCACCGCAGACCAGGACCAGGCCCACGCCGTCCGCGATTCGCTGGCACGCGTCGGCATTGACGACGTCGCCGGGTTCGTCACCAGCCTGGAGGGACTCCCGCAGGCCGCACCGGCCACCATCTCCGCCACGGACCTTGATTCGTTCGACGCAGCGATGGTGCTCGACGTCCGCGCCCGCACCGAGCACGCGGCCGGCAACATCCCGGGCTCGCACCAGCTGCACGGCGGACGCGCCCTGTGGAACCTGGACGAACTGCCTTCCGAAGGCAAGATCGTGGCGTACTGCGCCAGCGGCATGCGCAGCTCGATCGTCGGCCACGCCCTGCGCAACGCCGGGTACGACGTCGTCGAGCTCGAAGGTGCCTACCCCGCCTGGGCTGCCGCGCACGCTTCGTAGCACCAGCGAAAGAACCCCGGTCCGCTTCTCGCGGGCCGGGGTTCTCCATGTACCGCACCCACGCCCCGGCACCGGCACCGGCACCGGCACCGGAAGCAAGCACACAAAAACACCCGGCTGGTAAACCCAGCCGGGTGTTTTTGTCCTCGACGCCGCGTTGTTACATGCCCAGGATTTCCTGGGCCAGGACGAACCCACCCATCGCCAGCACAAACCAGCCGAAGGCCTTCCGCAGGGCGGCCTCGGGAATCCGGCCGACCAGTTTGGCACCGATGAGGGAGCCGACAATCGCCATGGCCGTGACAGCCAGGGTCACGCTCCAGTCGATCTGCACGGTGGTCAGGTATCCGGCCAGGCCAGCGAAGGATTTCATGGCAATCACCACCAGCGAGGTACCCACAGCGATCGCCATCGGCATGCCGCCGAGCAGGGCCAGGGCGGGCACCACCAGGAACCCGCCGCCGGCGCCAACCAGGCCGGTCACCAGGCCAACAACGGCACCGTCGGCAAGGATGCGAAGGATCGGCAAGTCGGAGTAAGCCTTGTCCGGGTCGGCCTTGCGCCGGCCGCGGAGCATGGCGATCGACGTCGCGATCATCATGAGCGAGAACGCGATCATCAGCACCACGGAAGGAATGCGGCTGCCCAGCAGGCCCCCCACGAACGCTCCGGCCATGCCGGCGGCACCGAAGATCAGTCCGGTCCGCCAGCGCACACGGCCGTTGCGGGCATGGCCGATCACGCTGACCGCAGAGGTCACGCCCACCACGAACAATGAGGATGCGATTGCTTCCTTGGCGCCGAACCCGGCGACGTAAACCAGGATCGGCACAGTCAGGATCGAACCGCCGCCGCCCAGCAGGCCAAGCGACAGTCCGATCAGCAGGGACAGGCTGAGCACCAGCACCAGGGTGGGGGTCATGAGGCTGCGGGTCCGCCCTGCTTGGGCAGCGACTGGATGGCCGACTCACGCGTCGGCTCGGAAGCAGTCTTGTTCCACGGCATCCTGGCCAGCGCCGCGCCCATGGCGCAGGAGTTGGTTGCAGCGGAGAAGGTCAGGCCGGCGCCGATGCCGCCGGCGAGCACGCGGAGTTTCGGCGAGACAAAACGTCCGCCGGCCAGGCCCAGAACGACGGCGGAGCCGGCCACCATGCGCACCTGGCGTTCGAGGTCCCAGCGCTTCTGGCCGCGGACGACGTCGCCGCCGGCCGCTGCGAAGGCGGGGACGCCGCCGGTCAGGACGTGCGCCGAACCGATGCCGGCACTGCCAAGGCGGGTGCGGGCCTGCTCGGCACGGGTGCCGGACTGGCAGACGAGCACAACGCGCTTGCCCAGGCGCTCGGCGAGTTCATCGGTGTGCTCGGACAGCAGCGGAAGCGGCACGTTGTAGGAACCGCGGATGTGCATGGCTTCGAACTCTGCGGCGAAACGGACGTCGATGACGATCAGGTCGTCCGGGTCCTTCATCCAGGTGCGGAGGGTCTGCGCATCAACGGAGGTTACGGCCGCGGGGGTGTTCGCAGTCATGGGGGTCCTTTCGGAGGAGGTGGGGGAACTTCAACAATCCCATATACCCATGGGGGTATGCAAAACACCCCCGGGGGTATATGGGGCCACCTCTATGCCCCGCCGCCGCAATCTGGGAATGTTGCTCCATGGAGACGGTGCTGCTCGGCCTGGCAGTGGGACTGGTGGTTGGCGCCGTCGTGGGCCTGGTCGGCGCGGGCGGCGCCATCATTGCCGTGCCCGCCCTGGTTTATGTGGTGGGACTGGACCCGGAAGATGCCGTACCCACCTCGCTGATCGTCGTCGGACTGGCATCGCTGGCCGGCGCAGTGCCGCGGCTGCGCCGGGAGGTGAGCTGGCCACTGGTGCTGATGATCGCTGTGCCGGGCGTCCCGGCATCCTGGGCCGGGGCTGCAGTGGGAGAACTGCTGAACCCTGACTGGCTGATGCTGTGCTTTGCCCTGATCATGATCATCGCCGGGATACGGATGCTGGCGAGCGCCCGGAACCCTGCTTCCCCAGTGCGGCCCGCGGAGAACGGCAGCTGGGGTGGACTGGCGCTGCGCGGCATTCCGGTGGGACTGATGGTCGGGTTCCTCACGGGGATGCTCGGGGTAGGCGGCGGTTTCCTGATCATTCCGGCGCTGACCCTGCTGCTGGGCGTGCCCATGGCCCGCGCCGTCGGCACCTCGCTGGTGATCATCGCCGTCAATTCAGCGTCGGGATTCGCGGCGCACCTGGATGGCCTGGCCATCGACTGGTCCCTGGCCCTGAGCTTCGCCGCCATGGCGATGGCCGCCTCACTCGCGGCGGCGCGGCTGGCGCACCGGCTCAACCAGACGGTGGTCAGCCGTATTTTCGCGGCCGTGATCTTCACCGTTGCCCTCGGTGTCCTCGTCCAGACCGTACCGGCGCTGCTGCCCGCACAGGCTCCCGAGGCACCGGAAGACCCACCTGCAGCCAGCGCCAGCCTCGCCGCGAGCAGGCTGAGCTTCGGGGAACGGAGCCTGAATGTGCTGGTGGAGAACAACACGGGGACGGATATGGTGATCACCGCAGCCCAGCTGGAAACCGCCGCCTACTCCAGCCCCGCGCCATGGACTCCCGCCGACGGCGATGCCACCACGCTCCGTCCCGGCGGCCGTGTGGCACTGCCGGTTGAACTGCCGGAGGCGGCATGCAGCAATAACGGACCAGGCTTCGACGCCGCCGTCCGCCTGGACTTGGAGACCGAAGTGGAGGGGGCTGCGGGGGAACTCATTATTCCCGCAGCCGACCCCTACCGAACCGTCGCCCAGGCACACGGGCAGGACTGTCTGCAGCAGGAGGTCGACGCCGTCGCCTCCTTTGCCCTGGCACCGGAACTGGAGGTTGCAGCGGACGGCCGCACCGCCGTCGTCCGCATTCTGGTAACTCCCAGCGGCGGCTCGGGCATGGTCAATGTGAGGATCGGCTCGACGACACTGCTCAGCGAGGCGCCGGGGCAGCCGTGGCCCCGGGAAATCGAAGTGGACGCTGCCGATGAGCCATCGGTGATTCAGCTGCAGACGGTACCGGCCCGCTGCGACGCGCATGGACTGGCGGAGGACAAGGCCGGAACGAGGTTTCCGCTGGAGGTGGGAATCGCGGCCACACGGAACGGGCAGCTGCGGCTTGAACCGCCGGCAGAGTTCACGGCTGCGGTGTACGGTTTTGTTCGCTCGGCCTGTGCCGGCGGAGGGTGATCCCGGGGTTTTCCGGCGGTGATCCAAGCGTTGCACGCAGATCACGCCTTTGTGATCTGCGTTACAGGTGATGCTACCTGTTTAGGGAACCAAAAGGCCAAACCGACGTCACCACCTCCCCTGACCTGCAGTTATGACGAACGGCCTAGCGTGTCAGGACTGCGTGAGACGATAAAACCATGCCCGACACCATGCCCCTGATCGATGTCACCGACATCATCCGAGTGGTGGGTGGTTCCGCGTTCCAGCGGGGCCAGGGTTATGCCAAGGGAGGGTCCGTCGAATCCCTGGACTGGGACGGCGCCGGCCATGTCCTGCGTGCCCGGGTCCGCGGCCATGCCAGCACCCCTTACAGCACCATGCTGGTCCTCGAAGCCAAACGCCAGGGCGATTACCGGTTGGTGGACAACCACTGCAGTTGCCCGGTGGGGTACGACTGCAAGCATGTGGCTGCCGCGGCCCTGCAGAGCAACACCGAGCACCTCATCGGCCGGCAGGAACTGCGCAGCGCCTCCGCCCAGCCTGCCGTGCCCGCCTGGCAGGCGTCCCTGCAAAGCCTGCTGGAGGGCAGCACCAGCAGCGAACCCAGCCGAATCACTCCCCTGGGCCTGCAGTTTGAACTGCGGCGGCGAGACGGCGGTTCCTCCGGAGTGTGGGGGCCGCCAGCATCCCGACGGACTGTCCGGGCACCGGCTTGGCGGCTGGGAGTCCGGCCGGTGGTCCGCAATGCCCGCGGCGCCTGGGTCAAGAACAACCTGGCGTGGACGAACCTGGCCTATCAGACCTACGGACTGAAGCTGGATCCGGAGCAGCACCGCTGGTTTTCCCAGTTCCCTGCCCTGCACCGGTCCAACGGCGTGAGCTATTTCGGCCAGAACGACTCATGGCTCTACCTGGACGACTTCGCCAACCCCCTGTTGTGGCAGCTGCTTAGCGAAGCCCGGCGGCTGGGCGTGGAGTTCGTCGGCACCAAAAAGGACGTCACGGTGCACGTCGGCTCCGAAGCCATACTTGCCCTCGATGTCCGCTCTGCGGCGCAGGAGCACGGCCCGCTGCAGCTGCTGCCCAGCCTGGAAATCGACGGACAGTCCTACCCGCTGGATACTGCCGGCATCATCGGAAGCCACGGCCTGTATGTCCGGGCCGCCAGCGGCATGATCCTGCTGGCACCGAGCCCGCGGACCCTGACGGAACAGGACCGGACACTGCTGGCCGGCAACGCCCCGGTGACCATCCCGGAATCAGACACCGGCCTGTTCCTGGAGAAGTTCTATCCGAAGCTGCGCCAGGTGCTCCCGGTGACCAGCAGCGACGAATCGGTCCAGTTCCCGGAGGTTGAGCCGCCGGTCCTGGTCCTGACTGCCGCCTTCCAGCCGGAGGACGAGCTGGCCCTGGGCTGGGAATACGAATACCGGCAGGGAACCACCTCCATCCGGATTGCCCTGGATACGCGCCCCTCCCCGTCAGACCCGGCCGCGCGGGACGTGGGAGCGGAGACCGAGCTTCTGGAAACGGCACGGCAGGTGCTGGGGTCTGCGCCGCGCAACACCGTGCTGCACGAGATCGAAACCGCCGAGTTCAGTGAGTACACCCTGCCGAAGCTGCAGAAAGCGGACGGCATCCGCGTGGACATCCTGGGTGAACGGCCGGACTACCGGGAGCTGACGTCCGCTCCGCAGCTGAAGATCACCACCGTTGAAACCGAACGCCGGGACTGGTTCGACCTGGCGGTGATGATCACGGTCGAAGGCCGGCAGGTCGCCTTTGCCGACGTATTCAAGGCCATCGCCAAGGGCAAGACCAAGATCAAACTTGTGGACAACACCTACCTGTCCCTGGACCGGCCCGAATTTGAACGGCTGCATGCCCTGATCGAAGAAGCCCAGGCCCTGCAGGAGTGGGACACCGGAGAGCTGGGTATCAGCAGGTACCAGGCCGGACTCTGGGCTGAGCTGGAGGAACTGGCGGAGGAAACCGAGCAGGCAGCAGCGTGGCGCACCGCGGTCAGCGGGCTGCTGGAACTCGAATCCGTGGAACCTGCCCCACTGCCGGCGGGACTGCGGGCAGAGCTGAGACCCTATCAGGTTCAGGGCTATAACTGGCTGTCCTTCCTCTGGGAGCACGGGCTCGGGGGTGTCCTGGCTGATGACATGGGACTGGGCAAGACCCTGCAGACGCTGGCGCTCATTGCCCGCGCCCGGGAAGTGCAGCTGGCCGGACCAGCAGGGAACGGGCCCCGCCGGCCGTTCCTGGTGGTTGCCCCCACCTCAGTGGTACCGAACTGGATTTCCGAAGCTGCCAGGTTTACCCCGGGCCTGCGTGCCGTCTCGATCCCGGACACAAGCAACAAGTCCCGCCGCAAGCTGGGCGACCTGATCGACGGTGCGGACATTGTGGTGACGTCCTATGCGGTGTTCCGGCTCGACTTCGCTGCCTACCGGACCCAGGAGTGGGATGGGCTGATCCTGGATGAAGCCCAGTTCGTGAAGAACCGCACCACCCGGGCCAACCAGTGCGCCAGGGACCTGCCGGCTCCCTTCAAACTTGCCATTACGGGAACTCCAATGGAGAACAACCTGATGGAGCTCTGGTCCATGTTCGCAATCGTGGCGCCGGGACTCTTCCCGTCCGCCCGGCGGTTCGCCGAGGAGTACCAGCGCCGGATCGAGAAGTCCCAGGACATGGCCCAGTTGGGAAAGCTGCGCCGCCGGATCAAGCCGCTGATGCTGCGCCGCACCAAGGAAGCAGTCGCTTCGGATCTGCCTGCCAAGCAGGAGCAGGTGCTGGAGGTGGACCTCACCCCGAAGCACCGCAAGATCTATGAGACGCATCTGCAGCGCGAGCGGCAGAAGCTGATGGGCCTGATTGAGGACATGGACCGGAACCGGATGATCGTGTTCCGGTCGCTGACCCTGCTGCGGATGCTCAGCTTGGACGCCTCGCTGGTGGACCCGGAAAACGCAGGGGTCCCCTCCGCCAAGCTCGATGCCCTGCTCGAACAGCTCCAGGACGTCACCGCTGAAGGGCACCGGGCGCTGGTGTTCAGCCAATTCACGTCCTTCCTGAAACTGGCTGCCCAGCGGCTGGACGACGCCGGAATCACCTACACCTACCTGGACGGCTCCACCCGGAACCGCGCTGAGGTCATCGCCGCCTTCAAGGACGGCCAGGCCCCGGTCTTTTTGATCAGCCTGAAAGCGGGCGGTTTCGGGCTGAACCTAACTGAAGCCGACTACGTCTTCCTCCTGGACCCCTGGTGGAACCCGGCCACGGAAGCGCAGGCCGTGGACCGCACGCACCGCATCGGACAGACCCGTTCGGTGATGGTCTACCGGATGGTGGCCCGCGGAACCATCGAGGAAAAAGTCATGGCACTCAAGGAGCAGAAGGCCGCACTGTTCTCATCCGTACTGGACGACGACGCAGTGTTCAGTTCCGCCCTGACGGCTGAGGACATCCGGGAACTCCTGCAGTAACCGCCGGATCAGCCCGAACTCCGCCCACGCCACATTCAGCAGTGAATTCCTGCACAGCGTTTCACCCGGCATCCGCGGATTTCCGCGCTTGTGCGGCTTCCGCCAGAATTTCTACCCCTTGTAGAAATGGGTATTTTGGGAATGTTGCCGGACCCGGGCCGGCACCCGAAGACCAGCAAGGAAAAGACAGACTTGAGTCTCAAAGAAGCCATCCGTCCGAACGCGGACGTCCGTCCCGCCGAAACGCCCCCTGAAGACAGCGACGAGCTGGTGCACGTCTTCTGCACCCCCTGCAAGCGCCGGGCTATGCAGCATGCCAGGCGCCCCAAGCCGTACTGCGGCAAAACCATGCCCAACCGGCCGCTGCGCAGCGACAACGCCCACCTGCCGGTCTGCGTGGTGTGCGTGGAGCTGGCCCGTTCCGGCCCCTGCCCTTCCTGCGGAATGCAGGCCCGCCTCTAGGGAGCCATTCCCAGCACCGGTCCCGGTTTGTACAGTGGGTGGATGGCTACCCAGGAACGTCCCATAGGCTTTTGGCTCAAACTGCTGGACCAGCTGGTCGATGAGCAGTTCGGCGCAAGTTTTGAGGAACACGGCGTCACCCGCAGGCAGTGGCAGATGATGAATCTGCTCACCAACGGGCCCGCCAGCGAGAAGGAGCTCTCCGATCAGCTCAAACCCTTCTTTCCCACGGTGGAAGCCGGGACCTCCGCTGAGATGATCGAAGAACTCGCCGAAAGCGGCTGGGTGGAACTGCGTGAGCAGGAGTACGCACTGACAGACCTGGGGACGCGCAGCCTGGAGAACCTCCGCGGCGCCGTCGAGCGCATCCGGGAGCAGCTGACCGTTGATGTTTCGGAGGAAGAGTACACGGCGCTGGTTTCCGTAATGCAGCGGATGGCCGCCAACCTGGGCTGGAAGGACGGCCCGGACACCCAGGACACGCCTGGAATGTAACCGGCCGTCCCGCGGTCGGGTCCGCTCATGGCGGTAGTCTCCGGGGATGGGGAAACGGATCTACGTTGAAATACCCGTGAGCGCGCCGATGGACCGGCTGTGGCATCTCACGCAGGATTTGTCCTGCCATTCCCGGTGGGACCTTCGGTTCAGCCGCATCATTCCCACGAACGCCGCCGAACCGCTGACGTTCCGGTACGAATTCCGCCTTCCCTTCCACACAATCCATGGAACCGGTACGTCCCTTGGCACGCGGACAGGAGTCCAGGGCCACGCCACCTCGGTCTTAAAGTTCACCACCGCGGATCCGCTCTCACCCATCGGCCCCGGCGCAGGTTACTGGCGCTACGTCCCTGACGGAAAGAGGACCCGGTTCATCACCGGATACGACTACTCCCCCGGGTGGGGCCGCCTGGGGCGCTGGCTGGACGCGCCCCTGATCCGGCCAGCGCTTGGCTGGGCCACGGCATGGAGCTTTGACCGCCTGCGGCTGTGGGCTGAAGAAGGCCTGGCGCCGGAGCGCACCCGGAACGCCTGGCTGCTCGACGCCGGGGCACGCGCCGCCGCGGTTGCGGCGGCAGTCACCCTCTGTGCCGTCCGGCCCGGGCCGGCGGCTGGTCTGGCGGCAGGGTCCGCCGTCGCCGCTGCATGTCTGGCTCCCGCCCGCCGGGAAGTCCCCCGGGCCGCCCGGTGCCTGCGCCGGGCACGGGACGGCAAGACCGGCGTGGCGCCGTCGTCTCTCGCGTCCTTGAAGGAACCGGCATGAATACCGGACCCTCCATTTTTGCCCGCGCGCTGGGAGCGGACTTTGAGCGGCTGCACCCCATGCTGCAGCTTCGTTTCGGAGTAGATCCCGGTGCCGGCTATGCCTGCGTGGGCCGCGGCGTGTTCTCCGAGCTGCGCCGCGGAGCATGGTGGACCGTGCCGTTCCTGAAGCTCGGAGCCTTCCGGAACATCCTTTTCCCCGAGCATGGGAACAACGTTCCCTTCACTATTGAGAACTACCCGTACGTGGACGGTCTGGGCCGGACGACGGTGACATTCACGCGGACCCTTGAAACACGGGCGGGAAGACCCCGCCGCTTTGATGCGACCATGATCCTGGGCAGCAGGGGCACCGTGGTGGATTACCTCGGCACACACCAGCACCTGGCCACCGACCTGGATCTTTCAGTGCGCTCGGACGGCTCCCTGCACCTGCGGTCGACGGACCTCCGCTTCTATGAGGGTCTGGTGCGTTTCACGGTGCCGCGGTTCCTGACCGGCACCGCGGATCTGTATGAGGCCTTCGACGACGAGCGCCAGGTTTTCACCATCCAGCTCCAGGTGCGGAACCCTGTTTTCGGCTTCCTGTTCGGCTACCGCGGCGAGTTCACCTGTGAGTTTCCGCCGCTCGCGCCCGGCGGTACCCCGGCCAGGCTGCGTCCGGCCCGGGAGGAAAGCCGGGACTAGTGCCCCTTGAACGCCTCGGCCAGCCACCAGGCGCCGCCGTCGGACGCGATCTTCGCATCGATAACCAGCGGCACGGTCCGCGGACCCTCCAGCCACTGGCGGACTGCGGCAAGGTCACCGCGCGTGCGGACGGTGATGCCCTCAGCGCCGTAGCCGCGGGCGATTGCGGCAATGTCCGTGTCCGGGAAGGTCACCGTCTCCATGTCCGCTTCGGCGCCGCCTGTCCCAAAGTGGTGGACCTCGGCACCGTAGGCGGCGTCGTTGTAGACGATGGCCACCAGCGGCAGGTTCAGGCGTACAGCTGTTTCGAGCTCGGAGATGGCCATCAGGAAGCCTCCGTCGCCGGTGCCAAGCACCGGAAGCCGGTCCGGGCGGGCCAGCGCCGCCCCGATCGCGGTGCCCAGGCCCAGGCCAATGGACTGGAACGCCTGGGTGAAGCAGAAACCGAACTCGTCCGGCACTGCGAGGTGGGTGGAGGGATAGCCCATGAAGTTGCCGGAATCCACGGACACCAGCCGTTCGGCGGGCAGCAGGCTGTCGAGTTCAAGGGTGAGGACCCGCGGGTCGATCCGGTCTGCGGTGGAGAGGTCCTCTACCGGAACGTCCTGCCAGCGTGAACCAGCGGCGATCCGCGCCGCCGTCTCCGGGGTCCGGTACTTTTCGGCCGGTTCGGAAACCGTTGCCTGCAGCTCTGCCAGGACATCGGCGGCGGTTGCAGCGCAGTCGCCGATAATGCCGAGGTGGATCTCCCGGTTGGCGCCGAGTGCGGAGTCCTCCAGGTCCACCTGGACCACAACGGCGTCGGGGTTGATCAGCGAACCGTGCCGCATGGTCCACATATTCAGGGTGCAGCCCCAGCCAATAATCAGGTCCGCCTCGCTGATAAGCGCTGCAGTCTCCGGCGCGGAGAAGCCTCCGGCGATGCCGAGGTTGAATTCCTCGCCGTTGAAGAGTCCGTTCGCGACGGCGCTGGTGGCAAGGAGCGCACCCGACTGGACGGCGAGGGCCCTCAGCTCCGGACCCGCGTCCCGGGCACCGCGGCCGGCAACGAAGACCGGACGCTTAGCAGTGCCGAGGATGTCCGCCAGCCCCCGCACAAGAGTGGCATTGGGCCGAACGAACCCGGTGGGCGGCACCGCGGCCGCACGGTCCGGGAGGCCTGCGGGAACCGGCTGGGACTGGATATCCAGCGGCACGCTCAGCACCACTGTCCGGCGTTCGTTCTGGGCCGTGCGGAACGCCCGGATGGTGTCCGCTACTGCAGTGGCGGCCGAATGGACCCGCTCCGGAACAGCACCCAGGCTGCGTGCCAGTCCGTCCTGGTCGATCCGGAAGTTTGAACGCACTGCCGGCGCGGCGGCGTCGGCGGTCAGGACGATCATGGGCGTGCGCGACTTCGCGGCTTCGCCGATGCCGGTGGCGGCGTTGGTTAGCCCGCAGCCCTGGTGGGTGGTCAGCACGGAGACCAGACCGGACATTCGGGAGTAGGCATCAGCCATGGTGGCGGCACCGCCCTCATGCCGGGCGGCGGTGAACGGAACGCCGTTCGCTCGCAGGGCATTGGTCAGGTGGAAGTTGCCGCTGCCGACCACACCAAAGGCGTGGCTGGCTCCGAGCTGGGCGAGGGTGCGGCCAATGGCTTCGGCAACGTTGTCCATCGAGGGGAAGCTCCTGTAACTCTGTGCGGCTTAGTTCCTAGAACTCTATGGCCCGGCAGCGGGGCCCGCCCAACTTGGGCCGCGTCATGTATCGACCCATGAACGCCGTCCCGTCCCTGTGCCGGGTATTCTCAGGCAAACGTTTTCGGCCTCGGACAGGAATACGAACCATGTCTCTCCCCCGCACGGAACCCGGGTTGCTCCAACACCTCATCGCTGCGCTCGACGGCGGTGCGCTCGAAGTTGTTGACCTCACCGCACCGTTGAGCAGCACCATCCCCACCCTCAAGCTGCCCGATCCCTTCGTGAACCTGATCGACTTCAGCCTGGAGCAGGTCAGTGCCTTCGATGAGCCGGGACCGTTCTGGAAGCACAACAACATCCACACCGGCGAGCACATTGGCACCCACGTGGACGCGCCGTCGCACTGGATCACCGGGCGCGACGGTGACGATGTCTCCCAGATCCCCGTGAAGCGGCTGGTGGGCCCCGCCGTCGTGCTGGATTTCAGTGCCGAAGCCGCCGCGGACCCCGATTTCCTGGTGGAACCGGAACACATCCAGGCCTGGGAAGCCGAGCAAGGTGCCCTGCCCAAGGGTGCCTGGCTGCTGCTGCGCACCGGCTGGGACAAATTCGTTGACGACGCCGACGCCTTCCTGAACTTCGACGAGACCGGTTCGCACACCCCCGGCATCTCCGCCGCCTGCGCCAAGTGGCTGGCGGAGGAGACTCCAATCGCTGGCCTGGGCGTGGAGACGGTGGGAATCGACGCCGGCAACGCGGGTGCCTTCGACCCGCCCTTCCCGGCGCACTACTACCTGCTGGGCAACAACAAGTACGGCGTCACGCTGCTGCAGAACCTTGCGCAGCTGCCCGCCACCGGCGCCATGGTGGTGGTGTCCCCGCTCAAGATCGTGGGAGGCACAGCCAGCCCCGCCCGCGTCCTGGCGTTCGTGGAGCGGCAGCCCTAATAGCCCTTCGCCGGGTCCACCAGGCCGGCCAGCGGATCGCCGTTCCGGAAGCTCCGGACATTCTCGCGGACCCTCGCGGCCAGGTGCGGGCGGATCATTGCCTCGGTTTCGGCTGTGTGCGGACTGATCAGGGCGTGCGGCTCACTCCACAGCGGATGGCCGTCCGGCAACGGCTGCGGGTCCGTGACGTCCAGCGCCGCTCCGGCGAGGCGGCCCTCGGCAAGTGCTGCGACCAGGGCGTCGGTGTCCACCAGGGGGCCGCGGGCAATGTTGATGAGCACGGCATGCGGTGACATCTGCCCCAGCCGCCTCGCATCGATCAGGTGCCGGGTTGCGGTTGTCATCGCTGCGGCCAGGATTACGACGTCGCTGCCTCCGAGCGCGTCATCCAGCCCGGCGTCGGTGACGGTGCGTTCGGCTCCCGGCACCGGCTCGTCATGGCGGCGGACCACCGTGATGTGCGGGGTGAAGATGCCCACGAGGCGCAGGATCTCCCGGCCCACGCCGCCTGCCCCGACGATCACCACCCGTTTTCCATACAGGGACGTCCCCTGCGGCGGGCCCCAGCTCCTGGCCCGCGCGAAGGTGGGGACCGCACGGAGCATGGCCAGCGTCAGGGTCAGCGCATACTCCCCTACGGGCTGACCGTACGCACCCTTGGCACTGGTCCACCGAATCTCCGGGTACTGCTGAATCAGCGGAACCCAGGCGTCCGCTCCGGCAAGGTAGACCTGGATCCAGCGGATGGCCGGGTGGCTCTTCAGGATGTCCGTCAGGTCAGCCAGGGATTCTCCGGCCAGCACTATCAGCCCCGTGGTTTGGTCGGACAGCGGTGCGGTGACCCCGCCGCCGTCGCGCACGGCATCAGCCAGATGCGCTGGTGCTTCCGGGAGGATAGTTATGACCGGTGCGGCGTCCATTGCGTTGGCCCCTGCTCGTAGCGGTGTGGTCCCCTGCGCCAGTCTAGGACCGGGGCCTGTGCCGTGTCAGTGCCCGGGCCGCTCAGAGGCGGGAGTCCTCCGGTTTATCCAAAGCGTCAGCCAAGACCTGCACCAGGTGGCGTGCCGGGAGCCCCGCCAGGTCAGCAACCTGGGTTCGGCAGCTGAACCCGTCAGCCAGCACGGCCCGTTCCGGGTCTGCGGCAGCCAGGCTAAGGATCCCGTCGCCGGCGATCTTCGCGGAGATTTCGTAGTGTCCCTTTTCCATACCGAAGTTGCCTGCCAGACCGCAGCAGCCGGAAGATACTTCGACGTCGCATCCGGCCTTCTCCAGCAAGGCGAGGTCCGCGCTGTAGCCCATGACGGCGTGATGATGGCAGTGCGGCTGCACCAGCAGTGCCTCCCCAACCTGCGGCGGTGTCCACCCCATGGAGTCGAGGAGTTCCGCTACGGTCTTGGTCGCCCGTGACACCGCCTGGGCACGCGGGTCCTGCGGCAACAGCTCCAGAATGTCCGAGCGGAGCACCGCGGTGCAGGATGGTTCCAGCCCGACGATGACTCGACCAGCCTGGACATGGGGGTACAGCAGATCAAGGGTCCGGCTGAGTTTCGCTTTTGCCGCTGTCAGCTGGCCGGTGGTGATGAGAGTCAGGCCGCAGCACGCTCCCGGCCCGGCCAGCTGGACGTCGCAGCCGGCCGCGGTGAGGAGTTTCAAAGCCGCTTTGGCGACGTCGGGGCTGAGTGTGTCGGAGAAGGAGTCTACCCAGAGCAGCACCGGGTGCCCCGATTCGGGCCCGTTCTCCGTTGGCCGGTTACGGGCTTGGTGCAGGGCTCGGAACGGACGGTTAGGGAGTTTGGGAAGGGCACGGCGCGGGTCAGCGCCAGCCAGACGCATGGCAAGCCGCCCAAAGCCGGGGATTCTTCCAGCTAGGTTGATCAGTGGTGCCACGGGTCCGGCCAGCCGCAGCCAGGCCGGGAGCCTTCCGAAGGTGTAGTGAGTCAAGGGCCGGACCCGGCCCTTGAAGGTCTGATGCAGGGCCTCGGACTTGTACATCGCCATGTCTATGCCGGTGGGGCAATCGTTGGCGCAGGCTTTGCAGCTTAGGCACAGGTCGAGGACCTCATGGACTTCCGGTGCTGACCAGCCGATCTCGATGATTCCGCCGTTGAGCATCTCCTGCAGTACCCTCGCCCTGCCTCGGGTCGATTCTGCCTCGTCGCGCGTGGCTTGGTAGGAAGGACACATAAACCCTCCTTCAGCGCGAAGATCCGCCCTGCATTTGCCTACGCCCACGCAGCGGTGCAGCGCATCGGTGACGCTGCCGGCGTCGTGGGCGAAGGCGAATCCGTCTCCCGCCCGCACCTCAACGGCCTGAGGCCGTCTCAGTGCGGCATCCAGTGGGTCCGGATCCACTACCACCCCCGGATTAAGAATCCCCTGCGGATCGAACAGCGCCTTGAACGCGGCGAATGCGGCAATAGCTTCTGCGGAATACATCGCGCCCAGGAGTTCACTGCGCGCCCGTCCGTCACCATGTTCGCCGGAGAGGGAACCGCCGTAGGAGGCCGCGAGCTCCGCCGCAGCGAAAAGGAAGGCCCGCATGGCTTTTCCATCCGCGTCGAGTGGAAAGTCGATACGCAGGTGAACACAGCCGTCACCGAAGTGGCCGTAGGCGAGCCCGGAAAGCCGGTGCTTTTCCATCAGCGCCGTCAGTGAGCGCAGATAATCGCCCAGATGTTCCGGAGGAACTGCAGAGTCTTCCCAACCCGGCCATGCCTGCAGGCCCCCGGCCGTCCTTCCGGCGAGTCCGGCACCATCAGCCCGGACCTGCCACAGTTTCCGCGCCTCTGGCCCTGATGGCAGGACCACAGCGTCCAGCGCCCCGCCATCACGAACCATCGCCTGGGCTGAGGCAACTGCTTCGGATTCGGTGGCGCCGCCGACTTCCGCCATCAGCCAGCCGCCGCCTGCCGGGAGATCCGGCAAATCGGCGCCGGATCGGCGGACACTTTCCACCAGCGCACTGTCCAGCCCTTCGAGCGCCAGCGGTCCGTGCGGGAGCAGGCCCGGAACAGCATCTGCTGCTGCAGCCATGTCCGGGTACCCCAGCACGGCAAGTGCCGGCGCCGGCGAACGCTGGACCAGCTGCAGTCGGGCCTCGAGAATGATGCCGCAGGTCCCCTCCGTTCCCGTCAGGGCTGCGACCAGGTTCCTGCCATTCTCCGGCAGGAGGTGTTCCAGGCTGTAGCCGGAAATCTGACGGCTGAACCGACCAAATTCGGTGCGTATGGTCTCCAGACGAGCCAGCACAAACTGCTCCAAACCCGGCACCTGGTCGAAGCTTTCCCGCCCTGCACCAAGTTCCAGCACCCGGCCGTCACCGGTCAGAAGCCGCAGGCCCAGCACACTGTCTGCCGTGCGGCCGTAAGCCAGGCCGTGCGGCCCGCAGGCGTTGTTCCCAATCATCCCGCCCAGCGTGCAGCGCGTGGCCGTGGACGGGTCTGGCCCAAAACGCAGTCCAAAGGCGGCAGCTGCTGCCTGCAAATCTGAGAGTACGACGCCCGGCTGTACCACCGCCGTCCGGGTCTCCGGGTCGATGGAAATGATCCTGTTCATAGACCTGCTCATGTCCAGCACCAGCCCCGGGCCTACTGCGTTGCCTGCGCAGGAGGTCCCTCCGCCTCGGACAGTAACAGGCACCTGGTGGCGGCCGGCAATCTTCAAAGCAGCAAGGACATCGTCCTCATCGCGGGGAAGAACGACCGCCAGTGGTGCGATCCGATAGTTGGACGCATCAGATGAGTACTGCGCACGGCGCGCAGGGCCGCCGTCCACCTCGCCTTTCAACGATTGGCGGAGTTCGGCCAGCAGGGCAGTCAGGTCAGTTTCTGCACTCACGGTCACCACGGCTAGCGGCTGGCCGAAAGAGCGGGGAAAGCCGTCCTGTTTCGCCGCGGTTTGCCCCGCAGCTCCATCGCCACAAGGACCCGTTCCTGTGCCATTGCCCGGGCCGCCTCGTGACTCGTCCCGCCGCGCCGGAGCGTCTCATCCAGGACCTGGTCGGCGTTCGTCCGCAGTTTCGCCGACACTGTGGTGAAGATCTGCTCGGTTTCCGGTCTGAACGCCGAGTACCTTGCATCCATGGCGAAGGCAGCACTCACCACTCCTCCGGCGTTGGCTACAAAGTCTGGGATGACGGTCACTCCACGCCGGTGCAGCAGCGCCTGCGCGTCAGGAGAAGTCGGCAGGTTGGCCCCCTCTACTAGAAGGCGTGCCTTGATGTCCGCCGCGTTGTTGACGGTGATCACGTCCTGCAGCGCGGCCGGAACCGCAATGTCGGCGTCCACCAGCAGCTCTGAACCGGGTTCGATCCGAAGCTGCGGCAGAGCATCGACCAGCGTGTCTCCCCGGTCCTCCCGGAGCTGCAGCAGCAGCGGCACATCCAGTCCAGCGGGGTCATGCAGCGCCCCCGCGGCCGTGGAAATCGAGACCACACTGTAGCCCAAGGCATGCAGGCGGGCCGCGGCGGCGTGGCCCACCGCTCCGAACCCCTGGAGCGCCACGCGCCGCCCTTCCAAGCCGATCCGGACGGCGGCCTGGTCCACTACCTCGGCTACCCCGTAACCGGTGATGCCCAGCTTGTCGTACGGTATTCCGCCCAGCTCGTAAGGGGTTCCCACCGCAGCGCCCCGGTCTCCCAGCTCATCGTTGATGATTGCCGCGTCGTCTTCCGTTAGGCCCATATCCAGCCCGAAGACGTACTCTGCGGGCACCTCGTTGCTCAGCCGGCGGACGAAGGCGCGGAGGATTTCCTCTTTGTACGGGGACTGCGGATCGGCCTGAATACCTGCCTTTGCGCCGCCGTAGAACAGGTCCACACCTGCCCACTTCCAGGTCATCACCCGCGCGAGCCGGGCGATTTCCCGGACGGATACGGTCGGCAGCATGCGGGTGCCGCCCTTGCCTATCCCACGGGCTGTGTTGTCGATGACCAGGACGCCCTTCATTCCGGTCTTGGTGTCGCTGACCGCGACGATCTTTTCCGGTCCCCACTCGTCCATCAAATTGAAAACATCATCGACCACTTTTGCGCTGCTCCTTCTGCGTAACCCGCCTGGGTAGTAGGTGTAAGACCAACAGCTTTTAGAGGAACTCCACGCCCTGGGCCAGCGGCAGCTGTCCGGAGTAGTTGACGGTATTAGTGGCCTGGCGCATGTATGCCTTCCACGAGTCCGATCCGGATTCCCGCCCGCCGCCGGTCTCCTTTTCGCCGCCGAAGGCCCCGCCGATCTCGGCACCGGAGGTACCTATGTTGACGTTTGCGATCCCGCAGTCCGAACCGGAGGCGGAGAGGAACCGCTCCGCTTCGGCCTGGTCCTGGGTGAACACCGCCGAAGAGAGTCCCTGCGGAACGGCATTGTGCAGAGCGATGGCCTCATCGAAGTCGGTGTAGGTCATGACGTAGAGGATCGGAGCGAAGGTTTCATCGTGCACCACGCCGCTCTGTTCCGGCATCCGGACGATGGCCGGCTCCACGTAGTACGCCTCCGGGTAGGTTTCGGCGAGCACGCGTTCCCCGCCGGTGAGCACCGTACCGCCTTCTTCCCTGGCCTGGGCCAGAGCCCGCTGCATTGCGTCGTAGCTCGCTTCGTTGATCAGCGGACCCACGAGGTTGTTTTCATCGAGCGGAAGGCCAATGTTCAGGCTGGAGTAGGCGGCAACGAGTTTCCCGATGAGTTCCTCCACGATCGATTCGTGCACAATCAGCCGCCGCATCGAGGTGCAGCGCTGCCCTGCGGTCCCGACGGCGGCAAACACAATGCCGCGCAGTGCCAGATCCAAATCAGCACTCGGGGTGATGATTGCACCGTTGTTTCCGCCCAGCTCCAGGATGGTCCGGCCAAAGCGCTCTGCCACCTTCGGAGCGATTTCCCGGCCCATTCGCACGGACCCGGTCGCGGATACCAGTGCTACACGCTCGTCCTCAATGAGCCGCTGCGCTCCGCCGCGGTCAGTCACGATGAGCTGATGGATCTCAGCCGGTGCGCCGCTTTCGGCCACCGCCCTCGCTAGGAGGGCGTTGGTGGCCAGCGCGGAGAGCATGGTCGTGCCGGACGGCTTCCAGACCACTGTGTCACCGGCGATCAAGGCCAGGGCGGTGTTCCATGAGTACACGGCGACCGGGAAGTTGAATGCCGAAATCACACCCACCACCCCGAGTGGATGCCAGGTTTCCATCAGCCGGTGACCCGGCCGCTCCGACGGCATGGTCTTGCCGTAAAGCATGCGGGACTGCCCGACTGCGAAGTCGCAGATGTCGATCATCTCCTGCACTTCGCCGAGCGCTTCCGAGGTGATCTTGCCGGCCTCGGCCTGGACAATCGCGGCCAGGTCCTCCTTATGCTCGGTCAACAGCTCGCCCCACCGCTTGACCACATTTCCGCGTACCGGAGCGGGAACCTCCCGCCATGAGAGGAAGGCGGAATGGGCTGCCGCGATGGCTGCCTCCACCTCTTCGTCCGTAGTGTTGCGCAGACTGACGAGGGGTTCGCCGGTCAGCGGCGAACGGGTGGCGCGGTCCTCGCCGTAGGCGTCATTCGTAACACCGCAGGCAGCAAGTGCGTTCTGGATGCGTGGGGCCAGCTCCGTGGTCTGGGCGATCGAAGTCATGTGGGTTCCTGTCTGTGGATGGATGGCACCGAATGCCAAACGGATAGATGGACGTGGTGTTCGTTCAGTTGCCGGCGCCGGTTGCTGCCGCAGCGGCTTCGGCCGTGGAGGGGAGGAGATCTATGCCGAGAGCATCCGCAAGGGCCCGCACCGAGCCGTCCTGCTGGCGCTGGTACAGCTCATAGGGATCGTGCACGGGGCGCCCGATAATGCCGGACATCCGCGCCATGTCGTAGTCCGCTGCCAGTTCGGACTCATTTTTCGATCCCTCGTCAGTGAGATTGGACTGGAAGATTCCGGCTGCGGAGCGGGGCAGGAAATCCTCGTAGACGATCGGCTCGGGTACGGCGGCCCCTGACTCGATCAGTTCAGCCAGTGTGAACGGGCCTTGGGGCAGGCCGGCTGCGGCTGCCTTGTCCGCGGTAAAGGTGAAGTAGGCCAGGCCGCGTGCGGCCAGCTCCTTCTCCGTGCGGGGCAGGTTCTCCTCCCAGACAGCGCGTGCAGCGCCCTGGCTGTCCTGGGAAGGGTCATCCTGCAGACGCCGGTCCACATCCGCGACCATCCGGTCGTAGAGGTCCCTGCCGGCAGGCGTCAGGGCAATGCCGCGGGCTTCGACTTCTCCAAACCGCACCCGGAGTTCCCCTTTCCGGACGGAACCGTCGGGATAACGGAAGAGCCGTTCCTCGCCCAAGGCACGGAAGGATGTCTGCCGCAGCAGGACGTCCGGTCCGTCCCACCGCGGCGGACCCTGGATTTCGTCGATCATGGTGATTCCGAGGGCTTCCATGCCTGCATAGAGGGCGTCAATGTCCAGGACCCGCGGAGTGAGGTGGTTAATGTGGGTGCTGGTGACTCCCCCAATGTCCGAGGCGACCGCGGAGATCGCCTCCAGCCGCCGGTACCAGTCATGGTCCACGGGTTCAGCGGAGAGCTCGAAGGCCCCGGTTGCCAGCTCCAGCAGCCGTCCGGCTTCCTCTTCCTCGAGTCCGCTGCCGGCGGCGGCGCGGTCAGCCAGCTCCAGGAGCTCCTGGCCGAAGAGTTCCCGGCGGTCAAAGAAATCCTTGAGTTCGCTCTGCAGGGCCGGGTCAAAGAACCGGGGGTCCTCCACCGCGAGCATTGATGTGAAAACCCGAAACGGATTGCGGGCCAGTTCATCTGCCGTGACGGGACGGAACGCTGTAGAGACCACGGGCACTGCTGATTTGGAGGCGTCACGGAGATCGTAGAAGCCCACCGGGTACATGCCGAATGCTGCGAAGATCCGTGCCACCTGGGACATTTCGCGTTCGGACCCAACACGGATGGCGCCATGCCTTTCCGCTGTGACGCGGTCGATGCTGCCTAGGCGCTCCGCGTCCGCTCCGTGCTGTAGGAGGTAGGCCTGGTTCACCTGTGTTGAAACGTCTACCAGGGTGTTGTAGGCCGGGACCTCTGTGCCGTACATGGCTGACAGCCTGCGGGCGAACTCCGCCCTCAGCTGCCAGAGGTGGTGGAAACTCATCTTTGTCCTTCCTGGGGAGTGACTAGTCCGGTTGGCCGTGGTCCGGCAATCAAATGATGTGGACTTCGCGTACCAGCGCTTCGTCGTCGTTGTGGAACCTGGTTACGGAGAAAGTTGAAACATCCATGAACCCCTGTCTGCCGAGATAGAGGTCGCGGACCAGTTCCCCAACGGCGGGCCCCTGCAGGAATCCGTGTCCGGAGAAACCGGTGGCGTAGAAGAAGCCCGATACTTCGTCGGAAGCACCGATCAGGGCGTTGTGGTCCGGGGTGTTTTCATACAGCCCCGCCCAGCCGAACTCCAGGTCCGGTTCGGCCAGGGACGGCGCGCAGATCCGTGCGGCCGCGTTGAACTCCCCCAGCCACTCGAAACTGAAATCCCGTCCGAAACCCGGTGCCTGCTGGTTAGAGATCCCGAGCAGCATGCCGTTGCCATAGTTGTGGAAGTACATCGTGGTTGAGAGATCCAACGTGAACGGGACTTCCGGATACGGCTGCGGCTGCTGGCGTGTCATGCCAATTTGCCTGCGAACGGGCGTGACAGGCAGCTCCACTCCCACCATCTGGCCAACGTGGCGGGACCAGGCGCCGGCAGCACAGATAACGGAATCCGTCCGGATGGTCCCCCGGTTGGTGGTGACCGAGCGAATGGACCCCGCCGCGGTTTCCACTGCCAGGACCTCCGTCCCGGTCAGGAACCGGACCCCGGCCGCCTGTGCCGCGGCGGCGTATGCCGCAACTGCACGGGAAGGCTCGGCATAACCGTCCTGCGGGGAGAAGGATGCGGCAAGCAGCACTTCCGGATCAAGGAATGGGTTGATCCGCGCTGCCTCGGCGCCGGAGATCATCCTGGAGTTGCTGCCAAACGAATTCTGCACGGCAACACTTGCCTCACAGTCCAGCACTTCAGCCTCGCTGCGGCAGAGAAAGAGGTAGCCAACCTGACGCAGCCCAATGTCTGCTCCGAATTCTTCGCCAAAACGTTTGTAGGCGTCCAAGCTGCGCTTCCCGAGGGCAACGTTCGCCGGATCGGAGAACGTTGCACGCACCCCGCCTAACGGCTTGGCGGACGACCCGGAGCCCAGAGCCGCACGTTCTATGACAACAACCCCGCGGACTCCTGCGGACGCCAAGTGGTAGGCGATGCTGACCCCCATTATTCCCCCGCCGATAATGACGACGTCTGCCCTGCTTGGCTGCGTCGTTTCTCCGGAGAGTGATACCACCTGGTTCGCCAAGGCGGACCTCCTCTTGAGATGGGGAAGGGTGCCGTTGCGGTCGATCCAACAGCACGAGAAGAAAGGATGAAACCGTAAGCCGCTAAGCTAAGTGGAATATTTCGGCTATTGGTTACGGGTTATATATAACACTCTAGATGGCGCCTTGAGAAGGTCAAGCTAAATTTTCTTTCCAAAATCCTTTAGGAAAGCTAAACGCAGGAGCTCGCATGAGGAACTGGACCTTGGGACAACTGAGGATGCTTGCTGCGGTGGCTGAGCAAGGGTCCATGCGCGGAGCTGCCGAACAGCTGGGCTACACCGTTGGCGCTATTTCGCAGCAGATGACGGCACTGCAAAAGGAAACCGGCCAGTCGCTTTTTATCCGCGACGGACGACGGCTGCTTCTCTCTGATGCCGGCCGAATCCTCCACCGGCACATTCTCGGGGTGCTCGCAGCCGAATCGGAAGCCTCGGCCGCCCTGGACGAGATGGGATCTGGAATCGATTCGGCAGTCAGGCTGGGCGTGTTCGGCTCCGCCGCTCTCGCCTGCGCGGTGCCCGCACTGGGCCTGCTGGCGAGGACAGATCCGCAACTGCGGGTTGAACTCCGGGAAGTAGAGCCGGACCACGCCCTCGCCGCTATCCTGTCCGGCAGTGTTGACGCCGCCCTGGGGCTCGAATACAGCGCTGTTCCGGTGAAGACCCCGGCGGAAATCACCCGGCGGGCGCTGGTGCGGGAAGACCTTCTGGTGGTGTGCGCGGCTGGCCGGCCCGGCGCCGCAGGCCGGCCAGCCGAAGCCCGCCATTGGATACTGCCGCCAGCTGCCTCAGCGTTCGGCCGGGCTGCACGCTCCGCCCTCGAAACCGAGGACATTGTCCCGGAGACTGAACACACGGTTATGGATACGGCTCTTGCCCTGGCACTCGCAGACCAGGGCACCGGGGCAACGCTGGCCACGGCATCCATGCTCGCCCTGTACCCAGCCGACAGGACCATCATGCGGTTAGGTTCGGGCGCAGAAAGGACGATTGTCGCTATGGCCAGGCCGGCGATGCTGCGGCGGGCAAGCGTCGAGCGGCTCCTGGAGGCACTGGTGGAGGCCGCCGCACCTTCCTCCGGATTACGGTCGGGCGTAGGAGAGGTGCTCCACCATGAGCCGCTGAAGCACCTCTGACTCGCCGGAAATCAGGGCCTCGACTATCGGGAGGTGTTCCTGTGCGCTCTGCGCGAGGACGCCGCGTTCAGTTAGGTGATAGGAACCGCGCACCCGGCTCTGGTCGCGCAGGTTTTCGACGATGCCGTACAGTCGGCGATTCCCAAGCAGGGCAACTATGCCCATATGCAGGGCCTGGTCGGCATCCAAATAGTTGCGCAGATCGCCGGTCTCGGCTGTGTCCAGCACTTCCTGCAGCAGACGCCGGACCTCCGACTGCTCCTTGTTGCTGAGGCCGCGCTGCGCTGCCTGTACAACCGCCGGGACTTCCACCAGCATCCGCAGGTCGTAAACCTCCTGCCGGTCGGCATCCGTCATTTCCACAACGCGGAAGCCACGATTGCGTACGACTTCGAGCAGTCCCTTGCCGGCCAAATCCATCATTGCTTCGCGCACAGGACTGTTGGAAACCCCCAACTGGGCCGCCAGTGAGTTTGCCGAATAAATACGTCCCGGCTTCATGTCTCCGGACAGCAAGGCGGACCGAACTACGGCAAGCGCCTCGTCTTTGAGGGTGCCCCGGTGGAGGGTGAGCCCGTGAAGTCCAATCACGGGGGCGGAATCACTTTCGAGCATAAGAAGAGCCCCTTATCTTGTCGAAATCAGGATAGGCCATATTTGTCAATGAATTTCGCCTCTGGGCAGCGCCATATACAGAAAAACCTTGACATCGAATCCGCATACCCCGAGAGTTATCGACAACCGGTTGTGTATTACAGGTCATATCTCACCCTACTCCACTCAAAGGACAGACCAATGGCTAAACGCACTCTCGCCCTCGCCGCCACCAGCTTTGCGGTACTGGCCCTCACTGCCTGCGGCGGTGATACCTCTGCCTCCTCCGTTGCCGATGACTGCGTGCCCCAGCACGAAGTCGAGACGCTGCAGGAGGGCGTGCTGACCGTGGCAGCCCCTGAATTCCCACCCTTCTCCTCCGTCTCCAGCGGCAAGGCAACGGGTGCCGACGCAGACCTGATCGCCGCATTCGCGGAAGAGAACTGCTTGGAGCTCAAGCTCGAACCAACCTCATATGCCGGCACTATCCCCGCTGTCCAGAGCAACCGCGCCGACGTTGCGATCGGCTGCTATTACCGCACCGCCCAGCGCGCCGAAATCGTGGACCTCTCCGCACCGGTCTACACCGACGACATGTCATCCATCTCCGCCGACGGCGTTACCTCCATTCCCGCCATGGAATCGCTCAAGGTGGGAACGGTTGACGGTTACCTGTGGGTTGCCGATATGAAGGCTGTGCTGGGTGATGCGCTCACCATCTATCCGAGCGCCGTGGAAATGCAGGCTGACTTGAAGTCCGGCCGCATCCAGGTAGGCCTGGACGGATTCGGCTCCGCAGCACAGATGTACAAGGATTCCGCAGACTTCTCGGTGGAAGTTGTTGAGCCGGACGACCGGGTTATTGCGTCCAAGGACGCTGCACAGATCGGCTTCCCGCACACGAAGGGAAACTCAAGTCTTACCGAGGCGCTGGACGCCAGCATCGAGAAGATGAAGGAGGACGGCACGGTCGCCGAGATCCTGACCGCCAACGGTCTACCTGAATCCGCAGCGGAAACCGGCGAACCCCGGCTGATCCAGTAAGGCGCTGGAAAACAAATGGATGCCGCAACGGTCCGGTTTATCGACGGTGCCCGGCTGCGCAGGGCCCTAAGTCCTTCCGGAGCGGTGGATGCCCTTCACACCGCACTGCTCTCCGGACTGGATCCGGAGAAGGACTCTCCGCGGACCCGCGTGGAGCTTCCCTCCGGCCAGTTCCTGCAAATGCCCTCTGCCTTCGACGGCGCGGTCGGCACGAAACTGCTGACCATCACTCCGGAGAACGCGTCACGGAATGCTCCCGTGATCCAGGGACTGTATGTCCTGTTCGGGGGGCCGAACAACGAACCAAGGGCGGTGCTGGATGGGATCGAGCTGACCAACCTGAGGACTTCTGCTGTTTCCGCCTTCGGAGCCCGCCTGCTCGTGGAGAGCGACGGAATGAGAATAGTGGTCTTCGGCACGGGCGTGCAGGCGTGGGAACACATCCGGACCTTCGACGACGTCTTCACCATCAGCGAGGTTGCAGTGGTTGGGCGCAATCCCGAGGCGGCGGCCTCGCTCGCAGCGCGTGCACAGCGTGAACTCGGGCTTGCTGCACGCGCTGCGGACGCCGGAGCAGCAGCGCAAGCGGATGTAATCATCTGCTGCACTGCGGCGAGGGAACCGCTCTTTGATTCGGGTCTCGTTTCTTCCAACACTGTGGTGATCGCCGTCGGTTCACACGAGCCGAGCGCCCGTGAAGTCGACGAGGCGCTGATGGGGCGCAGCGCCGTCGTTGTCGAATCTTGCGATTCCGCACTCCGGGAAGCCGGAGACGTCATCCAGGCCGTGCAGCTGGGAGCAATGGCTGACCCGCCGGACCTGATCACCCTAACTGACCTGGTGACGGGCCGCAGGTCCCGTCGGGAAGGCGTACCCGCCGTATTCAAGACCACAGGCATGCCGTGGGAAGACCTGGCCGTTGCCCGTGCAGTGGCCGCTGCGGACCTGGGGCAACCGGTCCGCATCACGAAGTAGAAGGATGGACCGCACCATGTCCCGTATCGCTCCCGTATCGACCAACCTGGTAGTCCAGGTCCGGAACCTCGCCAAGGCCTACGGCGACCACGTAGTCCTGCGTGATGTCTCGCTGTCCGTCCCGGAAGGTTCGGTAACAGCAATGATCGGTCCCAGCGGCGCCGGCAAAAGCACAGTGCTGCGCTGCATGAACCTGCTGGAGAAACCGGACAGCGGTGAGATTGAGATTGACGGCCACCTCATCAATGCCGGGGCCAAGGTATCAGCCCGGAATCTGGCCGCGCTTCGGCGCAGTGCAGGCATGGTCTTCCAGCACTTCAACCTGTTCCCGCACATGTCCGTACTGCGGAATATCAGCCTGCCGCAGGAACGGGTACTCGGGCGCAGCCGTGAAGAGGCCAATGCCAAGTCAATGGAACTGCTCACCAGGATGGGCCTGGCAGATAAGGCCGACCAGTACCCCGCCCGGTGTTCCGGCGGGCAGCAGCAGCGAATCGCGATCGCAAGGGCGCTGGCACTCGGTCCGCGCGTCATGCTGTTCGACGAACCCACATCCGCGCTGGACCCGGAAGTCGGCGTCGAGGTGCTGGAAGTAATGAAGGAGCTGGCTGCCGAGGGCATGACGATGATTGTGGTCACCCACGAGATGGGCTTCGCGGCCAATGTGGCTGATGAGCTGGTGGTCATGGCCGACGGCGGCATCATCGAATCCGGAGATCCCCACGAGGTCATGAGCGATCCGCAGCACGAACGGACCCGCCGCTTCCTGCGTGCCGTCCTGGAGCGCTGATCCCATGCAGATGCTCCAGGCCATCCTGATCGGTTTGCCCATGACCATCCTTGTGACGGTGCTTTCCCTGGCACTCGGCACAGTCGCCGCTTTGCCGCTGCTGGCAGGCCTGCGCAGCGGAAACCGCCTGCTGTGGCTGCTCAGTCGTGGAATCATCGACCTGCTGCGGGGCGTCCCGCCAGTCGTTTGGCTCTTCATCCTGTACTACGGCGTATCGGTCGGCGCGCTCCGCCTTACCGCCCTGCAGGCCGGAGTAATCGGACTCGGGCTCGTCTCGGCCGCCTACCTCGCCGAGATATTCCGCGGGGCGATCAGTTCCGTGCATTCCGGACAATGGGAAGCCTCCAGTGCCTTGGGGTTCACACGGACGACCCTTTGGCGCCGCGTGGTGGGTCCCCAGGCCTGGCGCACCGCGATCCCCTCCTACACCACGTACAGCATCGGCCTGCTGAAGGATTCCTCCATCGCCTCCACCATTGGCGTGGCGGAAATCGTCTACATGTCCAATCAGTATGCCCGCCAGTCCGGCGAGGGCATTCTCATCTTCTTTATCGCAGCGGGTGTCTACATTGCCCTCAGCCTGCCCCTGGGCATCCTGTCCCGACACCTCGACACCAAGATGCGGAAGGTGGTGGCCCGGTGAACGGACTCCTCCCAGACGTCACAGCCCTGCTTCCCACCATGCTGGGAGGACTCCAGACAAGCCTGGTGCTCACGGTCTCGAGCCTGCTGCTGGGTCTTCCGCTTGGCCTCCTTCTTTCCTTCGGCGTCGTAACCCCCAACCGGGTATTGCGGTGGATTTCGGTGTTCTTCGTCGAGGTGGGCCGCGGCGCCCCGGCGCTGGTGCTCCTGCAGCTTATGTACTACGGCCTGCCGAACGTCCAAATCACTTTGTCGTCACTGGTTTCGGCCTGCCTGGCCCTGACCTGGACCACCGCCGCGTACACCGCCGAACTGATCCGCGGAGGTATCCAGGCGGTCCCCTCCGGAGAAGTTGAGGGCGCTGACGCGCTGGGGCTAAGTGCCGGCGACCGCCTGAGGTTCATCGTGATCCCGCAGGGGCTAAGGATCGCGCTGCCATCGCTGATGGGATTCGCTGTGCTGCTCTTCCAAGCCACCTCGCTCGCATACACCGTTGCAGTCCCCGAACTCATGAGCCAGGCGTATTCAACAGGCTCGTCAACCTTCAAATACCTGCCGGCCTTCATAGCAGCCGGAATCCTGTACGCGGCAATATCCATTCCCGCCACCTGGCTGTCAGTGCTGGCCGAAAAACGGATGAGCCGACACCTCTAGGAGCAACTTGGAACAGTCATCTTCTACGGCGCCGTCGAGTGCCGTAATTGTCGGGGCGGGGATCGTAGGCCTGTCCACGGCCTGGCACCTGCAGGAACGGGGCCTGAAGGTAACGGTCGTCGATGCCGGCCGTCCAGGTTCCGGAGCGAGCTGGGGGAACGCGGGTTGGGTAGTACCGGGACTCGTGACTCCCCTGGCTGAACCCGGAGCGTGGAAACACGGCGTTGAAGGGCTCTTCCGGCCGGATGCACCGCTGCACATACCAATGCAGCCCAATCCGGCGCTATGGCATTTCCTGGCAAGGTTTGCCCGGAACATGACCCCATCCCGCTGGCGGCGGACCGCCGAGGCACTGGTGCCGCTCTGTAGGCAGGCGGACAAAGCGTTCAAGGAAATGGCGGTGGAGGCCGAAATACCGTCCGTCACCCCGGCTCCCTATGCCGTCGGTTTTCGCAATGAAGGCGACGCCGCGCACTTTCGGGAGCATCTCGGCGAACTTGCAGCGCTGGGCCAGCCTCTCAGCGTGGGTCCCGCAGCCCACATACCGCAGTTTTCAAGGGCTATCACCAGTTCACTTACAGTGCTGGGCCAGGGCTATGTGGACCCCGGAGTCTTCGTGCAGGGATTGTGTGCGGCCGTCCGCCGAAGGGGCGGGCGCGTACTGGAAGGCTGGAAGGCCGTTACAACTGCGGAATCCGCCAAGGGTGTCCAAGTCGTTTCTTCCCAGGGAGGGGTCCTCCAAGCCGATGTGCTGGTCCTCGCTTCAGGAGCCTGGCTCCCCCGCCTGGCCCGCCAATGGGGGCTGCGCGTCCCACTTCAGGCCGGACGCGGCTATTCCTTCACCGTGGACTCGGCATTCCCGTTGGACGGGCCGATCTACCTGCCGAAAGAGCGTGTGGTTGCTACCCCGTACCAAGACGGCATGCGCATCGCGGGAACCATGGAATTCCGCAGCCCGGACGGGCAACTGGTGCAGGCACGGGTAAAGTCCATCGTTGCAGCGGCCAGTCCCGTGCTTCACGGGGTGGATTTCTCCTCCCTCCGGGACACCTGGGTGGGTTCCCGTCCGGTTACCTCAGACGGCCTGCCCGTGTTGGGGCGACTGCGCTCCAACAGGGTCTATGCAGCCGGTGGACACGGGATGTGGGGCGTCGTCCTCGGCCCTGTCAGCGGCCGCCTCCTGGCAGATTCCATCGCGGAGGGAACCTCGGCGCCGGAGCTGGGCGCTTTAGATCCCCTCCGCCGATAATGCCTAGCTCCGCGGCTGGATTTGGGCCAGCAGTTCCTCAAAGGGCAGTGACTCACTGGGAGCCCGCCGCGGTTTAGCCGCCGGCGCATCGCCGAGCAGGGCCACCAGTTCGGCGCCGGCACGGCGAACCCTCCCGTCCAGGTCAAGCACTCCAGCACTGCCGGCGCCCCAGTCATCCGGTGCAGCGTAAACAGCCGTTGGGGCAACCCGGGCCCGCAGGTACGCGAAGAGCGGACGCAGGGCGAAGTCCAGCACCATCGAGTGCCGGGCGCTGCCACCCGTTGCGCCGACGAGTACGGGTTTGCCGTCCAGCGCGTTCTTGTCCATGACATCAAAGAAGGATTTGAACAGGCCGCTCATCGAAGCACTGAAGACAGGCGAGACGGCGATCAGGGCATCGGCGTCGGACACTTCGTTCAGCAGCGCCTCCAGTTTCGGCGCCGCGTAGCCCGAAACCATCGCGTTCGCGATGTCCACGGCGTATTCGCGCAGCTCATACGTGGTGAGCGCGGCATTGTGTCCCAGCTCCTGCAGCCGGGCCTGGACTGCAACGCCCAGCTGGTCGGAGAGCATTCGGCTGGATGAGGGCGTCCCCAACCCGGCGGTTACTGCAACAATCCTGCGTTCGGCCACGACGGCACCTTCCTCGACCTTGGATAGATACATGTTATTGCATCTATCTATCCAAGGGGCTGGGGTTCCCGATTATTCCCCTGCACCACCGGCCCCGGGATCCAGCACGGCATACACCACGTAGTTGTCCTCGAACTCTCCGGTGGCGGGATCGAACCCGTCGCAGGTTATGAGGCGCAGTTCTGCCCCTTCCGTGTTCCCGTAGACCTCGAGGGTCGGGAACCCCTCCTTCCCGTACTGCTCCCCACGGTCAACGGTGAATACAGCTGTGGTGCCGTCCTCGCGTCCCACTTCAATGACGTCTCCCGCCTTCAGGGACTTCAGGTCGGCAAACACACCCGGCCCGCCGCCCGTGGCGTTCACGTGTCCCAGGAGCACTGCCGGACCCTGCTGCCCGGGCGCCGGTGAACCGGTATACCAGCCCGCCGGAGATCCAGGCGGTTCCGGCGGCACGTCAAGTGACCCGTCGTCCCGGAGCCCCAGGTGCAGCAACCGGGACTGCGTGCCGGTGGCCGGGATGTGCAGGGATTCCGGCGGGGACGGGCGCTGCGCAGCCTCCGGCGCTGGACTGGATGCGGGAGGCGGCAGCGCGGCAGACGGCGACGCGGCTGCCGCAGCGCTCTCCGGCCTGTCCGAAAGACCGGTTTCAGAAGGACTGCCAGCGCAGCCCGCAGCGAGAAGTACGCCGGCCACCGCGCAGAGAGTTCTCCCTGCGCGATGGCCGGAACCCGAGGCGGCCATATCTCAGGCACGGGTACGGCGGCGGGCAACCGCTGCGATTCCCAGGGCCAGCGCGGTGAGTCCGGCTCCGGCTCCGGCGACGGTCAGCCCTGCGGAGTTCGATGCCCCGGCCTCGATGCCCGTGGCAGCTCCCCCTTCCGGCGTTGCTGCCATCTGGGAGGCGGCAAGGGTGCCGCAGGCGGCCGGAAGGGTTGCAGCGGCAGGCAGTGCGGGGTCCAGGTCGGACATCTTGGCCGCTGCTGCCTCAGGCATCCGCTCCGGGTCCACACCATGGACCACCACTACGGCGGAACCGTCCTTCAGCGACGCGGCGGTCTCGGGAGTCAGTTCGAGCGTCCGCTCGTAGGTGTAGGACGACCCGCCCGGGAAGCGTTCGACGGCGAGCGCTGAGTCCGCGCTGGTGTCGCCTTCAGTGGTCAGCGATGTTCCGATGTGCCCATAGAAGGGGTGGCCCTCGGTGGTGTTGACCACGCCGTCGCCGTCCGTGTCTGCGTCCGGCCCCGGGCAGGTTCCCTGGGCTGCAATGTGGATGTGCTGGGCGTGGGGAAAGGGCCCGTCCATAAATGTCTCGGCCGCTCCGGACACATTGACGGTGACGGTGGCGTCCATACCGTGTACATCGACCATGGCCTGTCCGGTAGTTCCGGAGTTGTTCATGGTGCCAAGGGTGGCCTGGCCGGACCACGAGTCGTCCCCGTGGGCAAGCGCTGGAGCGGAGGAGAGCGCCAGCGCACCCAGTGCCAGGGCTGGAACGGCAAGCAGTCGCGTCTTCGTGTTCATGGTGTGCTCCTTCTGTGACGGTGCGCACGTTTTGCGCGGATACAGCACTCATTCGGAGCAGATGATCTGCCGGATGGGTCCCCTGCCAAAATACTTTTGCGCCGGTGGCATCCGCCGGGCCTCCGGCACCGAATTAGGGGCATGCCGGATCCGGTTTCACAGAGCGAGTTGTTACCCTCCCCGTCCCGGGCCTTGTCCGGGAAGGATGAGGTGGCGCCCGCGGAGGTGGATGTGGCAGAGTTCAGAAACGCCCCGAAGCCGGGGATCCGCCGAAGGGATACCCAGTGGGAGCCGATGACCGATCCTGATACCGGCCGCAGGCAGCCCCGGGATCCGGCAGGCGCTGAGCTGCTCGTGGAGCTGATGCAGCGCAGCAGCCTGGGAGACGAAGCCGCCTTCGCAGCGCTCTACGATGCCACTTCCCCGAAGGTCTACGGTTTGGCTCTGCGAGTCACCCGCTCTCCTGAGATGGCAGCCGAAGTCACCCAGGAGGTGTACTTCATGGCCTGGCAGCAGTCGGGCAGTTTCGTCCCGGAACGCGGCACCGTGCTGGGCTGGCTGTGTACGCTGGCGCACCGGCGCGCCGTGGACAGGATTCGGCAGGTTGTGAAGGAACGGGACCGTGAAGAAGTCTATGAACGCCGCCAGAACATCACGTCACCGGACCAAACCTGGCAGGAAGTCGAAGAGGCTATGGACGTGACAGAGGTCCGTGCCGGGCTTACCGCGCTGACGCCGCTTCAACGTGAGGCTCTTGGCCTGGCCTACTATCAGGGATGCACATACCAAGAGGTCGCCCGGCAGCTTGATATCCCCCTGGGCACAGCCAAGGCACGGATCCGGGACGGCTTACGCAACCTGCGGTCGGCGTTGGGGGGACAGCCATGAACAACGGTTACACCGACGGCGCAGGCGCCGCCGATCTGCATGAGCTGGCTGCCCTGTACGCCGTGGATGCACTTGAACCTGCGGAGCGCGCGGCTTTCGAGAAGCACCTGGCCCGTTGTCCCCAGTGCCGCGAGGAGGTTGCGGGCTACGCCGAGGCCAGTGAACACCTCGCATCAGCCGCGGCCACGGAGCCGCCCGCTGAGCTGAGGGCGTCCGTGCTTTCAGCTATCCACGGTATTAGGCCCGGGACCGATAGCCGGCTGAAAGCAGTGCCTGCCGAGGAGCCTGCAGCCCCGCCGGGTAATAGGGTTTCCTCGCTGCAGGAGCGAAGGCAGCGCCGGAACCGGCGGCTGCTTGCAGCTGCTGCCGCCGCAGTGCTCATACCGGGAATCGCCGTTGCCGGCTGGAGTCTGGGAGCTGAACAGGAGCGCCAGCAGCAGGAACAGGCGGCGGCCCAGGAACAGCAACGCGAGAATCGGCTGCTGACCGCGGCTGACGTCACCGCGGAGAGTGTTGACGTCAATGGCGAGCCGGCAACACTCGTCTACTCCAGGGAGCAGGATTCCGCCCTGTTCGTAGCCTCCGGACTGCCGGACCCGGGAACCGGCAAGGAATATCAGCTCTGGCTCCTGGATGATGGAGCTGCGCTGCCCGATGTGCGGTTCTCCGGCGGAGCAGTCCGGACCTGGCTCACGGGAGATCTTGTGCCTGCCGGCGGCGCAGCGCTGACGATCGAGCCCGAAGGCGGATCCGCCACTCCGACGTTCCCGCTGATCGCCGCCGTGGAGTTCCCTGAATCCTAGGATTGGCCTTATGTCGATGCCTGTTGCCGGTTTTTCAACGCCCGTCCCGATAGAGGGCAAAACGGTCCGTCTGGAACCGCTCTCTGCTGATCATGTTCCCGGATTGATTGAAGGCGTCCGGGACGGGGATCTGTGGAACCTCTGGTACACCCGCATTCCGACTCCGGAGGGCATGGCCGCGGAGGTCCAGTCCAGACTGCAGCAGCAGGCAGCCGGGACAATGGCGCCCTGGGCGATTCGGCGGCTGGATACCGGTGCGCTCTGCGGCATGACCACCTACATGAACATCAAGGCCGAGCACCGCCGGGTAGAGATTGGTTCCACCTGGCTTGCCGCGAGCGCCCAGCGAACCGGGATCAACGCAGAGATGAAGTACCTGCTCCTTACCCGTGCGTTCGAGGAACTGGACTGCATTGCGGTTGAATTCCGTACCCATTGGCACAACCACGCCTCCCGGGCCGCGATAGCCCGGCTGGGAGCCAAACAGGACGGGGTGCTGCGGTCCAACGAAATCTGGGTGGACGGCTCACGGCGTGATGTGGTTGTGTTTTCGATCCTGGACAGTGAGTGGTCCTCGGTACGCCTTGGCCTCAAGCACCGGATTGCTTCCGCCTAAACACGGGCAAAGCCGTTTCTAGTTCCGGCGGCCCAGTGACCAGTGGGACTTTTCCTGAAAACTCCGCCTTTTTGGGGAGGTAGAAAGAACTCCTGCTCAGTAGGCTGGTCTTGTCATGCATCGGTGGTTTCCACAACTGCCGGTAAATACGTGCATCGCAGACTTCAATGAGGGGAATCATGTCCGAGCAGCAGCCTCCGGCAAACAACTACAGCTACAACGCGTACTCAAGCAACCAGGCACCCGCAGCACCGCCTGCGCCGGTGCGCCCGAAGCAGGTTGACCTGGGATTCTGGTTGCTGATCGCCGCGGCAGTCGTCTCGGTCATCAGCATTCCCGTGACTCTTTCCTGGATGAACTCCTCTGAGTTCAAGGAAATGCTCGCGGAGACCAGCACCACGCCGATCAGCGGCTCGGAGATGGACGCCATCATTGCGGTTACTGCGGCCATCACCATCTTCTTCTCCGCCGTCAGCGTGGTAATCGCACTCCTGGTTGCCTTCTTCATCCGCAAGGGGCACAACTGGGCGCGCATCGTTGCCACCGTCTTCGCGGCCCTTGGTGCGTTCGGCCTGATTAACCTGTCCACGGCCGGCGCCCTGATGACTCTCCTGACGGTGCTCAGCATCCTGCTGCCGATCGTCGCCGTCGTCATGCTGTGGATGAAGCCGTCCACCGAGTACTTCAACGCGTCGAAGGCTTTCCGCCAGTTCAGGAAGTACAACCCGGGAGCCTAACCTTCCCGAGTCTGAAGAAGGGCCGGTGCCGCATGTGCGGTGCCGGCCCTTCTTGCCTCCCGGGTTTTATCGGGACGCCGCCCGTCCGGCTGCCCGGCCGCTAAACAGGCAGCCACCCAGGAACGTTCCTTCCAGGGAGCGGTATCCGTGCATGCCTCCGCCGCCAAAGCCTGCAGCCTCCCCGGCGGCGAACAAGCCCGGAATTGGTTTACCCTCCGCACCAAGCACGCGGGAGTCAAGATCGGTTTCAAGTCCTCCCAGGGTCTTGCGCGTCAGGACGGAGAGCCGGACGGCAATCAGCGGACCGTCCCTGGGCTCCAGGATCGGCCTGGGGGCTGCGGTCCGGATTAGCCGGTCCCCCAGGTAGGCCCGTGCGCCCCGGATGGCAGTGACCTGGCCGTCCTTGCTGAATGGGTTGGCGATCTCCCGGTCGCGCGCCTGGAGTTCGTTCAGTACGGCTTCCACTGACAGAACAGGGGCGTTGCCGTCCGTGGAGGACTTGGCCAGGGCGTTCATCGCCGCCACCAGTTCCGGGACGCTGCCGGCCGTGAGGAAGTCCTCACCGTGGTCCAGGAACTTCTGGACCGGTCCGGGGATGTCTGCGGTAGCCCGGCCGAGGACACCGCGGACTGATTTGCCGGTCAGGTCGGGATTCTGCTCCGAGCCGGAAAGCGCGAATTCCTTGCGGATGATCGCCTTGTTCAATACGAACCAGCTGTAGTCATGTCCCGTGCGCCGAAGGTGCTCGAGTGTGCCCAGGGTGTCGAAGCCCGGGAAGAGCGGGACGGGCAGCCGGTTTCCGGAGGCGTCGAGCCACAGGGAGGACGGTCCCGGCAGGATCCTGATCCCATGGTTTGGCCAAACCGGATCCCAGTTCTTGATTCCCTCTACGTAGTGCCACATGCGGTCGGGGTTGATCACCCGTCCGCCTGCTGCCTGGGCAGCTTTGATCCCGTGTCCGTCCACGTGTTTGGGCACGCCGCTGAGCATTGCCCCGGGCGGCGTTCCCAGCCGTGACGGCCACGCGGACCGCACCAGGTCATGGTCCCCGCCTATCCCGCCGGTCGTGACTATTACAGCGCCGGCGGAGTACTCAAAGTCGCCCACAGTGTTCCGCTCTGCAAACCGGCCCCGCGGCGTCGCCGTCGTTTCCAGGACCGATCCGCGTACGCCCGTGACCACTCCTGCGGTGCTGACCAGGGACTGCATGCGGTGATTGCAGGCCAAGCGCACCAGACCGCGTTCGACGCCGTCGCGCACCCTGGATTCAAAGGGTGCGGTGATTCCGGGACCGGTTCCCCACGTGATGTGAAACCGCGGCACGGAGTTGCCCGGTCCGGTGGCTCCGTAGCCGCCACGTTCCGCCCAGCCCACGACGGGAAAGACCCGGTGTCCCATTTGGTGCAGCCACGCCCGCTTTTCGCCGGCGGCAAAGTGGACGTATGCCTCGGCCCAGCGCCGCGGCCAGTAATCCTCATCCCGGTCGAACCCGGCTGTCCCCTGCCAGTCCTGCCAGGCCAGTTCCACCGAATCCTTCACCCGCAGACGGCGCTGTTCAGGGGAGTCCACGAAGAAGAGCCCTCCGAAGGACCACCAGGCCTGCCCGCCCAGGCTCTGCTCGCCTTCCTGCTCCACCAGGATCACGGAACGCCCGGCGTCCACCAGTTCGGCCGTGGCCACCAGCCCGGCAAGCCCGGCCCCCACCACAATGACATCTGCGTCTTTTGGCTGCATCCGCCCACGCTACCGGCCCTTCCGGACTCTGCCTAGGGACCATCCGGGACACCCGCCGCCCCTGTTGGGACGGACCGCAGGTTCCTAGACTTGAAACACCGAGGCCAAAACCCAGCTATTGGAGGCACTCATGAGCACCACTCCGAATGACGAAGACCGCACGCACAACGAAAGCCCGTCTGAAGGCGGAGAAACGTCCGAGCCGGAAGCCGGCCGGGAACATTCCCAGGACGCCGCGGAGGGAGATGAGGGGCAGTCATAACAAAGGCCTCCCGTTCCCGGCGTCCTAAACGGGCGTCGGGAACGAAAGGCCTAAACGTCTTGCCTGCGGCAGGTCAGGAAGCCTTGGCCCTGCCGGTATTGCGGTTGGCCTCTGCCACGACATCGGCATCCCTGCTGTGGTCCACAACTGGCCCGGTTCCTGCGATCTCCCGCAGCTGCTCAATGCCCGCAGCCGCGGCTTCCTTGGTGGGGAACATCGCGGACACTGCCATGAGTGCTCCGTCGCCGGAAATGAGCTTAATCCGGAAAGCGCCGTCGTGGGCGTCCACCAGCTTGAAGTAGCCCGACATCTCTTACCTCCTTGTAAGGGGTACCATCAGTGCCGTTAATACTAAGCCGACTGATGGATTTTGGGACCCCCTGGACGGCAACTGTTGGCGGTCGATGCCGGATCGAGACCTAGGCACGGCAGCCCTAGTTATTCCGTGAAGTGCCGGTGGTCAGTGCCTGGAGGATTTCATCCTGTGTGGCGGGCAGCGACGTGAGCAGGGCCGCGAGCATCCGCGCCTGGGTGGGTGCCAGGTCTCCTCCCGGAATGGCACCGGCGCGCACCAGGTCCAGTCCGCCTCCCGCACCATAGGCAGGAACCACTGGGCCGGCGGGCACCCGGCTGCACAGGATTACGGGGCATCCGCCGCGCACGGCGTCCTGCACGGCCTCGGCAAAACCGGCACCGGCGTTGCCGACTCCCGTGCCGGCCAGCACAACGGCGTCAGCGCCGGTATGGACTGCATGGCTGAACAGGTCCGGGGTGGTCCCCAACGCGCACACGATGATCTCCACCCGGACGTTGTCGAAGTCCTCGCCGGGCAGCGGCAGCGGGGCCGGGCGGACCGGAACGGCGGTGATGTGAAGTGCACCGGCAACGAAGTGCGCCACCTCGACGCCGCCCCCAAACGGGTTTGCTGCCACCGTATGGGTCTTGCGGATGCCGCGGGCGGACCGGACCTGACCGGCAAAGGACACGAGGACACCCGCTCCGCGCAGCCCACTGGCCGCAGCGGCGGTGACGGCCTCTTCCAAGTTCGCCGGGCCGTCTGCCATCGGGCTGTCCGCCGGACGCTGGGCTCCCGTGAAGACGACGGGTTTGCGCGAGTCATGGACCAGATCCAGCAGAAAGGCTGTTTCTTCCATGGTGTCCGTGCCATGGGTAACTACGACGCCGTCCACCCCCTCGTCCGCCACGGCAGCCTGGACAGCCTCGGCAACCGCGCGGACCTCCGCAAGACGCAGCCGGAAACTGTTGGCATTCGTGATGTCCTGGACGGAGTAACTGTGCCGCCCGGACAGGGATGCCGTGATGTCCTCCGCGCGTCCAACCGATGCGGCGCCGTCCCGCCCCGAGTGCGACGCGATGGTTCCCCCGGTCGCCAAGATTCTGATGTGGGCCATGGAACTGCTGTCCTCTCGCCGGCAACACCACAGCCAACATATGCCCGCGGAGGACCCGTTGCCTAGGAGCTCCGGCCTTTCCGCCGGCTGCCGACGGCAAACCTGCAGCTGGACCTAGACTGGCGGCATGGCAGATACGGTCTCCGCAGAACAGCGCAGCCGGAACATGTCCCGCATCCGGTCCAAGAACACCAAACCCGAGCTCAAGGTCAGGCAGCTGCTGCACCGGGCCGGCTACCGCTTCCGGCTGCACGGTGCAGCCCGCGGGGGTGCGCTGCCCGGCAAACCGGACCTGGTTTTCGCCGGCCGGCGCAAAGTCATTTTCGTCAACGGGTGTTTCTGGCACACCCACTCATGCCCGGCGGGCACCCATGCCCCCGCGACCAACCCGGAGTTCTGGGCCGCCAAACGGGCCCGGACGGTAGCCCGCGACGCGGCTGCGCTGCAGGCACTGCGGACAGCAGGCTGGGAAGCGCTTGTGGTGTGGGAATGCGAACTGCGCAATACCAGTGCCCTGGAAAATGAGCTGATCGCTTTCCTCGGACCGCCCGGCAAGCCCGTGTCCGCACCCGATGAGGCATGACCTCGTTAGACTCTTCAGACACACTGCACCCAACCCGAGGGATACGTGATGACTGAAAGCTCCCGGCCGCTGCGCGGAGTGCTGTTCGATGTGGACGGCACACTCGTTGATTCCAATTACCTCCACACCGTCGCCTGGTGGCAGGCCTTCAGGCGGCTGGACTATGACATTCCGATGGCGAACATTCACCGGGCCATCGGCATGGGCGGGGACAAACTGATTGGGCATCTGCTCGGCAGCGACCCCGAAGCCGAGGTGGAGGAAAAACTCGACTCAAGCCACGGGGCGATCTTCTCCACCTCCTGGCCTTCCCTCCGTGCTTTCGACGGCGCCGCCGAACTCCTGCGCGCGTGCGCGTCCCGCGACCTCGCCGTCGTGCTGGCTTCTTCTGCCTCCGAACCGGAACTGCAGGCACTGCGCCGGGCAATCGATGCCGACGATGCGATCAGCAGCGCCACCAGCTCCTCCGATGCGGATGAGAGCAAACCTGCTCCGGACATCCTCCAGGCGGCGCTGGATTCCGCTGATCTGGAGGCGGAGGCGACCGTATTCGTGGGCGACTCCGTGTGGGACGTAAAGTCCGCTGCGGCTCTTGGGATCCCAACTATCGGCCTGACCTGCGGCGGTACCAGCGAAGCGGAACTGCTCGACGCCGGAGCCAAACAGGTCTACGCCTCGCCGCGCGAGCTGCTGCAGAACCTGCAGGACAGCCTGCTTGGCCAGACCGACGCCGGCTAGCACACCCCACCCGAAAGGACTTGCTATGACCACCGAACCCACCGGTCCGGCCAACGAGGCCGAGGATCCCCTGGGCCCCAGCGCTCCGCAGCCGGAACCCACCGGCGCTCCGCGTATGCCCGGGCAGGAACAGGAATCCGCCGGAAACATCCGTGAGGCGCAGGGCACCCATGCAGCCGGAACGGTGCCGCCGGCGCATTCCGGCGATGACGACGAACCGGGAGGGCAGGCACAGCACCCCGAGGACGCCTTGAACGAACCGGACAGTGCGGACGGTTAGCCGCTCCGAACGGCCCTAGGCTAGGCCGGCACGGCGCAGGGCTTCGGCCATTGCGCTGTCCGGAGCCGCGGGCTTCCGCGGCGCGTTGCCTGTCTTGCTTCCCCTGGGTTTTGCCCCGCCCTGCTGGTTCTTGCCCTGCTGGTTCTTGCCCTGCGGCCTGGAGACACGGGGGCGCGGGCCGCCGGAACTCTCCCCGGCAGCGGGCACCTCATCCTCCAGCCGCAGGGTCAGTGAGATCCTTTTGCGTTCAGGGTCCGCCTCCATGACCTTGACCTTCACCACCTGGCCGGACTTCACCACCTCGCGCGGGTCTGAAACAAAGCTGGAGGACATGGCCGAGATGTGCACCAGCCCGTCCTGGTGCACGCCAATGTCCACGAAGGCGCCGAAGGCTGCCACGTTGGTGACCACGCCGTCGAGCACCATCCCCGGCCGCAGGTCGGAGATCTTCTCGATCCCCTCGGAGAAGGTTGCCGTCTGGAACGCCGGACGCGGGTCACGTCCGGGCTTGCGCAGCTCCGCCATGATGTCCAGGACCGTGGGCAGGCCGGTGGACTCGTCGACGAAGGCCGCAGGGTCAAGGCCGGAGAGGTCGGCACCGGCCGGGGACATCCTGGCGTTGGCGGCGTCGAGGATGCGCCGGGCAATCCGGTAGGACTCCGGGTGCACGCTGGAGGCATCGAGCGGCTCGGTTCCTCCGGTGATGCGCAGGAATCCCGCGCACTGTTCAAAGGCCTTGGCGCCCAGGCGCGGAACCTTCTTCAGGTCTGCCCGCCTGGCAAAGGGGCCGTTGGCGTTGCGGTAGGCCACAATGTTCTCGCTCAGCAGCTCTCCAATGCCGGCCACCCGGCTCAGCAATGCCGGCGAGGCCGTGTTCAGGTCCACCCCCACGGCGTTGACGCAGTCTTCCACCACCGCGTCCAGGGAACGGTCCAGCTTCGCTGCGGTGACGTCGTGCTGGTACTGCCCCACACCGATCGACTTCGGATCGATCTTCACCAGTTCGGCCAGCGGGTCCTGCAGCCGGCGGCCAATCGAGACGGCGCCGCGGAGGGACACGTCCATACCCGGCAGCTCTGCGGCGGCGAGTGCCGACGCCGAGTACACGGAGGCGCCGGCCTCGGAGACGACCAGTTTCTGCAGCTTTGCCTCCGGCACCGCCAGGATAAGTTCAGCAGCCAGTTTGTCCGTTTCCCTCGACGCTGTGCCGTTGCCAATGGCCACCAGCTCCACCCGGTGTTTGCGCACCAGTGCTGCCAGCCGGGACAGTGCCTCGTCCCAGCGGCGGGCAGGAGCGTGCGGATAGACGGTGTCTGTGTCCACCACTTTCCCGGTGCCGTCCACGACGGCGACCTTCACGCCCGTGCGCAGCCCCGGGTCCAGCCCGAGGGTGGCACGGTTGCCGGCCGGAGCAGCGAGGAGGACGTCGCGCAGGTTCGCGGCGAAGACCCGGACAGCCTCGGTTTCCGCGTCCTGGAACAGACGCACCCGCAGATCAACGGAGAGCTTGGCCAGGATCCGGCGCCAGGCCAGCTGCACGGTCTGGCGCAGCCACGGATCGGCTGCGCCACCGCGGGCAGCCACTCCCAACCGGGAAGCCACTGAATTCTCAAAGCGCTGCCGGGCTGCAGCGAGGGCATCCCCGTCCGCGGGATCGGCTTCGGCGAGCCCCAGCTCTACGATGCCTTCCTTTTCAGCACGCAGCAGGGCCAGCACCCGGTGGGACGGCATGCCCGACGGCGCCTGCGCGAAGTCGAAGTAATCGGCGTACTTTTGCCCCTCGCTTTCTTTCCCGGGGCGGACCTGCGAGCGCAGCCTTCCCTGTTTCCAGAGCTTCTCGCGCGCGTCCGTCAGCAGGTCGGCGTCCTGCCCGGCACGCTCCACCAGGATTGCGCGGGCACCGGCAAGGGCTTCGGCAGCATCCGGGACGCCCTCCCCTACATAGCGGGCGGCCTCCGTTTCCGGAACCAGGGAAGGGTTGGAGAGCAGGGCATCGGCCAGCGGTTCCAGGCCGGCTTCGCGGGCGATCTGGGCTTTGGTCCGCCGTTTGGTCTTGTAGGGCAGGTAGATGTCTTCCAGCCGGGACTTGGTGTCTGCGGCTTCAATCGCCGTACGCAGCTGGTCCGTGAGCTTGCCCTGGGACTGGATGGCTTCCAGGATGGCCCGGCGGCGGTCGCTGAGTTCGCGCAGGTACCGCAGGCGCTCGTCGAGTTCCCGCAGCTGGGTGTCGTCAAGGGTGCCGGTCGCTTCCTTGCGGTAGCGCGCAATGAAGGGAACGGTGGAGCCGCTGTCCAGCAGTTCGACGGCGGCACGCACCTGCCAGGACGCCACGCCAAGCTCGGCGGCTATCTGCGCATAGATCCGGTCGGCGCCGTCCAGCTGGGCGGAAGCGGCAGGGCTGGGCTGGGACTGGGAAGGCACGGTGAGACTCACCCGCCCAATTGTTCCTCATGACGGTCCCGTTTGCCGAGAATCCCGCACCCCCACGGATGCTGCATGCAAAGCCTTCGCTGACACATTGGCACATCATCTGCGGAACCTGGGAGCGCATGGGGTACAACATAGGAACGCCCGCTCCGCCGCAATGCCGCGCCGAAAGCCACAGGCGTAAGTCTTAATGAAGAAAGGTCGAAGATGACTCAGAGTGCTCCGGTACGTCCTTCCGCTGCCCAGGGGCAGGGGGTGAAGTCCGCCGGCCATGTCATTGTCGATTCCCTTATTGCCCATGGCGTTCAGCGCACCTATGTGGTGCCCGGAGAAAGCTTCCTTGACGTCCTGGACGGGCTGCACGAAAGTCCCATCGAGACCGTGGTGTGCCGGCACGAGGGCGGCGCGGCTTACATGGCCGAGGCTGACGGAAAAATGAACCAGCGCCCCGGCGTCGCCATGGTCACCCGCGGGCCGGGGGCGGCTAATGCGCACGTGGGACTTCATACTGCGTGGCAGGACTCCACACCCATGGTGCTTTTCGTGGGCCTCATCCCCTTCGAGCACCGGGACCGCGAAGCTTTCCAGGAATTCGACATCAAGGCCTGGTTTGATACCGGGGCCAAGCGCGTCATGGTCCTGGACCACCCCGAGCGCGCGTCCGAGATCGTGGCAGAGGCGTTCTTCTCGGCCATGAGCGGACGCCCCGGCCCCGTCGTCATCGGCCTGCCGGAAGACATCATCCGGGAAGAAATCAGCGGCGCCCTCCATCCGCCCATCCCGGTGGCCCCTGGCGGCATGACCGTAACGGACTGGAAGGCCCTGCAGGCAGCGCTGAAGGACGCGGACAAGCCGTTGTTCGTCACCGGCGGCAATGACTGGACGCAGGAGGGTGCCGAAACCCTCACCCGCTGGCTGGAAGAACACCACCTTCCCGCCGCCGCGGAATGGCGCTGCGAGGGCACCGTCTCCTTCGACTCGCCGTCGTACGTTGGGCCGATCGGCTACGGCCGCCCCAAGCCCACCTACGACCTGCTCGAGGAAACCGACCTGCTGATCTTTGTGGGCACCGTCCCCGGCGATGTGATTACCGATGGTTTTGTGGTCCGGCAGGACTGGGAGAAAAAGAACTTCCTGGTCACCATCGACCCCTCGCTGCGGGGCCGCTCCGGTCCCGTGTCCTACCAGATCGTCGCCAAGCCGGATGTCTTCGTCCGGGACCTGGTGATGATGGACCTGCCGGTCAAGGACGAGTGGAAGGCGTGGACCTCCCGCATGCGGCAGGAACAGGAGAAGTTCGCTGCCCTGCCGCCGGCTGAGCCCGCCAACGGCCCCGCCCGGATGGACACCCTCATGGCCAATCTGGTGCCCACCTTGCCGGAGGATGCGGTCATCACGCTGGGCGCCGGAGAACACACCAACTGGGCTCACCGTTACTTCCCCACCCGCCGCTATGCCTCGATGCTCAGCGCCCGGAACGGTTCAATGGGCTATTCAGTACCTTCCGCAATCGCGGCGTCGCTGGCGGAACCCGGACGCAGGGTCGTCACGATTGCCGGTGACGGCGAGTTCATGATGAACGGGCAGGAACTTGCCACAGCGGCGCAGTACGGTGCCACACCGCTGGTGATCGTGATGGACAACCAGGAATACGGCACCATCCGTACGCACCAGGAACGCCACTACCCCGGCCGGATCTCCGGCACCCAGCTGAAGAACCCGGACTTCGCGCTGATGGCGCAGGCGTTCGGCGGCTTTGGTGTGCGGGTGGAGAACGACGCCGATGTGCCGGCTGCCGTTGAGGCGGCGCTGAGGGCTATCGACAGCGAGAAGAAGTTCGCGCTGATCCACCTGCTCGTGGAGCAGCGGGTCAAGGCGTACTAGGCACGCGTTCCCCGGGCCCTGCTCGCCCCGGGGAACACCCGCCGGCTAGTTACCGCCGTCCCGCAGCGTGCCAACCACCCTTTGGGTCTCGGATTCAAACCGGGCGAGCAGGCGAACGAGCTCCGCCCGGTCCCGGGGACTCCAACCCTGGAGGAGCAGGTCAACCAGGGTATTCCCCGAACGCCTCAGCGCTTGTCCTGCCCGTGTGCCTGCCTCTGTCAGGTCTATCAGCGAGGCACGTGAATCATTCGGATCCGGCATCCGCCGGACCAGGCCGGCTTCTTCCAGCCGGGCCGTGATCTTGGAAATGTTGGAAGCGCCCGTAACCATGCGCTCGCTCAGCGCCGAAGGCCGCTGAGCACCCGAATTGTTCAGGATCGACAGCAGCGTCAGGGCGGCAGAGTCCAGCACCACGCCCTCACGGGCCGCCACTGCCGTGGTGAAGCCCGGCGCCGTCCACTGTGCCAGCAGCCGGTTCAGGAGTTCAATCAGCACTGCATTCTGCTCGCTTGCCATGGCTACGCCTCGGTGCCTCCGTCTACCGGCAGCACAACGCCGGTAATGAAGGATGCCTGGTCCGAGAGCAGGAACGCCACGGCGTCGGCGATGTCTTCCGGCTGTCCCAGGCGCTTCATGGGGATCTCTGCGGCGTAGCCGGCCTTGGCATCCTCCGGCAGCGATGCCAAGGCAGCGGTTTCAATGGCGCCTGGCGCCACGGCGTTGACCCGGATACCCGCCTCCGCGCATTCCTTGGCAACACTGCGCGTTAGGGAGACAACGCCGTGCTTGGCGGCGCCGTACGGGGTGAGGTTTGGTGTGGCACTGATCCCTGCCAGCGAGGCAATATTGACGATCGCTCCGCGGCCCTGGCCGGTGAAGTGGGCCATCTGGCCCTGCAGCGCGAGGAAGGTCCCCCTGAGAGTCACGTTGACGGTCCGGTCCCAGTCCACGGTACTGATCTCCTGTACCGGTTTGGGCATGGCACCTACCCCGGCATTGTTCACTGCCAAATCCAACCGGCCAAAGGTTTCCAGGGCAAAGGGGACGAGCGTGCCTACTTCGTCTGGGCTGGACACGTCTGCATGCACATAGGCCGCGGCGCCGCCTGCAGCTTCGATAAGCGCAACGGTTTCAGCGCCGGCCTGGTCATTGACGTCGGATACGACGACGGAGGCTCCTTCGGCCGCCAGCCGCAGGGCGATGGCCCGGCCGATGCCGGCTCCTGCTGCGGTGACGAGTGCTGCCTGGTTCTCGAAAAGCATGCCCACTTCTTTCTGGGGTCCAATTTACTGTCGTCCGGACAGCATATACCTCGGCAAGTTCAGGATGAACGGCTAGGAGCTCGCCATCGCGGCACCACCCGGAGCGCATCTCCGTCGCCCAGTCCATGGCCGGGCCGGGCTGGGACGAATCAGGCCCGGCAGCGTCCTCCCGCGTTTCCCACACTCCGTGACACATGTTCACTGGTGGGACCCCAAAGGCCCACACCCGCATCACGGAGTGGGAATGCCGGTCAGCCAATCACGTCACACCTGGGTTCGGGTCCGCGGCGGCGGGCGCAGGATCACGAAAAGCGGAACTGCCAGGCCCACGGCAAACAGGAGGTCCCCTCCTCCCCACGTATCCGTGAGCGCTGAATGTGCCAGCGTGAGGCCGAGCATGAGCAGCACCGAAAGGGCTGCGTAGAACCCCGTCCGCCGGCGCCGGTTCCACCAGGGGGCCACTCCCTTCCGGCTGCCCGGGTCCCCCGCAGGAACGGCCGCTGCCGGGCCTCCCAGGCCCCGGGATGCGGCGAGGGACAGTGTCACCAGTATCCCGGTCATGATGCTCACCGGAAGCAGCACCCCGGTGAAGAAGGCCAGAAGCCCTGCCGCCAGCGGCAGGGCAGCGAAGAGGAGCACTTGTCCGCGCCGATTCCTCAGGTCCATTGCTTCTTCCCCTCGCCGTCCAGTCCAGTTCCGTTTACTCGTCCTCGCTGCTCAGTACCCGCCTGCGGGTACTGAGCAGCTGTACTTCTGGCCGGTATGCCACCAGCCGTTCAGCACTGTCCAGGACTTCGACGACGTGGGCCCGGTCCGCAGCCACGATCCCAATGCCGACTTCTGCGCGCCGGTGCAGGTCCAGCTGGCCCGTCTCGGCAGCGGAGACAGAGTACTTGCGCTGCAGTTCAGCAACCAGTGGGCGCACCAGTGACCGTTTTTGCTTCAGCGAATGGACATCGTCAAGCAGCAGATCGAATTCAAGCGTCCCCGTCCACATGGTGTCCATCCTCGCCGCTGATCCGGATCTGTCAACGTTCCGGTTTTCGCTTCAGGGTTCAACCGGGACCGGCGCGGTGTTAGCTTCGAAAGCATGACGGCCTCCCAGGCAGTGCGTTTCACGACCCGCAGGGAAGTACCGCATGCATAACCACGGCGACTTTCCCGCGGAGTCCCTGTTCCTGATTCCGGCGGTTGCAGCCGTCGCCGCGTACTGGGCCGGAGTGGTTTCCAAAAAGTCCGGCCAGTGGCCGCCCTGGCGGCTGGTGTGCTTTATTGCCGGAGTCCTGGCCGTGCTGCTGACCGTGCTTGAACCCCTGGCCGGATGGGCACATTCGGACTTCGGTGCGCTGGCTCTCTCCCACGTCCTGGCCGGGATGGCCGGGCCGCTGCTGATTGTGGTTTCACGCCCGGCCGATCTGGCACTGCTGACGCTCGACGACGTTCCGGCAGCACGCCTGCGCCGCGCGGTCAACGGGCCGCTGGCCAGGTTCCTCACGCACCCGGTGACGGCCACAGCGCTGGTTGCCGCCGGCATGTGGGGCATGTTCCACACCCCGCTGCTGGGTGCCATGCAGGAATCCATGCCGGTGCACTGGATGGTCACCGCCTATCTGGCGGCGACTGGCTGCCTCTTCACTGCCTCAGTCCTGGATTCGGCACCGGTCTCCCACAGTTTCCGCCTGCGTGCGGCAGCTCTGGTGACAGCTGCGGCCGTGCACGCGGGACTGGCGGCCGGGCTGCTGGTAGTTCCGCCGGAGGGAAACAGCAGCACAGCCGGCGCGCTGGTCCTGCTGGTATCCGGGCTCGCCGTGCAGGCAGTGCTGGCACTTCTCCTGCTGGGGCAGCAGCGCGGCACGGCCCCGCTGCTGCCCCAGATCCGACGCGCCTGACCGGGCTACAGCACCTGTGGGAAACCGAGGTCGATTTCCGACGTCGACGGGTCGGGCCAGCGGGTGGTAACCACCTTGCCCCGGGTGTAGAAACGGATCGAATCCGGTCCGTACATGTGGGTATCCCCGAAGAGCGAGTCCTTCCATCCGCCGAAGGAGAACGATCCCACGGGCACCGGAATGGGCACGTTGACGCCCACCATGCCGGCCTCGACGTCGAACTCGAATGCCCGGGCCGCGCCGCCGTCGCGCGTAAAGATCGCGGTACCGTTGCCGTACTGGTTCTCGTTCACCAGCTGGACCGCATCGGCGTACGTCTCCACCCGGACCACGGAGAGTACCGGACCGAAGATCTCGTCGTCGTAGGCCCTCATACCTGGCTTCACATGGTCAAGCAGGCTGACGCCCAGGAAGAAGCCGCCGCCGTCGAACTGCTCGTCCCGCCCGTCGACCACCACGGTGGCGCCTTCCTCGGCCGCACCGGCGACGTAGGAGGCAACCTTGTCACGGTGCTCCGCAGTAATCAGCGGTCCCATCTGGGAGGACGGGTCGGTTCCCGGTCCAATCTTCAGGTCCACCATCCGCGAGCGCACAGCCTCCACGAGGTCATCGGCGATGCTGCCCACCGCGACCAGCACGCTCACAGCCATGCAGCGCTCCCCTGCCGAGCCGTAGGCAGCCGAGACCGCGGCGTCGGCAGCCATGTCCAGGTCCGCGTCCGGCAGCACCACCATGTGGTTCTTGGCACCGCCCAGGGCCTGCACCCGCTTTCCGTGTTCCGCTGCCCGCCGGTAGATGGTGCGGGCGATGGGGGTGGATCCCACGAAGCTGACCGCCTTCACGCCCGGGTGTTCCAGCAGCACGTCCACGGCTTCCTTGTCCCCGTGCACCACGTTGAGCACACCGTCCGGCAGGCCTGCCTCGGCGAAGAGTTCCGCAATGAACACGGACGCCGAGGGGTCCTTTTCGCTGGGCTTCAGCAGCACTGTGTTGCCGCAGGCCAGGGCGCTGCCGATCATCCACAGCGGGACCATGGCCGGGAAGTTGAACGGCGTGATGCAGGCGACCACGCCCACCGGCTGGCGGATTGAATGGACGTCGACGCCGGAGGCGACCTGTTCGGAGCGTTCGCCCTTCAGGCTCAGGGCCAGCGCCGAGGCGAACTCGATGTTCTCCAGGCCGCGGGTAATCTCGCCTTCGGCGTCGGAGAGGACCTTTCCGTGTTCGCTGGTGAGGATCGCCGCGAGCTCGGCCTTGCGTTCGGTCAGCAGCTCGCGGACCTTGAAGAAGATCGCTGTCCGGCGTGCCAGCGAGGTGGCCCGCCAGGCCGGGAGCGCTGCCTGGGCGGCCTGGATCGCTTCTTCGACGCGGGCTGCCGAGGCCAGGGCCACTTCCTTCTCCTGGCTGCCGGTAGCGGGATTGAACACCCGGCCGTACCGCTCAGCGTCGGTGACGTGTTGTCCGTTGATGACGTGGGGAATGCGCTGCATGGGTTCTCGATTCGTACGGCGCCGTTAGGGCGCGGGGACCTGGTCGGGCGTGCCGGTGAGTGAACCGTCCACGAGTTTGACGATCATGGAGCAGTCCTTGCCGGCGTGGCCGGCGTCGATCAGCCGGGAGAACAGCTGCTGTACGTGCTCACCGATCTCCAGCGGGGTGCCGGTGTCCTGCGCAGCGGCGATCGCCAGGTTGATGTCCTTGTTCGCCAGCTCGGTGGTGAAGGTCGGTTCAAAGTCATTGTTCGACGCCGCCGTGCCTACAACGCCGGGCACGGGGTACCAGGTGCGCAGCGCCCAGCTGTCCCCGGAAGAGACAGAGGCGATGTCCCAGAACACCTGCTTGTCCAGTCCGAGCCGGTCTGCAAGGACAGCCCCTTCTGCCGTCGCGGCGAGGTTGATGAAGAGCATGAGGTTGTTGCAGATCTTTGCGGCCTGCCCGGTGGTGGGTCCTCCGGTGGGAATCACATTCCCTGCCATCGGCTCAATGAACCCGGACGCATCGGCCACCGCGTCCTCGGCCCCGCCCACCATAAAGGTGAGCGTTCCGGCCTCGGCGCCGCTCATCCCGCCGGAGACCGGGGCATCGACAAAGCGGAATCCCGCGGCAGCAGCGGCGTCGTGAATTACCTGTGCAGACTCGACGTCGATCGTCGAGGAGTCAACCAGCAGCGTCTCCGTGGACGCGGATGCCAGCACGCCGTCCGGCTCAAGGTACACCGCACGGGAATGCTCCCCCTTGGGAAGCATCGTAAAAACGACGTCTGCGCCGGCAACCGCCTCGGCGATACTGCCCACGGCCTGCACTCCTGCGGCTTCTGCCGTGGCCACTGCCCGGGGGCTGAGGTCGAAGCCACGGACATTGTGGCCCGCCTTCACCAGGTTCGCGGCCATCGGGGCACCCATGTTCCCCAGTCCGATCCATCCCACTTCCGCCATCGCTAAGCTCCTTTGCCTAGTTGGTGCTGCCTGAGTTGTGCTGGGTCTGTGCTGCTCTGGTGCTGCCGCGCGTCCGCCGCGGAACCAGACTGGCACCTGCGCTAGAGTGCGTTCAAGACCAGAATCCACAGACCCTATGTGCAGCCGTGCACAGCTGTGGGAGGAGGAAGCATCCTGGACACCGCCGGCCGCCTGCCCAGTCCCGACGATTTGCTGATCCTCCTCACCGTGGCGAGGCTGGGCCGCTTCACCGCCGTGGCCGAAACCCTCGGAACCACGCACACCACCGTTTCCCGGCGGATCATCGCCCTGGAGAAACAGCTGGGCGGAAGAACACTCTCCCGCACGCCCCGCGGCTGGGAACTGACGGCGCTCGGAGCCGAGGCGGTCCGGGCAGCCGAAGCCATTGAGGAGAGCCTGGGCGCGCTGCGCTGCACACTGGCCAAGGACGCTGACCCGCTGGCAGGAGTTGTGCGGATCAGTACCGTGGACGGGTTCGGCGCCGAGTTCGTGACCCCGGCACTGGTCCGGCTTCAGGCCTCGCATCCGAACATCAGCGTGGAAATGTTCTCAGCTACCCGGAAGGTCAGCCAGAACCGCTCCGGCGTTGACCTGGAGGTGGTGGTTGGCCACACCGATGTCAGGACCGCGCAGGCGATCCTGCTGGGCCACTACGTCCTGCGGCTCTACGCCGCTCCCGGGTACCTCCAGCGCCACGGAACCCCGCATGTACCGGCGGACCTGGCCAAACACTGTTTTGTCTCCTACGTCGAATCCGCCCTCCTCGTCGAGGAACTCGGCCACCGTTCCACCGGGCTGCCCGAACCTCGTTCCAGTTTCCAGGCCACCAGCATCTTCGCCCAGGTCGAAGCGGTGCGCCGGGAAGCCGGCGTTGGGCTGCTGCCGAACTTCATGGTGGCCGGCCGGGACGGCTTTGTTCCCGTGCTGGCGGAATCCTTTGAACGCCGCCTGCCCATCTGGGCCGTGGCCCGCCCGGAGGCCCTGCGTTCCCGGCGGGTGCAGGCAGTCATTGAAGCCGTCCACGCAGAAGCCGCTGCCCGTCAGGAGCATCTGGACTTCTGACGGGCAGCGGCTTTTGCGTGCTGCCTACTTGTCGGCCGGGGTCTGGCTGGGCTTTTCCTCCGCAGCCTTGGACGCGGCCAGCAGGTCTGCCGTGCCCTTCGCGTCGGCGGCATCGACGTCGTGCAGTGAGATGCCGTTGGTTTCCCGCAGCACCAGGACTGATATCGCCGTCACAATGCAGGCGCCAAGCAGGTACAGCGCCACCGGGGTGGACGAGTCGTACCGGGCCAGCAGGGAGGTCGCGATGATCGGTGCCAGCGACCCGGCGACGATCGAGGTGACCTGGTAGCCCAGCGAAACCCCGGAGTAACGCATCCGGGTGGGGAACATTTCGGCCATGATGGACGGCTGCCCGGCGTACATCAGGGCGTGGAACAGCAGTCCGATGGTGACGGCCGAGAGGATCATCAGGTCGTTTGCCGTATCCATCATGGGGAAGGCGAAGAAACCCCACGTTGCGCCGAGGACAGCACCGGCAAGGTATACCGGCCGCCGGCCCAGCGCATCGGACATCTTTCCTGCCACCGGAACTGCACAGAAGTGGATAAAGTGTGCAATCAGCAGCAGCAGGAGGATGCGCGAGGTGTCCGTTTCCACCACTGTCCTCAGATACGTGATGGAGAACGTGACCACCAGGTAGTAGAGGATGTTCTCCGCGAAACGCAGGCCCATGGCGGTGAAGACACCGCGCGGGTAGCGGCGGAAGACTTCCATGACGCCGTAGCCCTTCGCCTCGGTTTCGACCTCTTTCTGTGCTTCGAGGAAGATCGGTGCGTCGGAGACCTTGGTGCGGATGTAGTAGCCCACCAGCACAATCACTGCCGAGAGCCAGAACGCCACGCGCCAGCCCCAGCCCAGGAAGGCCTCATCGGTGAGGGTGGCGGAGAGCAGGAACAGCACACCGGTGGCCAGCAGGTTGCCCATGGGAACCGCTGACTGCGGCCAGCTGGACCAGAAACCGCGGGATTTGTTCGGGCTGTGCTCTGCAACCAGCAGCACGGCTCCGCCCCATTCCCCGCCCACGGCAAAGCCCTGGACAAAGCGCAGCGCCACCAGCATGGCCGGAGCCCAGTAGCCAATCGAGTCGAAGCCGGGCAGGCAGCCCATCAGGAAGGTGGAGACGCCCACCAGGATGATGCTTAGCTGCAGCAGCTTCTTCCGGCCGAACTTGTCACCGAAGTGGCCGAAGACGATTCCGCCCACCGGGCGGGCAACGAACCCGACGGCGTAGGTCACGAAGGCGGCAATGATGCCGTCCAGTTCGGTGTTGGCGTTGGGGAAGAACAGCCGCGCAAAGACCAGCGTCGATGCCGCTGCGTAGAGGAAGAATTCGTACCATTCAACGACTGTTCCGGCCATGGAGGCCACGACGACCTTGCGCAGGCCCTCCGGCACCGGCGCCTTCTGGCGTGCGGTCCGCCTGGGATTATCAGTGCTCATCCACTCTCTCCTTTGGTGTCCACGTTGACACTGCGGCCTCAACCGGGCACAAAGGCATCCGGCGGAGTAAGGAAGAGTATGGTGCCCGCGGTGACCTCGCTCAATCGCCAATCCCGCATGGCGTATCTGCACAAATGCACAGGCCATTGTGTTCCAGCACGGTTTCAGACCCCGGACACACCGGGTACGCCACGCGGTGCCATTGTGCCCGGAAGGTAGTTCACCTAACAATGGAGGATGACAGTTACGCTCAGATCACTGGAAACTGCTGTCCCTTCTACTGTCCTGGTTCAGGACCAGGTCCGCGATGTTTTCGCCGCGCAGCCGGGACTCACCCGGCTGGGCACCCGCCTTGTGAACACCTGCTTCAATTCCGCTGCCATTGACACCCGCCGCACGGCACTGGAGGAGCTGACTCTCTCCTCCACGGCTGAAAACCCGCAGTTCTTCGATCCGAAGACCGGACTGCTGCTGATGCCCTCCACCAAGACCCGCAACGACATTTTTGCCACCGAAGCCACCAAACTCTTTATTGAAGCCGGCCGCAAGGCCGTCGAGAACTGCCCCGGCATCACTGCCGCGGATGTCACCCACGTCATCACGGTTTCCTGCACCGGGTTCTTCAATCCCGGCCCTGACTACAAACTGGTACGTGCCCTGGGCCTGAACCCGTCGGTGCAGCGTTACCACCTCGGGTTCATGGGCTGCTACGCGGCTTTCCCGGCAATGCGCGCAGCGAAGTCCTTCTGCGACGCCGACCCCAACGCCGTGGTACTGGTTGTCAGCGCAGAACTCTGCTCCCTGCATGTCCGCTCCTCCAACGACCCTGACATCATCATGGGTTCCTCCCTGTTCGCCGACGGCGCCGCCGCCGCGGTCATCACCGCTCGTGACCTTCCCGGTGAGAGCCCGGCAATCGTCCTGGACCACTTTGAAACCACACTGACGCCGGTCGGTGAGGAATCGATGGCCTGGAACATTGGCGACCACGGTTTCGAAATGGTGCTGGGCACCTATGTTCCCCACATCATTGACGACCACATTGTCGGCGCCCTTGAACCGCTGCTGGCCCGGGATCCCTCCCTGGCCCCGCTGGCGTACAACGACATTGAGCACTGGGCCATCCATCCCGGCGGCCGCAGCATCCTGGACAAGGTGGAAGCAAAACTGGAGCTCAGCGAAGAGCAGCTGGTGCCCGCGCGGGAAACCCTCCGGGACTTCGGCAACATGAGCTCCGCTACCGTCATGTTCGTGCTCAAGCACATCCTGGACCAGCCGTTCAACGGGGGCAACGAGCGGATCTGCTCCATGGCCTTTGGCCCCGGCCTGACGGTCGAAACAGGGCTGTTCACGCGTGTGCCCGGAACGGCAGCGGCAGCCGAGGAACACACCCTGGCTGCTGAGCCGGTTCCCGCGCCAGTCGGATAATCCGGTGAGCCTGCTGAACACCGAAACACCGCCGTTCCTGCCGCCGGACCTGAGCCGGCGGGCAGTGAACGCAGCAGAGCAGATGGACAGCCCCGACTGCGACCTGGCCCGGCTGGAACGCACCTATGCCCAGTTCCCGGTGATCAACGCCGTCGTGTCCGGCTGGCGCCGCAACTACCGGCGGTATGTGCGCCCGGTCCTGGCCGCGAAGGGCGGGGGCACGGTCCTGGATATCGGAGCAGGCGGCGGGGACCTGGCCCGTGCGCTGGCGCGCTGGGCCCGTCGGGACGGACTCGCCGTGCAGGTCACGGGCATCGATCCCGATGAACGTGCCCACGCCTATGCCTCGCGGCGGCCGGTGCCCGGCCTGTCCTTCCGCGCCGCGCTCAGTTCCGACCTGGTGGCGGAAGGTACGGTGTTCGACGTCGTGCTCTCCAACCACGTGCTTCACCACCTCGATGATGCGGCGTTCCGGGGCCTGCTCGCCGATTCGGAGAAACTCGCCGGGTCACTGGCCCTGCACAGCGACATTGAGCGCAGCCGGTGGGGCTACGCATTGTTTTCGGCGGGCACCCTTCCGTTCTTCCACGGGTCCTTCATCCGTGAGGACGGCCTGACCTCGATCCGGCGCAGCTATACCGCCGGGGAACTGGCTGCGGTTGCGCCCGCCGGGTGGGAAACCCGGCAGCAGCGCCCGTGGCAGAACCTGCTGCTGTACCGGAGCGGCCGGTGATGGCTGCTTCCGGTCCCGGGAATCTGCGGGACGTTGACGTCGCAGTTGTGGGCGGCGGCCCGGTGGGACTGGTACTGGCCATCCTGGCGCTGCAGGACGGGCTGCGGGTGCGGGTGCTGGAACGGCGGACGGAGCGCAGCTCCCATTCCCGGGCCATCGGCATCCATCCCCCCGGCATGGCTGCGCTGGAAGCAACCGGAGTCGCCGGGCAGCTCGCAGCCGAAGGGGTGCAGATCCGCCGCGGGGCAGCCCGGACCCGGGACCGGGACCTGATCTCCATCAGCTTCAGCAAGACCTCCGCTGCCTATCCCTATGTCCTGGCGCTGCCGCAGGAACGCACCGAGACGGTGCTCGAGGCCAGGCTGCGGGAGCTGGACCCGGATGCGCTGCAGCGAGGGCACCAGGTCACGGGGCTGAGGGACGACGGCGCCGGGGTCACGCTCACCGGTGCCGGCCCGGGCGGAGAATTCTCCCTTCGCGCTTCCTGGGTAGTTGCCGCCGACGGCGCCCGCTCCCCTGTCCGGGGGCTGCTGGGGATCGAAGCCACGGGCACCCTGCTGCGGGATTCCTATCTCATGGGTGATTTCCCGGACACCACGGGAGACGGGCCGGTGGGCGTCCTGTACCTGGAACCGGAGGGAATTGTGGAGTCCTTCCCGCTTCCCGGCGGAAAACGCCGCTGGGTAGCGCACACCCGGACGCTGCTGTCTGACGCCGATGCCAAGGACCTGGCAACAATCGTGGCCGCCCGCACCGGGAAGAAACCCGATGCCGGTGCCAGCACCATGCTCAGTGCCTTTTCAGTGCGGACAACCGCCCTGCGGCAGCTGGTGCACGGCCGGACGGTGCTGATTGGCGACGCTGCCCACGAGGTCAGTCCAATCGGAGGGCAGGGCATGACGCTGGGCTGGCTGGACGCTGCAGAGCTGGCGCCGCTGCTCAGCGCTGCCGTGGGCGGGGCCGACGTAACCCGGCAGCTGGCTGCCTTTGACCTGCGGCGCCGGCGGGCCGCCGTCGTCGCTTCCGCCCAGGCCCGCCTGAACATGGCACTCGGGCGTCCGCTGCCGCCGCGGCTGATGCAGGCGCGCAATGCCGGGCTGGCGCGCCTGTTCCGGTCCCGGCGCCTGGCCGGCCTGGTGGCAAAGCGCTTCACCATGCAGTAGCCGGGCGGTGCTCCTAGTGGCCGCCGCGGTCCAGGGTCACGGTGCGCAGATCCAGGCGCCGCAGCACCCTGTCCACTGCCTCCGGGTCCATTCCGGACTGGCGGCGGGCAGCCAGAACTTCCTTCCGGGCCGCTGCAAGCGCTTCACGCTGTACGGCATCCATGATCTCCAGGGTGGCTTTGAGCTGGAGCATCTTCTGCGGATCGGCTTCGGAGTCACGTTCCAGGATGGAGTGCAGGGAGGACATCCGGCGGGCCAGCGCGGCACGGCGTTCAGGCGGCAGTTTGTCTCCCGCCTTGGACCGTTTCATGGTCTCCATGGCCACCCGTTCAGCCCGCCGTGCGAGTTCGCGTTCCTGCCGGGCTACAGCTCCGTGGTCGCTGGGCAGTTTAAGCCGGCGCATGAGCCACGGCAGGGTGAGGCCGGGCAGCACCAGGGTGACCAGCAGGACGGATCCGGCTGCGATGATCATGAAGTTCCGGCCGGGAAGGGCCTCCCCCGCGAGTGTGGTGGACGGCAGTGCCAGCGCCAGCGCCAGCGTCGCCAGTCCGCGCATGCCGCACCAGGTAAGCACCAGGACTTCCTTGGCCGAACCCGGCACCCGGTTACGCCGTTCTGTCCCGCCGAACCGGTACAGGCAGTACATCCACAGGAAACGGACGAGCACTACGGCAGCACATACGGCTGCGACGCCGGGAATGTAACCGAAGATCTCGCGGCCCTCGTCTTCGATGACGTACCGCATTTCGATACCCACCAGGCCAAAGGCAACACCGGTGGTCAGCAGCTCGACGACTTCCCAGAACGCCGTACGGGTGAGCCGCTCTTCCGAGTCCTGCGGCCGGGCGCGGCGGCCCAGTTCCAGTGCCGTGACCACAACCGCGACCACACCGGAGAAGTGCAGCTCCTCGGACAGGACATACACCGCGTAGGGCGCCACCAGCGTGACTGCGGACCTCGCCACCAGGTTGGGCACAAAGCGGTTCAGTGCACCGACCAGCCAGCCCATTCCCAGCCCAAGGACGACGGCGCCGGCAGCTCCGATGAGGAAACTCGGAACAATGGACCAGCCCACGTCCCCGCCGCTCACCGCAGCGGCCACGGCCGCCTGGAAGATCACGATCGCTATGGCGTCGTTGAAGAGGCCTTCAGTCTGCAGGACGGTAATGAGCCTGCGGGGCATGTTCACCTTGCCGGCCACGGCTTCGACGGCCACGGGGTCCGGAGGGGCAACGATTGCCCCAAGCGCTATCGCGGCCGGCAGGCCCAGCGCGGGGACAATGGCCCACGAGACTCCGGCAACCACTCCCACCGTTACTGCCACCAGCGCGACCGCCAGCAGCACCAGGGAGCGCCAGCGGAGCCGGAATACGGACCAGGAGCTGCGCTGGGCTGCGGCGTAGAGCAGCGGGGGAAGGAACAGGGGCAGGATCAGTTCCGGGTCGATATGGATTTCCGGAATGACCGGCAGGAAAGCGAACAGCGCAGAGAAGATCAGCATCAGCACCGGATAGGGCAGGCGGATGCGTTCGCCGATCCCCACCACCAGCACCGTGCCAAAGAGCAGTCCGATAAGCAGGATCAGGAATTCCATGCCTGGAATCCTCTCCTGGCAGCACGCGGCTGCCTAGTCCGGCCGGGTTTCGTCACGGAACCTCCCAGGTTTAGTTGCCTAAGAGAACTTTAACCCAGCACTCTGGGAGATTTCCGAAGTTACGGCGCCAGGTGGGTGGGGGCGAAGAGGCGCAGCACCGTCTGGACAACCACGACGTTCGGACCTTCCTGCGCGAACGACTCCTCCAGGGCTTCCCTTACCCCTCCTGGTTCTGCACGCCGCGCCGGAATCCCGAAGGACTCGGCCAGCTTCACGAAATCCGGCCCGGCCAGCTCCGTGGCGGTGGCTTTCCCGAACGCGTCCACCATGTACTCACGCAGCACCCCGTAGCCTCCGTCGTCAACAATCAGCCAGGTGACCGGGGCGCCGTGCTGGCGGGCAGTGGCAAGTTCGGAAATCGAATACATCGCCGATCCGTCGCCGGATACCGCAAGCACCCGTTCACCGGTTCCCACAGCGGCACCGAGGGCTGCGGGATAGCCAAAGCCGAGCCCGCCCGCACCCTGGGCGGAGTGGAACGCGCCGGTCTTGGTGTCCCAGCAGCTCCATGCCCAGTACGCGGCAATTGTCATGTCCCAAAAGGTCTGCATGTCCGCCGGAACCGCCTCGCGGATGTCTGCCATGAACTTGCGCTCCGGCGCCAGGTCCTGGGCATCGAGCCGGTCAGAAATCCTTGCCAGGGTGTCCGCGGTGATCTCTGCGGCGCTTTGCCCGTGCCAGTCCGGAGCCGTGGCCGGCACCGGCAGCGCGGCGTCGAGCGCAGCCAGTGCCTGTCCGGCATCTGCCCGGATTCCGAGCGCCGGCCCATTGGACTCAAGGACCCGAGGCTCGGCATCGATCTGGATGATGCGCCCGCGCGGCGCGAAGGTGAAGTAGTTGGAGGTGATCTCCCCCAGCGAGGAACCCACCACCAGCAGGACGTCCGCGTCTTCAAGCAGGTCAGTGGCCCACCGGTCCTCCACCCAGGACTGCAGGGACAGCGGATGGTTCCAGGGGAAGGCTCCCTTGCCGCCCGGGGTGCAGATCACCGGCGCACGGAGCTTCTCGGCCAGGGACAGCAGCGATTCTTCGCCCCGGCCGCGCCGGGTGCCTCCGCCGGCGATGACTGCCGGACGGCGGGCGCCGGCCAGCCACTTCACCGCTTCAGTGACAAGTTCACTGCGGGGCGGATTGTCGAACGGTTCGGCGAGCGCGTCCTCCACTGCCGGCACCACGACCGGGGCCAGCAGGACGTTCTGCGGCACCTCGATCCAGACCGGCCCCATGGGTGCGGAGATAGCTTCGGTCCAGGCGTCCTGGATAGCCGACGGAATGCCCGAGGCATGCTGGATGAGGCGCTGGCTCTTGGTGACGTTGGCCGCCGAGGCTTTCTGGTCATCCAGCTGGTGAAGCATTCCCCGCCGCCGCGCTCCGAGGCCTTCGATCGGGATCTGGCTGGCAACCACGATCATGGGCACCCCGGTGGCATAGGCTTCCTGCAGCCCGGCCAGCGACGTGAGGGCACCCGGGCCCGTTGAAAGGAAGAGCACACCCACCTTGCCCGTAGCGCGGGTGAACCCGTCGGCGGCAAAGGCTGCATTGTTTTCGACCCGCGAGGAGACGAATTCAAGGGTGGAGCGGGAAAGCGCATCGAACAGTCCCAGGGCATGCTGGCCCGGAATGCCGAACACCGTGGTGGCGCCCAGCGCTTCCAGGGTCTCCACCACCAGGTCGCCGCCGTTGCGGACCACGCCGTCGGCCACGGTGCTGCCGGCACCCATACCGGCACTCACTTGGTGAGCCCCATGAGCGTAATCAGGTCGTACGCCACGTGGGAGGCAGCCACACCGGTAATGTCCGCGTGATCGTAGGCAGGTGCCACTTCCACCACATCCGCTCCAACAAGGTTCATTCCGCGCAGACCGCGGAGGATCTCCAGCAGTTCCCGGCTGGTCATGCCGCCGGCTTCCGGAGTTCCCGTTCCGGGTGCGTGGGCAGGGTCCAGCACGTCGATGTCAACGGAGATGTAGAGCGGGCGGCCGCCGATCCGGTCCCGGAGCTTCGCCACCACTTCATCCACACCCTGGCGGAAAACGTCGGAACTGGTGATGATCCCGAAGCCGAAGCGGCGGTCGTCTTCAAGGTCCTTCTTGCCGTACAGCGGGCCGCGGGTACCCACATGGGAGATCGCCTCGGTGTCCAGGATCCCTTCCTCCACAGCACGGCGGAAAGGTGTGCCGTGGGTGTATTCGGCGCCGAAGTAGCTGTCCCAGGTGTCCAGATGTGCGTCAAAGTGCAGCAGCGCCACAGGTTCCCCGGCCCGTTCGGACGCGGCGCGCAGCAGGGGCAGGGCGATGGTGTGGTCCCCTCCGAGGGTCAGCAGCCGGGCACCGTCCGCCGTCAGGTCCAGTGCCCCGGCCTGGACTGTTTCAATGGCCTCGTTAATGTTGAACGGGTTCACGGCGAGGTCACCGGCATCCGCAACCTGCAGGTTGGCGAACGGCGAGGTGTCCTGCGCCGGGTTGTACGGGCGCAGCAGCCGGGACGCCTCACGGATGTGGTTTGCACCGAAGCGGGCGCCCGGGCGGTAGGAAACTCCGGTGTCGAACGGCACGCCGAGGACAGCGACGTCGGCGCGTTCCACCTGGTCCAGCCGCGGAAGGCGGGCGTACGTGGCGGCACCGGCATAGCGCGGGACTTTGGCGGCGTCGATCGGGCCGACTTTGCCGTCCACGTTGATGCGCGGCTGCGTCTGTGGTGAATCCATTGAGTGCTTCTCCGGTTCGTTGGGTGCCGAGGGCCCGAGCCTACCGGAAACCCAGCTAGGAGTTATCTAATAGGCATCAAATGTTTATCGGAAGGCTAAAGTGGAACCGCGATCGGCGTCAAGACTAGGCTGTGACTATGGCGGACCGGGTTTCCTATGCGAACAATGATGGAATGAACTACGACGTCGATGTCCTGATCGTGGGTGCCGGGCCCACCGGGCTGGCCCTCGCAGCCCAGCTTTCCGGCTACGGAACGAGCTTTAGGATCATCGACCGGCGGCAGGGTCCCTCGACCCAGTCCCGTGCACTGGCAGTGCAGCCGCGCACCCTGGAGGCACTGCGGCCCTTCGGGATCAGTGCCGCCATGGCCAGCAGGGGAACCCCGGCGCATCAGCTGAAGCTGCACCTTCCGGAGGAGACAGTCTCGGTTGGACTGTTCGACGTCGGCATTGAAGACTCCGCCCACCAGCAGCTGCTGTTCCTGCCGCAGTCCGAGACCGAACAGATCCTGCTCTCCTACCTGGCCAGCCGCGGAGTGCGTGTTGAGCGGGGAGCCGAGCTGCTGGAACTTGAACGCCTGGTTCCCGACGATCCCTTCGCGGGCATGGAAGCACGGGTACAGCGCCAGGACCGTGGAATTGACCGGATCCGCGCCCGGTACATCGTGGGTGCGGACGGCGCCGAAAGCACCGTGCGCCGCCGCGCCGGGATGGATTTCCGCGGCTCCGGCTACGCCGACACATTTGTCCTCGCTGACCTTGAGGTGGACGGCGCAGATCCCGGCGCTGTACACGCTTACCCCACAGAGGACGGTTTTATGGTCCTCTTCCCCCTGGGCCGGCCTGCTTCGTGGCGGATGATCAGCCTGAAGGAGCGCGGGGACAACAGCGCAGTGACCCTTGAATCCCTGCAGGCGGTTGCCGACAAGTTCTCCGGCGGCGGCCTGGTCCTGCACGATCCGAAGTGGATCAGCAGTTTCCGGCTCTCGCACCAGATGGCCGAATTCTTCCAGTCGGGCTCCGTGTTCCTGGCCGGCGACGCCGCCCACGTTCATTCCCCCATTGGCGGTCAGGGAATGAACACCGGTATCCAGGATGCGCTGAACCTGGGCTGGAAGCTCGCCCTGGGCGCACGGGGGCTGGCTACGGACGAGCTGATCGACAGCTACGACGCTGAACGCCGGCCGGTGGCCCGCGGAATCGTCGGGTTCACCGATCGCCTCTTCAAACTGGCAACGAGCCGAAGCGGACTGAAGAAACTCCCGCGTACCAAGCTGCTGCCTGCCCTGGCGCCGTCCATCGCTGCGAACGAGCGGCTGCGCAGCCGGGCGTTCCGCACCATGTCCCAGCTCGGCATCCATTACCGCGGCAGCACCATGACTGAATCCGCGCTGAACCGGCGCCCGGCGCTGCTGGCCTCCGGGCCGAGGCCCGGCGACCGGCTGCCTGACGCCGTTGTGCATTACCAGGAGAAGGAACGGCGGCTGCAGGACCTGGTGGCCGCCCCCGGATTCCACCTTCTGCTGACCGGACCCGGCTGGCCTGAGGATACTCCGCAGCAGATCCATGCTGCCCTGGCCGGGCTCGGCCGGCTGCTCACCGTGCAGCGCCTGGTGGTGGGCAGCAAGCTCACCGCCTCCGGCCCGGGCGTCATCGAAGACGTGAGCGGACTGGCGTTTGAGCGGCTGGGCCTCTCACCGCGCCGGCCGGAAGTCCTGGTGATCCGGCCCGACGGCTACATTGGCTACCGGTCTTCTGGCACGGACATCACCGGCGCCGTGGCCTACCTGGAGCGGCTCATCGGAGCAGGCGCACGGTCTTCACTTCAAAGGGCCTGAACTCGAGGTCCCAGCGTCCGTCCGCGCGGCGTGGAATTTCCGCGCCCGCGGCGGCCGGACGTTCCAGCAGATCGGTCGCTGCTGCCGCCCGGGCGGCGAAGCCGGCTGTGAGCACCGCGCTGGTGTGGCCTCCCAGCGATTCGTAGAGCCGCAGGACGACGTCGCCGCTGCGGTCATCCGCCAGCTTCACTGTCTCGACCAGGACGCTGGACGGCGTGAGGACAGCGAGCGGAGGGACGCTTCCAGCGCCAGCGCCAGCCACGGTCCGCAGCGGGAGATTGAGCCGGTAACCGTCCTGCACTGCCTCCGCCACGGTCGCGTCCGGGCGAAGTGAAAACCTGAAGGTATGCACCCCCTGGTCCGCACCCGGGTCCGGGAAAAGCGGTGCACGCAGCAGGGAGGCACGCAGCAGGGTTCCGGTTCCGGCGTCCCTGGTCCCGGTCCGGGTGATGTCGTAGCCGTAGGTGGAATCGTTGGCCAGCGAGGCACCCCTTCCGTGTTCGCCCGCATGGATCCACCGGTGGGCCGGAACCTCGAAGCGGGCATGGTCCCAGGACGTGTTTTCGTGGGTGGGACGCTGGACGTGGCCGAACTGGATCTCAGCTGAGGCCCGGTCCGCCAGCACTGCCAGCGGGAATCCCAGCTTGAGCAGTTTCTGCTCCTCATGCCAGTCAGCCTCAATGTCCAGGTCCAGGGCCCTCCCGTCCGGGCTGAGCGAGAGAGTCTGGGTCACCGCTGAGCTCCCAAACTTGTACTTGAATGTCACTGAACGGTCCCCGGAACCGGTCATCACCCCGTGCAGGGACACGGGCGCCGTCCGGTCTGCCGCGTCAATGTCCCAGGCGTCCCATTGGTTGGGAGTGTCGCGGAAGAGCTGGAAGTGGTTGGCTACTTCACCGGGAACCACCAGCTCCCGTCCGCTGTCCCCGCGCAGCGAGGTGATGGCCCCTGTCGAACTGACCCGGGCGGTGAGATGATCCGAGGACAGCTGCCACCCGCCGTCGCCGGCTTCCAGCCGCGCCGCAGCGGGAGCGGCCATTTCGGCCTCACCGCCCATAGCCGGGATGCCCCGGAGTCTTACCGGCGCGGCATTGAACGTGAGGACCGCATTCCCCTCCCCCGCCAGAACCCGCTGGGCCCGGGCAATGATCCGCTCCAAATGCGCGGCTGCCCCGGCATACTCCCGCTCTGCGTCCTCGTAGACCCAGGCGATGGAAGATCCGGGCAGGATGTCATGGAACTGTCCCAGCAGCACCGTTTTCCACGCAGCGTCCAGCTCCTGGTACGGGTAGTCCGTGCCGCAGCGGACCGCGGCCGTTGCCGCCCAAAGTTCAGCCTCGTGGAGCAGGGCTTCGCTGCGCCGGTTGCCGCGTTTGGTGCGCGCCTGGGAAGTGTAGGTGCCGCGGTGGAACTGCAGGTACATCTCTCCGGACCACACCGGAGGATCGGCATAGTCCCGCTCCGCTGTCTCGAAGAAGGACCGGGGACTGGAGAGCTGCACCCGCGGAGATCCCTCCAGGGATGCGGTGCGGTAGGCGGCCGCCAGCATTTCCCGGGTCGGCCCGCCGCCCCCGTCGCCCCACCCGAAAGGCACCAGCGAAAGGTTCGTGGCCCCCTTTTCCCGGAACTGCCGCTGGGCCCGCGCAAGTTCCTGCCCGGTTAGCGCAGAGTTGTAGGTGTCCACCGGCGGGAAGTGCGTGAACACCCGGGTGCCGTCGATTCCTTCCCAGAGGAACGTGTGGTGCGGCATCACATCGGACTCGTTCCAGCTCAGTTTCTGGGTGAGGAACCACCGGGAGCCGGCCGCGCGGATCAGCTGCGGAAGGGCACCGGAATAGCCGAATGAGTCCGGCAGCCAGACGTCCAGCGGCTCGACCCCAAACGCCTCCAGGAAATACCTCTTCCCGAAGGTGAATTGCCGTACCAGCGATTCTCCGGACGGAAGGTTCGTGTCCGCTTCCACCCACATACCCCCGGCGGGCACAAACCGGCCTTCAGCAACCCGCGCGGCCACCCGTGCGAACAGCTCCGGATGGTCCTCCTCCAGCCAGGCATACTGCTGCGCGGAGGAGGCTGTGAAGACGAAGTCGGGATCGGTATCCATCAGCGCCAGGACGTTCGAGAAGGTGCGTGCCACCTTCCGCCGGGTTTCCCGCACCGGCCACAGCCAGGCGCTGTCAATGTGGGCATGTCCGACGGCGTGGATCCGGTGGGCGCTGGAGGCGGCCGGGGCGCTCAGTGCCTCTTCCAGCAGCGCCCGGGCCCTGCCCGCCGTCCCGGAAACGTCCTCCGGTGCGACCGCGGCGGCGGCCCGTTCCATGGCCCGCAGGAGATCATGCCGGCGGGGTGAGTCCATCGGCAGCTCATGCATCAGGCCCCACAGCACGGAGAAGTCCTGGGCAAGGTTCCAAACCTGTTCATCCAGCAGCGCCGTGTCAGCCCGCCGGAAGACGTACAGCGGTTCTTCACCGGCAGTGTCCCAGCTGCCCAGCGGGGTGGGGCGGAAGCTGAAATCCCCTATGACGTTCGGGGTGGCTGCGGCCTCCACCCAGAGCAGCAGTGCGCTGCCGGGCTCCTGCTCCAGCGGCACTGCCATGTTGGTCGACTCGAGCGCCTTCAGCACCCTTCCATCGGCGTCGTACACCAGCCCCTCGGCCTGGAAACCGGGCATATCGGCGCTGAACCCCAAATCGACCAGCGCTTCAGCCGCGAAGCCGGGGGCCGGAACGGGGACGGTCCCGGTTAACCGGAACCAGGTGGTGTGCCACGGTTTACCCCAGCGTGCGCCCGGTAAAACCGGCTGGTATGCCTGTTCAGCAGCCTCGGCAAAGCTGACCGGTTCGCCGGGACAGTCCCAGGCCTCCGCCTGCAGGGGCGAAAGCGAAGTCCACAGCTGCGGAGGCAGTCGCTGGGCCAGGAAACGGGCAATACGGCGTTCAGCAAGCTCGCGGTCCGGGTGCATGCGCCCACTCTGCGCGCAGCGGTGCCCGTTTGGAAGGTTGCTAGGCGGAGCCGGGGCTAACCAGTGTCCAAATTACGACGGCGGCGGCCCCGGTGTCGGGGTTGCGCCAGGAATGTGATTCCTTGCCCGGGAAGGTCACGGTGTCACCGGCGGCAAGGTTCATGGTCTCGGCTGCGAAGATAAGGTCAAGCCTGCCCTCGACGACGTGCAGCACCTCAACCGAACAGTCCACGGAGTACAGGTCCGTTTCACCGCTGCCTCCCGGGCCGATTTCCGAACGGATCACCTGGACCTGGCGTTCGGTGCGCGGAGTCAGCAGCCGCTCGTTGATTCCGCTGCCGCCGAGGTTGATTCCCGGCGCGTCCGGCCAGCGCACCAGCGTGGTCTGCGGCGGAAGGAACAGGTCACCGATCGAAATTGAAAGCACCTGGCAGAGCGTGACCAGCGACGCCACGGACGGTGAGGTGAGATCCCGTTCCACCCGGCTCAGGAAACCCTTGGTCAGTCCGGTTGACTCCGCGACCTGTTCAATGGTGAGGTGGCGTGCCTGCCTGGCGGTGCGGATCCTGGATCCGATGGCGATTGGAGCGTTGCTCGGTTCCACCGACAGTGCCTTCATCAATCCAGCCGTCCTTCCAACCCGGTAATCAGTGCCCGCCGGGATCCCGGGAAGCGCGTTTGTAACCGCCGTCCGGTCATTACGCAAGCAGTGCCGAGGCGGCATACTTCACACTAATTGACCGGTGCCACAGCCGCGCACTAGCGTAAGTAAACAATAGTTTCCCAGCGACATATGCCGGCTGCGGCCGGTTCCCCAGTACTGCACCGGGTCCGGACGGTTAATCCCCTGCCTGTCCGGCCCCGGTGCTTCCCATTTCCGGGGACTCGGCGTCGTCGGACGCAACTTCAGGGACCTCCGCGGGGTCGCCCTGGTCCTCACCAATCCAGACCTTGATCACGGCCCACGAGACGGCTGCTATCGGCACGGACAGGATCGCTCCGACGATGCCGGCAAGGATCGTTCCGGCGGTCAGTGCAAGAAGGATCACCAGCGCGTGGATGCTCAGGGTCCGGCCCATCACCACCGGCTGCAGGAAGTTGCCTTCGAGCTGGTTCACCGCGATGATCACGATCACCACGATCAGGGCCACCACCGGGCCGTTGGCCACCAGGGCAATCAGGGCCGCCAGGATGCCGGCCGCAGTCGCGCCGACCAGCGGGATGAAGGAACCAACGAACACAATCACGGAAAGCGGGAGAGCCAGGGGCACCCCAAGAATGAACAGGGCAGCGCCGATGCAGATGGCGTCGACGGCGGCGACGATGGCCGTCCCGCGGACGTAGCCGCCCAGGACTTCCATGGCCCTCGCGCCGGCAAGTGATGCCTTCCGGTGCCGTTCCCCGCTGAACCAGCGCAGGACGAACGCCCAGATCTTGTCCCCGTCCTTCAGGAAGAAGAACAGCACCACGGCCATGAGCACGAACCCGGTGGCGAAGGAACCGGCAGCGGACAACCCGGCCAGTGCCCCGCTGCCCACCGTCGAGGACGTCGCGAAGTCCAGTACGGCGTCGCGGGCTTCCTGCATGGCGGAATCGTCGACTGCAAACGGGCCTTCCTGCACCAGCCTGTACAGCTCATCGAATCCCGCGACCGCCTGGTCCACGAGTGTGGACCACTCGCTCCGCACCGCAAACACGATTCCGGTGACCAAACCGCCGAAGACAATAAGGAGCAGCAGGAAGGATGTGCCGGTTGCGAGTGCTCCCGGCCAGCCCTTGCGCCGCAGCCAGTTCACGAACGGTGCAATAGCCGCTGCAAGGATCAGGGCGAGCAGCACCGGAATGACCACCAGCGTCACCCGGGTCAGGGCATAAACCGCCACGCCAACGAGCAGCAGGACCAGCAGAAGCTGTGCCGAACGCAGCGCAGCGTGGCCGAGGCCGTCGTTCCAGTACCCCTGCAGCCTCCTCGACTCGGTCAGGTTCGAACTGGAGCCGGGTTGGCTGTCCATGTGTTTTCCCGTCTAGGTTGTGGGTCCGGCTTCAGGGCCGGCGTCCTTGGTCTGCAGTGATTCCTTGACGTGCCTCCGGAGGACCTTGCCGATCAGCGACCTTGGCAGGTCCGGTATCTGCACGATTCGGCGGGGAACCTTGTACGCTGCCAGCTCCTTGCGGACGTGCGAACGCAGCTCATCGGGGTCGAATTGCATGTCAGGACGGGCAACGACGGCAGCCACCACGTCTTCTCCGCCGCCGGTCCGGGTCAGCCCCACCACGGCAGCCTCGGCGACGGCCGGGTGGCGTTTCAGTGCTTCCTCGACTTCTGTCGGAGAGACGTTGAAACCGCCCGTGATGATAAGTTCCTTGATCCGGTCCCGGATGGTCACGAAGTCGTCGTCGTCCACCGAGACGATATCACCGGTACGGAACCAGCCGCCGTCGAGCAGTGCGGCCCGAGTTTCGGCGGGTTTGTTCCAGTACCCCTGGAAGACCTGGGGTCCGCGGATCAGCAGCTCACCGGCTTCGCCGCGGTGGCGTTCCCTGGTTGGATCCTCCGGGTCAACCACCTTGATGTCCGTCAGCGGGAACGGCACTCCCACGGTGCCGGCCTTGCGGGTGGGGCCCATCGGGTTTCCCAATGCCACCGGCGAGGTTTCGGTCAGTCCGTAGCCTTCGATCAGATAGCCGCCGGTGGCCTTTTCCCAAGCATCCACGGTTGCTGCCGGGAGGTTCATGGCACCGGAGATCGCGAACCGGACTCCCTTCAGGGAGATGCCCTGCTCCTGGGCCCCGGCCACAATCCGGTCGTAAATGGGCGGAACCGCGGGCAGGAAGGTCGGGGGCGTCTTCTTGGCCGCCTTCAGGACCAGGTCTACGTCGAACTTCGGGAAAAGGACCAGCCTCGCCCCAATGCTCATCGCGAAGGTGAGGCTGAGCGTCAGGCCGTACGCGTGGAACATGGGCAGTACGCCGTAGACGGTTTCCCTGCCCATCCGAAGTCCCGGAATCCATGCCCGTCCCTGGGCAGCATTGGCCATCAGGTTGGCGTGGGTGAGCATCGCCCCCTTGGGGTCCGCTGTGGTGCCGGAGGTGTACTGGATGGCAGCCAGGTCCTCTGCCTTAGGATGCGGGTGGCGCCGCGGCAGCGGCCTGTGGTCCAGGAGATCCTTCCACGCCACGACGCGGCGGCCGGCGCTGCGGGGCTTCTTCTCCGGAGCCAGCGCTGCACGGCTGCGGCGGGCGGCCGGGATGGGGAGCTTCAGCGCCAGCTGCGTGGTTCGCGGCATGGCGCTGATCAGGTCTACGGAAACGATGGTCCGGACGGGAATGTCTGCCGGCAGGGACTGGATCCGGTCAACTGTCTTGTCCCAGACCACCGCCACCGTGGCGCCGTGGTCCTCAAACTGGTGCCGCAGCTCGCGGTCGGTGTAGAGCGGGTTGTGTTCCACCACCACCGCGCCCAGGCGCAGGACGGCGTAGAACGCCACAACGTGCTGCGGGGCGTTGGGAAGTACCAGTGCCACACGGTCACCGCGCTTGACCCCAAGGCGTTTCAGCCCGGCGGCGGCCCGCCGGATCTGGTCGCCCATATCGCGGTAGCTTGTGGTGGCACCGAAGAACTGCAGCGCGGGTTTGGAACCGTATTTGCTGATTGAGTCCTCGACCATGTCCACCAGGGACCCTTCGGGGAGCTTTAGGTTCTGCGGCACGCCTTCCGCATAATGGCGTGTCCACGGCCGGTGAAAGTCAGGGAATCCCTTGGAAGCTTTACTCACGGTTGAACTCTATCCGCTGCTGGGCGGGGCGCATGCCCCCTGGGCGGGCGGGGAAGACCTGCATTTTTCGTTCACCCTCCTGAGGGGAATCGCGGCTGGCCTGGGCTACACTTGAAAGCTGAAGGGGAGTAGCTCCGGTACACGTCCAATCTTAGTTTCGGCTTCGGCCGCACAAAAATTGGAACGGATTTCCGAGGACTGTCGACATACTGGCTGCAGCAGCAGCCCGGCACTCCACCGCGGTGCACGGCACCCGGCGAGCGAGACCTTCGGCCAGTTATCAAGCTGGCCGGAGCGCCCCCTTTTTTGCTCCGGCCGTGACCAGGAGCGTGTGTGAACATCCCACCAACTCACGGGCAGTCACCCCCTGAGCGATCCAAGCCCACCAGCGCCGAACGACGCCGCTGGCGCCAGTACCTTGCCGATGAGCAGGCTGAAGCTGCTACCTACCGCTACCTCGCCGAACGCCGCGACGGAGAGGAACGGGACATCCTTCTGGCCCTGGCCGAGGCGGAGGGCCGCCATGAAGAGCACTGGCGCCGCCTGCTCGGACCGGAAGCGGACAAGCCGATGCGCCCCTCCTTCCGCAACCGGCTCCTTGGCCTGCTGGCCCGGCGGTTCGGTTCTGTCTTTGTGCTGGCACTCGCGCAGCGCGCGGAGGGCCGCTCCCCCTACAGCGACGACCCCAGCGCCACCAGCGCCATGGCAGCTGATGAACAGATCCATGAAGAAGTGGTCCGTGGCCTGGCCACGCGCGGACGCACCCGCCTCTCGGGCAACTTCCGGGCCGCTGTCTTCGGTGCGAACGACGGCCTGGTCTCCAACCTCGCACTGGTGATGGCAATTGGGGCCACCGGAGTATCAAGCACTTTCGTCCTGTTCAGCGGTATTGCCGGCCTTCTCGCCGGAGCACTGTCGATGGGTGCAGGGGAGTACGTCTCAGTCCGTTCGCAGCGGGAACTCCTGGAAGCCTCCCGGCCTACCCAGGTGACGCTGTCCGCTGCGAAATCCCTGGACATCGATGCCAATGAACTGGTGCTGGTTTACCGGGCCAGGGGCATGTCCAGGGAAGCCGCCGAGCACCGCGCGGCCGAACGCATGGGGCTGTATACCTGCGACTGCGACCCGTCCCTGTCCCTCCAGCCGGAGAAAATGCAGGAAGCCAGCGGAGAGGACCATGAGACCGTCGGCACGGGTATCGGAGCAGGCCTGTCCAGCTTCTGCTTCTTCTCCTCCGGCGCCATCATTCCCGTCCTGCCATACCTGTTCGGGATGGGCGGGTTGTCCGCCGTCGTTCTTTCCTGCGTCCTGGTGGGCATCGCCCTCCTGCTGACCGGGTCAATTGTCGGGCTGCTCTCCGGGGCGTCCCCGCTCAAGCGCGGACTGCGCCAGCTCGGTATTGGACTGGGTGCTGCCGCAGTCACGTACGCCCTGGGCCTGCTGTTCGGGACCGGCCCGCTCTAGCCGCCCCTCCCATCCAGATAACAGAAACTGCCCGTATGAGCGCTCATACGGGCAGTTTCTGTGCAGCGTCTGCTAGCGCGGAGTGGACGCGCTGACCTGGCGAAGCTCCGTGGTGCTGGGGCCGTTGCCCTCGTCCTCGGCGCTGATCAGGACGTTGCCTTCACCGATGGCTTCGGGCATGACTTCCGGCTCAAGGCGGGTAGCCAGCGGCTTCTCCTTGATGAACAGGCACAGGATCGTCGCTACAACTGCCATGGGCACCATAAAGAGGAACAGCGGAATCAGGGCCTCATTGTAGGACCGGATGATGATGTCCTGAATGGCTTCGGGCAGCTCATGGACAAGCTTCGGCGTCAGCGAATTGCCGCCTCCGGTTGCCGAGGCGGCGCTGGCGGGAAGCCGCTCGCCGAGCAGGTCCGAAAGCCGGTGCGCGAAGAGGCTGCCGACTACGGCCGAGCCCAGGGTGGCACCGATCTGGCGGAAGTAGTTGTTCGCTGCCGTGGCGGTGCCCACCTGCCGCATGGGGAAGGAGTTCTGCACCACCAGCACCAGGATCTGCATGTTCAGGCCCAGGCCAAGGCCAAGGACGGCGATGTAGACGCACAGCTGCCAGACAGGCGAGTCGGCTGTGATGGACCCCATCAGCAGCAGCGCCAGGATCATGATGGCCGAGCCTGCAATGGGCATCCACTTGTAGCGTCCGGTCTTGGAGACCAGTGAACCGGACAGCACTGAGCTGAACAGGAGGGCACCCATCATGGGGATCATCAGCATGCCGGCCTCGGTGGCGCTGGCGCCGGTGGCCATCTGCAGGTACGTGGGCAGGTAGCCGATGGCGCCGAACATGGCCACGGAAGTCAGCAGGCCGGAGGCGGTGGAGAGGTTGAAGTTCCGGTCCCGGAACAGTTCCATCGGGATGATCGGCTCGGCGGTGCGGCGTTCAACCATCACGAAGACGACGGCGGAAACAATGGTACCGGCGACCAGGCCCAGGATTACCGGGTCGGTCCATTCGTAGGTGCTGCCGCCCCAGCTGCTCACCAGCACCAGGCCGGTGGTGGCCAGCGCAATAAAGACCATGCCCCACAGGTCGATCCTGGGACGTGACGTCACGGCACGCGGCTTGAGGAAGAACAGTGCTCCCAGCAGTGCCAGCACGCCGACGGGGATGTTGAACCAGAACGCCCAGCGCCAGCCCGGACCCTCGGTCAGCCAGCCGCCGATGAGCGGGCCAACTACGGACGAGAACGCGAAGACGCCGCCCATCCAGCCCATGTACTTGCCGCGCTCACGGGCAGGCACGACGTCGGCAATGATCGCCTGGGACAGGATCATCAGGCCGCCGGCACCAATGCCCTGGATGACGCGGGCAATGATCAGCCAGGTCATGTCCGGTGACAGTGCGCCGACAACGGAACCTGCCAGGAAGATGATGATCGCCGCGACCAGGAGGTACTTGCGTCCGATCAGGTCGCCCAGTTTGCCGTAGATGGGCATCATCACCGTGGAGGCCAGGATGAAGGCCGTGATGACCCAGAGCATGAGGTTGGCACCATTGAGTTCACCCACGATCGTGGGCAGTGCGGTGCCGAGGATGGTCTGGTTCAGCGCTGAAAGGAGCATGGCCAGGACCAGTGCGGTGAATACCAGGACGAGGCTGGGTTTCTTCCCGTTGCTCGTGGGAGCTGCTTTGGCAGCTGTTTTCGTCATAGAAGTTCCTTGAAGACGTCTCGGAGGAGTTCGAGGCCCTGGTCGAGGGCCTCGAACTGTGCGGTGGAAGTGGGGGTAAGCCAGGTTTTTTGCATGACGTAGCGCATGCGGGTGCTGGCGGTGAGGACGATAGTGAAGGCGACGTCGTCGACGTCGTGTCCATACCAGCCGGAGTCAGGTCCCTGCTCGCGCCAGCGGCGGGATTCAGCCAGCTGGTTCCGGACAGTCTCAAGGACCAGCTGCTCGACCTTGAGGATGTACTGGTAGCGCTGATGACGCAGGTGCGGGAAGGCCTCATAGATGCGGGCCCGCTGTTCAGCGGAGTCTTCCCCACCCTGGATGGTGCGCAGGACGGAGAGCATCAGCGTGCTGACTTCGGCCAGCAGGTCCCCTTCGATGTCGAAGGACTCGAGCATGGCCGGGTCCACCCACGGATCCCGGAGGCCCAGGACGGCATCTTCCTTGCACGGGAAATAGTTGAAGAACGTCCGCGCTGAAACACCTGCCTCTTCGGCGACGACTTCAACGTTCACCCCTTCCAGTCCGTCTTCGACGGCGCGGCGGGCCGCGGCGGCGTGCAGCGCCGCCCAGGTTTCGGCGCGCTTGCGATCGCGGAGGGAAAGTAGTTGACTCACCGAACTACTTTGTCATCAGGGGGTAATTTTCACAACTGCAAAATTGCAGTTGTGCAAAGAATCACAGGAGGCTGAGCATTTTTACGGCTTGAGCATGACTTTCACGGCCTGCCGCTGGTCCATGGCCGCATAAGCTTCCGGGGCCTTCTCCAGGGACAGCACGGAGTCAAACACCCTGCCGGGATGGATCTTTCCCGCCAGAACGTCTTCGAGGAGCTCCGGCAGATAGGTGCGCACAGGCGCCATCCCGCCGCCCACCGTGATGTTCTTGGCGAAAAGTACTCCAATGGGCAGTTCCGCCCCGCCCGCGGGCACTCCGACGAATCCGACGCGCCCGCCGGGACGGGTGCAGCGCAGGGCCTGGTCTATCGACTCCGCCGTCCCAACGCATTCCAGCACTGCATCCGCGGGCACGCCGCCGAGCAGCTCACGGACCCGGGCCGCGCCTTCCCTGCCGCGTTCGGCTACGACGTCGGTGGCTCCGAATTCGCGGGCAAGCGCTGCCCGGTCCTCGTGCCGGGACATGGCGATGATCCGCCCGGCGCCCAGTCGCGAGGCGGCCAGGACGGCACAGAGGCCGACCGCGCCGTCTCCCACCACGACTACGGTTTGCCCCGGACCCACGCCTGCGCTGACGGCAGCGTGGTGGCCGGTGCCCATCACATCGGAGAGCGTAAGCAGGTCAGCCAGCAGTGCGTCATCGGGATCAACGACGCCGGGAACCTTCACCAGGGTTGCCTCCGCATTGGGCACCCGGACCGCTTCGCCCTGCGCACCCTGGACAAAGTCCCCGCGGGTATCTGTGCTTCCCCATCCGACCAGTTCTTCGCACGCGACCGTGACGCCGGAGCGGCAGGGCGGGCATTTCCCGCAGTTACCGGTAAACGGAGCAATCACAAAGTCGCCCGGGGCCAGAGACGCAACGCCGGTTCCCACGCTTTCAACTACACCCACGAATTCATGGCCAATCGCCCGCGGCTCGCGGGTTTCGCGGATACCGCGGTAGGGCCACAAGTCGGATCCGCAGACACAGGCCGCGCTCACCCGGACAACCGCGTCGCCATCGCGCAGCACCTGCGGATACTCCCTGTCTTCAACGCGGATATCGCCGGGACCGTGGATGATGGTGGCGCGCATAATGGCCTTTCTGTAAGCGGGCAAAGGTTCTCATACCAGCCTAACGGCGTAAGGGAAAGCCAGGTGCATGGGTAGTTCTCCCCATGTGCGGATTACGAATTCCGGATTACCGTGGGCAGTGAGGGCCAAACGGCAGCCCGAGACCCGGTTCAGTTCCCAGTCCAGTTCCCCTGGGAAGGCTCCGGACACCGCTGCCGGACACGGCTTTGATGGCAGGATACGAGCAAGAAACGGGTGGAAAATGCTTAGGCACTGCAAGGGTCTGCCAGTCCGTCTGGCTCCACAGGCACGGGTACCGCGGACACTCTGCCGCCGCACGTGGAAGCGCATTCCCGGCTGCGTCAGGGCAGCCTAGGCCGTACTACTCTCGACAGATTTTCTTCTCACCGGCAAAATGCCGCAGATGAGAAGGCCAGATCCACGCTCCATGTGCGTCGTAGCCGCCGGGATCGTGCTGGCAGCAGGCTCGGTATCCCCCATACCGCCTGCCGCCCCCGCCGCCGGTCCCCCAGCCGGCGGCGCCGAACTTACCGCCGCTGAGCTCGGCGAAGAACAGCAGGTGCTGGCCGGGTCCCTGACGGATGCACTGGACCCGGCCGGCTGGACCTACCAGGATGGCAGCGCACTGAGGCCAGGTACTCCTCCGGTACCGCGGCCCGTGGCGTGCCCGGCTTCGTCCGGGACAGCCGTGACTCAGGGAACCGGGAGCGCCGCAGGACCGCGGCGCCATTTGCTGGAACTCCAGCTGGCCGGCCCCGCACCTGCCTCCCCCGAATCCGCCCGTGACCGTGCCCAGCGGGTCCTGCTGGGCTCGGGTGCGGATATGCTCTCAGCGCTGACCCCGGGACCTGATGCGCCGCCGGAAACCGCCTACACCTTCACGGCATCCTTTGCGGGCGGCATCGTGAAGTTCTCGGCCACCGATTACGAACAGACGCTGCAGATCACCTCTGCATGTTCCTCGGACCCGGCGCTGGCCGCCACCGGAAATCCTGCCACCTAGGCCCCTCCTGACGGAGTGCGTGGATAACCGGTTCCCGCCGAAAAGCCCCCGAAGTAGGGCCAGGGTCTTGTCTCCCAGTCGTTAGGGATCCTAGTCTCTGGCTACCTACCGCCCGGTAGCTTTACACCTCTCTGACAAGGAAGTCACCGAATGAGGTCTCCTCTGCGCAAGCTCCCAGCCCTGCTCGCTGCGGGTACCCTTGTGGCCGCCTCCGTCCTGGCAGCCCCGCCTGCCTCGGCGCTGACGGATCCGGACGCGGGTGCCGCAGCACCCAAGGTCCGCACCGACGTCGTAGTCCAGTCCTTCGACGGGACGCCGATACACACCAATTTCTTCCCCGCCCTGGGCCTGCAGGCGGGCGAAAAGGCACCGACGGTCATGGTCGGCCCCGGATTCGGCCTGCCCGGCGGGCGTATCCCGTCCACTTCCACCAGTACCCTGATCGGCTCCATCGGACTCGCCCCGCTGCGGGAAGCCGGGTACAACGTGCTGACCTGGGATCCCCGCGGTTTCGGTTTCAGCGGCGGCGAGGCGTACGTCAACAATCCAGCCTATGAGGGCCGGGACGGGCAGGTCCTCATTGATTTCATCGCCAACCAGCCCGAGGCCGCCCTCGATGCTCCCGGCGATCCGGTACTGGGCATGGCCGGAGCGTCCTACGGCGGCGGCATCCAGTTTGTCCTTGCTTCCATGGATGACAGGGTGGACGCCATCGCGCCGACGATCGCGTGGAACAACCTAACCACCAGCCTGTACAAGGAAGGGTCATTTAAATCCGGCTGGGGCAGCCTGCTCTGCCTGGAAGGTACGCTCACCGGCCAGCTGGGCGAACTGGTCGGCAACAGCGGCGCCCTTGCCGCGCCGGTGCGCAAGGCCTGCCGCGAGGGAATGCGCTATCCGAACACCCTGAGTCCGGAGTCCCTGGCGTACTTCGAATCCCTGACTCCGCAGAGCATGTTCACGTCGATCACTGCGCCCACACTGATAATCCAGGGCACTGTGGACACCCTGTTTACGCTCAACGAAGCCACCCGGAACTACAACCTGATCAAGTCAGCCGGCACCGAAGTGAAGATGCTGCAGTTCTGCGGCGGACACGGACTGTGCACTTCCGGCGTGGCCGGACCGGACCGGATCACCGGCGCCGTCCTGAACTGGTTCAGCAAGCATCTGGACGGCAACGATGTTTCAACCGGTCCCGGTTTTGAGTTCATCGACCAGCTCGGAACCAGCCGTGCCGCGGACGGTTATCCCGCTCCCGTCGGTTCACTGACCGGAACCGGGAAGGGAACCCTGCTTCTCTCCCCCGCTGCCGTCAGCGGAGGCGTCATTGCGGCGGCCTGGGCGCCGGTAGCCGTCAACGCTCCCGTCACCGCCCCGGCCGCGGCAACCCAGGTCTTTGGTGCGCCGCAGCTGACGCTCACCTACCGCGGAACTTCGCGGACCCCGAACACACATGTGTACGCCCAGATTATCGACAAGTCCCGCAGCTCACTGGTGGCAGGTAACCAGGTGACGCCGGTGCCGCTCATTCTGGACGGCACCGAACGGACGGTCACCGTCCCGTTGGAGGAAATCTCCTACCTGGTGACGCCGCAAAGCAGGCTGGTACTGCAGGTGACGCCGAGCTCTTCGGTCTACATCTCCCCGAAGGTCACGGCGCTGACGTCCTTCACGGCGTCGGTGTCCCTGCCCGTGATTGCCGACTACCCGGTGGTGCAGTAACCGGACCCGGGTGCGGCCCGGCAAAAGGGCCGCACCCGGGGTTAGGCCTTGCGCAGCTTAAGCTCGACCTCTTCCAGGGACAGACCGCGGGTCTCCGGCATGAACCGCTTGACGAACAGCACCGCGCAGATACCCAGGGCAACGAAGATGAAGAACGTGTTGGAAATACCCAGGGCGGCCATCAGCATGGGGAAGGAGAAGCCGACCGCGAAGTTGGCCATCCACTGAACGAACACGGACAGTCCAATGCCCAAGCCACGGACGCGCAGCGGGAAGATCTCCGCCAGCATCAGCCAAGTCACCGGGGAGACAGCACCCTGCTGGAAGGCCAGGAACAGGACAGTCAGGGACAGGACGGTGAAACCGCGGGCGGTGCCTTCGGGCATGAGGATCGAGGCAGCACCGATGAGCGCAAGGGTGGTGGTGGTACCCAGCAGGCCGGTGATGAGCATGGGCCGGCGCGATACCTTACCCAGCAGCCAAATGCCGATCAGGGCGGCGGCAACGGAGACAACGCCGTTCGCTATGTTGGCCGTCAGCGCAGCTTCGGTGCCGAAGCCGGCGTCAGCCAAAATCTGGGTGCCGTAGTAGATGATCGCGTTGACGCCGGTGATCTGCTGGACGATGGAGAGTCCCATGCCGATCAGCAGCACCCGCAGCAGCCACGGCTCGGCGAAGTCCTTCAGCCGGCCGGTGCGTGTGGTGCCTGCCAGCCCCTTGATCTCTTCGTACTCCGCCTGGGCTTCTTCAGCACTGCGGATTTCCTGCAGCGCCGTCAGCATCTGCGCGTATCGGCCCTTTGACCCCAGCCAGCGCGGGCTCTCCGGCACGAAGTGCATGCCGATCCAGAGCGCGACTGCCGGAACGGTGGCCACGAGCAGCATCCACCGCCAGACATTGCCCTCTTCACCCCAGAGGTTGCCGATCACCGCGTTGCAGACAAAGGCCGCCAGCTGGCCGGTAACGATCATCAGCTGGTCGCGGGTGACCAGCTGGCCGCGGCGGGACGCCGGGGCCAGCTCGGCGAGGAACATGGGCACGACGGCGGACGCGCCGCCGACGGCTAGGCCCAGCACAACGCGGGCGAGCACCATCAGTCCCACGCCCGGCGCAGCAGCGGTGCCCGCGGCACCGGCCATAAAGACTACGGCCAGGATCAGCAGGAGGCGGCGGCGGCCCAGCCGGTCCGCGAGCTGTCCGGCTCCAACGGCACCAAATGCGGCACCGAAGAGCAGGCTGGAGGTGATCAGGCCTTCAGTAAAGGGGGTCAGCCCCAGATCATCCTGCATGTAGGGCAGCGCCCCGTTGATCACTCCGGTGTCGTAACCGAAGAGAAAACCGCCAAGGGTGGCTATCCAGGTGGCCCGGCGCAGTGCCCGGCGGTGGTCCCCCGGTACTTTGCGGGAAGCGGCTGGCTTGGAACTCATTGAATTGTCTTTCTGATGGTGAACGCACAAAACCCCCGTGCACCGGAAATGAATCCGGGCACGGGGGCCGTGCTGGTGGAGCTTAGAGCGAAGCGAAGACTTCGCGCAGCAGTTCAGCGGTCTCGGACGGCGTCTTGCCGACCTTCACGCCTGCAGCTTCAAGGGCTTCCTTCTTGGCCTGGGCGGTTCCTGCGGAACCGGAGACGATGGCGCCGGCGTGGCCCATGGTCTTGCCTTCGGGAGCGGTGAAACCGGCCACGTAGCCGACAACCGGCTTGGTGACGTTGGCCTTGATGAACTCGGCTGCGCGCTCTTCGGCGTCGCCGCCGATTTCGCCGATCATCACGATCGCCTTGGTCTCGGGGTCAGCTTCGAAGGCTGCGAGGGCGTCGATGTGGGTGGTGCCGATGACCGGGTCGCCGCCGATGCCGATGGCGGTGGAGAAGCCGAGGTCGCGCAGTTCGTACATCATCTGGTAGGTCAGGGTGCCGGACTTGGAGACCAGACCGATCGGGCCCTTGCCGGTGATGTTGTTCGGCGTGATGCCGACCAGTGCTTCGCCGGGGGTGATGATGCCGGGGCAGTTCGGGCCGATGATGCGGGTGACCTGGTTGCCGTCAGCGTCGACCTTGGACTGGGCGTGTGCCCAGAACTCAGCCGAATCCTGGACGGGAACACCTTCGGTGATGACCACAACGAGGCCGATGCCGGCGTCGATTGCTTCCATCACGGCGTCCTTGGTGAATGCCGGGGGGACGAAGACGATCGAGACGTCAGCCTCGGTCTTCTCCATGGCCTCGGTAACGGTGCCGAAGACGGGCAGCTCAACATCGCCGTGCGTCACGGTGGTGCCGGCCTTGCGGGCGTTGACGCCGCCCACAACCTGGGTCCCGGCCTTGAGCATCAGGGCGGTGTGCTTGGTGCCTTCGCCGCCGGTGATGCCCTGAACGATGACCTTGGAGTCCTTGTTCAAGAAGATAGACATATGTGAATTCTCTTTCTGGGGATCGGCTCGGTCAGCGAGCTGCGTTGGCGAGCTCGGCAGCCTTGTCGGCGCCGTTGTCCATGGTGGTTGCGAGGGTGACCAGCGGGTGGTTGGCCTCGGCCAGGATGCGGCGGCCTTCCTCGACGTTGTTGCCGTCCAGACGGACTACGAGCGGCTTGTTGGCCTCGTCGCCGAGGATCTCCAGAGCCTTGACGATGCCGCTGGCAACGGCGTCGCAGGCGGTGATTCCACCGAAGACGTTCACGAAGACAGACTTGACCTGCTCATCGTTGAGGATGACGTCCAGGCCGGCAGCCATCACGGCTGCGGAGGCGCCGCCGCCGATGTCCAGGAAGTTGGCGGGCTTGACGTTGCCGTGCTTTTCGCCGGCGTAGGCAACGACGTCGAGCGTGGACATAACCAGGCCGGCACCGTTACCGATGATGCCAACTTCGCCGTCGAGCTTGACGTAGTTGAGGTCGTTCGCCTTGGCCTTGGCTTCCAGCGGGTCGGCTGCATCCTTGTCTTCCAGCTCGGCGTGGCCGGGCTGGCGGAAGTCAGCGTTCTCATCCAGGGAGACCTTGCCGTCCAGGGCAACGATGTCGCCTGCACCGGTCTTGACCAGCGGGTTGACCTCCACGAGTGTGGCGTCTTCCTTGGTGAAGACATCCCAGAGCTTCAGGATGGCGTTGACCACGCCTTCGCGCAGTTCCGGAGCGAAGCCGGCTGCGTCGACGATTTCTTCGGCCTTGGCCTGATCGATGCCAACTGCCGGGTCAACGGCGACGCGGGCAAGGGCGTCGGGACGCTCAACGGCGAGCTGCTCGATTTCCATGCCGCCTTCAACCGAGCACATGGCCAGGTAGTTGCGGTTGGCGCGGTCCAGCAGGACGGAGAAGTAGAACTCCTCGGCGATGTCGGCACCCTGGGCGATCATGACCTTCTTGACCGTGTGGCCCTTGATGTCCATCCCGAGGATGTTGCTGGCGTGCTCGAAGGCTTCGTCAGCGGTCTTTGCCACCTTGACGCCGCCGGCCTTGCCGCGGCCGCCAACCTTCACCTGTGCCTTGACGACTACAACGCCGCCAATCTTCTCGGCTGCAGCTTTGGCTTCTTCAGGAGTGTGCGCCACGATTCCGGCGAGCACGGGTACACCGTGCGCCTCAAACAGATCGCGCGCCTGATATTCAAACAGGTCCACGGGCTAGTGTCCTTCTACGTCGAAGTAGGTTTACATTCGATCAGCTGATCGCGAAGCAGATGCATGAAGCCGGGCTGCCCCATTGGAACTTTAGTCCCTCGGCTCTTCAGGCCCCTCACAGACTACCGCTTTAGTGATGAAGGGCACAGTTCTATGGTTTGTAGAAAATCCGGCTGTCCGTTATGGAGACCTTGTGTGCTAGGACTCCTTGGTCAGCGGGGCGTATCGCAGGAGCAGGCGCTTCTCCCCGGCGTCGAACTTAACCTTCGCCACCGTCTTATCCCCCGCCCCTTCAACGGCGAGCACGGTGCCGTGGCCAAAGGATGTGTGGTTGACCTTGTCTCCGACCGCCACCGAAATGACTTCCTTCTGCGGCTGGACGCGGCCCATGGCCTTGGACACCGGTGCGGCCGCAATGCTGCCGCCCGTTGATGAGGACGAGCCCGCACCCCAGTGTGAGCCGCTGTACCGGCTGGAGGTGATGCTTCCGCCGCCTCCCCAGGTTGGGCGGTCCATGCCTTCACGCTTCCATTCGATGAGGTCCGCAGGCACCTCCCCCACGAACTGGCTGGCCGGGTTGTACTGGCTCTGCCCCCACATGCTCCGCACCTCGGACCGGGTCAGGTAGAGCCGCTGGCGGGCGCGGGTCAGTCCCACGTAAGCCAGGCGCCGCTCTTCTGCCAGCTCTGCGGGATCGGTAGCGGAGCGCTGGTGCGGGAAGATGCCCTGTTCCATACCAGTCAGGAACACCACCGGGAACTCCAGGCCCTTGGCGGTGTGCAGCGTCATCAGCGTGACAACGCCCTGACGGCGGGATTCCTCGACGGCGGCGGCGACTTCCTCGGCGGAGCCTTCCGGGGCGTCCGGAATCTGGTCCGCATCCGCGACCAGGGACACCTGCTCCAGGAACTGCTCAAGCGTCCCCTCGGGATTGTCGCGTTCGAATTCACGCACGACGGCGACCAGTTCAGCCAGGTTCTCCACCCGCGATTCATCCTGGGGATCGGCGCTGGAACGCAGCTGCGCCAAGTAACCGGTCTGTTCCAGCACGGCTTCCAGTGCTGCCGACGCTCCGGATCCTGATGCGACTTCCGCCAGGTCGTCAATCAGCTTCACGAATCCGTTCACGGCGTTCAGCGACCGCGTGGCCAGGCCGGGAGCCTCTTCTGCCCGGCGCAGTGCCGTCATAAAGCTGATCCGTTCCCGCTCCGCCAATGCGGCCACGGAATACTCCGCGCGGTCGCCGATTCCGCGCTTTGGCTCGTTGAGAATGCGCCGCAGGTTCACGACGTCGTCCTGGTTGGCCAGCACGCGCAGGTACGCCAGCGCGTCCTTGATTTCCTTGCGCTCGTAGAACCTGGTGCCGCCCACCACTTTGTACGGCAGGCCGACGCGCACCAGCACGTCTTCAAGTGAACGGGACTGGGCGTTGGTGCGGTAGAAGATGGCGACGTCGCCGGGCCGCAGGTTCTCTTCGTCCTGCAGGCGGTCGATTTCCTCGGCGATGAACCGGGCTTCCTCGTGCTCGTTCTCCCCTACGTAGCCCACGATCTTGGCGCCGTCCCCTTCGGCGGTCCAGAGCTTCTTTTCCGGCCGGTTGGGGTTGCGGGAAATCACCGCATTCGCCGCCGAGAGGATGGTCTGCGTGGAGCGGTAGTTCTGTTCCAGCAGGATGGTCCGGGCGGAAGGGTAGTCCTTCTCAAAGTCCACGATGTTGCGGACATCTGCGCCGCGGAAGGCGTAGATGGACTGGTCGGAGTCGCCGACAACGGTGAGTTCGGCGGGCGGAATGTCCAGGTGGCCTTCACCCTCCACCCCCACGAGTTCACGGACCAGGGCGTACTGGGCGTGGTTGGTGTCCTGGTACTCGTCCACCAGAATGTGCCGGAAGCGCCGCCGGTAGTACTCCGCCACACCGGGGAAGGCACGGAACATGTAGACGGTCTGGGCGATCAGGTCGTCGAAGTCCATGGCGTTGGCCTGGCGCATGCGCTGGGTGTACCCGGTGTAGACCTGGGCCACGGCCTGCTCGAACGGATCCGAATAGTTGGCGCTGGACGCATAGGACTCGTCGTCGATGAGTTCGTTTTTGAGCCCCGAAATCTTGTTGGCGATCGCCTTGGGCGCGAACCGCTTGGGGTCCAGGTCCAGGCCCTTGGCCACCAGCGTGATCAGCCGGAGGGTGTCTGCGGAGTCATAGATGGAGAAGTTGGAGTTCATCCCCACGGCTTTGGCCTCGCGGCGGAGGATGCGCACGCAGGATGAGTGGAAGGTGGAGATCCACATGGTCTTGGCCACCCCGCCCACAAGCGATTCAATCCGCTCACGCATTTCCGCTGCGGCCTTGTTGGTGAACGTGATGGCCAGAATCTGGCCGGGATTGGAGCGGCCGGTAGCCATCAGGTAGGCGATCCGGTGGCTGAGCACCCTGGTCTTGCCCGACCCGGCGCCGGCCACGATGAGCAGCGGCGATCCCGCGTGCTTCACGGCCTCCTCCTGCTGCGGGTTCAGACCGCGCAGCAGATCCGCGGCCCGTGCTTCATCCACGCGCGGGGAACGGCCGCGGGAATGCCCTGCATCCTGCCTGGCAGCTTCCGCCGTTTTGTCCTGGCCGCCCTGCTCGTCTGCGGAGTCCGCGGAGGCCTTGGTCTTCGCGGGCGTGGAAAAGTACGGATCAAAGAGATAGTCCATGGTGGTTTTAAGTCTAGGTGCTGGCCCGGACATTTTCCCGAACGCCGTTTCCGGCGTCCGGTCCCTGGACCTTTTGCCTAGCTGTCCGCCAGCCGGCGCTGGACTTCGCGGACGGCTGCTGCGGGTCCGGCTATGTACCAGCGGAAGCCGCGGACCTCGATCACCGCCGTCGTGCCGGAAGCCGCTTCAACGATTGCCTTGCCCGGCAGCCAGTCCCATTCGGGGCAGCTGTGCTGGAACCAGAGGCCCAGCCGGCCCGTTGCCACGGAACCGAGGTCACAGGATCCCGAACCCAGCATGCGCAGGGTTGCGGCGCCTGAGGCCGCACGGGTCCAGGGGCCGGCAACATCTTCGCGCTTCAGCCAGGTCGGGTGGAGGTAGGTGCCGGCGCTGAGCCGGTCCAGGTCGGCATCCTTCAACGCGGGAAGCTCTTCACCGTTCAGGGTTGCCGGATGCCCGGGTCCGCCCAGCCACAGCCGGTCCTCCTGGGGCTGGAAGATCGCACCAAGCAGCACGGGCGGGTTCCCGCTCACCGTGTCCGCTTCCCGATCGTCCCGCAGAGCGAGCGCAGAACACCAGTAGGTAGAGCCGGAGAGGAAATTGTAGGTGCCGTCCACAGGATCGATGACCCACGTGCGCCCGGAGGTCCCCTCGTGGCTGGCACCCTCTTCACCGAGGATCCCGTCCTCTGGCCGCAGCCGGCGGAGGGTCTCGAGGACGAGTTCTTCCGCAGCATGGTCAGCTGCGGTCACTACGTCTGAGACTGAGGTTTTTTGTTTCCCGGTCAGCCCTTCGCGGCGCATGGCCAGGGCGAGCGCCCCTGCCTCACGGACCAGGGAGGCGGCCAGGGCGAAATCTTCTTCGGCGGCGTAGGCACTCATGCCCTTAGCCTAGCCCGGCTGCCACATGCAGCAAGGAGCGGGCAGGCCTCCGCCATACTGGAGGTATGGGTAAAACTCCGGCACAGCGCGCCGCCAAGCACGGCGACAAGGCACAGCTTCCGGCAGGGGCACAGGTCCCTGCCAATCCAACAACGCAGCGGACGCCGCAGCAGGCCAAGACCAACGCCAATTTGGTCGTGATTGCCGCGGCGGCCACCGCGCTGTTTATGTTCTGGTACTACCACCTGCTGGTGCTGGACCAGATGACCCAGCTTTCCGGGGGCCTGGCCATGCCGGACTCGCTGATCGGCGGGTACGACATGGAGTACCTGGCGGCCCTGCGCTCGGCGTTGGATGCCGATGCGCTGGGCCAGCTCAGCTACGTCCACAAGACGGCAGGCACCCTCTTTCCCCTGATCTTCGGATTCGCGTGGCTGCTGATCATCGGGCTCAATACCCGGCGGCGTTCGCTCCGCTGGGTGTTGTGGGCCTTTCCGATCCTCTTTGTCATAGCGGATCTCTGGGAGAACGTCGCCATTGACGGCGTTCTGGGGTCCGCGGAGCTAGCGGCCGGTGACGCTGGCCTGGCCAGCATCCTCACGGTCGCCCGCTGGGTCCTCCTCGGGCTCAGCCTGGTGGCGTCCGTGCTTGCCGTTTTTAGCGCCCGGCCGGGACGGCCACCAGAACTTGTCACCGAGGACAAACACTAGGGCCGGCACAATAACGGTCCGCACGATCAGGGTGTCGAACAGGACGCCGATCGCCACGGTGATGCCCACCTGGGTCAGGGTGACCAGCGGCAGCACACCGAGCACCACGAATACCGCGGCCAGCAGGATGCCTGCACTGGTAATCACGCCGCCGGTGGAGCGCAGTGCTGCCAGCATGCCCTTCTTGGTTCCCATGGTGCCGGCGTTCTCCCGGGCCCGGGTGACCAGGAAGATGTTGTAGTCAACACCCAGGGCCACCAGGAACAGGAAGCTGTACAGCAGTGTCAGGGTGTCCAGCGCCGGGAAGCCCAGCACGTTCTCGAACAGCAGCCAGCTCAGGCCGCTTGCCGCGAAGAAGGTCAGCAGCACGGAGGCGACCAGCAGGAACGGGGCTACCAGGGACCGCAGCAGCACCAGCAGCACGAGGAACACCAGGATGATGACCAGGGAAACAACCAGCGTCACGTCATGCGTATTTGCGTCCAGCTGGTCAACCCGCTCGGCTGCCTCGCCACCTACCAGGGCTCCGTAGTCCGGGTTTTCCGCCAGGTCCGAGCGAAGGTCCCGGATGAAGGTGTTGGCCTCATCGGTGCCGGCTTCGTAGGCGGTAATCAGGTCGATCCGGGTCAGCCCGTCATGCTCGGCACTGACGGTGGCGTTGTCCACGCCGTCCACACTCCCCAGCTCTTCGGCTGCCGCTTCTGCTTCATCCGAGTCCACCAGCACGATCACCGGGAAGGTTGAACCTGCGGCGAAGCCTTCGGAAAGCGTCTCTGCGGCAGTCACCGCTTCGGGCTTGTCAGTGAACTGTTCGTTTTCGCTCAGGCCGATCTTGGCGCTGAAGAGACCGCTGGCCATGACCAGCAGGACGATGACGGCGATGCCGGCGATCGTCTTCGGCTTACGGGCCGTTGCGTCGCCCAGCTTGCCCCAGAACTTGCCTTCACGTGCCGGGTCTCCGACCTTGGGCACGAACGGCCAGAACAGCTTGCGTCCCAGCAGCACCAGAGCCACTGGAAGCAGGAAGAGCGCACTGAGGATGGCAAAGACGATGCCCACTGCTGCAGAGAAGCCAAGGCCGCGGTAGCTCATGGTGTCCGTGAAGAGCAGGGTCAGCAGCGCCAGGATGACGGTGCCGCCGGAGGCGATGATCGCTTCGCGGGTGCGGCTGAGTGCCTTGCCCATCGCAGCGTAGACGCTGTCGTGTACCCGGAGTTCTTCCCGGTAGCGGGCGATAAGCAGAAGGGCGTAGTTCGTCGCGGCACCGAACACCAGGACACTGGTGATGCCGACGGCGGACGGGTCAACCTCAATCCCCGCGAGCGGCGCAAGCACGTCCACCATGCGGAGCGAAAGCTGTTCGATGGTGCCCACGATGGCCAGGGGCACGATCCACAGCCACGGCGAACGGTAGGTGATGATCAGCAGCAGTGCCACAACTGCAGCCGTGACCGCCAGGAGGGTGAAGTTTGCGCCGGCGAAAACACCGGCAAGGTCGGCGGTAAACGCAGCTCCGCCGGTGAGTTCGGCCTTCAGACCCTGGGGCGCGGCGTCGCTGACTGCCTCACGCAGGGCTGCGACTTCATCGCCCACGGCATCGCCGTCGTCACTGGCAGCCTGCAGGGTAACGGGGATAAGGGCCACAACGCCGTTCTCGGAGACCAGCGGCGGAACCTGCGCGGGAGGGGCTTCGACGCCGGCTTCCGTTGCCGCCGCACTAATGTCAGCGATGCCCGCAATGTCTGTCTCCGTCATTTCGCCGCCGTCTTCGCGCGAAACGACAACGAGCGCGGTGGACTGCTGCGCATCAGGGAACTCCTTGAGCAGCTCCTGCACCTGGGTGACCTGGTACTTGTCGCTGAGCTGGCCCACCGTGGAGGACTCATTCTCGGGGACCGGGATGGAGAAGAGCCCCACGATCACCACCAGGCCGAGGAACAGCGTAATTAACGCTGCTCTCGCGGATTTAACTATCTTCGAGCTCATGGGTGGTACTCCTGGTGGTAGGAAGCAAAGTAACTAGAGAACAAAGTATCTCTTATTTAGAGATACTTCAACGTGAAGCTACTATGTGATGGTGGAGATGAACGCGCTGCGTCGGGAGATAGTCAATGCTGTCCGTGGCATGGGCCTGGATGGCCAGTTGGTTGCGGACGCATTTGCCCACAACCACGGGTTGAATTCCACGGACATGCGGGCACTTACCCTGGTGATGGAGGCAGAGGTCCGGGGGGAACCGCTCACTGCCGGGCGCCTGAGCGCCCTGCTGGGCACGTCCACCGGGGCCACGACCGCAGTCATTGACCGCCTGGAGAAAATCGGGCATATCCACCGCGCACGCTCGGAAGAGGACCGGCGCAAAGTCACGCTTCACTTTGAACCACTTGCCCGCGAGCTTGCCGGAGCGTACTTCGGACCGCTGGGTGCCCTTACTACTGAGGTGATGGACCGCTACTCCGAGGCAGAGCTGGAGACGATCCACGGCTTCCTCACCGGAATGCGGCAGGCCTACAACACCTACCTCCAGCGGATCGACGGCGCCGACGGCCACCATCCGGACCCATCCGCCCGCCCGGCCACGCCCCGGCAGGGCGTCCGTGCAGGCCGCGCGGCACCCGGAGCCGAAAACAGGTAAGCTGTTTATCGCTGCCGGACGCCGGCGGCCACGCCTCCGTAGCTCAGTAGGATAGAGCGGCCCTCTCCTAAAGGGCAGGTCGTCGGTTCGATTCCGGCCGGGGGCACTTTTTTATGCCTGTCCCTGCCCGCCGACAGCCTCGGGCTCCGCCGCTGCGAACTGGGTGTTGTAGAGCTCGGCGTAACGTCCGCCCTTCGCCAGCAGCTCCGTATGCGTTCCCTGTTCGGCGATCCGCCCGTCCTCGATCACCAGGATCCGGTCGGCGTTGCGGATCGTGGAGAGCCGGTGGGCAATCACGACGGCGGTGCGCCCTTCCAGTGCCTCGGTCAGGGCAGCCTGAACCGCGGCTTCCGACGTCGAGTCCAGCGCTGCCGTCGCCTCATCCAGGACCACGATCCGCGGCTGGGCCAGCAGCAGCCGGGCAATGGTCATGCGCTGCCGTTCTCCGCCGGAGAGACGGTAGCCTCGCTCCCCCACCATGGTTTCGAGTCCGTCGGGAAGCGAACGGATCATTTCCTCCAGCCGTGCCCGCCGGAGTGCATCCCAAATCTCCTCATCCGAGGCACCCGGGTTCGCCAGCAGCAGATTCGAGCGGATGGTCTCGTGGAACAGGTGCCCGTCCTGGGTCACCATGCCCAGCGCGGAGCGCATTCCTTCAAAGCTCAAGTCCCGCACATCGGTGCCGGAGAAGCGCACGGCGCCTGAATCGACGTCGTACAGGCGGGAGAGCAGCTGGGCAATCGTTGACTTGCCCGCGCCCGAGCTGCCCACCAGCGCCACCGTCTGTCCCGGCTCAACCCGGAAGGAGACACTGTGCAGGACGTCTTCGCCGCCTCGGCTGTCCAGGACTGCAACGTCCTCCAGGGATGCAAGGGAGACCTTGTCCGCCGTCGGATACGCGAAAGTCACGTCGTCGAACTCAACTCCCAGCGGTCCCTGCGGGACGGGTGCGGGATTCTCTTTTTCACGGATCAGCGGCTTGAGGTCCAGAATCTCGAAGACCCGTTCAAAACTGACCACGGCACTCATGATTTCCACCCGGGCGTTGGCCAGGGAAGTCAGCGGTGCGTACAGGCGCGTCAGCAGCAGGGCCAGAGTCACCACGTCGCCGGTGTTCAGGGTTCCCTGCAGGGCGAACCAGCCGCCAAGACCGTAGACGAGAGCCAGGGCCAGGGCGGAAACCAGGGTCAGTGCGGTGACAAAGACCGTCTGCATCATGGCGGTCTTGACGCCGATGTCGCGCACCCGTGCCGCGCGGACGGCGAACTCCGTCGATTCCTGGTCCGGCCGGCCAAACAGCTTGACGAGTGTGGCGCCCGGCGCGGAGAAACGCTCCGTCATCTGGGTGCCCATGGAAGCGTTGTGGTTCGCGGCTTCACGCCGCAGGGCGGCAAGCCTGCTGCCCATCCGGCGGGCCGGGATCAGGAACACCGGCAGCAGAAGCATGGCAAGGACAGTCACCTGCCACGACGTCGTGAGCATAACGATCAGGGTGAGGATGAGGGCAACGAGGTTGCTGACCACCCCGGAGAGCGTGCCGCTGAAGGCCTGCTGGGCGCCGATCACGTCATTGTTCAGCCGGCTCACCAGGGCCCCTGTGCGGGTACGCGTAAAGAATGCAATGGGCATGCGCTGCACGTGGTCAAAGACAGCGGTGCGAAGGTCCAGGATCACCTGTTCACCGATTTTGGAGGAGAACCAGCGCGTAGCCAGGGATACCGCGGCGTCTGCAATTGCGACCAGGGCGATGAGTGCGGCCAGCCAGATCACGGTGTCCACCGATGAACCGGCCACGATCGCATTGACCACTTCCCCTGCCAGGACCGGTGTTGCCACAGCCAGGAACGCTCCGCCGGTGGACAGGACCAGGAACCCGATCAGCTGCCGGCGGTACGGCGATGCGAAGGCCAGAATGCGCTTCAATGTCTCGCGCGAGATTTTCCGGTCGGTGCCCTTGGCGGTGGAGATCTTGTGCAGCGAACTCCAGGCCGCGCCTTCCATGCTCATGTCTTGTCTTCCTTACTTAGCGCTGCCTTCCAGCCTAGTCGCTGTACGGGCCGCGACCCGAGGACATAACACCGCCCTGCATCGGCGAATTCCCTTCCCACAAGGCCGGAATAAGGACACGCTCGGTTGTGCCCTGCACCACGGGTAACACAGCTCACGCTGGGATACACTGCAAACTGCCCGCACCCGCCCGGGCCACTGAACGAAAGGCCGCTATGCCGACGGCGCCAACCCAGGAGAGCATGTTCGCGGACAGCCTCAGCGAAGACCTGCCGGCGCTGGTCGCCGTCGGTGACTCATCGCTGACGGCCGACGTTGAACGGGCCCTTGGGCATGCCCGGCTGCGTCCCGTCCGCCGCGGCGGGGATGCCGAGGGACCGCTGCCGGTCCTGGCCGTGGTGGATACCGCTGCCTTAGAGGCGGCCGGGCCTGATCTCCGGCGCTGGCTCCTGCCCGCTGCTGACGGTTCCGGGCCGCCGGTAATTCTCATCTCCTCCGGTGAGCTGCTTGATGTTGAGGACATGGTCCGCCGGGGAATCACCGATTTCGTCCTCGCTCCGGTTTCCATGGACGAACTTACCTACCGGGCAGCCCTCATCCGCGCCGAATCACTGGCCGTACGCCGCCGCCGCGAGGTCAATGCGCTCCTGCGCGGGAAAACCCGTGTCATTTCCGCCGCAGTTCGGGCAACCAATGACCCGCATGTCATGGCCGACGCCGTTGTGTCGGGTTTGGGGGACGCGTTCGGCGCAGACCATGTGCTCCTGACCACCTTTGCCGATGAGCGTGTGCCAGCCCTGGAAAACTGCTGGAGCCGTCCTGGCACCAGTGCGCAGATCCCGGTTCCGAATCCGGAACAGGCGGGCCAGGTGGCCAGGCTGCTGTGGGGAAACGGCAAGATGCTTGCCGCCCGTGACCATCTGGACCCGGACTGCGACACACACCCCATCCTGTACCCGGCGCCGCGCGAGGCTGGGCTTCGCACATCGGTAATTGTTCCGCTGGGCCACGGAGACCGCCCTTTCGGCATCATCTGGCTGGCCGGAGAGTACGAAGAACGCGTCTGGACACCCACTGAGCTGTCACTGATCCAGCACGTCAGCGGCAACCTGGCACACGGACTGGTGCAGGGCCATTTGATCACTGCGCAGCGAACAGTGCTGGCGCGGCAGCGGGAACTGGACCGGGAAAAGACAGACTTCGTGGCCACCATCAACCACGAGCTGCGCACTCCCCTGACCTCCATCACCGGCTACCTGGACCTCATTCTTGACACCACGGGAGAGGGAATCTCCCCGGAGATTGCCCAGATGCTCGAAATCGTCGGCCGCAACGCCAACCGGCTGAACCACCTCATCGGGGATTTGCTCACCATCTCCCGTTCCGATGCTGAGGAAACCCGGATGGACGTCGAAGAGCTTGTGCTGCGGGATCTCCTTGAACCGGTGATCGCATCCCTGACGCCGTCGGCAACCAGCCGGAACATCACCCTGACCCTGGATGAAACCGATCCGGAGCTCCGGCTGGATTTGAGGCTGGACGGAGACAGGGAGCAGCTTGAACGCGTTTTCTCCAACCTGATCTCCAACGCGGTGAAATTCACGCCGCCCAACGGCTCCGTTCGGATCGGAGCAGACCTGGCCGAGGCCGAAGACGGCAGCCCGCCCATGATCCGCGTGTGCGTCCGTGACACCGGAATTGGGATCCCCGAGGAAGACCTCCCAAAACTCTTCAGCCGGTTCTTCCGGGCGTCCAACGCAACGTCGGCTGCCATCCCGGGAACGGGACTCGGCCTGTCAATCGTCCAGGACATCGTCAACCAGCACGGCGGCAAGCTCTGCATCACATCCGAGATGGGCAAGGGAACCTGCGCCGAGGTAAAGCTCCCGGCAAGCTAGGCCTTTACTGGACGCCGACGGTCGCGTGCGCCTCGATCCGCTCCGGATAGCAGTAGCAGTTCAGCGAGTTGCCGCGGCTGAAGCCAACAAGTGTCATCCCGGCGTCGTGCGCCAGTTCTACTGACAGCGACGACGGCGCAGAAACGGCAGCCAGCACCGGGATGCCGGCGAGCTGGGCTTTTTGAACAAGTTCAAAAGACGCCCGGCCGGATACCTGCAGCACCGTGCCGCGCAGCGGCAGGAGCCCGGAGCGCAGTGCCCAGCCCACTACCTTGTCCACGGCATTGTGCCGCCCAACGTCTTCACGCAGGCACAGCAGTTCCCCGTCGGCAGTGAACAGACCGGCGGCGTGGACGCCTCCGGTCTTGTCGAACAGGGCCTGGCTTTCGCGCAGCCGGTCGGGCAGCGCCGCCAGCACCTGCAGAGGCACCCGCACGCCGTCGTCCGCTACGTCGAAGTGCGAGGACTTCCGCACCGCCTCAATCGAGGCAGTACCGCAGATACCGCAGGAGCTGGACGTGTAGACGTGCCGTTCCATGCCCGTGTCCGGCAATGCCGTACCCGGACGCAGCTGGACGTCCACCACGTTGAAGGTCTGCTGCCCCTCTTCGTCCACCCCCGCGCAGTAGCGCATAGAGATCAGCTGGCCGGCCTCCCAGATCACTCCCTCGGACACCAGGAATCCGGCCACCAGGTCGAAGTCGTCTCCGGGGGTGCGCATGGTGACGGTAAAGGAGCGTCCCTGGAAGCGGATCTCCAGCGGTTCCTCCCCCGCAAGCATGTCATCGCGCCTGCTGACCGTCCCGTCAGTGCGGAACCTCGTAATGCGGGCACGCCGTGAAACCCGTCCCATCCCATCGCTCCTCAATAAGTCTTAGACTGGCCTCACTTCAGACTAGGGGATTTCCTACACAAGGACGTGGTAGCTGTGCCAAGCAAGGCTCCGAAAGATGGAATCAACGAATCAGAGCTGCGGGTCGGTGATCCGAAAACCCATGCCGTCGGACTGCCGGCAGTCATCAACTCCCTGCGTATTTCCTTCGACCAGATGGGACCGCTGCGCAGCGCCAAGACGCTGCTGAACGTCAACCAGAAAAAGGGTTTTGACTGTCCCGGATGCGCCTGGCCTGAAGGCGACAAGCGGCACGCAGCCGAATTCTGCGAGAACGGCGCCAAGGCTGTGGCCGAAGAGGCCACCAAGCGCAAGGTTCCACCGGAGTTCTTTGCCGAGCATTCCGTGGCCGACATGCTTGAAAAGGACGATTACTGGCTGGGACAGCAGGGACGCCTGACCCACCCCATGGTGCTGGAGGCCGGCGATACGCACTACCGTCCCATCAGCTGGGATGCCGCCTACAGCATCATTGTCGAGGAACTGGCTGCAATGGACAGCCCGGACGAGGCCGTCTTCTACACCTCGGGCCGCACCTCCAATGAGGCAGCGTTCCTGTACCAGCTCATGGTCCGCGGCCTCGGCACCAACAACCTGCCCGACTGCTCCAACATGTGCCATGAATCCTCGGGCTCCGCGCTGACCGAAACGCTGGGCATAGGCAAGGGAACCGTCAGTCTGGACGACGTGCAAAACTCCGACCTGATCATCGTGGCCGGGCAGAATCCCGGCACCAACCACCCGCGCATGCTGACCGCCCTGGAACGTGCCAAGAAGAACGGCGCCACAATCATTGCGGTAAATCCCCTGCCGGAAGCGGGCCTGCTGCGCTTCGACAACCCGCAGACGGCGTCGGGCCTGCTCGGAACCAAGTTCGGCGGCGGCACCCAGCTCGCGGACGACTTCCTGCAGATCCGCCTCGGCGGTGACCAGGCGCTTTTCCAGGGCCTTGGCAAGTACCTGCTGGAGCAGGAGGAAAAGCACGGCAATGTCTTCGACCATGCATTCATCAGTGCTTACACCGATGGCCTGGATGCCTACCTGGCTGAGCTCCGGAAAACATCCTGGGATGAGATCTGCCTCGCCAGCGGTCTGACGCGCCCACAGATTGAGACCACCGGCGCCAGGCTGATCGCCTCAAAATCCACTGTGGTGTGCTGGGCGATGGGCCTGACGCAGCACAAGCACTCCGTGCCGATGCTGCGCGACATTGTCAATGTCCTGCTCCTGCAGGGCAACGTCGGCCGCCCCGGCGCCGGTGTCTGCCCGGTCCGCGGGCACTCGAACGTTCAGGGCGACCGCACCATGGGCATCTTCGAGCGGATGCCCGAGCCCTTCCACGACCGGCTCGACGCCGAATTCGGCTTCGCATCGCCGCGGCGGCACGGGTTCGACACGGTCAATGCGATCCGTGCCATGCGGGATTCGAAGGTGCGGGTCTTTATGGCCATGGGCGGCAACTTCATTCGGGCAACTCCGGATTCCGCGGTCACCGAGGACGCCCTCCGCAACACGGCACTCACTGTCCAGGTTTCCACCAAGCTCAACAAGTCCCATCTGGTGCACGGCCGCCGCGCCCTCATCCTGCCCGCACTGGGACGGACAGACCGCGACACCCAGGCCGGCGGAGACCAGCGGGTCACCGTTGAAGACTCGATGAGCGCAGTTCATGCCTCCCAGGGCAGGCTGGATCCTCCGGGTCCGCAGGTCCGGTCTGAGGTCGCGATTGTTTGTGAGCTCTCGGAACGCCTCTTCACCGGAGACAACGCCCCGTTCCGTGCGAACGCTCCCCAGCTGGACTGGATTGGCGCGCGTGCCGATTACTCGCTCATCCGCCGGCACATTGAAAACGTCATTCCCGGTTTTGAGGGTTTCGAGGCGAAGATCAAGCACGGCGGAGGCGGATTCGTCCTGCCCAACGGCCCCCGCGACGGACGCAAATTCGCCACGGAGACCGGTAAGGCCCGGTTCACCGCCAACGAACTTGCCTACCCGAAGGTGCCCGAAGGCCGGCTGATCCTGCAGACCCTGCGGGCCCATGACCAGTACAACACCACCATCTACGCCAAGGACGACCGTTACCGCGGCATCTACGGCGGACGCCGCGTGGTATTCGTCAACAAGCAGGATCTGGCGGCCGCCGGGCTCAAGGACGGGGACATGGTGGACATGGTTTCGGAGTATGAGGACGGCGTCGAACGCCGTGCCGAGTCCTTCCGGGCGGTTGCCTACAACACGCCTGTTGGCTGCGCAGCGGCCTACTACCCTGAGGCAAACGTGCTGGTGCCGCTGGACTCCGTCGCCGAAGTCAGCGGCACCCCAACGTCCAAGTCCGTGATTATCCGGCTGGAGGCTGCTTCACCGGCCACGGCAGCTGCAGCGCACTAACAGACTGGTCTGCGGTGCAGCCCTCTTCAGGCAGCACCATAATTGCGTCGGCCTCTGCGAGGCCCCGCAGCATGCCGGACCTGAAGTACTGCGAGGGAAGAGCGCGCCCGTCCTGGATCCGGCACGGAACCAGGCGGGTGCGCCCCGGCAGGGGCGCAACGTCCACACCCGCCAGGACATGGTGTTCGGGCGCCGGCGCCGCTCCGCGGAGACCTTCCAGCAGCGGCTGGAGCACGGTGAAGACGGCCATCATGGCTGCGAGCGGGTTGCCGGGCAGCGCTACGACAAACCGGCCGTCGGGCAGCCGGGCCAGCAGCGTCGGATGACCTGGCCGCATCGCAATACCGTCAATCAGCAGTTCAGCCTCAACGGCCTCCAGTGCGCGCCGCAGGTGGTCGGCGTCGGATATTCCGGTGCCGCCGGTGGTCACCAGGACGTCCCCTGAAGACATTGCCAGCGAGGTTTCGTCCACAGCGTCGGTGCTCAGCGCCGCAATAACGTCATCGAGTCGGTCCGGGAGGCGCCGGACGGCATCCACACGTGCTCCCAGCATCTCAACGAGCTGCGGCAGCTGCGGCCCGAAGGTGTCGCGAACCTGCCCGGAGTCCGGCAGGCCGGACTCGATGACTTCATCCCCTGTGAAGAGCAGGGACACGCGCGGTGCCCGCAGGACCGGAAGCGTGTCATGGCCGCAGACCGCCGCCAGGGCGATGTGCGCCGGATTGAGCACAGTCCCGGCGGGGATGGTGGTTTCCCCGGCAGCAGCTTCTTCTCCGGCCGGCCGGATGTGCTCGCCCAGGCGGGGCTCGTCCTCCCTGGCTGTGGCTGCAGTAACGAGCGTCGCCGGCTCAGTGGGGTTCAGGATGCCGTTCTCGGACCGCAGGATGGCCTCAGCACCCGCTGGGACAAGCCCTCCGGTCAGGATGGACACTGCCTCCCCTGACTTCAGCGGACGGCGTCCGGATTCCTTGTGGATCTGCCACGGCTCGGGGTCAGGTTCGGGCACCACGATCGTCCACGGTTCCGGTCCGGACACGGCCCAGCCATCCATCGCAGAAGAGGCGTAGTGCGGCACGGCGTGCAGGGCCACGGCGTCGGAGGCAAGAGTGTGTCCCAGGGCTTCGGCAAGGGGCACCGTTTCAAAAGGAAGGGGACGGGCCGCAGCGTAGGCCGCCCTGCGGGCCTGTTCCCATGACGTGTTCGGCTGCAGGGGAAGTATCACCGGGAGAGGACCGTTCACTGGGTTTCCTCCTGTGTTGAGACCGCATCGCATTCGCGCTGGGCTGCACGGATCGCCGCCCGTATTGCCACGGATTCATCGGCCTGGCCGCTCCCTGCCGCGAGTCCCGCGGCAAGGCCGGCAACGAAAGTCGTCAGGGGTGCGGCCGGACGAACCACATTGTGCGCTGCTGCGGCGGCCAGGTCCAGTACCGCATTGATGTCCACCTGCGTCTCATCGAGTTCGAAGGCCCGCAGCAAGCGCTGCGTCCAATCCTCGAGTTCCTGCTGCTGGGTTCCCATCTTGGCTCCTTCGTCCTTGACTGCGGCTGCGGGCCCGGGACGGAGTCAGGCGGTACGTGGTCCGCGCTGAATACCCCATTTCCCGGCATCGGCCCAGGTGTCCACGTCCGCGGTACTTCCTTCCGGGACGGCAACCTCTCTCCACTGCACCCTAGCAAGCATGCTGAACATTGAAAGATTTGCCAGCCCGTCCGGAGATCCGGTTACCGCTGCAAGCAGGTCATCTGTCCGGTAGATCCCGGCCAACGGCTGTGCCTTCCCGCTTGAATCCACCGCGAGCACGGACTGCGGCGGACCCAGCCGCGCCGCTTCCAGCAGCGCGTCAACGGCGCGCGCTGACTCCGGCATGTCACAGGCCAGGACCAGGGTCCACGGACTTGGAGGGTTCTCGTCCTGCAGCTCTGTGAGGGCAGTGACCGCAGCTCCCACCGCCGCAGCGGGTCCGGAGAATGGAGGATCTTCACGCACTATGACTCCGGCGAAAGGAACTCCGGACAGCAGGCCGGCCAGCCCGGGCGGGCCCACGACTGCGGTTTGAACAGCGTCACCAGCCGCCCGCAGGGTGCGTACCAGGAGGGGTTCCCCGTTGACCAGGAGTCCCGCCTTTGGCTCGCCCCCAAGCCGGGAGGAACGACCGCCGGCCAGGATTACCGCGTTGAAACTCTCTTCGCCGGGTCCGCTCATGCTGCGGTGTCCCCAAGGAACGGGCTCCATTGTTCCGCCGGCCGTTCCAGCTCACGGATCTGCCATCTGGTTCCCCGGGGAGCCCGCGGTGTAAACCGCAGCTTCCAACCCAACTGGTTCAGAGTCTTGTCCCCTTTGTTGTTGTTGCAGCGCAGGCAGCACGCCACCATGTTTTCCCAGCTGTCCTGGCCGCCGCGCGATTTGGGTACTACGTGGTCGACGGTAGATGCTGCTTTTCCACAATAAGCGCACGAATGCCCGTCCCTGCGCAGTACGCCACGGCGGGTGGCCACAGTCGAATCACGGTAAGGAATGTTCACGTAGCGGTTTAGGAGGATTACGGAAGGCCGCCCAAAGACGTCGCCTGGGCCAACTACCGGGTCACCGCTCTCAGCCAGCACACTCGCTTTTCCGGACAGCACGAGGACCAGGGCACGCCGAAAGGTCACTACCGCCAGCGGCTCATAGCCCGCATTCAGAACAAGGGTTCGCATGCACGTTCCTCTTCGCCCCACCCGCCAGCCGGAGAGAAATCGTGTTTACCGGCGCCGCGGTACTTCGAATGTTCACTGCAAGGGTAAGCCGCCAAGCCCGATCCCGCTATTTAAAGGGCACGAGAACAGTTGGGCGGAGGCTTCAGCATGCCGCGGGGCAGCATTGGAAACGGCGAAGGGCCCTGCTGTTCCCAGCAGGGCCCTTCATAGAACTGTGTCAGAGTCCGTAAAGCTATTAGCCGCCTACGCGGATGTAAACTCCGCCGGAACCAAGCTCAGCGGGAGCAACAACGGTCTGGTTGCCGAAGAACCCTCCGTGGACGGCCTGACCGTTACCAACGTAGACAGCGATGTGGGCAACGCCCATGCCGCCGTCGGCGTAGTAGATCAGGTCGCCGGGAATTGCCTCGGCAGCACTCACCGTGCGGCCCAGGGACAGGTAGCCGGCAGGCCAGTCGTGGAAGTTGATGCCGGCAGCAGCCAGTGCGTTTGTGGCAAGCATGGTGCAGTCCTGCATAACACCAAGCTGTGCGTATGCAGCAGCTGCGATGGTTGCGGCGGTACCGGAGGCAGCTGCGGGAGCGGCAGCCGGGGAAGCAACCGGCGCGGCGGCCGGAGCTGCCGTGGAAGTGCCGTTGGCTGCGGGAGCCGCCTGCACGGTTTCCTCAGTTGCCTGGACGGCTACTTCCTGGGACTGGACAGCAACTTCGGGAGCCACGGTTACGCCCGGAACGGGTGTAAGTGTCAGGTCAGGACCGATTGCGTCGGCCGGAACCTGCAGCGGGATCGAAGACAGGTCCAGCTTGCTGGTCTGCACGTCACGGGAAACTTCAGGGCCCGCAGCGTTTGCTGCAACGCCCGTGCTCAGGACGAGGCCGGAAGCGGCTGCAATGACGGCTGCCTGGCGGCCAACGTTGCCGGCACTGCTGACAGCGTCAGCAAGGGCGGACAGGGAGTTGTTGCGCTGTACAGGCGCGCGGTGGCGCGCACGCTCAGTTGACGTGGTCATTTAGGGGTTTTCTCCGTTGGTTCTGGCAACTGAGCGTCAGCTGACGCGGACGAAGCTTGCGCCGGGAAGATCAGACAGGGAGTGCAGACCGGTGTTCATGCCGTTGAGGCCACCGCTGATGACCTGGCCGTTGCCTACGTAGATAGCGACGTGGCCGCCGGTGATAACGAGGTCGCCGGCCTGCGGGCTGCCAACAACTGCGCCGAAGGCGAAGAACTGGCCCGGTGCGAGGTCGCCAACGGACTTGCCAACCGAACGCAGAGCGTTCTCAACCATGGCGGTGCAGTCCTGGGCAACGCCGATCTGGGCGTAGGCGGAGGCGACGAGCCCGGCGGCGACGCCGCTGGCGCCAACCTCGGGCGCTGCGGGAGCGGAAGATGCGGTGGTGACGTTGCCGGCGGCCTGAGCCGGGGCAGCGGCGGTCTGCTGGGCAGCCACCTCAGCAGCGGCTACGGCCTCCTGCTGGGCAGCGGCAGCAACAGCTGCTGCTTCTTCGGCTGCTGCCTGCTCTGCGGCGGCGATCTGTGCGCGGGTCTCGGCTCCGGAGAGGGAGCCGGCCAGCGGCTGGACCGGAAGTTCGAAGGGTGCCTGCTCGGAAACCGTGACGGTTCCGTTCGAGGTCACAACGTTGAGGGGGGTGGCTTCGAGAGCCTGCCGATCGGTGGAAACCGGAGCTGCCTGGGCCGGCATGCCGGCGGCCAGAACAAGGCCGGAAGCTGCGACGACGACGGCTGCCTGGCGGCCTACCGAACCTGCGTTAGCGGTTACGGCCTTGGACAGTGCGGTAAGCGTGCTTACCTGCGGGGTGGCTGCACGACGGCGGCCAGAATTGACTGATGACACAGTTTTTGCCTCTCCCAATGCCTACGAGGTGAGCTGTCGGATTCGGATGGGAGTCACCCGGTTGCTGGACTGCTAAGTCCGGCAACTTAACCCCTAGGGCTTCTTGCGAAACCCGAAATTGGTTCCCCCGCCTCTGCCATGCGATTTTGCGAACGGATCTCGGACAGTGGCAGAGCTCGGCTATCTGTTCGAGAGTGCCTGATCTTTGGCGAATCAGGCACGGTGACGAGAATATAACAACATCACTGAAATGTCACGCTCAGGTCACGAAAGGGTATTGCGGCGGTCACAACCAGGCCAGGGGGTCGACTGGAGTGCCATTTACGAGTACTTCGAAGTGCAGGTGGCATCCCGTCGATGCGCCGGTGCTTCCGCTGGCGCCAACAAGGTGTCCGCGCTCCACGGTGTCGCCTACCGAGACGCTCATGGCGGAGAGATGGTTATAGGTCGTCTCCACTCCGTTGCCGTGGTCGAGAACAACACGGTTTCCGCCACCGTACGGATGCCAGCCGGCCGACTTCACAGTCCCGGCAGCGGCGGCGGTCACCTCGGTCCCGCAGGCTGCCGCGTAGTCCTGACCCGTGTGCAGCTCTCCGGCTGCGCCGGTGATCGGGCTGACCCGGTAACCGAAAGCGGAGGTCTGGACGGGCTCGGAGTCCAGCGGGTTGGCCAGCGTCCCCTTGGCCGCAGCCGGGATGACGTCCGTCCCTGCGACAGTCAGCCCGCGAAGCTTGGCGTCGGGATCGAACTTGGAAGTCAGCGCCGCCCGGTCAAAGGACAGGACCGCATCCGGATCAGCCGAGACCGGCATCTCCGCTGCTGTGGGCTCCGGTTCCATGACGGGGTCCGTGGCGGCCGCCGTCGTAGGCATTACGACGGTGAGGACGAGTCCGGAAGCCGCAGCGGTGATGGCAAATTTCTGGGCGGAACCGCCCAGTGGACGGTGGGCAGGTTCGGCGCGGCGCCTGCCGGCGGACCGGTTAGCGGTGCGTGGGCGCAGTTCCATGGCCGGTGATTCGGCCCTGCGCCTGCCCGAAGCAGCATGCTTCGACAAGTGGTTCCCTCTCTACAAGCCTGCGAAGTTAGCTGTCGGATTCGAGTAGAGAAACTCGGCCCCCGACGCACAGGGATATCCAGTCCTGGATGTTCCTGTGGTGCTCGGAGGCTTCACCCCAAGGCAGCTGGGCTGCCGGTTGTTGGGTCCTCCGCCCCTGCCCGCGAACGGTGGCACCTGCGGTCCAGTGGCAGGGTTAGGCTGTTGGACCGGTTAACGGTGTTGTTGCTGTAGTCAGAAGCCACTATAGGGGAAAAAGCCTGAAAGATACCATTCCGTTACCTTCAGCGGCGGAAGGTCACGAACTGGAGGCGGAGACAAACACGTGCGAAGCGACTTCAGCGGGAAGCTCAAGGGCGCCTTCGATCCCCGGGACGCGGACTGAGACGTAGCCTCCCACAACCTCGGCAGTGATGGTGGCACCGGGCCGCAGCCCGGCTTCGTCGAGCTGGGTCAGGAGCTCCGGATCCACCTGGATAGGTTCGGCGAGCCGTTCCAGGACCATCGACTGCCCTGCACCTGCCGTCCCGACGGCGGAGAGAAGGTCCTGGTAGGGCATCGCGGGAGGAACGGCGGCCGCTCCGCCCAGTGCTTCCAGGCCGGGGATTGGATTTCCGTAGGGAGACTCGGTGGGCTTGCCGAGCAGATCGTAGAGACGGCGCTCCACCCGCTCACTCATAACGTGTTCCCACCGGCACGCCTCGTCATGGACGTACGCCCAGTCCAGGCCGATCACGTCAGCCAGCAGCCGTTCGGCGAGCCGGTGCTTGCGCATCACTTCTGTGGCTCGCCTGCGGCCCAGATCCGTCAGTTCAAGCTGACGGGTACCGGAAACGACTACCAGCCCGTCGCGCTCCATGCGCCCGATGGTCTGTGAAACGGTTGGGCCGGAATGGCGCAGACGCTCTGCAATGCGTGCCCGCAGTGCGACGATGTTCTCTTCTTCGAGCTCAAGGATGGTTCGAAGATACATCTCAGTTGTGTCGATGAGGTCCGTCATGACCAGCCGCTCCTAGCAATCGTGCGGAAGTGAATAACCGCTGCGGCACAGACCGCGCCGCCGGTTTCGTCTCCACGTTAGCCCATCGGCGCAAGACGGACAGAATTATCCACCCCTGTGAATCGCTCACTTCCCAGCGGTCACAAATAGGACCGGTACGGCCGCCGGGTGTTGAATGGAAAGGTACGTGAAGCACCCTGCCAACCCGCTTGGAGCATACAGAAAATGGGCGAAACCGCCGTTACGATTCCCGCAGAACTCCTCCCCAAGGATGGTCGGTTCGGTGCCGGCCCGTCCAAGGTCCGGCCCGAGCAGATCCAGGCCCTCTCCGACGCAGGGACCAGGCTTCTGGGCACGTCCCACCGACAGGCTCCGGTGCGGAACCTGGTGGGCAGCGTCCGCGAAGGGCTCTCCTCCCTGTTCTCTGCCCCCGAAGGCTACGAGGTAGTCCTCGGCGTCGGCGGCTCGACCGCTTTCTGGGACATCGCGTCCTTCGGCCTCGTTGAGAACAAGGCTCAGCACCTCTCCTTCGGTGAATTCGGTTCCAAGTTCGCCGCCGCGACGAACAAGGCCCCGTTCCTGGCTTCATCCAGCATCATCAAGGCCGAACCGGGCACCCGCCCCGAGGCTGCGGCCGAGGCCGGCGTTGATGTCTATGCCTGGCCGCAGAATGAAACCTCCACCGGTGTAGCTGCCCCGGTCCGCCGGGTGGCCGGGGCTGACGCCGGCTCACTGGTCCTGATCGATGCGACGTCCGCAGCAGGCGGGCTCGACGTCGATCTGGCCGAAGCCGACGTCTATTACTTCGCGCCCCAGAAGAACTTCGCTTCCGACGGCGGTCTGTGGCTTGGCATGTTCTCACCCGCCGCGATTGAGCGCGCAGCCAGGATCAATGCCTCCGACCGCTGGATCCCGGACTTCCTGAACCTGCAGACGGCGATCGACAACTCCCGCCTGAACCAGACGTACAACACGCCGTCGCTCTCCACGCTGGTCACCCTGGATGCCCAGATCAAGTGGCTGAACTCCAACGGCGGCCTGAAGTTTGCTGCAGGCCGCACTGCGGACTCTGCCGGACGCATCTACTCCTGGGCTGAGAAGTCAGGCGTCGCAACGCCGTTCGTCTCCCGGCCCGAGGACCGCTCCAACGTCATTGCCACCATCGACTTCGACGATTCAATCGACGCCGCTGCGATCGCGAAGACGCTGCGGGCCAACGGCGTGGTGGATGTGGAGCCGTACCGGAAGCTTGGTCGCAACCAGCTTCGCATCGCCACCTTCGTCGCGATCGAGCCGGACGACGTCAGTGCCCTGCTGCAGTGCATCGATTACGTGATCGAGCATTCCTAGACACAACGTACGCGGCCGTGGCCGCATAGAGAGGGCCCCAGCACCGTTCTACGGTCTGGGGTCCTCTTCGGTTATGGACTCAGTGGCGTTGCTTGTCAGGTAGAGGCGCCGCGGCATCGTGCGGTCGTAGTGCAGTCGCAGATGGTGGGCCCGCCAGGCCCAGACCAGGCCGATCACGGCGGTAATGAGACCGGAGGCAGCAGCAACACCCAGGCTCCAGCGTGGACCGAAGGCGTTGGACACCCAGCCCACGATCGGTGCTCCCAGCGGGGTGCCGCCGAGGAAAATCGCGAAGTACAGGGCCATGACCCTGCCGCGCATCACCGGCGTTGTGGTGGTCTGCACGTAGGCGTTGGCACTGGTCATCAGGGTGAGGGCAAACAGTCCCACCGGAATCAGGGAAAGCGCAAAGATCCAGAGATTCGGCGAAAGTGCGGCCAGCATGCAGGCAACTCCAAAAGCGCCGGCTGCTCCGAAGATGAACCGGAGCCGCGGCTTGTCACGGCGTGCAGACAGCAGCGCACCGGCAACGGACCCGATGGCCATGATCGAGTTCAGCGGCCCGAAGATCCCGGCATCCTGACCGAACTCGGTACGTGCCATGGCAGCTATATAGACAGCGAAGTTAAGCCCGAAGGTACCTACGATGAAGATCGCCACCAGGACCATCACCAGGTCCGGACGGTAGCGCACATATTTCAGTCCGGCGCGGATGCGGCCCTTGCCGGGTGGGGCCTTGGGCAGCACGCGCAGCTCGGAAGAACGCATCTTCAGCAGTGCCAGGACCATTGCCGCGAAAGTCACGGTGTTAATAAGGAAAACCCATCCTGGTCCGACGGCAACGGTAAGCAGGCCGGCGGCTGCCGGACCGACCATCCGCGCCCCGTTGAAGGACGCACTGTTCAGCGCGACGGCATTGGGAAGGTTTTCCTCGCTGACAACTTCGGAGACAAAGCTCTGGCGGGCCGGGGCATCAACAGCGGAGACCACGCCCAGCGCCAGGGCGAAAGCGTAGACATGCCACAGATGTGCGTGGCCGGAGAGGACCAGCAGGCCCAGTCCGGCACCAAGCGCCGCCATGGAGACCTGCGTGGTGAGCAGCACCTTGCGCCGGTCATAGGTGTCTGCCACCAGCCCGGCCCACGGCGCCAGCAGCAGCTGCGGTCCAAGCTGGAGGGCCATGACAATACCCATGGCCGCGGCGTCCTGGTTCGTCAGGATGTCATAGACAAGCCAGTCCTGGGCGGTGCGCTGCATCCAGGTTCCGATGTTGGAGACCAGGGCTCCAAGGAACCAGATGCGGTAGTTGAAGATTCGAAGCGAACGGAACATTTTGGGTTCACTTCTCCCGTCCGGGATCGTGAACCGCGTTCCATGCACTCACCGCTTATTCGTCCTCCACGGCCGCAGGTGACGCTGCGGCTTCCTGTTCATCTTCCGCTTCAGTTTCAGGTTCAGTTTCAGCCGGGGTGGCCTCCGCTGCTGCTTCGGGTTCCTTCACCGGGGCACCATCAGGCTGGCTCCCAGCTGCGGCTTCTTCGCCCGGTTCCTGGGTTGCGACGTCTTCGGGGCGGACCCGCTCAGACCACGGCACCCACTCAGGGGCCAGTACCGCGTCGGCTGAGGGCAGCAGGCCCACTTCGCAGACAGTGGCAACCTTGCCGCGCGGCACGCGTGCCACGGTGGCATACCATTCCCAGCCCCGGTAACCGGGACGGTTGGCCCGGAACCGGTGGGTCACGAGCCGGTCTGCATCGGGAACGACGCTCAGCCATTCCCCCACCTGTTCCTCCGGCACGACTTCCAGCAGAGCTGCCCGCGCGCTTTCCACGGCAGCGGCCAGCACTGCGTCAGGCTTCGACGGTTTGCGCGGAGGTTTCCGCGCGGCAGGCTTCGGCGTCTGGTCGGTATTGGTCGCGTCGGTGGTTTTCACTCGGTGGTTCTGCCCCTATGCATCAAGGTCGTCGGCAACGGCCCGCAGCACTGCAGCCACCTTGGCCGCATGCTTCTTCTCGGGGTACCTGCCCCGGCGCAGTCCGTTGGAGATTCCATCCAACAGTTTAATGAGGTCTTCGGTAATCACGGCCATGTCGTCGGCAGGCTTGCGGGTGGCCTTGACCACCGACGGCGGCGCTTCCAGGATTCGGGCCGAGAGAGCCTGCGGGCCACGCCGTCCGTCAGCCACACCAAACTCCATGCGCGTTCCGGGCTTCACCTCGCTCACGCCAGCGGGAAGCGCAGATGCATGCAGGAAGACTTCCTGGCCGTCGTCAGTGGCCAGGAATCCGAATCCTTTGCCAGTGTCGAACCACTTGACCTTGCCGATGGGCACTTCGCTTACCTCGTTCTTTGCTGTGGGATGCAGTCTCTCGAGCGCATCTCGTGATGAAAGGGTGGTACATCCGCGCGTAGTCATCCGGCCGCTTCCATGCCAGCACTGGATCATGCGGGCGGCGGATGCCTGTTGAGATACTACGGGGAAGAGTCTTCCCATTAGAATATCCCGAGCTCCCTAATCCTCGGCCTGCCCCGCTTTGGGTTCACGGATTTTTAGCTGTTAGCGTTAAAGACCATGGAGCACTTGGGTTCAAACCCCGCAAACGCCGCCTCAAACGGCCGCGAAACCACCCCCCGCATCGGCGGGGAAAAACTCACTGCAACCGCCGGTACAGCTCCGGTGCATTCCAAGCGTTCACCGCTGAGGGTTGTAATGACCGTGCTGGCCGGCATCCTGGCTGTGGCCGGTGTTGGCAGCCTTGCCGCGCTCCTGCTGGAAGCATTCCGCGGAGAAGTCATCTGGCCCGGGTTCGCCGCCGGGGCGTTTTACGCCCTGCCCATAGCTTTCCTGCTGATGGCCGGGCTGGTAATTGACTCAATCGTGCGGCGGCGCCGAGGCTAACCCGTTTGTTTTCGGTCCCACTCGGGTAACGTATTGGACGATGTCCGCGATCCGAGCATTGGCCGAAGACCTTGCAGCGCGCAGTGACGAACAACTGCGTGAGCTCCTTACCGCCCGGCCGGATCTGGCATTGCCTCCGGTACCGGATTTCCAGGCCCTGGCCGCCCGCGCTTCTACGCGCATCAGCGTACAGCGCGTGCTTGAAAAACTCACGGCACCACAGCTCCAGGTATTGGAAGCCCTGGACCTGACAACGAACGAAGACTCCCACCTGAGCACAACGGCCTCGTGGCTGAAGGCCTCCATCTCCGGATCGACAATCAAGTCCCTGGACGTGATCCTGAGCTACCTGCATTCACTGGCCCTGCTGCGCCGCGCCACACCTCATCCCGGTGCACCAAAAGCCGACGCCGGACGCAAGTTCTATCTCCCGGTTTCGGTTCTGGGTGAAGCACTGGGCGCCTACCCGGCAGGGCTGGGACGCCCTTATTCAACGCTCGCTGCCCAGCAGCCTGAGTTCGGTCAGCGCCTCGTTGGCATTGTCGAAGGCCTGCGCCAGCGCGGGCTGCCCATTGAAAAAGCAGATACGCCGTCCACCGCAGCCCATTCCCTCCACCATCTGGTGTCAGACCCCGCCGGCTGGGAAGCACTGCTGGCCGATGCCCCGCCCCAGACCCACGACCTGCTGCGCCGGTTCAAGTACTCGCCGGTGGGAACCATCCCCCGCAAGGCTGCGATCAGCCGCGCGGTGCTGGACAATCCGTCCCCCACCCCTGTGGAGTGGCTGGTGGCGCATGGTCTCCTTGTCCCCCTGGACGCCCTGCATGTGGAGCTGCCGCGGCCGGTTGGCCAGGCGTCCCGGGGGCACGTAATCGTCTCGGACTTCCAGCTGGATCCTGTTCCGCCGACTCCGCGCCCGGTGCCCCACAACCTGCGGGATAACGCAGCGTACGGTGCCGTGGCGGAAACACTCCGGCTGGTCACCGAACTGCTGGCAGTGGCAGCCGAAGCACCCGTGGGGACCCTGCGCTCAGGCGGCGTCGGCGTCCGGGAAGTCAGGCGGGTGTCCGATGCCCTCCGGCTGGATGCACTGGCCACTGCCTGGCTCCTTGAGCTCTCGGCACTGTCCGGGCTCCTCGTGCTGGATGCGGCCACGTCCCGCTGGGGCGCCGCGGAAACAGACTGGCCCACGCTGGACCGCGAGCTGCAGTGGCAGCATCTGGTGAAAGCCTGGCTGGACGCGGAACGGGCGCCGTCACTTATCGGTGCGCCGCTTCCAGGCGGCGGCTCCGTCAACGCTTTGGCGGGGGAACTCTCCCGTCCCGATGCACCGCTGGTCCGCCGCCGGATGCTGGAGATGTTCGCTTCCCTTGCTGCGGCTGAGTCGCTTGAGGAAGCACATTCGGGAGCCTACGACGCCGAAGACCTGATCGGTGCCCTGACCTGGCACCAGCCGCGGCTGCAGCGCCGGTTCGCCCGCCTGGTTCCGGGCATGTTGAAGGAAGCCGCCCAGCTGGGACTGGTTGGGTCCGGCGCCCTGACCGAGCTGGGGCACGCCGTTGCCGCCGGAGATTTTGACCGCGCCGCGGCGAGGCTGCGGGAGGCACTTCCCGAACCGCTGAGCTCCTTCCTGCTGCAGGCGGACCTGACCGCGGTTGCCCCCGGTTACCTGGATCCAAAGGTGGCCCGCCAGCTTTCCCTGGTGGCCGACGCCGAGGGGCAGGGACCAGCGACCATCTACCGTTTCTCCGCGAATTCGGTCCGGCGGGCCCTGGACGCTGACATGGATGCGGCGTCGATCCTTGAGTTCCTGGCCCACTATTCGGCCACGGAGGTCCCGCAGCCGCTGCGCTATCTGGTGGAGGACACGGCAGCACGGCACGGGCGGCTGCGCATCGGTGCAGCCTGGTCCTACCTTCGCAGTGACGACGAAACCGGGCTGAACGCACTCATGGCAGACCCCCGTGCCGGGGCACTGGGACTGACGAGGATTGCACCCACTGTGATCTCATCGGCCGCTACTCCGCAGGAGCTCGCCCTGGCGATCCGCGATCTGGGCTACTCCCCGGTCATGGAAGGACGCGCCCGCGAAGCGAACGGTTCCCACGCCCGCCCGCCCGTGCCGGCGCCGTCGTCCTCCCCCACCCGGATAAACCAGTGGGAACTCGGCGAGGACGACCTTGAAGCGCAGCTGGCGGCCCTCCGCGGGAGAGGACCCGCGGTGGCGCCAAAGGGAGATGAATCCGTTCCGCTGGTAGGGCTGGAAACGCTGCGCAAGGCCATTCGGACCAAGTCCTCGGTCCGAATGGGTGTTGTGGACAGCCAGGGGAATGAACGGCAGGAGATCTTCGTTCCTCTTTCCGTAAGTGAAGGCCGGGTAAGGGTCTTCGATCCGCGCAGGGACGTTGAACGCGTAGTGTCGATACATCGGATAATGGATGTGGAAATAGTGGAGGGCAGCCCAGCACATGGTTGACGGACCGTTGATCGTCCAGAGCGACAAGACCATCCTGCTGGAAGTGGACCATCCCCAGGCTGTGGAAGCGCGGCACGCGATTGCCGCTTTCGCGGAGCTTGAGCGCGCACCGGAGCACATCCACAGCTACCGCCTCACCCCGCTGGGACTCTGGAACGCACGTGCCGCGGGGCTGGACGCCGAGCAGGTGCTGAACACGCTTCTGACCTATTCACGCTTTCCCGTGCCGCACACCCTCCTGGTGGACATCGAAGAGACCATGTCCCGCTACGGGCGGCTGCGGCTGGAGAAAGACCCCCAGCACGGACTGGTGCTGCGCACCAATGACTACCCCGTGCTTGAAGAGGTCCTTCACGCCAAGAAGATCCAGCCGCTGCTTGGGCCGCGGATCGACGGTGAGACCGTAGTTGTCCAGTCCGCCATGCGCGGGCAGCTCAAGCAGCTGCTGCTGAAGCTGGGCTGGCCGGCTGAAGACCTTGCGGGATATGTGGACGGCACCCCGCACCCGATCCTGCTGAACGAGGATGGGTGGACACTGCGGCCCTACCAGAAGGTTGCCACCGAGAACTTCTGGGCCGGCGGCTCCGGGGTGGTTGTGCTGCCCTGCGGTGCCGGCAAGACACTCGTTGGTGCCGCAGCGATGGCCACCAGTTCCACCACTACGCTGATCCTGGTCACCAATACGGTCTCGGCCCGGCAGTGGAAAGATGAGCTGCTCAAGCGGACCTCGCTTACCGAAGACGAGATTGGCGAATATTCGGGTGCGGTCAAGGAAGTCCGTCCCGTCACCATCGCCACCTACCAGGTGCTCACCCTCAAGCGCGGCGGGCTTTACCCGCATCTTGAACTGCTCGACGCCAATGACTGGGGCCTGATCATCTATGACGAGGTGCATCTGCTTCCGGCACCCATCTTCCGGATGACAGCGGATCTGCAGGCCAGGCGCCGGCTTGGCCTGACTGCCACCCTGGTCCGCGAAGACGGACGCGAGGGCGAAGTCTTTTCCCTCATTGGCCCCAAACGGTACGACGCTCCCTGGAAGGACATCGAGGCGCAGGGCTATATCGCCCCGGCCGAGTGCATCGAGGTGCGGGTGGACCTGCCGCGGGAAGAACGGGTTGCCTATGCCATGGCCGAGGACGGGGACAAGTACCGTCTGTGTTCGACTTCGGAAACGAAGTCCAAGGTGGTGCAGGACCTGGTGCGCCGGCATGAGGGCGACCAGATCCTGGTGATCGGGCAGTACATCGACCAGCTGGATGAGCTGGCTGAGCGGCTGGACGCACCCGTAATCAAGGGCGGAACGCCGGTCAAGGAACGCCAGCGGCTGTTCAACGACTTCCGCGAAGGCAAACTGAAGACCTTGGTTGTGTCCAAGGTTGCCAACTTCTCCATCGATCTGCCGGAAGCTTCGGTGGCCATCCAGGTCTCCGGTTCCTTCGGTTCCCGCCAGGAGGAAGCCCAGCGGCTCGGCCGCCTGCTGCGCCCGAAGTCAGACGGCCGGGCTGCTCACTTCTACACCGTCGTCGCGCGGGACACCCTGGACCAGGACTTCGCCGCCAAACGGCAGCGTTTCCTCGCCGAGCAGGGCTACGCCTACTCCATCCAGGACGCCGCGGACATCGAAAAGCCCGCCTAGCTCCCTTCAATTCGCCTCTTCATCGGCCCAGCGCTGGTTATCCCGACGAGAAACATGCCACGCTTGAGCCGGTGACCTCCGGAATGGCGTACCGCGACATCGTTTCCGCTTTCACAGGATCCTGACGCCCCCAGGAACAGAGTTCCTGGTTCATCCGGCTGCCCGCCTCACACACCTGGGACGGCGTCACATAATAGCGCCCCGGGATTGGCAGCGGATATCTTGAAACTGCTTCCGGGCGCGCTTCAGCGCGGCTTCGGGCATCCACGTCCCGCCGAGCCGGATCCAGCCACATGCCGCACTTCGCCGTAGTCCCGGGCCCCCCGCGCCCGAATCCGCTCGTCCTCTCCCGCGCCAGGCTGCTGCACGCGCTCGACGACGCCGCTGCTGCCCCGCTCACGCTCGTGCGCGGCCCGGACGGAGCAGGAAAAACCACGCTCCTGCAGCATTGGGCCACTGCGCGGGAGCGGCCTGCTGCATGGGTTTCGGCCCGCAGAAGTCCAATGGCGCCGGTGGAACAGCCCGGCCCGTCAGCCAGGTTCCTCGCAGCACTGCTTGCCGGGGCCTTCGAAGTCCCGGGCCCGGCCGAGGCAGCCCTGATTGAGAAAGTTGGACGGGAGGCCGCCAACGGGGCTGAACTCCGCTCCATGCTGACCCGACTGGCGCACCTGGCTGCCCGGGACCTGCTCATCCTCGAGGACCTTCACCTGGCCACCGGGTTCCCGGCTGAGGACCTGCTGCTTGACCTGCTTCGGGCGATGCCCGGCCTGCGGATAGTGGCCAGCACGGCAGCGCTGGGAAGTATTGAGCTGCGAAAGGCGCTTCTGGAACTGGACGTCGCAGTAATAGGCCCGGAGGAGCTGGCGTTCACCGCGGAGGAATGCCAACGCGCGCTCACCGGCTCCGGACTGCAGAGCCAGGCGCAGGAAATCCGGACACTAACCAGCGGCCTGCCGCGGTGGGTCCGGTTTATGGCGCTCACCGCCACGGCGCCTGCCTGCAGCATCCCGAGGCGGCAGCTGTCAGCCGTGCTGGACGCCGGCGCCGCAGACCTCGCTGAGCTGCTGTCCCCGCCCAGGATCTCCGCTGCGTTCGCTGATTTCCTGCTGGGCGCCTGCGTGCCGGACGAACTGCAGGCCTCCCTGGCGGCACATATTTGGGGCAGCCAAAACGCTGACGCGATGATCCGCGAGGCTGAGCAGAAAGGTCTCCTCACCCGGAGCGGCGACGGCGGCGCCGCGATGGTTCCGCTGGTGCGCAGCGCCGTGCTGGCCGGTGCACGGAAGTCGTCCCCGGCACGCGTGCACGCCCTGGAAGAGATCTGCGGACGATACTTTCTGGAGCAGGGGAAGCCCCTCGAAGCACTGCGCCACGCCATGGCCGCGGACAGCCTGGACCTGGCCACCGAAATCATCCGTCACCGGGCCCTGGAACTTTTCACGTTCCACGGTCCCGAGACCAGGAAACTCCTTGAGGGCGTCTCCCTGCGCAGGCTGGCCCGGCAGCCTGCACCCGCCCTTGCCCTCGCCGTCCTCTACAACTCTTCCGCCTTTCGCCGCGTTCGAGGCGCGGAGCTGGCAACTCTGGCACTGTCCGGTGCACGAGTACTCTTCCGCTCCATGCCCGAAGCAGAGCGGCTGCTGCTGATCCTGGTTGAGGCAGTCACACTGCGGGGAAGCGGCCAGCTGGACAGGTCAGCGGCGCGTGCAAGGTCCGGGCTGCAGACCTACATGGAAATGCCCTTGACCGAACGTGAGAGGATCGGTCCGCTCGAATCCGTAGCCGTTGCGCACCTGGGCATCTCACTCTGGCGGGCCGGAGCCACGGAGGAAGCCGAATCCGCGTTCACGCAGGCTGCTTCCCTGGCTGCAGCCCAGCACAAACCGGATTACGAGGGCTACTACCATTCCCTCAGCGCCTGTCTCCTGGCCGGCCGCGGAGACCTGACCGGCGCTGCACATTTCCTGCGGCTTTGCAGCACCCTGGACTGGGGCACTGGGGAACTGCATCACTATTCTGAGACGCCACTCCGGCTGGCCGAGGCGCTGACCGCGCTGGAGGTCGGTGACGCCGCTGCCGCCAAAGCCTCTCTGGCACGTGTCCTCGACCGTGCGGATGCCATGGAATTATGGCCTCGGGTCAGGTATCTGGATGCCCTCTCAGACCTCGTTGCCGGCAACCCGGAACCGGCCGCCGCCCGGCTGGAAGAGGTGCTCTCCCACCGGGAGGGGCTTCCGCCCACCGGCGGGACGGAGTATGCGCTGCTGGTCCGGATGCAGTCGTTCCTTATGCTCGCGGCCGGCTTCCCCGGCCGTGCCCTCGCCGTGGCGGGAAGCCTGCCAAAGACCCAACGGGATCTGGTGACAGCGCGGATCCACCTTGCAACGGGGCAGCCCGGCAAGACCCTCAGCGCCGTCATACGGCTGGGCACCGGCGGTTCCCTGCGCCGGCAGGCTGAGGTAGCCGGGTTGTCGGCCGCAGCCCGCCTGCAGCTGGAGCCCGGGCCCGGGCTGGCCCCCGGAGTCAAACTGGAGCTCGCCAGACTGTCGGTCCTGTACCAAAGCCAAGGCCTCAGGCTGTCCACCGCGCTCCTTCCCGCCGGCGGCCTGGAGCGCGTCCGGGACGCCGCGGCGGAAGCCGGTCTCGACGTCGGGCTGGAACCGTTTCCGGCAAGCGTCATCGGAAGCACTGCGGGGATACCCGAGCTAACTCCGCGCGAACTGGCCATCCTGAACTCGCTGGCCCAGTCAGGTTCACTCGCGGAGATAGCAGGCATGCAATTCGTTTCGGTGAACACGGTCAAGTCCCAGCTCCGGGGGCTCTACCGGAAGCTCGGAGTTACCGGCCGGGACGAGGCCCTGAACGAAGCGCTGCGCAGGGGCCTTCTCTAGGGAATCCAGGGTCCGGCGAAGGAAGCCTGGATTCCCTCGAGGCGGCTTCCGGGCGGTGGAGTACAGGGTTGCCGAAGCAGCCGGAAGCAGCCGGCTTGGGGCCCGGCCGCTCGCCGGCGGGTGTGAGGGTTCAAGCTCCAGTGCCGTTCTGGTCCGGCAGCTGCAGAATCCGCTCCTGCCGGTAGAAACTCACCGGCCAGTGTCCGGCGATCACAGCCTGTGCCGGGAGAACGTGCTGCTCTGCTGCTGTTCCGGGTGCGGCTGCGTCCCGCGGTGCCGGGTCGCCGGCCGGTGGCCGGCTGCCTGTCGGCGGCGTGCCGGTTTCGGTTCCCGCATGCCGGAGAGAGCGCTGCCTGGGCCCGGGTGTCGTTCCCAGCATCTTTGTTCCCTTTCGCCGGTTCAGCTGCACTTTGCTTACAAACCATGCTCCCCGGTCCCGGGTCCCGGTGGTCCTCCGAAAGCAGCCATTCATCCCCAACTTCACCCTCTAAGCGTGTCCCCAGCTGACTGCAGTTCCCGCTATTCATCCAGCAGACGCTGAGTTAGCATTCAGGGAACCATCAGCCAAATGCTAGAAACTAGGACACGTGACTAAATCTGCTCCTGAGGCCAGGCTCCTTGTTGTCGATGACGAACCCAACATCCGTGAGCTTCTCTCCACGTCGCTGCGCTTTGCCGGCTTCGACGTCGTCGCTGCGGGTAACGGCCGCGAGGCACTGGCCGCGGTGGATGAACACAGCCCCGACCTCGCCGTACTCGACGTCATGCTTCCGGATATGGACGGCTTCACCCTGACCCGCCGCCTGCGTGCCGCCGGACGGCATTTCCCGGTAGTGTTCCTCACCGCCCGGGACGACACGGAGGACAAGGTCACCGGCCTCACCGTGGGCGGGGATGACTACGTAACCAAGCCCTTCAGCCTGGATGAGGTCGTGGCACGGATCCGCGCCGTCCTGCGCCGCACCCAGCCGCTTGACGATGACGACGCCGTCATCCGCGTGGAAGACCTGGAGCTCGACGACGACGCCCACGAGGTGCGCCGGGGCGGAGTGACGATCGAGCTCTCCCCCACCGAGTTCAAGCTGCTGCGCTACCTGATGCTCAATCCCAACCGCGTGCTGTCCAAGGCACAGATCCTGGACCACGTTTGGGAGTACGACTTCAACGGCGACGCGTCGATCGTGGAGTCCTATATTTCCTATCTCCGCCGGAAGATTGACCGCAGCCCCGATGCGCCGGCACTGATCCAGACCAAGCGCGGCGTGGGGTACCTGCTGCGTACGACGGAGAAGCGCTAAGCCTTGCTCCGGCGCTGGAAGTCCGCCTCGCTGCGGTCGCAGCTGGTGGTCATCATGGCCGTATTGATGGTCGTGACGGTTACCATCACCGGACTGGCAACCATCTATGTGCTCCGCCAGATCCTGATCAGCCGGCTGGACACCGATATCCAGGACAACGCCGGGGCGATCTCCCGGTATCTGGTCTCAGGCAGCGCAAGCACGGACGCGTCCCTGTTCCGCTTCTACGGTTTGTACCTCAACGAAGACGGCACGCACGGTCCGGAAACCCATTCGGAGCCAACCTTCGACACCCCCGTCATCGACCCGCTCACGTCTGAGGACGTGGATGCCCTGGGCGGCCGCGGATTCGACGTCCCCGGTACCGCCCCGGGCAGCAAGGGCTGGCGGGTGAAGGTCTTCCACATAGCCAATTTCCCCGGCTCGATCGCCGTCGCCGTCCCCCTGGACTCAGTCGCGGAAACGGTGGATGAGGCGGCCTCGCTGGTCTTCTCGGTGGGTCTGCTCGGGACACTGGGCGCCACCGGTATCGCTTACTGGGCCGTGACCCGCCAGTTCAGGCCGTTGAGCCAAGTGGAGAAGACAGCGGCCGCCATCGCCGCCGGTGATCTCTCCCGCCGTGTGGAAGTGGGCAACCCTGCCACCGAAATCGGCCGGCTTTCACGTTCCCTCAACGCCATGCTGGCCCACATCGAAACGGCCTTCGCAGCGCGCACCGCCTCTGAGCAAAAGATGCGCAGGTTCGTCCAGGACGCCTCGCATGAACTGCGGACTCCGCTGGTTACCATCCGGGGTTTTTCCGAACTGTACCGCCAGGGTGCCCTGCAGAAACCTGAGGACGTTGCTGCGGCCATGGGCCGCATTGAGAGCGAAGCCAAACGCATGGGCCAGCTGGTCGAAGACCTGCTGACCCTTGCCCGGGTCGACGAGCAGCGCCCTCTGGAGTACCAGCCGGTGGACCTGATGATTCTGGGCAATGATGCAGCACTTGATGCCCGGGCCAGCGCTCCTGACCGGGAGATCCGGGTGATCGGCCTGGACGGCAATTCCCCGCGCAGCGCACCGACCATGGGCGACGAAGCAAGGCTGCGGCAGGTGGTGGCCAACCTGATGACGAATGCCCTGCGTTACACCCCGCCCGGCAGTCCCATCGAAGTAGCCGTCGGTGTGGCACCAGTGATCCACAACCGGATGGATGCCGTACTTGAAGTCCGGGACCATGGCCCCGGCATCTCCGAAGAGGACGCTGCGCGGGTATTCGAGCGTTTCTACCGGGCTGATTCGTCCCGCTACCGTGAGACGGGCGGTACGGGGCTGGGCCTTGCGATCGTCGCAGCCCTGGTAGCCCAGCACGACGGCACCGTTCGGCTCACCGAAACGGAGGGCGGCGGAGCGACCATGTCCATCCGATTGCCGTTCATCCCGGCCGATGGCTCGCCGGACCAGGAGCCGGACAATGAGGAACACCCGGGCGGGCCTTAGGCCGCCACCTCCTCCGACTCGCTTCGATCACCGGTAAACCGATGCTCGTCATTCGCTTCAAACACGCAGGAGCGCGGTACCCGGGGGTACCGCGCTCCTGTTTGGGGTTGTGCAGGCCGGGCAGAAACCCGGCTGCGGAAGGGGCTTAGAAGCCGCCCATACCGCCCATGCCGCCCATATCGTCTCCGCCGCCCATTGCCGGTGCAGCCTTTTCGGGCTTGTCAGCAACAACGGCTTCGGTGGTGAGGAACAGGCCGGCGATGGATGCCGCGTTCTGCAGTGCGGAACGGGTGACCTTTACCGGGTCGTTGACGCCGGCAGCCAGCAGGTCCTCGTATTCGCCGGTGGCAGCGTTCAGGCCGAAGCCTTCAGCCAGGCCGCGGACCTTGTCCACCACAACACCGGGCTCGAGGCCGGCGTTGAAGGCGATCTGCTTCAGAGGAGCGTCAATGGCAACCTTGACGATGTTGGCGCCGGTAGCTTCGTCGCCTTCCAGGACCAGGTTCGCGAAGGCCTTCTGGCCAGCCTGGATCAGGGCTACGCCACCGCCGGCAACGATGCCTTCTTCGACAGCTGCCTTGGCGTTGCGCACTGCATCTTCGATGCGGTGCTTGCGTTCCTTGAGCTCGACCTCGGTAGCGGCACCGGCCTTGATAACTGCGACGCCGCCGGCCAGCTTGGCCAGGCGCTCCTGCAGCTTCTCGCGGTCGTAGTCGGAGTCGGAGTTCTCGATCTCAGCGCGGATCTGGTTGACGCGGCCGGCGATCTCCTCGGGGTCGCCAGCACCTTCAACGATGGTGGTCTCGTCCTTGGTGACAACAACCTTGCGTGCCTTGCCGAGCAGGTCCAGCGTGGCGTTCTCCAGCTTGAGGCCAACTTCCTCGGCGATGACCTGGCCACCGGTGAGGATGGCGATGTCTGCGAGCTGGGCCTTGCGGCGGTCGCCGAAGCCCGGAGCCTTGACGGCAACGGACTTGAAGGTGCCGCGGATCTTGTTGACCACCAGGGTAGCCAGGGCTTCGCCTTCAACGTCTTCGGCGATGATCAGCAGCGGCTTGCCGGACTGCATGACCTTCTCGAGGACAGCGACGAGGTCCTTCACCGAGGAGATCTTGGAGTTCACGATCAGGATGTACGGGTCTTCGAGGACCGTTTCCTGGCGCTCTGCGTCGGTGACGAAGTAGCCGGAGATGTAGCCCTTGTCGAAGCGCATGCCCTCGGTGAGCTCGAGCTCCAGGCCGAAGGTGTTGGACTCCTCGACGGTGATGACGCCTTCCTTGCCCACCTTGTCCAGTGCTTCGGCGATCAGGTCGCCAATCTGCTGGTCACCGGCGGAGATGGAAGCCGTAGCGGCGATCTGCTCCTTGGTCTCGATTTCCTTCGCGGAGGCGAGCAGCTCGGCGGTAACAGCCGCAACTGCCTTCTCGATGCCGCGCTTCAGGCCCAGGGGATCGGCGCCGGCAGCAACGTTGCGCAGGCCTTCCTTGACCAGTGCCTGTGCCAGGACGGTTGCCGTGGTGGTGCCGTCGCCTGCGACGTCGTCCGTCTTCTTGGCAACTTCCTTGACCAGCTCAGCGCCGATCTTCTCGTAGGGATCGTCCAGCTCGATCTCCTTGGCGATGGAAACGCCATCGTTGGTGATCGTGGGGGCACCCCACTTCTTTTCGAGTACGACGTTGCGGCCACGCGGGCCGAGGGTGACCTTGACGGCGTCGGCGAGGGTGTTCAGACCCCGCTCGAGGCCGCGGCGTGCCTCTTCGTCAAATGCAATGATCTTGGCCATAACGGCTATCGTCCTTCCGGAACAGTCATGCTTGGGTGTTGCATTCCTGGCTGGAGTGCCCGCGACGGACGGGAGCAGGAGCACGATCTCTTTACGCGCATCCCTAATCCCTCACCCCAGTGGCTTGCTGGTTCACTCAACGCCGCTGACTTAGCAGTCAGTCCGCAAGAGTGCTAACTCAATAATTAGCACTCCCAACCTTTGAGTGCAAGCAGTCACGCGCCCCTGTGACCGGCGCAGCGCCCTGATCGGAGGCTGGCTGAGGAAAGCGCGGAGAAACCGCCGGGTCATACCCCCGCAGCCCGCGCCGCAAGCGTAGATTGGAGGTTGTGCCCCCTGCTCCGATTGCAGGCAGTGGCTTATCGACAAACTCCAGGAGCAGGCCATGGCGACCGACCAGCCCCCGAACGATTCTTCTGCCGAGCAAAACGGCGGAGAACATACCCCTGCACCCCAGGCGCACGGCGCCAGTGCCACTCCCCCGCCGCCTCCATACGGCAAACCCCCGGGGGAGTACGATCCGCAGCAGCCCGGCTACCAGGAAGCACCACAGGGGTATCAGCAGGCACCGCAGCCGGGATACCAGCAGGCTCCGCACGGCTACCAGCAGCCCCCGCAGGGGTACCACCAACCTCAGGCCCCCGGGCCCTATCAGCAGGTCCCTCCGCCCGGCGCCTACCCGCAGGGATATCCACAGGGCGCTGCCGGACCGTACTACGGCTTCCCCGAACCCAAGTCCCGGCTTGCGGCCGGCTTGCTGGGGATCTTCCTCGGCGGGCTGGGGATACACCGCTTTTACCTCGGGTACACCACGCTGGGAGTCGTGCAGCTCCTTGTCACCTTCTTCACCTTCGGCTTCGGTGCCATCTGGGGTTTCGTCGAAGGAATCATGATTCTCGCCGGGGCCCAGTCCTTCCGGACTGACTCCCGCGGGGTTCCCCTCCGGGAGTAAGCGCCGGATCCCAAGCGCTTCCGAAGACGAGTGAGCCGGTGCCCCTCAGGGACACCGGCTCACCGCGTTTTCGGGCAGGACGTGCTGGTTAGTGATTAGACCGTCCGGACGTCCTCGGCCTGCGGCCCCTTCTGGCCTTCACCTATCTCGAATTCCACCCTCTGTCCTTCTTCCAGCGTCCGGTAACCGGCGGACTGGATTGCAGACCAGTGGACAAATACGTCGGTTTTGGCCTCGTCAACGGTGATGAAGCCGTAGCCCTTTTCTCCGTTGAACCATTTGACGATCCCCTGCGCCATTCTCTTTCTCCCCTTTTCGGCTCCACTCCCGCGATGGTGTTCCACGGCAGCAGCCGAACCGGAACGGCAAGGTGGTTTACCTGCCGTCCCGAAACGGCTGGCCCTTACTCTAACCACGCGCAGAACGGCGCGCCCCGGGGAAAAGAGGATAGTTATTGAGTCTTAACTAATGGTCCATGCGCGGAGGTTTACTGGAAGCCCGGTCCCGCCACAACGGTGACGAAGGAGAACTCGGGAGAGTCCGTAATTGTCGGAATGCCCAGTAGTGCCGAGAGCTCCTCAGCGTTGACCCGCTGCGCTTCACCGTTGTAGAAGATGACGGATGTCTGGAGCGGCGCGCCTGCCCAGTTGCCCACCTGGGCAGTGGTCCACCCGTCCGCACCGATCCGGCCGGAGATCCCGGCGCCGAGGCCGGAAATGCCGCTGGCGTTCAGCACAACAACAGGCTGCGTCTTATCCGCCGGCACGGCCTCCGGGGTCGGAGTGGGAGTGGGAGTCGGGGTTGGGGTCTCTGCAGGAGAGGGCGAAACACTGGGGCTCGGAGACTCCTGCGGCTCCTGGGATTCCTCAGCAGCGGGATTAGTCGACTCGGACACCCCGGGACTGGCACTGCTGTCTGCACCGATGCCGAGCCTTGGAAGGACGAAGTACGCGGCAAGACCCACGAGGAGGGCAAGGACACCCACGGTAATGATGAGGCCAACACCGCTGGAGCGCGCCGGAATCAACCGCTCACGGTGAACGCCTTGGCGGGTCGAGGTCTCCGGGACCTTATCGAACTCATCCCTGGGGTATTGGCTCATGGCTGCGTTGTCTGTCCTTGGTATAAGGGGAATTGCCCTAGGCGTCCGTGCCCATGCGGCGGGCGGTACGCGCGCGCTGGCGTGTAGTACGCAGTCTACGCAGGCGTTTTACCAGCATGGGATCGTGCGCCAGTGCTTCCTCGGTGTCGATCAGGGCGTTAAGGACCTGGTAGTAACTCGTGGCCGACATGCCAAACAAGTCGCGGATGGCCTGCTCTTTTGCACCGGAGTACTTCCACCACGAGCGCTCAAGGGCGAGCATTTGCTGGTCCCGTTCGCTGAGGGGACTCTGGGGATCGACCGCACCGTCGAGTGAAAACGCCGCGGCTTCGGCTGATCCTGCCAATCTATGGTCCCCGTTTCCTGCTGTACCCGGACACAGGCGCAAAAGGGCATGGCCTGGGTAAAGAGTGTGCTTCCACCTGTAATCGTAAACCGGAATAACACCGTTGTCATTCAAGCGCTGCCGCACTCCGGCTGGGATCCTGGCCCGCTATGCCCAAGACTGGAAGGGTGAACAGCAGTCCTGAACCCACCCTCTTTGACCTCGACGCCGCCGCTTCTGCCGCCGCGAACGCACCGGAGACTCCCGTCCCGTTCACAACCGGCAGCTCCCTGGCGGACCTCATGGCCCCGGACTGGGCAGAGGCACTGGCTCCCGAGGCTGCCCGGCTCCACAGCATCGGTGATGAACTTGAGCGCCGCCGCAGGAGTGGAACGCACATCCTCCCGCCGCCTGAGAGCATCCTGCGTGCTTTTGCCCTCCCGGCGGAACGGGTCAAGGTCCTCATCATTGGCCAGGACCCCTATCCCACACCCGGACATGCCGTCGGGCTCAGCTTTTCCGTCGCCCCCACGGTACGGCCGCTGCCGCGTTCCCTCGTGAACATATACAGGGAGCTGAAGGACGACCTTGGGATAGAGCCTGCGGCGCACGGTGATCTCAGCGCCTGGGCAGACCAAGGTGTCCTCCTGCTCAACCGTGCCCTGAGCGTGGACGCCGGGCAGGCAAACTCCCACCGGAACCTGGGCTGGGAACCCATCACGGAACTTGCTGTCCGCACCCTTGCCGCACGCCGGCGCGCGGACGGGTCGCCTGCACCGCTCGTAGCTGTTCTGTGGGGACGCCAGGCCCAGGCGCTGTCACCGCTGCTTGGCGCGGCGGCACGGATCGAGTCCGCGCATCCCAGTCCGCTCTCCGCGTCCAGGGGATTCTTCGGCTCACGTCCGTTCAGCAGGGTTAACGCCCTGCTGCGGGAGCAGGGAGCTTCACCAATTGACTGGAGACTGCCCGGGGTACGGTAGAGGAACTACCGCAAGTCAAGGAGAGACACAGCAATGCCTGATGCCCCTGCCACCCGCGTTCCGGCTCCGGCCCGGCGTGCACGGCCAACCCACACCATGACTGTGCTGCGCCGCGAGCAGCTCTCGCCGCATCTGGTGCGCATCGTTGCCGGGGGCGCTGGCTTCGATACTTTCACTCCGAGTGAGAGCACCGACGCGTACTGCAAGATCTGGTTTGGCCGCGACGGCCGCCCGCTGGACGGGTCCGTCTCATTGGAGACGCTGAGGGAGCAGACACCACGTGAGGACTGGCCTGTCTCGCGCACCTACACCGTCCGCTGGGTGGACATGGCCCGGCGGGAACTGGCAATGGACTTCGTAGTGCACGGAGACGCAGGCCTTGCCGGCCCATGGGCCGAGAACGCCCAGCCGGGAGACGTCCTGACGTTCGGCGGACCGGGAGGCGGTTTCGCACCGGATCCCGAAGCGGACTGGTACCTGTTCGCAGCAGACGAATCAGCCCTGCCGGCCACTGCCGCTGCTCTTGAAGCCCTGCCCCAAGGCGCCGTCGGACACGCATTTATTGAAGTTGACGGTCCCGCTGATGAGCTCCCGCTAACCGCCCCCGCCGGTGTAGTAGTCACTTGGCTGTACCGCGGCGGCGCCAAGCCCACCGGTAACCTGCTGATCGCCGCCGTCGACGCCCTGCCCTGGCATCCGGGCGATGTGCAGGTGTTTGCCCACGGCGAGCGTGAGGCGATGAAGGGGCTGCGGGACATATTCTTCAACCGGCATAAGCTTGACCGCAGCCGGGTCTCGCTCTCCGGTTACTGGGCCGACGGCCGCACGGAAGACACCTTCCAGGCAGAGAAGCGCACCCCCATCGGCAAGATCCTCTAAGCCCGCGCACCCCTGCGCTAGCGGCGCCGGTTACGGCGGTCGTTGCCGTTCAGGTTCCGGGTCAGCGGCCGCGCCAGGTTGTCGCCGAAGACCACTCCCCCCGCAATCGCAAGGATCACGGTCAGCGCGTTGAAGAGGCCAATCACCCCGTTAGAAATGTCCTCGAGTCCAATGCTCAGCCCGTACATCGAGCGGAAGATGCTTAGTCCGGGGAACAGGAACAGAATCGCCGGGACGGCGATTACCAGCTGCGGGGCCCCCATTCGAAGCGCCACGATGCGTGAGGCCATGCCGATCACGATCGCGGCGATCGCCGGAGTCAGCCGGGGCCCGATTCCGACCGCTTCGGAGGCGACGGACACCAGGAACCCGCCCGCTCCAATGAGCACTGTTGGCAGCACCAGGTTCGCCGGCGACTGTTCGGTGATGCTGATCGTAGCCAGGGCAACGGCCAGTGCGAGGACGGTCACGGCAAACGGGTACTGGGAGGAAGCCACCTCGGTCACTTCCAGGCGCGGCATCCCGGCCAGGGCTCCCGCGACCAGCGCGACGGCGATGCCCGCCACAATCGCGCCGAAGGTCAGGAAGGCGGAGAGGAAACGGCCCGCGGCAGTGACAGGGAAGCCGTTGATGGCATCCTGCACCGCGGAAACCAGACGACCCGTGGGAAGCAGCAGCAGGATTCCGCCCGCTACGACGATTCCCGGCGCCATATCGACATCGGCCACGTCAGTGGCATCCAGCCACCAGAACAGCATGGCGACCGCGGTTACCAGGAACCCGCTCGCCGCCGTAGTGAAGAAATCCGGAACGCGCCAGCGGCCTAGAACCCGCTGGAGCAGGCTCACCAGGATCGTACTGACGAAGCCAACAAGCGAACCGAGCGGCCCGCCGCCAATGAACGCGACGATGGCTGCAGAGAAGAGCCCGGCTGAGGCCGTAACGGCCCACCGGGGGAAGGGCTTGGGCTTGTGGACGATCGCGTTTAGCTGCTGCGATGCCTCCGCACGGGTGACATTACCGTCCACAATGTCCGTCACCAGACGATGGACCAGCGCCAGCCCGGCGTAGTTGTTGGTCCAGGAACGCACCACACGCATCACGGTGATGGGTGTCTGGTCCTTGGGCGAATAGTTGAGCAGGACGGACTGATTGGTGATGTCCACCTCGATGCTCTCCAGGCCGTATGCGGCCGTGACGGCGATCATCGCGGTTTCCACTTCAAGGGCACCCGCCCCGTAACGGAACATGGTCTCCGCCATGCCCAGTGCCAGGTCCAGGGTCTTTCGGGCACTGGCGTCCGGGCCGCCGGAGCGTACCCGCGGGTTGGCGTACGGACTGCCGGCAAGCCGCTCCACGATGGACATGGCCTGCGTGGGCGGAGTCTCGCCCTGCACCAGCCTGCGGAGAACGCGCCGGGCTGCAGCGGAGGATGAATCCGTCCGCTGCGCGGCCGTGGGACTGTGCTGGCGGGGGGTCGTCTTGCGGGCCCTGGGCTTACCGGTCCGGGGCACAGTGCCGGCAGGACGCCCTGCTTTGGGGTCGCCGGCCCTGGCCTCACCAGCCTTGCGTGCCGCAGCGGCTTTGGAGGAACCCTTCGGCATCCTGGGAACCGAGGAAGTGGCAGGCGGAGGCTTCGGCTTAGTGCTGCGGATTCCGCCGGTTCCGGGCACCGCGGGCAGGCCTGCTGCGGGCGTCTTGGCGCCTGGCCCCTCCACCGGGGCACCCGGTGCAGCTGCCGGCGGCCTCCTGGATTTCTCCCCCTCGCGGCGCTCGGGCACCTTGATGATGGGAATCAACCCCACGACCGGATCGTTCGCGGGCGCAGGCTTGCGGCGGTCGTCGTCGTTATCCACGGTGTCCACCCCTGCTTCCCTCCTGGTGAATGCGGTTTAGTAGAACGGCTGGTGGTGGCGACGCCAGTAAATCTGGCGCGTCACCCGTTCCCCGATGGTGTTCCAGATCCGGTACCGGAGCGGGTCCAGCACCAGGTCCCAGCACCCGGCAAAGTCCGTGACGGTCTTGGAGAAACTCGTCTTGAACAGTCCCAGCCCGTGGTGCGGGTGTTCCTTGTTCTTCAGCTCGCTGCTGGGCGGAGTGCCGCAGAAATCGTATTCCTCAATTCCGAAGTCTTCCTTGAGTTCCGTGAGCGCGGTCCACTGCACAAGGTGGGAATCACCGTACTGCTTGCGGCGCGGCTTGGACCCGCCGTCCTTGTAAGTTCCCTTTTTCCCATAGGCGATGACGAAGGCACCAACGGTGGGTTCGCCGTCTTCGTCGAACGCAAAGTAGAAGCGGCCCTGTCCGGCGGCCACGAAGTTGGACCAGAACCGGTGGTAGTACTCGTAGGAGCGCATCCGGGCATCGGAGCGGTCCTCGATGTGGCTCATCAGCTTGTACATGGCCCGCATGTTTTCCTCGGTGGGCTCCACGCGGCGCACGTCGGCGCCTTCACGGATGGCGCGGCGGACCGCATTGCGGGCGCGGGAGGAGATGTTCTTGAGGATCTGCTCGGTGTCCGGGGTGGTGTCCAGCAGAGCGGTGGAGTCGTTCGGCTGCAGGTTGAACGTCTTGACGAAGCCGGCGGAAGAGAAGAGCTCCCGGATGTCGTCACCGTCAATAATGTCCGGCTCCACTTTCAGCGCGAAGACGCGGCGGCGGGTTTCCTTGATGAACCGGCCCAGCGCCCGGGCCATGGCCGGCACGTCCTCTGGAGCAGCTGCATCAGGGCCCTTGATGAGGTACCAGAGGCTGCCCAGGACGGGAACCTTCTTCTCGATGACCAGGTTGTAGGAGGTGTATTCCGGGCAGCTGAACACAACGTGGATAGGGTTCCAGCCGTGGTGTGACTTGACCTCGGCGTAAGCGGCTGATTGCAGGACGTTGCCGCCGTTTGGGTTGGACTGAACCAGCTTGTCCCAGTCCGCAATCTCCTCGGCGGTGGCCAGGCGTGCACTAAAGTCTCGCAAAATTCCTCAACTAGTCCTCGGTTGGTGGATCGTTCTTCCGCCCCCGCACGGAGCACCGGCTCCGGGCCGTTCCAAGTCTATCTGCCGGGCGGGGGCACCCTGCACGGCCGATCCCCGGCGCGCCGGACGGACGCCGCCCGGCCGGGCACGGGAATAGCCCGGCCACTGCGGCGGTTGTGCGCAACAATAGATGCATACGCATATTTACGACGACAAGGCGGCGGTAGTGGCACAGCAGATTGAACTGGGACTGGACACGTTCGGAGACGTGACGCAGGCGGCGGACGGAGCGAAGCTGCCCATGCATGAAGTGATCCGCAATGTGGTGGCTGAAGCCGTGCTGGCCGACTCCGTGGGCCTGGACTTCATCGGAATCGGAGAGCACCACCGCGACGACTTCGCGGTGACCTCGCCTGAAACCGTCCTTGCGGCAATTGCCGGACAGACCAGCCGCATCCGGCTCGGCTCCGCCGTGACCGTGCTTTCCTCCGATGACCCCATCAGGGTCTACGAGCGCTTCGCCACCCTGGACGCCGTGTCCAGCGGCCGGGCCGAAGTAATCCTGGGCCGCGGCTCCTTCACCGAATCCTTCCCGCTGTTCGGCTTTGACCTAGCGGACTACGAGGTGCTGTTCGAAGAGAAACTTGATCTTTTCACCCGCCTGCTGGGCGAAGAGCCGGTCACGTGGGAAGGCAGCATCCGCCCTCCGATGCGCGGCGTGCAGGTGTACCCGCAGACCGGGCACGGACGAATCCCCACCTGGATAGCAGTGGGCGGCACCCCGCAGTCAGTGGTGCGCGCGGCGCACTATGAGCTGCCGCTGATGCTGGCGATTATCGGAGGGGAACCCGCGCGCTTCACGCCTTTCGTATCGCTGTACAAGCGGGCGCTGAAGGAATTCGGCAAGCCGTCCCTGCCGATCGGAGCGCATTCCCCCGGTTACATCGCCGCTACTGACGAACAGGCCCTCGACGAAGCCTGGCCGCACTACGCCCAGATGCAGAACCGGATCGGCCGCGAACGGGGCTGGCCCCCTGTCACACGGGCCGAGTACGAGGCCGGTGCCGGACCGGACGGAGCCCTGTTCATCGGCTCCCCGGAAACGGTTGCGGACAAGATCACGCGCACGGCACGAACACTGGAGCTGTCCCGGTTCGACCTGAAGTACAGCCTGGGCACCCTGCCGCACGCCAACCTCATGAAGTGCATCGAGCTGTACGGCACCGAAGTGGCCCCAAGGGTCCGGGCAGCACTGGCGGAGGCCGAGGACTAGACCGAGGTGGGGAGGAACCAGCGCGTGCGCGGTTCCTCCTCCGCGAGGGACGCTGCGTGTTCAATGTTCTGCCGGTCCGCACCGGTGAGGCGCTGGTGTTCCTGGCGCATGTACTCCCGCCAGGTTGGGACGTCGTAGATCTCCCTGAACTGGCGGGAGTCCGTGACAGAGTGGACCAGCTCCCACGTCGTCGCACCGGTGCGCAGCCGGGAAAGCCGGACCTCGCGCATCGACTCCACAAACTCGGATGCTTTGCCGGGCTCAAGTTCGTAGGCCACCAGGATGGTCACGGGCCCGTCCCCGGGGTTGGGCTCCGCCTCGACTTCCAGGCCGAGGTCCGGTTCCGGAACGCTGCGGTCCAGTTTCCCGGTTCCAGGAAGCAGGGGAAGCGGCAGGACGCTGAGCGCAACGAGCAGGAGCACGACGGCGGAGGCCGCCAGTACGGGGGCGTAACCGTAGGCGGTGGCCAGCGAGCCCCAAAGTACCGATCCAAGAGCCTGGGTGCCGGTGAGCACCATCAGGTAGACCGAGAGTCCCCGTGCACGGACCCATTCGGGCAGGGTTAGCTGCATGGCACTGTTCAGGGTGGAGAGCGTGTTGATCCACGCCATGCCCGCCAGCACCAGCAACAGGCCCAGCGGCAGGGGCGGAAGGTACCCCGCGGAGAAGACCGCGGCGGCAAACACCGCCGCGGACGCACCCAGCAGCGCTGTGTCATTGAGCAGTGCGCGGGTCCTTGAAAGCAGCACCACACCCAGGATTGCCCCGCTTCCAAGTGCTGCCAGCAGCAGACCGTATCCGGAGGACCCCAGGCCCAGGTGCCCGTTTACGGCAACGGGCAGGAGCGCATAGAGCGCGCTGGCCGGAACCATAAAGAGGATGCACCGCAGCAGGATCCGCCGGATGCGCGGAGCTGCCCGGATGTACCGCACCCCCGCACCCATGGCCTCGCCAAAATGTTCACGGTCTTCAGGACTCTGGGGTGCGCTGCGCCAGAGGAACACCGCCAGAGCCGTACCAATAAAGGACACGGCGTTGACGCCGAACACAAAAGCAGGGCCGGCCACCGAGACCAGCAGGCCACCCAGGGCGGGCCCGATTGCCCGTGCGGTGTTTACCGCTACGGACCCCAGAGCGGAGGCAGAACGGATCTGCTCGCGGGGCACCAGCGACGGGGTGACCGCCTGCCAGGCCGGCGAACTCAGGGCTACGCCGCAGCCGATGAGGAATGTGTAGAGGAGCAGGGAATCGGGCCCCAGCAGCCCCAGTGCCGCGATTCCCGTCAGCAGGCAGCCGGCACCGGCAGCGAACAGGTTGCTCCCCAGGATCAGGCGGCGGCGGTTGAAGGCATCAGCCAGCACACCGGCGACCAGCCCAAGCAGGAGAGCCGGCGCCAGGGACGCAGACTGCACCAAGGACACCAGGACCGGGCTGGCGCCGGTCTCCACCAGGAACCACTGTGCTCCCACCGTCTGCATCCAGCTGCCAATGTTGGAGCCCAGCTGCGCCAGCCAGAGGACCAGGAACCATTTACTGCGAAGCGGCGCCCAGGGAGATTCCATCGGATTCCTCCGTCAGTGGCGGCGCTGCGCTGCCGGGATGGTGCCCCAAACCGGCGCGAGCGCTCACTGGCAGAGTAGGTTGCGGCGGTCTGCGGCGTCCAGAGCGAAGGCGCGAAGGGAGTATCCTGACAGCGTGTCACCAAAATTGGTTGCCCAAGGCACCAGTGTTCCTGAAAGGATGCCCCAAACATGTATGTGGTAGTCAATACCCTGGAAATCACGCCGGATACCGCGGAAGCCTTTGAAAAGGCCTTCATCGACAGCATGGCGCATCTTGAGGGAGTTCCAGGGCTCGGACGCAGCACGCTGATGCGTCCCGAAGGTTCCTCCAACACTTACCTCTCCACCATGGAATTTGATTCCAAGGAGAGCTTCCTGGCCTGGCTGAAGTCTGACTCGTTCAAGGCATCCCACTCCGATGACCAGGCCCCGGGCATGCAGGCACCCAACGCCGTCGCTTCCTACACCGTTATCAAGGACACCGCTGCCTAAGACTGGAGCAGGACTGCCACCCGGGGCGCCGGCTACCAGCCGTGCGCTCCGGCAAAGCCCTTCCACAGGCGGCGAAAACGCTTTTCCGCTGCCTTCAGCCGCTGCTCCTCCACGGCGTGCAGCCGTCCGTAGGTAAAGCCGCCGCCTCCCCGGCCTGGACGCCGGCTCAGACGGAGCAGCAGGTCCTGGGTGACCACACTGTCCTGGTGCTCTCCCAGCACCTTCTGGATGCCTTCGGCCGCTTCCACCATTGATTCGGCAGCTTTGCCGCCAACGGGCACGAACGCTTCTGCTGCGTAGCGAAGTCTCTTGGCATCCTTGCGTGCCTCGTGGAGGAGCTCTGACCGTGCTGCGCCCCCGGTTTCCTGTTTGGCGGCACGAACGCGGTTTTTCAGCCGCCGCAGGTCCTTCCGAACCAGTTTCTTCCCCGCTTTGGCTGCGGGCCGTTCGGCGCGGCCGGTCAGCTGGGGAGCGGCCACGAGCACACCCAGGTCCCGCACCAGCGCGGCGTAGCGCGGGGAGTCGAGTCCCCGGCGGATGGCATCGAGCGCAGCGGAATAGTCTCCGAGCAGCTCCTCGTCAATCCTCGCCGAAACCGGCCCCTTGACCAGGAACTCCGGCTGCGCAGCGAGGAGTTCCTGCAGGCGGTGGCGCATTACCTGGGCATCGCGTGCGGCGCCGAGGAGCTGGGACAACCATTTGAGTTCATCCCGAATGCCGTTTGCCGGCTCCGGGTGCAGCATTTTGCGGTAGCTGGCGAGTACCGAGCGCATCCTGCGGGTACTGACACGCATTTTGTGCACGGCCTCCGGCTCCTCTGTCCGCAGCCGCTGCTCCTGGCTGAGCATTTCCGCGTATTGCGCCTGCAGGTAGGCCATCAGGACCCCGCCCGCTGTTCCAGTCAGTGCACGTGTATCAGCGGCCGGGAGGTCGGTAGCGGAAGCCATGGCCCAGTATAGGTCCGGGATGCCCGAGCCGGGCTAGACCCCTGTACCCGGAGACCGGGGCCGCCGTAGCATCGGCTTTACCGGCCCCACGGCTGGAATACCGCCGCCGAACGTTCTGGAGGCCAGGCCCATGAACCCGATGCGCTACGTAAAGCTTGGCCGTTCCGGGGCCACCGTTTCAGCCATCGGGCTGGGTTGCCTGGGTTTCGGAGACCCCAACCGCGGCACCCATGCCTGGACCCTGCGCGAGGAAGAATCCATGAACCTCATCCGCCGTGGCCTGGAGCTGGGAATCAATCTGTTCGACACTGCGAACGTCTACTCCGCCGGAGACAGCGAAAGGATCCTGGGCCAGGCCCTGCGGGAGTACGCCCGCCGGGAGGAAGTTGTGATTGCAACCAAGGCACACGGAGAAATGGCGCCCGGACCCAACGGCTGGGGACTCTCCCGCAAGCACATCCTCTGGCAGGTCGAAGAGTCACTGCGGCGGCTGGGAACGGACTACATCGATCTGTACCAAATCCACCGCTGGGACGGATCCACACCACTGGAGGAGACCCTTTCCACCCTGGACCAGCTGGTGCAGGACGGGAAGGTCCGGTACCTGGGTGCATCCACCACCTACGCCTGGCAGCTGGCCAAGGCTGTGCACCTGCAGCGGCAGAACGGCTGGACCGGTTTCGTCACCATGCAGGACCATTACAACCTCATTTACCGCGAGGAGGAACGGGAAATGTACCCGCTCTGCCTCGACGAGGGCATCGGTGTGCTGGCTTACTGTCCCTTGGCCCGGGGGCGGCTTGCCCGGCCCTGGCATGTCGAGAGCCGGCGCCGCGGACACGATGCCCTGGCCGATGCCATGTACGGGGCACACGAGGAAACCGACCGCAGGATCTCGGACGCAGTCGGCACGGTTGCAGACGCCCATGGGGTGTCACGGGCGCAGGTTGCACTGGCCTGGGTGCTCGGGCACCCGGTGGTCACGGCACCCCTGATCGGCGTCACCAGCCTGGCACAGCTGGACGACGACGTCGCCGCCCTGGATCTGGAGCTCACTGCCGAGGACCTGGCCCTGCTGTCCGAGCACTATGTCCCCCACGGCGTCGTGGGCTTCTAGGCTCCCCGCAGCGCTGCGCCTACCCCTTCACGGCCCCCGCAACCAGGCCCGAAGCGATGTAGCGCTGCAGGAACAGGAACAGTGCCATCACAGGCACGGCGGCGAGCACGGCACCGGCGGAGAAGACTCCCCAGGTGCGGGACTGGTTATCCCCAACAAAGGAGTAGAGCCCGACGGCGAGGGTCTGGCTGTCGGGATCGTTCAGCACAATCGAGGCGATCATGAACTCCCCCGTGGTGGTGATGAAGGTCAGCAGGCCAACAATCGCCAGGATGGGGGTGACCAGCCGAAGGATGATGGTGAAGAAGATCTGGAAATGGCCGGCACCATCGATCCGCGCGGCTTCGTCCAGGGTTTTGGGAACCGTGTTGAAGAAGCCGTACATCAGGTAGGTGTTTACGCCCAGCGCTCCGCCCAGGTACACCATAATCAGGCCGATCTGGCTGCCCAGCCCCAGCCACGGAACCACATCAGAAATGCCGGAGAGCAGCAGGAAGATGGCTACAACCCCGAGCATCTGCGGGAACATCTGCAGCAGCAGCAGGCTCAGCAGGCCCATGCGCCTGCCGGTGAAACGCATCCGTGAAAAACAGTAAGCGGCAAGCGCTCCGAGGAAAACAGTGGCGGCACTGGTGATCAGCCCGATCACCAGTGTGTTCAGGAACCAGCGGCCAAACGGCTTCTGCGGGTCGGTAAACAGTGCCTGGAAGTTCGCAAACCCGATGTCGCGGAACAGACCGGATGAAGCCACCAGGGTACCGGTGGGGCTCAGCGCCGCAGAAAGGACGTAGGCCAGCGGCAGCAGCGCGAAGGCGGTCATCACCAGACCAACCAGGTGCCTCCACCCGGTGTCCTTGAACCAGGCACCGAACCTGCGGCGGGACGGCCGGGCTGCCGGTGCGGCAGGCACCGCCGGGGCATCCGGGCGGGGAGGAAGGGCGGTGGAGGTACTCATGAATTTACTTCTTCCAGCGACTTGGTCTGCCTGAAGCTGACAGCGGAGATAACGGCCACAATGATGAAGATCAGGATTGCCAGCGCACTGGCCAGCCCGTAGTCACGCCCGGTGCCCTGGCCGAAGGCAACCTTGTAGACCACCGTGATCAGCAGGTCGGTGGCACCGATGTCCTGGCTGGTCCCCGGGAAGCGCGGTCCGCCGCCGGTGAGCATAAAGATCACGTTGAAATTGTTGAAGTTGAACGCAAACGTTGAGATCAGCAGCGGAGCGGTGGAGACCAGCAGCAGCGGCAGCTTGATGGACTTGAAGATCCGCCAGGCTCCGGCGCCGTCCATCCTGGCGGCCTCATTGACCTCTTCCGGCAGCGACTGCAGTGCGCCGGTACAGACCAGGAACATATAGGGGAAGCCAAGCCAGGTGTTCACCAGCAGCACGCTGGCCTTGGCCAGCCAGGGATCGTTCAGCCAGGGGATGGAAGCACCTCCGAAGAAGGTGCCGTTGATGAAGCCAAACTCCTGGTTGAGCATGCCGGACCAGACGAGCCCGGCCAGGAAAGCCGGGAACGCGTAGGGCATGATCATCAGCACACGGTAGATCTTCTTGCCGCGGAGCGTGGGGTGGTTGAACGTGATGGCCAGGAACAGTCCCAATCCGAAGCACAGTGCCACGGAGGCAACGGCGAAGGTGAACGTCCAGCCGATTACGCTCATCAGGGGGCCGCGGAGCTCCGGGTCGGTGACCGCCCGTTCGAAGTTCTCGAAGCCGACGTTAATCTTCCAGCCGGTGGCCAGCCGCTCCCCCGCGTCGGAGACGAAGGATCCCTCCCCGCTGTCGCGGTAGACAGTCCCGGTCTCAGTGTTGGTGAAGGTGTCGGCGGCCTCGTCATACACCAGGACCGGCTTGTAGACGTAGGCATTGGAGCCGTCGGCAGTCTGAAGCGTGCCGTCGTCGAGGTCCTCGGAGAACGGAACCTTGAGTTCCAGGATTTCCGACTGCCGGTTCAGCAGGTCGTTGAAGGCGAGGGTTTCATAACCCTCGGCGCCGGTCGCTTTGCCGGCCCCACCCATCTGCGCTCCGGCAACTTCTTCGAGGGGCTGGTCCGCGCCGCCCAGCTGCACGGCGCCGTCGGGATCCGTGACCAGCAGGAACAGCTCATCCCCCTGTTCAACGACCGAAACGGCATACGCCGGTGAGTCCGGGACCCGCTGCTGGGCCGTCAGCTGAATCGCTGCGACGGCATCTTCCTTGGTGCTGTTGTGCCCGTCACCGTAGTTGGTGAAGGCGACGTAGCCGCTGTAGACCACCACAAAAACCTGGAAGACCAGCAGGAAGAGGACACCAGGGGCGAGGTACTTGGCCGGCAGTCCGCCGCGGCGCAGATAGATCCAGTTGATGATCACGGTGACTGCCGCGGCCACGCCGAACACCAGCCACTGTTCGTTCAGGAACAGTGCCATAAGGACGTAGACCGCGAAGGCGTCCACCAGGCCAAGCAGTACGATCTTCGCCAGCGTTCCGGCCAGCGAGTCAGGACTCCGGCGCCGCGTTTTGGCGGGGGCGGGTTTGAGGGGGCGGACGGGTGCGTCCGTTGAAACTGCCATGAAGTTCTCCTACAAGTGGCCCGAACAGGACGAACCCGTTCGGGCCACTTGGCGCCTGCGGCGTGTTAGGTGCCGCTACTTGCTGATTTTGGACTCAATGTTGGAGACCATGGCGGGCCAGGCGGTGGCCGGGTCGGCTTCGCCCTTGATCAGGGCCAGCTGCGTGCCGCCCCAGTCGGCCCAGACGGCTTCCATTTCCGGGATGGCGGGCATCGGTACGCCGTTGGCGCCGATCTCGCCGAACGCTGCAACAATCGGGTCGGCAGCGGCCTTGTCGAAGGACGCGGTCAGGGCCGGGGGCCGGCCGCCGGCTTCGAACATTGAGTCCTGGACAGCCTCGGTGGTGAGGTAGTTCAGGGCGAATTCGTTTGCGGCCAGTGCGTTCTGGCTCTTGGAGCTGATGAAGAACCCGTTGACGCCGACGAACGGCTGTGCCGGTGCGTCACCGGCGGTGGGCAGCGGGTCAACGGCCAGGTTGATGCCGGCCGCAACGGCGTCGGGCACGTTCCACGGTCCGGTCAGGAGGTACGGCGAGGCGCCGGCGTTGAACTTCTCCTTGGCGATATCCGGGGTAATGCTGGAGTTGAAGATGCGTTCGCCGGAATCGCCCCAGGCCACCAGCTTCTCAGCGAATTCAACGCCGCCGGGGTTGCCGAGTTCGAGCTTGGAGGCGTCGTAGCTGCCGGTCTCGTCGGTGCCGAAGACCGGTACGCCCATGGAGGTCTGCAGCGGGTACAGGTGGTAGGGGTCGCCCTGCTTGGGGTCCATCTGGACCAGGAACGGGAACTCTGCCTTGCCGTCAGCAACGGCGGCCTTTCCGTTGGCAATGACCTCGTCCATGGTGGCGGCAGGTTCGCTGACCAGGTCGGTGTTGCGCAGCAGGCCGATGTTCTCGATCGAGTAGGGCACGCCGTAGGTGTTGCCCTCATAGGTCATCGCCTTGATGGCGCTTTCCTGGAACTGGCCTGCCTTGTCCCCGAGTTCGATCGGTGCCACAACACCGTTCTGCACGAACTTGCCCAGCCAGTCGTGCGGACCGACGATCAGGTCCGGACCCTTGCCCGTGGGCACCTGGGTAATGAAGTCGTCGGACACCTGCTGGAAGTCCTTGGTGACCAGCTTGACTTCAATGCCGGTGTCTTCCTTGAACTTCTCCGTGACCTCAGTCAGGGCCGGGGAGCGTTCGGCGTCCACCCACATGGTCAGGGTGGTGGCTCCGGCCGACGCGAGGTCGCTGGATTCCGCCCCTTCACCGGTATCCGAGCCGCCGCCGCAGGCGCTCAGGACGAGGGCAGCGGTGACCGACACCGCACCGAGAGTAAAGGTACGGCGGCCAAACGCCGTCGTACCCGTTGTGCGCACCTTCATTGGTGTACCTCTTCTGTGTTCTGGCCCCGGAATGCCGGGGAGGTAATTGGTGCCTGTCCGGGATCCGGACGACGGCATGGACGCAAGTGTAAGCGTGTGCGCACTGTGCGTCCAGTCACACACAGCTAGTTTTTCCCGCTCCGAACGCCACGCTGCTGGAATACCTATAACAACAGGCGAGAGCGCGGAGTTTTCAGTGAAGACGTAATTCCGACCGAATGTGGAAGCGTTTGCATGAAGGGGCGTACCCTCCTCTAGGATGCAAGGCATGCTGAGCTCTATCGCCGTCCCGTCCGTCGACCTCCCCGGTGCCGCCCTGGTGCCGGTCCATGAAGCCTCTACCGACCGTGAGAGGCAGTGGTGGCGCTCCTCGGTGATCTACCAGATCTACCCCCGCTCCTTCCGCGACCTGCGCGGGGACGGCATCGGAGACCTGCCCGGCATCACCGCCGAAATCCCCACCCTGGCCGAACTGGACATCGACGCGATCTGGCTCTCCCCCTTCTACGTCTCCCCCCAAAAAGACGCCGGCTACGACGTCGCCGACTACTGCGCCGTCGACCCCCTCTTCGGCACCCTGGACGACTTCGACAACCTCGTCGCCACCGCACGCGAGCACGGCATCCGGGTCATCGTGGACCTCGTCCCCAACCACTGCTCCGACCAGCACACCCTCTTCCAAGCCGCCCTGGCCGCCCCCGAAAACTCCCCCGCCCGCGACATGTTCATCTTCCGCGACGGCACCGGAGAACACGGTCAAAACCCGCCCAACAACTGGCAGTCCCACTTCGGCGGCCCCGCCTGGACCCGTACCACCAACCCCGACGGCACCCCCGGCCAGTGGTACCTGCACCTCTTCGACTCCACCCAGCCCGACTTCAACTGGGACAACCCCGCCGTC
>NZ_LKIU01000004.1:31699-31800 GCF_001307035.1 Arthrobacter sp. Edens01 | reverse complement strand
CCTGGACCCGTACCACCAACCCCGACGGCACCCCCGGCCAGTGGTACCTGCACCTCTTCGACTCCACCCAGCCCGACTTCAACTGGGACAACCCCGCCGTG
>NZ_LKIU01000004.1:27913-31689 GCF_001307035.1 Arthrobacter sp. Edens01 | reverse complement strand
CATCATCACCACCAGCCTCAACGCCTTCGACAAAGTCGGCGCCCCCACCACCTGGGTCCTCTCCAACCACGACGTCGTCCGCCACGTCTCCCGCTTCGGGTTGCAGAGCCATGACCTGCGCAGCGGCGACGGGATCGGCCCTGACGACGCGCAGCCCGACCATGTCCTGGGCCTTGCCCGGGCACGTGCGGCCACGCTTTTGATGCTCGCGCTCCCCGGCGGCGTGTACCTCTACCAGGGCGAAGAACTGGGTTTGCCGGACCACACGATGATTCCTCATGAGTACCGTCAGGACCCGACCTTCCACCGGACGGAAGGTACCCGGGTAGGCCGGGACGGCTCGCGGGTGCCCCTGCCCTGGATCGCAGACGCGCCGTCTTACGGCTTCAGCAGCACCGGAAAGTCCTGGCTCCCCCAGCTCGGCCTGTGGGGCACACACTCCCGCGATATTCAGCAGCGGAACCCGGATTCGACGCTCAGCATGTACAGCAAGGCGTTGAAGCTGCGGCGCGAACTGGACCTTGGCCATGGCTCCCTGGCTTGGTGGCCCGAGCACGACGCTGAAGGCGTAGTCGGTTTCGTCAACGGCAATGTGCTCGCCGTGATGAACATGGGCACCGAACCGGTGGAACTTCCGGAATTCGAGATCCTGTGCCAGAGCTCTCCCGGTGCTATGTCACACACCCAGCTGCGTCCTAACCGGGCCGTCTGGATGCGTATCCCCTAACCCGCGCTACGGGCCTTAGATCCCGGGAACGGCCTTACCCGGATTCAGGATGCCTGCCGGATCAAAGACTGCCTTGATCTGCCGCTGGAGCTGAAGGACTTCTTCCTGCTGCTCCTGCGGCAGCCAGCGCAGCTTGAACTGGCCAATCCCGTGTTCGCCCGTGATGGTTCCGCCCATCCGCAGGGCGACGGTGATGGATTCGTCCAGGGCTGCGTTGAGTCTGTGAACACCTGCCTCGCCTTCCGTCGCCTCGATCCAAAAGGTGGGGTGGAGGTTGCCGTCACCGGCGTGCGCGACCACCTTGAGCTGGACCCGGTGGTCCTGGGCCATCCGCTCGAGTTCGGCGACGTAATGCACCAGCTGCGACCGGGGTACGGCAACGTCTTCGCCCACCCGGATTTCATGCTCTACGTCGTCACCCCGGCTGTGCCGGCGCAGGTCCAGGAGCCGCTCTGCTTCCTCTGATCTCTCACTGCTGACGGTGCCGCCCAGTTCGCGCAGCACGGCTCTCACAGCTGCTGCTTCGGCTTCGGCGCCGAATCCGTCGGTTTGAATAAGCAGCAGCGCGCCGCCCCGGGTCCCGAGGTCCGATCCGTGCGCCCCGTCCAGCGCGGCCATTGTGGCGCCGTCGAGCAGTTCCATGATCGACGGCTGCACACGTGCTGCCCCAACCGCCAGCACTCCCGCAGCGGCAGTCCGGAAGTCCGGGAAGAACGCGGCTACGGTCCTCACATCGCTGGGCAGGTAGCGCAGGCGTACGGTTATTCCGACAACAACGCCCAGTGTTCCCTCCGAGCCGGTGAAAAGGCCGGTCAGATCGTACCCGGCCACGCCCTTGAAGCTCTGGTGTCCCGTATGGATCAGTGTGCCGTCCGCCAGCACAACGTCCAGCGCCAGGACCGAGTCCCGGGTTACGCCGTACTTTGCGCAGCGGAGACCGCCGGCATTCGTCGCTACGTTGCCGCCGATGGTGGAGACCTTGTAGCTGGCGGGATCCGGTGCGTACATCAGGCCATGTGACTTTACTGCCTCGTTGAGATCAGCGTTCACGACGCCGGGCTCGACGACTGCCAGTTCGTCACCCGGGCGGATGTCCAGGATGCGGTTCATCTTCTCAAGACTGAGGATTATGCAGTTCCGGGTGGCGTGCGCTCCCCCGGACACTCCTGTTCCGGCCCCGCGGGGAACAACGGCAGTGCCGGTACGTGAGGCCCAGCGCAGAACTTCCTGCACATCAGCGGCTGACTCGGCCCAGACCACGGCCAGAGGATCGATCAGTTCCTGGACTGGCCCCTGGTCCCGGGCGTAGCGCTTCAGTGTCTCCGGGTCCGTGTCGATTCGAACGCCGGGGATGGACACTTCAAGGTCGTGCAGGGCAGGCAGGCTCATAGGAAGAAGGCTACCGGGCGCCCATGAACCGTGCGTAACGTTGCAGAACGTTGCGCCACAGTGCCTCGGAGGCTTCGCGCTGATCTGCTCTGTCAGGGATTGAATCGAAGCCCGTATGCAAAATCCTCAGGGCCGTGCCCGTGCCCTCTGCTGTGAAGGAGACGCTGACAGTGGTGGAACCAGTACCCGGATTCCATTCCAATTCCAGCAGCTGGCCTGGCCGGATTTCCTGAACAGCTGCACGCGTGGCGGATTCCTCTTCCTCACTGGTCTCAACCAATGCGCCGCCCTCGAACTCCACGTGGGTTCCTTCTCCGAAGGCGGTGAACTCCGTTGGCCACCACAGGTGGGGGTACTCATGGAATCCCCGGAAGGCCTCTTCTGTTTCACGGGGAACGACGCAGGTCTCCTCTACGTCGGAGACCGGTTCGCGTGGGCTCTCGGGCTCAGGTTCCGGGGCATGGCTGAAAAGCGATGGAGTCATCTCCCCAGCCTACGCAGTCCGGGCATCCCTGGTGCAGTCACTCGTTCCCGGAGCCCAGACGTGGCCTGTCCTCCGTTTTGGGCTTTTGCCTCCGTCTTGGGCGAGTCCCCGTGGGCGTTGTCCTCCGTTTTGAGACTTTCGAGGGCGTTTGCCTCCGTTTTGGGACTTTCCTCCGTCTTCGGCGAGTCCTCGAGGCCGTTTCCCTGCGGTTGGGGACGGTCCTCCGTATTGGGACGCCCTTCTGGGTCGTTTCCCTGCGGTTGGGGACATTCCTGCACTTTGGGACACTTTTTGGGTGTGTTTCCCTGCCGGTTTGGGACATTCCTGCCAGTTTGGGTCTTTCCTCCGCGGCGCCGCGTCAGGAAAGTCCCAGGATGGCAGGCATGTCCCAAAGTGGAGGCGAATTGCGGAGGAGAGGATGGCACAGCCGTTTCTCAGCCCCTCGGCAGCCAGATGCACTCTGCTGGACGGGGCTGTCGGTCGGAAGGCTGTCCGTGCACGGTTTCCCGCCGGTCATTGAGGCGGTGGCTTTGCGCGGTGCCTTCCTCGAACCGAGTGTCTCGGCTGGTGGAGTTCCTCTGCGGGGAATCAACGGCTGTAGGCGTGCTTCTATTGCGTGCGATCCCCGTCTCCGGTTGCGGGTGGGCATGGTGTGATCCCGACCCGCGGCAGCATGGCATATCGGACGGGACACTCATCGCCGGCTGCCTTCAGGGCTTCCCCAGTGCACGGTTTCCGCCCGTCTTTCCCACGTGCGGTGACTGCTGTGTCTGGTGTGGTCCCACGAGTAGTCAGGTGTCACTGAATGTGGGAACCGGGGGCGGGAAGCTGTGTGTGCGAAGCGGCCTGCTGGGGGCTGGTAAGGCTGCGCACGTGACCGTGGTTCCCACGCTGTGGTGCGGTTGTTAACCCGTGTGGCCCCGTGAGTGAACAGGTGTCACTGAACGTGGGAACGGCGGCCTGCCCCGGCCCGGACTCTCACGCTTCTCCTGAGTGGTTTCTCCGGGAACGCCGGCTGCCCGGCCCGGACCGGCATGCTTTGGCCGGCGGCGCGAACCGGGCAGTAGCGGGACCGGACAGCAGCGGCACCGGACAGCAGCGGGACCGGGCAGCAGGCTTGCTCTATGGACGGACTATCGTGCCTGGCCGCCGCGCGAATCGGCCGGCGCCGGGTAG
>NZ_LKIU01000004.1:27800-27903 GCF_001307035.1 Arthrobacter sp. Edens01 | reverse complement strand
CAGTACCATCGGCGCTGCGGGTCTTAGCTTCCGGGTTCGGAATGGGACCGGGCGTTTCCCCCGCGCAATGACCGCCGTAACCCTTCCAACCCGAACCCCCATG
>NZ_LKIU01000004.1:27494-27790 GCF_001307035.1 Arthrobacter sp. Edens01 | reverse complement strand
GCGTCGACGTCGCCCACGCCCTCATCAAAAAAACCGGGCTCCCCGACTGGGGCGGCCGCGCCGACGGAGCCTCCAGCGAAGGCTTCCCCGGAGACCAGGCCCCCATGTTCGGCCAAGCAGGCATCCACGACATCTACCGCTCCTGGCGCAAAATCCTCGACGACTACGACGGGGACCGCGTCCTCTGCGCCGAAGCGACCATCGACCCCCTCGAACGCCTCACCGACTGGGTCCGGTCCGACGAAATGCACCAAACCTTCAACTTCGCCTACCTCCACCACCCCTGGAACCCTGAG
>NZ_LKIU01000004.1:0-27416 GCF_001307035.1 Arthrobacter sp. Edens01 | reverse complement strand
CACGATGAATTCGAACGCATCCTGCGCTTCTGGCTCGACCGCGGCGTCGGCGGCTTCCGCGTCGACGTCGCCCACGCCCTCATCAAAAAAACCGGGCTCCCCGACTGGGGCGGCCGCGCCGACGGAGCCTCCAGCGAAGGCTTCCCCGGAGACCAGGCACCCATGTTCGGCCAAGCAGGCATCCACGACATCTACCGCTCCTGGCGCAAAATCCTCGACGACTACGACGGCGACCGCGTGCTCTGCGCCGAAGCGACCATCGACCCCCTCGAACGCCTCACCGACTGGGTCCGGTCCGACGAAATGCACCAAACCTTCAACTTCGCCTACCTCCACCACCCCTGGAACCCCAACGAACTACGCCGCATCATCACCACCAGCCTCAACGCCTTCGACAAAGTCGGCGCCCCCACCACCTGGGTCCTCTCCAACCACGACGTCGTCCGCCACGTCTCCCGCTTCGGGCAGGCCGAGGGGCACACCCGGCCCGGAGACGGCCTGGGACCGGAGGATACCCAGCCGGACCATGACCTCGGCCTGCGCCGGGCAGGCGCAGCGACCCTGCTGATGCTCGCCTTGCCCGGCGGCGTCTACCTCTACCAGGGCGAAGAGCTCGGGATGCCGGACCACACCATGCTCGAGCATGGGCACCGGCAGGACCCCACCTTCCACCGCACCGGCGGCGAGCGCCTGGGCCGGGACGGCTGCCGTGTGCCCCTGCCCTGGGTCGCCGACGCACCCTCCTACGGCTTCAGCAGCACGGGGAAGTCCTGGCTCCCCCAGCCTGACGAGTGGAAGGACCTGTCACGTGACCTGCAGGCCCGGGATCCGGACTCAACGCTCAACGTCTACCGGGAGGCGCTGTCCCTTCGCCGGGACCTCTCGCTGGGACACGGGTCACTGGGCTGGTGGCCTGAACATGATGACAAGGGCGTAGTTTCGCTGGTCAACGGCAACATCCTGGCCCTGATGAACATGGGCACCGAAGCAGTGGAACTGCCTGCCGGTGAGGTGCTGGTCCGCAGCGTCCCGGAGGCAGGCACGAATGGTTTCCTGGCCCCGGATACCTCCGTGTGGATTCGGCTGGGCTGAACACCGTGGAACAGCGGCCCCGCGGGGCTGGCATCAAGGAAGTAGCCGCCCGTGCCGGAGTCTCGGCGGCAACTGTTTCGCGTGCCCTAAGCGGCAACGGAAGGGTTTCGGACGCCACACGCCGAAAGGTCCAGGCGGCCGCCGAGGAACTGGGATTCGTTATTTCCTACAATGCCTCGTCGCTGGCCTCCGGCCGGAGCCGGAACATCGGGATTGTGCTGCCCACAGTGGGGCGCTGGTATTTCTCCCAGGTCCTCGAAGGCGCTGCGTCAGCCCTGATCGAGGCCGGCTACGACCTCACCCTCTACAACACCTCTGACGGACCGGGCCACCGCGAGAGCGTCCTGAAGGAGATGCTGCAGCGCAAGAGACTCGACGCCGTCATTACCGTTGCGCTGCGGCTGACCGAAGAGGAACTTGGCCAGCTGCGCGAGGTGGGCAAGCCAATCGTGGCAATCGGCGGCCCGCTGCCGGATACTCCGACCATCCGGGTCGATGAGTTCAGCATCTCCGCCCTGGCTACCCGGCACCTGATTTCGCTGGGCCATACCCGCATTGCCCATATTGGCGGCGGTGAGGAACTTGTGCGGGACTTCCGCATGGGGAGCACCCGGCAGGACGGTTACCTGCATGCGCTGGCGGAAGCCGGCCTGGGTGTTGAACCCCACTGGCTGCGCAGTTCCGAATTCAGTGTGGCCGGCGGGTACGCCGCGGCCAAGGCCCTGCTGGCAGACCCGGCCGCGTCAGTCACCGGAATCTTCTGTGCAGCCGATGAAATAGCGGTGGGCGCAATCCTTGCAGCGCGGGAGCTGGGGCTCCGGGTTCCGGAGGACATCTCCGTCATTGGCATCGACGGACATGAGCTGTCCGCAGTTTTCGGTCTAACCACTATTGCCCAGGACCCCTCCGGGCAGGGCGCCGCCGCCGTCGGAGCCGTCCTTGCCCTGCTGCGCAAGCAACACGTGGGACGGGACCTGATGGAGGGCTTCTACCCCACGGAGTTTGTAGTTAGGTCCAGTACAGCGGTGCCGCGCGGATCCCAGGGTTCGGCTGCTCCGTAGCTGTGCCGTTCCCCTACAGCTGGATAGGATAACAATGCCGGGTTCACCGGCGTTGAACGGGGGTAAAGGATCGTCAATGCTGGTTTTTCTGTGGGTAGCGGAGATCGTCCTAGCCCTGCTGTACTTCGGGCTCGGAGTCATGCGCCTGGTCCAGTCCTACACAAAGCTGGTGCGGGTGCTGCGCTGGCCTGCCGACTTCCCTGCCTGGGCGGTCAAGCTGATCGGCGTGGCAGAGATCCTTGGTGCGCTGGGCCTGATTCTGCCTGCAGCGTCCGACGTCGCCCCCATCCTCACTCCGATCGCTGCCTCCGCGCTGGCACTGATGATGGCCGGAGCCGTCGCCGTCCACGTTCGCCGGGGTGAACGCCATCGTGTTGCCCTGCCCGCCATCCTGCTGGCCATGAATGTCTTCATCGCTATTGGCCGGTTTGGACCGTATCCGGGATGAACCCGGCCAAGGATCCAGCCGCGCCGGGACCTGCAGAGACAGTCACCCGGCTGTACAGCCTGCTGCCGGGGAGCTTTACCGCTGCCCGGAACCAGGAGGCCGCCGCTGCAAAGAGTTCCGGGGACGCTGAGCTGGGCAAGCGGCTGAAAGCGCTGCCCAAACCGTCGGCTGCGGCATGGCTGGCCAACATGCTGGTCCGTGAGGAAAGCGAAGCGATATCAAGCGTCCTGTCACTGGGTGCCTCACTTCGCGAAGCGCAGGCAGACCTTGACCGCGGGGAACTGCGCCGGCTCAACTCTGAGCGGCACCGCATGCTGCGGGCCCTGGCAGCATCTGCACGGGAGCTGGCGGAGAAACTCGGCAACCCCGTCAGCGCCGCAGTGGCCGCTGAGGTGGAGCAGACTCTTTGGGCCGCCATGACGGACCCGGAAGCCGCTGCGGCCCTGGCCTCCGGCCGCCTTGTCCGGGGTCTGGAAGCCAATGGGTGGGAGCCGGTGGACCTCGACGGCGCGGTGGCGGATCCAGACACAGCCTCACCACTGGTTGCTTCCGGAGCAGCGTCCGGCTCCGCCAGGGGGTCGGCCAGCCGGGGTGCAGGGAAGGAGCCGGCAAAGGAGCCTTCCCGCCGGCAGGAAGCAGCACGGGCCAAGGCCCTGCGCGCTGCCGAGGAAGAGCTTGCGGACGCCCGTGAAGCCGCCGGGGAGGCAGAGCGGCGGCTCGCCGGTGTCCAGTCCGAAGTGGAGGAACAGGTCACGCTCCGCGACGGCCTAACGGACGAGATTGATGATCTTCGCGAACGGATCCGTGAACTCGAGCGCGAAGTCAGCGCCGTCGACCGCCGCCGCGGCGCCCTGGAACGATCCCGGGACACGGCGCGGCGCGAGGCACGGTCCGCCCGGCGGGCAGTTGAAAAGGCGGAAGCAAAACTGGACGGGCTGCGCTGAGTCCAAGCCTGATGCGTGCCGCAGACCCCTGCGAGCGAACCGCTCCAGAACCCGGGCTTATGCCGGCGCGGAAAGCACGCCGAAGCGGCTGCTTATGCGGGCAAGATCAATCTGATGGGCGATACCCGGGAAACTTCCGCGATAGTCGCTGAATCCCAGGACATCCAGGCGGCAGCCGGCGTCGTACAGCACATCCACCAGGTTGCCGAAGCGCTGCCAGGCATACGGGTCCTCGCGGGTGGTGTCCGGAACACCGGATACCACCCAGTGGCTGTACTGCCGGACCAGCACCAGATAGTCCGACGCCGCTGACCGGGTGCCGCACAGTTCGGCGAAGTCGAACCAGATCTGCCCGCCGGAGGCACGGGCTGCCTTCAATGCCACCGTTCCGGGCGTCAGCACTGCTGTTTCCTCCGGGGCTGGATACCGCAGTCCCGCCGCTTCCAAGGCCGCGGCATCCGGTGCACGCAGGTGGTGTCCGGCAGCGAACCCGGAGGTTCCGCGCGGCGCGGCGGAGCGGTAGTCCCGCTCACCGTCCAGGGCTGCCACCTGCAGGTGGGTGGTGAGAAGCTCTATCCCCGGTTCGAACAGGTGGTGGAACATGGGGTCCGGCAGAAGTTCGTGCGGGGCGTAGTTCGACGTCGCCACGAGCACGATCCCGCGCTCGATCACCTGCCGGAGCAGCCGCGTGACAAACGCTGCGTCAGCGGGACCGTTGACATGGAACTCGTCAAAGCACAGCAGCCGGGCATCCCCCAGCAATGCGTCCAGCCCGGCGGCAAACGCGGACTGCTGCGCAAAGTCTTTCCTGCCGTATCCCGCGAAAGTCCGGGCATGCAGTTCGCGGAAGAAATCGTGGAAGTGCAGGCGCCTCTTCTCGGCCAGCGGAACGGCCTCATAGAAGGCGTCCAGGAGCCAGGTTTTTCCGCGTCCGGGAGGACCCCACAGATACAGGGAGCTGTCGGAGGCCGTCTCACCTCCGGAGACGGCGGAGGCGCCTGCGCGGGCCAGAAGTGGAAGCACCCCCAGCTGGGCGTCGTCGAGCTCAATTCCATGTTCTGCCGCGGTGCGAACCAGCGTGTCAGTCAGGATCTCAACAGGCACGGAGGTCATAGAACGGTTATACCGGGGCCCACGTCCCATTCAAAAACAGTTCATCTTCGCTCTGTTACGTCCGCCGGGTCCCTCCCGCCCACCCGGGAGACGGAACGTGAAATGCTGTTCCCGATTGGCGGAGTGATCTGGGGGAACCGTGCAGGAGTTGCTGAGAGTCGTGAATGAGCTAATAGGGGTCCTGGACTTTTGGACGGTCATTCAGGCAACTGCACTGGTTTCAGCGGTCTTCGGCATAGTAATCGTCGCCCGGGCGTGCTGGGACAACACCGGGCTTCCCGCATTGCGGGACCGGTACCTTGAGCTGGTCTCCGAACGGGCGGACGTGTTGAACAACAGAACCGCCGGGCCCGGTGCGCACCACGCCGCCTCCTACGCCCGCCGGCTCACTCTTGCAGTCGCCGACCCCAGGCTCGGTATTCGCACATCCGATGCCAGCTGGCTCCGGCAAGTGAACCGTTTGCGGCAGTCCCGCCCAGGCAGCAGCCAGCGGCAACGCGCTGCCGGGGCCCTGGCACAGCTGCTGAAGCGTCCTGCCCTGGTTTCCGAGCAGGCAGAACTCGTCGGTGCAGCGCTGCGGCAGGTGGAGCCCGCGGTCACGTCCGCGGACAGCCCGAAGGAACTGGCAGCCACGAGACGGCTCTATTCCCAGTCAGCGGGCCAGTTGCTTCGAACCGGCGCCGCCCGCCGTTTCCTGGGAGTGTTTCTTCCCGCGATGGCGAAGTACCTCGATTTTGTTGGCCGCGGCAGCGCACTCGGGCTGGCGGTCGGCGTACTCCTGTCCGGTGGCCTGATCACCGAAAGTCCCGTAGTAGGGGTGCTTACAACCCTCTGCGGGGTCGGCGGGGCCATCATCTATACCGGGCTCGCAATCCGGTGCGACGCCCGGTCCTGGCCGGTGCGTGACGGTCTTCCCCACGCGCTTCGCCGCACGTATCCCGAAGCTTCATTCCTGCTCCGGCTGGCCCTGACTGTCACGGCGGTCCTCCTCGCCGTTGCGATTGTGCGGCTGTAGCCACGCCGCACGCCCGTCGCAGCCCGCCCGAATTACGCCTAAGAAATTCGTGCTAATTATTCGCGCCTAGGGGTGGTACGTTCGGATCTCGGGCACGATCCAATCCGGCACCAAGCACGGGAGGAACCATGACTGACCATGTAGCACCCGTATCCGACTGTTCGGTCCACAACTGCGACTTCAACCACGACGGCTGCACGGCCTATGCCATCACCGTCGCCGGCGCCAAGGACCACGCCAGCTGCGCAACGTTCATTGATACCTCCGCCACGGGCGGACTCCCAAAGGTCCTGGCGACCGTGGGCGCCTGCCAGCGTGAAGAATGCCGTTACAACGACCACCTGATGTGCGACGCGCATGACGTGCGTGTGGGACCGGGTGCCGAGCTGGCAGACTGCCTCACGTACCAGCCGCGTTGATTCCTTCACCCCGGGAGGCCCCTTGACCGCCGCGCTGCTTGGCTGGGACCCCGTCTGGCCGGAGGTATGGCAGCCCGATTACCAAGCGGCGGCAGCCGGCGCAGCGGAGTCCGGATTCTTTCGCGCGGTGTGGGACATCTCCGGGGCTGCAGACGAACTCGAAGCGGGCGCCGATGTCTGGTTCACCGTTCCCGGTGAGCGCGCGGGCGTGGCCGGCCACGGCGTTGTTGTGTCCTCGCCGTACGGGTTCCATGACGAGGACCGCCGTGGCCAAAGGGATCAGCCCGTCTTGGTCGACATCGATATAGATGCTTTGCTGCCCCTGGAGGAACACATTCCCCTGGTGCATCTGCCTCCCGTGCTCGCCGGGCTTTGTCCCGGCGGCGGTGACCTCACCATCCTGGACAGCAGCACGGAAACCGATCTGCGTCATGCCTGGGCCCGGAACGTCAGCAGCACGAACGGGCTGGGCCCGGCGCTGCTTCCGGGATCGCTTCCGCAGGCGGCCGTGCGCTGGTCACTGACCAGCCGCTACGAATCAGACCCGGACGCCGCACGGATCGCCCTGGCGCACTACGGGCCGTCCTGTTCGGTCTGCGGATTTGATCCCGAGACGGTGTTCGGCCGCGAAGGCGCCGGCATCATGCAGGTGCACCACATAGTGCCGGCCAGGCTGGTAACGGATGATTACGACCTGGACGCCGCGGTGGACCTGGTTCCGCTGTGCGGAAACTGCCACGCAATGGCCCACTCCGGTTTTCCAGACCCTTACAGCCCCGCTGAGCTCCGGGCAATGCTCGCCGCACAGGGAGTATCCCCCCATGCCGCACATGTGGCGTCCCCGGGTCCTGAACAGCTGCGCGCCGAGGCTGATGCCCGTGCCCTCCTCGGCCTCGGCGGCCGGGAAAACGACTGGGCTGCCCGCAAGGCCGCAGACTAGACTCGGAAATCACCATGAGCACTCCGAACAGCAGTTCCAAGACCGTGCGCATCGACGCATGGCTATGGGCCATCCGTGCCTACAAGACCCGCTCCGCAGCAACAGCCGCCTGCCGGGCCGGGCATGTGAAGCTGAACGGCAACGCAGCCAAAGCTGCCCAGCCCGTCCAGCCCGGGGATACCATCCGTGTGCGCCAGCCAGGGTTTGAACGGATCCTGGAAGTCCGGGGCCTGATCGCCAAACGCGTCGGCGCTGAGGCGGCGTCGCACTTCTATACCGACCACACTCCTGAACGCCCCGCCGCGCCGGCACTGGGCATACCGCAGCGGGACCGCGGTACCGGGCGCCCCACCAAGAAGGACAGGCGGGAGCTCGAACGGCTCCGGGGAGCCCGCTAGACGCGCGCTAACCCGGCACAATGCTGCGACCGCATTTCCGCCGGTGCAGGCGGGCGGTCTAATGGCGGCGGGATTCCTCCGCACAGGAGCGGCACAGGCGGCGCTCACCGACTTCGCCCTGGTCACAGACCTGCAGCGTCGGACGGTTGAACTCCCAGGTCCGCTGTACCACCTGGCACCACGCCGAGTGGAAGACAGTGCCCCGACGGGTGATGTAAACCTGGCAGTCTCCCAGTACCGGCCGCTGTGGCATCTGCTGCCGGCGGCTGGCATGTACCCATCGGATCCCCGCAGGCGCCCCGGCCTGCGGAGTCAGCACATCGTTGGACGTTCTCCTGCGTGAAAGTGTGTTGTAAGTCCCCATGCGTGCAAGCTTAGGAACCCGTCCCGCAAGTTCAGCCCAAGATACGCACAGTTCTTGCGCAAGTTCTGCGCGCCCGTGTGGCTGCCGCGCCTAGGGTGCTAGCCTCCCAACCCCCATTCCCAGGTTCCCTGCCGTATCCCAGCTTCAGCGGCTATCCTGTCCGCATGCTGAAGAGAGTAGCCCGCAGGATTGCTGCGGCAGCACTTGTTCTTTTCGCCCTCGGTTCAGGTCTGGCGGTCCTGGGTGTCTATGCCCTTCTCTCCTTCGCTGCATGGGCCATCTGGGGTGCTGTGCCTCCGGGATATACGTTTGTACTGGCGTTCGCCGTGCCTCCGCTTGGCATAGCGGCGCTAACCGGTTTGGGCATCGGCGCGGGCAAATCCGCCAGACTGCTCCGGGCGCGCCGGAACCGCTTGTCCCGGGCTGCCGCTGCAGCCTCGTCCCTGGAGGCCGCACAGCTGCGCCGCGACGCAGCACTGGTAGCGTGGTCGCGCTATGAAACCGATGTTTCGCTGCTGATCGAGTACCCGGTCATGACCGACTACACGGATCCGGTGATCCGTGAGGTCATCGTCGCGATGCAGGACATCCGCGAAGCTGAGCGGGACGCTGACCCGGCACGCCTGCACCTCGCCGTCGACCGTTTTGAAGTGGCGTTCAAGACCGCTGAAAACTACGCCCGCCGCTGCGGGCAGTCCCGGCTGACGGACGCGGAGCGCAGCAAGCTGGCCACAGCCCGCGCATCCCTGAACCTGCTGCTCGACGGCAGTGCCTCACCCTCCGAGGTCGAAGGTGCCTACCGCAGCCTGCGGCGCTCGTTGCGCGGCATTATCGATCTGCCCGCACCGGCGGCCGCAGACCTGGACGCCCGTGCACGGGACGCCCGGCGGATCGGTGCCCACAAGGTAGCTTCCTAGGCTTCCGCGGCGGGAACCCGGAGTTCTCCCGCGGCCACGAAGGCAGTGGACGAGCCCGGATCAATTTCCGTCAGTCCCGCATCCACGATGAGGGGCCCGTTCCCGGGGTGCCGGGCCAATTCGCGGAACCGTTCCCCCGGCAGTTCGGTAACCAACGCCGCAGGGCATTCAGCGAACCCCGCTGCCTGTTCCGGTGCCAGCTCCAGATACCAGGCCAGCAGTGCGTGGGCGGCCTGCGCCGCCGCTTTTCCCGTGGACATGGCGAGGTCTTCATTCAGCACAATCAGAGGCGCACCGGGCTGAGCAGGCGCGGGTTCGGCTGCCGGCAGCTGCGTACCTGATACCTGCAGGGAACGCAGTGCACGCGGCATGTCCGCGTAGCGCTGGGGTTCGAATGCCGCAGCCTCGGCCTTGCCAATAACAACCGTGCCCGAAGGCGCCCCGGCGGTGAGCTTCGCAAAAGGTTTGGGACCGGCCCGGCGCACGGTCTTGGTGAACCGTCCGCGGACCCAGTCCAGCCATGCGTCGTCACTGTTCCTGTGCGCGAACGCGAGGACGCAGGCTACGGCAGCAGCGGCCACAGCATCACGATGCGCCGCTGGATCCTCCTTGTCCACGCGCAGAAGGATGGGCTGGACGGTATCGCTGGGTTCCACTCCCCCAGTTTCCCATGCCGTGTCCCCGCCCCGCGGACAGCCCGCCGGCAGGCCCGGCTACCATGAGCGGGTGAGTGTTGAACAAGCTCTTCTCGGCTTTACTGCCGTTGCCGTCCTGCTGACCATCATGCCGGGCCTGGATTCTGCCATGGTGCTGCGGTCGGCCATCAGCCAGGGCCCGAAGCACGCCGTTGCCACGGGACTGGGCATTAACACCGGTGCCTTCGCCTGGGGCGCCGCCGCCGCTGTGGGTATTTCCGCACTGCTCACCGCTTCAGAGGCTGCCTACACTGCGCTAAAGCTCGCGGGAGCCGTCTATATGCTGTGGCTGGGTTCTTCCCTGCTGTGGAAGTCCTTCCGGCGCCGTCATGTCCCGGTTCCCGTGGACGGTGTTCCGGCACCGGCCGGTGAACGGCTGGCAACAGCGTGGGCCAAGGGGCTCGGCACCAACCTGCTCAACCCCAAAGTAGGGGTCTTCTATATTGCGATGATTCCGCAGTTCATGCCTGCCGGGGTCTCGCCCCTGCTGATGGGCCTGGCCCTCGCCGGAATCCACGTGCTGTTGAGCGTTGTCTGGTTCGGGCTGATCATTTCGGCCGCTCATCTGGCCCGCAAGGCCCTGCAGGCTCCGCGGTCGGTGAAGATCACGGACCGGCTGACAGGACTCGCCCTGCTGGGCTTCGGCACGTCCCTGGCCATAAAGCACTAGCGCCGTCCCGGCGGTAACAAAACGGCATCGCACCCCCTATGTGCGTCTGACTAGGGCAGACGTCACCCCACACCTCCTGCTAGGTCTGGTGGGACGGAGCAAAGACGCTTCGCCCCCACGAGACAAGGAGCAATACATGAAGTACCGCCTGCTGCCCGTTTTTGCCGCGGCTGCCCTCCTGGCCACCGGATGCACAGCCTCCGCGTCAGAGGAGCCGCCCGCCTCCGCTGACGAATCCGGCACCGATTCCCGGCTGGCTGAGATCACCGAGCGCGGAACACTGCAGGTCTGCACCACCGGCGACTACCGGCCCTTCACCTACAAGGATCCGGACACCGGTGAGTGGAGCGGGATCGATATTGCCATGGCGCAGGACCTCGCAGCCAGGCTGGACGTCGACGTCGAGTTTGTGCAGACCAGCTGGAAAGACCTGATGCCCGATTTCCTGGCCGGCTGTGACATCGGAGTGGGCGGTGTGTCCATCTCCCTGGCCCGCGCCGAGCAGGCGTTCTACACGGACCCGGTCCTGGACGACGGCAAGACCCCGATCACCCTCTGCGGCAAGGAAGAGCTCTACGACACCGTGGAGGAGATCAACACTCCGGGCGTCCGGTCCATCACCCCGATTGGGGGCACGAACGAGATCTTCGCGGACACGCACTACCCCGACGGCGAGATCATCCGTTTCGAGGACAACAACACGATCTTCGATGAAATCGTCGCCGGCAGAGCGGATGTGATGACCACCGACGCCGCTGAGGTGAAGTGGGTCGCCAACGAATACCCGGAGCTCTGCGCCGTGGACCCGGACAACCCGTTCAACTTCTCGCAGAAGGCCTACCTGCTGCCGCTCGGGGACACGGTGTTCCAGGAGTACGTCAACCAGTGGCTGAACCTCGCCGAGAATGACGGCACGTACGACGCTGCCAAGGAACCCTGGTGGGGATAGCTAGCTGCCCTGGGTCCAGGTGCTGCCTTCGGTGAACGGGTTGAAGAGCAGCCGGCCGAACATCGCCAGCCGGGCCGGCTGCCCTTCTCCGCCCTCGTCCAGGCGCTGAATCACGTAGCGATAGAGCTTTTCCTGAAGTACGTGTGCTTGGCCTTCAGTGAACGGACCGTGTGCCAAGGCGCCGATCTGCTTCTCCAGCTCAGGCAGGCTCTCCAGTCCAGGTTCATCCGGTGCCATGGCGATGCCAAACGCAACGTCAAGAAGGACGCTGGCCTTCTCGGCACCGGTCGAGTCGGGATCGGCTTCCACTGTCTGCAACGTTCGCTCCGCCGCGGCCCGCGCCGGCCCGTAGGCCTCCAGCCTGAGCAGGAAGTTCACGAGGGCCGTGCCGGATTCATACCCGCTAACCGGGCCGGCAAGCCACTCCTGGAGTGCGTGCCGGCACAAGTCGTCACCGGCCAGATACAGGAACTGCGCTGCATAGCCGGCGACGTCGCTGCGCTGGCAGCGTTCGGGATGACTCGTTCCCCGGGGGAACCCGCCGAGGGCCGCCATGGCTACCTGGCGCACGTCTTCGGCCAATTCCCGGTCCTCGTCCCGTTTCTTCAGGGATCCGAACTCATCACAGTCCGAAATTTCCTGGAAGTACCAGTACAGTTCCCGCATCAGATATGGCACCCATGCGCTGCCCGGACCATACTCCTCGACCGCGAGGAAGAATGCCCCGGTAAGGTACATGGGGTCCAGGGGCCGGCGGTGGTCCCATCCGGCGTCGTAAACGTGGACTGCCACCTCGCGGTCGTGGTTAAGTGCGGGAACAGATTCAGCGAATTCCCAGGCCCTTTCGCACAATGCCCGGCCTTCACCCGTCTCTCCGTAGCCGGCGTACACCTTGGCGGCCTGAAACACGGTCATGATGTACAGCTTTGGCTGCGGTATCCCCTGACTTTCCATAGCGCGGATCGTATGAATAAGATCCGCGGGCTCCTGCAGAGGTCCCCCATAGTTTTGATTCCCCATCGGGAAAGGGTACCGCTGCCTGCGCGTTTACTGCTCGCGATAGGCCTGATGCGGCCCCGCCTGCCCGGAACAGCTCCACTCACGCTTAAAAAACAGGTGCCGGCCCGGAGCCGGTGATTCCACCCCCATGGAAATCACCGGCTTCGGCCCGGCGCTTGAGTCTGTGCGTTGTTCCACATTGAGAATAGCGAACATTGACATTTGGCTGCGCCGTTTTAGGACACAAATGGATATCAAAAACGGGTCGGTGGTCCGGTTTTTCCATAGACCCTTTCCAGCCTTGTCATCGCCGCCGCGCATCGAGCCGGCGGACGGACTCGCGCACAGCACCGTGCAGCATGATCTCGAGATCGCCGACCACGCGGTACGGGTGTTCTTCCATGCCCTCTGCGACCCATCGCAGCACCACGGCAAGCACGGCCGAGGTGTAGAAGTCCACCACCAGCACACGGTCCCCGGGGTCTGCCGGCCCGCCGCCGTCCTGGTCCATCACAGCCTCGGTGATGGGGCGCATCTGCCTAAACAGGAAACGCTCCAGCCCGGGCTGTCCCACCCCGTTGAGCACCCCCAGCGTCGACGAACGGTTCTCGCGCATGTAGAGCAGCAGCCGCACCAGCCCGTCCGCCCAGCCCACCTCCGCCGCGAATGTGCGGACCTGCCGGGCTACCTCTGTCTCGAACACCCAGACGGCAAGCTGCCGCACATCCGGGAAATGGTAGTAGAACGCCTGCCGCGTCAGCCCGCAGTCCCGTACCAACTCGGTGACTGTCACCTTGTCGAGGGGCTCAGTTCGCAGACGGGCCTTGAGCGCGGCCGCGAGAGCTGCTCGTGCATCCGTAGAACGCTTCGCCTGGGACACCTCATCGGTCATGCCTGAAGGTAACACCGCGCCTGACTGGACACATCGCACCACCTGTCTAATGACCCGGGGCGCGGGCGTTTTTACCTTTAATCCGAAGGCACAAATTACACCGGGCTGCTAAGGAGAGGTCCCTAGATGTTCTTGTACGAATCGATTCCCTGGTACTCCTGGGCGATGTTCGGCGTCGTCCTGGTTGGCCTCATTGCGCTCAATGAGGTGACACGGCGCTGGAAGTGGGCCGGTCTGGCCTTCTTCGTGGCGCTGCCCATCCTGCTGACCGTCTTTGTGTGGCCGACGACGGCCGGAGACGGATCGTCCACAGGTACCTGGTTCCACTGGGTGAAGGTGTACTCGGCGCTCCTTGGGTGCCTGGGCTTTATGCTCATCCGGTACGTCCCGCGCCTGGCGAAGAACCGCTGGATGCTTCTGTTCCCTGCGCTGATCCTGGCGATCAACATCGCCGAGGCAGTCATCCGCGACTTCGAGGTGGCGGGCCTGCAGGGCATGCACGACGGCGTGTTCATGGTCGGCGGTCCGTGGAACTACATGAATGCCATTGCCGGCATCCTGAACCTGCTCACCATCTGCGGCTGGACGGGCATCATCGTCTCGAGCGACAAGTCGAAGGACATGATCTGGCCTGACATGATGTGGTTCTGGATCGTCGCCTACGACCTGTGGAACTTTGCCTACGTCTACAACTGCGTCGGTGACCACTCGTTCTACGCCGGTGCGGCACTGCTCATCTCCTGCACCATCCCCGCGTTCTTCATCAAGAAGGGTGCGTGGCTGCAGCACCGCGCCCACACCCTTGCGCTGTGGATGATGTTCACCATGGCGGCCCCGACCTTCGTAAGCACCTCGCCGTTCGCCGTCGAGTCCTCACACAACCCCACCGCGCTGTTCGTCGTGTCGGCCATCTCCCTGGCGGCCAACATCGCCGTCGCGGTCTACCAGGTGTTCACCATTCTCAAGCGGCACCGCAACCCGCTGCGCGACGAGCTGTACACCCACCTGCCCCAGTACCAGGAAGTGCGCAGCGCTAACCTGCCGAGCGGTTCTTCGGCCGGTCTGCCCGGGTCCCACGGGACGGACCGAACGGTCACCGTCTAAGAACGCGATGCCACCGGCTCCGGCCGGTGCCGCAGACACCATGCGCCGTGGTCGAGCCTTACCGGCTCGGCCACGGCGCTGCTGCGTAGGGGGCACCGTGCCAAGATCATTTCCCTGCGGACCACAGGCTTCACGTGTGTTTACTGCACCCGTGTCAGAAAGGTCAGGGTTGGCCGGCTGGTACCCAGCTGCCAGTATTACACCTTCTGCATCAGTCTGGGTGTGTCCCACAGCTGGGACGGCAATCCTCCGGAGTCCTGCCCCGGATGGCTTGATGTCTACATCAATGGGCAGCACACCGCTCACCTGAACATGGGTGCCACCGACGCTCCGGTGACCTGGTCCTGCGTTATCGGCGTCGGCCTTGGCATGGCCACGCTGTTTGCCCCGGGTGCAGGCCAGGTGGGCTGGGCCCTTGCTGGTACTCTGGCTGGAATTGGAGTGACTATTGCCGGGTGTGCCGGCTTTTAACCAATCCTGAAATAATTGTCGCCAACGGAGAGGCGAAAGCATGAGAGACAAAATTCCCAGCCGCTGGATCAGCGCATCATTCTTCGCGTGGGCAATTCTGTTTGCCGTGTGGCAGCCCCTGGAGTGGTGGCGCATCGTCGCTGCAGTCGTGATGGTCTGCTTTGGCCTTTACGGGTTCTTCCTTTGGTGGAAGGGCCGGTCCAAAGAGCCGCAGCGGACAGATCCATCTCTTCACTCAGGTACAGGCGATATGTGACACCCTGCTCATCCCCTTAGCCGGCAGTCCCCGTCTTGTGCGGGGGGGGTGCCGGCTTTTTTGTGCGGCGGTCCGCTCCAGCGACTCAACCGTCGTAGCCTCCATCGAGCAGCGCGCGTGCTGCTGCCGCCTCCTGGAAGCGGTCTTCGCGTATCGCCTTGACGGGTGACTCGTATCCCAGCCGCGGGTTGATGCTCATGATCCATGCCTGGGCAGTCCGCCGGCCTTGGCTGGTTTCGATGTCGTTCATCAGGTCGTAGGCGAAGCCGAGCCTCTGCTGAGCGGGCTGCGTCGGAGTCCGCGTAGACTGCCGCCATGCCGATCGATTCCGATGCCCCGCTGCCGTCCTACGTATCCGGTTCCCTGCCTGGTGTGGAGACCGTCATGAACCATCGAATTAGGGTGGACGGAAGCCGGTGGCAGAAAGCCCTCGCGGACCGCGGCCTGCCCGCTCTGGAGGGTGCGCTGGCGGATCCTGGCCTGACCTTCGTGTCCCGGAGCGATGTCTTCGAGCTCGGTGCCAGGGAGATCGCGCCGGAGAACGCTTTCCAGCTCCTCTACTACTCCCTGGCCTGGGGGCTTGGCAGGAAGGCTCGGAACCTGCCTAAGCGGCTCGACGGATTGGCAGAGGACCCGGAGAGGACCGCTGAGCTCCTCGTGGACGCATGGACGGCCGTCCGCAGCAGAGAGCCGGCGGAGGACATTTACAGCATTCTGGCCACCCCCAAGGGCAAAGCCCGGATCCCCCAGTTCGGCCCGGCCTTCTCGACAAAGTTCCTCTACTTCGCACAGGGCCCCACCGTCCCGCCCCGTTACGTCATCCTGGACAAGGTTGTGGCCACGAACCTGCATGAGGTGTGGCCCGGCGCCCCCAAGGCCGGCTGGTACCCGGACACGTACGAACGGTACTGCGCCTTCATGAGCCGCTGGGCCGATCTGGCCACCGACGAGCTGCACGGTGAGCGCACGGTCCGCGCCGATGAGATCGAGTACGCCGTCTTCCACCGCAGGTAGGGCTGCAACGGATCCATGAACAGCGAAAAGGATGCCCGTACTGGGCTGCTGCGCCCTGTCACGGAATGGCTCGGAGCCAGCCCTGTCCTCCCCCGGATAGCCACCGGGCTGCTCCTGGCCGGCGTCCTGGCCGTCTTTCCTGGATTCATGATGTTCCTGTTCGTGGCCGGGGGAAAGTTCATCCCCTGGTGGATGGCCGGCGGGGTCCTGCTGGCCGCGGCCGCTGCCCTCGTTCTTATCCAGGCCTCAGCCCGAAAATCTGTCCCGGAGGACCACGCCTTCAAATGGTCCGAGGTTCAAAACAGCTGGTTCTGGACTTCGCTGGTGCTGTGCGCATTCTGCTGCGGGATAGGGATGGCCGTAGACGCCTGGGACCGCTCCGGCTACAGCGTCGTGTCGAGAAACAACTCCGGCTGCACGCTAATCGCCAAGGAGACGACGTATTTCCGGGGCGGCGGCGGAGTCATGTATCTCGCGGAACCCTGGGGACTGGCGCACAGGGTCGGCGACTGGAGTGTCAACGAAGGCGGCAGGCCGGCACGCGACGGCCTGGTCAAGGTGAGCTGGGCAGGGTCGGGCGTGACCTACAGCGTTGACGGGGCTCCTTACGGCCCCTACGGCGGGGTCGGAAAAGGCCGGTGCTGGACGAAAGCTGTCACAGACCGCCTCGGCGGGGACTGACGCCTTCTCTCACCGGGCAGTCAGCTGCCGACCTCATGATTTCCACCCAAATCCGGTCCGGAAATCCCAAAAGAGGCTACCGACGATAATCTTCATTATCGTCGATGAAAATCCGGCCCCTTGAAGCGAGGTGAAAGATCGGTCCGCTTTTTTGCTGGCATTCCGGACTCCTGGGCTGGCATACGCTTTCTATGCTCCAGACTGTCCGGGTCCCAAAAGATCATCCGGGACTGCTGGAGGTTTAGTTGACAGCTGGGGTTGATAATTGTTTAGGCGGCTATGGCCGTGTTTTTTATTGTCTCAAACTCGATGGGTGTCAGCCGTCCGAGGGCACGCTGACGGCGTTTTCGATGGTAACTGCGCTCGATCCAGGTCGTAATGGCCAGCCTGAGCTCGGCGCGGGTCTCCCAGCGTTTGCGGTTCAAGACGTTCTTCTGGAGCAGGGAGAAGAACGATTCCATCGCGGCGTTGTCACCGCAGGCCCCTACCCGGCCCATCGATCCGCTCAAGCCATATGTGCTCAGAGCCAGGACGAACTTCCTGGACCTGAATTGGGATCCGCGGTCCGAGTGCACCACCGTGCCTGCTGGTTTCCTAAGGGCCACGGCATGGTCCAGCGCAGCAACGGCCAGGGACGCTTTCATCCGCGCGTCCATCGAATACCCGACGATGCGGTTTGAATGAAGGTCCTTAATGGCGCACAGGTAAAGCTTTCCCTCCCCGGTGTGGTGCTCGGTGATGTCCGTGAGCCATTTCCGGTTCGGTGCCGTGGCGCTGAAGTCCCGCTCGATGAGGTCATCGTGGACCGGCGGGCCGGCTTTGAGGCCTGACCGGCGCCGGCGATGAATCACGGAGAGGATGCCGTTCTCGGAGCACAGCCGCCAGATCCTGCGTTCGCTGACCGTAGGGCCGGGGCCGGCGTTGATCTCATCGGCGATGAACCGGTACCCGAAGGCAGGATCATCGCGGTGGTGATCAATGGCGGCGTTGATCAGGTGCGCTTCTTCCCAGTCCCGGGACGGGACAGGATTGGCGACCCACTGGTAGTAGGCCTGTCTGGAGAAATTCAATACCCGGCAGCACACTGCCACGGGAACCCTGATCGAGGCATCCCTGGCAGCCAGCTCACGGACCAGCGGGTACATCATTTTTTTGGATTGATATCCCGGGACAGATAGGCCACGGCACGGCGCATTACTTCGGCTTCCTGCTCCAGGAGCCGGATGCGCCTGTTGGCCTCCCGCAGCTTCGCGGAGTCATCGGACACGGAACCGGATTTCACGCCGTCCTCTTTGTCGGCGATCTTCATCCAGCGGTGAAGGGCTGCCGGTGAGACACCGAAGTCCTTAGCGATCTGGGTAATGGGTGCTTCGCCCTTTCGGGCGACCGCGACGACATCGCGTCGGAACTCGTCGGGAAAGGCTTTGGGCATGATGAACATCCTTCCACCTGCAAGGATCAAATCCTCACAGGCAAAGTGTCAATCAAACCTTCAGCAGTCCCAAGCCTGCATGTAAGTGCCGTTCCGCGTCCAGAAAACAGCCCCGATCGTGTTGGTCGCGGGCGACTCAAGACGACGCCGCAACAGCACATCAACGACGAACCGGGGGATAGGGATGATCCGAGCACCCGAGGCCGTCTTCGTAGCGTCCTGACGAAATTTCGGACCTTTTCGAGGTTCGACGATTGTGCCCGTTATAGATACCTTTCCGACCTCGCCCGACAGGTCGACGTCCTGCCATCGCAGTGCCAGTACTTCTCCAATCCGGGCTCCGGTGCCCAGCATTACGTCGACCACATCCGAGAGGGCGCTCGTGGGCGCGGGCCCCGGGACGCCCGGCTCGGAACGCCAATTCCGGACGGCCGCCCGTATCGCCTCGAGGGCTGGCATATCCAGTGCCTGCGGTTTCTTGGCATTGCGTGAAAGACGGTCCACCTCAAGTACAGGATTAGCATCGACGTAGAGGTCATGCCTGATCGCGTAGGACATTATCTGGCGCAGAATCGTCTTTCCGATTCGCACGTTCGAGCTACCTTTACCGTCCACCGTGAGAGAGCGCAGAAAAGCGTCACAGGTGGATGTGCGGATCGACCGGATCGGCAACGCCCCCAAACCGGGGATAAGGTACCGACGCATGACAGCCTCGTACTGGTCCCAGGTCTGCCGTCGGATTCGTCCGCGAGGACTCTCCCAAGTTTCTTCGCCCCGCTCATCCACGACGACCTTGGCAGGTTCGATGCTGGAGAGCCATCTGCGAGCAACCTCTCCGAAAGAGATGTTCTCAACTGGTTGCCGTCCCTGGTCCTGCCGCTCTTTCATCGCGGCCAGCAGAGCGTTCTCCGCCTTACCTTTGGTCGCGGCATGTTTGCTATAGACCCTAGTGACGCCGTCCATATCCTTAAAACGACAGGACGCCCGCCATTTACCAGTCTTAGCGTTCTTCTTGGAAACAATCGCGCCCCACGCCCCAATCGGCAACGCTGCCCTAGGCATCAGGCGGCGTCCCTTGCAGCCCGTTCAATCCAAGCGTGCACGGTCGCGCGCTTATAGCGGACGAATCCATGCAACTTAAGTGGGCGCGGGCCCACACCGTTGGAACTCCAGTTAGCCAGCGTCTTCGGTGAGATCTGCAGCCATGCTGCAACTTCAACTCTGGTCAGGAGCTTCTCCGGCAGACTTTCGCCGGGAACCGGTTCCGTAACTTCGTATTCCTGCATAGTGGTTTCTATGCGTGCCGCTCCCCGACGGCTGACAGCTTTTTCAGCGAAAGCGTGTCGTAAGCGTGTCGTGGGCCCTTTTCGTCCCATGAGAAAACCCCTCCTGATCGGGCGTGATGCCTGATCAGGAGGGGTGTGCTGGAGCCCCCTGCCGGATTCGAACCGGCGACCCCCTGTTTACAAGACAGGTGCTCTGGCCAACTGAGCTAAGGAGGCGTGGACCGGATCGCCCGGCCCTGCGCCGTCGTTATCCACAAACAACAAAACAGCGCTAGACAAGATTAGCCCAGCACACCCGCCGGAACGAAACCAGGCATGGTTCGTTCCGGCGGACGCGGCTGGGGCGAAGCAGGATCTAGGAGGAAGCCTCTTCGTTGTTCGCGTCGATAGCGGTCTGGACCGTTTCCACGAAGGAGTTCAGGTCTGCCTCGGCACCGTTGACGTAGACGGTGGGGGTGCCGCCGACTTCGGCTGCGCGGGCCACGGCGTCGGCGTACTTGACGTAGGTGCGGAAGCCGTCGTTCTCGATGCAGTCAGCGGCCTCGGTAGCGCCCACGGACTCGGCCATGTCCACCAGGGCAGCGTTATTGACTTCACCCGCGGCGTGCTGGGCGAAGATGGCCTTCATGAAGTCCCAGTAGGACTCTGGGTTGGTGTCGGCAACGCAGGCAGCGGCATTGGCGCCGCGGGAGGAGTAGTTGGTCGGCGAGTTGCGGTCCAGGAAGGCAACCGTGCGGTATTCAAGGGTGACCTCACCTGCGTCGAGCCAGGTCTGCACCTGGTCAGCGTACGTGGCGGAGAAGTCGGCACAGTGAACGCAGTTGATGTCCACGTACTCCACGATCTGGACCGGTTCGCCCGGAGCGGCGGCCTCTACGCCTGCGGGAACAGTGTCGCCGGCTTCGTTGGTCGTGGTGGCCTCGGGGAGGTTATTTACGTCGACCTCTCCGGTGTCTGCAGGTTCTAGCGAGGTCGTGGAGGTCAGGGTGAAACCGCCGTTGATGTTGCCGTTCGCCGGGGCAGGACCGGCGTCGGGGATGTCTCCGCGAACACTGTTAATGACGATCACAGCAACGATGACGATCACGGCCACGATGCCCGCGACGATGCCCCAGCGGGTCAGCAGCTTATTGCGGCGCTCCTTCTTAAGCTGCGCTTCGCGCAGGGCACGTGCCTTCTCACGGGCAACGGCCTGGCGCTCGGCCTTGGTCTGCTTGGGGTTCCGGTCACTCATATTTCCTTCTGTCTCTCAAGCGGCCGCCCTCACGGCGGTATCAGCGTACACAGGGGTATCCAGGGACTACGATATCCCCGCTCCCCCACCCACAACGCCTTGAGTGGGTACAAAGGTTCCCCCGTTGGATAGAGTGGCGAACAAACAAGTCAACTTAGGAGTGCAAAAGGTGAACGCTGTTGCCGCTGAATCGAAGACTGAGAATTCAACGGACGGGTACGGCGATTACGACTTCATAGTGGTCTCCAACCGCCTGCCCGTGGACCGCGTAGCGGACAACGGATCAGAGGGCAGTGACGAGTGGCGGCGCTCCCCGGGTGGCCTGGTGACGGCCCTCGCTCCGGTCATGGCGAAGGCCGACGGCGCGTGGGTGGGATGGCACGGCGCCCCCGATGAGACCCTTGAACCCTTTGACCACGAAAACATGCACCTGCGTCCGGTACCGCTGAGTGCCTCCGAGGTCGAGCTCTATTACGAGGGATTCTCCAATGCCACGCTGTGGCCGCTCTACCACGACGTGATCGCTCCCCCGGAGTTCCACCGAACCTGGTGGGATTCCTACCGCACGGTTAACCGCCGTTTCGCCGAAGCCGCAGCTGAAGTTGCTGCTGAAGGCGCCACGGTCTGGGTGCAGGATTACCAGCTCCAGCTTGTCCCGCAGATGCTCCGCAAGGCACGCCCTGACCTGAAAATCGGATTCTTCAACCACATTCCCTTCCCTCCGCTGGAGATCTTCGCCCAGCTGCCCTGGCGCAAGGACATCATTGCCGGCCTGCTGGGCGCCGACCTGATCGGCTTCCAGCGACCCAGCGACACCGCGAACTTCCTGCGCTGCGTCCGCCGCTTCGCCGGGCACTCGGTGCGCCAGCAGCAGGTCCATGTCACCACCGAGGACGGCGACACCTACGTGTCGCGGGCCGAGGCCTTCCCGATCTCCATCGACGTTGAGCAGATCACCAAACTCGCCCAGCGCGAAGACATCATTGAGCGCTCCAAGCAGATCCGGCGGGAACTGGGTAACCCGAAGGTGATCCTGCTGGGTGTGGACCGCCTGGACTACACAAAGGGCATCAGCCACCGCCTGAAGGCCTACGGCGAGCTCCTCGAAGACGGACGGATCAGTGTTGAGGACGCGGCACTGATCCAGGTTGCCAGCCCCAGCCGCGAACGCGTGGAACAGTACAGGCTGCTGCGCGAAGAGGTAGAGGGAACCGTCGGCCGGATCAACGGCACTTACGACACCATGTCCAACACCGCGATCCGCTACCTCCACCACTCCTACCCGGTGGAGGAGATGGTGGCGCTGTACCTGGCCTCCGACGTCATGCTGGTAACCGCACTGCGGGACGGCATGAACCTGGTAGCCAAGGAATACGTGGCAGCCCGGACTGAAAACACGGGTGCGCTGGTGCTCAGCGAATTCGCCGGTGCCGCGGACCAGCTCCGCCAGGCCGTACTGGTCAACCCGCACGACATCGACCGGCTCAAGGACGCGATCGTCTCCGCCATCCAGATGCAGCCGCGCGAAGCCCAGCGCCGCATGCGCCTGATGCGCCGCCAGGTACTGCAGAACGACGTCGAGCGCTGGTCGCAGAACTTCCTCAACGCACTGCGGCTGGAAGGCGAAGCCCAGTGATCACGATGGAACTGCGCACCGCGCTGGCCACACTGGCCGCCACCGACCATTTGCTGGTTGCCACGGACTTCGACGGCGTCATGGCACCCCTCGTCGAGCATGCAGACCAGGCCCGGCCCCTGCCGGAAGCAGCCGCTGCCCTGCGTTCCCTCGCTGCCGTACCCCGGACGTCGACGGCGCTGATCTCCGGGCGCGCACTGGACAGCCTCCGCAGGGCTGCCAGTCCCGAGCCTGAAACCCTGCTGGTGGGCAGCCACGGGGCGGAAACGTGGACCGGACCAAACGCTGCTCCCCTGCAGCTCACCCCGGAGCAGGCTGAACTCCTGGCCAGGGCCCGCACGGCAGTCACCTCAGTAGCGCAGGACGCTCCGGGCTGCTGGGTGGAAGACAAGCCTGCAGGCGTGGTGCTGCACACCCGCAGCGCCCCCGACGACGTAGCCTCCGCAGCCGTCGACGCTGCCCGCGCCCGTCTGGGCGAACTCGACGGTGTACAGGTCACCGACGGCAAGCGGGTCCTGGAAGTATCCGTGGTGCATACCAGCAAGGGCGAAGGAATCCGCGCCCTCCGGGAGCTCACCGGTGCAACGGCCGTTTTCTTCGCCGGCGATGATGTCACAGACGAACGAGGGTTCGAGGCGCTGGAATCCGAAGACGTGGGAATTAAGATCGGCCCCGGGGACACTGCTGCCCCGTTCCGGGTCGATTCGCCCGCCGAATTCGCTGCAGTCCTGGAACATTTGCTCGAACTGCGCCGCGCCGCCGTCGAAAATTAACCGCCCGTACACCCGTTTTGCTTCTGTCCGCTGGACAGGCATGGCATACTTGCGGCAGTGAGCGAGCAAGTGGCGCTCATCACGCTGTTTTACAACTACACATCCACCCATTCACAACGGATCGTCGGGCACGTACCTGCCCGTGAAGGGAAATATCATGGCAACGGTAACGTTTGACCAAGCAACACGGCTGTACCCGGGCACCGAGCGCCCCGCAGTCAACAACCTCAGCCTCGAAATCGCCGACGGCGAGTTCCTGGTGCTCGTCGGCCCATCAGGCTGCGGCAAGTCCACCTCGCTGCGTATGCTCGCCGGCCTGGAAGACGTGAATTCCGGGCGCATCCTCATCGGTGACCGTGACGTCACCGATGTTCCGCCCAAGGACCGCGACATTGCCATGGTGTTCCAGAACTACGCCCTGTACCCGCACATGTCTGTTGCGGACAACATGGGATTCGCGCTGAAGATTGCCGGCGTCCCGAAGGAAGAACGGATGGAGCGCGTCCGCGACGCCGCCAAGCTGCTCGACCTCGAGGATTACCTGGACCGCAAGCCGAAGGCGCTCTCCGGCGGCCAGCGGCAGCGCGTTGCCATGGGCCGCGCAATTGTCCGTAATCCGCAGGTCTTCCTGATGGATGAGCCGCTTTCCAACCTGGATGCCAAGCTGCGTGTGCAGACCCGCACCCAGATCGCGTCCCTCACGCGCCGCCTCGGCGTAACCACTGTGTATGTCACGCATGATCAGGTGGAAGCCATGACCATGGGCGACCGCGTCGCGGTGCTGAAGGACGGCGTGCTGCAGCAGGTGGACACCCCGCGGAACCTCTACGACAAGCCGATGAACGTCTTTGTCGCCGGTTTCATGGGCTCCCCTGCCATGAACCTGCTGGAGCTTCCCGTCACCGAAGGCGGCGTGACGTTCGGCGGCACGGTGTACCCGGTGCCCCGCAGCATTCTCGACGCCGCCGCGGGCAACACCGTGACGTTCGGCGTCCGTCCGGAAGACATGGACGTTGCAGCCGAGGGCGAAGGCCTGAAGGTGGAGGTGGATGTGGTCGAGGAACTGGGTGCAGACGCCTTCGTTTACGGACACACTTTCCTGGACGGCCAGGAACATGAGATCACCGCCCGTGTGGATGCACGGAAGCCCCCGGCCAAGGGAGACAGCCTGTTTGTCCGGCCCAAGGCCGGCCACGTGCATCTCTTTGACACCAGCACCGGTGAGCGACTTGCTGACGAGGCATAGCCTTTAGCCCCAGTGTTCACGTGCGGTGACCTATCCCCTGATCTAGACTACTGGGGAAGGTCACCGCACTGGTTTAAACCCCCAGAGCCGATAGAAGGCGTGGATGCCCATGACAGATGCTGCGCGCGCCAACTGGCGTGATGAACCAACCAACTGGGATCAGCCGGGCAAACTTCCCCGGAGCCATGCGGAGGCGACCAAGGACCCTCTCGGCTCGCTGAACATCACCGCCGCGTCGATGGACCCGGCCCTGCTGGACCTCCCCTGGTCCATTCCGCTTGAGGAATGGCCCAAGGAGAACCTTGCTGCCCTTCCGCGCGGCATTTCCCGCCACGTCGTCCGGTTTGCCCGGATGGGTGATTCACTGATCGCGATCAAGGAAACCAGCGAACATGTGGCACGGCAGGAGTACCACATGCTCCGCAAGCTGCGGCGGCTGAACGTGCCCAGCGTGGCTCCCGTTGCCGTCATTACCGGCCGTATGGATGCCCAGGGTAATGAACTGGACCCGGTGCTGGTTACCCGGCACCTGCGCTTTTCGCTGCCCTACCGTGCCGTTTTTTCCCAGACACTGCGCGAGGTCACGCTTACCCGCCTGATCGATGCCCAGGCTCTGCTGCTGGTCCGGCTGCACCTGGCCGGCTTCTACTGGGGCGACGTTTCCCTCTCCAACACACTCTTCCGGCGCGACGCCGGCGCGTTCGCCGCCTACCTGGTGGACGCTGAGACCGGTGAGCTTTACCCAGAACTCTCCAACGGCCAGCGTGAATACGACCTGGAAATTGCCCGCGTGAACATCGCCGGTGAACTCATGGACCTGGCAGAGGGCGGCCTGATCGAAGAGAACATCGACCCGCTGGCCACCAGCGAACGCATCATGGACAGCTACCGGAACCTCTGGGCTGAACTCACCGAGCAGGAGTCCTTCGAACTCGGTGAACGCTGGCGTGTGAACGCGCGCATCCGGCGCCTCAATGAGCTGGGGTTCGACGTCGACGAACTCACCATCCGCACCACCCCGGACGGCTCCCAGGTACAGCTCCAGCCAAAGGTGGTCGACGCCGGCCACCACCAGCGACGCCTCATGCGCCTGACCGGGCTCGATGCCCAGGAGAACCAGGCACGCAGACTGCTGAATGACCTGGACTCCTACCGGGCGGACAATCACCCGGACATGAATGAGGAACTCAGCGCCCACCTGTGGGTGACCCAGGTCTTTGAACCGATCGTGAAGGCCGTGCCGCGGGAGCTGGGCAGCAAGCTGGAGCAGGCAGAGGTTGTCCACGAGGTGCTCGAGCACCGGTGGTACATGTCAGAGAAGGAGAACCGCAACGTGCCGCTGGCTGAAGCAGTGCAGTCCTATCTGGACACCGTGCTGCGCCACCGGCGTGACGAGGCTGCCATCCTCCTCAACCCGGATACAACAACCATGCGCATACTGGAAAGCGGTGCCGCACCGGGATAAGTCTTTCGCACAGCAGGAAGGCCGGGCCCCAGGGCCCGGCCTTCCTGCGTTGGCTGCGTGGTTAGAGGGACTGTTCGAATTCCAATTCCATCGGATCGCACTCGTACATTTCGCCGTCCACGAAGTGGGTTCCGGGCCCGCGGTCCTCGCAGACCTCTATGAGCGTCCCCACCTGGTCAAGGGCGAAAACGAAGAGGAGGATCGTGGCCAGCAGCGTCAGCACGAACACGACGCCGCCGATGATGATGCCGGCCAAAGCCGGACCATTGCTCATCTTCGCCTTACGGGACTGCACGAAGGCCACGATGCTGAGGATCACGCCAACCAGTGAGGCGAACGGGATGAAGAACAGGCAGGACAGGATCAGGCCAACGATGCCCATGGTCTTGCCCGGCTGCTGTGCGGGAGGCTGGTAGGCGCCCTGGTAGCCGTAGGGTCCGGGCTGTGACCCGCCCGGGTAGCTCGGCTGACCGTACGGACCCGGGGTTGAAGACTGGCCGTACGCGGACTGGCTGCCGTAGCCGGGCTGGCCGTAGCTGGGCTGGCCCGCGGGCTGGCCCGCGGGCTGGCCATAGCTGGGCTGGCTGCCGTAACCGGGCTGGCCGGACGGCTGGCCATAGCCGGACTGGCCGCCGGACTCGGACGGGGCCGGATCTCCTGCGGGCTGGCCGGAGGGCTGGCCCCACGACGACGCCTCTCCCTGTCCGCTGGTGTCCTGTGTGCCGCTGTCGCCGGACCCCTGTGCCGCTTCAGCCCCCGGGTTCGGGGCCGCAGTCTGGCCATAGGGAAGGCTGGCCGGAGCTGCGAAGGGCTGGCTGCCGGAATCATCCTGCGTGCCGTACTGGCCGTAGAGCCGTTGTGTGGGCGCCGCATCCTCAGCGGCCGGCGTCGGAGTCTGGTCCGGCGTCGGAGTCTGGTCCGGCGTCGGAGTCTGGTCCGGCGTCGTTTCGTCCTGAGGCTCGGGGTGGCCTGCGTCGGCGTTGTTGCGGTTTTCTGACATGGTTCTCCCGGAATGCTGGGGTCGGATGTGTGGCCTGCGGTACGGCCTGGCGGCAGTGCCCGCGATCGCGGCCAGTCTATCCTGCACCGCTGTATAGAACCCGTACGTTTTGACCCCGTTACGCCTAGTCAGGGCACTGTTAGCACCGAAGCGTCCGGCGCCACACTAATGTGTGAGCAATCACCGTCTTATTCTGGCACATACTCAGGAACACCCGCGTTTAACATTTGAGTAAGCAGTCTGCGATGTGCGAAAAGGATGATGCTGTCTATGGACAACGCCCTCCACGAACGTTCTTTGCCTTCCCGGCAACTCCGTCTTGTGCCGGTCCATGAAGCCTCTACCGTGCGGGAGAGACAGTGGTGGCGTTCCTCGGTCATCTACCAGATCTACCCGCGTTCCTTCCGCGACCTGAGCGGGGACGGCATCGGAGACCTGCCCGGCATCACCGCCGAAATCCCCACCCTGGCCGAACTGGACATCGACGCGATCTGGCTCTCCCCGTTTTACAAGTCGCCGCAGAAAGATGCCGGCTACGACGTCGCGGACTACTGTTCCGTCGACCCCCTCTTCGGCACTTTGGAAGATTTTGACAACCTCGTCGCCACCGCACGCGAACACGGCATCCGCGTCATCGTGGACCTGGTCCCCAACCACTGCTCCGACCAGCACACCCTCTTCCAGGCAGCCCTGGCCGCACCCGAAAACTCCCCCGCCCGCGACATGTTCATCTTCCGCGACGGCACCGGCGAACACGGTCAAAACCCGCCCAACAACTGGCAGTCCCACTTCGGCGGACCAGCCTGGACCCGTACCACCAACCCCGACGGCACCCCCGGCCAGTGGTACCTGCACCTCTTCGACTCCACCCAGCCCGACTTCAACTGGGACAACCCCGCCGT
>NZ_LKIU01000003.1:693-99889 GCF_001307035.1 Arthrobacter sp. Edens01 | reverse complement strand
GCCGGTCTCTGAAGTCCTGGTTGTAGCTGTAAGGGAAAGTTCTGGGCATCACATCGCTCCTGCAAAATCAGGGCGTTGCACTGACCATATGACTCCACCGGGCCCAAAGCGACGTTTACTCCCCGAAGGTTTCGGCAGCCAGGCCCAAAACGCTTATCTCCCCGAAGCTTGAAGGCCCCGGCACCGAGCCAGGTTCCGCACCGCGGTCATGCACCGGCTGGAACGGACCAAACAGGCCAAGATTCCCGGACCAAACAGGGAACAAGAAGTAAGTATGCTTGGTTATACCCGGCATCGTCAGAAACGTACCCTCACAAAGGAGAACGCCCATGACCGCCGCCAACCCCGCAGCATCCGGCTGGATCCCGGCCAAGCAGTTCATCGCCGGAGAATGGCGCGAAGGCCGTTCACACAAAGCATCCCCGGACACGAACCCCTACACCGGCGAAGAACTCCTGACCCTGCAGCTGGCCTCCAGCGAAGACCTCGACGATGCATACCGCAGCGCGCAGGAAGCCCAGCCGGACTGGGCCGCCACTCCCCCGGCCGAACGCCGCCGCATCTTGGAGCGTGCCGCCGACATCCTGGAAGAACGGCGCGATGAAATCGCCGCCTGGCTCGCAGCTGAATCCGGCAGCACAGCGGTAAAGGCCGCGATCGAGATCGACTCGGCAACTGCCATCACCCGAGAATCTGCGTCCTTTCCCCACCGCGTCCACGGCCAGATCCTTGATTCCGATATCCCCGGCAAGGAAGACCGCGTCTACCGCGGCCCGCTCGGCGTCGTCGGCGTCATCAGTCCCTGGAACTTCCCGCTCCACCTCTCCCAGCGTTCCGTGGCACCCGCCCTTGCACTTGGCAACGCCGTCGTTCTTAAGCCGGCAAGCGACACACCGGTCACCGGCGGACTGCTGATCGCGAAGATCTTTGAGGAAGCCGGGCTGCCGGCCGGCGTGCTGAGCGTTGTTGCCGGTGCCGGTTCAGAGATCGGCGATGCCGTCGTGGAGCACCCCGTCCCGTCCTTGATTTCGTTTACGGGCTCGACGGCGGTGGGCAAGAACGTAGGCGCCCTCGCCGCGAGCGGTGACCACCTCAAGTACACGGCGCTTGAACTCGGCGGCAACGGCCCGTTCGTGGTCCTGGCTGACGCCGATGTGGACCAGGCCGTCCGTGCCGCGGTAATGGGCAAGTTCCTGCACCAGGGACAGATCTGCATGGCAATCAACCGGATCATCCTTGAGGACTCCATCCATGACGAGTTCGTGGAGAAGTTCACCCAGCACGTACGGTCATTGCCCGTGGGCGATCCCTCGGATCCGAAGACCGTGATCGGCCCGATCATCAACGCCAAGCAGCTCGAAGGCCTGGAAACCAAGATCAACCAGGCCAAGGAAGAAGGTGCTGAAACCGTCCTGGAAGGCAGCACCAACGGGCAGGTCCTCAGCCCGTGGATCTTCACCGGCGTCACCCAGGACATGGAGCTGGCACGCGAGGAGATCTTCGGCCCGATCGCAGGCATCCAGCGCGCACACGACGCCGCTCATGCACTGGAACTGGCCAACGCCACCCCGCAGGGCCTCTCCGGCGCAGTCTTCACCGCCTCAGCCGAGGGCGGGCTGCAGTTCGCCCGGAAGCTGCAGGTGGGCATGGCCCACGTGAATGACATGCCTGTCCATGATGAAGTGCACGTAGCCTTCGGCGGGGTGAAGAACTCCGGCCTGGGTCGGTTCAACGGCGAGTGGGCCGTCGAGGAGTTCACTCAGGACCAGACAGTCACGCTCCAGCACGAACCGCGTCAGTACCCGTTCTAGCGGGCTCCTGCCGGTCCCGGGGCAGTCCGGGGCCGGCCAGGAGCGCCGCAGCAATGTCATCGGCGTCGCGCAGGGTCCGGGAACCGGCTGAGGCCGGGGCTCCGGATTCCGCGGCGATCGCGGTGCCCCATTGCACCGAGGAGAGCTGCAGGCCCAGGACGTAGAGGTTCTCCTGGGGTTTGCCCTTGACGTCCAGCGGACGGTACGGCGGCAGTGAAACATCCAGCCCCGGCGTAAGGACGGGCGTGCCGTTGGGCGCCATCATCACCTTGGGCCGGGCTTCCCCGCGGTGCAGCAGATCCGCCAGCAGTGGTGAGAGCGTTGCGTTGACCCGGTTGGGCGGCATCATCGCCTCCACGAGGGTGGTGGCCGCGTACTCACCTGCTACCCAGGGAGAAGACGCGGTGAAGACGGCGCGGGCTTCATCGACGTCGAAACGCGGGTCCGGACCCACAAAGTGGACCAGCCCTGCGCGCACCAGGGCGGCGAGCTGTTCGATCCGTTCCGGCGGCGGCCCGGAGGCCAGCCCCTCCACCAGGGGTTCAAACCAGCCGCGCAGTTCAGTGAGCCAGGATTCCTCCGCCAGTCCGCCGTCGGCCACTACTGCCTTCAGCAGGGAACGGCCGGCGTTCAGCGCACCGATGGCCATCTTCAGCGGGTCGTCCTCGCCCTTCGCGGAGCCGGCAGCGTCGTCCTCCAGATAGCGCAGGATTTCTGCGTCCAGGTCCTCGGGACCGGCGAACGGACGCCGGCCCAGCGGCTGGGCCAAAGCTTCCAGGCTGGCCCGCTGGTCCGACGGCACGCAGCGCGCCAGGACTTCTTCCTTTGCGGCATCCCAGTCCGGGCCGGCCACATTGAGCGCGGCTTCCAGCTCAGCGAGGAAGTCGTCAGCCGGGATTGTGAGGCAGTCCGGGGTGGTCCGCGCCAGGGTTGAGTAGTAAGCCCACACGGCATCGCGGTGCAGCAGCGGCCAGAGGTCGTGGTCGAACCCGGGCTGGATGCCTTCCGCGGCAAACCTCCCGGCAGTTTCCTGGGTAAACCAGCGCAGGGTCACGCTGCGCGGCACATAACTCTCGAGTTTTGCCTTGGCACGGTACGGGGTGCCGCGGCGCGAGGCGGCCACCAGCACCGGTTCCCGGCCGGAAGGCTCGTAGCGCAGGGCACGGCCCGCGGGCTCCCCGGTTGGCACAAACACTCCGCCGCGGCCCAGGGTCACATGCGCCATGATGTCAAAGAAGTTCAGTCCCAGGCCGCGGACCAGCACAGGTTCCCCGGCGGGCAGCACGGAGAAGTCCGCGTCCGAGGGAACGGCCGGGGGCAGGTACTGCAGCCCCAGCCGGGAGGCGGCATCGCTAAGCCGGTTCTGCTCGGGCGTGAGGGCTGCCGGCAGATGGCCCAGGGCGAGGACCACGGCGTCCGCAGCCAGCGGGTCCTCCCCCGCCAGTTCAATGACAAACCCGGTGCCCAGACGCTGCAGCGACAGGGCTTCGGCCCGGTGATGGACAACGACGGCGCCCGCCTGGGCGGCAGCATCCGCCAGATGCGCGTAGGTCCATTCCAGATACCTGCCGTACAGGGCGCGGCTGGGGAAGTCGGCAGGGCCAAGGCAGGCGATTTCCTCCCGGTCCCCGGCGCTCAGCGCAGGTGCCGGGTCCTGGGCCATCAGGCGCACCCACTGTCCCAGCGAGAGCCCTGTGGCTGAGGGAGCGAGTTCTTCGGCTGTCCGCCCAGCGGGGACCACCGTAGGGAAAAGGCAGGGGGTGTTCATCAGGAACTGCCGGGACTGGCTGGTCCGCCACACATGCCCGGGCCCCGGGTTGAACGGATCAACCATGCTGACCTGCAGCACAGGCCGGTCCGCAGCCGGCAGTTCCAGGTAGCGGGCAAGCAGCCGGTCAAGGACCGAGACACCGCGCGGACCGGCACCGATCACGGCAACGCGGAGGGTTTGGCCTTTGTCCATCCTTCTAGGGTATCCGCCGGCCAGCGCTGACCTGCGCGGACCTTTGTCCCGGACCAGGTCCGGCTCATGCGAACGTCAGGAATACAAACACTGCCGCCACGAACACTCCCAGGATCCAGAACCAGCGGTTGACCCGTTTGCGGCCCTGGACATCCTCCACCGGGATACGTGAGCCGCGGAAGATGAGCACTATCAGGATCACGGCGGCGATGATCCCGGCCAGCGGGAGCAGCAGGGTGAGGATCGACACGATGACTCCAAGGGGAAACTAGCGGCTCCGGGTGCGGAAAACACTACGGGCTGTGCCATGCCCCGCGGAACGGCAGCACCGGCCAGCCGACCTCCCAGGGCCCGAACCGCAGGGAATTCGTTATGGTCTGCCTGCCTGGCGTTAGGAATCCGTGAGGATTCCCCAAACACCCCGGCACGGGGTTTCTACTCGTTTCGGCGCTTGACGGCGCCCTCCTTCCGGACCGGTGGGAGCACGAACGAGTTTGTTGGGGGCACCCCTTGCTGGATGTACTGATAGTCGCGGGAACGGCGGCGTTCTTCGCCGGACTGGCCCTGCTGGCCCGGGCGGTGGAGAAGCTGTGAACGCCTTCGACTACGCTGCGCTGATCCTGGCTGCCGTCTCGGCGGTCTACGTGCTGGCTGCACTCCTGCGGCCGGAGAAATTCTGATGGCGGGCTGGCTGGCGCTCGGCCAGTTCCTCGCCGTCGCCCTGTTCCTTGCCCTGGTACACCGTCCACTGGGCGACTACATGGCTCATGCCTATACCTCGCAGAAGGACCTGGCTGCCGAACGCGGCGTGTACCGGGCGCTGGGCGTCGCCCCGCGCTCGGGGCAGCCCTGGCAGTCCTATCTTCGGTCGGTCCTGGTGTTCTCGGCGCTGGGTGTGCTGGCGCTCTATCTGCTGCAGCGGCTCCAGCCGCTGCTTCCAGCTTCCCTGGGACTGCCCGCTGTTCCGGAGGGCCTGTCCTTCAACACCGCGGTGTCCTTCGTAACCAATACCAACTGGCAGTCCTACTCGCCCGAAGCCACCATGGGCTACGCCGTCCAGGCCACGGGCCTGGCGGTCCAGAACTTCCTGTCCGCCGCCGTCGGGCTCTGCGTGGCCATTGCCCTGGTGCGGGGCTTCGCTGGCCGCGGGGCCGTGACCATCGGCAATTTCTGGGTGGACCTGACCCGGTCCCTCACCCGCATCCTGCTGCCGGGTGCGGCAGTGGGAGCCGTGATTCTGCTGCTGGGCGGGGTCATCCAGAACTTCACCGGCTTCACCGAGGTTTCAACCCTGGCCGGAGGCACCCAGAGCATCCCGGGCGGCCCGGTGGCCACGCAGGAAGCCATCAAGCTGCTGGGCACCAACGGCGGCGGATTCTTCAATGCCAACTCCGCCCACCCGTTCGAGAACCCGAACGCGTTTACCAACCTGGTATCCGTACTGCTGATGCTCATTCTCCCGTTCTCGCTGCCGCGCACATTCGGCACCATGATCGGCGACCGCCGGCAGGGGTACGCCATCCTCGCCGCCATGGCGGGCATCTTCATGCTGTCCGTGGCGGCCATGACGGCGTTTGAGTTAGCTGCTGCGGACGGGACCGCCGGTGCCATGGAGGGCAAGGAAACCCGCTTCGGCGTCGCCGGCTCCACTCTGTTCGGCAGCACCAGCACCCTGACCTCCACCGGTGCCGTGAACTCCATGCATGACAGCTTCGGAGCCCTCGGCGGCATGATGGCCATGCTGAACATGATGCTCGGCGAGATCGCCCCGGGCGGGGTGGGTTCCGGGCTCTACGGCATGCTCGTCCTGGCCGTCGTCGCGGCCTTCATTTCCGGGCTGCTGGTCGGCCGGACCCCCGAGTACCTGGGCAAGAAGATCGGTCCGCGGGAGATCAAACTGGCCTGCCTGTACGTGCTGGCCATGCCCGCGCTGGTCCTCGCCGGCACCTCCCTGAGCTTTGCCCTGCCCGGCATCCGGGCGGAAATCGAAGAGACGTCCATGCTGAACACCGGCCCGCACGGCTTCAGCGAGGTCCTTTACGCGTTCACTTCCGCAGCCAACAACAACGGTTCGGCCTTCGCCGGGCTGACTGCCAATACGCCGTGGCTGAACACTGCGCTGGGCCTGGCCATGCTGCTGGGCCGGTTCCTGCCAATCATCTTCGTCCTGGCGCTCGCCGGGACCCTGGCCGCGCAGGGCAAGGTCCCGGTAACGGCAGGGACCCTGCCTACCCACCGGCCGCAGTCAGTGCTGATGCTCAGCGGCGTCACCGTGCTTGTCACCTCCCTCACTTTCTTTCCCGTACTCGCGCTGGGTCCCCTGGCAGAAGGACTGATCTGACCATGTCCATCATCACCAAACACCGCCGCCCCCAACCCGGGAGCGCAAAGGCGCCCATTGCCCCGCGGCCGGCAGCCGCAGCAGGCTTCTCCTGGCGCCAGGCCGCCGCGGCCTTCCCGCTGGCCCTGCGCAAACTCGACCCGCGCCGCATGTGGCGCACCCCGGTCATGTTCATCGTGGAGGCCGGAGCGGTCCTCATCACCACCGTGGCGGTGTCGGAGTCCTTTACCGGCGTCTCCCCCAGCTCCGGCGGGTCATCCGTGCCGGAGGGGTTCACCTGGCTGGTCGCCCTCTGGCTTTGGCTGACCGTCCTCTTCGCCAACCTCGCCGAGGCAGTTGCTGAAGGCCGCGGCAAGGCACAGGCAGCTGCCCTGAGGGCCACCCGCAGCACCACTGCCGCCAGACGAATCCGCGGTTATGATCCTCAGTCCGATCCCGCCGCGCTCGGCCCCGTGGAGGACGTTGCCTCAGCCGACCTGCGGCTGGACGACGTCGTGATTGTAAGCGCGGGGGAAGTGATCCCCGGCGACGGGGACATCATCCACGGCATTGCTGCCGTGGATGAGTCCGCGATCACCGGAGAATCCGCCCCGGTAGTGCGCGAATCCGGCGGCGACCGGTCGGCAGTCACTGGAGGCACCCGCGTGCTCTCGGACCGGATCATTGTCCGCATCACCAGCCGTCCGGGAGAAACGTTCGTGGACCGGATGATCGGACTGGTGGAAGGCGCCAAGCGGCGGAAAACGCCCAACGAGGTGGCCCTGGACATCCTGCTCTCCACCCTCACCCTGGTCTTCCTGCTGGTGGTGCTGACGCTAAACCCGATGGCCTCATACGCCGGCGCCACCATCAGCATTCCGGTTCTGACCGCCTTGCTGGTCTGCCTGATTCCAACGACGATCGGCGCCCTGCTCTCTGCCATCGGCATCGCGGGAATGGACCGCCTGGTGCAGCACAACGTGCTGGCCATGTCCGGCCGCGCCGTCGAAGCCGCGGGCGACGTGACCACCCTGCTGCTCGATAAGACCGGCACCATCACCTACGGGAACCGGCAGGCGGCCGAGTTCATCCCCGTGGCCGGAGCGGACGCGGAGGAACTTATCCGCACCGCAGCATTGTCTTCGGCGCTCGACCCCACGCCGGAAGGCCGCTCCATTGTTGATCTGGCGGCCTCCCGCGGAGTCGTTGCCACGGCTCCTGCGGACGCCGAAGGTATTCCGTTCACTGCGCAGACCCGCATGAGCGGACTGGACTTCGCGGACGGGTCCAGCATCCGCAAAGGCGCCGGCTCGGCGGTCATCGACTGGGCCGCGGAAAGCGACGGAGTTGAGGTCTCCGTCCTGGCCGACCTCACCTACCGGGTAGACACGGTTTCCGCTGCCGGCGGCACCCCGCTGGTGGTCGCGGAACGGGACACCGCAGGCGTGTCCCGGATTCTCGGCGTCGTCTACCTGAAGGACGTGGTGAAACAGGGCCTGAAGGAGCGCTTCGCCGAACTGCGCCGGATGGGCATCCGCACGGTGATGGTCACCGGAGACAACCCGCGCACTGCCAAGGCGATCGCTGCGGAAGCCGGGGTTGATGATTATCTTGCTGAAGCCACTCCGGAAGACAAGATCGCCCTGATTCGCCGTGAGCAGGATGGCGGACGGCTGGTAGCGATGACCGGGGACGGCACCAATGACGCCCCGGCCCTGGCCCAGGCGGACGTCGGTGTCGCAATGAACACGGGAACCTCCGCGGCGAAGGAAGCCGGAAACATGGTGGACCTGGATTCGGACCCCACCAAGCTGATCGATATCGTCCGGATCGGCAAGCAGCTGCTCATCACCCGCGGTGCCCTGACCACGTTCTCGATCGCCAACGACGTCGCCAAGTACTTCGCGATCATTCCGGCAATGTTCGTGGGCCTGTTCCCGGGGCTGGAGGTCCTGAACGTCATGAACCTTCATTCGCCTGCCTCCGCGATTCTGTCCGCACTCGTCTTCAACGCCGTCGTCATCCTGGCGCTGATCCCGCTCGCCCTGCGCGGAGTAAAGTACCGGGCCACCGGTGCCGCCGCCGTCCTCAACCGCAACCTGCTGGTCTTCGGCGTGGGCGGCGTGGTGGCCCCGTTCCTGGGCATCAAACTGATCGACCTCGCCGTCTCCCTGCTTCCCGGCTTCTAGAACCAAAGGACTGAACATGACCACGCTTCGTTCCACGGCCCGGCAGCTCGCCGTAGCCGCCAAAGCCCTGGCGGTCTTCACCCTGCTCCTTGGCATCGGCTACCCGGCGCTCGCCACTGCCGCGGCCCAGGCCGCTCTCCCCCACCGCGCCAACGGCTCCCCGGTGACCGTCGACGGCGCCGCGGCCGGCTCAGCCCTGCTCGGCCAGTCCTTCACTGACGGTGCGGGCGCTGCCCTGCCGGAGTGGTTCCAGTCCCGGCCGGGAACTTACGACGGCGCTGCCTCCGGGGGCAGCAACCTGGGGCCTTCCAGCCCGGAACTGGCAGCCCAAATCGAGGAGCGCCGCCAGGCCGTTGCTGCCCTTGAATCAGTCCCCGCCGAAGACGTTCCCGCTGATGCGCTTACAGCCTCCGCCTCGGGCCTGGACCCGCACATCAGCCCGGAGTACGCCTACCTCCAGGTGCCGCGCGTGGCGGAGGCGCGGGGGCTGCCCGAACCGGACGTGCGTGCACTGGTGGACGATGCGGTAGCCGGCCGCACGGCAGGAATCCTGGGCGAGCCAACCGTAAACGTGTTGGAACTGAACATCGCGCTGCTGGAGCTGGACACTTAGGCAATGAAACGAGGAGAGCTCCGGGTCTTCCTGGGCGCGGCCCCGGGGGTCGGGAAGACCTGCACAATGCTGGAGGAAGGCCACCGCCTGCGAAGCGAAGGGCGGGACGTGGTGGTGGCGCTGGTGGAAACGCACGGCCGGGAGGCCACCGCCGCAGCCGCCCGCGGTCTGGAAGAGGTGCCGCGGGTGACGCTGGAACACCGTGGACTCGAGCTGGAGGAGCTGGACCTGGACGCCGTGCTGGCCCGGTGCCCGGACTACGCCCTGGTGGACGAGCTGGCCCATACCAACGCACCCGGGCTGGCTCATTCCAAGCGCTGGCAGGACGTGGAAGCACTTCTGGCCGCAGGTATCAATGTCCTGTCCACGGTGAACATCCAGCACATCGATTCGCTCAACGACGTGGTGGAAGGCATTACCGGGACCGTGCAGCGCGAAACGGTTCCGGATGATGTTCTCCGTGCAGCCGGCCAGATTGAACTCGTGGACATTGCCCCGGAACTGCTGCGCGCCCGGCTGTCAGAGGGAATCATCTACCCGGCTGCCCGGATTGACGCTGCGCTGTCGAACTACTTCCGCGTCGGCAACCTCACCGCCCTTCGTGAACTGGCCCTGCTCTGGCTGGCCGATGAAGTGGACAGCGCGCTGAACCGGTATCGGAATGAAAAGGGCATCCGCAGCAAATGGGAGGCCCGCGAGCGCGTGGTGGTTGCGCTCACCGGCGGCCCGGAGGGACAGACCCTGCTCCGGCGCGGCGCACGGATTGCTGCACGGTCCGCGGGCGGAGAGCTGCTGGCGGTGCACGTAACCAACCCGGACGGGCTGCGGGAAAGCCATCCCGGTGAACTGGCCGTGCAGCGGGCGCTGGTGGAGAAGCTCGGCGGCACCTTCCATCAGGTAGTTGGTTCAGACATCCCCGGATCCCTGGTTGAATTCGCCCGGTCCGCCAACGCGACTCAGCTGGTCATCGGCGTCAGCCGCCGCCCCAGGCTGAAGGCGCTGTTCGGCGGACCAGGCATCGGCGCCACCGTCATCCGGCTCTCGGGGGACATTGACGTGCACATCGTTAATCACGGCGCCGCAGCAAGCCACCGGGGGCTTCCACGCCTGGGCGGTGCCCTCAGCCCCCGACGGCGGCTGGCCGGCTTTGGCCTGGCACTGGCTGGCGGGCCGCTGCTCACCTGGCTGCTGGTTGGCATCAGCACCCCGGAATCTATTACCAGCGATGTGCTGGCCTACCAGCTGCTGGTGATCCTCGTGGCGCTGGCAGGAGGCATCTGGCCGGCACTGTTCGCTGCACTGCTTTCCGGGGTGACCCTGGACTACTTCTTCATCCAGCCGCTCCATACAGTGACGGTTGCCGAGCCGCTGCACCTGTTTGCGCTGGTGCTTTATGCCGCCAACGCGATGCTGGTCAGTTTCGTGGTGGACCGTGCGGCACGGCGTTCCCGTTCTGCCCGCCGGGCGGCATCTGAATCCGACCTCCTGGCTGCCGTCGCAGGCAACGTCCTGCGCGGTGAGGACGCGGTGGAAGCGCTGGTGGGCCGGGTGCGGGAGGCCTTCAACCTCGACGCCGCCCGGTTGCGGACCGCTGATGCCGACCTCGCCGTGTCCGGCAGCATTCCGCCCGGATTGCCGGAACACCGGCTTGAGGTGGGCGAAGCGGTCCTGGAACTCTACGGCCGCAGTCCCGAGCCGGCTGACCTTCGCCTGCTCGAGGTTACTGCCGCTCAGCTGGCAGCCGCCCTGGATCACCGGACCCTGTCCGCCAAAGCCGAAGGCATCGGACCCCTGGCTGCCGCCGACCGGGTCCGTACAGCCCTGCTGGCGGCCGTGGGGCATGACCTGCGCCGTCCGCTGACTGCGGCCACTGCGGCTGTGACCGGCCTGCGCGCTGATGACGTGGACTGGAGCGAACAGGACCGCCAGGAACTGCTCGCCACTGCGGAGGAGTCGCTGAACGGCCTCTCTGAACTGGTGACGAGCCTCCTGGACGTCAGTCGGCTGCAGGCCGGAGCGCTGGCCGTCTCGCTCGCACCGCTGGAGACAGCGGACGCCGTGCTGCCCGCGCTTGAGGAACTGCGGCTCGGGCCAGGCGAGGTTGAGCTGGACCTGGCACCAGGCCTGCCTCCCGTGCTCGGGGATGCGGTCCTGCTTCAGCGGGTGCTGGTGAACGTCCTGGCAAACGCCGTCCGCTTCTCCCCGCCGGATGCCAAGGTGCTGCTCACCGCCAGCGAGTTCGGCGGGAGAGTTGAACTACGGGTCATAGACTGCGGACCGGGAATCTCCCCGGAACGCGGCGAAGATATGTTCGTACCCTTCCAGCGGCTGGGAGACACGGATAACGAAACCGGGCTGGGGCTGGGGCTGGCCGTCGCGAAGGGATTCATGGAAGGAATGGGCGGGACTGTGGAGATCGAGAAGACACCCGGCGGAGGACTGACCATGGTGCTCAGCCTGCCCGCCGCTGTCGCCTTCGGGCGCACTGAATCAGCGGCGGCACTGTGAGGATCCTGCTCGCCGACGACGACGTCCAGATCCTTCGTGCCCTGAAGATCACCCTGGCTGTGTACGGCTACGAGGTGGCGGTGGCCCAGGACGGCGAAGCAGCAGTGCGGCGGGCCGTGGACTCGCATCCCGACCTCCTGGTCCTGGATCTTGGAATGCCTGGGCTTAGCGGCATGGAAGTGATCGAAGCTGTACGCGGCTGGAGCACCATGCCAATCCTGGTGATTTCCGGGCGCTCAGATTCTGCGGAGAAGGTACGGGCACTGGACCTGGGCGCGGATGACTACGTCACCAAACCCTTCTCCGCCGAAGAGCTTCTGGCTCGTATCCGTGCCCTCAAACGCAGGACGGGTCCGGCTCAGGAGAGCCCCGCTGTCAGTTTCGGAAACGTCCGCGTAGATCTGGCAGCCCGCCGTGTCTCGCGGATCGGCGACGGCGGCGTGGTCCGGCTTACGCCAACCGAATGGCATCTGCTCGCTGCCCTGCTGCGGCAGCCCGGCCGCCTCGTCACGCAGGCGCAGCTGCTCACCGAGATCTGGGGACCGAAGACAACCGACGCCGGGTATCTCCGTCTATACATGGCACAGCTGCGCCGCAAGCTTGAGCCGGACCCTGCGCATCCCGTTCATTTCCTGACTGAGCACGGCATGGGCTACCGGTTCCAGCACTGAAGCGGGTTAGGTGCACACGCAGAACATATGCTCCCGAGAATATCTATGCCGCCACATGACGGGGTTACCATCAAACCCATGACTATAGGCAGTACGACGATTACCCCCGGCGCCCTGGGCTGGGATCTCTCCATACTGGCCGGCTGTTACCAGTCCCGTGTAGAAGCAGCCCTGGAAGGTGCGGCAGGTGGACTGCGCGGCTTCCAGGTACTCTCTACAGTCGTGCGCCTCGATCCCCCGAACCAGCAGGCCCTGGGCGCCCATCTTGGCATCGACCGTACTGTGCTGACCTACTTGATCGACGCACTCGCGGAAGCCGGGGACGTAGAACGCATCCCCGATCCTGCGGACCGCCGGGCCCGCAAAGTGGTCGCTACCAAGGCCGGCCGCGCACGCCTGGCGTCCTGCGAGGAACGGGTTGCCGCTGCCGAGGCGGACTTCCTCGCCGGGCTTGAGCCCTCCGAATCGGAGCTGCTCCGCGTCCTTCTGCACCGGCTGGCCAGCCAGGCCCACCAGCCGGCGTCGGGCCTAAATCCCTGCGCGGCCATGGACGACGCCTAGTCCGTCCCGGCTGGCCATTTGCCCGCTGACTTCGTAGAGTCAGCTGTAGTGACACGGGGTGCCGCAAGGCTGAGATGAGACCCGTCGAACCTGATCTAGTTAGAACTAGCGAAGGGATGTCGCCGATGACTATTGGCCTGACACCATTTTCTGTATCCACCCACCTTTCCCGCGTCCGCAGCGAGCCGCCGCTGGTGCAGTGCCTGACCAACACAGTGGTCACCAACTTCACCGCCAACGTGCTGCTGGCCCTGGGGGCAGCCCCGGCCATGACGGACATTCCGGGTGAAGCCGGACCTTTTGCCCGCATCGCGTCCGGGGTGCTGATCAATCTGGGCACCCCGCATGCCGAGCAGCGCATGGCCATGCTGGAGGCCGCCACAGCTGCAAACGATGCCGGCACGCCGTGGGTCCTGGACCCCGTGGCTGTCGGCAGCCTCCCGGTCCGCACGGCGCTGGCCGCAGAGCTGCTGGCGATGCGTCCCACGGTGGTCCGGGCCAACGCTTCCGAGGTCATGGCCCTGGCCGGACTGGGCGCGGGCGGACGGGGCGTGGACGCCACCGACAATCCGGAGGATGCCCTTCCGGCAGCTGAACTCCTGGCGGCGAAACACGGCTGCGTCGTGGCGGTCTCCGGGCCCACTGACGTCATCACGGACGGTGAATCAACCCTGCGGATCAGCAATGGCAGCGCGCTGCTGACCAAGGTGACCGGCGGGGGCTGCGCCCTCGGCGCCGTGACGGCCGCGTTCCTCGCCGCCGCGGACGAAGGCGGCGACCTCACTGCCACGGCGGCAGCCACCGCCGCCTACACGATCGCCGCGCAGCAGGCTGCAGCCGTGTCGGCAGGACCGGGGTCTTTTGCCCCGGCATTCCTGGACGCCCTGGCGGCACTCTCCGCCGAAGACATCGAGAACCTGCTGGTGGCGGCATGAGCGCCGGCGTGCAGTCCGAACTGCTCCGGCGGCCCCGGGCCCTGGCCAGGAACACGGGCATCTATCTGGTCACTGATGCGGCGCAGTGCGGGGACCGGGGCGTTGCCGCTGTTGCCGCCGCCGCCGTCGCCGGAGGGGTGCGCACCGTGCAGGTCCGGGAAAAGCACGCCTCCGCCGCGGAGTTCTACGCCCAGGTGCTGGCCGTCGCCGACGCCGTCGGTGACCGCGCCCTGGTGCTCGTCGATGACCGGGTGGACATTTACCTCGCCGCCCGGGCAGCCGGCGCCCGGGTGCACGGAGTCCACGTTGGCCAAAGCGACCTGCCCGTCGACTCCGTCCGCTCGCTGGTGGGCCCCGGCGCCGTCGTAGGCCTCACCGCCAACAGTCCCGCCCACCTCGACGCCGTGCGGGACCTGGCACCGGGAACGGTGGACTATCTCGGTGCCGGAGTCATCCATCCCACCAGCACCAAGCCGGATCATCCTGCCCCGCTGGGCGTGGACGGGTTCCGGTCCTTTGCTTCTGCGGCTCCGGTCCCGTGCGTGGCAATCGGCGGGATCGGGCTGTCCGACATTCGGGGCCTGCAGGCCGCCGGAGCGTCCGGCGCCGCCGTCGTTTCCGCTATTTGCACCGCTGCCGATCCGCGCCGCAGCGCCGAGGAACTGGTGGCGGCATGGGAGAGCTGAGCGTCCGGGACGTCCCTCGGATCCTGAGCATCGCCGGAACGGATCCCACGGGTGGGGCCGGAATCCAGGCCGATCTGAAGTCGATCGCTGCTAACGGCGGATACGGCATGGCTGTGGTCACGGCACTGGTTGCGCAGAACACTCACGGGGTCCGTGCCGTGCACACCCCGCCGGTCGGCTTCCTCCGCGAACAGCTGGAAGCGGCGAGCGACGACGTGATTATCGATGCGGTGAAAATCGGCATGCTCGGCGGCGCCGAGGTCGCCCGGACGGTGGGTTCCTGGCTGGCGGACGTCCGGCCCCCGGCAGTAGTGCTGGATCCGGTGATGGTGGCCAGCAGCGGTGACCGCCTGCTCAGCCCCGATGCCGAAGATGCCCTTCGCGCGCTGTTGCATCACGTGGACCTGGTGACGCCCAACCTGCCGGAGCTGGCTGCCCTGCTGAAAGTAGAACCGGCTCAGGACTGGGAGAAGGCGTTGGAGCAGGGACGCCGCCTCGCCGGCACCTATGACACGGCCGTGCTGGTCAAGGGCGGGCACCTGGCTGGAACCACGGCACCGGATGCGCTGGTAATGCCCGACGGCGAGCGCGGATTCACGATTTCAGAGTTCAGTTCCGTGCGGGTAGACACCAAGAACACCCACGGCACCGGCTGCTCGCTCTCTGCCGCGCTGGCTACCCTGTTCGCCCGGACCGGGAACTGGGCACACGCGCTGGAGGGCGCGAAAGCCTGGCTGCAGGAAGCCCTCGAAACCGCGGATTTGCTGGAGGTGGGAACCGGGCACGGTCCGGTGAACCACTTTGCCGGACTCTGGCAGCGGGGACTCGCACCGCTGCCTGCGCCGACAGGATCCGATGTTCCACCGGCCGGCAAGCTCACCGCTGCGCTCTGGTCCCGGACCGCCGCCCTGCGGGAGCGCATTGACGGCCTGGCCTTTGTGCGCGGACTGGGCGACGGGACGCTGGATCAGACAGTCTTCGGGCGGTACCTGGCTCAGGATGCGATCTATCTCAGGGGATATGCCCGCGCACTGGCCCGCGCCAGCGAACTGGCACCCACGCTCCAAGAGCAGCTGTTCTGGGCAGAAAGCGCCAGCGGCGCCCTGGAAGCTGAACTGGACCTGCACCGCAGCTGGCTCACTGCCAATGCTGAGCGCCGCGGCAACTCACCGGACAGCGGCGGTTCCGGCAGCGGTTCCGGTGTCCGGCAGGTTCCGGCGGATCCCGCCGGAGGCCTGGTTCCGGGACCGGTGACCCGGGGTTACCTGGACCATCTGCTGGGACCGGACCGACTGCCGGACGGTGAACTGGAGTACGCGCGGCTGGTAGGCGCCGTGCTGCCCTGCTTCTGGATCTACGCGGATGTGGGAGCCCGGCTGCAGTCGCCGAACCACGCGCAGCATCCGTACCGGGAATGGCTTCAGACGTATGCGGATCCCGGGTTTGCGGCAGCTACCGTCCGCGCCATCGGAATCCTCGAAGGCGTGCTGGCGGTGGGCGGCACTGCGCGGGACGCTGCACAGGAGGCGTTTGTTGCCTCGGTCCGCTGGGAGCACGATTTCTTTGCTGCCGGCTAGCTGCACTGAAACAGGACGTTAGTTACCGCCCGACGGTTTCAGAGCGGAGATGTCGGCGATCCAACGGTCCAGGCGCTGCCTCAGGACCCCGGGGGTAATGTCCAGCCTGCCAATGCCGTGGTAATTCGGTGCCCAGGTTTCCACGACCGGGTGCGCCTGCGCCGCGGCCAGGACGTCCCAGGCGGCGATGTCGGAGACTTCCAGCCCGCTCAGTCTGCGGTACTCGCCGAGGAACGTCTGTGCTGCCTCGGTGGAACCCAGAAGGATGAGGTCCTGCCTGCACCACGCAATATCGAGGCCCCTGGGCGCATGCCTGGCACCGGACCAGTCAACGACGCCGGTCAGGACATCCCCCTGCCAGACGGCGTTACCGCACCAGAAGTCATGGTGCGTTAAAACGCGTTCACTGAGATCCAGCGTTTTTAGCTCGTTCCGGGCCTGCACTGCGATGGCTGATTCCCCAGCCGCCGGGGCAGGGTGGTCTTCACGCAGCCCCTGACCATCCAGTGAGTGGATCCTCGCCAAAGCGGACGCCATCTGCTTGGCAACAGCATCAAGCGGGAGGTCCGGGGCTGGGGTGGAACCCGGCAAGGCCGTTGTCACAATAACGGGATAGCCTTCTTCATGCCCGTGCACAACAAGACGGGGAACCAGCTCCCACAGCGGGGCAATCCGGTCCAGGACGGGCAGCTCATGGCCCACCGCAGGATCTGCTCGCGGGAAGCCGCGGACAACCAGCTCTGTAAGACCGTCGGAAACCAAAACCGTCACGGCATGCTGGCCCGCGCCGAGCTCCCTAAGCAGCGAGAGTTCGCGTCCAAGCAGGCGCGACGCTACGCCAACCAGCCATACGGGATTCAGCACCTAGCTGACCCTTCGCTTGTACGTGGAGATAGCAAGGGCGTAGGCAACCACCATGATGCCGAGACACCAGGCGAGGGCGAGCCAGAGATCGGCCCCTACGGACTGCTGGGTGAACAGGGCCCGGATCGAGTTGACGATCGAGGTCACCGGCTGGTTCTCCGCGAACCAGCGCACCGGCCCGGGCATGGTGTCGGTGGGAACGAAGGCCGAGCTGATAAACGGCAGGAAGATCAGGGGATAGGAAAACGCACTTGCGCCCTCCACCGTTTTGGCTGACAGTCCGGCCACTACGGCAACCCAGGTCAGGGCCAGGGTGAAGAGCAGCAGCATGCCGGCCACGGCCAGCCATGCCCCCGGTCCCGCGCCGGTGCGGAAGCCAAGCAGCAGTGCCACACCCACCACGAGGGCCAGGGACATGAGGTTCGCTGCCAGGGACGTCAGGACATGCGCCCACAGACTGCTCGACCGGGCAATGGGCATGGACTGGAAGCGTTCGAAAACCCCGCTCTGCAGGTCCGTGAAGAGCCGGAAAGCCGTGTAGGCAATCCCCGAGGCAACCGTGATCAGCAGGATGCCCGGCAGCATGTAGTCGATGTATTCATAGGGACCGGTGTTGATCGCCCCACCGAGCACGTACACAAACATCACCATGATCGCCACGGGCATGACAGCCGTGGTGATGATGGTGTCCGGACTGCGCAGGATGTGCCGCAGCGACCGCCTGGTCAGAACAGCGGTGTTGCCATAGAAGTGCGTTGTGGTTGTGTTCATGGCTTTTCCCCCTGCTGCTGATGCTCGGGCGGGGTTCCGGTGTCCCGGGAAGGGGTGCCCGCCCCGCTCCCTATGATGGCGAGGAACACTTCCTCAAGGGTTGGCTGCTTTTCGACGTACTCGGCCGTTGCCGGCGGCATAAGCTGTTTCAGCTCGGCGAGGGTCCCGTTGGCGATGATCTTTCCCTGGTGCAGGATGGCAATACGGTCTGCCAGCTGCTCGGCTTCGTCCAAATACTGGGTAGTGAGCAGGACGCTGGTTCCCTGTCCGGCGAGCTGCCTGATCATCGCCCACACCTCCAGCCGTCCCTGCGGGTCCAGGCCGGTGGTGGGTTCGTCGAGGACAATGACCGGCGGATTGCCGATCAGGCTCATCGCGATGTCCAGGCGCCTGCGCATTCCGCCGGAATAGGTCCCGGCCCTGCGCCCGCCTGACTCGCTCAGCCCGAATTGCTCCAGCAGTGCATCGGCGGTCCGTCCCGGCTCCTTTACCCGCCGCAGCTGGGCTACGAGCACCAAATTTTCCCGTCCGCTCAGAACCTCATCCACCGCTGCGAACTGCCCTGTGAGGCTGATCGCCTGGCGTACCTCGGCTGCCTCGGCGGCAACGTCAAAGCCGTCAACCAGAGCCGTTCCGGCGTCAGCCTTCAGCAAGGTGGAAAGGATCCGGACCACGGTCGTTTTGCCAGCCCCGTTGGAACCAAGCAGGGCGAAGATGCTCCCCGGCGCGACGTCGAAATCCACACCGCGCAGCACGTCCAGCTCCCGAAAGGACTTTTTGAGACCGGTTACCCGGACCGCGGGGCGCCCGTCCAGCCGGGCAGTCACGACCCCTCCCCGCCGTCGTCGTCTTCCTCCGCCGCGTCGATGGCCTTGATGAGCCGCTGGCGTTCCCTACTGATCCACTGGCCGTCGGAGTAGTTCCGCAGGAAGGTTTCGGCGAACTCCACCGGATCATCTCCCACCACGGACCGGATGGACGTTCCATCCACCGAAGCACGTTCGAAGAGGTCGGCCAGGTCTTCGAGCATTGTCATCATGGTGCTGCCGTCACTGAGGGCGCCGAAGTAGATCAGGTAGCGTTCAAGGGCTTCAGCCGAGGCCCGGTAAGGCCCAGGAAGTCCCTTGACCCTTGCTTTGTACTGTCTCCACCGGCGCTTGTCTCCGAAGTCGCCGACTATCTTCTCAATCAACATGGTCACCGCTCTCCTTGGTGGAGCTGTTCCAGACGTTCCGCGAGGAAGCTCCATGTCCTCCAGAACTCGTTGAGATAGTCCCGTCCCGCTGTATTGATGGCGTAGACCTTCCGGGGCGGACCCTTTTCGGACGGCACCTTCTCCACATCGACGAGTCCTCGCTGCTCGATCCGGATGAGGAGGGCATAAATGGTCCCCTCGGCGATGTCGTTAAACCCCTGGTCCCGCAGCCATCCGGTGATTTCGTATCCGTGGGCAGGCCGGCGGCTAAGAAGCGCCAGGACGATTCCTTCCAGGACACCCTTGAGCATCTCTGTTGCCTGCTTGCCCAACGGACCTCCAGCTACCTAGTAATACTGACTACCAGTAGATAGTAACACTGAGTAGCCAGGGGTCAACAGGATTTCCGGGCTTCTTTCCGGCGGCCGCCCTCTGGCTGCCTGCCGGCAGGCAGGGTTTCCTTTCGCCCCGGGAGGGAAGGGCCCGTGGGCTCGTTAGCACGCTCCCCCACAAGCTGGCCGCCGTCGTCGTGGACTTCTCACCAGAGCAGAACCGAGGCTAGGACTCGTCAGCAACGGCAGCGGTGCGGCCTGCCAGCGGTATCCGCCAGCCGTATCGCAGCGAAAGGATCCGCAGGGTGAAGACCAGCCCCGCCACCGACATGCCCACAACCGCGTTATAGACGCCCAAGGCTGAGAAGAAGGACACCAGGCCAGCCCCAAGAAGGGCAGGGATGGCGTAGACGCCGTTGGGGTTGAACACCTGCGGTACTTCGTTGGCAACCACGTCGCGCAGCAGGCCTCCGCCCACCGCCGTCGTGACCCCCAGGAGGGCGGCAGACACGGGGGGCAGTCCGGCGGCGAGTGCAGTCTGTGTTCCGGTAACGCAGAAGAGAGCCAGGCCGGCGGCGTCGAAGACCAGCAGCGTGCGCCGGTAACGCTGGACTCCCAGCGCGTGGACAAAAACAAGCAGGGCGGCCAGCACAGGCGGGGCCAGGTACACCGGATTCGTGAAGGCCTGGGGGACGCCCTGTCCAATGATCAGGTCCCGCACCACTCCGCCGCCGAGTCCGACCAGGGATCCGAGCATCAGCGAGCCAACAATGTCGAAGTTTCGCCGGGCCGCCAGCAGGGATCCGGAGACCGCGAAGAAGAAGACCCCGGCCAGGTCAAGAATCAGCAGCGTCATGCCCGGACCTCGGAGCTGCGGCGCCGGCGGCTAACAAGAGACATGTGGGTCCTTTCTCGCACCGGGAACGGCATGGAGTCCATCATGCCCGCCGGAACGCCTGCAGGCGCGCAGGCCATTCAACCGTGGCACCCGCGGAGCCCTGTGTCACCATCCGCCCCTAGGATGGGCACATGAGTACCGCGAGCGCAGAAACCCCGCAGGACAGCGAAGACGAGTTCCTCTGGCTGGAGGACATCTACGGAGACAGGCAGCTGGACTGGGTCCGGGCCAGGAACTCCGAGACGGAAGCCCTGCTCTCCGCCACCGGATTCGCCCGGACCGAAGAGCGCCTGCTGGAAGTCCTTGACTCCACCGACCGGATTCCCATGGTCGTGAAACGCGGGGACTGGTACTACAACTTCTGGCGGGACGCCGAACACCCCAGGGGCATCTGGCGCCGTACCTCATGGGAGGGCTACACGGCTCCGGAAACTCAGTGGGAGACCCTTCTGGACCTCGATGCGCTGAGCGCTGAAGATGATACCGAGTGGGTCTGGGGCGGCGCACGCTTCCTTCGTCCGGAAGACGGTGTCTCCTACCGCCGCGCCCTCGTGATTCTCTCGCCCGACGGCGGGGATGCCTCCCGCTACCGGGAGTACGACGTCGTCGACCGCACCTTCGTGCCGGGCGGCTTCGACCTGCCCGTGGCGAAAACACAGGTTTCCTGGGCCGGCCCGGACACCCTCTATGTGGCCACGGATTACGGTCCCGGCAGCATGACTGCCTCCTCCTATCCGCGCACTGTCCGCGTCCTGCACCGCGGACAGGGACCCGTGGACGCCCAGCTGTACTTCGAGGTCCCCGAGGACCACATGATGGGCTATGTCCACCATGACCAGACGCCGGGGTTCGAGCGGGACCTGGCCGTGGACATCATCGACTTCTATGACAGCATCACCTACCTCCGGAAGGACGGGGACTGGGCCCGGATCGATGTGCCGCTGGACGTGAACGTGGACCTGCACCGGCAGTGGCTGGTGATGCGCCCGCGCACCGACTGGCTGGTTGGCGAAACCCTGCACAAGGCAGGCTCCCTGCTCGCAGCGGACCTGGAGGACTTCCTGGCCGGCAGCCGGAACCTTCGTACGCTCTTCACCCCCGAGCCCACCGTGTCCCTGCAATCGTGGAGCTGGACCCGGGACTATCTGCTGCTGAACCTGCTGCGTGACGTCTCCTCCGAAATCCAGGTCCTGGACCCGGCTGCTGACTGGCAGGCCTCGGAACTCGACGCCTGCCCTCCCCTGCACTCCGTGGACGCCTACGCGGTGGACGACGAGGACGAGCAGGCCGGCAACGACTACTGGCTGGTCAGCACCGGATTCACCACACCGTCCACACTCTCGCGCGGAACCCTCGGCCAGCCGGGGTCGCCGGCCTCCCCGGTCAAGGCATCGCCGTCGTTCTTCGATGCCTCCGGCTGCACGGTTGAGCAGCACTTCGCTGTGTCGGAGGACGGCACCCGGGTGCCGTACTTCCAGGTGGGACACAAGGACATGGTGCTCGACGGCGGCAACCCCACAGTCCTCTCGGGTTACGGCGGGTTCGAACAGGCCCTCACCCCCGCCTACTCAGGCGTTGTTGGACGCGGCTGGCTTGAGCGCAGCTACACCGACGGCTCCGGAACCCTGCGCCGCGGTGTCTACGTGCTGGCCAACATCCGCGGCGGCGGAGAATACGGGCCGGACTGGCACCGCGCAGCACTGCAGCAGAACCGGCACCGGGCCTATGAGGACTTCGCGGCAGTTGCCCGGGACCTCACGGCACGGGGCGTCACCTCCCGCGAACACCTTGGCTGCACCGGCCGCAGCAACGGCGGCCTGCTGGTGGGCAACATGCTTACCCTCTATCCGGAGCTCTTCGGCGCCGTGTCCTGCGGTGTTCCGCTCCTGGACATGCGCCGGTACACCAAGCTCTCCGCGGGCGCGTCCTGGATTGCCGAATACGGAGACCCTGATGATCCGGAACAGTGGGAGTTCATCAAGACCTTCTCCCCGTACCATCTGCTGCGTGAAGGCGTGCAGTACCCGCCGGCGCTAATCTGGACCGCTACGAGCGATGACCGGGTGGGCCCGGTCCAGGCCCGCAAAATGGCGGCCCGGATGAAGGCACTGGGCGTGGACCGGGTCTGGTTCCACGAGGCACTCGAGGGCGGCCACGCGGGCGCTGCGGACAACCGCCAGTCCGCCCGCATGCACGCTATGTCCTACGAGTTCCTCTGGGAAGCGCTGACCGGCAGGTTGTCCTGAACCTGTTTTGCTGAAAGCACCCCGTTATGGGTAGTCTTGACAGGCTGGCAGCGTGAGTTTGCCAGGGCAATTGGAGACGTGCCAGAGCGGCCGAATGGGCTTCACTGCTAATGAAGTGTGGGCCTAAAGCCCACCGGGGGTTCAAATCCCCCCGTCTCCGCGTTGTGATGTTGAGACATCAAGGACACCCCGGTCTTCGGACCGGGGTGTTTCCATATCCGAGCTTTTCCTGAACCGCAGGAGGTGAACCGCACGCATGGACGACGGAAATAGTCGATCTCCGCAGCGCGCGGACCTCGCCAGCGTTTCAGGGAAGCTCTCCTGAACATCCGCCCCTAAGGGCCACGCCGGTTCCTCCCTGTTCGAAGGGAAACCAACCCCTGCTTCCCTAACCGGCCCGGGTCCGCGCGGCTGCGGCATTTGCCAAAGCCCCACCACACCCGATCACTGCTCCGCGGTTCTTCCGCGCCGTTGCAGTGCGCCCACCGTAGGGAAGCGGATCATGATCAAGTCCCCCAATCTTTCATTCGACGCAACCGCCGAACTGCTGGCCCATGCCCTCAGCAGCGGCAGCCTGACCGGGATTGCCCGGGTTCTCCAGCCACTGGACGTCTCCGAAACCCTGGAACAGCTCGAACGCCTCAATACCATTGACCGCGCGGTGGCGTACCGGACACTCTCGAAGGGGCGGGCCATGGAAGTTTTCGAGCGTTTCGACGCACCGGTCCAGGCAGACCTCCTGGCCGGACTGAAGGATGCCCAGGTGGCGGAGGTCTTCACCGCGCTCAGCCCGGATGACCGGGTGGCGCTGCTGGATGAATTGCCGGCGGGAGTGGCCAACCGCCTGATTCTGGGGCTCAACGAGAAGGACCGGGCGCTCACCACCGCAGTCCTGGGGTACCCGCGCGGCGCAGTGGGCCGCTACATGAGCCCACAGTTCGTCACCACCAGCCCGGACAGGACGGCCGCCGAGTCCCTGGCCCGGGTCCGGTCACAGCTCGACGACGCGGAAAGCGTCTACACCATCCCCGTGACCGACGGCAGACGGCACCTGCTGGGCGTAGTTTCCCTCCGGGACCTGCTCCGCGCCGCGGACTCCGACCCGGTAGCGGACCTGATGAAGGCCCCGCTGTCAGTCCCCGCCACCCTGAACGCCGAAGAGGCTGCGCGGTACTGCGCTGATGCCAAGGTGCTGGTGCTGCCCGTGGTTGATTCCGAAAACCGGCTGGTCGGAATCCTCACGGTGGATGACGCCCTCCGGATCCTGGAATCGGCCGAAAGCGAGGACTCCGCACGTTCGGGCGGGACTGAGCCCCTGCGGCGGCCTTACCTGGCGACTCCAGTCCGGGCCATTGTGCGCGCCCGTGTCGTGTGGTTGCTGGTCCTGGCCCTCGGAGCCACCCTCACCGTCCAGGTAATGGATACCTTTGAAGCCACCCTGGCCGAGCAGGTGGCGTTGTCACTGTTCATTCCGCTGCTGATCGGCACCGGAGGCAATACCGGAAACCAGGCCGCCACCACCATCACCAGGGCACTCGCCCTGGGAGACGTGCGGCCGCGGGACGTTGCCAAGGTCGTTGCGCGCGAGGTCCGAGTGGGTGCGGTGCTTGGCTTACTGCTCGGCGGGCTGGGGTTCGCCATAACGTCCGTTATCTTCACCGTGCCGCTGGGCACCGTGGTGGGCCTGACCCTGCTGGGCGTGTGCACCATGGCCGCCGCTGCCGGAGGGCTCATGCCGCTTCTGGGTAAGGCCCTGAAAGTCGATCCGGCCGTGTTCTCCAACCCGTTCATTTCCACTTTCGTCGACGCCACGGGGCTGATCATCTACTTCCTCATCGCGTCCGCAGTGCTGGGCATTTAGCCCACCCTCTACACTCTCCACAGGACAGGCAGCGGGGAGGCAGTCATTTGAACGTGAACCGGTTCGCCGTTATTGGCGGAGGCATCGTGGGAATCGCCGTGGCCCGGGCACTGGCCCTGCGCGGTCTGGGAGAAGTCACTGTCTTCGAGAAGGAAGCCCGGCTGGCCGCCCATCAGACCGGCCACAATTCCGGAGTTGTCCACGCCGGTCTGTACTACAGGCCCGGTTCGCTGAAGGCACAGCTCTGCGCCGAGGGCAGGCAGCGCATCCGAGACTACTGCCTGGAGAAATCCCTGCCCTACCGTGAGGTGGGCAAGCTCGTGGTGGCCGTGGATGAGGCGGACCTGCCGGCCCTGGTGGACATCGAGTCGCGTTCCCTCGCCAGCGGCGTTCCCGGGCTCGCCAGGATTGATGACCCGGCGAAGCTGCGCGAAATCGAGCCCCATGTGGCAGGCGTTGCTGCCGTTCATTCCCCGCACACCGCCGTCGTGGATTACGCAGCGATTACCGAAGCCATGGCCCAGGACGTGCGTGCCTCCGGCGGCACCATCCTGCTGGGACAGGAAGTGACCGGACTCCGCATGGAAGGCGCCCGGGTCCGCGTTCAAACAGCGGTCTCCGAGCAGGTCTTCGACCATGTGATCGCCTGTGCAGGCCTGCAGTCCGACGTCGTGGCAAGGCTGGCCGGCGCCGATCCTTCACCCAAAATCCTGCCGTTCCGCGGCGAATACTGGGAGCTCAGCCCCAAAAGGAACCACCTTGTCAACGGCATGATCTATCCGGTCCCTGATCCGGCCTTTCCCTTTCTGGGCGTGCATTTCACCCGCGGGGTCTATGACGACGTGCATGTGGGCCCCAACGCAGTTCCTGCCCTGGCCCGCGAGGGCTACAGCTGGGGCAAAGTCTCCGTCCGCGACACCCTCGAGTCGCTGCGCTGGCCCGGCGCGCTTCCACTGGCGAAGCGCTACTGGAAGATGGGCCTCGACTCCGTGGGTGAATCACTGCTGAAACCCGTCTACTTCTCCCGCGCCCGCCGGTTCATTCCGGAGCTGAAACCCTCCGACCTCACTGCCAAGACTGCCGCCGGGGTCCGCGCCCAGGCGTGGGGACGGGACGGATCACTTCTGGATGACTTCGCCGTAGACCAGAACGGGCCGGTCACGCTGCTGCGCAACGCCCCCTCACCTGCGGCGACGTCGTCCCTCGCAATCGCTGACTATCTGATCGACAACTATCTGACTTAGGCAGCCCGCTCTTCCGCTGCCCGGCCATCGCCCTGTTCCAGCCCGCAGGAAGAGGCATAGGCTGGGGCGCAGCACACTGCACGCCGGACGGAAGGAAATACCCATGGAGATGCGCCTGCTGGGCAACAGCGGAACAGCCGTGAGCAACTATGCGCTGGGCACCATGACGTTCGGCAATGAGACCGATGAAAAGACCTCCCATCGGATGCTGGACGACTATCTGGCCGCCGGCGGCAACTTCATCGACACCGCGGACATCTACAACGAAGGTGCCTCGGAAGAAATCGTCGGCAAATGGCTGCATTCAAACCAGACCGCCCGCAACACCGTGGTGCTGGCCACCAAGGCCCGCTTCCCCACCGGGCAGGACACCAACGACGCCGGGAACTCCCGCCGTCATCTGCGCCGCGCACTGGAAGCCTCGCTGCGCCGGCTCGGCGTTGACCACATCGACCTGTACCAGCTGCACTCCTGGGACCCCCTGACCCCGCTGGAAGAGAGCCTCGGCTTCCTCCAGGACGCCGTCAGCTCCGGACTGATCAGCTACTACGGCTTCTCCAACTTCACCGGCTGGCAGCTGACCAAGGCGGTCTGGATGGCCAAGCTGCACAACTGGCCGGCACCAGTGACGCTTCAGCCTCAGTACAACCTGCTGGAGCGCGAAATCGAATCCGAAATCGTGCCGGCAGCACTCGACGCCGGACTCGGGCTGCTTCCCTGGTCGCCTTTGGCCGGGGGCTGGCTGACGGGCAAATACCACCGCGAAACCGTCCCCTCCGGCAACACCCGCGTTGGTGAGAATCCGGCACGGCAGTTCCAGGGGTGGGACCTGCGCAGTTCCAACCCGCAGACCTGGGAGGTCCTGGACGCCGTACAGCAGATCGCAGCGTCCCACGGTGCTTCTCCAGCCGAGGTCTCCCTCGCGTGGCTTGCCGGGCGTCCCGGTGTGACCTCAGTAATCCTGGGTGCCCGGACTCCGGACCAGCTGGAGGGCAACCTGCAGGCAGCGCAGCTGGAACTAACCCCGGCGGAGATCCAGCGGCTGAATCATGCCAGCGCTCCGGCCGTGGGCAACTACCCCTATGGCTTGGACGGCCGGAACCAGCGGGCGCGAAAGCTCGGCTAGAAGTCCTCGGGACGCAGGTTCTGCGCCCATTTGCTGATTTCGGCGTCGTCGGGGGCTGCGGGCTCTTTGTCCTTCGCAGTTCCGCGCGGCTTATCCTTGCCGGACCCGGCGCCTTCTGCACCCGGACTTCCCGCTGCGCTGCGTGCTGTGTCCTTGGCGGGAGTGTCGCGCTCTGCGGAATCGCGGACCTCCGGCGCGGTCTCAGGCTTCAGGGCTTCAGTCTCTGCAGCCTCCGGTTCCAGAGGAGCGGCGCCCTCGGAGGGAGCGGGGTCGACGCCGCTCGGCTGCTGCGGCTGACGGGATTCCGGGCGCGTGAACGGGATGGGATGGGATGCCATTGAAGCCACCGCAGCGCTGGCGGCGCGCAGCCCGCACCCGGTGCTCTGCGCATAGAGCTGAATGGCGCGGATCGGCTGCCCCTGGGCGATGGCCGCGTACACCTGCTGATGACCCTTCTCATCGAGCCGGGCCACGGCTTCACGTGCCGCTTCCAGGGATGTTCCGGCCGGTGCGCGGCCGGTTCCCTTGGGGTTCCCGGTGCCCGCCGCCTTGGCCTTGGCTGCCTCGGGACGGGCTGCCCGTTTCTTCTGGGCGCGGCCCACCAGGAAGTTCACGAGCACGATTGCAGCGACGAACAGGGCAATGACCACAAACTCCATACCTTGATCCTAGCTTTTTCACGGCCCTGCTTCTTCGGGCCCCGGTATATTGGCCCGCAGGCCCTGCGCCGGCATGGCCCGGCCCCTTCATCAAAGGACATCCATGAACTCTGACTCCGCGCTCCGCTCACTGCAGGTCAGCCTCCACGGACCGGTGGCTGAGGTAAAGCTTCGAGGCCCGTCGAAGGGCAACGCGATGGGCCCTGACTTCTGGGCTGAGCTTCCGGAAGTTTTCGCAGAGCTGGACGCCGACGAAGGCGTCAGTGCAGTCCTGCTCTACGGTTCGGGAGGCAATTTCAGCTACGGCCTGGATCTTCCGGGCATGGAACCGGTGTTCCGGCCCCTGCTGGAGTCCCAAGGAACGGATGCCCGCCTGCGTGCGGGGTTCCGGCGGCAGATCAAGGCCCTGCAGGACGCCGTGAGTTCAGTGGCCCGCTGCAGCAAACCAGTGGTGGCTGCTGTGGAGGGGTGGTGCATCGGCGGCGGTGTGGATGTCATTACCGCTGCGGACGTACGCGTCGCAGCTCCGGGTGCGCGGTTCAGCATCCGGGAGGTCCGTGTGGGCATCGTTGCGGACCTCGGATCCCTGCAGCGGCTTCCGGGGATCATCGGCTCCGGCGCCACCCGGCACCTGGCGCTTACCGGAGAGGATTTCGACGCTGCCCGCGCATTTGAACTGGGCCTGGTCACTGAGCTGGCGGACGACGTCATTGCGCGCGGCCGTGAGCTGGCCGCCCAGATCGCGGCGAACCCGCCACTGGTGGTGCAGGGCGTCAAACAGGTTCTAAACCAGGGCAGCGAGGCGGCGGCGCAGTCCGGGCTGGATTACGTGCAGGTATGGAATACGGCGTTCCTGCCCAGTCGTGACTTCGCCGAAGCCGGTAGGGCCTTCGCCGAGCGCCGCCCCGCGGTCTTCACCGGCGACTAACCCCGGCCCCAAGCATCGAGATGGCAGAAACTGCCCGTATGAGGCCCGTAACGGGCAGTTTCTGCCATCTCGATTGCGGGGAGGGGGGACGGTTTGCCGGAACTAGACTTGGTGCATGGCAGTAACGGACGAGGCGATCACCAAAATCAAGGCAATGCTCATCAGCGGTGAGCTCAAGGCCGGTGACCGCATTCCTCCGGAGAAGGATCTCAGTGAACGCCTTGGACTCTCCCGCAGTTCGCTGCGCGAAGCGGTCAAGGCCCTTGAACTGGCCCGTGTACTGGACGTCCGGCGGGGCGACGGCACCTACGTCACCAGCCTTGAACCGGCCATCCTGATGGAGACCATGTCATTTGTGGTGGACCTGCACCAGGAAAGGGCGGCCGCGGAACTCCTGGAAGTGCGGCGCATCCTCGAACCGGGGTCCGCGTCGCTGGCCGCCCGCCGCATCACCGGGGACGCAGCCAAAGAGCTTCAGGGCTGTGTGGCGTCTGTGGAGGAGAACTCCTCCGTGGAGGAGCTCATCGCCCACGACCTTGCGTTCCACGCCTTGGTCGCCAAGGCCTCCGGCAACGCGTACCTGCACGGCCTGCTGGAAGGCCTGTCCGCCAGCACCCTGCGCGGACACATCTGGACCGGCCTGATGCAGGACAAAGCCGTATCCGCCACCCTCGCCGAGCACGCGGCCATCGCCGCAGCTATCGCAGCCGGGGACCCGGACCTGGCCCGCGCCCTGATGACCGTGCATGTCAGCGGCGTCGAGTCCCGCATCCGCGCCGCCGCCTGACCTGCGCCGCTACTCCACGCCGCTTAAGCCTTCAGCGCCAGCACAAACGGCAGTACGGATTCGGCCCCGGCCAGCCGCAGGGTGCGGCCGGCTTCCGTGAGCGTCCAGCGGCTGTCCGCGAAGTCGTCCACCAGCAGCACCGGCCCGGGATTCGCCGCGAACCACGCCGCGCCCTCGGCCGGCACAGCGAACTGCTCCCAGACGGATGCGAGCCGGAAGGCACTGTTGCCGCCCGGACCTCCGGCGGGGCCTCCGTGCGGCAGCTGCAGGGCACCAAGGTACGGGATCCGGCCAAGCTCGGAGAGCCCCTGGGCCAGTGAACCCACAAGCTGCGGACGGGACCGGCTCGGCACGGACACGACCGCTACGGGCCGCTGCGTCCAGCCCCACTGCGCCAGCACCTGGACACAGCCGTTCAGCAGCGACTGGTCCACCGGGCCGTCCACGGCACCCGGCCCAAAGATCTCCCGCAGCCGTCCGCCCCAGCCCAGATCCGTCAGGCGTGCCAGCGCCCGGCCTGTTGAAACTGCAGCGTCCGGCTTGATCTTCCCCTTTACCGGCACACCCAGCCGGTCCATGCCCGTCGGGTACATGCCGCGTGGATCGATGTCCACGCCCACCCGGGACAGGGCCTGCCCGGCGGTGTCGGCGGCCTCGGTGGCAACGTCGTCTGAATACCAGCGTCCGGCGCAGTTGTCGCAGCGGCCGCAGGGTGCCGCTGCCGGGTCATCCAGCTGCCGGGACAGGAACTCCATCCGGCAGCCGTCGGTGTTCTCATAGTCCAGCATCGCCTGCTGTTCCCGAACCCGGGCGGCGGCGATCCGTTCATAGCGTTCCCGGTCGTAGGTCCAGGGCCGCCCGGTTCCCCGCCAGCCGCCGGTAACCCGTTCCACTGCACCGTCCACGGCGAGCACCTTCAACAGGAGCTCCAGCGGAGAACGCTTGAGGTTCACGAGTGTTTCAAGCGCCCCGGTGGAGAGTACGGATCCATCGGCGAGTTCGCGCAGCACGGCGTTGGCCGGTCCTTCGGAGGGCATTGAGGACGTTGCAAAGTACTCCCAGATATCCCGGTCCTCCGTTCCCGGGAGCAGCAGGACGTCAGCGTTCGGGGTGCCGCGGCCGGCACGGCCTACCTGCTGGTAGTAGGCCACGGGTGAGGACGGCGCTCCCAGGTGGACAACAAAGCCCAGGTCCGGCTTGTCGAACCCCATGCCGAGTGCACTGGTGGCAACCAGTGCCTTGACCTCATTGTTCTTCAGGGCCGCTTCCGCCTGTTCCCGGTCGGCAGGGTCGGTCCGGCCGGTGTACGCCAGCACCGGATGCCCGGCCTTCTGCAGCAGCCGGGCGGTGTCTTCCGCTGCAGAGACCGTCAGGGCGTAGATGATGCCGCTGCCGGGCAGTTCATTGATGTGGGTCAGCAGCCAGGCGAGCCGGCTGCGGGGGCTGGGCAGCCGGAGTACCCCCAGCCGCAGGGAGTCCCGGGCCAGCGCCCCGCGGATGGTGAAGACCTCTTCCCCGCCGGCAGCGAGCTGTTCTTCCACGTCCTTGACCACGCGGGAGTTCGCTGTGGCCGTGGTGGCCAGCACCGGAACCGAATGCGGCAGCTGCTCAATCAGGTGCCGGATCCGGCGGTAATCCGGCCGGAAGTCGTGGCCCCAGTCGGAAATGCAGTGCGCTTCGTCGATCACCAGGAGGCCGGAACGCCGCACCAGTTCCGGCAGGTGGTTCTCGCGGAAACCGGGATTATTCAGGCGTTCCGGGGAGACAAGGAGCACATCGACGTCGTCGGCTTCCAGCCGCGCGGAGATGTCCTGCCACTCGAGCTGGTTGGCTGAGTTAATGGCTGCGGCGCGGACTCCGGCCCGGGCAGCGGCGGCAACCTGGTCCCGCATCAGGGCCAGCAGGGGCGAAACGATGAGCGTGGGTCCCGCACCGCGGGCGCGCAGCAGGAGGCTGGCCACGAAGTACACCGCGGACTTCCCCCAGCCGGTGCGCTGGACAACGAGGGCACGCCTTCCGCCGCGGACCAGGGCCTCAATGGCCTCGTACTGGCCCTCATGAAACTCGGCGTCGTCCCGGCCCACCAGCGCCCGCAGGAGGGTGGTTGCCTCCGCACGCAGGGCAGCGGCGTCGGCCGTTTCTTGTGGGGCGGGTGCTGTGGGGATGTTCTGGGCGGATACCGGTTCCATACCCTCCACTATTCCAGCCGGGACCCCCTCACGCCGAAGCCCCGGACAGGCAATGTGGAAAAGTCCGCAGCCGCCCCCGCCTGCCCCGCTGCAGCGCGCTCCCCTATAGACTGCATGGCGTGACTACTGCATTCGATCTTTCCTCGTCCTTCAAGGCCTATGATGTCCGCGGCGTTGTCGGCGAGACCATCACGCCCGAAATCGTCAAGGCCGTTGGCGCCGCTTTTGTGGACGTCCTTGGCCTGGCCGGGGAGACGGTCCTGGTGGGCGGCGACATGCGCCAGTCCTCCCCGGAATTCATCAAGGACTTCGCTTCCGGCGCCACCGCGCGGGGAGCCTACGTACTGCTGCTGGACCTGATTTCCACTGATGAGCTCTACTACGCGTGCGGTTCGCTGAACGCTGCCGGCGTGACCTTCACCGCCAGCCACAACCCCGCGCAGTACAACGGCATCAAGATGGCCAAGGCCGGAGCAATCCCGATTTCCTCCGAGACCGGGCTGAAGGAAATCCAGAAGGCCGCAGAGCGGTACCTGAACGACGGCGTGATCGACTCGGTGGAGAAGCCGGGCCAGATCAGCGTGCGGGACGTCCTCGGCGACTACTCCGCGTACCTGCGCGATCTGGTGGACCTGCGCGGTATCCGCCCGCTGAAGGTAGTGGTGGACGCAGGCAACGGCATGGCAGGCCTTACCACCCCCGCGGTCCTGGGTGATTCGATTCTCCCCGGACTGCCGCTGGACATTGTGCCGCTGTACTTCGAACTCGACGGTTCGTTCCCGAACCACCCCGCCAACCCGCTGGAACCGGAGAACCTGCGGGACCTGCAGGCCGCCGTCGTCGAGCACGGCGCAGACCTGGGCCTGGCGTTCGACGGCGATGCTGACCGCTGCTTTGTCATCGATGAACTCGGCGCCCCGGTCAGCCCTTCGGCGATCACAGCCCTGGTGGCCCGCCGCGAAATCGCCCGCGCCAAGGCAGCCGGCGAAGACGTCCCGGTGATCATCCACAACCTGATCACCTCCCGCGCGGTTCCCGAGCTGGTGGAAGCCTGCGGCGGCCGCGCTGTCCGCACCCGGGTGGGCCACTCGTTCATCAAGGCCCTGATGGCCTCCGAAGGAGCTGTCTTCGGCGGCGAGCACTCTGCGCACTACTACTTCCGTGACTTCTACAACGCGGATACCGGCATGCTGGCCGCGATGCACGTCCTGGCTGCACTCGGCGAGCAGGATCTCCCCCTCTCCGATCTGGCCCGCGAATACGAGCCGTATTTCTCCTCCGGCGAGATCAACTCCAAGCTGGACGACGTCCAGGCAGCCGTGGACCGGGTGCGCGGCGAGTATGACCGCGCAGGCGTCACGGTGGATGAACTGGACGGATTGACTTTCACCTCAGATGACGGACAGTGGTGGTTCAACCTCCGCGCGTCCAACACCGAACCCTTCCTCCGGCTGAACGCCGAGGCAGAGGACCTCTCCACTATGGAGATGGTCCGCGACCGTGTACTTGAACTAGTAAGGAAATGAGCTCATGGCTGACGTTGAACTGACCGGCGGAGAACCTTCCGCCCAGGTACAGGATGACCTGAACTCACTGCTGGGCACCGCCCTCGGTGTCACGCAGGAACAGCTCGAAGCGCAGGGTGCCTTCCTCCCGGCTGCCCTGGTGGTACAGAACGACGGCGAACTGCGCATGGTCGCCGTCTCTCCCGAAGAGAGCGACGAGGACCTGGACGCGGAGGCCATGATCGATGACCTCTACACCGTCCTGGAAGAGCAGAAGGACCAGAACCGTGCCGTAGCCGTGTTCTCCGACATCACCCTGCCCGACGAAGGCACCGACGCCATCCACGTGGTGGCTGAGCACTCTGAGGGCGTCTGCATCTCCGCGATCCAGACCTACTCCGAGCAGGACGGCCAGTGGACCTTCAACGATCCCATCTGGGAATCCGGCGAGCCGATCGTCTGGGCCAGCAGCGAAGCAGCTGATTCCTAGACGCAGGCAAACAGAAGGCCCCGCACTCATTCGCTGAGTGCGGGGCCTTCCGTTTGTTCAGGACCTACTTCGCGGCTGCGAAGCGCTCCTTGAGTTCGGCCAGCTTGGCGGAGAGCTCCTCGGGCAGGGAATCACCGAAGCGGGCGTACCACTCGTCGATGCCGGCCAGCTCGGTCTCCCACTCGGCCGGGTCCACGCGCACTGCGGCTTCGACGTCGGCCGGGGTCATGTCCAGGCCCTTGAGGTCAATCGAATCGCCGGTGGGCACAAAGCCGATCGGGGTTTCGACGGCGTCGGCCTTTCCTTCGAGGCGCTCGATGACCCACTTGAGCACACGCGAGTTCTCGCCGAAGCCGGGCCAGGCGAAACCGCCGTCGGCCGTGCGGCGGAACCAGTTCACCAGGAAGATCTGCGGCAGCTTCTCCTGGTTCGCGGTGCCGCTGAGGGTGATCCAGTGCTTGAGGTAGTCACCTGCGTCGTAACCGATGAACGGCAGCATGGCCATCGGGTCACGGCGCACCACGCCCACGGCTCCGGCAGCGGCCGCCGTGGTCTCCGAGGACAGCGTGGAGCCCATGAAAATGCCGCTGGTCCAGTCGCGCGCCTGGGTGACCAGGGGAACCGTGGTCTTCCGGCGGCCGCCGAACAGGATCGCGGAGACCGGCACACCGTTCGGGGAATGGTATTCCTCAGCGAGCATGTCGATCTGGTCGATCGGGGTGCAGAAACGGGAGTTCGGGTGCGCAGCAGGGGTGCCCGCTTCCGGAGTCCAGTCGTTGCCGCGCCAGTCCGTCAGGTGCGCCGGCGTCTCGTCCGTCATACCTTCCCACCAGACACCGCCGTCGTCGGTCAGGGCCACGTTGGTGAAGATCGAGTTGCCCTTGGCGATGGCGCGCATCGCGTTGGGGTTGGTGCTCCATCCGGTGCCCGGGGCAACGCCGAACAGGCCGGCTTCCGGGTTGGTGGCACGGAGCTCCCCGTCGTGGCCAAAGCGCAGCCAGGTGATGTCATCTCCGAGGGTCTCGACCTTCCAGCCTTCGACGGTCGGATCAAGCAGGGCCAGGTTGGTCTTGCCGCAGGCGGACGGGAAGGCAGCGGAGACGTAGTAGTCCTTCTTCTCCGGGCTGGTCAGTTTCAGGATGAGCATGTGCTCGGCGAGCCAGCCTTCGTCCCGTGCCATGACCGACGCGATGCGCAGCGCGTAGCACTTCTTGCCCAGCAGGGCGTTGCCGCCGTAGCCGGAGCCGTAGGAGTAGATGGAGCGGTCTTCGGGGAAGTGCACGATCCACTTCTCCTCGTTGCACGGCCAGGGGACATCTGCTTCGCCCTCAGCCAGAGGGGCGCCGACGGAGTGCAGGGCGGGGACGAAGAAGGCGTCAAGTTCCTCCATCTTGCGCAGCACGTCGGTGCCGATGCGGGCCATGATCCGCATGGAGGCGACCACGTAGGCGCTGTCGGTGATCTCGACGCCGAACTTCGGGTCCTCGGCGTCGAGGTGTCCCATGACGAACGGAATAACGTACATGGTGCGGCCGCGCATTGAACCGGCAAAGAGACCGTTGAGCTTGGTCCGCATTTCCGCGGGATCCATCCAGTTGTTGGTGAATCCGGCGTCTTCCTTCTTCTCGGAGCAGATGAAGGTCTGCTCCTCGACGCGTGCCACGTCCTTGGGATCGGAGAAGGCAGCGAAGGAGTTGGGGAAGGTCTCAGGGTTCAGGCGGGTCAGTGTGCCGGCCTCTACCAGTGCGTCGGTGAGCGCCTTGTTTTCCTCGGCAGATCCGTTGACCCAATAGACGTCGGCGGGCTGCGTCAGCTCTGCCACTTCCTGGACCCACGCCAGCAGGCCACGGTGGGTGGTGGGTGCCCCGCTGGAGGCCTCCCTGTTCTTGCTGTCCTGCATTTGGCTAGGAGCAGCGTTGCCGCTCTCATCGAGAACTAGCTGACGCGCGTCATCGCCCATGACTCTTCCCTTCGTTGGGTCAGTGGTATTTTTTGATGCTATTTCCCAGCTGCGGCCCTCCAGCGGGCCAAAGATGCTACCTATGTGGCGAACAGATCCAAGTTTGCCTAGATTTCAAGGGAATTTCATCCAAAATCACTGTTTTGTGTGACGAAGGTCATATAGACCGGTCTAGTATTCGGCCGTAACGGAACCCGATTGGCGTTCTCCCGGGAACCCCGCTATAGTTATCTACGGCCAAACAGCCACGGAAGAACTTGAAAGAAGCCGGGGAAACCCACCAACTTCAAGGATATTCCAAAAATGCGTGCGTAGCTCAACGGATAGAGCATCTGACTACGGATCAGAAGGTTGGGGGTTCGAATCCCTTCGCGCGCACCACTGAAACCCGGCCTGACCTGCAGAAATGCGGTCAGGCCGGGTTTTTTTCTGCCCGCGCCGCGGTGTCGTTCGAGATGACGGCAGGCCTTTGCCGCTCTTGCCCCGGAGGCGGACAGATGGAAGGCTCGGGCCCATGACTGAATCCCTGGAAACAGATGTCGTAGTCATCGGCGGCGGAGCGGCGGGAGAGAACGCTGCGGGCCGTGTGGTGCAAGCCGGGCTCCAGGCCATCCTGGTCGAGTCCGCCCTGGTTGGCGGGGAGTGCTCATACTGGGCATGCATGCCGTCAAAGGCACTTCTGCGACCGGGCACGGTCCTGGCCGAAGCGCGCGCCGTGGACGGAGTCCGCCAGGCAGTGACCGGAGGACTTGACGCCAGGGCGGTCCTGGACCGGCGGAATTCCTTCACCTCAGACTGGGACGACGCCGGCCAGGTGGAGTGGGTCAGGGAAACAGGAATCGGCCTGGTACGCGGCCGCGCCCGGCTTACCGGTGAGCGTTCTTTGCAGGTGAGTGACGACGACGGCACACGGGCAACCATCCGCGCCCGGCACGCCGTCGTTCTTGCTACCGGATCCCTACCGGTCCGCCCTCCGCTCGAAGGCCTGGACCAGGTCAGTTTCTGGGGAACGGCAGACGCGACTTCGTCCCAGGAAGTGCCTCCCCGCCTCCTGGTAGTGGGAGGAGGAGTCGCCGGAACCGAACTGGCGCAGGCCTATGCCCGTCTTGGCTCTGAAGTATCCATGGTGGTGCGGCACAACCTGCTGGATGCGTTCCCCCGGCCGGCAGCGGACCTCGTGGAGGAGGCACTGCGTGCCGACGGGATCACCCTCCATACCGGCACTACGGCCGAACGGGTCTTCCAGGACGAGTCCGGCAGCATTGTCCTGGCGCTGCCGGACGGAGAAATGCTACACGGAGACCGGCTGCTGATCGCCACCGGACGGCGCCCAGCATTGCACGGGCTCGGGTTGGAAGAACTGGGCCTGGACCCGGATTCGCTGGTTTCCGATGCCAGCGGGCTGGTCGCCGGGTCCGGCAACTGGCTTTACGCCGTCGGTGATGCTGCAGGAAAGGTTCTGCTGACCCATCAGGGCAAGTACGAAGCGCGCGCAACGGGTGCCGCAATTGCAGCACGCGCTAAGGGCGAGATTGGTTTCGAAGCTCCGCCGGACTGGAGCCGGTTTGCCGCGACGGCGGATCACTACGCAGTGCCGCAGGTGGTTTTCACGGATCCCGAGATAGCGATGACCGGGCTGAGCCCAGAGCAGGCGAAGGAACGCGGCATCCGGGTTTCGGAAACGTCCCTGCCGATCAGCGTGGCTGGATCATCCCTCTATGCCGACGGATACAGCGGCTGGGCCCAAATGGTTGTTGATGAGGACCGGGGCGTACCGGTTGGTTTCACGTTCGCCGGGCCCGGTGTGGCTGAGCTGCTGCATGCCGCCACGATTGCCGTGACCGGGCAGGTCCCGCTGGACAGGCTCTGGCATGCCGTTCCTGCCTACCCCACCATCAGCGAGGTGTGGCTGCGCCTGTTGGAAAAGTACGGACTTTAGCGGCCCTTTCAGCCCCGGGGCACCACAAAATCGGTAACACGTGCGTCGCGGCCGTCGAGTTCGGCCCAGGGCACCTCGACTTCCATGACGGTCAGTCCGGAGGTTGGATAATGGGTAGCCATTTCCATCACGGCGTCTTCGTTGGAAGCAAGGGACGCCAGCCGCATGCCGACGTCCTGGACCCCCGGCATATGCGCAATCACCAGCAGGCTGGTTACCGTCTCCGGTACATGGTTGATGACGCTGATGATTCCCGACGCCGAGGCGTCGTAAAGACGGTCCTCCAATTTGGCGGTGGGCGCCTTCTCCCCCAGTTCGTCGCAGACCCACGTGCAGGTCTGCCGTGTCCGCAGGGCGTAGGAGCAGAGGATAAAGTCCGGAACGGAGTCGTTCTCCCGCATCCAGATCCCGGCCTGCGGGGCGTCCCTGTGACCGCGTCCGGAGAGCGGGCGCTCATGGTCCGAGGTGACCTCGCGCGGCCAGTCTGCTTTGGCATGCCGCAGCAGCATCAGTTTTTTCAGGTGGTGGCCGCTCATGGGCCAAGTCTATCCGCGCGGGGGCCCTGGCCGGGCCGCGGCCTCTGCCCTGCAGGGACCGGCATCCTGAGAGGGCAGAAACGGCTGCTTTGAGGATCAAAGCAGCCGTTTCTAGCCTCTTCCAGTGGTTGGCGCCGCAGGTCTTGCTAGATGCTGTATTCCGGAGCGGCCCAGACAACAACTTCGGGGTGCTCATAGAACCTGTAACCCTGGCCCCGTACTGTTCGCACGGTGTTGGCCAGCCGGCCCAGCTTTGAACGCAGCCGGCGGATGTGAACGTCGATGGTCCGCTCATTGGGCACTTCCTCGGCATTGCGCCACAGGCCGGAGAGCAGCTCCTCGCGCCCAACGGTCCGGGAAGCGTTCTCCACGAGGTAGTTGAGCAGTTCGAACTCCTTGAACGTAAGGTTCAGGGTTTCGCCGTCCAGGTGTACCTCGCGGCGGGAAAGGTCGATAAGCACGCCGGTTGGCCGCGGTGCACTCTGCTGAACGGGTGACGGTGCAGGCATCTCCTGGCGTGGCTTCCGGCTGACAGTCGGGTCCCCCAGTGCCTGGCGGACAACGTCGATGTCAGAGCCGGCGGCACTGGCAGGTGCCAGTGCTACGGCCGCGTGGCTTTGAGCACCCGGCACAAGTGTCTGGACGTGCGCCCGGATTTCCTGGGCCAGCTTAGTGAGCGTAGTTCCGGCGGCCGCGGCGGCGTGTTCATCCAGGCCAACGTAGATCACGAAACCTCTGGCAACCGTGTCATTGGCAACTGGCTGCGGGCCGGGCACTCCGGACGGGCCGACCACTGGTGTCGGGGCGGTGACGGGCATTCCCTCCGGATAGGAGGGACGCGGTGAACGGGCCGCGTTGGGAACTACCTGGCCAGGGAACTGCTGTCCCGTGGCGGGCGCACCGAACTGGCGGGCAAACCCAGCCGGCCGTGCTGGTATTCCGGCTGCCCTTGTCTGGGCATTGCGGAGGGAGATGTGGACGTACCCGGATGCTACTGACATTTTGGGACCTCATGGTGAATTGCCGTCGAAACGGCACTATGCAGGGAGTGTGTCCGTTTCGCAGGCGCAGGGGTTGCGCCACTCAACAGAACTGGTGTGGTGCCTGGGATGGGGGGTGGTGTCCCTGGCCTGCATTCGACGACAGCAGCTCTTCGGCCCGGCATGGCTGCCGGAAAGAAGATCTGCGACACATGCTGTCGTGTGGATGTTCACGTTACGGATTATTGCATGTAACAAAGAAGTACGCACAAGTAACAATGGTCCCGTCGTCTCAAATAGTGGACGTTACACGTGCATCTGTGAGCTATTTCACCCTCCAAGACAAATACCAGCGAATGTCCTTGGTATTCCCCAATCGGAATAGATCCCGGATCTACAAGGGATTTCGGTCAGTTCCCGCATTAACGACAAAGGCGGCTCGTAAGCACACTTACGAACCGCCAGAAGTCAAGCACCTGTCAAACTGTCCACATATTGAGACAATCTAGGCGCGTTTGGATGCTTTCCGCGTTAGTGGACGACGCCGTAGAGGCGATCTCCAGCATCTCCCAAGCCGGGCACGATATAGGCCTTTTCATCCAGCCGCTCATCAATGGAAGCCAGGACAATGGTGACGTTGGCGTCGGCCAGCTCCTCCTCCAGCACGCTGAGGCCTTCCGGTGCACCCAGCAGGCAGATGCAGATGATCTCAGCAGCGCCCCGGTTGAAGAGGAACTTGATCGCCTCGCGAAGCGTGCCGCCGGTGGCCAGCATGGGGTCCAGGACGAACACCTGCCTCCCGGTGAGGTCGTCCGGAAGCCGTTCCGCATAGGTGATGGCTTCGAGGGTCTCCTCGTTGCGGGCCATGCCCAGGAAACCGACCTCGGCAGTCGGAACCAGCCGTGTCATCCCTTCAAGCATTCCCAACCCTGCGCGGAGGATGGGGACAACCAGCGGGGTCGGCTTGACCAGCCCCGTGCCAATTGCAGAGGTAACGGGAGTCTCAATGTTCACGGGTTCAACCCGGACGGTCCGTGTGGCCTCATAGGCGAGCAGGGTGACAAGTTCTTCTGTCAGCATCCGGAAGACCGGTGAAGGGGTGTCCTTATCCCGGAGAACCGTCAGCTTGTGGGCTACGAGGGGATGATCCACTACTAGTACGCGCATGAGTCCAAACTACCACCGAGGACCCCGGCAAACCGGGCCCATTTGTCCTCCGGAGGTATGAATAAGGGACCATAGCCGTATGGAATCCCCCACAGCTGCACACCAGGCCTGGATGGGACTCGCCCTGGAGCAGGCGCGCGCCGCCCTGGACACTGACGACGTCCCCATTGGCGCCGTCGTCGTAGGTCCGGACGGAACCATCCTGGGCACCGGACGCAACGAGCGTGAGGCGACCGGCGATCCGACGGCCCACGCCGAGGTTGTGGCAATCCGCCAGGCAGCTGCGGCGCTCGGCGAGTGGCGGCTGGAAGGCTGCACCCTGGTGGTCACCCTGGAACCGTGTGCCATGTGCGCCGGCGCCATTGTCCTGGCCCGCGTGCCACGCGTGGTGTTTGGGGCCTGGGACGAGAAAGCCGGCGCCTCCGGTTCCGTTTTCGAGATCCTGCGGGAGCCGCGGCTGAACCACTGGGTGGAGGTTTTCCCAGGCGTCCGGGAAAGGGAATGTGCTGAACTCCTGCTCACGTTTTTCGGCTCACGGCGTAGGAGCCGCGGTTCACACGGCATTAAACAGTAAGTAGGCTTTCTTTCATCCGTGGAACCTACCAGCTAGGAGCAGGCATGACTTCAGAGCACCAAGAGGGCGTAGATCGCGTAGTCAAGATCCTGGAACACGCCAAGATCGGCAACCTGACCACCCAGGATCTTCAGGGCAACCTGGTCAGCCGGCCGCTGGAGCTGCAGGAAACGGATTCCGACGGCAATCTGTGGTTCTTCACCCAGGACCCCTCCCCCAAGGCCGACGAGATCCGGGCCAACCCGAACGTGAACGTCTCCGTGGCGGACAAGAAGGGCTACCTCTCCATCAGCGGCCGTGCAGAGATTTCCCGTGACCAGGAGAAGATTCAGGAGCTTTGGAGCGCCTCGGCTTCAGCATGGTTCGAAGAGGGACGCGAAGATCCGTCCATTGCGCTGATCAAGGTCAACAGTGACACCGCCGAGTACTGGGTGTCGGACGAACCCAAGATTGCCAGCATCTTCAAGATCGGTAAGAGTGCCGTAACCGGCCAGACGCCGGATATCGGAAAGAACGACGTCGTCGACCTCTAGCGCAGGCTCGCCGTCCCGGCCCCGGCGGACCCGGGGCCGGGACGTTTTGGGACTGGGGCCAAACACCCGGTAAGGTTGACGCGTTGGTGACGTGTCCGAGCGGCCGAAGGTGCAACACTCGAAATGTTGTTTGGTGTAAAAGCCAACGTGGGTTCAAATCCCACCGTCACCGCCATTTGAGAAGGTCCCGGTTCCCTTGTAAATCATGGGAACCGGGACCTTTTGCTTTGCCCCGCCCAGGGTCGCTCCGCCGTCAGGTGTAGAAGAACCGCACCGCGTGGAAGAAGACAGGCGCCGCAAAGCAGAGCGAGTCCAGGCGGTCCATGATGCCGCCGTGGCCGGGGATGGTGGAGCCGAAGTCCTTAATCCCGCGGTCCCGCTTGATGGCAGACATCACCAGGCCCCCGGCGAAGCCCATCACGCAGGAGATGAATGCCAGGAGCGCGGCCATCAACGGGCTGAACGGGGTGACCCACCACAGAGCCGCCCCCAGAGCGGTGGCCGACAGCACTCCCCCGATGAACCCTTCCCAGGTCTTGTTGGGACTCACGCCCGGCGCGATTGGGTGCTTCCCGAGCGTCTTGCCCCACACGTACTGCAGCACGTCGGAGCCCTGCACCACGATGAGCAGGAACAGCAGCAGCTGCGCACCTGTCGCCCCGCCGGCTCCGGGCGCCGAACCTTCGGCCGCATCCCGGCCTGCCTCCATGGCTACCGGTAGCTGCAGCAGCGCCGGGGCGTAGCTGATGGCGTAAACGCATACCATCAGCGCCCACTGAATGGCCGCGGTTCGCTGCAGGAAGCCGGTGGTCTGCCCGGCCAGTGCATTGCGCGCGGGAAGGAAGAGGAAGGCGTACACCGGGATGAAGACACTGAACATGCCGTACCAGTGTTCCCACAGGAACCAGTAGTGCACCGCGGGGATGATGAACACGAGCCACACGAGAACCTTGTGATCTCCGCGGCCGGTCGGCGAGATGGTGATGAACTCGCGCAGTGCCAGAAGAGAGAGCACCAGAAACAGCAGGATCGTCACCGTCTCGCCGGCTGCCAGGACAGTGCCTATCAGCGCGACCATCAACCACCAGGCGTTGATGCGCTGCTTCAGGTTCACTATGGTGCCCGTTTTGCCCACCCGTCGCCCGAGCACCCATGCGATCACGGTGGCCAAAACCAGTACAACGACGACGCCGCCAAGGAGTTTCAGCGACGTCCAGTCCAGCAACCCCAACTCCCAGGCGCTCACGGATTGTCCTGCCGGGTCTCGCTGGGAGGGGCCGAGTGACCGTCGGCCAGCCCAGCCGTGTCCGCAGGCTGCGGGCCCTGATGCTTCGCCAGGCCTTCCACCAGAACGTGGCGGGCGCGGGTAAGGAACGTCTGTCTGTCCTCATCGGGTCCCAGATGGAGTGGCTCGCAGAAGATGACGGTGGAGAGGTGAGGCACCGGGATCACCTCACCTTTCGGGAGGATCCGGCCGAGGTTCGCCAGCGTCACTGGGACCACAGGCACCTCCGGGTGAAGACGGGCCAGTTTGTACAGTCCGCCGTGAAACGGGGCTATTGTGTCGCCTTCGCCGCGGGTACCTTCAGGGAAGATAATCAGCGAGTCGCCGGCGGCCAGCACCTCCGCCATGCCCTCCACCTGCCCCTTGGGGCTAACTCCCGAGTCCGACGTGCGCTGCCGGCTGCTGCTGGAGCCGTGGCGGTCGACCAAATAGGCGTTGAAGATCCGTTCGGCAAAAGCCCTCCGCACCCCGGACCCCCAGTAGTCCTTGGCAGCCACCGGACGTGCGCGTCGCTGAAGCTCGGCAGGCAGTGCGGCCCAAATGGTGAGGAAGTCCAGATGGCTCGAATGGTTCGCGTAGTAGATCGCCTGCTCGGGTAGATCCAGTCCCGGTTCTCCGGCTGCAGTCACAACGCGCGCACCGGCGAAGGCTCCGACAAGTTTCGCGAGGCTGCGCCGGGCGGCCCTTCCAAGGTTCATGCGGGCAGGTCCTTGCTGCGGGCACGCAGCGCAGCGCTGACGCGGCGCAGGCGGCGGGCACAGGTGATCAGTGAGCCCAGCGCGATGAGGGCCAGTGTGCAGAACAGCGCCCATCCTTCCTGCCAGGGAAGCCATGGCTCGGCGATGCTCGCCAGGACTCCGATCATCAGCAGCCACATGCGGTGAGGTTTGGCCAGGGGCCCGTCGAAGAAGTTTCCCGTGCCAAGGGCTGCTCCGAGGCAGCGGATGTAGGCAGTGAGTACGGCAAGTATCGCTGCAAGGAGTCCAAGCGTGATCCCTAAATCGACCCGGCCGGCGGTCGCCAGCCCGGCGGTCGCGATGCCGGCGGCCCCCAGGAACAGCACATCGGAAATCCGGTCCGGCAGTTCGTTGTAAATGTCACCTACCGGTGAGCTCATGCCTTTTTCCACGGCCAGCATCCCGTCGAGCATGTTCAGCAGCAAACGCAGCGGTATGCAGGCAGCAGCCACGGCCAGAAGAACAGCGCGAACGACGGCGTCGCTGGCATTCCCCGACCAGATAAGCGCAACGGCGCCCGCTGCAGCGAACAGCACTGAACCGACCGAGATCTGGTTGGGGGTGAGTTTTGCCGCCGCAAGAAGATCCGCAGCTTTTGCCGCCCACCGGCTGCTGCGCTGCGGTATTTCCCGCCTGTCCGTTCCATGGCTCATCTAAAGTGTCCGTTCAATTTGCCTTGTGCCGTAGCTCATACGCTATTACGAGCCGGACGGCGGAACGGGCACCAACCCGCGATCAATCCCGCGGTTCCCCTTAGCCTTTCATTACAGTGTGAGCATGAAAGCCCGGCGCAAATCATCAGTCAGGAATGCCCTGCGGGAGCACGGGATCGCCGGCGCCTGGGGCTTCGCAGAAGCGACGTTCTTCTTCGTGGTCCCTGATGTGTGGACATCCTGGGTAGGGCTGCGGCGGCCTAAACGCGCGGTCGGCACCACGTTCTCTGCCCTTGGCGGTGCAATGGCCGGAGGTGCCGTGACCTACTGCTGGGGCCGCAAAGTGGCCGCAGAAACCTCGCGTAAGGCGTTGGCGAAAGTTCCGGCGGTCACGGATGCCATGATCGGCGACGTCGAACAGGAGATGGCCGAGTCCGGCGCCGCTTCCCTGCTGCGGGGGCCCACCCGTGGAGTCCCTTACAAGCTCTACGCGCGGGCAGCCGGGCTGCAGCGGACCTCGCTCGTGGCATTTCTTGCCTGGAGTGTGCCCGGCCGAATGATCCGGTTCCTGGCGGTGACGGCGGCAGTATCCGGTATCGCAGCCCTGGGCCGGCACTGGTTCCCCGGAATGTCCGAACGGCGCATCTCGACCGTGTTCTGGCTGTGCTGGGCTGCGTTCTACGCGGTATTCATTCCACTGAAGTCCCGCCGAGGGTCGGCCTAGGGGCCGCCTCGAAATCCCTACCCGGCGTCAGTGTCCGTCTTCTTCGGCCGGTGACCGGCTATCGCTGCCCTCGTGTCTCCGGGCTCGTGCCCTTCCTTCTTCTTGCCGAAAGGGAAGACCTTCTTCACCAGGACCAGCACGGCCATGACGACCAGGCCCCAGGCCAGGCCCGCAACGGCCGAGCAGAGTGTGTTCACGAGCCAGCCGAGGAAGCCTCCCACAACGGCCAGTTCGGCCACGGGGTGCTCCAGGAGATGCACCAGATCGTAGGGTGCGTGCCAGCCAAGGTCGGAGGCACCCACCAGCATGATGTGGCCGCCAACCCAGAGCATGGCAATTGTTCCGACGAACGTGATCGCCGCCAGCACGGCGGGCATTCCCCTAACCAGCAGTCCACCGACCCGCTTGGAACCAGCCGAGTCCTTGCCGGCAAGGTGCAGGCCGATGTCGTCCATCTTCACGATCAGTGCCACTGCCCCGTAGACGAGCACCGTAATCGCGATCGCCACGACCACCAGGATTACTGCGCGCACCCAGATCGAAGCGTCACCTACCTCGTTCATGGCAATGACCATGATCTCGCAGGAGAGGATGAAGTCCGTAGTGATGGCGCCCTTGACTACCTTGGACTCGGCATCGGGCCCCCGTTCGACTGCGGGTTCCTTCTTCGCCTCATGGTGGCCAAAGAACTTGTGCCACACCTTCTCGGCACCCTCATAACAGAGGTACGTACCGCCGAGCATCAGGATGAACGGAATGACGCCGGGGATAAAGGCACTGACCAGCAGCAGCGCAGGCAGGATGATGAGCAGCTTGTTCCGCAGCGAACCCCAGAAGATCTTTTTGATCATCGGAAGTTCACGGGAGGGGTCCGCCCCGGAAACATACTGCGGTGTCACCGCGGCGTCATCAATCACGACGCCGGCGGCCTTGGCACCGGCCTTCGCAGCTCCTGCCGCGATGTCGTCCACCGAGGCAGCCGCTATGCGGGCCAGGGCAGCGACGTCGTCCAGCAGGGCGACGAGTCCGCCGCTCACAGACCGCTCCCGGCCTGTTCGAAGACGGAAACTTGGGGGTAGATGGCGCCCTTGAGACGCGGAATTGCCATACCGGGATTATAGGGCCGCAGGACCGGCGTTGCAGTGCCGTTTCCGTTGCCGCGCCCGCCTCGGGGCCGTAGGTTTCTCCGCATGGACACATCGTTCAGGGCACAGGTGTTTGAATGGCGCGGCCCGGCACCGTTCTACTGGGTCCTCCTTCCGGTGCACGCTGCCGACTATGTCCGCGCGCAGGCCGCCGAGGCTACCTACGGATGGGGCGCTATTCCCGTCCTGGTGCGGATCGGAGCCACGGAGTGGGAGACCTCGCTGCTGCCGCACAGCGGTGCGTATGCGCTGCCGCTGCGGAAGGACGTCCGCATCAAAGAAGAGATTGGCGACGGCGATACCGTGGCGGTCGCGCTCACCGTGGCACCCCGCGAAGGCCGGACAGCGAGCGGCCCGGGACCGGCAGTGCAGGTTATTGAGGAGGACAGATGAGCGTACGGATTCTGCGGGCGGACGGTCCGGTGGAGGAGCTCGACGACGAAGAGAACGGCACGCGCTACGCCTACCAGGTGGCGCCCGGCGGTGTACTGATCGTCCTGGAGTGCCCCGATGACGGCAAATGGCTGGTGCGCAAGGAGGTCTCCGCCAACCGCTGGAATGAGGTGTCCGGGCGGAGGTTCATCGGTGACGCCACCGGTGTTGGCGGGATTGAGGGCGGCAAGGCCGACGGCCGGCCAAAGTCCACGAAACTGCCCCCGCCGTGAACACCCGCGGTAAGCACCCACCGTCAGCAGGTCAGGCGAGCCAGAAGTCCCGCAGCGCGGCAGCCGCTTCCTTGCCCTGGCGCCGGCCGGCCGCCGAAGCCGGTATCCGGGTGGAACGCAGCAGCGGATTCGCGCCAAAATCCCGCAGGGAAGCTTCATCGGCTTCCACCAGGAAGGTCTGGCTGTGCTGCTGCAGCTTGGCGAGCGCCTGCGGCAGACTGGGACCGAACGGGCTCGCCGGGGCCTCCGGACCGCAGGCCAGCACCAGCACCTTTCCGTAACCTTCAGCGACGTCGGCATTTGTTGCCGAACGCATCCCGCCGTCCATATAAGGACGGCCCAGTATCGTGACCGGCGGCCATACCGTGGGAACCGCGCAGCTGGCGGCGACCGCACGGGCGAGCTCGACGTCGGACGTGGCATCCAGGACAGTGAACGACCCGTCCTCCGCATCCACCACGGCAATGCCAAACGGCCGGTCCGGCCACTCGCGCTGCGGCAGCAGTGACCGGATGCTGGCGACCCACTCCCCCTCGGTCATCACTGCCGGTGTGGTCCGTGCCAGCTGCCCCACCCGTGCCCGTGCCGCCATCTCGTCGCCGTCCCCGCGTCCCGCCGTCGCAGTGAGCTCAATGAAGGCCTCACTGCTGAAGCCGCTGGGATCCTGGTACGGCGCTTCGGTGCCCTGCACGGCGGGTGCCTGCCCGGCGTCGTCGAGCTGTGCCGCCAGGACCTGCGGAAGCAGGCCGGAACGCAGCGCCGCTCCCACCATGGAACCGGCGGATGTGCCCACCACCAGGTCCGCAGCGTTGAGATTGATCCCTTCTTCCAGAAGGGCAGCGAGCACGCCCATCTCCCATGCGATCCCTGCCACCCCGCCGCCGCCAAGGATGATTGCCCGTGTTTGGCTCATGCTGAGTGCTCCGTTCGTGTGCCGCCCTTACTGCCCGGGAGTCTAGACGCACGCGCCCACCGAACGGCAGGACCGGCGGCGGTTTTGGTCCCGGACATACCCGGTATTGAATAAGGGCATGGCATTACGTGTTCTGATGGTCGGCCGCAAGCATGAGGACTGGGTGGTTGACGGGATTCACCGCTACGAAAAGAGGCTGAAGAAACCCTTCGACCTCTCCTGGGTGTCAATCCCGCATTCCGCCAGGGAAAACGATGCCGCCCGTAAGGAAGAGTCAGAGCGCCTGCTCGCCAAAACCGGCAGTGACTATGTGATCCTCCTGGATGAGCGGGGCAAGGCCATCACTTCCCCGCAGCTTGCGAAGACCCTGCAAAAGCCCCTGGACAATTCCCGCAACGTCACCCTCATTATTGGCGGGGCCTACGGCGTGGACCAGAGCGTGCATGACCGGGCGGATTTCGTCTGGTCGCTGTCCCCGCTTGTGTTCCCGCACCAGCTGGTGCGGCTCATCCTGGCAGAGCAGGTTTACCGGGCACAGGAGATCGCCGCCGGGCGTCCCTACCACCACGAATAGACATTCGTCCCTTCCGTAACAATTCGATGAGGTTTTTGTGCGGCCCGCGGTGCGGTTTGACCGAGTGGCGGCGCGGGTTCAAGGTGAACGAATGAGAACCATGGCTGCCAGAACCCCGCTCTTCCTTTCCGCCGGACTGCTTGGTGCAGCCCTGGTCCTGGCCGGCTGCGGGGGCAGCAACAACACTGACGAGCCCCCCTCGCCCACCCCGTCAGGGAGCACGACGGCGAGCCCCGCTCCGAGTGCCGCGCCCGGCACCTCCGCGGCACCCCAGACATCGGCACCTGCGCCGGAAGCCGGCGTCGTTCCGTGTACCGCGGCTATGCTCTCCGCTGCCGTGGAAGACACCCCGGGAGGCGGGGCCGCAGGCAGCGTTTACCGTGACCTGGTGCTGAGTAACACCTCGTCAGAGCCGTGTTCGACGTTCGGTTTCCCCGGCGTCTCCTACCTCTCGGTAGCCGCAACCCAGGTCGGTGCACCGGCGACCCGTGCCGGCGGGGCTGACGCTGTATCCGTGACGCTTCAGCCGGGGCAGTCTGCGGTTGCTTCCCTGCGTGAAACCCGTCCGGAGAATTACGGCGAGGAGTGCTCGAAGGTGCCGGTTTCCGGGCTCCGGGTCTTCCCGCCGGAAGATACTGCCTTCCTCGACATTGCCCGCGCCGGGTACGGCTGCAGCAACGACGAGATTGAGCTGCTGGAGGTCGGTCCGCTGACCGGTCCGCGGTAGCACAGGGGGTCCTGCGCCATTGATTCGGGCAGATGGCAAATTAGCCGTACCGTTCCCCGGTTGGCATACTGGTGGGCATTTGTGGCCTGCGGCACTGTGCAAAGTGCGCAGTGCCGCGGCCCACTGACACTGACACTGACCGACGTGATACGGAACTGACCGGAACGGCTACATGACTGACGAAACGTACAAGTTGATTGCCCTGATCATTTACATGATCGCCATGCTGGGAATCGGATGGTGGGCTTACCGCCGCACCTCCAACCTGGATGACTACATGCTGGCTGGGCGGGGGCTCAAGCCAGGTGTCGCAGCGCTCAGCGCAGGCGCCTCGGACATGTCCGGCTGGCTGCTCATGGGCCTGCCGGGCGCAATCTACCTCTCCGGGCTCACCGAAGCGTGGATCGCCGTTGGCCTCACGGTCGGTGCATGGCTGAACTGGAAGTTCGTGGCGCCCCGGCTGCGTTCCTACACGCTTGTTGCCAACAACTCGATTACGGTGCCGAGCTTCTTTGAGAACCGCCTCAAGGACCGCACGCGGGTGCTGCGCGTAGTTTCCGGCATCATCATCCTGGTCTTCTTCACCTTCTACGTGTCCTCCGGCATGGTGGCCGGCGGCGTCTTCTTCGAGAGCTCCTTCGGCTCCAGTTACACCACCGGCATGCTGATCGTGGGCGGCGTGACCATCGCCTACACCCTCTTCGGCGGTTTCCTCGGCGCCAGCTACACCGATGTGGTGCAAGGCCTGATGATGCTCCTCGCCCTCATCGCCGTCCCGGTAGTGGGAATCTTCCTGGTGGGCGGCCCGTCCGGCATGGCCGAGTCGCTGCGCGAAATCGATCCTGCCATGCTCAACCCGGTGGCGGGCACGACGGCGCTGGCCGTAATCTCGGCCCTTGCCTGGGGCCTGGGCTACTTCGGGCAGCCGCACATCATCGTCCGCTTTATGGCCCTCCGCTCCCCGTCCGACGCCGTAGCCGGCCGCCGCATCGGCGTGGGCTGGATGCTGCTGAGCGTGATCGGCGCGGTCTTCACCGCCCTGGTAGGCGCCGCTTACTTCCAGCAGAACAACCTGACCCTCAGCGATCCCGAAGCAGTCTTCCTCAGCATGGCCCAGGCGCTCTTCCATCCCATCGTTGCCGGGTTTGTCCTCGCGGCAGTGCTGGCCGCCATTATGAGCACCATCTCCTCCCAGCTGATCGTGACCTCCTCCGCCCTGGTGGAAGACCTGTACAAGATCGTGGTCAAGAAAGATGCCTCCCAGCGCGTGCTGGTGATGCTCGGCCGCGGGGCGGTGCTGGTTGTTTCCGTGGTGTCCATCTTCCTGGCGCTGGACCGCAGCAACTCCATCCTTGACCTGGTCGGGTTCGCCTGGGCCGGTTTCGGAGCGGCCTTCGGTCCCACCATCCTGCTGTGCCTGTTCTGGCGCCGCCTAACCACCGCGGGCGCACTGGCCGGCATGGCCGCCGGAGCAGTCACCGCCTTCGTGTGGGGCAGCTCCGAGCTCTCTTCCACCCTGTACGAGATCATCCCCGGCTTCGCCGTGAACCTGATCCTCGCCGTCGTCGTCAGCCTGCTCACCCGCGCTCCTGCCGGGCTGGACAGCGACTTCGATGAAGCGCGGGAAATTGCCCGCCGCGGCGCGGAGGAACCCGAAGCGGTTCCCGCGCGCTGATCCGGTCATGGCGTCCGTGTCCGGATAGCGGGCACGGACACCATGGCCTAGGGCACTCGAAGGCGGTCCCGGCCCCCGGCCGGGACCGGTGAGGCGCTATTCCTCGTCCACCTCATGTTCCCCAGCTGGGATTTCCGTGAGGAGCAAGGCTCCGCGCCGATACGACACGCGCCACTCGAATCGCTCATTCCAGCTGCCGAAGGAGATCAGGCGTTCAGGTCCGGCACCCGCGTAGGGACTCTCCCACTCCAGGTTCCATCCGGCCCGCAGACGGCCGAGCGCGGACTGCACGTCTCCGAATGCGTCCTGCTGGGCTGACTCCCGGCGCCGGCGGAAGTATGCCTCGGGGATACACAGGAGGAATCCCCCCAGCAGGCAGCCTGCCATCAGGTAGACCACTGCGTCTCCTGCGCGCGGGGGCAGCATGCCCCCAAAGGGCAGCACGAGCAGCAGCGGCAGCAAAAGGCCCCACGACGTCAGCATGAGGACCTGGACGGCGCAAAGGCAAAGTCGGGCCCTGAACAGGCGGGCGACAGCTGGACCGGCGACCTTTAGGGAACGCAGCGCCGCGTCAGGCATGGCCACCCTCAAGCGTCGTAGCGCGCAGGATGAGGTGGGTCGACAACGGCGTCGGTTCGGCAGGCAGCCCGGCCATCACCCGGGACGTCAGCTGTTCCACCGCCTGCGCGGCAATGAGTTCCGGGTCCAGGTCAATCGCTGTGATGGCCGGTGAGGCTGACCGGGACTGCTCCGAGTCCGCGCCGGCAACCAGCTGCACCTGCTCCGGAACGGCAATGCCGCGGGCCGTGAGTTCATCGAGTATGCCGCGGGCGTGCCGGCCGGTGAGGCAGTAGATCGCATCCGGCAGGTCACCGTCTTTCAGCAGTTCAGCGACGGCATCCCTTCCGCCCCCGGTGCCGTCCGCTTCCGGACGGGCCACCACCCGTGCCGGCATTCCGTGGCGTTCGGCCCAGGTCCGGTACGCCGACGCCGAGTCCAGGTTCCAGGAGTTGTGGTCGCACCCGGTGACAAGGGCTATGCGCCGTGCCCCCCGTTCCTGCAGCGTGCGGAGAATCAGCTCTGTCTCATCTTCATCCATCGAACCTATCCAGTCAGTGAACCCCGGGCGGTCCGGTACGCGGCCCACCGTAATAAACGGCAGGGACGCTTCCTGAAGCAGGTCTATGACGGGGTCCGATTCCAGCGGATCGGCGATGATGTAGCCGTCCAGCGTCAGCGCCAGCGGCTGCCGGGGAAGCTTTGAGAGGTCACGCAGCAGCATGAGGCTGAGGTTCCGCTCCAGGCATTCAACTGCGACCGCACCGATGAGCCGGGTGAAGTAGTCGACGCCGGTGGGCCGGTAAGTCCCCAGCGTATCCAGCGGGCGCAGCATCAGTCCCACCACTCCGAGCGGGCTGCTGCGCATTCCCCGGGCGAGCGGATCGGGCTGATAGCCGAGCCTTTCCGCGGTCTCGCGGATCCGTTCCCTGGTTGCCGCGGAGAGCGTGCCTTTGCCGTTAAGCGCATGCGAGACAGCGGTGATGGATACCCCGGCGGTGCGTGCGACGTCCCGGATGGTGGTTCTTGACGACAATGTTTCTCCATTTCACGGCGCTTGGTAACGGTTAGGCAACGGAACTGACGCTACGACATATAAAACGTTTTATACACCTAAATTCTGAGAGTAGCGGGCATCAAACCGTCCGGCTGGTCCGAGATTTAGGAAGGGTGGATATGAAAAAGGCTCTAGTCACTACGTCATTGGCACTGTCCATGACACTGGCAGTCGCGTCCTGCAGCAGCGGCTCCGGCAACGGGGATGCCGCCGCTGACGGCAAGGACCGTCTGGCAGAACTCGCCGTCACTACGGAAGCTGCATCCGGGGAGCTTGAATCGGCAACCTGGAACCTTCCTTTCGGAGAGCCCGCTTCGCTTGATCCGATCCTGGCGTTCAACTATCCGGAAAACACGGTCGTGGCGAACATCTGCGAAGGCCTGATGATGATCGAGCCGGACTTCTCCGTCACACCCAACCTCGCCGAGTCCTTCGACACACAGGACGGCCAGACGTACGTCTATCAGCTTCGCCAGGGCGTCACTTTCTGGGACGGTTCCCCGATGACCGCCCAGGACGTCGCCTACAGCCTGAACCGGCACCTGGACCCTGCAGAAGGCAGTTACTGGGCCTCCGACGCCGTCAGCGGCAACGTTGAATCGATTGAGGCAACCTCGGACACCGAGGTGACCGTCACTCTCAAGGCCCCGGACTGGACCTTCAACTCCTACATGGCCACGCCCATGGGCGTTGTGGTCAGTGAAGAACACCGCAAGGCCACCGGCGAAGCCTACGGAACCCCGCAGGGCGGCGTCATGTGCACCGGCCCGTTCTCGGTGGATGAATGGCAGAGCGGCCAGAGCATCACGCTCGCCAAGAACGAGGCTTACTGGAACACGGACCGCACCCCGAAGGTCAACAGCCTTGAAATCCAGTTCATCGTGGATCCGGCCGCCATCACCAACGCGCTGGTTTCCGGTGCCATTGACGGTTCCTACGACGTGCCGCTGAGCGCTGTCTCCCAGCTGGAGGCTGCCGGCAACGGTGAGCTGATCCTGGGCAAGTCCATGCAGATGCTCGCCATCATCGCCACCGGCGACGGTCCCCTGGGCGATCCCGCCGTGCGCAGGGCCCTGTGGACCGCCACGGACCAGCAGGCTCTTTCCGGAACGGTCTTCGAGAACACTGCCCGCCCCGCGGTCTCCCTCATTCCCGACGGCGGCTGGTCCTTCGCGGACGACGTCTTCTCCTCGGCGCGCGCCGAACTGCCCGGCGCTGAGGCAGATATCGAAAAGGCCAAGGAAATCCTGGCAGACGCCACCGCTGATCTGTCCGAGACCATCACGATCGTCTACCCGACCGAACGGTCCTACTACGCGGACATGATTTCCGAGTTCACCCGTGCCGGCAAGGAGATCGGCCTCGATGTGCAGCCCCAGGGCGTCCCGAGCGCGCAGTTCGGCGCCTTCTTCTCCGACCCTGAAGCCCGAGCCGGACACGGCGCATTCGTAACCACCAACTACATGGATGTTCCGGACCCGCTGGTCTTCCTGCGCACCATCGTCCAGGAAGGCGGTTCGCAGAACTTCTCCGGATACTCCAACCCTGAAATCGAAGAACTGCTGGCCAAGGCAGAAGCGGCCTCGGACGAAACCGAACGCGCGGAACTGACCACCGAAATCGAAGCACTGGCAATGGCCGACATGCCCTGGCTGCCCGTGGTGGACCCGGCCGTGCGCCTGTTCATGAGTGACCGCGTCACCGGCGTTCCGGCGTCGTTCGCGTACCTCTACTACCCATGGGCTGCGGACCTCGGCGCGGCGGGATAACCAGGCACCATGAAATACATCGCCAAACGGCTTCTTGCCCTGGCCGGCATCCTGCTGGCTTCGAGCTTCGCAGTCTTTGGCGGCCTGTACCTTGCACCAGGAAGCCCTGAGCAGTTCCTGGTGCAGGGACGGACCGTCAGTGCGGAAGTGCTCGCATCGATCCGCGAGCAGTACAACCTCGACGATCCGTTCCTGGTCAGGTACGTGTCCTGGGTGGGCAACGCGCTGCAGGGCGACTTTGGACAGTCGCTGGCCAACAGGCAGGAAGTTGCCGACCTGCTGGCCAGCCGGCTGCCCACCACGCTCTGGCTCACCGGTCTGGCCGCAGTGCTGATCGTCGTCCTGGGCATCGGCCTGGGGACGCTGGCCGGCCTGCGTCCGGGCGTGCTGGACAACATCATCCTGTTCGCCTCCAACCTCGGCTTCGCCGTCCCCACCTTCTTCGCCGGGCTGCTGCTGATGAGCCTGTTCAGCGTGCAGCTGGGCTGGTTCCCGGTCTTCGGTTCCGGCAGCGGGGAAGGGATAGCTTCACGGCTCACCCATCTCACGCTTCCGGCCCTGGCCCTGGCGCTGCCTTCCATCGCCGTCGTCTCCCGCATCACGCGCACTGCGGTGCGGGAGGAACGCGAATCGGAGCATGCCATGACCGCACGGTCTCGGGGTGTTCCCGAACGGGTATTGATTCCGCGGCATGTCATCCGCAACTCGCTGCTTCCGGTAACCACCGTGTCCGGCGTGCACATCGCCGGACTGCTTGCCGGTGCCTTCGTGGTCGAATCGGTCTTCACGCTGGACGGCATCGGCGCCCTGCTGGTGACCTCCATCCAGCAGAAGGACTTTGCCGTGGTGCAGGCCGTTGCGCTGATCATGGTGGTGGCGTTTGGCCTCATCAACCTGCTGGTCGACCTGCTCTACGCAGTGATTGACCCGCGTGTCCGGCTGGGAGGTGCCTCATGAGCGCGCCGGCACTGAACCGCAGAAATGCCCGACGGCGGCGTTCCGGCGGCGCTTTCAGCGGACCGCTTGCCCGGATCTGCCTGGGCTGGCTTGCCCTGGTGGCCCTGCTCGCTGTCCTCGGTCCGATGATCACTCCGTTCGACGCCACCGAAGGGAATATTGTTGACCGCTATCTTCCGGCGAGCGCCGAGCACTGGCTGGGCACAGACCAGGCGGGCCGGGACCTGTTCACGCGGCTGGCAGTTGGCGCCCGTTCAACCATCCTTGCTGCCCTGGCCGTCGCGGGCCTGACAGTGCTGATCGGCGGAACCCTTGCCCTGGTGGCTGTCTGGTTCGGCGGCCGGGTGGATGGTGCCATTACCCGGTTCCTGGATTTCCTCTTCTCTTTCCCGAACCTGCTGCTGGCAGTCCTGGCCGTGGCTGTCTTCGGTGCCGGGGTTGAGACCGCGGTTGTCGCCCTGGCCATCGGGTTCTCTCCGTATACGGCGCGGGTCATCCGGTCGGTGGCGCTGCGTGAACGGAACCTGGCCTATGTGAAGTCCGCGGAACTGCAGGGCATCTCAGGGCTGGTCATCACGTTCCGGCATCTGCTTCCCAACGTGAAGCAGCAGATCCTCACTGGAGCCAGCATCAACTTCGGCTACGCCATGATTGACCTGGCCGCCCTGTCCTTCCTGGGCTTCGGCGTCCAGCCTCCGGATGCTGACTGGGGGCTGATGGTGTCTTCCGGCCAGGCGTCCCTGCTGGCGGGTTATCCGCAGGAAAGCATCTTCGCCGGCACCTGTATTGTCCTGACCGTTGCCGCCCTGGGCTATCTGGGCGAACAGCTTGGCGGCCGCCGCGCCGCAGGGAGGGCATAATGCTCACACTTGAAAACGTCGGCCTGGTGATTGGTTCCGGCTCATCCGCCAAGACCCTGCTGGAGGACATCAACCTCCAGGTGGGTCCCGGCGAGTCCCTGGGCCTGGTGGGAGAATCCGGGTCCGGAAAGTCGATGACCCTGCGAAGCATCCTGCGCACGCTGCCCGGCGGCTCTGTTCCCTCTGGATCGGTGCGGTTCCGGGACAGGGAGATCCCGTCCCTGTCCCGGGAAGAGCTTCGCCGCTTCCGCGCGGCGGATGTATCCATGATTTCCCAGAACCCCATGGCGGCACTCAACCCCGTTCTTCGCGTGGAACGCTTCCTCATCGAAGGGATCCAGGCCGCGAAACCGCGCACCTCCGCCGCCGAGGCGAGGCAAACTGCGCTGGGGCTGCTCGCCGACGTCGGGATCCATGATCCGGAACGCTGCCTGCGCTCCTATCCGCACCAGCTCTCCGGGGGCATGCTGCAGCGTGTGGTCATTGCCGGTTCCGTGGCGCGCGGCAGTTCACTGCTGCTCGCCGATGAACCGACGACGGCGCTGGACGTCACCACGCAGTCCGACGTCGTCGCCATCCTCAACGAGGCACGGACCGAGGCCGGCATGGCCATGATCTTCGTTGCCCACGACCTTGACCTCGCAGCCGCTGCCTGCCAGCGGATCGCCGTCATGAACAAGGGCCGGATCGTGGAGGCCGGACCGGCCGGTGAAGTGCTCGGCTCACCCCGGCACGAATACACGCAGATGCTGGTCGCTTCCAAGCCCAGCCTGACCCGGCGCACGCCGCTGCGCCCGATTCCCGGGGAGGCAGCAGAATGAGCACATCGGATACTGAGCAGATTGTCGCCGTCAGTAACCTGTTCCGCACTTTCACGACGGGCACGGGCAAGTCCCGCCGTACCGTTCAGGCCGTTCAGGACGTCAGCTTCAGCATTCCCCGCGGCACCTGCCTGGCCGTCGTGGGGGAATCCGGATCGGGGAAGACAACCGTGGCCCGCATGCTGGTGGGCCTTGAATCCGCGGACAGCGGGTCCATTGTGCTGAACGGCCGTGAAGTTTCTGCCGGGTCCAGCCGCAGGATTCGGCGCCAGCGTTCCAAGGACATCCAGATGGTGTTCCAGGATCCGCAGGGCAGCCTGAACCGGCGGCTGCCCGTTTCCAGCGCCGTCACGGAAATCCTGCAGGCCCACACGGACCTGGATGCCGCCGCCCGCCGGGAGAAATGCCTGTCCCTGTTCGCAGAAGTCGGACTCGAGCCCGAGCATGCGGCGTGCTATCCGGACCAGCTTTCCGGTGGGCAGAAACAGCGGGTTGCCATCGCCCGGGCGCTGGCGGCCGCACCGGCCGTCATTGTGCTTGACGAAGCAGTTTCAGCCCTGGATGTCACCGTCCAGGCCCAGATCCTGGCCCTCCTGGAACGCCTGCGCCTCGAGAAGCAGCTGACGTATCTGTTCATCACCCATGACCTGGCCGTCGCCCGCCAGGTGGCCGACACAGTGATGGTGATGCAGCTCGGCTCCGTGGTGGAGCAGGGAACTGCTGCCGAGGTGCTGGATTCACCGAAACACCCCTACACCCGCCAACTGCTGGACAGCGCACCCCGCCCGGGCTGGGTGCCGCGGCGCAGAGACACAACCGGAGTAACTTCATGAGCGGTTTTCCGCACCCTTCCCCCGCCCTGATCACCGTAGCGGCGGAGAGCGCCGGCGAACGCGGCGTCCAGCGCGGCAAGGCCTGCAGTCCCCAGCTGGCCTCCGGCTGGCAGACCTACGCGGAACTGTTTTCGGCCGGCGGCATCAGTGCCGCCCGTGTCGAGGCTGAGGCACTGGCCTCGTTGGCCGCCGTCGATGCCTGGCTGCCGGACCTGGCCGCTGAGATCCGCGGGACCGCGGCCGGTGCCGGCCTGCCCGAATGGCAGGTGGCGGCCTTGAACGCCCGGACGGAGATCCTTTCGCTGTCCAAGACCCAGCTGCCGGGTGAATGCTCCACCGTCATCAGCACCATCCCGGGACGGGTTTTCTCCGCGCAGACCTGGGACTGGCATGAGGAACTGGCCAAGGCCTGGCACCTGCAGTCGGTGGCCCATGCGGACGGCGCTTTCGTAGGGATGACGGAGTACGGGATCCTGGGAAAAATCGGGGTCAACAGCCACGGCGTTGGCGTGCACCTGAACGTACTGGGGCACAGCGGTGATACCCCCGGTGCGGTTCCCGTCCACGTGGCGGCCGCAGCCGTGCTCTACTACGCAAAAACCCTGGAGGAGGCCGTGGATCTGCTGACCGCGGTTCCCGTGACGACGTCGAGCTCCATTTCCGTGGTCACCGCCGAAGGTGCGTGCATGGTGGAACTCAGCCCGGTAGGCGCGCAGGTGATTCCCGCTGCAGGGGACTACCTGCTGCACACAAACCACTTCCTTTCCCCCCTGCCCGCTGCCGGCGAGCGCACCGAGCTGTACCAGCCCGACTCCGGCCAGCGGCTGGACCTGCTGAAGCGGCGGTGCAGCGGGCACTTCGATCCGTCTGATCCGCTGGATCTGGTTCCCTACCTTTGTTCCCGGCCCGGTGACGGCGCGGACCTGTGCTGTGTGCCTGCAGCCGGTGCACGGTTCGGCGACCGCTGGCGCACCCTGGCGACGGCGCTCATCGATCCTGAGACCGCCCGGCTCAGTGTCTCCCCCGGCGCGCCAACGGAAGCAGGCCAGGAAACCTGGCGGGTACTTTCGGCCCAGTCGCAGCAGCAACCGGCCCGGAGGGCCCGTGGCATTTAGCCGGGAGCCAAACAGCCCGGATGCGTACTCCGGATTGTCAGGGGGGTGGTGAACAATGGGTTCATGACGTCGGCAGGCTCGGTGCTCCAGAAGTTCACCCCCGCCACCCGGGACTGGTTCCAGGGTGCGTTTGCCGAGCCGACTGCGGCACAGATCGGCGCCTGGGACGCCATCTCCGCCGGTTCCAACGCCCTTGTCATCGCGCCCACCGGCTCCGGCAAGACGCTCGCCGCGTTCCTCTGGTCCCTGGACCGCTTTATTGCCGACGCCGCCGCTGCCGCGCCCAGCATTCCTCCTGCCCCCGCCACCGGCCGCGGGAAATCCCGTGAACCCAAACGCAAGACCAAGGTTCTCTATATCTCCCCGCTGAAGGCGCTGGGCGTTGACGTTGAGCGCAACCTGCGCGCTCCGCTGATCGGCATCACCCAGACAGCCAAGCGCCTCGGACTGCCGGCGCCCGGAATCACGGTAGGGGTGCGTTCCGGCGACACACCCCAGAATGAACGGCGTGCGCTGCTGACCCGGCCGCCGGACATCCTGATCACCACCCCGGAGTCCCTGTTCCTGATGCTCACCTCGCAGGCCCGGGAAACACTCGCCGAAGTGGACACCGTGATCGTGGACGAAGTCCACGCCGTGGCCGGCACCAAGCGTGGAGCACATCTGGCTGTCTCCCTTGCCCGGCTGGACGCCCTGCTGGACAAACCGGTCCAGCGCATCGGCCTCTCCGCCACAGTGGAACCAAAGGAAACGGTGGCACGGTTCCTGGGTGGAAATGCCCCAGTGCAGATCGTCTCCCCGGAGTCCCGGAAGAACTGGAACCTCACGGTTACCGTTCCGGTGGAGGACATGACAGACCTCGGCGGCGCTCCGGCGCAGGACACAGTGGAAGGCGGCTTCGCCCCGCAAGCCAGCATCTGGCCCCATGTGGAGGAGAAAATCGCTGACCTGATTGAGGCGAACCGTTCCACCATCGTTTTTGCGAATTCGCGCCGGCTTGCCGAACGCCTCACTGCCCGGCTCAATGAAATTCACGCCTACAGGCTGGAAGCCGCGCAGGCTGCCACCGGAACAGACGGCGTTCCGGTGGCTGTTCCGGCCGCCCGGCCGCCCGCCCAGCTCATGGCCCAGGCCGGGGTATCCGTGCGCTCACGGCAGGAAGACGTGGCTGTGGAGGACAACACTCCGGTCCTGGCGCGGGCGCACCACGGTTCAGTGTCCAAGGACCAGCGGGCAATGATCGAAGACGACCTCAAATCCGGACGCCTGCGCTGCGTGGTTGCCACCAGTTCCCTGGAGCTCGGCATCGACATGGGTGCCGTGGACCTGGTGATCCAGGTCGAGTCCCCGCCGTCGGTAGCCAGCGGACTACAGCGGGTTGGCCGTGCGGGACACCAGGTTGGCGAGATCTCGCAGGGCGTTATGTTTCCCAAGCACCGCGGGGATTTGCTGAACTCCGCAGTCACCGTGGAACGGATGCTCGCCGGAGCCATCGAACCGCTCTTCATTCCGGCGAATCCGCTGGACATCCTGGCGCAGCAGACGGTTGCTGCCGCCGCCCTCGGAAGCATCGATGTGGAGGAATGGTTCGACGTCGTCCGCAGTTCTGCGCCCTTCGCCGGGCTGCCGCGCTCCGCCTTCGATGCCACCCTGGACCTGCTTTCCGGCCGCTACCCGTCGGACGAGTTTGCCGAGCTGCGCCCGCGGATCATCTGGGACCGGACCGAAAACACCATAACCGGACGGCCCGGCGCCCAGCGCCTGGCCGTAACCTCCGGCGGCACCATTCCCGACCGCGGCCTGTTCGGTGTCTACCTGGTCGGGGACTCGGAAGGAAAAAACAGCCGCCGGGTCGGTGAACTCGATGAGGAGATGGTCTACGAATCCCGCGTGGGGGACGTCTTCGCCCTCGGCGCGACCAGCTGGCGGATCGAAGACATCACCCATGACCGGGTGCTGGTCTCCCCCGCCTTTGGCCAGCCCGGGAAGCTGCCGTTCTGGCGCGGCGATTCGCAGGGACGGCCGGTGGAACTTGGCCGGGCACTGGGCAAATTCGTCCGCGAGATGGCCGGCACGTCCGAACCGGCTGCGCGGGAACGCCTGGCCGCAGTGGGGCTCGACGAATGGGCCGCCGGAAACCTGGTGGCGTACCTGCACGAGCAGCAGCAGGCCACTGATGTGGTGCCCAGCGACCGAACCCTGGTGATTGAGCGCTTCCACGATGAGCTGGGCGACTGGCGGGTGGTCCTGCACAGCCCCTTCGGCATGCCGGTCCACGCGCCTTGGGCACTGGCAGTCGGCGCCCGGCTGCAGCAGCGTTACGGGCTGGACGGCTCCGCCATGGCGTCCGACGACGGCATTGTGCTGCGGGTTCCGCTCATGGACGACGAACCCCCGGGAGCTGAACTGTTCCTATTCGAGCCCGATGAGCTGGAGGCAATCGTCACCGCAGAAGTAGGCGGATCTGCGCTCTTCGCCTCCCGGTTCCGCGAATGTGCGGCCCGGGCGCTGCTGCTCCCGCGGCAGAACCCGGCGAAACGCACCCCACTGTGGCAGCAGCGGCAGCGTTCAGCCCAGCTGCTCGACGTCGCCCGGAAGTTCCCCACCTTCCCGATCGTGCTTGAGACGGTGCGCGAGTGCCTGCAGGACGTGTACGACCTGCCTGCCTTGAAGGAACTGGCCTCTGCTGTGGAACGCCGCGAAATCCGCCTGGTGGAAACCACTACGCCGCAGCCCTCGCCCTTCGCACGGTCGCTGCTGTTCGGCTACGTGGGAGCCTTCCTCTATGAGGGAGATTCACCGCTGGCCGAGCGCCGCGCTGCCGCCCTGTCACTGGACCCCACACTGCTCAATGAGCTTCTGGGCCGGGCAGAACTGCGTGAACTGCTGGACGCCCGGATCATTGCCCAGACCGAGGCCGAGCTCCAGCGCCTGGCCCCTGACCGGCATGCGCGGGGGCTCGAAGGCGCAGCGGACCTCCTCCGGCTGCTCGGCCCGCTGACGGCGGCGGAAGTCGCGGTGCGCCTGGAGCCGGTTGAGCCCGGCAACACTCAAACAGGCAGCGGCGAGACTGCCCGTCCCTCCCACGCCACGGAAGCCGAGGCAGAACAGCTGCTGCGCGAACTGGTGCGGGCAAACCGCGCGCTGCAGGCCGGGATCGCCGGCACCCAGCGGTACGCCGCCATCGAGGACGCCGCCCGGCTTCGTGACGCGCTTGGCGTGCCGTTGCCGATGGGGGTCCCGCTGGCCTTTGTGGAACCCGTACCGGACCCGCTCGGGGACCTGGTGGGCCGCTATGCCCGGACGCACGGTCCCTTCACCGCTGCGGAGGCCGCCGCCCGGCTGGGACTGGGCGTCGCCGTCGTCACCACCACGCTGCAGCGGCTGGCCGGAGAGGGCCGGGTGGCCGAAGGCGAATTCCGTCCCACCGAGGCGCAGGTCCTGGATGCTGCATCCGGCGTGGACCAGTTTCCGCCGGCAGTAATCACGGTTCCCGGTGTTCCAGCCGGGTCGGAGTGGTGTGACGCCGAGGTGCTGCGCCGGCTGAGGCGCCGGTCCCTGGCGGCCCTTCGTTCCGACGTCGAGCCCGTGGACCCGCCCACGTACGGGCGTTTCCTGCCGGTCTGGCAGAACGTGGGTTCCTCGCTGCGGGGGCTGGACGGCGTCGCTACCGTCATTGACCAGCTCTCCGGTGTGCCCATTCCGGCATCGGCATGGGAACCGCTCATCCTCGGGTCCCGGGTACGGGACTATGCGCCGGCCATGCTTGATGAACTCACGGCCACCGGTGAAGTTATCTGGTCCGGAACCGGTTCCCTGCCCGGAAATGACGGCTGGATCGCGCTGCATCTGGCAGAAAATGCGCCGCTGACGCTGAATCCAGACCCCGACTTTGTCCCCACGGAACTGCAGGCCCGGCTCCTGGAACTGCTCTCCGGCTCGGGCGCCTACTTCTTCCGGCAGATCGCCGAGGTCCTGAACAGCGGGCCGCTGCAGGACGGCGGATCCCTGCTTCCGGATTCGGAGATCGTGCCGGCACTGTGGGAACTGGTGTGGGCGGGCCGAATCACGAACGACACCTTCACCCCGGTACGGTCCCTGCTCTCCGGCGGAAAAACCGCGCACAAGCAGCGGTCCTCGACGCCGCGGGCGCGGACGGCCCGGCTGGGACGGCTGGGCCGTACTCCCCGCGGCAGCCTGAGCACCTCGTCGCTGCGGCTGGCCGGTGAACAGAACCTGCCGGCGCGCGGACCGCAGCCCCTGGTTGCCGGGCGCTGGAGCCTGCTGCCGCCCGTGGAAACGGACACAACGGTGCATGCCCATGCCACGGCCGAGCTGCTCATGGACCGCTACGGCATTGTGACGCGCGGGTCGGTGGCCAGCGAGGGCGTTCCCGGCGGTTTTGGGCTTCTTTACAAGGTGCTGGCCCGGCTGGAGGAGATGGGGCGCTGCCGGCGCGGATACTTCATTGAGCAGCTGGGAGCGGCGCAGTTTGCCGTACCGGCAACGGTTGACCGGCTTCGTTCCTTCTCCCGCGAGAACCAGCTGGCGGTCCCCGAGCCCCAGGCTGTGGCCCTCGCGGCAACAGATCCGGCGAATCCCTACGGCGCAGCACTGCCGTGGCCCGCTGCCGAGGGTGGCCACCGCCCCGGGCGGAAGGCCGGCGCACTGGTGGTGATGGTCGACGGCGAGCTGGTGCTGTACGTAGAGCGCGGCGGCAAGACGCTGCTCACTTACACAGACGAGGCAGAGATCCTGCTGCTGGCGGCCGCGTCGCTGGTGGACATCATCCGGCGCGGGGCAGCGGAGAAAATGGCAGTGGAAAAGGCAAACGGGGCCGACGTTCTGGACACTCCGGTTGCTACTGCGCTGATGGCTGCCGGTTTCTATTCGACTCCAAAGGGGCTGCGTTACCGTGTCTAGATTGTGCCGGAGCACCGGTGCCTGAGGGGGATACCGTTTGGAGGGCCGCCCGCGGCCTCGACTCTGCGTTGGCGGGCAGTAAGCTAACGCGCACCGATTTCCGGGTTCCCCGGTTTGCGACCACAAACCTGAGCGGCCGCGAGGTTGAAGAAGTTGTTTCGCGGGGTAAGCACCTGCTGATCCGGGTCGCTCCCGGCCCCGGTGAATCTGAGGGCTGGACAGTTCACTCGCACCTGAAGATGGAGGGGCTCTGGCACGTGTACGGCCGCGGCGAGCGCTGGCGGCGCCCGGCCTTCAAGGCCCGGGCCGTGCTGGAGACTGCGGACCACCAGGCGGTGGGATTCGAACTCGGCATCCTGCGTGTCTTCCCCCGGAGCGGTGAAGAGGAAGCTGTGGGCTACCTCGGCCCCGATTTGCTTGGGCCCGACTGGGACGCTGAAGAGGCTCGGCGGAGGCTGGCGTCCGTACCTGAGCGTCCGATTGGGCTGGCCCTGCTCGACCAGCGGAACCTGGCAGGACTGGGAAACGTCTACCGGTGTGAACTGTGCTTCCTGATTGGCGTCCATCCGATGACTCCCGTCGGCGATGTACCTGATCTGGTGCGTCTGGTGGACCTTTCCAAACGGCTGCTGGAGGCCAACAAGTCCCGGTCGCGGCGTATCACTACCGGAATGGCCGGCCGGGATCCGCTCTGGGTCTACAACCGGGAGAAACGCGGCTGCCTGCGCTGCGGAACGAAGGTTGTCCACGAGCTGCTGGGCGATAACGAACTTGAGCTGCGCGACCTGTATTACTGTCCGCATTGCCAGCCTGCGCCCGTTACACAGCTGGGGTGATGGTTGCCTGCGCTTCATGCGGTCCCCCGCAGCGTGCAGATCCACCCACGCGTTTCCAGTCGAGTTCCACCTGCTGTTCCGCGACCAGCTCCCCGGAGGGCGAGTAGGCCTTCAGCTCCATGCAAAGGCCCCTCCCCGGCCGCCGGTACCCTTGAAGGGTGATGCAATCCCCCCTTCCCGTCCGAAACGGAGTCAATGCCACGCGGCTCCGGCTGCCTGCTGAGGGGCCCTGGGAAACCGCCATGGAGTACGTTCTTGACCGCTTTGGTCACGTGGATCCGGACGGCATCATTGACCGCTTCGACCGCGGCGAAGTCGTTGGGCTGGGCGGAGTGCGGCTAAGCCGCCACACGCCGCTGCGCGAACACACCTTCATTTGGTACTACCGGGAGCTTCCCACGGAAGACCGCCTCCCAGTTGAAATCAACATCCTGCACCAGGACGAAAACCTGCTGGTAGTGGATAAACCGCATTTCCTTCCAACCACGCCCGGGGGAATGTACGTCGCGGAATCCGCGCTGGTCCGGCTTCGGGTCGCCCTTGATATCCCCGATCTGATCCCGATGCACCGCCTTGACCGGATGACGGCAGGCGTGTTGCTGTTCTCCACGAATCCCCAGACACGCGGCAAGTACCAGATCATGTTCGAGAAACGCCGCATTCAGAAGGAATATGAGGCAGTCGCCCCCGTCCGGGAGGACCTTGAGCTGCCTCGGATTGTCCGCAGCCGGATGATCAAGTCCCGCACCTATCTCCTCGCCCAGGAGGTTGACGGAGAACCCAACGCGGAAACCAGGATCGAGCTGATCGAGCAGTCCAACGGAATCGGACGCTACCGGCTGCTCCCCCACACCGGAAAGACCCATCAGCTAAGGGTGCACATGGCCTCCCTCGGGATCGGAATCCTAAACGACCCGTTCTACCCCGTCCTGCTGGACCAGGCACCGGACGACTACACACGTCCGCTTCAGCTGCTTGCCCGGTCGGTACAGTTCACCGACCCGCTCACTCGCCAGCCGGCGGAGTACCGCAGCCAGCTCTCGCTCGGCGCCTATCCAGCACCTGCCGTGACAGACTGATCCGGTCTTCAGCGCTCTGACCTGCAAAGAGGCAGGAAAAATCTCTTCCCCGGATTGAATCCGCTCGCTACCCTAAGTGAGGTTCGCCCCGGCACAGTGGCCGGGGCCCTGCTCGAGCCAAAGGAATCCGGCATGCTCCCCCGTCCAGCACGCCCCGCGGAGACAGATCCGTCTCCAGCCGAGTCCGTTACGTCGTTCGTGCCTCCGCTGGCCCCCTCGCCCCCGCCGGCAGTGCCCCCAACCATTCACAAGCTGACTTCCGCACCCGCTACCAACAGCGGTCCCGCTGCGCTGCCGCCTTCGGCGCCGGCTCCAGCCCAACCTGAAGCGGACGCCTTCGAAGGAATCCTGAGGCAGCATGCCCTCCCCCCGGAAGATAGCCGCGTCCACCACCTTCGCGGTCCTTCCCGGGTACGGTTCCAGCTGGAGCGTCCCGCAGTTTCGGACACAACACGCCGAATCGTGGTCACGGCGATGATCGCCGCCGCCGTCCCTTCGGCGTATCTCCTGACGCGTTCGGACTCCGGCTGGCCGGTGCACGTCCACGGAGATGGGGATGTTCTTGATCCGGGCGGGTCCCATCTGGGTGTTTTCGCCTGGGTCTGGGTGCTGTGGCTGCCCGTATTCGCCGGCGGAATCGGTTATGCCATTCACCAGTGGCTGCCGTCCCAGCGGTCCAACCCGCGCCATGGCTGGACCGGTCCTGTGGCAGCATCCGGCGTGGTTCTGGGCGCACTATGGCTGTGGGCGGCCCAAAGCGGCAGCGCGGCCGCTGCTTTTTGGCTCGCCGCCGCGCTGGTCGGCATTGGGCTCACTGCCATCCATCTCGGTACCACGTCACCTGCAGGCAGCCGCAGCGAACAGGCCGTCACGGACATCCCCTCCGGAATACTGCTCGGTGTTGGCTCGCTGGCACTTCTCGTTTGTCTGGGGAGTTGGCTGGTAGAAACGGATGCCGACGTCGGAGGGTGGGGTGCTGAGGCCTGGACCCTGATTGCCCTGGTGTCCCTGGTGGTAGGGGTAACCACCGTGTGCATGACTGGACGGGGCCAGCTGCCGGTGGCACTAAGTGTGGTCTTTGGGCTTGCCGGGCTCGGGTTCGCACGACTCCTGGCGAATCAGCCCGCCGTCTGGATGGCCGCTGCCGCGTTTATTGCCGGATTCCTCGTCATTGTTTCAGCGGGGTCCCGCCGGCACCAGGTTGACCACGCCCGGAGACGGGCGCAGCGTGCATGGCTCAAAGCGGAAGCCAGCGCCCACGCTGACGCCGAAGAACCCGAAGCTGTTCGCATCTAGCCACCTGTTCCACCGCGTGGCGCATGTTCATGGCCGCACGCCGGGCTAGCGAGTTCTCCACCCCATATTCGTTCGCAGGCACCATGAACCGCAGCGTAATCCTGGGTACTCCGGAGACGATATCCAGTTGGTTCGCCTCCACATGGTGGCTGGCTTCCAGGGCCTGGACAGCCGCGTCCATGACCGCTTCGGGCGGGTTCCCGGGCCGCAGGCCAAGAATGTTGAGCTGGACGCGAAAAGAAGGCATCCTTCCACCGTAGTCCCGGCGGAAGGATGCCTTCTGTCGAATTAAGGCCTAGAGCGGCTCGTCGTCCGGGCTGAAGGAGGAGAGCGGGTCGCCGCCGGCATGGGCAGGGTCATCGCTGCCGTCCTCAAGCGGGTCCACCGAGGAGTCTCCAAAATCGACGTCTCGTGCAGCTTCTCCGATCGTCGGTTCCTCCGGCGGAATCTGGGAATCGCCGTCCTCGTACCGTTCTTCGGCGGTTTCATCCCGCAGCGTCTGGTCAGACTCGGCTCCTGGCTGACCGGCCAGCGGTTCCTCGTTGATCAGGGGGTCATCCTGCCAGGCATCGGGGTTGTCCTCTGCGGCACCGGGATAGCTCAGGTCCTCAGCATCCGTGAGCTCGTCCTCGTCCAGGAGGTCCTCACCGGAAACGACAGTGAGCTCGTCCGGGGTCACTACATCGGCGAGATCGTCGGCCAGGGCCGGGTTGTCGCTGTGGTCCGGGTTCTGTTCAGTCATCAGCAGCTTCGCCTTTCAGTAGGGACTTACACTTACCGATACTAAGCCTACTGACATTCAGTTTCACAAGCGATATCTCCATCGACCCTGCTGCCCGCCGCGAGCCCAGTCGGCCGTGGAAGGATTTCTGAGGGTAAAACCCCACATCCGACACATGCAGGTAACCTTGGTCCAACTTTGAACTCAATCCAACTTATGTTGTTACCCTTCCTGTGTGAAACGTCATATTCCCGGCCACCGGCATCGGCGCCGGCGCTCCGGTCTCCTTTTCGTCCTCACCATCCTTTTCTCCAGCGTCCTGGCAGCCCCAGTATCCGCGGCAACGCCGTCGGTTCTTGAGGCGCCCCCGGAGGCTGCACAGGTATGGATCGATGTTGAGTCGGAAGCCGCGCGTACGGGCGTGGCTTCGGTTTCCTGGCGTGCAGGGGGCGGCACCTGGACGGACGCCGCCGTTTCCCGAACGGTTTTTGGCGCTACGGCGACGGCACCCGTTTCCTCCGGGACGTACGAAGTGAGGTTCTCCGTGGAGCGCCGGATCACCGCGGATGTAGCGGTTTCCTTTACCGACACAGCAGGCAGAGTTCTCTCAGAACATCTGATCCGTGAAGCGGCCCTGGACCCCGCAGAGGCAAACGGAGGCTGGGTCACCTGGAAAGACCTCGTCGAAGGCCCAGCGCCCGACGGCGGCGGGGAGGTAACCCCCGTCCAGCCAGGAGGCAACGGCGCGGAGGATGAATCCGGTCCCGCGTCCGGGCCCGTTGCCCAGGGAAGCGATCCGAAGGCCCTCGGCAAGACCGGCGCATCAGCACCGTTCCTGGCACTGGTGCTCTCAGTTGCTGCGGCACTTACCGGAACTGGCCTGTTCCTCGTCCTGAGGGGGAAAGGCAGTACCCCTGCTTCGGAAGGTGGGGAAGAACAATGAGCCGCATCTGGGCTATCCATCCATCCGTTTCCCTCGCGGGGCGGGTTAGTGTCCGGGGCGCCGTCGCGGCCCTGACCGCAGCGGCTCTGACACTTGTCGCTGTACCCCCGCCCGCTGCGGCCACCACCCAGGATGCGCTGGCAAACCTCAGCGCGGTGAGGACCGCCCCGGAGCCAAAATTCACTCCGGTCGAACCCAGCCTCCCGGTAATTGACAGTGCCGTAGGACGCGGAGACCGGCTCCCCACCGATCCGGCGGGAACCGTTTATCTTGGCAGTGCGGCGGAGTCCCATTCAGCCGCCTTGGTCCGCCTGACTGTGTTCGAGCCGGCTGCGGACCTGACTGCCTACACCGCCGCCGACACCGCAGTGCTGCACATGGGGGGCAGCACTGCGGTGTCGACGGCGGTCCTGCTCCCGCTAAACCAGGGCAAAGTCAGTCTCTGGGCAGACGGTGAGGCAGATGCCAGGGTGGAGCCCTTGGCCTATTTCGACGGCTCGCCGGCATCCGGAGGTGCGACCCTTGCCCTCCCGGAACCTGTGCTGCGTGCAGATACAGCTGCCGGTCTGGCAGGAAACGGCCTGAGCCAGGAACCGCTCTGGATAGGCCTGACCGGCGACGGCGGCGTCTCGAGTGTTCTGGCACGAAGCGTTCATGTGGTCCTGGACGTTACGCTCGCCGCAGCAGACACGGTGGTACTGGGTGACGGGCAGCGGCTCGTCCTGCCCGCGGGCCGTACGGTCGTCTCCACTGTTGTCGATGCTGAAGACCAGGGTGGCGTCACCGCAGCCCTGGAAACGGCGGGCAACACAGGAACACTGCGCGCGTCCGTGACCGGCTGGGTATCCGAGGCAATAGAAGACGCAGCAAAAGCCAACCATCACGGCAGTTACGTCGTGAACACCGAGCAGCGGCACACCGTGCGCCAGCGTCTAGCTGCCGGAGAAGAACCCAGTCCCGTGCGGCTGGCTGATGATCATGATGCCGCTTATGCCCTTGTCCTAACCCAGGCAGGGAACGTCATCGGCGGCCAGACCACCACGCTCGCCTGGGATGGTCCGGTAAATGGCCGGGCACGCGGGGAAGCAGTCGACCCCACGGCAGGTGCCCAGCCGCAGCTCGCATTGGTGCCGGTGGCCAACGGGGAATCCCAGGTCTCGATTCGCCGGGGCTCGGCAACTCTCACGCTCCAGCCGCTGGGTAGTTTCCTGGGCAATCCCGTCCCCTACAACAACGCGGATCCGGCGTCCATTGAGATCACCTCACCCCTCGACCGCCAGAGCCTTGACCTCACCGAGACGGGCTACTTTACGCTCGAAGGCACAGTATCCACGGGTGCAAATTCAGTCGACCGGATCGCCATCAGCTCGCCAAGTGTCGGGTTTATCGGCTTGGCCGAACTGAACCCCGCCGGTGACGAGATCCTGTGGAGCTTCCGTTCGCTTGCACCTGAGGACGGAGACTTCGACTACGTTGCCACTGTCTTCGACCGTTCCGATCCCGGGACTGCCCGCGCCTCGGACCGCGTCCGGCTGACCCTCGACGTGGCAGAAGAGGGAGACACCGTGGTCTCGCCCGAGGCGGAGGTCTTCCACCTCGATACCACCGAGCTTGAATTTGAGGTGCTGGACGAATTCAACCTGAGGTTCATGCAGCGGCCGGATCTGGAACCGGGAGACATTATCGTCAGCGCTCCCGTGCCGACGGCTCCTTCCGGCTTCCTGGGCCGTTTGTCCTCCATGGACCTGGTCGCAGGGTCCTGGGAGGTCTCCACCGTCGAAGTTCCCCTGGAAGAGCTTTTCCTCCAGGTGGATATAGATGAGACCGAAGGCTATGGCGAGGGCCAGGACGTTGTCGCCGAGGATCTGATCGCCCAGGCGGAGGACCCCCTGGACGTGGTGACGGGTACTTTCGCGATTGGTCAGGAAAGCGGCGGTTCCGGCCCGGACATCCCGGTGGCAGACGTCCAGATCGTCGATGGACACGGGAACCCCCACGTTCCCGCGGAAGGAACCTATGCGGAGATCGTGAGCGGGGACGACGTCGACCTTGAGCTCAGCAATGATGAATTCAATGTGCCGGATCCCGCAGACTTTAAGACGGCGTGCCGGCTGCCAGGCACAGATGGACAGGAACCGCTGGGCGAGGACATCGGCGACGACGGTACATGGATTGCTCCCGGCGCTCCCGCAACGGGCGACGGCGACTGCGGCGGTCCGCTGCGAGGTCCCGGTGCTTCCCTCTCCGCCGACTGGACAACGAAGGTTGACGCCAGCGTAGCCTTCGTCGTTGAGAACGGTGTCCCGAAGATCAGGACAGCGGGTCAGAAACTGGAACCCTGGGAATTCGAGGCCTGGTCTGAGAAGCAGCGCGGCGATGAGGGCGGCGTTGCAATCCGCGGCGGCGGAGAACTGAACCTCGGCTTCGCTTTTGTCCTGAAGACCAAGTTTCAATTCAAATGGAAGGTCATCCCGCGGGGAGTGAGTATTGAGGAGTTCCGAATTGAATTTAAGTCCAAGCTGAAAGCGTCCGCCTCGATCCAGGCCTGGGTTCAGGTTGAAAGCCGGTGGAACGCTGATCTCAAGGTCGCCGAAGTTGCGCTTCCAACTACCACCTTTATGGCCGGGCCGGTACCGGTGGCGATCACCAACCGGCTAAATTTCGCCATGGTCTTCAGCGGCACGCTAAAGGCAGAGGCAGATATACCCGCCATCGGAATCGAACGGGCGGACACGTTTGGCTTCGTCTACACCACGGCTAACGGCATGAAGCGCATCAAGGAGGACACTCCAACAACGTATGTGCTGCCCAAACCCCGCCAGGTACTGGGCGAAACCTCCTTCTCCCTGGAGGGCGAGGTCGCAGCCGGACCGCAGGTGTCCTACCAGAGCAGGATCTACAGCTTCGCGGGCCCTGACATCTCCCTGTCTGCCAAGGCGGGGTTTGCCGCGAAACTGGGCGTGAAGGGCATTCCGCCGACGGAAGCCGAGATAGACGCCAGCATCTTCCTGGCGCTGGGCCTTACCGGCTCGGCCAAGCTCACGCTCCTGCGATGGGACCTGCTGAGCCTCACGATCTTCCAGGTCGGGGTGCGACTGAACCTGTTTGAGTACAGCGAAGAGTGGAAACTTTAGCCGCCGGCGCTGCGCGCACCCGGATCCTCAGCGCAGCGCCGAAACCCCGGTAATTTCCCGTCCGGCGATCAGCGCGTTGATCTCATACGAACCTTCATAGGTGTAAATCGCCTCCGCATCCGCAAAGATCTTGGCCATGCCGTAGTCGGTGACAATCCCGTTCCCGCCCAGGAGCCCGCGGCCAAGGGACACGGTTTCGCGCATCAGCCGGCTGGCATAGGACTTCGCCAGCGCGGCCCGGGCCATGTCGCCGCGGGCCGATCCGTCGTCGGACACTGCCCCGTAACCCCCCTGCTCCAATTCGCTGACGCGGGCCAGCATGGCTGTGGACGCCACGGTGTTGCCCTGCATCCGGACCAGCTGTTCCTGCACCAGCTGGAAGGAAGCCAGCGGCCGCCCGAACTGCAGGCGTTCGACGGCGTAGGCACGGGCGACGTCGAACGCCGCCAGCTGCTGGCCCACTGCCTGCCAGCCCACCATGATCCGCGAGCCGCGGAGCAGGTGCTTGGTGTCCTCGAAGCTGTCGATGCCTGCCAGCCGGTCGGCTTCGGAAACCCGTACATCCGTAAGCTCAATGTCAGCGTTCTGCACCGTGCGCAGGGCAGTCTTGTTCTCGATCCGGGTCCGCTTGATTCCCGGCAGGGAGGCATCCAGCAGGAATCCACGGACCTTGCCGGTGGCCGGTTCCCTGGCCCACAGCAGCATCCAGTCACAGAACGTCCCGTTGCCAATCCAGCGTTTGGTTCCGTTAAGGACCCAGGTGTCGCCGTCGCGCACTGCCGTGGTGGCCATGCCGCCGGCAACATCCGAACCGTGATCCGGTTCTGTCAGCGCGAAGGCTCCGGTGATCTTCAGGGACTGGGCATCGGCAAGCAGCCGCGCCTGCTGTTCCTCGGAGCCGAACGCGTGCAGTCCCTCGACAAAGAGGTCGTGATGGACCATAAAGAACGTGGCGATTGAAGTATCCGTGCGGGTCATTTCGGCAATGACCAGACCGGCAAAAAGCGGACTGTAGCCGCGCTGCACCGGCGTTGACAGCCCCAGGGACGCGAGCCCCGGCAGGAGTTCCACCGGGAAACGGGCCTCATTCCACCATGCGGCGGCATAGGGGGCGACTTCGGTGGAGAGGAAGGACCTCAGCTCCGTGAGTTTGGCCCGCTCCTGAGTGCTCAGCAGTTGTTCGAAACTGAAAAAGTCGGCGTCGGGAAGCATGCTCACGCCCTATTTCGGCCCCATCCGGATAGCCCCGTCGAGCCGGATGGTCTCGCCGTTCAGCATCGGGTTGGAGACGATGTGCTCCACCAGCGAGGCGTACTCGTCCGGGCGGCCCAGGCGGGACGGGTGCGGAATCTGCGCGGCCAGTGAGTCCTGGGCGTCCTGCGGCAGGCCGGCCACCATCGGGGTCTCGAAGATCCCGGGCGCAATCGTCATCACCCGGATCAGGTGACGTGCAAGTTCCCGGGCGAGCGGCAGCGTCATCGCTGCAACACCGCCCTTGGACGCTGAATATGCCGGCTGTCCGATCTGTCCGTCGAACGCTGCCACCGACGCCGTGTTGATGATGACCCCGCGCTCGGACGTACCGCCGTCGCCGGAGACCGGGTCGGTCTCAGCCATGGCTGCCGCAGCCAGGCGTGTGACGTTGAAGGTGCCGACCAGGTTCACCTGGATAACCCGGTTGAAATCCTCCAGCGGCAACACTCCGTTGCGGCCCAGGACCTTGCCGGGGGTACCGATTCCGGCGCAGTTCACGGCAACCCTCAGCGGGGCCGCTGCCATGGCGGCTTCCACCGCGGCCTGCATCTGGTCCGGATCCGTCACGTCCCCGGGCACGAAGTGTGCGTAGTCCCCCAGCTCCCCGGCGTAGGCAAGGCCCCCGGAAGACGGCAGGTCTACCAGCACCACTTCGGCTCCCGCATCGATGAGCCGGCGGGCCGTGGCCCGTCCCAGCCCGGAAGCTGCTCCCGTGACAATGGCCGAAGCACCGGATAACTGCATGTGTCCTCCTGGGGTCAGGGATCAAAAAGTGCGCAAGTGCGCGTGCGGTCCCACGAGCCTACTGTGACTGGCAGCACACCGCATCCTCCCGGGAGGCAGTTCAGCCGGCGCAGACCGTGACGCTGCCCATTCGTCGGGTCTATGGTGGGTCGCATGCCCGCAGCACAGACCGTCCGCCTTGCTGAACAGCGTGCCGACACCGCTGCCCATTCGATCACGGCCGCTTTCGGCGGCAGGCTGCTGGGTCTGCCGGGAACCCATCTCGGCGCTGTCCGCGCACCCCAGCCGCTGCCCCGCGGCGTCGGGCCCTGGCATTACTGGTGGCAGGCGCACTATGTGGATGTTCTTGTGGACACCGGCCTGCGCAGCCGGGCACCGGTGGCCGGCGCAGACCCCGTGGCCCTGGCCGAACAGGTGGTGCGCACCATCCGGATCCGCAACGCAGGCCGGTACACCAACCACTATTTCGATGACATGGCCTGGCTCGCGCTGGCGGTGCTGCGCCTGGATACCCTCCCTGGGCCGCCCCGCGGCAACAAGCCCAGGCACCAGCGGGCACGCGAAGCCCTGGGACGGGCCCTGCGATCAGGCCATACCCAGGACCTGGGCGGAGGCGTCTACTGGAACCGGGCACGCAACTTCAAGAACACCCCCGCAACGTCCCCGGCGGCCCTCTACTTCGCCCGCACCGGCGAGCGCGAGCGGGCCCAGGAACTCGTGGACTGGCTGAACGCCACACTGCTGGACCGCAGTACCGGGCTGTATTACGACGGCGTCCGGCAAGGCGCCGAAAACGCTCCGCCGGCACTGGAGCGGGCGCACTTTACGTACAACCAGGGACCAGTTCTGGGAGCGCTGCTGGAACTCGGCGGAAACGCCAACCTGGGCCGGGCGGCGGACCTTGTCCGGGCGGTATCGCGGAACCTGGTGCATAACGACGGCGGCACTCCCCTGCTCCGTACGCACGGCAGCGGCGACGGAGGGCTGTTCACCGGGATTCTGTGCAGGTACCTTGCCGAGGCAGCTGCCGCCCCAACCCTGGACGCCGGTTCCCGCCGAACAGCCGGCGCCCTGGTCACGGAACTGGCGGACCGGTTCTGGAAGGGGCGCGCGGAACGGAACAATCTGGCGGTTTTCCCTTCTGATCCCCGCAGCACGGCGGACGAAACCTATCCCCCGGGCACCGGCGTCGAGCTTTCAACCCAGCTGCAGGCCTGGATGGTGCTCGAGGCCGCCCTGCGGGTGACCAGGCTGGAGACTGATCCGCAGGACACGTGACCGTCTGGCCCTAGGTGCCGGCCACCTTCAGGGGGTGCTGCGACGCCGCCGTGTGGGGATCCAGGTCCGCAAGGGTGAGCAGATGCTGGGGATGCTGGGGAAGCGGGAAGAACCGCTCCGTATTCAGGTCCTTGTCCACCCGGAGGATCTCGCCGGCGTCCATCATCCGCCAGTTCGGGTTCTCATCCATCCGTTCTGTTGCCACCATCACCGCCGGGGTCTGGAGCTGCTCCATTTCATCGCTCTTGACACTGATCCGGGCGGAGCGCTTGCCCCGGTGCGGATCGTCAGCGCTCTCCTGCAGGACGTACAGCGGGTGGGTGTCCGGATACCGCACGGCCCACAGCTCCGTGTCAGTGGTGATCACCAGGTTCACCGCGTAGAGGCGCAGGTTCTCCGCAATCCACGTGATGGCTTCCGTAAGCGCTTCCCCCAGGTCCCCGCCGTTTTGCCGGGCAAGCCCGGTGATCAGGGCAAAGACCCGTTCACTGTCCGTCTGCCCCTTGACCAGGTCCATCACTTCCAGGGACCGCAGCCGGTCATCAAGTTTGTCCAGGTCCTCTACAACACCGTTGTGGGCGAGCAGCCGCCCGTCCTGGAGGAAGGGATGTGTGTTCACCAGGGTGTCTTCCCCGGTGCTGGCATACCGCACGTGGGCAATGAAGGTAGTTCCTTTGAGGGTGCGGGCGGCAGAGGCGTAGGCACGGTCCTCGTAGGCCGGCATGGGAGCCTTGTCCACCACCGGTTTCCCGTCCGAATCGAACACCCCGAGCCCGAATCCGTCTGCCATCCTGCGGCTCTGCTCGGCCAGGCTATCCGGTGCGGTGAGCAGCCAGAACGTTGCGGTTACGGGTTTTGGACCTGCATGCATTCCGAAAAGCCGGCACATGGTGGACTCCTAGTCTGGGAACCGCTTTTGTGGATAAAAGGTCTCGCGGCGGCTGAGCATGTCTACAAAGCGGGCTATGTTGCGTTCCCTGGCCGCGGGGGTCTTGAGCTGCCCCAGCCGGTAGGCCATGGCAAAGCGGTTCTGGGAGGAGAGGACCTCGTACATGGACTGCGCACTCTCATTGGCCGCGATCGCGTCGAGCAGGTCCTGCGGAACTTCGGCCGTGGCCGGACCGGCGTAGGCAGCGTCCCACCGGCCGTCTGCCTTGGCCGATTCAACCGCATCACGTCCCGCCGGATGAAGTTTCCCGGCCGCTTCCAGCCTGCCGATGTGTCCCACGTTGCGCAGCGACCACATGCTGCGCGGTCCGCGGCGGGTATAACGCTGCAGATAGCTTTCCTCGTCCCGGCGGGCTGCCTGGCCGTCGATCCAGCCAAAGCACAGGGCCTCGTCCAATGCTGACTGCCGGGTGAGCGCCGTTGCAGTTCCGCCCTGTTTGCCGATGACGAGCCACACACCTGCAGAGAGCAGGTGATGCTCTTCCAGCCAGGCCCGCCAGGCCGCTGCGTCAGGGAGCAGAAGCTCCGGCAGCTCGGTCTTCATGGCCTCAATCGTAGGCTTGCCGGGGTGGCCCTGAAAGGTCCGGGGCAAGTTCCGCCCTTGGCCGAAGCCGAGCGCGCCGTATGACTCGGCTGCCGCCTTTGGGGTAGAACACTAGCTATGAACGTACGCACTCCTGACCCGTATCCAGGCTGGCTCTCGGAGGAAGACCTGCACGAAGCACGGCAGCGGCTTCCCATGGTATACGTGGAGGCCGTCCCGGTCCGGTGTGATCCGCTGGGGTACGTCACGGAGGTGGGACTGCTGCTGCAGGCAACTCCCGAGGGCAAGATGGTCCGGACGTTCGTTTCCGGCCGGGTGATGTACCGGGAGACCATCCGCGCCGCGCTCCTGCGCCACCTGGAGAAGGACCTCGGCCCCATGGCCCTGCCGCAGCTGCCTCCCAGCCTGGCGCCCTTCGCCGTCGCGGAGTACTTCCCGTCGCCGTCCCAGACCGGCCTGACTGACGAGCGCCAGCACGCCGTCGCCCTGGCCTACCTGATTCCCGTTACCGGTGAGTGCGATCCGCGCCAGGACGCACTTGAACTGTCTTGGCTGACACCTGAAGAAGCCCTGAGCCCTGCCATCTACTCCGAGTTCTCCGGCGGCCGCGGCGACCTGCTGCGCCAGGCCCTCGCCTCCGCCGGGTGGGGCCGGTAGGCGTTACCCTACGTTTATATACTGGGGCCGAGCTTCGAGTGCTAAGGAACAGCCATGTCGATGAGTGTGCCGGATAAGTATGCCTTCCGGGTCAATGCCGAACTGCTTGTACCAGGGCAGAAAATTGTCCTGGACGAGCTGACCCTGGCACCGCTGGCAGCGGTCCGCGTTGAGGAAGATGACCTCGGCACTCCCGCACTGGTGATCGCAGACCTGAAAGACGGGGAAACCCTGCGCATCGCCTACGGCTCGGCTGTCCGCGTCGCAGCTCCTGCACCCGAGAAGAATGCCGCGGAAGCCGTCCGCAGCGTCCCCACCGAGGAAGAAACCTACGCCGCCGTCCTGGCCGCCGCCGAAGCCGCCCACCCTGAGGACCGCACCGTCAAGGAACTGTCCGCGCGGCTCGGCCGGGGCCTGAACGTCAAAGCCGGCAGCAACCTGCAGGACGTGCGGGACCTGGCGCACACGCTGTACGTCGATCTGGGCGACGCTGAGAACGCGCTGGCCGTCTGCAGCCTGATTACCGGACTGGGCTTCGACGGAAACTACGGCCGTTGGAACTGGATCCAGGGTGCCCTCGCCCTCGCGGCACACATCACGCATGAAACCGGAGACCGCGAAGCCTCAGCCGCCTTTGCACAGGCTGTCCGTGCCGGAGACCACGCGGAATCGGACCCGCTAAAAGCCAAGCTCTCGGCTGAGCTCCTGCAGCGCCAGCTCAACGAACCAAACCTGTACGACCGCGAAATCCAGCGGGCGGCCGAAGCAGGGGACGAACACAGCGAGCGGGACTGGCGGATCCTGCGCCTGGACACGCTTCTCTACCTGCGTGCGCACGGCGGGTCGCAAACCTATTCCGACGCCGAGCTGCAGCGGCGCATCCGCACCGAGCTGAGCGCGGTGCGCGGGCTGAACCTGGACCTCTAGGCCCGGGCGGCAGCTCCGGGATGGGTGCCGCTTTTCCGTGGCTGAACGCGGTTCGCCCGGACCTGCAGCAGTATTACCAGCGCCATGCCCACTGCTGCACCGATCACTGTCTCCACCGCACGATCCTGAATGAGCGTCACGGGATCACTGGCGTGGGAAAGCTCCGTGCTCAGCAGCGCCAGGGGGGTGATGACCACCTGGGCCAGCGCATAGTTCCTGGCGATGAAAAGCTCAGCTCCGCACTGCAGCAGTGCGATCACCAGGACCAGCTGCCACGGCGCCAGCCCGGCCAGCAGAATCACCGCCGTGATGCCAAGCCCGCCGAAGGTTCCGAGCATCCTGTTTATCCCGCGGTGTATCCGGTGCCGGAAGGTAGCCCCAACCAGGGGAACCGTCGCCGCAACCATCGCCCAGTAGTTGTGGCCAATCCCCAGCAGCGTCGCTATGGACCCGGCGGACGCTGCCGCCACTGCATAAAGGCCGCCGTCCGTCCAGACCGCCTTGCGCTGGGCGGAAGAGAGAGGCAGCCGCACTGGCTTCTCCCAGGGCGTTCGGTACCGTGCCCGGAGCATCCCGGAGCACCCCAGGAGGAGGGCGAAGGCGATCGTTGCGCCCGCTGCCAGCATGGCCTGCCAGATGGGCGGATGCCCGGGGACGGATGAGATGGCTGCATAAGCGAAGATGTGGAACAGCGATCCAGCCGGACGGAGCCGCCAGAAGCCTGTGGCTACGGTTCCCAGTCCCGCAACCACCGTGGTCCCCAGCACGATTCCCCACTCGCCCGGGCCCAGCCGGGACGTCAGTACCCCGGCCAGAATCACGGCGAACATAAGCGTTCCGGCGCGCATTTGGTGCCCGAGGCGCTGGCGGTGCGGTTCGTTCCTGCCGTAGATGCCGGTAAAGGCACCGAACGCAACGAAGATGGCCAGGTCGATCCGGCCGAGCAGCAGGAGGGTAAGGAGCGGCACACCGATGCCAATCCCGCAGCGGATGGCTACGCGGTGGTCATTGTTGGCAGGGGCAATGTGGAACATTTCGCGCAGGTGGTTCAAGGGTGCGTCGAGGGCCTTTCTAACGTCCGGGCAGCAGTCAGCGGCCGGGGCGGAGAACCGCCCCATTTACCCTACGCTTCAGGGCAGCGCCCCGGCGCTTTATGTGTTCTGGCTCGCTGCCCCACTGCGGCGGGCCTTAGCGGATCCGCGCCACAGGCCCACCCGGAGCGGCGGGGCCTGTGGGTAAGGCAAAATGGAATGGTGTCCTCTTCCGGTTTTTCCTTTGCCCTCGGTAAGCGCCTGCGTGAAACCGTTCCCGACTCCGGCTCACGCGCCAAGGAAAACGGCGGTGAGTTCCAGGGCCGTACCGGCGTAATCAGCACCCCGCACGGAGAAATCCACACGCCGGCGTTCATTGCCGTCGGCACCAAGGCCACCGTGAAGGCCGTCCTGCCGGAGTCCGTTGCCCAGCTTGGGGCACAGGCGGTCCTGGCCAATGCCTACCACCTCTACCTGCAGCCGGGAGCTGACATCCTGGATGAGGCGGGCGGTCTGGGGAAGTTCATGAACTGGCCCGGCCCCACCTTCACCGATTCGGGCGGATTCCAGGTCATGAGCCTTGGTGCCGGTTTCAAGAAGGTCATCAACATGAACGCCGACGGCACTACGCATGCCACCGGCGCTGATGACGACGTCGCGCCAGGCAAGGAGCGCCTGGCACACATCGATGACGACGGCGTCTGGTTCAAGTCCCACCTCAACGGTGACAAGCACCGCTTCACCCCGGAAATCTCCATGCAGGTGCAGCACCAGCTGGGCGCGGACATTATGTTCGCCTTCGATGAGCTGACTACCCTGCTGAACTCACGCGGCTACCAGGAACGTTCCCTTGAACGGACCCGGCTGTGGGCCGAACGCTGCCTCGTTGAGCACCGCAGGCTCACCGAAGAGCGTTCACACCGTCCGTACCAGGCACTCTTCGGTGTCCTGCAGGGAGCCCAGTATGAGGACCTGCGCCGCAAGGCTTCCCGGGACCTGGGTGCCATGGGCTTCGACGGCTTCGGCATTGGCGGAGCCCTGGAAAAGGAAAACCTCGGAACGATTGTCCGCTGGTGCACCGAAGAACTGCCGGAGGATAAGCCGCGGCACCTCCTGGGCATCTCCGAGCCGGATGACATCTTCACCGCGATTGAAAACGGAGCCGACACCTTCGACTGTGTCTCCCCCACCCGTGTGGCGCGCAATTCGGCGTTCTACACGCCGTACGGCCGCAAAAACCTCTCCAATGCCAAGTTCAAGCGGGACTTCGGGCCGCTCGTGGACGGCTGCGACTGCTATGCGTGCGCCAACTACTCCCGCGCCTACATCCAGCACCTGTTCAAGGCCAATGAGATGGTCAGCCACACGCTGATTTCAATCCACAACGAGCGCTTCACCGTAAAGCTGGTCGACGACGCGCGCCTGGCAATCGAGGACGGAACGTTCTTCGAGTTCAAGGACGAGGTCCTGCGGAAGTACTACAGCTAGGCGCGGCCCCGCAGGCTATGCTTCCTGGGGGCAGACTTGCCGTAAGTCGGTTCGCGCTTCTTGATCGCCTTGATTACCGCTGAGGTGACCGGGACAAAGAGGAACTCCACGGCCGTCTTGTAGACAAACCCGAAGATCACGTAGTTCACGAACTGCCCCGCGTCGGTGATGCCGATCACCGGTGCTGCAATCGCGCAGAAGATCAGGGTGTCCGCGAATTCGCCAACCCCAGTGGAGGCCATCAGCCGTCCCACCAGTGCGCGTTCGCTGAAACGCGCCTTCATACGGGTCAGTACCAGCGCGTTCAGCAGCTGCCCGGCGAGGAATCCGAGGAGCGACGCCGCCACGATCTGCCAGACCGGCCCCAGGGCTGCTTCGAAGGCGGCCTGCTTTTCGACGCCGTAGGCATCATCGAATCCCGGCAGGGCAATGATCACCGCGAAGGAAAGCACCGCGAACGCGGCCATGGCGAAGCCCATGTAAATGGCCCTTCGTGCGGCCTTGAACCCGTAGACCTCGCTGATCACGTCGCCCAGGATGTAGGCCAGCGGGAAGAGGAAGAACCCGCCGTCGGTAATGATGCTGAAGTCGCCGAAGACCGGGCCCAGCACCACGCCCTTGGAGGCTCCGATGTTGGAAACGATGATCACGACGCACATCAGGGTCAGGATCAGGTCGTAATGCGAGCTTCCCCGGGAGGCGTAGCTGGGTGCGGGGCGTGCCTGGCGGGCAGCAGCCGGGGTTGGTGAAGACATGGTTTTCCCGTTTCGGTTAGTGGTTCGCCTGGGCTCACGCCCGGCTGTATTAGCACTTGCCCGCTGTCCCGGGCGGCCCAGAGGACCAGCGTCAATTCTGCCATGTTTTTTCCTGCGCCACATTTTTGAACATGTTCAAGAATGTGATGTAATTTGCGGGTAGAAGGACATAAGAGGAACAGAGGACCGATGGCCGCCGGGTCAAAGAGTGAAGCCACCCGGCAGCGGCTGGTAGAGGCCGCGACGCAGCTTTTCCGCGACCAGGGATTTGAACGCACCACCATGCGCGGCATCGCCGCTGCGGCCGGCGTCTCCACGGGAAACGCCTATTACTACTTCTCCTCCAAAGACGCGATCGTGGCCGAGCTCTACCGGTCGCTGCAGGACGAACACCGCTCCGCCGCCCTGCCGCTGCTGCGCGAAGGGCACAACCTGGGTGAACACCTGCGGGTCATCCTGCAGGCAAATCTGGATGTCCTTGCCCCGTACCATTCCCTGGGCCATCAGTTCCTCAAGACCGCAGCCCTCCCGGCGCCGCAGAAAACCCGCCAGGGCACTGGCGCGGCGCAGGCAGTGCAGGCGGACGCGGCACAGGTCGGCCGCGGCAAGTCGATCGCGGTCTACCGCCAGGCCGTGCAGGCTGCGCGCCCGCAGCCCCCGCTGGCGGTCCGCGACGATCTCCCGGAACTGCTATGGCTGGTCCACATGGGCGTCACCCTCTTCTGGGTCTACGACTCCTCTCCCGGGCAGGCACGCTCCCGCCGCCTGGTGGCAAACACGGCCCCGCTGGTCGCCAAGCTTGTGATCCTCTCCCGCCTACCGGTTGTGCGCAATATCGTGGAAGATGTGGTGAAGCTGCTGCGAGGAGCACGATCGCATGACTGAAAACGCGGACGACGACGGTGTCGCCACAGCGGGCACCGACAGTGCCGCTTCCTCCGCCAATGCGCCCATGCTGCTCGCCCCTCGCGTCACCTTCGGCCCCGTTGCCTTTGTCACCGGGTACGCCATTGCCTGCCTGCTGGTCGCTGTGATGGCGACCGTAGCGATTGGGTGGGGAACCTCGCGGGATTTCTGGGGCTACCTTTGGATCATCGTGATTGCGGCGTTCTATGCCGCCGGCATGGGACTCCCGACCGCTGCGCCCGTGGGCCTGGTCCTGGGGCTGATGCTGCGCGGCGTTCCCAACCAGTGGCTGCATGTCCTGGCCTTTTTTCTGGTTCCGACCCTGCTGGCCTGGCTGGTCATTGGGCTGATCGCCGGATCGATCGGCGTGCCGCTGCTTATGGCACTGGCAATCGGAATGTCAGCGGCCGCCGGGAGGCTGGCTGTCTGGCGGCTTATGGACGTGCGTTACTAGCCCTGCGGCCTGCAGCGAAACCGGGTGGCGGGGCGCCCTGGGTTAGGTAGAAGATGTACCTATGTCTTCAAACACACACCCTCCCGTCACGCTCACCATCGCCGGCTCCGAAGCCACCGGCGGAGCAGGCGCCCAGGCTGATCTCAAGACCTTCCAGGAGCTTGGCACCTACGGCATTGCGGCCCTGACCTGCATCGTGTCCTTCGATCCCAAGGACAACTGGAACCACCGCTTCGTGCCTGTAGATTCCCAGGTCATCGCAGACCAGCTCGAGGCCATTCAGACTGCCTATGACCTGGGCACCGTGAAGATCGGCATGCTGGGCACCCCGGCCACCATCGACACAGTGGCAAAGGCCCTGCAGAGCCAGGACTGGACCAACATCGTGCTGGACCCCGTACTGATCTGCAAGGGACAGGAGCCGGGAGCGGCACTGGACACCGACCAGGCCCTGAAGGCGCAGATCCTTCCGCTGGCCACCTTTGTTACCCCGAACCACTTCGAATCCATGTCACTTGCCGGCATGGACGCAATCGAATCCGTGGAGGACCTCAAGGAGGCAGCCCGCCGCATCCACGAAGCATCAGGCGCAGTGGTGCTCGCCAAGGGCGGCGTGCGGCTGGAAGGTGAGGACGCCGTCGACGTTTTCTATGACGGCCAGGCTATGGAAGTGCTCCGCGCCCCGAAGGTAGGCGACGTTGCCGTCAGCGGTGCCGGCTGCACCCTGGCCGCCGCCATCACAGCCGAACTCGCCAAGGGTGCGACGCCGCTGGAGGCTGCCCGCACCGCCAAGGCTTTTGTTACCGAAGGAATCCGCAACCGGGTCTCCTCCAACACCCCGTTCGATGCGCTCTGGCAGGGCGGCGCCGCCAGCGGTCCGGCCCTCTAGACGCACGAATAACCTGCCACGCAAAAGGCGGCCTTTCAATATTCTTTGAAAGGCCGCCTTTTGCATGCTTATCCAGCACAAAAGACTCTGCGTCAATACCGTCAGCAAAAATTGCCGAAGTATTTAGGAAACCTTTGATGATGCGGGTTGCTCCCTTAGGGTATGCCTACGGCTGCAGTCATTTCTTGGGGGCCGTAGGTGCACGCTGGCACCCCACCACGGGGGTATGGGGGCACAAAGGTAAAGCTGTCACGTGTGTCAGCAGCCGGCAGGTGGCGTTTGTAAGTCTCTAGTCTCTAGGTCTTCGACGGCGTTCTTCCGGTAGCACGCGGCGGAATGTTCAAGGAGCACAATGAGACGGTCCATTCATCACAGGCCAGGTGCTGTGGCTACTGCTGCAGTTGCCGGCCTTGCACTCACGGCAGGCCTAGGCCTACCGGCCCATGCCACTGAACCCGCCGGCACGGACAACGCTGCCCAAGGATTCACGGTTGAAAAGTTTGCGGAGCAAAAGGTATCCCCGAGCCTCCGCGGCGTTGACGGTGAAGTCTCCGTCTACGTCCAGTTCACCGGCGAAGGCGCCTTCGAGCAGACCCAGCCGGACGCAGTCAAGGAAGGCAAGCGGGAGCCTGTAGTTGATGCTCCCCGTGTGCAGCAGATCCGGTCAGCCATTGAATCCCAGGCTGAGTCGGTGGCCGCGGAAGCGGACGCAAGCACCCTTTACACCACCACCAACAGCCTTCCCGGCGTGGGCATCGTCGGCGATGCAGACGCCATCAAGGCCCTGGCAGAGCGCGACGACGTCGCGAAGATCACCCGGATCGTCCCCAAGACAATCGACAACAAGGGTGCGGATATTGATACCCGCGCCCTTAATACCTGGGTCGAACGCCAGCAGACCGGCAACGGCATCACCATCGCTGTCCTGGACACCGGCATCGATTACACGCACAGTGACTTCGGCGGCCCCGGCACCATCGAGGCCTACGAGGCAGCCCAGGCCTCCCCGGTTATCCCTGCCGCCGACAGCGGCCTGATCGACACGGACAAGTTCATCGGCGGCTATGACCTGGTGGGCGATGACTATAACGCCGACCCGTCCGCTGCGAATTACCAGCCGATCCCCAAGCCGGACCTCAACCCGATGGACTGCCAGGGCCACGGTACCCACGTGGCAGGCACAGCTGCCGGCTACGGAACAGGCTCTGATGGCGCCACGTTCAAGGGCGATTACTCGTCCCTGACAGCGGCGGACGTCAACGACATGCGCATCGGCCCGGGTTCCGCTCCGGAAGCGCAGCTGGTCAGCATCCGTGTCTTCGGCTGCACCGGTTCCTCCGAGGTAGTGGGCCAGGCCCTTGACTACGTCCTGGACCCCAACGGCGACGGCGACTTCTCCGACCGCGCGCAGGTCGTGAACATGTCACTCGGCTCCGACTACGCACCTGTCGATGATCCCGAGAATGACATCGTGGACAAGCTGACCGAACAGGGCATCCTCTCCGTAGTCGCTTCCGGCAACGCCGGCGACGTCTACAACGTTGGCGGTTCCCCCGGCAACGCCAAGTCCTCCCTGACTGTGGCCAGCTCCATCGGTTCGCAGATTTCGCTGGACCGCGCCGAAATCGTCAGCGCTGAGGAATCCACGGGAACCACCACCGCTGCCGGACAGTACTCCGTGAACTTCAACTACTCGGATCCCGCCGTTTCTCCTGAACGGCTGACCGGCGACGTCGTGGTGGCCCCCGCCTCCAATGCCTTCGGCTGCACCGCTTTCCCGGCCGGTTCCCTGACTGACAAATGGGTCTGGATCCAGTGGGAAGACGAAAACGGCGCGTTCCCCTGTGGTTCAGGCGTCCGGTTCAACAACGCGGAGGCTGCCGGCGCAACCGGCGTCGTCCTGGATTCTCCCCGCGACGTGTTCGACGCCGGAATCGGCGGCAACACCACGCTTCCCGGCATCCAGCTCAACCGCGAGTCCTCCGAGCGGCTGCGTCCCGCCGCCGTCGAGGGTTCCCTGACTGTGCGCCTCGACCCGGCTTTCATGGGCACCGCAACTGGCCCATCCAACGCCCTGGACACGGTTAGCTCCTTCTCCTCCCGCGGTCTGCACGGCTCCAACGGTGTGGTGAAGCCCGACGTCGCTGCCCCCGGTTCGTCGATCGGTTCAGCCAACGTCGGTTCCGGCAACGGCGCCTCGGTAAGCAGCGGCACCTCCATGGCTACGCCGCACGTCGCCGGCCTGGCTGCCCTGCTCTACGCCGCTACGGACTACAGCCCGTACGAGGTCAAGAACACCATCATGAACACGGCCACCCATGACGTCCTGGCCGCCAACGGCGCCGTGCACGGTCCTAACCGTGTCGGATCCGGACGCGTGGATGTCCTTGACGCCGTCAACTCCAAGGTCATGGCCTACGATTCCGAGGACCAGACGCTCACCAGCGTCAACTTCGGCATCCTGGAAGTTGGCGCCGATGCGCTGACCGTGACCCGCAAGGTCACGGTCCAGAACAAGTCGGACCGCCCGCGCACGTTTGACGTCAGCTACCTGCCGGCCTCCACCATGCCCGGCGTGGAAATCACTACGGCTCCCAGCGTCAGCGTTGGTGCCAACGCCAAGGCAACCGTAGACGTAACGCTCACGATCACCGATCCGACGACCCTGGCCAAGACGATGGATCCGGCGGCCGATGTGGAGCAGCTGGGTCTTCAGCGCCAGTACCTGGCTGATGTCTCCGGACGCGTCCAGCTGGCAAGTGCCGGCATCCCCACCCTGCGTGTGCCCGTCTACTCGGCTCCCAAGCCGACGTCGGACATGACAGCCGGTACCGAGATCAGCTTTGCTGATTCCGAGGCACTGGCAGCGGACGTGACCCTCACGGGACGCGACCTGCTGCAGGGAACGGGAGATTCCACTTATCTGTCCCTGGTTTCGCCGCTGGTTCTTGGCGCCCAGAGCGACAAGCGTGATGACCTGGCACTGGAGTCCATGAACTCAATGGACCTTTCCGCAGTCGGTGCATCCACCACCGTTCCGGCCGTGAAGGCTGCGGGCGGCGACGCGCTGGACGGCGTGCTCAACTTCGGCCTGAGCACGTGGGACAACTGGCCCATCCTGGGCGGCCACAATGAGGTCAACGTCGAGATCGACACCAACATGGACGGCACGGCCGACTACCTCGTAGCCACTGGCCGAGCCGATGACCTGGACCTGGTCCTGGTCAACACCTACCGCCTGAACCCGAACGGCACCTCAACCCTGGTAGACCAGACCGGTGCCAACGGCCAGCAGGGCAACATGGACACCAACACCTTCGACAGCAACACGGTGACCCTTCCGGTCAGCGTCGCTGCCCTGGGACTGGATCCGGCCGCTGACTCCCTGCCGTTGCAGTACAAGGTTGTGACGTGGAGCCTGTACAACGTCGATAACACCGGACGAACCGTACCGGTGGATTCAACGGAGTTCATCAAGTTCGACGCCGCCAACCCGGCACTGTGGTTCTCCGGCGCCTCGCCGGATGCGCTGTTCGCAGACGTCGACGGCGGAAAGCTCACGGTCAACCGCAGCCAGGACACCACCGAAGCCTCGGCGCTGTTCCTGCACCTGCACAACGCCACTGGTGATCTCTCCGGCAACGCCGGCCTCGGCGAACGTGCCGAGATCCTGCCGGTCGTCGTACCCGAAAAGGTCGTGAACCCGGTCAGCGCTGTCAGCAAGTGCAACGCTTTCAAGGCCGAGATCACCGTGACCCTCACGAACAACGGTGACCGCCGCGCGGATATCGATCTGAAGTCCCCGCACGGCAATGCCAAGGTCATGAAGCTCGAGCCGGGACAGACGACGACGGCGGTCATCAAGACCCGCCAGCTGTCCGTTCCTGCCGGCGAGGTGACTGCCCACTACAAGTTCCTCGGTAAGGGCAAGGCAGAGAAGGTCGACTACACGGCGTCTTACGGCGCAGTGAAGTGCAGCCGCTAGGCAGCTAGCTAAGCACTGACAAAACAACACACAGACGACGGGCCCCGGATCAAATCCGGGGCCCGTCCTCGTCCAGGGCACATACTGGGGAGGACCTATTTGGGGGGCTACGTTGGGGGATGCATTGATCCAAGAAACAGGACGAGACGAAACAACCGGAACCATGCTGAAGGCAGGTCATCGTGTCAGCGTCCGGTTTGGCCCGGGCGCAGTGTCCAACCGGGACATGGACGAGCGTGCCGTGAGTGAAAACCTGGCTGCGTCGGGAGGCCTGCGGGTCGCACCCCTGCTGGTCTTTCCAGGGAATGCTCTGGGGGAACGCTGGGTTGCCGTGGGTTACGTCCTCATCGCTGTCGGCCCGGAAGACACAGCCCTCGAAGCGACACTCGTGGCCGCTTGGTCTGAGAACGGCAGGGCCAACGAGTTTGCGCTTGTGCCCGAGGACGATTCTGAGCGCCGAAAAGAAATCGAACGGATGACAGCGGAGCATCTGCATGCAGCGGTTGGTGGTGCCCGCGTACCGGAAGACCGCGCACACGCGGCGGCGTCCCTCGCAAAGCACTTCTCCGAACTCTCGCGTAACGCGGTCGCCTCAGTCCGCCAGATTCGTTACGCACTGGAGACGTGTCTCGCCGAATCAAGCACGGACACCAAGGCCTCCGAACAGTACACAGATGTCATCGCCGCCCTGCTTCAGCTGAACATCATCTGCGGCCGGGCGGCTGATCAAGCCCGCGAATCCGTACGGGAAGGGTTGTGGGTTCACAGCACTGATTCCGAGGCCTATCACGCATACCGGAAGCTTCAGGACCCTACCCTCATCAATCAGTACGAGCCGGCAGCATACGCGACCAGGCCGTGGATGAGGCTGCATGACGCCGCCGTCCGGCAGTGTCAGGAAATGTGCCGGCAGCTGGAAAAAGAATCAGAATCCATACGCATGCTGCTATCGGCTGCGTCCAGCATCTCCGGCTCCCGGGAGGCAGATGCCCAGGCACGTTTCAACCTCCTGGTTGCCCTCCTATCCATCGGCCTCGGAATCCCTGCCCTTTTCCTGACGATGTACGGAGCGAACCTGCTGCTGCCCATGAATACCTGGCCGAAAGTTGGCGCGTTCCTGCCCGTCGGGCTCGCGCTGCTTGGCGCCGGAGCCGCCGCGATTTGGTATGCCCCGCGGGGATCCAAGCGGCGGGTCTGGCTGCTCTGCGGCACTTCTGTGATTGTGGTGCTGATTTTTATGGTCGTGGCGGCGATTCTCGCTCCGGTGTCCCTGAGCTAGAGGCTCACTTCAGCAGCTTCGACATCCGCCGGTCCGCCAGCAGCTTTCCGCCGGTCTGGCAGGTGGGGCAGTACTGCAGGGATGAATCGGCAAAGGAGACTTCCCGGACTGTGTCACCGCAGACCGGACAGGGTTCCCCGGTACGGGCGTGGACCCGCAGGGCACGGCGTTTGGAGTCCTTCAGTTCGGCTGCCGGGCGTCCCGCTGCATTGTCGATCGCGGATTCAAGCACCGCGTGCATGGCCTGGTAAAGCCGCTCCACTTCCTCAGGTTTCAGCTTGGCTGCGTTGGCGAACGGTGAGAGATGGGCAGCGTGCAGGATCTCGTCGCTGTAAGCGTTCCCAATTCCCGCGATCACCGACTGGTCCCGCAGCAGGCCCTTGATCTGGCCCCGGTGCCCGGCGACCAGCGCCGCAAAAGTCTTCGGGTCGACGTCGAACGCTTCCGGTCCCAGCCGCGCGACGCCCGGCACTTCGTCGGGGTCCCGAACCAGGTAGACGGCCAGGGACTTCTTGGTTCCGGCTTCGGTGAGGTCGAATCCGGGTTCATCACCACCCGGCTCCGGCGGACTGAACCGCACCCGCATTGCCATCCTGCCCTTGCCTGGCCGCAGCCTTCCCGGCTTCAGTGCATCCGACCACCGAAGCCACCCGGCCTTGGCCAAATGCATCACCAGGTGCACTCCCCCGGCGGTGATGATCAGGTACTTGCCGCGGCGTTCGACCGCGCTCACGGGGCCGCTCTGCAGCTCATCCAGCGGCACGCCCGCTGTCTTCAGGACGGCGAAGGAAAGCACCTCGACGTCGCTAACCTGCGCGGGCGGAGCGTACTCCGGCAACAGCTTTGTCCGCAGGAAATCGGCGAGTCCCTGCACTTCGGGCATCTCGGGCATGCCTACACCCTAGACGGTCTGCCAGAATGCAGAACAGACACCTATTTCCCCCGCCCTCGAAAGGCACCACATGATCGAGATCCTGAACCCGGCCGAAGTGGCGAAGGCACGCGTCACCGGCCGCCTGGTCGCGGACATCCTGCAGACGATGAAAAAGCGGGCAACAGTCGGCACCAACCTGCTGGAAATCGACCGGTGGACGGGAGAAATGATCCGCGAAGCCGGGGCAGAGTCCTGCTACATCGACTACGCGCCATCCTTCGGCCGCGGGCCTTTCGGCCACTACATCTGCACCGGTGTGAACGATGCCGTGCTGCACGGGCTGCCGCACGACTACGAGCTGCAGGACGGCGATCTGCTCAGCCTGGACCTGGCTGTGTCCAAGGCCGGGATTGCCGCCGACTCCGCGATCAGCTTTGTGGTGGGGGACGCCAAACCGGCCGAGAGCATAAAGCTCATTACCGCCACCGAACGGGCACTGGCAGCCGGAATTGCCGCCGCCGGGCCGGGAGCACGGATCGGCGACCTCTCCCATGCCATCGGCACGGTACTCTCCGAAGCCGGCTACCCCGTCAACACCGAGTTCGGCGGCCACGGCATCGGCTCCACCATGCACCAGGACCCGCACATCCCCAACACAGGCCGGCCCGGACGCGGCTATGTGCTCAGCCCCGGCCTGATGCTCGCACTGGAGCCGTGGGTCATGGCGGACACCGACCAGCTGACCTTTGACGCGGACGGCTGGACGCTGCGCAGTGCAACCGGCGCCCGCAGCGCCCACAGCGAGCACACCATTGTTATTACGGACGACGGCGCCGAGATCCTTACGCTTCCCACGCCGTCGTAATCCCTCTCCTGCACTCCCCGCCGACCGCCGAGAGGCCAGTTACGGCTCTTTTCGGGCGTGAAACGAGCCGTAACTGGCCTCTCGATGGGTGACATGGGCGAACCGCGTCAGTCCCCGGAGTGCGCCTGCAGGAAGCTGTACACCTCAGTCTCATCCACGCCCGGGAACGCGCCCGGGGGCAGCGCGGCCAGCAGGTGCGAGTGCGCGCGGGCACTCGGCCAGGCCATGCCCGACCATTCAGTGGCCAGCTCCGACGGCGGCGTGCGGCAGCAGTCCGGGTCCGGGCAGCGTGACTTGGACCGCTCGGTGGTGTCCCGCCCGCGGAACCACTTCACATGGGCGTACGGAACGCCGATGCTCAGCGAGAACAGTCCGCCGGAACTCCGCTCGGTCCGGGCGGTGCACCAGAACGTGCCCGCCGGAGTGTCGGTGTACTGGTTGTAGGCACTGAATTTGTCCGGCACCGAGAACACCTCACGGCTGGTCCAGTACCGGCAGATCGGCTGGCCCTCGATCGCGCCGGTGTGGTCGGAAGGGAACGTCACGCCGTCGTTTTCGTAGGCCTTGTAGACAATGCCGCTCTCGTGGACCTTCTGGAAATGGGTGTGGATGCCCAGGTGTTCAGTGGCCAGGTTGGTGAAGCGGTGCGCGGCTGTTTCGTAGGAGACCGCAAACGCGTCACGGATATCCTCGACGGCGATTTCCTTGGCTGCCTTGGCCCGCTGCAGGAACTCGACCGTCGCCTTCTCCGGCAGCAGCAGGGCTGCGGCGAAGTAGTTGGTGGCCACGCGCTGGCTGAGGAACTCCCCGTAGCTTCGCGGTGTCTGGTGGTCCAGGACGTAGTGCCCCAGTGCCTGCAGCAGTACTGAGCGCGGATCATGCTCGGAGCGCTGGGACTGGGTCAGGTAGATCCGTTTGTTCTTCAGGTCGGTGACGGAACGGGTGGAGTGCGGCAGGTCCGAGACGTGGTGCAGGCTAAAGCCCAGGTGCGCGGCAATGTCAGCAATAACGTGCTGGGACAGCGGACCGTTGGTATGCCCCACCGAATCCAGGACCTTCTGTGCCGCCTGTTCGTACTCCGGGAAGTAGTTGTTCCGCTCCCGCATCATCGCCCGGAGCTCGCCGTTGGCGCGGCGGGCTTCCTCCGGCGTTGCTACCTGTTCGTTCAGGCGGCGCTCAAGTTCAGTCTGCAGCCCAACCAGGGATTCAAGCACGTCCAGCGGCAAACGCGAAGAAACGCGAACCTTCGGAAGGCCCAGGGACTGGTACAGCGGTCCGCGCTGGGCACGTTCCAGCTCGATTTCAAGTGCCGCGCGCCGGCTGGGCGGCTCCGAGCCGAGCAGCTGGTCGATACTCACGTCCAGCGCCTTGGCCAGGGACTGCAGCAGGCCAAGTTTCGGCTCACGCTTGCCGTTTTCGATCAGCGAGAGCTGTGATGCCACGGTCCCGACGGCGGCGCCCAGGTCATCGAGTGTCATGCCTTTGCCCTTGCGCAGGTGGCGTACCCGGCGGCCCAGGGAGATGACGTCGAGCGTGGAGTCAGCAGCGCCGTCGTCGTTCGCTTTGCCGGTTGAAATGGGCCGGTTCCATGTTGCGCTGGTCACAAATTCACAATAAGCGAAGAACTGCGTTTCTTTCCATAGAAAACCTCTAGAAAGGGGGTTGTTTTTGCCCGAGTGTTGATTGCACAGCAAGGAAATGCCGGATCCACGCACCGCCGGCAACGCACCGCAACCTAGGAGACGTAAGGCAATGACGCAGGTACCCAGCCACGAACAGACAGCACGCACCGCAGAGCAGCTCGCCCAGGATTGGGCCACCGATCCCCGCTGGGACGGCATCGAGCGCGATTACACTGCCGAAGACGTCGTCAAGCTCCGTGGCCGCGTCCAGGAGGAGCACACCCTGGCCCGCCGCGGTGCCGAGAAGCTGTGGGACCAGCTGCGCAACGCCGGCGATGAGGGGTACACGAACGCACTGGGTGCCCTGACTGGCAACCAAGCCGTGCAGCAGGTCAAGGCCGGGCTGAAGGCCATCTACCTCTCCGGCTGGCAGGTTGCCGCTGACGCCAACAATTCCGGCCACACCTACCCGGACCAGTCGCTCTACCCGGCCAACTCGGTTCCCACCGTCGTCCGCCGCATCAACAACGCCCTGCTCCGCGCAGACCAGATCGAGTTCGCCGAAGGCATCCAGTCCGTGGATGACTACCTGGTGCCGATCGTGGCCGACGCCGAAGCCGGCTTCGGCGGCCCGCTGAACGCCTACGAACTGATGAAGTCCATGATCCAGGCCGGCGCCTCGGGCGTTCACTGGGAGGACCAGCTCGCCTCGGAGAAGAAGTGCGGCCACCTCGGCGGCAAGGTGCTGATCCCCACCAGCCAGCACATCCGCACCCTTAACGCTGCCCGTCTGGCAGCCGACGTCGCAGACACACCCACCGTGGTGATCGCCCGCACCGACGCCGAGGCAGCAACCCTGATCACGTCCGACGTCGACGAGCGGGACCAGGAGTTCATCACGGGCGAGCGCACCGCTGAAGGCTTCTACAAGGTCCGCAACGGCATTGAGCCCTGCATCGCCCGGGCCAAGGCCTACGCACCGTACTCCGACCTCATCTGGATGGAGACCGGCACCCCGGACCTGGAAATGGCCCGCAAGTTCTCCGAAGCTGTCCGTTCGGAATTCCCGGACCAGATGCTGGCCTACAACTGCTCGCCGTCGTTCAACTGGAAGAAGCACCTGGACGATGACACCATCGCCAAGTTCCAGCGCGAACTCGGTGCCATGGGCTTCAAGTTCCAGTTCATCACCCTCGCCGGCTTCCACGCCCTGAACTACTCCATGTTCGACCTGGCCCACGGCTACGCCCGGTCCGGCATGAGCGCCTACGTGGAACTGCAGGAGCGCGAGTTCGGCGCCGAAGACCGCGGCTACACCGCTACCCGTCACCAGCGCGAAGTCGGCACCGGCTACTTCGACGCAATTGCCACCGCCCTGAACCCCGAGGGCAGCACCCTGGCACTGGCCGGCTCCACCGAAACCGCCCAGTTCCACTAACCAGCACCACTCTCCCCGCCCCATCGAGATAGCAGAAACTGCCCGTTAGGGCCTCGAAAAGAGCACTTTCTGTTATCTCGATGGGCGGGCGGGAAACCCAAATTCTTGAAACACGCCAAGGAGCACGCCATGAACGATCCCATCACCCTGAACGGTATTTCCCTCACCGCTTCGCCGGTCCGCCGGCAGGAGGAGATCCTCACCCCGCAGGCCCTGGACTTCGTCAAGGCGCTGCACCAGGCCACCCACACCCGCCGCCAGGAGCTTCTCCAGCAGCGCCAGGCCCGGCGGCAGAAGATCTCCAACGGCGCTGACCCCTCGTTCCTGCCGGAGACCCGCCACATCCGCGAAGACGACTCCTGGAAAGTGGCTCCCACCGCTCCGGGCCTGGAAGACCGCCGCGTGGAGATCACCGGCCCCGTGGACCGGAAGATGACCATCAACGCCCTGAACTCCGGTGCCAAGGTATGGCTGGCGGACATGGAGGACTCCTCCACGCCGTCGTGGTCCAACGTGATCAACGGGCAGCTGAACCTGCGTGATGCCCTGAACAACAGGCTTGGCTTCACCTCGCCCGAGGGCAAGGAATACAAGATCAACGGCACCACGCTCACCGACCTGCCCACCATTGTGGTCCGGCCCCGCGGCTGGCACCTGCCGGAAAAGCACATGCTGGTAAACAACACCCCGATTGCCGGCGGAATCGTGGACTTCGGCCTCTACTTCTTCCACAACGCGCACCGGCTGATCGCTGAAGGCCGCGGCCCGTACTTCTACCTGCCGAAGATCGAGAACCACCTCGAGGCCCGGCTGTGGAATGACATCTTCATCCTGGCCCAGGACCTGCTCGGCATCCCGCAGGGCACCATCCGCGCCACCGTGCTGATCGAAACCATCACCGCAGCCTTCGAGATGGAAGAGATCCTCTACGAACTGCGGGACCACGCTGCAGGCCTGAACGCCGGCCGCTGGGACTACATCTTCTCGGTGATCAAGAACTTCCGCACCCGCGGTCCGCGCTTCATCCTCCCGGACCGTTCAATGGTGACCATGACCGCTCCGTTTATGCGCTCCTACACCGAGCAGCTGGTTCGGGCCTGCCACCGCCGCGGAGCCCACGCAATCGGCGGTATGGCCGCCTTCATCCCCAACCGCCGGGACAAGGCAGCGAACGACGTCGCGATGGAGCGGGTGCACGCAGACAAGACCCGTGAAGCCAACGACGGGTTCGACGGTTCCTGGGTTGCCCATCCGGACCTGGTGCCGGTGGCCATGGAGGTGTTCGACGGCGTACTGGGCGACCGTCCCAACCAGCTGGACCGTTCCCGCGAGGACGTGATCCCGAACGACAAGGAGCTGCTCAACGTTGCAGCCACCCCGGGCGTAATCACCGAAGCCGGCATCCGCAGCAACATCGAGGTGGGAATCCGCTACATCGAGTCCTGGCTCCGCGGCAACGGCGCAGCTGCCATCAACAACCTGATGGAAGACGCCGCCACTGCGGAGATCTCCCGTTCGCAGGTCTGGCAGTGGATCCACTCCTCCGCAGTGACCGACGAGGGCGAGATTGTGACCCAGCACTGGGTGGAGGAGCTCATGGACGACGAGTTCTCCAAGCTGGAGCGCTTCGACGGTGACCGTTTCGAGGACGCCTTGGAGCTGTTCGAGGAAGTGGCCTGCGGCGAGCAGTTCCCCACGTTCCTCACCGTTCCTGCCTACGCCCGGTTCCTGCACGAATCCCGGGAACCGGCTGCGGCTGCCTAGGCAGTTAGTCATCGAGAGCGGGGCCGGACGCGAAAGCGTCCGGCCCCGCTTATCGCCTTAAACCGGATCAGCTGTGGCCGATGCCACGGCAGTACGGGTCCAGCTCACAGCATGGAACAAGTTGGGAGGCGTAGCATTGATAGGCCGCCGCTGCGGCTAATCCCCCAGTTCAAGGTGTTTCTCCATGTCTTCCTTCGGCCAAGCGCTGGCCCGCGGACTCAACGTCCGGCACATCCGCTTTATGGCACTCGGCTCGGCTATCGGCACGGGCCTGTTTTACGGATCCGCTGCCGCCATCCAGGCAGCCGGTCCCGCCGTGCTCCTTGCCTACATCATCGGCGGAGCAGCGGTCTTCCTGGTAATGCGTGCGCTGGGCGAAATGGCCGTGCGGCATCCTGTGTCTGGCTCCTTCGGCCAGTACGCCAGCCGGTACCTCGGCCCGTTCGCCGGGTTCATCACAGGTTGGACGTTCGCCTTCGAGATGGCCATCGTTGCCATCGCCGACGTCACGGCGTTTGGCATCTACATGGGCTTCTGGTTCCCGGACGTCCCGCGCTGGATCTGGATTCTCGCCGTCGTGCTCCTGATTGCCGCCCTGAACCTCATGCGGGTAAAGGTGTTCGGGGAGACCGAGTTCTGGCTCTCAATCATCAAGGTGGCAGCGATCATCGCCATGATTGCCGGCGGGGCAGCAATCATCGTCTTCGGATTTGGGCTGGAGGATGCCGCCAATCCGGGACTGGACACGCTGCTGGGCTCCGGCGGCTTCTTCGCCAACGGGTTCTGGGGCCTGCTGGCGTCCTTCTCCGTAGTGATGTTCGCGTTCGGCGGCATTGAAACCATCGGCATCACCGCTGGTGAGGCGGAGAACCCGAAGAAGGCCATCCCCGCTGCCGTGAACACCGTTCCGGTGCGGATCCTGCTCTTCTACATCGGCGCCCTCGCCGTGCTGATGATGATCTTCCCGTGGGAGCAGATCGACGGGGAAACCAGCCCGTTCGTGCAGATCTTCGATTCGCTCGGAATCCCGGCCGCCGCGCACATCCTCAACGCCGTCGTCATTACGGCCGCTCTCTCAGCCATCAACTCAGACACCTTCGGGGCCGGACGCATGATGTTCTCCCTCGCACAGCAGGGCCAGGCCCCGGCCGGATTCGCCAGGGTTTCCCGCCGCGGCGTGCCGTGGATGACCGTGGCCGTCATGGCCGGGGTGCTGCTGGTTGGCGTGGTGCTCAACGCCGTGCTGCCTGAATCCCTGTTCCTGCTGATCGCCTCGATCGCCACGTTCGCCACCGTTTGGGTGTGGCTGATGATCCTGCTGTCCCACATCGCCATGAAGCGTGAGATCAAGCGCAATTCCCTGCCGGCCTCGGAGTTCGGCGTGCCGTTCTGGCCGGTTGCCTCCTACGCGGCGCTGGCGTTCATGGTCTTTATTGTCGTGCTGCTGGGCATCATGCCGGACACCCGTGTCGCCCTGATCGTGGGGGTTGTGTGGATCGGCTTCCTCTTTGCCGCCTACCGGATCTGGGTCCGCGGCACCGGCCGGCAGCGCGCAGAACTGGCCGATGAGACGGGCACGGAGTACGACGCCGCTGCCCGGCCCGGCGCCCCGGTCGCGGACGCGGCGGACGCCCCTGCGCCGGACGCGGCGGAGCAGCGCTAGCCTTCGCCCCAGCAGAGGCAGAACGGATGGCCGGCGGGATCTGCGTACACCTGGAAGCCGTTGGGGACAGTCGTGTCCGGGGCTGCCTGCAGCAGCTCCGCTCCCAGAGCCAGGGCTTCGGCGTGGGCTGAGTCCAGGTCCTCAACGTAGAGGTCCAGATGCATCTGCTGCGGCTGTCCGTCCGGCCACTGCGGCCTGATGTGGTCCGGTGCCAGCTGGATGGCGAGGACTTTCTCGCCGTCCACCCGGATGCTGTGCCAGTCGTAGTCTGTTTCAACAACCGTTCCGCCGAGCATTGAAGCCCAGAACGTGCTCTCCACGTTGAGGTCCGGTGCGTCTATGGCGAGTACCTGCCTGCGAATTTTCATGCCGGGATCATGCCACAGGAAACCGGGGCAGGGAATGGTGCCGGGAATAGATCAGGTTCGTCCCGTAGTTGCCGACAGTGTGTTGGTAGAAATCTGGTCCGATATCGGATGCCCCTGGTGTTTCATAGGCAAGCGGCGCTTTGAGGCTGCCCTGTCCCGTTTCGAGCATGCCCCGGAGGTGGAAGTCCGCTGGCGCAGCTACCAGCTTGATCCAACCCTCCCGGAGCGTTTCGAAGGCTCGGAGGTCGAGTACCTGAGCAAGGTGAAGGGAATGGATCCCGCGCAGGTTTCCGGGATGCTGCAGCACGTCACCGAGCAGGCCGCCGGTGTCGGGCTGAGCTACCGCTTTGATGAGCTGAAGGTCGCAAATACGTTCACCGCGCACCGGCTCATCCACCTTGCCCGTGACACGCGCGGCGCCGAAGCCGCTGCTGCCGTGAAGGAAGCGCTGCTCTCGGCACACTTCGAAAAGGGCCTGGACATCTCGGACAAGGCGGTTCTGGCCGGCATCGGCGCTGATGCCGGGCTGGATGCGGAAGCAGTGCGCGAAGCCCTGTCCGGCACGGATTACACCGATTCAGTGAACGCTGACATTGCCGAGGCGCGTGCCCTGGGAGTCACCGGTGTGCCGTTCTTTGTCCTGGACAGGAAGTACGGCCTTTCCGGTGCACAGCCTGAAGACCTGTTCCTGCAGGCGCTGACACAGGCGTGGGCTGAAAGCCACCAGCCGCTCCAGCCCGTCGTGGCAGAAGGCGGAGCCTGCGCCGTGGATGGCAGCGGCTGCTAGCCCGCTTCCGCTCCTTCACTCTTCCAGGGGCAGGTGATCGGACCGGGAGCTGCGGCCTGCGCTGTTTCAAGCGGAACCAGGTCGCTGTAGCCGGAGCCGAGGACAACGTCCACTGACGCATCCTCCCTGTCGTCCTGGATGTACTGGGTGTCCGGGATCTGCTGCTGGAGGGTGAAGGCTCCGGGTTCGCCTTCGGGCCCGGAGAGGATGATGGCCGTCATTCCTTCCCGGTTCACGGTGCTGTTGCCCACTACGCCTATCGCAAAGCCGCGGGTCTTCAGCGCCTCGGCGACCTGCCCGGCGAGCCCGGGAGTCGCCGTCGTGTTGTAGACGTTTACCGTGACGGACTCCGGCGACTGGTACGTGTAGGGGCCTGCGGGACATCCCGATTCCGCTGCCGGGCGGGGTTCCGCGCGGGGCAGTGATATCCAGCCCGCCGTGATTCCCTGCGCCACCACTGCGGCTCCGATGAGCACGGCGATCAGCAGGCCGAGCACCACTGTGTGCAGCGTGCGCTTGCGGCGCGCGCGCTCCTCCGCGGCCTCGGTGCTTTCGTCGTCGTCAAAAACGGCACCCAGATCCTGCTCGGTGACAATTCGGTGGCCGTGCCACTCCGTGGGGTCGCCCTCTTCCTGAGCTCCCTTGCGCTGCCCTCGAGGGGGCTCGTTAGTCATCGATCACCAGCACACGGGCGTGCAGGATGGTGCGCTGATGCAGTGCCGTCCTGACTGCCCGGTGCAGTCCGTCTTCCAGGTACATGGTGCCCCTCCATTGCACTACGTGCGGAAAAAGGTCTCCAAAGAAGGTCGAGTCCTCGGCCAGCAAAGCTCCGAGATCCAGGGTGGCCTTAGTGGTCACCAGCTCGTCCAGCCGGACCTGCCGGGGAGGTACCGCTGCCCAGTCCTTGGGAGTTACGTATCCATGGTCGGGGTAGGGGCGCTCGTCGCCAACAGCTTTGAAGATCACTAATCCAGAGTAGAGAAGTTCAGCACCCAAGGAAACAGGACGCCCCGGCAGCACCCGCAGGATTACGCCGATCGGGGCCGAATACGGCATGTGTGCAGGTCCGGGGATACTTAAGCATGACTTCTGCACGTTTTGGACTCCTGCTCGACGTCGACGGTCCGGTCGCTTCCCCGGTTACCCGTTCGGTCTCCCCTGCCGTGATCGGCCACCTCGTTTCGCTTGCCTCCGCAGGGTGGCCGGTGGTGTTCAATACCGGCCGATCGGATGACTTTATCCGCAAGCAGGTCATGGAGCCGATGATCGCCGCCGGCCTTCCCTCCGGCGTCCAGCTGCATGCCATCTGCGAAAAGGGCGGCGTCTGGTTCTCCTTCAACGGGTCCGGGCCGGGTGACGTGAGCGTGGATGAGGACCTGGCGCTGCCGGACTCCTACGCTGCCGCCATCCGGGAGCTGGTGGCCCGAAAGTACACCGGGCACATGTTCTTCGACGAGACCAAGCGGTCAATGGTCTCGGTGGAGCAGAACGTGGACGTTGCCAACGCGGATTACCTGGCTGAGCAGAAAGAGTTCGACGCCGATGCCCTGGCGCTGATGTCTGAGTTCGACATGGGAGTGTGCCGGCTGGACCACCACGCGCCGAACTCGGACGATTCAGTCGACTACCGGATCGATCCCACCATCATCTCCACGGACATCGAGGCACTCGGCGTGGGCAAGGACCTTGGCGCCCGGCGGGCCCTGGCACTGCTGGAGGCCAACGGTACTGCTGTCCCGCGGACGTGGCGGACGGTAGGCGACTCACGCACCGACTACGCAATGGCAGATGAACTCCATGCCCTGGGCTACGACGTCGCGCATGTGGACGTGCGTCCGGCCGACGGCGTGCCCGCCAAGCCGTATCCGGTACTCACCGCAGGGGAACGAATCCACGACGACGCCGGGGAGGCGTTCCTGCGCCGGTGGACGCAGATGGCTGCCGGGGAGGCTTCGGACGACTCGTCCGTGGTCTAGGTTCCGGCGCAACCTTCGGGGAGGTCTCGCAGTTTGGAGGGGGTTTCCGGGAACCTTCGGTGAGTTATCGCCGCTTTGCGTG
>NZ_LKIU01000003.1:0-201 GCF_001307035.1 Arthrobacter sp. Edens01 | reverse complement strand
TGTGGGTTACGGGCTGGCAGGAGTCAGGCCGAGATCGGGCGGCTGATCGGCCGGGACCGCTCGGTGATCTGCCGGGAAATCAAACGCAACCTCAATGCCAGCGGTGTTTACCACGCCAGGATGGCGCACTCTCGTGCCCGGGTCCGAGCGGACCGGCCAAAACCATTCAAGCTCCACGGCAACCCCCTGCTTTGCGCCCGG
>NZ_LKIU01000002.1:169087-869527 GCF_001307035.1 Arthrobacter sp. Edens01 | reverse complement strand
TAAATGTGTTACAGACACACAACCGGAGCCAAGGAAAATTGGCTGCACAGTCATGCACTAAATTCGAAACCAGCTAAAAAAACCATCCACACCCACGGGGTGGGCAGGACAGCCAATTCAACCAATCAATAAATAATCGGTATCAATAAACTTGGCACACTATTGAGTTCTCAAACAACAGGCACATCCGGCCTACTCAGAAAAACCATTCCCAACCGGAAACTTTCTTTTCTTTTCGCACCGCTGTGATGTTTTACCAGCATATTCCATCCAGGCCGTTTTAGCAATTCGGTGAATTCCGAAGAATTCCCACCAAACCGGCTATAAAAGCCCTTCCGGGTCCACGCCAAAGCATCCGGATTTACCCGGTGGATTGGAGTGGGTTTTCGTTTCCGTTCCGGCCTCAACGGCTCGGCGGCAACTCACTCAACTTTACACATCCGGTGAGCCCTGCGCAACTCGGCAGGTCTGTGATCTCCTGCACGGGTTTGCGGGCCCCGATGCTGCGCTTCTAACGGGTTCCGGCGAGCCGGCCCGCGTATTGGCGCATTTCTATTCTAGGGAACACTGTCCGTCCCAGTGCAAGCTGGGAGCGCGTGGGGGTGCTCACACCCACAGGGCGTTAGCCACGGACCCGGAGATACTCCAGTTGGGCAGCTACGGAAAGCTCCGCCGCGCCCCGCACGGATGCAGGAACGTCCGCATAGACGGCGTCCGTGACCTGCTCAACGGTGGCGTCCTCCCCCAGCAGGGAAAGCACGCCGCGGATCTGGGCCAGGCGCTCATCGCGGTGGTCCCGGTAGGTGAGGACCACTGATTCGAGGTTCTCCAGGTCCGGACCGTGGGCGGGCAGGACCGTGGCCGGTCCCAGCCGGCCCAGCTTCTCAAGGCTGGCCATGAAGTCCTGCAGTGTCCCGTCCGGGTAATCCAGCACGGTGGTCCCCCGCCCAAGAATGGTGTCCCCCGTCAGGACCGATCCGCTGGGACCGTCTGCCCGCAGCACGAAGCAGACTGAATCCGAAGTGTGCCCCGGAGTCGCCAGCACCTGGATCTCCACGCCGCCGGCCACGATGACCTCGCCGTCCTGCAGCGGCTCACCGCCAAAGCAGAACGCCGGATCTGCCGCACGCACAGGAGCGCCGGTCAGCTGGTGGAAGCGTTTGGCGCCCTCGGTGTGGTCGGGATGGCGGTGCGTAATCAGCACCAGTTCCACATCCCCCGCCGCTGCCAGTCCGGCAAGGTGTTCCTCATCTGCCGGCCCGGGGTCCACGATCACGCAGGGACCGCCCGCTTCGGCAGCAAGGATGTAGCTCTTGGTGCCGTCCAGGCTCATCGGGCCGGGGTTGTCGGCCAGCCGGTACCGTGCCAGCGGAGTACTGCGGACCACTTGGCCCGGCACCGGCTGCGCCGATTCATTCATGCTTTCTCCTACGCCAGACGGGTGAGCCAGCCGCGGGTATCCTCCACGGCGCCGGTCTGGATACCCAGCAGCTCACGCCGGATGGACATGGTCACTTCGCCTGCGGCGGCTTCCGGGGACCCAATGGTCTCGGTCTCGGACTTCAGTTCGCCAACGGGGGTGATGACAGCGGCGGTACCGCAGGCAAAAACTTCGGTGATGTCGCCGGAGGCAACGCCGTCGCGCCATTCATCCAGCGTGATCTTGCGTTCTTCAACCTTGAGGCCGCGGTCCCGGCCCAGTTCGAGTACGGAATTGCGGGTGACGCCGCGCAGTATGGTTCCGGTGAGCGCCGGGGTGACCAGCCGGCCGTCCTTGAAGACAAAGAAGACGTTCATCCCGCCGAGTTCTTCAATGGCGTTGTCATTGAACTCGTCCAGGAACAGCACCTGCTGGCAGCCGTTGGCTTCGCCTTCCATCTGCGCAATCAGGGACGCTGCGTAGTTGCCGCCGCACTTTGCTTCGCCGGTGCCGCCCCGGCCTGCGCGGGCGTAGTTGGTGGAGAGCCAGATGGATACCGGCTTCAGTTCTCCGCCGAAGTAGTTGCCTGCCGGAGAGGCGATGACGCGGTAGGAAACCTCACGGGCCGGCCGCACACCCAGGAACGCCTCTGTGGCGATCATAAAGGGACGCAGGTACAGGGACTCACCGTCGCCGGAAGGAACCCAGTCCCGGTCCACCGCGACAAGCCGGCGCAGCGATTCAAGGAAGAGTTCTTCGGGCAGCTCGGGCAGCGCGAGGCGGCGGGCTGAGGCGTTCAGGCGTGCGGAGTTGGCTTCGGGACGGAAGGTCCAGATGGACCCGTCCTCGTGCCGGTAGGCCTTGAGTCCTTCGAAGATTTCCTGGCCGTAGTGCAGTACGGCCGCTGCGGGATCCATGGCGATGGGACCGTACGGCTCAATCCGTGCGTTTTCCCAAGTGCCCTCGCCTGCTTCCGAGACCCGGTAGTCAATGACGGCGGTGTGGTCCGTGAAGTGGTTTCCAAAGCCCGGGTCAGCCAGGATCGCGGCGCGTTCCTGCTCTGACTTCGGCTGGGCGGATAGCTTCTGGGTGAACTCCAGAGCGCTGACAGACATTATTCCTCCACGGTGAACGGCGCGGCCGTCGTTCGTCTTCCTATTGATCGGGTACCTGTTGAGCTTATGACACAGCTGCGGCGATCGCATCGCCGATTTCTGCGGTGGTGCGCGTGTTTCCTGCCCGGGCTGCGACGTCGGCTTCCACTGCGCGCTCTACCCGGGCTGCTTCTTCGGTGAAGCCGAGGTGTGCCAGCAGCAGCGCTGCGGAGAGGATGGCGGCTGTGGGATCGGCCTTCTGCTGCCCGGCGATGTCCGGTGCGGAGCCGTGCACCGGCTCAAACATGGACGGGAAGGTTCCCTCCATGTTGATGTTGCCGGAGGCTGCCAGCCCGATTCCGCCGGTGATAGCTGCAGCCAGGTCGGTAATGATGTCTCCGAACAGGTTGTCGGTCACGATCACGTCGAAGCGTGAGGGGTCCGTGGTCAGGAAGATCGTGGCGGCGTCGACATGCAGGTAGTCGACTTCCACCTCGGGGAAGTCAGCGGCAACCGCTTCCACGGTCCGCTTCCACAAGCTGCCGGCGTAAACCAGGACGTTGTGTTTGTGGACGAGGGTCAGCTTCCGGCGCGGCCGTTCGCTGGCGCGGCGGAACGCATCGCGCACCACGCGTTCGACGCCGTGCGCAGTGTTCAGCGAAACCTCGGTGGCGATTTCATGCGGGGTCCCGGTCCGCAGTGAGCCGCCGTTGCCGACGTAAGGGCCTTCGGTTCCTTCCCGGACCACGATGAAATCGATATCACCGGGATTGGCGAGGGGGCTCGCGACGCCGGGGTACAGCTTGGACGGGCGCAGGTTGACGAAGTGGTCCAGGCTGAAGCGCAGCTTCAGCAGCATCTCGCGCTCGATCAGGCCGGACGGCATCTTCGTGTCACCCGGAGCGGCGCCAACGGCACCGAAAAGAATCGCGTCATGCTGCTTCAGGGACTCAAGCGTTTCATCCGGGAGCGTCTCCCCGGTGCGAAGCCAGTGCTCGGCACCGAGCTGGTACTCGGTGAGGTCGAACTTCGCCGTACCCGACGCGGTTACCGCCTTCAGTACTTTGACGGCTTCCGCCGTGACCTCGGGACCGATTCCATCCCCGGGAATGACGGCCAGGGAAATAACCTTCGACGCTTCTTCGCTCATGGTCCAATTCTAGGAAGAGTGTCCAGATAGCGGTCAACACGTATCACATATTGAGACGCACGACGGCGGAGCTCCAGTAACGAGCCGCCCTCACCTGCACTGGGCGGAGGCACTGCCGGGACCGCAGCACATACAGCCCGGAGTTCAGACCAGGGAATGACGCGCGGATGCAGGAACGGCCCTAAAGTTGTTGTCCATGCTGCTGCACCAACGCCTTTATGCCTGGACCCAGGCCAACCCGTTCAAGGTTGATCTGGCCGGCGCCCTGCTGGCAATCCTGTTTTTCGCGTTTCCGTTCCTGCTGATGGGCGTCGGTGAAGGACTGATCGAGTTCTTCCTCTCTCTGGCAATCTGCCTGCCGCTGGCGTGGCGGCGCACCCGGCCGGTTCCGGCGGCCGCAGTGATGGCCGCGGCCTGCCTGATCCAGCTCCCCTTGGTTCCGGAGACAGGGCTGCCGGCAGACGTCTTGGTCCTGGTGATGGTGCATGCACTGGCTGCATACGCTCCGCGCTGGGCGAGCCTCGCCGGACTCGCACTTGCCCTGATCGGCGGCGTACTCCTGATCCTGCAGTACGTGGCGCGGCCCACCATATCCGGCGTAGGGACGGCGGCCAGCCTTGCCAACGGAATGATCTGGTTCTGGTTGATAATGCTGGTGGCCGTCGATGCCGTGGTCCTTGTCTGCTGGACCTTCGGTGACCTGGCCCGCACCCGCCGCCTGGCCATGGAGTCGCTGCGCGACCGGGCCCGCCGCCTCGAAGTCGAACGGCAGCAGGAACGGGACCTGGCAGCGGCAGACGAGCGCACCCATATTGCCCGCGAAATGCACGACATCGTGGCGCACTCGCTTTCAGTGATCATTACGCAGGCCGACGGCGCCAGGTATGCGAGCGCCCAGGACCCGGAAATCGCGACGGCTACCCTCGGCACTATCGCCGAGACGGGCCGGGGCTCGCTGCGGGAGATGCGGCGGCTGCTCGGCGTCCTGCGCGGCGACGACGGCGCCTCCACCCGTCCGCTGCCTTCGCTCGCGGACATCGGTGATTTGGTGGAGGGGGTCAAGCGCGCGGGACTGGATGTTCAGGTGCTTACCGCTGGCGCCATGCGCCGGGCCCTGCCGGCCGGAGCGGAGTTGACGGCCTACCGTGTGGTGCAGGAGGCGCTCACGAACGTGCTCAAGCATGCCGGCCCACTGGCGCGTGCCAGGGTGGAACTGGACTGGACAGCACGCGGGCTCGGCATCACGGTGACTGACGACGGGCGCGGTGCCGGCGCTGACCCGGCGCTCAACGCAGGCACACCCAGCGACGGCGCCGCCCGGACTCCCGGCGCGGGCCAGGGCATCGTCGGCATGAAGGAACGCGTGGCGCTCTACGATGGAACGTTGGAAGCCGCTCCCGCCACCGGCGGAGGATTCCGCGTCGACGCATTCATTCCCTACACGGAGGCCTAACAGGCATGACCACCCCCTCCCCCGGTGCTCCCGGGGAGACTGATACTTCCGCACCCATCCGGGTGGCGCTGGTTGATGACCAGCAGCTGGTCCGCGGCGGGTTCAAGATGCTGATCAATTCCCAGCCGGACCTCACGGTGACCGCTGAGGCCGGCAATGGCGCCGAAGCCGTGCGCGTGCTCTCCCAGACACCCGCCGACGTCGTCCTGATGGATGTCCGGATGCCGGGCATGGACGGCATTGAAGCTACCGCCAGGATCCTGGAGCAGGCAGGCTCCCGGGAGGCGGAGGTCAAGGTGGTGGTGCTGACAACCTTCGACCTTGACGAATACGCACTGTCCGCCATCCGGGCCGGAGCCAGCGGCTTCCTGCTCAAGGACGCCCCGCCCGAGGAACTGCTCGAGGCGATCCGCACCGTGTACCGCGGTGATGCGGTGATTGCGCCGTCGACCACCCGCCGGCTGCTGGACCACGTGGCGCCCATGCTTCGCGAGCCGACCCCCGAGGTGAGCCGGCACGCAGCGAGCGTTGAAACCCTCACGCCCCGCGAGCGCGAAGTCTTCACCCTTATCGCCGGCGGGCTCTCCAACCCGGAGATCGCAGCGAAGCTCTTCCTGTCCGAAGCAACGGTCAAGACCCATGTGGGGCACATCCTGGCCAAGCTCGGCGCACGCGACCGGGTGCAGGCTGTTGTCATCGCCTACGAGACGGGTATCGTCACCCCGTAAAACCGGAGGTGTCCCTTGGCTTCTGCAGACGACGTCCGTACTTTCTGTCTCTCCCTGCCGGGAGTAACTGAACGGACCAGCTGGAACCAGCCTGCCTGGTTCGCCCGCAGCCTGATGGCCAGGATGTGGGAAGACGGGGTGCTCACCGTCAAGACCGAGGAACGCGAAGGGCTCGCCGGCACGGATCCGGAGACCTATTTCTGGACGCCCCACCACAACCGGTCGCCGCTGCTGGTCCTGGCCCGGCTGGCCCGCCTGGACATGGCAGAGCTTGAGGAACTGCTGCTCGAGTCTTACCGGATAGCCGGCCCGGTTCCACCCACGGGATGAGACGCGGCCCGGGATAACCCGCCCCTGACCCGATGCGGCGGGCTTGGTGCCGCGGATAGCGTTGAAGGCATGACAACCCTTACTGAGCACCACGCTGTGCCCGGCCCCGGCAGCTCCACCGCTGCCGCCGCCGCACAGGCCCTCAACAAGACCTACGGAAAAGGCGACACCGCCGTCCATGCGCTCCGCGACGTCGACGTCCGGTTCGAGTCCGGCACCTTCACCGCGATCATGGGTCCGTCCGGCTCGGGCAAATCCACCCTGATGCACTGCCTGGCCGGCCTGGATACCGCGGACTCCGGCAACATCTGGATCGGCGGAACCGAAATCACCTCGCTCAAGGACGCTGACATCACCCGCCTGCGCCGCGACAGCGTCGGCTTTGTATTCCAGTCCTTCAACCTGGTTCCCACGCTGACCGCCGAGCAGAACATCACCCTCCCGGTTTCCCTGGCCAACGGCAAGGTTGATACCGAATGGCTCGCAGAGATCACCCGCACCCTTGGCCTCGAAGGCCGGCTCAAGCACCGCCCCCACGAACTCTCCGGCGGCCAGCAGCAGCGCGTCGCCGTCGCCCGCGCCCTCCTGACCCGTCCGCACGTCATCTTCGGCGACGAGCCCACCGGCAACCTCGACTCCCGCTCGGGCGCCGAAGTGCTTTCACTGCTGCGCCGCTCCTCCCGGGAAATGGGCCAGAGCATCATCATGGTCACCCACGATCCGGTGGCTGCCTCCTACGCGGACCGCGTTGTGCTGATGAACGACGGCGCGCTGGTGGGCGAGCTCTCCAATCCCACCCCCGAGAGCGTGCTGGCCGCCCTGACGAAGCTGGGGGCATAACGGTGCTGCAGGTAGCCCTGGCGCAGGTGCGCCTCAATGCCCGCCGCTTTATCGCCGTCGGCGTTGCGGTGATGATCGCCGTCGGCTTCCTCACCGCCACCTTGATCATCAATGCCTCGTCCAAGGCTTCCCTGACACAGAGTGTGGGGCAGAGCTTCCGCAACGCGGACCTGGTGCTTTCGGCCGGTTACGACGACGACGCCGAGTCCTGGGCCATCCTCGACGAAGAGACTGCTGACGTCGCCCGCAGCATGGACGGCGTGGAAGACACCTACACAGTGCTCGCCGCCTCCGTGGCGGTTCGGGACGGCCGCGGAAGCTCATACGCTGTCCTGGCCAATCTCCCGGCCAACGATTCCCTGCTCCCGGTGGATGTGGTGAAGGGCAACCTTCCGGCAACTGCCGGCGAGGTTGCCATCGACGAACAGACCGCCGAGCGCCGGGGAATAACCGTCGGGTCACTGCTGCCCGTGGTATCGGCAGAGGACTTGGAGGGTGCTGAAACCCCCCTCACCGTGACTGCCCTGGTTGAAGCCTCTTCGGATCCCCGCTCGATGGGCACCGCCCAGCTCTACGCAACCGAAGAGACCACCGAGCCCTTCACCAGCATGGAATTCGGCTTTGGATCCATCCAGCTCGCACTGGCAGAGGGCGCGTCTGTAACAGCCGTCCAGGCTGCCCTGACGCAGGCACTCAGCGATGCCGGCATCAAGGCCGTGACGGTACGCACTGTGGAGGAAGAGACCACCGAGCTCATGGCCGGCTTCACCGGCGGGCAGGACAGCCTGACTGTCATCCTTCTCGCTTTCGCGGCCGTCGCACTCCTGGTCTGCGCCCTCGTAGTCTCCAACACCTTCTCCGTGCTGGTAGCTCAGCGCACCCGGGAGCTCGCCCTGCTGCGGTGCATCGGCGCAGGCCGGTCACAGATCCGGCGTTCCGTGCTTGTCGAGGCCCTGCTGGTGGGGGTCGTGTCCTCCATCGTCGGCGTGCTGGCGGCAGTGGGCCTGGTGGGCGGAATCGTGGCGTACCTTCAGACCCTCCCGGAAAGCGGCTTCGCCACCATGGACGTCCCGCCGCTGGCCGTTGCGGCCGGTATGGCGGCAGGGGTGGTCCTCACTGTCCTCGCCGCACTGGTGCCGGCCCGTGCGGCGACTGCCGTCGCGCCGCTCGCAGCCCTTCGCCCCGCCGAGGATGTACGCGCCGGCACACGCAAGGGCCGCGTCCGGCTTATCGCGGGCCTGGTGCTGACTGCCGGCGGTGCCGCCCTGCTGGGCTACGGCGCCTACGACGGGGACCTGCTCATCGCCCTCCCGGGCGGAATCCTCAGCTTCGTCGGCATCCTGATGTGCTCCACGCTCTTTATCCCGCCACTGGTCCGTGCCGTGGGCTTCCTGGCTTCCCCGCTGGGTGTTCCGGGCAAACTGGCTGCGGTAAATGCGGTGCGAAACCCGCAGCGGACGTCGGCCACATCATCTGCCCTGCTCATTGGCGTGACCCTTGTGGTCATGATGATGACGGGCGCCGCCACCGCCCGGAGCGCCTTCAACGACACCCTCGCCGGTGAGTTCCCGGTGGACGTCACCGTCCGCGGAGCCATTCCAGTCGAGTCTCCGTTCACGGCGAAAGATGCCGTGGCAGCGGCAGCCGTTGAAAATGTGGACCGTGCCGCCTTCCTTCCGGTCGCCGGACTGATTGACAGGAACGGAGAAGAAGTTCCGGTCTATGCCCTGGACTCTGCTGACAGCCCGGTCCTGCAGGACGCTGCCATGGTTCCCGCAGCCGGCACCATCACCATGCCGCAGGGAACCAAGGAGGAGACCCTCACTGTGCGCGGTGCCGGAGGAGACATGGAACTGAAGGTTGTGACTTCCGAGAGCCGCTCCTTCTCCCCCCTGGTTACCACTGAAACCGCTCAGCTGCTGGGCGGTGTACCGGAGGAGCAGACGCCGGAACAGTTCCGGGCCCAGCCGCTTCTGTGGATCGCCATTGCCGACGGCCTGAACACCTCGGCGATCATGGAGCTCCAGTCGGCCCTGTCCGAGACACTGAATGTGCAGGATTACCAGATCGCCGGTGCCGTCATTGAACGCGCAGCGTTTGAACAGGTGATCGATGTGCTGCTGATGGTGGTCACCGGACTGCTGGGGGTCGCCGTCGTGATTGCACTGGTGGGCGTGGCGAACACCCTCTCCCTCTCCGTCCTTGAACGGACCCGGGAATCCTCCCTGCTGCGGGCCCTGGGCCTGACCAAGGGCCAGCTGCGCGGCATGCTGGCGCTGGAAGCGGTGCTGATCGCCGGAGTGGCTGCCCTCATCGGGCTCGGGCTCGGAGCGGTGTACGGCTGGCTCGGAGCCCAGTCGGCACTTGGTGCCTTCGCGGATGTGGTCCCGGCCCTGCCCTGGGCACAGCTGGGCGGAGTGCTCGCGGTGGCCCTGGTGGCAGGGCTCGGAGCCTCGCTGCTTCCGGCCCGCCGGGCAGCGCGCCTCTCCCCCGTCGCAGGACTCGCCGCAGACTAAGCGCGGCGTGTACAAAGCGCGGGGCGGGCATCCAGGGGATGCCCGCCTCGCGCTTTTTGCGTCTGATCTGCAAAGATACAAAGCATACTGATAACCGTGCCGGCGGTTTTCCGCCGCGCCAGGAGCAGAGAAGGAGCCCCGCAATGCCGCAGACAGAGCCCGGCCGAACACCCCGGCACGAGTCACTGGCCGCCTACCTGGATGACCACCTCCTGGGAGCGGAAACCGGAGTGCGGCTGTTCAAGGCGGCGCGCACAACGTGGGAGGGCACCAAGTATGAAAGCGTCTTCGCAGATCTCGTGCAGCAAATCTCCGACGAACGCGACGAACTGGAGACCCTGATCCTGGCGCTGGGCTACCAGCGCAGCCGGATCAAGAAAGGGCTGGCCTGGATCGGCGCGGTAGGCGGGCGTCTGGGTCCGATCAATCCGCTGAGCACGGGCAAAGGGACCACCGGCCAGCTGGAGCTGGAGACGCTCCAGTCCATTGTCCGTGCCAAGGAATGCCTTTACCGGACCCTGCTGGTGCTCTCGGCACACGACCACCGCTTCCATGCCCCGCGGATCCGCGAACTGCTGAAACTCGCGCAGGACCAGCAGGACGCCGTCGCGAAGGTCATGGAGGAAACCGTTCCCTCCCGTTTCCTGGCCTAGCCCTCAGTTTCACCGAGATAGCAGAAACTGCACGTACCAGCGCTGGTACGTGCAGTTTCTGTTATCTGGATTGGGGTTACTCTGCCGGTTCCTCGTACTTCGGGAAGATCGGCGCCGGGGCAGGAAGCTCTGTCCCGGGCACCAGGGGCGTGCCCAGAGCCGCGAAGGTGCGGGACTCCCCCTCCGGCTGGCCCAGTACATCGAGCAGCTTGCCTGCGCTGCCCGGCATGACCGGCTGGATGAGGATGGCGACGATCCGCAGCACTTCCAGCGTCACGTACAGCACGGTGTTCATGCGTTCGACGTCGGTCTTCCGCAACACCCACGGAGCCTGCTCCGCGAAGTAGGCGTTGGTGTCACCGAGGACCTTCCACGTCGCTTCGAGCGCACCGTGGAAGTCCTGCGCGTCGTAGGCCTCGCGCGAAACCTGCAGCAGCTTTCCTGCGGCTTCGAGCAGCGCCTTGTCCTCTGCGGTGAACTCCCCCGGCTGCGGGACGGCGCCGGCGCAGTTCTTGGCCACCATGGAAAGGGACCGCTGGGCCAGGTTGCCCAGGTTGTTGGCGAGGTCGGAGTTCATCCGGCCCACCACGGCGTCGTGGTTGTACGAGCCGTCTGCTCCGAAGGGCACCTCGCGAAGCAGGAAGAACCGCACTGAATCCAGGCCGTACTGGTCCGCCCAGTCCTTGGGTGCCACCACGTTGCCCAGCGACTTGGACATCTTCACGCCCTTGTTGTGCAGGAAGCCGTGAATCATGATCCGCTTGGGCAGTTCCAGCTTGGCGGACATCAGGAACGCCGGCCAGAAGATCGCGTGGAAGCGGGAGATGTCCTTGCCAATGACGTGGACGTCAGCAGGCCAGTACTTCTTGAAGGTTTCGCTTTCGGTGTCGGGGAAGCCGACGCCGGTGAGGTAGTTGGTCAGCGCGTCCACCCACACGTACATCACGTGGTCCGGGTTGCCGGGAACGGGAACGCCCCAGTCAAAGGTGGTGCGGGAGATCGAGAGGTCCTCAAGCCCGCCCTTGACGAAGCTGATGACCTCGTTGAACCGGGAGCGCGGGGCGGCGAAGTCCGGCTGGGACTCGTACAGGGCCAGGAGTTTGTCCTGGTAGGCGGAGAGGCGGAAGAAGTAGCTTTCCTCCTCGGTCCAGGTCACCTCGGTGTCGGTTTCCTTGGAGTAGCGCACGCCGTCTTCGCGGACTTCGGTCTCGTCTTCGCTGTAGTACGCCTCATCGCGGACTGAATACCAGCCGGAGTACTTGGACAGGTAGATGTCGCCGTTCTCCTCCATCCGCTTCCAGATGGCCTGGGCTGCGGCATAGTGGTCGGCATCCGTGGTGCGGATGAAGCGGTCATAGGAGGTGCCCATGTCCGCTTCCATCTGCTTGAAGGCTGCGGAGTTGCGGTCCGCCAGCTCCTTGGCGGTGATGCCTTCCTTGTCCGCGGACTGCTGCATCTTCAGCCCGTGCTCGTCCGTACCCGTCATGAAGAAAACGTCGTAACCGTCCAGCCGCTTGAAACGGGCCATCGCATCAGTGGCGATGTGCTCGTAGGCGTGCCCGATGTGCGGTTGGCCGTTGGGGTAGGAGATGGCTGTGGTGATGTAGAACGGGGTCTTGGAGTCGGTTGAAGTCACACTAGAAAATTACCCTGTTTCTGCGCGGCTTGTCGCTTCGGGCCAGGCTCTGACCCAACCCGAAGCAACGTGCGTCACTGTACGTCGCGCTCCAGCACCGATGTGAGTACCGGGGAGGTGGCTGCCAGCCCGGCACGCACCAGGAGGATCCCGACCACCACGCACCCGGCCAGGAACGCCATGGCCACGGGGTTGAAGAGTATCGCCGCCCCGGTGACGGGGAACAGCAGAACGGCAGAGACGGCCGCAGAAGCGGCGCTGACCAGCACCACCGGCTGCATCACCGCACCGGTGCGCGCCGCGTCAATAACTTCCCGGGGCATCCCCATCCGGTGCATGCTGCGGTAGAGCTCAGCCCGGTCCAGGACCGTCGCCGCCTGGTTGATACCGGCCGAGCAGGCCACCATCAGGAATCCGGCGATGACGGTAATGAACACTCCTGTCATCACGTCCTGGAGCAGGAAGTCTTCCGGCCCTTCGGACTGCGCGGTCTGCAGCAGTGCAGCACCGGCACCGGCCACGACGGCGGTGAAACAGACCATGGAGAGTGCGCTGACCTGCCGCCAGGCGGCCTTCGGTGCATCCAGCACGATTCGGGCTGCGAGCAGCGCCTGCGGGGTGGCAGCCCGCCGCAGGCGCCGCTTCGCCGAAACAGTTACCAGCCACGGCCCCACCAGGTTCAGTACAGCCAGGCCCCCCGCAAAGGCGCCAAACAGGACGGCCAGCGCAAGCGCCGCCGCGCCGACCGGCGTCAGCAGCGCCGCTACACAGAGCACCACGATGAGCACCGCAATGCCTGCGCGTGACCAGTGGACTTTCTGCGCATCAGCCCGGGTACGCACGCCCAGCGGTGAAATCACCACCCGGCGCAGGCTGATCACCGAACTGACCACCGCAAGAGCCACGACGGCGGCAACACCCACCACGGCGGCGGCTGGATGCAGCCAGTAGGCACTGCCAAGCGGAGCCCCGCGGAAATGGATCAGCTGCACGAAAGGGGCGAACACGACGTAACCCAGTACACCGGCCAGGGCACCGGCGAAGGCCTGGGCCGCCGCTTCCAGGACGGTCACCTGGCGGACTGTCCGGGCAGAGGCACCGAGCAGCCGGAGAGTCGAGAGGTGTTCATCGCGGCGGCGGGCTGACAGACGAGCAGCAGAACCGCCCAATGTCAGCAGCGGAAGAACCAGCAGGATGAGGGCAAAGGCTGCAAGCAGCAGGTACAGGTTTCCCTCGTCATCTCCCCACTGGGTGAAGGACAGTGCACCGGCAAGCACTGTCAGCAGCAAGGTGGTGACCACGGCGAAGGACGCTGCGGGCAGGATCGCGGCAGCAGACCCGGACGTGCCGGGCCGGTTCAGCAGCCACGTCAGCCGCAGGGGAACCGCCCACGGGGAAGAATCCACTGCGCGCGCCACAACCGCGGATGCACTCATCGGGCCACCCCGGCGGTATCGGCGACGATCTGCCCGTCGGCCAAAGTGACCACCCGGCTGCACCAGCGGGCAACCTCGGGATCATGGGTAACTACCACCAGTGCGCGTCCCGTTCCTGCGACGGACTGCAGCAGCAGTGCCATCACATCCGCCGAGGTACGCGAGTCCAGTGCCCCGGTCGGTTCGTCGGCGAACAGCACCCGGGCTCCGTTCACCTGGGCCCGGGCAATTGCCACCCGCTGCGCCTGCCCGCCGGACAGCTCCCCAATCCGGCGTCCTTCCATCCCGCCCAGTCCCAGCGCCGCAAGGGCCGCGGCCGCTTGCTGCTCTGCAACCTGGCGCGGTGTTCCGTTCAGCATGAGGGCCAGCGCCACGTTTTCTCCGGCCGTCAGTTCGGGAATCAGCAGGCCCTGCTGGAACACGAACCCAAATTCGGTGCGGCGCAGCGCTGACCGCGCTGCATCATCGAGCGAGGTGATCTCCGCGGGCACATCGGATGCAGTGCCCAAGAGCCGCACGCTTCCGGTGTCCGGCAGGATGATCCCTGCCAGGCAGTGCAGCAGGGTGGTCTTGCCGGAACCGGACGCGCCCATGACGGCGGTGGCTTCGCCGGGCCGCACCTGGAGGCTGACGCCGGCAAGTGCTGTCGAATTCCCGTAGGACTTGGTCAGGTTGGCGGCCGCAAGCAGGGGCGCGCCGGGCAGGGATGTACTCATGACACCCATCCTGTCCCGGAGCCAGCCTGCTGCACATCGCCTTCCGGCCTGAAACATGGGCCAGCGGCGTCGTACTGCGGGTGGAGGCCCGGGTGCTGCAAGTACCTCCCGGGATGCACGGGAGGCCGGCCCCAACCGGGACCGGCCTCCTGAACGCGGGGCGGATTAGTCCTGCAGGTCCACTTCGCGTGCCACGGTTGCGCCGATGGCTTCGCGGACGGTTTCGAGAACGTCCTGCGGCACGGAGGAATCCACCGTGAGCAGGGACAGGGCCTGGCCGCCCTCGGAGTTCCGGGCCACCTGCATGCCAGCAATGTTGATCTCCGCTTCGCCGAGGATGCGGCCCAGGGCGCCGATGACGCCGGGACGGTCCTGGTAGAGCAGTACCAGCAGGTGCTCGCTGATCGGGATTTCAAGGTCATAGCCGTTGACGCCCACGAGCTTCTGGATCTGCTTCGGTCCGGTCAGCGTGCCGGCAACCTCCAGCTGGGTACCGTCGGAGAGCGCACCGCGGATGGTCAGCAGGTTCCGGTAGTCATCAACGTCGGGCGTGGTGATGAGGCGGACGGCGATGCCGCGCTGCTCTGCCAGCACCGGAGCGTTCACGTAGGAAACCTGCTCGGACACGATGTCCGTGAAGATGCCCTTCAGCGCTGCGAGTTCCAGTGCCTTCACGTCCAGGGACGCAATTTCACCGGCCACCTCAATGTCGATGGCGGTCATCGAGTCGTGGGCCAGCGCGGTGAAGATGCGGCCCAGCTTCTCGATCAGCGGGATGCCCGGGCGGACATCCTCGGCGATGACGCCGCCGGCAACGTTAACGGCGTCGGGCACCAGTTCACCGGCCAGCGCCAGGCGCACGGACTTGGCCACCGAGATGCCGGCCTTTTCCTGTGCTTCGTCGGTGGATGCACCGAGGTGCGGTGTGACGATGACGTTGTCCAGTGCCATGAACGGCAGGTCCGTGCTGGGTTCCTTGACGAACACGTCGACGCCGGCGCCGGCGATCTTGCCTTCGGTCAGGGCGGTGTACAGCGCGTCCTCATCCACGAGGCCGCCGCGGGCCACGTTCACCACGTACGCGGTGTCCTTCATCTTCTCGAACGCCTCAGCACCGAGCATGCCCAGGGTTTCCGGGGTCTTGGGCATGTGGATGGTGACGAAGTCCGACTGCTCCAGCAGCTCATCCAGGGTGACGAGCTTGACGTTCAGCTGGGCAGCGCGGGCGGAGGTGATGTACGGGTCGTACGCCAGGACCTCGGTGCCGAAGCCCTGCACGCGGGCTGCCACCAGGGCGCCGATGCGGCCAAGGCCGATGATGCCGACCTTCTTCTCGAAGAGCTCGGTACCGGTGTACTTGGAGCGCTTCCATTCCCCGCCCTTCAGGGCGTTCGATGCCTGCGGGATGTGCCGGGCCAGGGAGAGAATGTGGCCCACGGTCAGCTCGGCGGCGGAAATGATGTTCGACGTCGGTGCGTTGACCACCATCACGCCGGCCTGGGTGGCTGAACGGATGTCCACGTTGTCCAGGCCCACGCCGGCACGGGCGATGACCTTCAGGTTCTTGGCAGCCGCGATGGCTTCGGCATCCACCTGGGTGGCGGAGCGCACCAGGATCGCGTCGACATCCGCGATGGCGGAAAGCAGCTGGGAACGGTCCGCGCCGTCGGTCTGGCGGATCTCGAAATCGGGGCCGAGGGCCTCAACCGTGGCGGGCGAGAGTTCCTCCGCGAGGAGTACTACTGGTTTGGTGGCAGTCACCGATGACCTCTTTAGCTGTGTGTCGATGTGGTTTTGGGTATTTCACGCCGAAGGCCGGACCCCATGCAGGGCCCGGCCTCCTTACCGAAACGGCTTGCTTTTCAAGCGTAGCGCCGCGGTTACGGACACGGGCAATCCGTGTCTTTGTTACCGGCGGAATTAGCGCGCGACGGAACCTTCGGTGTAATCGTCGTCGGACTTGATCCAGGAGAAGAGCTTGCGCAGTTCACGGCCGGTCCCCTCGATCGAGTGGTCCTCGCCCTTCTGGCGCAGTTCCTTGAACTCCGGGGCTCCGGCGTCCTGGTCATCGATGAAGCGCTTGGCGAAGGCACCGTTCTGGATGTCGGCGAGGACAGCCTTCATGTTTTCCTTCACCTCGGGGGTGATAACGCGCGGACCGGAGACGTAGTCGCCGTACTCAGCAGTGTCGGAAACACTCCAGCGCTGCTTGGCAATGCCGCCTTCAACCATGAGGTCAACAATGAGCTTCAGCTCGTGCAGGACCTCGAAGTAGGCAACCTCCGGCTTGTAGCCGGCTTCGGTGAGGGTCTCGAAGCCGTACTGGATCAGCTGCGAAGCGCCGCCGCAGAGGACAGCCTGCTCGCCGAACAGGTCGGTTTCGGTCTCTTCGGTGAAGGTGGTCTCGATGACGCCTGCACGGGTTCCGCCGATGGCCTTGGCGTAGGAAAGTGCCAGGTCCTTGGCCTTGCCCGAAGCGTCCTGCTCGACGGCGATGAGGTCGGGGACACCGCGGCCGGCTTCGAATTCGCGGCGGACAATGTGGCCCGGGCCCTTCGGAGCAACCAGTGCGACGTCGACGTCGGCCGGCGGCTGGATGTAGCCGTAACGGATGTTGAAGCCGTGGCCGAAGAACAGCGCGTCGCCGGACTTCAGGTTCGGGGCAATATCCTCTGCGTAGACGAAGCGCTGGACCTGGTCCGGCGTGAGGACCATGATCAGGTCGGCCTCGGCAACGGCGTCGGCAACGTTGAGGACGCGCAGGCCCTCGGCTTCTGCCTTGGCGCGGGACTTGGAGCCTTCCTTCAGGCCAACGCGGACATCAACACCGGAATCGCGCAGGCTCAGGGCGTGTGCGTGGCCCTGGCTGCCGTAGCCGATGACGGCGACTTTGCGTCCCTGGATGATGGACAGGTCTGCGTCGTCGTCGTAATACATGTCAGTCACTTCAATATCTCCTGTTTGGTCTTGGATAAAGGTTTTGAGGGGAACTAGGCGCTGCGCAGCGCGCGGTCGGACATCGACTTCGCACCGCGGCCGACGGCCAGGGTTCCGGATTGAACTATTTCGCGGATGCCAAAGGGCTCCAGCACTGAGAGCAGTGCATTGAGCTTATCGGCGGTGCCAGTGGCTTCAACGATCAGGGAGTCTGTAGACACATCTACCACTGAAGCACGGAACAGCTCGGCCGCCTGGGTTACCTGCAGCCGGGTTGCGGCATCCGCGCGAACCTTGACCAAGATGTGGTCTCGTTGCACGGAAGACTCGGGAACAAGTTCGACAATCTTGATGACGTTGACGAGCTTGTTCAGTTGCTTGGTGACCTGCTCCAGCAGGTCACCTTCGGCCTCGACCACCACGGTGATGCGGGAAAGACCCGCAACCTCCGACGGGCCGACGGCCAAAGAATTGATGTTGAACGCCCGGCGGGCGAACAGGGACGCGACCCGGGTCAGGACACCGGGAACGTCTTCTACGAGCACTGAAAGGGTGTGGCGTGCCATGTTCCCTAGTCCTCCTCTTCCCAGGTGGGTGTCATGTTGCGGGCAATCTGGATGAGGTCATTGCTGACCCCGGACGGGACCATGGGCCAGACCATCGAGTCGCGGCTGACCACGAAGTCGATGACCACCGGGCGGTCGTTGATGGACAGCGCCTTTTCGATGGTGGCGTCGATGTCCTCTTCGCGTTCGCAGCGCAGGCCCACGCAGCCGTAGGCATCGGCGAGCTTCACGAAGTCCGGAACACGCACGGTGTCATGGCCGGTGTTCAGGTCCGTGTTTGAATACCGGGACTCGTAGAACAGGGTCTGCCACTGCCGGACCATGCCCAGTGAGGAATTGTTGATGATGGCAACCTTGATCGGGATGTTATTGATCAGGCAGGTGGCCAGTTCCTGGTTGGTCATCTGGAAGCAGCCGTCGCCGTCGATCGCCCAGACCACGCGGTCCGGGTTTCCGACCTTGGCGCCCATGGCTGCCGGAACGGAGTAGCCCATGGTGCCCAGGCCGCCGGAGTTCAGCCATGCCCTGGGACGCTCATAGTTGATGAACTGGGCAGACCACATCTGGTGCTGTCCCACGCCCGCCACGTAGACGCCTTCGGGACCGGTGAGTTCACCAATCCGCTTGATCACCTGCTGCGGGGCAACATGGCCGTCTTCGGGTTCGGTCCAGCCGGTGGGGTAGGTTTCCTTCAGCCGGTTGAGTACCGACCACCAGGCCCCGAGCTCCGGGGTGCCGGTGGACTCGAACTGGCTGCGGACAGCTTCGGTGAGTTCAGGAATGATTTCCTTCACCGATCCGACGATCGGCACGTCCGCCGTGCGGTTCTTGGAGATCTCCGCCGGATCGATGTCCGCGTGGATGACTTTGGCGCCGGGGGCGAAGGAGGACAGCACGCCGGTGACGCGGTCATCGAAGCGTGCGCCCAGGGTGATCAGCAGGTCCGACTGCTGCAGTGCCGTGACCGCGGAAACGGAACCGTGCATGCCGGGCATGCCCATGTGCTGGGCGTGGGAGTCGGGGAACACACCGCGCGCCATCAGCGTGGTGACCACGGGGGCACCAACCGCCTCTGCCAGTTCCAGCAGTTCCGCGGAAGCGTCTGCCTTCAGCACACCGCCGCCGACGTAGAACACCGGGCGCTGCGAAGCTGCGATCAGCCGCGCAGCCTCGCGCACCTGTTTGGAGTGTCCGCGCACCACTGTGCGGTAGCCGGGGAGGTCGATCTTCGGCGGCCAGGAGAAAGTGGTCTTGCCCTGCTGTGCGTCCTTGGTGATATCCACCAGCACAGGACCGGGACGGCCGCTGGTGGCAATGTGGAACGCCTCGGCGAGGATCCTGGGGATCTCGTCGGCATTGGTCACGAGGAACGAGTGCTTGGTGATCGGCATGGTGATGCCGACGATGTCCGCTTCCTGGAACGCGTCGGAACCAATGACGGAGCTGTTGACCTGTCCGGTGATGGCAACCATGGGAACGGAGTCCATGTGGGCGTCGGCAATGGCGGTCACCAGGTTGGTGGCACCGGGGCCCGACGTCGCAATGCAGACGCCTGCACGGCCGGTAACCATCGCGTAGCCTTCGGCTGCGTGGCCGGCGCCCTGTTCGTGGCGGACCAGGATGTGCCGCAGCTTGGTGGAGTCCATCAGCGGGTCGTAGGTCGGCAGGATCGCGCCGCCGGGCAGACCGAAGACGTCTTCGACTCCAAGTTCTTCCAGCGCACGGACGATGGCCTGCGAACCGGTCATCTCAGTTGGCGGTACTACGTTGTTGGGGCCCTGGACGCGGGTGTCCATGGCTTCAGCCGGGTTGACAGAAAAAGCTGCATCTTTGCTCTTGGTCTGCACGGACCGTGCAGGGCCAGTCTTGTGTGCCATCAGCGACGGGCTGATTGGCGATCCCTTACTCATCGGAAACTTCCTTTGCGGATACATATCCATTTAGTTCTGATGCGGCGTACCGCCCGGAGGGTAAGCCCGGTGCGGTCTCTGTGCTTTCTGAAGCCAATAAAAAAACCCCTCGTGCCTGTTGGCTCCGTAGGGGTCCGCGCGTGACGTCTCTTTCAAGTCGGGCTGTTACGCCACGCGCTTGCTAAGGACGACGGTTACGATCTGCATAGAGATCAGTGTTCCCCTCCTCCGGTTACGGTGTCAACCAGAGGGTGATGCGTCTCATTATATGGACTTTCCAGTCCGCTGTGTGGACACCCAGATGTTGCGCTGCGTGCAGGGAGCATTAGCCCCTACCTTCCAGGGCAGACACCTCCAACTCGAAGACGCGGGTGCCGGAGGTGGTGTAAACCCTGACCACCCGAGGCGGCAGGGCTTAATAAGGTTGAAACCCTTTAGGGGCCCCAGCCGCAAGGCGCTCAGCGCCTTGCGGCTGGGGAAGGGTTTCAACCGCAGTAAGCGCCGGTGGAAGCCGAGTTGACCATCTTGGCGTACTTGGACAGGACGCCCTTGGTGAACTTGGCGGGCAGCGGCTCCCAGCCAACCTTGCGGGCTTCGAGCTCTTCGGGCTCCACCAGCAGGTCGAAGGTGCGGGCTGCGATGTCCACGCGGATCCGGTCGCCGTCGTTGACGAAGGCGATGGGGCCGCCGTCGACCGCTTCGGGTGCAACGTGGCCGATGCACAGGCCGGTGGTGCCGCCGGAGAACCGTCCGTCGGTCAGCAGGAGCACGTCCTTGCCCAGGCCTGCGCCCTTGATAGCACCGGTGATGGCGAGCATCTCGCGCATACCCGGGCCGCCCTTGGGGCCTTCGTAACGGATGACGACGACGTCGCCGGCGTGGATCTCTCCGGCGTCGAGTGCATCGAGTGCACCCTGCTCACGCTCGAAGACACGGGCAGTGCCCTCGAAGACATCGGCGTCGAACCCTGCGGACTTCACAACGGCACCTTCAGGAGCCATCGATCCCTTGAGGATGGTGATACCGCCGGTCTTGTGGATCGGGTTGTCCAGTGCGCGCAGCACCTTGCCGTCAGGATCCGGGGGGTTAATCGCTTCGAGGTTTTCAGCGACGGTCTTGCCCGTGACGGTGAGGCAGTCGCCGTGCAGCAGCCCGGCGTCCAGCAAGGCACGCATGATGACCGGGACGCCGCCGATCTTGTCGACGTCGAACATCACGTAGCGGCCGAACGGCTTCAGGTCGCCCAGGTGCGGGATCTTGTCGCCGATGCGGTTGAAGTCTTCCAGCGTGAGGTCGACTTCGGCTTCGCGTGCGATTGCCAGCAGGTGCAGGACGGCGTTGGTGGAGCCGCCGAAGGCCATGGTCACGGCGATGGCGTTCTCAAACGCCTTCTTGGTCATGATGTCGCGGGCAGTGATGCCCTTGCGCAGCAGGTTCACCACGGCTTCGCCGGACTTGCGGGCGAACTCGTCGCGGCGGCGGTCAGCCGAGGGCGGAGCCGCGGAACCCGGCAGGGACATACCGAGTGCCTCACCAATGCAGGCCATCGTGTTGGCGGTGTACATGCCGCCGCAGGCACCTTCACCCGGGCAGATGGCACGTTCGATGGTGTCCAGGTCCTTGAGGCTCATTTTCCCGGCAGCGCAGGCACCGACCGCTTCGAAGGCATCAATCAGGGTGACTTCGCGTTCGGTGCCGTCTTCCATCTTGGCGAAGCCGGGCATGATCGAACCGGCGTAGAGGAAAACGCTGGAGAGATCCAGGCGCGCCGCAGCCATGAGCATGCCGGGCAGCGACTTGTCGCAGCCGGCGAGCAGGACGGAGCCGTCAAGGCGCTCGGCCATCATGACGGTTTCCACCGAGTCGGCAATGACTTCGCGGGACACCAGGGAGAAGTGCATGCCTTCGTGGCCCATCGAAATACCGTCGGAAACGGAAATGGTGCCGAACTGCATCGGGAACCCTCCGCCGGCGTGGACGCCTTCCTTGGCGCCCTGGGCCAGACGGTTCAGGGAGAGGTTGCAGGGGGTAATTTCGTTCCAGGAACTGGCAATGCCGATCTGGGGCTTGGCGAAATCGTCATCGCCCATGCCGACCGCACGGAACATACCGCGCGCGGGCGCCGCATGGATCCCGTCGGTTACGACTCGGCTGCGGGGTTTGATGTCAGGGGTGCTCTCCGTGGTCATAGCAAAATCCTATTCCTTCTCCGCCCCGGCCCGGACATCCGGCTGCGGCGGCCGCGGCTTGTTACGCCCTGGTTACGAGGGCAGCACAGCTTGATGAACTTTCCCGCCGGGCCCGGGGCCCTTCCACGGATGGGGGTATCAGTCCATAGACTGGGGACCATGAGCACGGAAACCGGGCCGCCAGACGGCCAGTCCACGTCCAGTGACTCCCTCAAGTCTTCGCTTCGCCGGGTTTTCGATTCGCAGATCCCCAATTACGGCGACTACAACCTGGTCTGTGCCACACCGCTGGCCGACTCGGCCGGGTACTACGTGCTGGGCTACCGCTGGAGTCCGCCGGAACTCATATTCGCCCCCTTCGCCGCGGACTCAATGGTGAGCCTCGAGGCACCCACCGCGGTCAACACCACGAATTTGTCCCACACTGACGAGGTCTCCCCCGGAAGCTACGAGGTCGGTACCAGCACGGGCCGGATCTTCAGGTTCGGTGTTGAGCCCTCACCTGAACTGCCCCCGGTTTCCGGCGGCCAGCGCCGTGTGCTGGTCCAGCACGGAGACCGGGAGGACTTCCGGCTGTTCCTGGAGACTTTCCTGGAGCTGGCCTAGTCCGCGTCCCGGGACTGTTTCCACGGACCGGCCTGCACCAGGTTCACCGGTTCCCGGCCGTCCGCCAGCCGCTGCACCTGCCGGCGCAGGAAACCCTGGATCCGTGGGGTGAAGGCTCCTGAGTTGCCGCCGTTGTGCGGTGTGATGATGGCGTTCGTGCAGTTCCAGAGCGGATGATCCGCGGGAAGGGGTTCGGGGTCCACCACATCCAGGGCTGCCCGCAGCCGCCCGGATGTGACCTCTTTGGTCAGCGCAGCGGTATCCACAACAGGTCCCCGGGCGACATTGACCACCAGCGCCCCGTCCGGCAGTGCCGCCAGCACCTTGGCATCAATGAGGTGCCTGGTCTTCTCGTTCAGCGGTGTAATGACCACCAGCACTTCAGCTTCCGCGGCAAGCACCGGGAGTTCGGCTACGCCGTGGACATGGCCTGCGTCGTCGTCACGTGCCGTGCTTCCCACCCTGGTGAGCTCCACCTCGAACGGCTCAAGGCGGGCCGCTATTTCCTGTCCGATCCCGCCCACGCCAACCAGCAGCACCCTGCGGTCAGCAAGGCCCGGATAACGCTGCGGATTCCAGTTGGCCCGCAGCTGGTCCCGCACCGCGGCATCGATGCCGCGCAGCGATGCCAGGATCAGGCCGAGTGCAAGTTCCGCTGTCGCGGCAGCGTGGACTCCGGCAGCACTGGCGACGGCGGTGGACTCCCCCGCCAGCTCGGGAAGGCCGTCATATCCCGTGGTCTGGGCCTGGAGCAGCTTGAGGTTCGGGACGCGGACAAGGCTCTCCTGCCAGACCTTGCCTCCGGTATAGGGAGCTACCACCGCATCGATGTCCGCATACTCGATCCCGTCCGGATCGCCGTCGAAATCCCAGACCGCGGCGCTGATTCCGGCGGGAAGCGGCTGGAGCGCCTCGTAGAGTTCGGCGGTGGGCACGGTGATGGTGCGGATTTTCTGCGGCTCTGGTGACATGCCCAAAGCCTAGCGGTGCGGCCGGCGGCTCCGGCAAACGAAAACGCCCCGGTCCGGAAGACCAGGGCGTTTTACTTATGTGCGCGAGGAGGGACTTGAACCCACACGTCCGAAGACACTGGAACCTAAATCCAGCGCGTCTGCCAATTCCGCCACTCGCGCGCGGCCGGCAGGCCGGTTACCCGGCCAAAGCCAGCCTTTAGTGTACCTGACACTTAGTCGAGACCGAGATCACGCCGCAGTTTGGCAACATGTCCGGTCGCCTTGACGTTGTACTGTGCGAGGGAAACTTTGCCCTCGGGATCAACGACGATGGTGGAGCGAATGAGGCCTTCGTAGACCTTGCCGTAGTTCTTTTTCTCTCCCCAGGCACCGTATGCCTCAGCGACTGCGTGGTCCGGGTCGGAGAGAAGCGGGAAGTTCAGGGCCTCGTCCGCAGCGAACTTGGCGAGCTTCTCCACCTTGTCCGGCGAAACGCCAAGCACGGAGTAGCCGGAGGCGGCCAGCGAATTCAGGTTGTCACGGAAGTCGCAGGCTTCCTTAGTGCAGCCCGGAGTTGCTGCGGCCGGGTAAAAGTAAACAATTACGCTGCGTCCGCGCAGGTCTGCGAGAGACACAACTGAGGAGTCCGAGGCGGTCAGGGTGAAATCAGGCGCCGGGTCACCGCTGGTGAGTTTCGACATAAAAGACGGGGCTCCTTAGGGATCGATTGAGCAAAGGCTGTGTCGCAGGACGACAGCAGGCTTGCGGTTGGTTATCCTAGACACTGGATTTGTAGGCTATCCGATCAGGCCGCGTGAATCCGCACTCGAAAGGAAGAGTTCAGTTTTATGCCGGATATGGAGCATTGGCCCACCGGTCGCCTCTTATCAACAGCCGCCCGCCTGGTTGAGCATGCCTGGAACGAGCGACTTGTCCGTATAGGAGTGACCCACGCGGGCGTTATCGCCCTGGGAGTCCTGGATTCCCAGGGTCCCATGACACAGGCGCATCTCGCGCAGCTGGTCCGCGTTCAAGCACAAACCATGGGTAAGACCCTGGCCAGGCTGGAAGCACACGGGCACGTTACCCGTGTACGGAATGACCTGGATAAGCGCAGCCACATGGTGTCCATTACTCCGGCGGGCATTGAAGCCCTGCATGAGGCCCAGGATATTGAGCGAACGCTGCTCGATGGCGGAGAGCTCCTTTCGGAAGACCTGCGCAGCCAGCTGCGCACCGTCATCAGGGAACTCGGCAATCCGCGCTGGCACATGGCGGTTGATGTTCCGGGTCTCCCGGTCCCGCTGGATGCACCTCTGGACATACCGGCTGACACCGCTTCCCAGACTGCCTAGCAGCGAAGCGGACGTTTAGTTTTCCCTTGAAGGGCGTACCTGCGGGTGCGCCCTTCAAGTGTTTAATACTGCCCCGCAGCACCTGCCGGCATTATGGTTGAGCCACGAACCGGATCGACGCTGCGGGAGGATCCACAATGACTGCGCAACCCGGCCGGGACACCTCCGGCAGCGAGGCCGCGGAGTCCCTGGAAGAGGCGGCGGACAATACCGGGCTGGATGTTATGGCCCGCACCGGTTTCGCGGTCATGGCACTGCTGCACATTCTCATCGGCGCCATCGCAGTCAGCGTGGCCTTCGGCGGATACGGCGAAGCCGAAACCAGCGGCGCGATCGGGCCACTGGCACGGTCGGAACCGTTTGGTCCGGCACTGATGTGGGCTGGATGTGCCTTCTGCTCCTCGCTGGCACTGTGGCAGCTGGCTGAGGCGACTGTCCGTGCCCGGCACAAACCTGGAAAGGAGCGCGTGTCCAAGGGCATCTCTTCCGGTTCGCTCTTCTTCATCTACGGCAGCGTGGCACTCACGTTTGCTGCCTTCGCCAGCGGCCGCGGGAAGGACTCCGGGGACCGCACTGCTGATTTCAGTGCCGCCGTACTGGACTCCCCCGCCGGCGCCCCGGCACTTGGATGCGTGGGTGCACTGGTACTGGGCATCGGAGCGTACTTCGTTTTTAAAGGCTCAGCGCGGCGCTTCCGTCCCGAACTGAGGTACTTCGAGGACACCCGCCGAGGCCATTTGCTCAATGCACTGGGGGTAGCAGGCCATGTTGCCAAGGGAATCGCACTGGTACTGGTTGGATCGCTGTTCATCACCGCAGCCGTCAACCACCGGGCGGACGAGTCGACGGGACTGGACGGCAGCCTGCAGTCCCTGCTCCAGTACCCGCTGGGGGCACCGCTGATCCTGGCGATCGCCGTCGGGCTTATCTGCTACGGCATTTTCGCCCTGGCACGGGCCCGCTGGGGCAGGATGTAGCGCAGGGAAAGCCGGATGCCCACACTAGGCGACCGGCACTTCCACCCACTCCGGGCCGCCGTCCCACCGGACGTGCATGCTGGCCGGCGGGGAGTAACCGCCGTGGTGGTGCAGGTGGAACTCGACGCCTTCCTCCGGAACCAGGGTCATACCCGCCGGAAGATCCTGGGAAGTAGCGCCGGTCCGGGCCAGGTCCACCATGACGTGCTGAAGTTCCCTGCCGCTGGTGTTGCGGAGTACGTAGGTGTCTTTGGCCGGGCTTTCAATGCGGACTTCACTGCTCATGAGTGCGCTCCCATAGTCGCCGGAACCCTCAGCGCCGCACCGTGGATGTGCTGTTCAAACCCGGGTATGCCGGCACTGGAAGGCTTACCGCGGAAGTCTACGCGGGGTCTCCGGGGCGGCGATAGACCGCTTCGGGCTGCATGCGGCAGCGGCGGGACTGTGCAGGCCGTGCAGAGGCAATGAAAAAGCCCCGTCCCGGTCTGGCCGCAGCCTCCCCGGAACGGGGCTCCCTCGTATCTGTGCACCCCCCGGGACTTGAACCCGGAACCCATTGATTAAGAGTCAATTGCTCTGCCAATTGAGCTAGAGGTGCTGGCAGTCTGTGCAGTTTTCCCGCCGTTTTTCTCCGGCGTTTCGATCTGCAACGACAAGTTACTCTACCAGCTTTTTCGCGTGCACACGAACCGCTCGCACTGCCCCGGTGCGCAGCAAAAAGCCCGCTGCACCAGAATCCTGGTACAGCGGGCTTTGACTGTGCACCCCCCGGGACTTGAACCCGGAACCCATTGATTAAGAGTCAATTGCTCTGCCAATTGAGCTAGAGGTGCTGGCAGCTGCTGTGCTCACCGTGCTGGAAAACCAGCACTTTGCGCTCGGCAACGACATGAAACTCTACCAGCACTTTTCCGCGGGGAGAAATCGAACCGGCATTTTGAGAGCTGATTCACATCGCAGGACGTCCGGGCCCGCGTCCTCTCTCCCATGGCAGCACTACCCGCTCACCGGGAAGTCCCTGCCATTCGGGTCCGTTATGGACAATCCAGGTGCGGCCCGGAGTACCTGTCGCGGCGTCCAGGGAGCTGATTTCCAGGGTTCCCGCATCAAAACTCCCCGGCATTCCCTGCTTCCAGCCGGGCATGTCCGCTTCCTTGCGTGCGGTCACGGCCTCAGGGTCCGGCCCGGACCCGTGATCTGGGCGAAAGCGGCCGGCGCGGACCAGCACGGGGTTCCTGCGCAGTCTTTGCACCACCGCACCGGCTGCCGCTGCGGTGAGCCCAAGGGCGGCCCCCGCTGCCAGTGCAGTAAGCGCCGGGCGTCCGTTATCTGCCGAAGAAGTACCCACCATTCGACGCTAAGGCCGGCCCCGGGCCCTGTCCACGGGATGCGGCAAAAGACTGCGCCGGTGTGTAACCGAATTGTGACCGCGCCGCACATGCTTAGCGTCCCAAAGCACTCCGTCTCTGCGGTTAGGCTCTGGGATTACATATGTGTGTTCCACAGCACATCCCGCTCTGGCCGACCGGCAGGAGCGGACCTCACCGCCCAGAGGAGATAGAACAATGACCCTTGCTGGCAGATTCACTCTCAGCCGGCAGACCCGGCGACGGGCTGCCGCCCTAACCGCCGGGCTGGCCATGAGCGCCCTGGTGCTCTCCGGCTGCGCCGAAAGCAACCGGGATGCCGCAGACGACGGCGCCACCGCCTCCGAGGTTGACGGCACGTTCGTCTTTGCAGCCTCCTCGGATCCCAAGACCCTGGACCCGGCATTCGCCTCCGACGGCGAATCCTTCCGCGTCAGCCGACAGATCTTCGAAGGCCTTGTGGGCGTGGAACCGGGCACCGCCGATCCTGCCCCTCTTCTGGCCAAGTCCTGGGAAACGTCCGAGGACGCCCTGACCTACACCTTCGATCTCGAAGAAGGGGTTACCTTCCACGACGGGACCCCGTTCAACGCCGAAGCGGTCTGCGCGAACTTCGACCGGTGGTACAACTTCACCGGCATCCAGCAGGCCGAAAGCCTGGCCTACTACTACAGCAAGCTGTTCAAGGGCTTCGCTGACAGCCCCGAGACCGCCACCTACGAGTCGTGTGAGGCGCCGGCCGAGAACCAGGCCGTCATCACCCTGGCCAAGCCTTTCGCAGGGTTCATTGCAGCTCTCTCGCTCCCCGCCTTCTCCATGCAGAGCCCGACGGCGATGGAAGAGTACGCAGCCGATGAAGCCTCCGGCACTGCGGAAGCCCCCACGCTGACGACCTACGCCAAGGAACACCCCACCGGCACCGGTCCCTTCAAGTTCGAAGGCTGGGAAGTCGGCAACCAGATCACCCTGTCCGCCTACGAGGATTACTGGGGCGACCAGGGACAGGTCACGGACATCATCTTCCGCGTGATCGACGACCCCAACTCCCGCCGCCAGTCCCTGCAGTCCGGTGACATTGACGGTTACGACCTGGTGGCTCCGGCCGATACCCAGGCGCTGGCAGACGCCGGATTCAAGGTCATTCCGCGTGACCCCTTCACCATCCTTTACCTGGGCATGAACCAGAAGGTCGAGCAGCTCGCCGATCCGCTGGTCCGCCAGGCAATCGCACACGCGATCGACAAGGAAGCACTGGTCAACCAGACCCTTCCCGAAGGCACCAAGGTTGCAACGCAGTTCATTCCCGACGTCGTCAACGGCTACAACGAAGACGTCACCACGTACGAGTACGACCCGGAGAAGGCAAAGGAAATGCTGGCCGAGGCCGGCTACCCGGACGGCTTTACCGTGGACTTCAACTACCCGACGGGTGTTTCCCGCCCGTACATGCCGACTCCTGAGCAGGTCTTCTCCAACATCTCCGCACAGCTGGAGGAAGTCGGCATCAAGGTCAACCCGCAGCCGAGCAAGTGGTCCCCGGACTACCTTGACCGCGTGCAGGCCACCGAAGACCACGGCATCCACCTGCTGGGCTGGACCGGTGACTACAACGACACGGATAACTTCGTAGGCGTGTTCTTCGGCCAGGAGAAGCCCGAGTTCGGCTTCACCAACGCGGAGATCTTCGACCAGCTCGAGGCAGCCCGCCAGGTGAGCAGCCTGGAGGAGCAGACTCCGATGTACGAGAAGATCAACGACGACATCGCCAAGTTCGTCCCGGCCGTCCCGCTGGCGCACCCGGCGCCGTCGCTCGCATTCTCGGAGCGGGTGGATTCATACCCGGCCTCCCCCGTGAACGACGAAGTGTTCAACCAGATCAAGCTCAACAAGTAGCGGCGAAACGGACCGGGATCCAGCTTGCGCTGGGTCCCGGTCCGTTCTGTCCTTACCTTTTCAGCAGCCGCACAACCGGCTGAGAAAGGACACTCGTGCTGCGAGTTATAGGCAAGCGCCTGTTAATGCTGATCCCGACCCTGATCGGCTTGTCCATCCTTCTTTTCATTTGGGTCCGCAGCCTTCCCGGCGGCCCAGCAACCGCCCTCCTGGGAGACAAGGCCACACCTGAGGCCATCGCCCGGATCAATGAGGCCTACGGCTTCGACCGGCCGCTCATCGAGCAGTACTTCACCTACGTCGGCAAGCTCCTCCAGGGCGACTTCGGTACGTCCACAGTGACCGGCCGGCCCGTCCTCGAAGAGTTCGCCACCCGTTTCCCGGCCACCCTGGAACTCGCCGCCGTCGCGCTCATCTTCGCGATCGGCATCGGCATCCCCCTGGGCTACCTGGCAGCCAGGCACTACGGCCGTTTCTGGGACCACTCTTCCGTGGTGCTCTCGCTGATTGGCATCACCGTGCCGGTCTTCTTCCTGGCCTTCATCCTCAAATGGCTCCTGGCCATCCAGATTCCCCTCTTCCCCACGGACGGCCGGCAGGATCCGAGGATCAACGCCACGCACGTGACGGACTTCTACGTCCTGGACGGGTTGTTAACCCGGGAATGGGACGCGTCCTGGGACGCCCTGATGCACCTGATACTGCCCGGCATCGCGCTGGGCACCATTCCGCTGGCGATTATCGTGCGCATTACGCGTGCCTCGGTCCTTGAAGTCCAGGGTGCAGACTACGTCCGCACTGCCCGGGCCAAAGGCCTGATGGAACGGACCATCCGCAACCGGTTCGTGCTGCGCAACGCCATGCTTCCCGTTACGACGACGATCGGCCTGCAGACCGGGCTGCTCATCTCCGGAGCGGTGCTGACGGAAACAGTCTTCGCATTCAGCGGGGTTGGCAGATTCCTGCGGGATGCCATCTTCAACCTCGACTACCCCGTGCTGCAGGGCTTCATCATTTTCATCGCCGTAGCGTATTCACTGATCAACCTGCTGGTTGACGTGTCCTACGGCTTCATCGACCCGAGGGTGAGGGTGCAATGAGTACAGTTCTTCCCCCTCCTTCCGGCGGGGCAGTCCGACCGGACGAGCCTTCAGCGCCGGACACACGCGGGAGCGGAATGTGGCAGGACGCCTTCCGGCGGCTGCGCCGCAACCCCGCGGCAATCGCGGGCGCAGTCATCGTGGGCCTGTTCATCCTGGTCGCTGTCTTCGCGCCGATCCTTGCTCCCTACGGCGGTGAGGAACTGCCCGGGCGTACCCAAATCACGCCGACGTCGATTCCCGGTCCGGGCGAGGTTGAGGGTTTCCCCCTGGGCCTCGACCGGTTCGGCGGAGACGTCCTCTCCAAGCTCATCTGGGGAGCACGCGCGTCCCTCCTGATCGGTGTCATCTCCACGGCGCTCGGCCTGCTGGGCGGCATGCTGCTCGGTGTGATCGCCGGCGGGTTCGGCGGCTGGGTGGACAACGTCATTATGCGTTTCGTGGACATCCTGCTTTCGGTGCCCAACCTGCTGCTGGCCGTGAGCATCGCTGCAGTACTGGGACAGACACCCTCCGCGGTCATGATTGCCATCGGTGTATCGCAGGTGCCGATCTTCGCCCGGCTGCTGCGTTCCTCCATGATCAGCCAGCGCGGAGCAGACTACGTCCTGTCCGCGCAGGCACTGGGGCTGAGCACCCGGACCATCACCATGAGCCATCTGCTGCCCAACAGCGTTGGCCCCGTGATTGTCCAGGCCACCCTCACCCTGGCTACGGCAGTGATCGACGCCGCGGCCCTGTCCTTCCTGGGGCTCGGCGGCGGACGTCCGGAGAGCGCCGAATGGGGCCGGATGCTGACCTACGCGCAGAACGAACTGGCGGTGGCCCCGCAGCTGGCGTTCCTGCCGGGCATCTGCATTGCCATTACGGCTCTTGGATTCACCCTGCTGGGCGAGTCCCTGCGTGAGGCGCTGGATCCCAAGACCAGGCGCAAGTAGCCGGCGGTTCCGCTAAAAAGGGTCCGCTTTCCCTCCCGGGAAAGCGGACCCTTTGCCGTTCCGGCCGGGATCCGGGAGCACGGCTCCCCTGCCGGAGCACGCGACTCTAGCCGGGCTCAGGGTGAAGCGACCGATCCGCTTCGGTTTCGACCCATCGGGTGAAGGTGACAGTGAGGCCATCCCGCGTGGGCGAAGCGCAAAACGGACCGGCCTGGGCGCGGGCGGTCTTACTCAGGGGTGCGACGCGGATGAGGCGAAAAGGTTCATCGCCGGCGCGGGCTCTGATCGTGACAGCGTCACCGGCCCTGCTCAGCCTCACTGTGATCTCCTGGCCGGTCCACTCCGGAACAGGTGCCACCGACCAGTCCGAGACTTCATGTGTCACAACGGCACCAACCTGCGGAATCCCGTCGGAGACCTCTACCCCGGCCTTGACCCACACCGGCTCCGAGACGTGAAGGAAGATTCCCGCCTGGTCGAACTGCTCCGAGTAGTCCAGGAGAAACGAGACTTCCACTGCACCCTCAGCGCCGAGCGGGGCAAGGAGGGCATGTGCACTGTCATGGACAAACCCATAAGAGGTGTGCCTCCACGCATCACTTTGCCCGGCCGCGGTCACCTGCAGACAGTTCCCGTCATCCACGACCCGGACCGGCGGGTTACGCCACGTCCCCCGGTCCCAGGCAATCCGGCCTTCTTCGATCTTTGTCATCACGCTCAATCTCCCGTGCGGCTACCGGCCACAGCCCTCCTGGTGCGCAGGTCTAGGACGCCAGTTCGCCTTCAATATTCAGTTCGTTGCCCGGGATCGAAGCCAGCAGCTTGCGGGTGTAGGGATGGCGCGGGTTCTGGAACACTTCCTCCGAGGTTGCTGCCTCCACCAGTTCCCCGTCCTTCATCACGCACACGTAGTCCGAGATCAGCCGGACGACGGCGAGGTCGTGGCTGATAAAGAGGTAGCTCAGGCCAAGATCGCGCTGAAGATCACCGAGGAGCTTCAGGATCTGCGCCTGGACCAGCACATCGAGAGCGGACACGGGTTCGTCACAGACAATGAGCTCCGGATTCAGCGCCAGCGCACGCGCAATCGCTACGCGCTGCCGCTGCCCGCCGGATAGCTCTGCCGGATACCGGCGCAGCATGGAGGCCGGCAGGGCAACCTGTTCCATAAGCTCGCGGACGCGGGCCGCCCGTTCCCGGCGGTCACCGCGTTTGTAGGTCTTCAGCGGCTCGTCGAGGATCCGTTCGATGGTGAACATCGGATCCAGCGATGAATACGGGTCCTGGAAAATCGGCTGGACCCGCTGGCGGAAGTCGGTCAGCTGGCCCTTTGCCAGCGAGGCAATGTCCACGCCGTCGAAGGTCATGGAACCACTGGTCGGTTCGATGAGCTTGAGCAGCATTCGGGCGGTAGTGGTCTTGCCTGACCCGGACTCCCCCACGATCGCCACGGTCCGGCCGCGGGGAATCTCCAGGCTAACGTTCCGTACAGCGTGGAAGTCTCCCGATTTGCCGCGGATCTTGAACACCTTATTAAGGTCACGGATCTCAACGATGTTGTCCGGCGCAGCCCCCTCTCCGGCATCGGGACCGCTGGCCGGTTCAGCGGCCGGGGCAGCAGGCTCCGTGGCGTTGCCGTCCACGAGGGTCAGGCGCTCGGCAGCGGGAGCCGCGAAAGCCCCCGGGCTGAGCCGGACAGCAGCGACGCTGGGTGCGGCGCTGACAAGGGACTTTGTGTAGGGGTGCTGGGGATCTTCGAGCAGCTGGCGGGCCGGACCGGTCTCAACCACTTCGCCGCGGTGCATCACCACCAGGTCGGATGCACGCTCAGCGGCAAGCCCAAGGTCGTGGGTGATCAGCAGCACGGACGTTCCCAGTTCCTCCGTCATCCGGCCGATCTGGTCCAGGATGGTGCGCTGCACCGTGACGTCCAGTGCGCTGGTGGGCTCATCCGCGATCAGCAGACGGGGCCGGCAGGCCAGGCCAATGGCAATCAGTGCACGCTGGCGCATACCCCCGGAGAACTCATGCGGATACTGCTTGGCGCGCTCAGCGGCGTCGGGAAGTCCGGCGGCGGTAAGCACCTCCACCACTTTCCGGTCAACGTCCTTGGATGTAGCCATGCCGTGCACCAGCAGGGTTTCGGCAACCTGGGTGCCGATCTTTGTCACCGGATTCAGGTTGGACATCGGGTCCTGCGGCACCAGCCCGATCGAACGGCCCCGGATAGCCCGCATCTTGGATTCGGGCAGCCCCACCAGTTCCTGGCCGTCGAAGCGGATACTTCCCGCCGAGACCTTTCCATTGCCGGGCAGCAGCCCGATCACCGCCATTGCGGTGGTGGACTTACCGGAACCGGATTCGCCAACGATCGCCAGGGTTTTCCCGGCACCGAGGCTGAATCCGGCCTTGCGCACGGCCTGCACGGGGCCTTCCATGGTCTGGAAGCCGACGGCGAGATCGGTCACTTCGAGCAGCGGAGATTCAGGGCTGGTTTCAGTCATTTCCATATCCTGCCTTACCAAAGCCCTGTTGTGAGGCAACTCTCACCCGCCTTTACCGCTTTTTAATCATTTAGACTAAGAAATCCACCGCCCAGGCCGGGACGGTGCGTGTCTCAAGGAGAACCCAGCAGCTGTGACCAAATCCGCCACGCGGCGCTCCGTGATCAAAGCTTCCGCCATCGCCGCCGCGCTCGCCCTGACCGGGTGCACCGCTGCGCGGCCGGAAGAAGAGTCCCCCAGCGTTTCACCGTCACCCGCCGAAACCGGCGGCCCTTCTGCAGCATTCGCCTTCGCCACCGCCGCGCGGCCCTCCGGCCTGGATCCGTTCCTGGCCGTCGACACCGAATCCCACCGTGTGACGAGACAGGTGCTGGAAACCCTGGTCGGCGTCGATCCCCTGACATCCGCCCCCGTGCCTGCACTGGCCGAGGAATGGTCGGAATCTGAGGACGGCCGGACCTACGAGTTCGTCCTGCGCCGCGGCGTCACCTTCCATGACGGGGAACCCTTCAACGCCGAAGCGGTCTGCGCCAACTTTGACCGCTGGTACAACCTGCCCGAATCAGCACGCGGACATGAAGTCCTGATGTTCGGTTCAGTGTTCAGGGGATTCGCTGACACGCCGGATCTCTCAGCGTTCAAGTCCTGCTCCCCCGCCGGGGAGTACACGGTGAAACTGGAACTCAACACCCGCCTTCCCGGACTGGTTCCGGCCCTGGCATCACCCGAATTCGCGATTTCCTCGCCCCGTGCCCTGTCAGAGGGCCGCGCCGACGAACTGGACCAGGAACTAAACGGCACACGGCTCTCCGCCTATGCCCGGCACCCCGTCGGAACCGGACCGTTTATGTTCTCGAGCTGGGTTGAGGACGAACTGGCACTGGTTTCCTACCCCGGGTACTGGGGCGACCGCGGCCAGATCCAGGACCTGGTCTTCCGGACCATCACCAGCCCGGAGTCCAGGCTGCGGGCACTGAAGAACGGCGACGTCGACGGCTATGACCTGGTGACGGTCTCCGACGTGGGTGAGCTCGCGCGGGCAGGAATGCAGATCCTGCAGCGGGATCCCTACTCGATCCTGTATCTGGGCATCAACCAGAACTTCCCCGGCATGGACGAGCCCAAGATGCGCCAGGCCATTGCCCACGCGATCGACAAGCCTGCCCTGCTTGAAGGCATTTTCCTGAACGGATCCAAGTCAGCGAACCAGTTCCTTCCGGAGAAGCTCGGCCTGCGGTCCGACAACGTCACGAACTACGGCCACAATCCTGAGCGTGCGCAGGAACTGCTCAAGGAAGCAGGCTACGCCGGGGAAGAACTGCCGTTCTACTATCCCCGCCGGGTTACCCGTGCCTACCTGCCGAATCCGGAAAAGGTATATGCCGAGCTGAGCAGGCAGCTCACCGCCGCCGGGTTCAACATCCGTCCCGTACCCATGGAGTGGTCCGAGGGCTACATTGAAGCGGTTTCCAAGAACGGGGACCGTGCACTGCACCTTTCCGGGCTGTCCGGAAGCTATATGGACGCGGACAACTTTGTGGGCAGCCTGTTCGGGTCCTATATCGAGGAATTCGGGTACGACGACGCGCAGCTCTTCACGAAGGTCGACCGCGCCAGGACCCTGGCCGACTCCGAGGAAAGGGCGGAGGCATACCGTTCGATATCGGACCGGATCTCCACCCGCGTTCCGGCCGTCCCCCTGGCGTTCCCCATCTCAACCCTGACTGTCTCGCCCCGCGTAGCGCAGTACCCCACCTCGCCTCTCTTGAACGAGGTCTTCAACAACATCCGTCTTGCGGACTAGCGTGTAGTTGTCTGCCTCGCCGGTCCCGCAAACGGACCCGGCAATTTTAGTAAGCACCACTGTGAGAGATAGGCTTCTAAGGCTAGCGTCCACGCGACTGGAGATATGAAGTTGACTGCTGATAGCCCGGCGGAGAAGTCCGCAAACAGAACTGATGTACTGCTGATCGGCGGCGGCATCATGAGCGCAACCCTTGGTGCGTTCCTGAAGCAGCTGGCTCCGGACTGGGACATTTCCCTTTTCGAGCGGATGGACCGGGCAGGAACCGAAAGTTCCGATCCGTGGAACAACGCTGGCACCGGCCACGCCGCCCTGTGCGAACTTAACTACAGCCCGGCAGGACCTGACGGAACCGTTGATCCGGCCAAGGCCATTGGCATCAACGAGCAGTTCCAGGTTTCCCGGCAGTTCTGGGCCCACATGGTGGGTCAGGGCGACATCTCCGGAAACTTCATCAACCCCCTCCCCCACATGAGCTTCGTCTGGGGCGACGCGCATTCGGAGTACCTGCGCAAGCGCTGGGAGTCACTGAGCGCCCAGCCGCTGTTCAAGTCCATGGAGTTCTCCGAGGACCACAGCAAGATCGCAGAGTGGGCCCCGCTGCTGATGCAGGGCCGCGACTCAGGCCAGCGTGTGGCTGCATCCCGTGTTGCCGGCGGCACGGACGTCGACTTCGGTGCCCTCACCCGGGAGCTGGTCAACTACCTTGGGGCCAACGGCGCGGACCTCAACTTCGGCCACGAAGTCACCAACCTCACCCGGAATTCAAACGGCGGATGGGACGTCACCGTCCGCAACCGTGCCACCAAGACCACGCGCACCGTCTCGGCCCGCTTCGTCTTCATCGGCGGCGGCGGCGGCGCACTGCACCTGCTGCAGCGCTCCGGCATCCCCGAGGGCAAGGGCTTCGGCGGCTTCCCGGTCTCCGGCCAGTTCCTGCGCTCCACCGACGAGTCGATCATTTCCGCCCACAATGCGAAGGTCTACGGGCAGGCTTCGGTCGGCGCACCGCCCATGTCCGTTCCCCACCTGGACACCCGTTTTGTGGACGGCAAGAAGTCCCTGCTGTTCGGACCGTACGGCGGTTTCTCTCCCAAGTTCCTCAAGAACGGTTCCTTCACGGACCTCCCGTTCTCGGTGCGCCCGCACAACCTCCTTCCCATGCTGGCCGTGGCCAAGGACAACATGTCCCTGGTGAAGTACCTGGTCACCGAGGTCCTGAAGTCCCGCGAGGGCAAGACCAAGGCCCTGCGCGAGTTCTACCCCGAAGCCATCACTGAGGGCTGGGACCTGATCACTGCGGGCCAGCGCGTCCAGGTCATCAAGAAGGACCCGAAGAGCGGCGGCGTGCTGCAGTTCGGCACCGAGCTGATCACTTCTGCCGACGGCACCGTGGGAGCCCTGCTGGGCGCTTCCCCCGGAGCTTCCACCGCACCTCCCATCATGATCAACCTGATGAAGCGCTGCTTCCCGGCCGAGTTCCCGGCCTGGGAAGCCAAGATCAAGGAAATGATCCCGGGCTACGGCGTCAAGCTCAACGAAAACGAGTCCCTGGCCGATGAGATCCTGGCCGAGACGAACCGCGTACTGAAACTTGGCTAAACCGCCCGCGCATGCAGGAGTGCCCCGGACCGCATAAGCGGACCGGGGCACTCCTGCGTTAACGCCAATGTTAAAGCCAAAGCAGGCACCCTGCCATCGGGCCGGCCGGGGCACCGCACACCGTCAGGGAGAGTGCTGCGCGCACGTATGATGAATCAGTCTACGAATAAAGGCAGGTTCATGGATCGTCTGGCCAAGCTCTCCCTCTCCAACCGGGCACTCATCGCCCTTATCACCGTCTTTGTAGCGGTGTTCGGCGTGATCTCGCTGAACTCCCTCAAGCAGGAACTCATCCCGGCACTTGAATTCCCGCAGATCAGCGTTATTACGGCCCTTCCCGGGGCTTCGCCGGAGGTGGTGGACGCACAGATCAGCGAACCCCTGGAAGCTGCCCTTACCGCCGTCGAAGGCCTCGAATCATCCTCGGCGACGTCACGGTCCTCCATCTCCGCCATCACCCTGACCTTTGCCTACGGCACTGACCTGGACCGTGCCCGCGGCCAGGTGGACCGCGCCATTTCAAACGCCCGCCAGGCCCTGCCCGAAGATGCGAACCCGCAGTCGCTGGCCGGCAGCATCAGCGACTTCCCCATCGTTTACCTTGCGGTGTCCAGCGACCAGTCCCTGAGCGAACTGAACTCGGAGCTGCAGCGGCTCACGGTTCCGCGGCTGCAGAAAATCGAAGGTGTCCGCACCGCTGAAGTAACCGGCGGCTCCCAGCGGCACATCGCCATCTCACCGGACCAGGCCGCACTGGCAGCCCTGGGTGCATCGCCGTCGGCCATTGCCGATGCGCTGGAGAACAGCGGTGCGCTTATTCCGGCTGGAACGGTGCAGGAGGAAAGCCGCTCGCTCTCCATCCAGGTTGGCAGCCCGCTTGATTCCCTGGAGAAGGTTTCCGCCCTGCCGATTGAGGCGGAAGGAGCGACGCCGGGAGAAGCGCCTCCGACCATCGGCGACGTCGCCACGGTGGAGATCACGGACGACGAACAGACCTCGATTACCCGGACCAACGGCGAAGCCACGCTGGCCATTTCGATTACCAAAACGCCTGCCGGAGACACTGTGGGCATCTCCCACGAGGTCCTGGACCTCATTCCGTCGCTCCAGGACGAGCTGGGCAACGGCGCCAAGTTCACCGTGATCTTCGATCAGGCTCCGTTCATCGAAAAGTCCATCTCGGACCTCACCACCGAGGGACTGCTGGGCCTGGGCTTCGCCGTCCTGGTGATCCTGGTGTTCCTGCTCTCGGTCCGGTCCACCCTGGTCACGGCAGTCTCCATCCCGCTCTCCCTGCTGGTCACCTTCATTGGCCTGCTCGCGTTTGGCTACTCACTGAATATCCTCACGCTCGGCGCCCTGACCATCGCCATAGGCCGGGTGGTGGATGACTCGATTGTGGTGATCGAGAACATCAAGCGGCATTTGGGTTATGGCGAGGAAAAACGTACCGCGATCCTCACGGCCATCCGCGAAGTGGCCGGCGCCGTCACAGCTTCCACCCTCACCACTGTTGCGGTATTCGCGCCAATCGCCCTGGTAGGCGGACTGGCCGGTGAGCTGTTCCGTCCGTTCGCCGTGACTACGTCGCTGGCCCTGCTGGCTTCGCTGCTGGTGTCACTGACCATCGTCCCGGTGCTCGCCTACTGGTTCCTCAAGTCGTCCAAGCCCGTTGCTGATCCGGAGGCGTACCGCGCCGAGGCAGAGGAACGCGAACAGAAAACCTTCCTCCAGCGCGGCTACCTTCCGATCCTGCGCGGCACACAGCGCCATCCGGTATACACGCTGCTGGCCGGGGTACTGATCCTGGGCGGTACGGCTGCCCTGACGCCTCTGCTGCAGACCAACCTGCTGGGTGACACCGGACAGAACACCTTCAGCGTCCGCCAGGAGCTGCCGGCGGGCAGCTCGCTGGAGACCACCTCCGCCGCCGCCGAAAGCGTGGAGGACGTGCTCTCCGGAACAGAGGGCATCAAGGACGTACAGGTCACGATGGGAACATCCACCTCCGGGATCGCCGCCTTTACCGCCGGAGGTGCTTCCGTTGCGAATTTCACGGTCATTACGGATGAGGGTGTGGACCAGGTAGCCCTGCGCGACACCGTCCGCCGCGAACTCGAAGACCTGGGTGAAGAGGCCGGGACTGTCTCACTCGGGACCCAGGGTGGCGGCTTCGGCACCTCAAACACCGTGGACATCGAGATCTCCGCCGGAGATCCGGCCGACCTTCAGCCGGCCTCAGAGGCCCTGGTTGAAGCGATGTCGGACCTGCCCGGCGTAGCCGAAGCGACTTCCAACCTGGCAAGCTCCGAGCCGGTTGTGCAGGTCAGCATCGACCGCGCCAAGGCAGTGGCGGCGGGGCTGGACGAGCAGCAGGTGGCCGGGATCCTGGCATCGACCCTGAGCCCCCTCCCCGCCGGTACGGTACGGCTGGGCACTGACGATCTGCCCGTACTCATCGGGGAGGGCACGGAGGTAACCACTACCGAGCAGCTTGCCGGCATCGTGATTCCCACCGCCGCAGGACCGGTCCCCCTCAGTGACCTCGCGGTGGTTGAGGAAGTCGAGGTCCCCACCACGGTCTCCTCCTCCGGCGGGGAACGTACCGCCGTCGTCTCCGTAACCCCGTCCGGGGAAGACCTGGGCGGTCCTATTGCCGCAGTCCAGGCGGAGCTGGAGAACGTGGACCTGCCTGCCTCGGTAACCGCCACGCTCAGTGGCGCTGCAACCCAGCAAAACGAGTCCTTCACGCAGCTTGGCCTGGCCCTGCTGGCGGCAATCGCGATCGTTTACGTCATCATGGTTGCCACCTTCAAGTCCCTGGTGCAGCCGCTGATCCTGCTGGTCTCCGTGCCCTTCGCGGCGACCGGTGCCGTCATCCTGCTGCTTGTCGCGAACGTTCCCCTGGGGCTGCCGTCGCTGGTGGGCCTGCTCATGCTGGTGGGTATTGTGGTGACGAACGCGATCGTGCTGATGGACCTCATTAACCAGTACCGCAGGCCACGGGACGGAGAACCCGGAATGAACGTCCGGGAAGCAATCCTCCGCGGTGCCCGGCAGCGGCTGCGGCCAATCCTTATGACGGCGATGGCCACGATTCTGGCCCTGACCCCCATGGCTCTGGGCGTGACCGGGGAAGGCGGATTCATTTCCCGGCCGCTGGCGATTGTGGTCATCGGAGGCCTGATCTCCTCGACGCTCCTGACCCTGGTCCTGGTGCCGGTGCTGTACCAGCTCGTCGAAGGACCGCGGGAACGCCGCGCCCTCGCAAAGGAACAGGCCGCCAAGGAAGAAGCAGCCCGGCTGCGGGCAGAAGCAGCCGGCTGATCTCCTGCACTCCAACAGCAGTGCCGGGTCCCGCAACGGACCCGGCACTGCGGCGTTAAGCACAGGGAATGAATTTCCCGCGGCCCCTGTTGTAGACTTCCATTAGATGCAAATGCATATATCTTTCGAAGCGTCGAGACCGCTTCCCAAGAGTGCAGGACAACAGGAGGCCACCATGCAGATCGGCGTATTCAGCGTCAGCGACATCACCCGGGACCCGGTGACCGGGCGGATGCCCACCGAAGGCGAACGCATCAAGGCCGCGGTGGCAATCGCACGCAAGGTCGAAGAGATCGGAATGGATGTCTATGCCACGGGTGAGCACCACAACCCGCCGTTCTATGCATCCTCCCCCACTACCCTGCTGGGCTACATTGCGGCCCAGACCGAACGCATTATTCTTTCCACGGCAACCACGCTGATCACCACCAATGACCCGGTGAAGATCGCGGAGGACTTCGCCATGCTCCAGCATCTCTCCGACGGGCGCACCGACCTGGTGCTGGGCCGCGGCAACACAGCACCGGTGTACCCGTGGTTCGGGAAGAATGCCCAGGACTCAGTGGACCTCACCGTGGAGAACTACAACCTGCTTCGCCAGCTCTGGGACAACGAGACCGTGAACTGGCAGGGCAAGTTCCGTACTCCGCTGAACAATTTCACCGCCACCCCACGCCCGCTCGACGGCGTTGCCCCGTTTGTGTGGCACGGCTCGATCCGCACTCCCCAGGTGGCGGAAATTGCCGCCTACTTCGGTGACGGTTTCTTTGCCAACAACATCTTCTGGCCCAAGGAGCACTACATGCAGCTGATCGGGCTGTACCGGGAACGCTACGAGCACTACGGCCACGGCTCCGCGGACCAGGCGATCGTTGGCCTGGGCGGACAGTTCTTCATGCGGAAAAACTCCCAGGACGCCGTCAACGAATTCCGGCCCTACTTCGACAACGCCCCGGTTTACGGCCACGGACCGTCGATGGAAGACTTCACGGCCCAGACGCCGCTGACGGTAGGCAGCCCGCAGGAAGTCCTGGAGAAAACCCTCACGTTCCAGGAGTACTTCGGGGACTACCAGCGGCAGCTCTTCCTCATCGACCACGCGGGCCTGCCGCTCAAGACGGTCCTGGAACAGCTGGACCTCTTCGGCGAGCTCGTCCTGCCGGAGCTGCGCCGGGAACTCGACTCGCGGCGTCCGGCACACGTACCTGACGGCCCCACGCATGCTGCACGTGCGGCGGCTCGCGCAGCAGCTTTGTCCACCACCGACGCACCATCTTCAGTAGGCTAAAGCAATGAGTTCCGAGACCAGCCAGGTATCCAACGTAAAACAGACCGCTGAGGCCTGGGAGTCACTCTTCCGCGCCCAGGTCGGTGTTATGCGCAGGCTTCAGCGGGATCCGGAGTTCAAGGAACTGACCATGCGGGAGTACGACGTGCTGTTCAACCTCAGCCGCTGCCCCACCGGCTGGACCAGGCTCAACGAGCTCAACGAGCACCTGCTCATCAGCCAGCCCAGTCTCAGCAGGATGGTGGAACGGCTGGAGAACAAGGGCCTGGTCCAGCGCCGGCCAGCGCGGAACGACCAGCGCGGCGTGGAGCTTGCGCTCACCGACGAGGGCCGGGCCATGCAGAAACGGCTGGGCCGGATCCATGTGCGCGGCATCCATGACCTGCTGGCACCGGCTTTGACGGCGGAGGAGCTGGACCAGGTCAAGGAACTCATGGACAAGCTCCTCGCCAGCCTCGCTTCTGAAGGCAAGCCCGGCACGGAATGACCACAACGCCGCAGCGCCGCGGGGTCCCCAACGGGGAGCTGCACGGCACCGCGGCGGTGGTCAGCGGGGTGCGTTATCTCCAGGCACCCCGATAGGGCTGTTCCCACTGCCCGGCACCAGCGGCGGATCCGCGAACGCCAGCTTCGGCACAAACAGGAGAGCTGCCGCCGCCACGAACGCGGTCACGGAGCAGACCGACCACACCGTGAGGTACCCCGTGAGCGGCGCGGCAGTTGCCGCACCGGCAACCTCTCCCAGCGTCTCCCCGGCAGCACTGAGCAGCGCGATCCCGAAAACCGCCGATGCGAAGGACCCTCCGATTGTCTTAGTGGTGTTGGTCAGGCCGGTCGCCATTCCTGTCCGGTTCAGCGGAGCGGCTGCAGCAGCAGCCGAAGGCAGCGCCGCCACCAGGGCGCCTGACCCAAGGCCGGCGATCACCATGTTTGTCAGGGTTTGCCCCAGCGAATCATGGAACGGCAGGAACAGCCCGTAGCCGGTCCCCACCACCGCTGCGGCACCGCAGAGAGTGATCCTCGGCGTCGTAAGCCTGGCCGCCAGGGGGAACAGGAGCGCACCGGTCAGCACCGAAAGCACGTAGGCACCGATGATGAGGGACACGGAACCCGCTTCCAGCCCCAGCCCGTAGCCGTGCAGCTCGCGGTCGGTCCGGGCGAAAGTGGACATCGGTGCCTGTGCTCCCAGTACGGAGATGCCGAACAGTCCCGCAGTGAGCTGCACCGGCCACATGGTTGGGGCGCAGAGCATACGGATGTCCACCAGCGGTTCGGAGATCCGCAGCTGGTACCGCACAAAGGGAACGAACGCCGCCAGCCCGGCCGCAAGGACAGCCCAGACCCACCAGGTCCCGGCTCCGTTGATGCGCATGAAGGTGAGCCCGGAAGTCAGCAGCAGCAGTCCAATGGCCAGCAGCGTAAACCCGCGGACATCAAGCGCGCCGCCTGCCCGCAGCCCGGTTTCCGGCACGCCAAACCAGACAGCGAACACACAGAGCGTCGCGGCCGCCGCCGGCACCATCAGGGTCAGCCGCAGGTCGCCGCCAAACACATCCACCAGTGCACCGGCCGCGAGCGCTCCGGCGATCACGCCGAACTGCAGGCCTCCCACCAGCACACCGGCCGCCTTGCGGGTCAGCGCTGCGCGGTTTGGCGCGGACGCAGCCCGGGCAAAGATCAGCGCGACCTCCAACGGAAGCCACACCACGTAGAAGCCCTGCAGGGACCAGGCAACCAGGAAGGTCCAGAAGTCCGGAGCGAATGCCACCCCCCAGGACGCAGCGGCAGTCAGCACCGTGGATACCAGCAGGATCCGTTTGTGTCCGAACATATCCCCCAGCCGGGACAGCACCGGAACGGCCAGTGCGCTGAACATCAGCTGGGCTGCCTCGAACCAGTTCACGTCGCCGTCGGCGATTCCGAGGTTCCGTGCGATGTCGGTGAGGATCGGCGTGTAATACCCCTGCAGGATTCCACTGGTGATCTCCACGAGCACCAGGAACAGCACCACCGGCCCGAGCGCGCGCATCAGGGCGCCAGGTTCTGCAGGAGGCGGCGGTAGAAGGTGATTCCTTCGCCCAGTGCCTGGATGGAGAGCTTCTCATTGTCCGCATGGATGGAGGCGCGGGCGGCCCTGTCCATCCGGAACGGGGCAAAGCGGTACACCGCACCGCTGATCCCGGTGAAACGGCGGGAATCAGTCCCGCCAAGCATGATGTAAGGAGCCGGAATGGCGTCAGGGAACACTTCACGGATGGTCCGCTCCAGCGCAGCGAACTGTGCGTTCGACGTCGGTGAGACGGGGGAAGGTTCTGTGCCTTCCACTACGCGGAGGGTGATTTTGCGGTCCCGGACCGTTCGGCGCAGCCGCTCCAGCGCCGTTTCGATGCTCTCGCCCGGCGCGATCCGCACGTTGGCGTTGGCACTTGCCCGGGTTGCCAGGACGTTGGAGGCTTTGGATCCCTGCAGCTGGGTGACCGCGACCGTTGTGCGGGTCAGCGCATTCGGTTCTCCTCCAAGGGCGCCAAAGATCCGGGTCAGCGGACCCCGCAGGGTTCCGGCGCGGGAAAACACGAGCCGCGCCGGAAACCCTGCGCCGGCGGCAAGCCGGTTCAGCATTTCGATGGTTACCGGATGCAGTGCGGCCGGGAACGGGCGCCGGTCCAGGCGCACGACGGCGCGTGCCACCCGTGCGGTGGCGCCCATGCGGCTGGGAGTCGAGGCGTGTCCGCCCGGATCCTCTGCCGAGAGTTCGACGTCGAGGATCCCTTTCTCCGAGACCCCAACGACCGCCACCGGGGATTTCACGAAGGGGAAGGCCTGCGCGGCCACGGCACCGCCTTCATCCAGGACCAGCCAGGGGCGTATCCCGCGTGTTTCCAGCAGGGCCGCTGCCTTCGCTGCGGTCTCCCCCGCTGTTTCCTCGTTGTCGCCGAAGGAGAGGTAGACACTGCGTTCGGGAACAAAGCCCTCTGCCAGCAGCGTTTCCACGGCCTCCATGACAGCTGCCAGGGACCCCTTGTCATCCAGGGTTCCCCGGCCATGGACATAACCGCCGGCCACAACGCCGGCGAAGGGCGGGTAGTCCCATGTTGCCTCGTCCTCGACGGGCACAACGTCGTAGTGCGCCATCAGCACCACCGGTTCAAGCCCGGGGTTCCGGCCTGCCCAGTGAAACAGGAGGCCTCCGCCAACTTCTTCCACGGTGAGGCTGTTGTGGACCCCCGGGTACAGGGCGGCGAGTTCAGCGCGGAAACGGGCGAACTCGGCGTCATCCACTTCCTCCGGGCTGCGTGAGGAAACCGTGCGGCAGGTAATTAGCCGGGCAAGCCTGGGGGCTGCAGCCTCGCCCAAGTCCCGGGGCAGCGCTTCTGCCGGTGTGCTCGTGTACATGGCAGAAGTGTAGGGCCGCCGTGTTACGGATGAGTTTTGCGACGCGATACTACGACGGCGCCTGTTGCAGGTCCCGGAGGCGTTTCACGGCACCGCTGAGTGCCCGGGCGGCCAGTGCCACCTCGTTCTCCCGCACAGTAGGGGCAAAGGTCAGGCGGACGGCGGTCTGTGCCGTTTCCCGGTCCAGGCCCATTGCCGTGAGCACGGGGGAAGGTTCGTCCGCCCCGGAGGCGCACGCCGACCCCGAGGAGCAGAGCACCCCGGCCCGCTCGGCTTCCAGGAGCACGGCTTCGCCGCTCGTACCCGGGAAGCAGAATGAGGCGTGTCCCGGCAGCCGTTCGGTGCGGTGGCCGGTCAGCAGTGCGCCCGGTACCTGTTCCAGCACCGTGTCGATCAGGTAGTCCCGCAGTTTCCGGGCCCGCTCAGCGGCGGCCGGGCGCTCCTGCTCGGCCAGGGACAGTGCGGTGGCCAGCGCAACTGCTCCTGCCACGTTCTCGGTGCCCGCGCGCCGGCCGCGTTCCTGCCCGCCGCCGTGGATCAGCGGTTCCAGCGGCAGCACTCCGCGGACGTAGAGCAGTCCGCAGCCCTTGGGAGCACCGAGTTTGTGCCCGGAGATGCTCAGCGCGTCGATGCCGGTGCCGGCCACGGACACGGGCAGCCAGCCTGCAGCCTGCACGGCGTCGGTGTGGAACGGTATTCCCCGGGCGCGGCAGGCTTCGGCAATCTCGCTGACCGGCTGCAGGGTTCCTACCTCGTTGTTCGCCGTCATGATGGTGCACAGAGTCGTGTCACGCGTCAGCGCAGCTTCAACTCCAGCGGGATCAACCCGTCCGGTCCCGTCCACCGGAACCAGGGTGATCCGGAACCCGTGCAGGCGCTGAAGGTAGGCCAGGGATTCGAGGACGGCCGGATGCTCGACGGCGCTGGAGACAATGTGCCGTCCCTGCGGGGCGGCGAGCGCCAGGCCCTTGATGGCAAGGTTGTCCGACTCGGTTCCGCCTGAGGTGAAGACGATATCTCCGGGACGGCAGCCCAGGACACCCGCTGCAGTGCGGCGGGCGTAGTCCAGGGCGCGGGCAGCGGTCTCACCGGCTGAATGGACGCTGGACGGGTTGCCGAAGTCGCTGGTGTACAGCGGGGCCAGGGCTGCCAGTACTTCCGGACGAACCGGTGTTGTGGCTGCGGCGTCGAAGTAGATCATCGCGGCTGCGCCTGAGGCACCGTCGCGCGGATGTCCAGTCCCAGGTCCAGGGCACGGACGCTGTGGGTCAGGGCACCTGCGGAGATGATGTCCACGCCCGTGTCCGCAATCGCTGCAACGGTGTCGAGCCGGACATTCCCGCTGGCCTCCACAAGTGCCCGCCCGTTGACAACCGCCACCCCGCGCCGGAGGTCTTCGATGCTGAAGTTGTCCAGAAGCACCGTATCTGCTCCTCCTGCCAGCACCGGTTCGATCTGGTCCAGCGAGTCCACCTCCACCTCGAAGTGCACTGTGTGGGGCAGCCTGTCCTTTGCCTGGCGAAGCGCCGTTGCCAGGTCCATCCCTGCTGCGGCGATAACGGCCAGGTGGTTGTCCTTTGCCATGACGGCGTCGGAGAGCGAGTAGCGGTGGTTGAACCCGCCCCCGCAGCGCACCGCATAGCGTTCAAGCGCCCGCAGTCCCGGTGTTGTTTTACGCGTGTCCGCAATACGGGCCCGGGTTCCAGCTGCCTGCGCTACGAAGCGGGCGGTCTGGGTAGCGATGCCTGAGAGCCGCTGCACCAGATTCAGTGCCACCCTTTCCCCTGTGAGGACGCTCCGGGCCGGGCCGGAGACCTCGGCGAGGATTCCGCCCGCGTCGAACCGTTCGCCGTCGCGCACAAGGCACATGACGGAAGTGCCCGGGCCGGCGAGCCGGAAGGCCGCCTCAAGAATCTGTTCACCGCAAAAAATGCCTTCTTCCCGCGCCGTGAGGAAGGCAGTAACCTCCGCGGCTTCAGGAACCAGCGCATGTGAGGTGAGGTCGCCCCAAGGTGAGTCTTCTGCGAGCGCCGCCGTGACTACTGTTTCCACTTCGGTGACGGGAAGCGGCATAGGCTGCGCTGCGCCGTCCGGGGGCAGCACCCCGGTGCCGAAGCCGCGCTCCGAATCGCTCATTGGCTCTGTGTTGGTCATCTGTGTCCCTTCACTAGTCTGGAAAGCTTTCCGGCTATGCCGCTGCCGGCCACGGCTATTGTCACGGCCGGACCGCCAGCATCCGTTCCAGTGCGGTGAGGGCGGCCGCAGCGGTGTGTCCGGGAACTGTGATCCGGTTGCGGGTCTGCCCGTCGAGCAGGCCCTCAAGAACCCACGCAAGGTAGCCGGGGTGGATGCGGTACATCGTGGAACAGGGGCAGACGACGGGATCAAGACAGAAAATGGTGTGCTCCGGGTACTGCGCGGCAAGCCGGTTCACCATGTTGATCTCCGTGCCAACCGCGAACGTACTTCCGGGCTCCGCTGCGGCGACGGCTTTCTGGATGTAGTCGGTGGACCCGGATTCATCCGCGGCATCGACCACCGGCATGGGACATTCGGGATGCACGATCACCCGGACGCCGGGATGTTCTGCGCGTGCCCTGGCAATCTGGTCCACGGTAAAGCGCTTGTGCACCGAACAGAACCCGTTCCACAGGAGCACCCTGGCTTCCAGCAGGGACTGGGCGGTGTTGCCGCCCAGGGGCAGGCGGGGATTCCACATGGGCATCTTCTCAAGCGGAATACCCATGGCCCTGGCCGTGTTCCGCCCCAGATGCTGGTCCGGAAAGAACAGCACCCGGCAGCCGCGTTCGAAGGCCCATTCCAGGACAGCCGCCGCGTTGGAGGAGGTGCAGACGATCCCGCCGCTCTCTCCGCAGAAGGCCTTCAATGCAGCGGAGGAGTTCATGTAGGTCACGGGTATGACCTGCTGCCGTCCGTCTGCGTCCGGGGTTTCGCCGTAGAGCGCTGTCAGCTGCTCCCAGCATTCAGCGACAGAATCGGCATCGGCCATGTCCGCCATTGAACATCCGGCCGCCAGGTTCGGGAGCAGCACTGCCTGTTCAGGGCCGGAAAGAAGATCAGCAGTTTCGGCCATGAAGTGCACGCCGCAGAAGATGATCGCTTCCGCCTCCGGCCGGCTCCTGGCTGCCCTTGCCAGCTGGAACGAGTCCCCCACGAAGTCTGCGTGCCGGACCACCTCGTCGCGCTGATAGAAGTGCCCCAGGATCACGGCCCTCTCCCCCAGCGCATCCTTCGCCCTGGCAATCCGTTCTTCCAGCTCCGTGTCCGTCGCCTGCCGGTATTCCTGCGGGAGCTCATCCTGCCGGGGTGTTCCGGCAGGGACCGGATCTGACAGGGAAGCCCCGGGGCCGTAGCCGGGTGCGGCGTCGAAGTCCCAGGGCGCGGCGGCCAGTCCCGGTGTGCAGGTCGACGCTGCGGACACCACCTGTGCTTCCCCGGGTCCGGAAAGCAGGGCGTTCCTGGTGGCAACGCTGCCGCCGGAGGGCTGGATCGTTTCGTTCATCTCAGTGCTCCGTTGCTTGAGGGCGTGCCTGGCTCGCGGGGAATGAATCCGTCCGGGGATCCGGGCCCGCATACCGGTACAGCCGCGGCGGGCGGTGGCGGCCGCCCTGAAGGTATCCGTCGGTGGGTTCAATGTGCACGGAGGCCTGGAGTTGGCGGCGGAAGTTGGCAGGGTCCAGGCCACGCCCCAGAACAGCCTCGTAGACCTCCCGGACCTGCGCCAGGGTGAAAGTGGGACCCAGGAACGCATAGGCCACGGTGCCGTATTCAAGCTTGTTCCGGAGCCGCCAGAGCGCATAGTCAACAATCTGGTTGTGGTCAAAGGCCAGCGTTCCAACTTTGTCCGCCCGGAACCAGGCAACGTTTTCGTCCTGCCGGGCCAGGGCGGCCTCGTCCGGCTGCACCAGGGCCCAGTACACGATCGAGACAACCCTGGGGGACGGAGAGCGGTCCGGGCCGCCGAAGGCGTACAGCTGTTCCAGATAGCTTGGCTGCAGCCCGGTGGTCTCCTGCAGGTTGCGCGCTGCGGCATCCTGGAGTGATTCGCTGGGCTGCAGCGGCCCTCCCGGCAGTGCCCACAGATCGAGGTAAGGCTGCCGGATCCGACGGACGAGCGGCAGCCAGAGCGTCAGGCTGCCCGTGTCAGGATCCGGGCGGAGCGCGAAAATCACCGTTGAGATGGCCAGCGACGGCGGTTCCTGCTCCCGCTCCGAGACGTTGGCATATCTGGGGCTCATCAGTCGTGGCCTTCCCGGGACGCGGGCCTGTGCCCGCAGGAGCTAAGTAAGAGTCATGCCGACTCTAACTCATCACCCTGGGTTCCAGGCGCTTTGAACCGGGAACGTTACGCGCTTTGCCCGGACTCCTTGGCCTCGGCACCGGCTGCCGCGTGCAGAAGCGGGAGCATGCGTCCCTCGAAGTGGGTGTTGAGCACAATGACCGAGGAAGACCTGAGCACGGCGCCAGTGGCAACCATGGAGTCGATTACCCGCTGCAGGTCTGAGTTTGACCGAGCGGCGACACGGGCAATGAGGTCGCTTTCCCCCGACACGGTATGAACTTCCTGCACTTCGGGGATCTCTGCCAGCGCGGCTACCACAGCATCATGGCCCATGTCCTGGCGGATCGTCAGGGAGCAATACGCGGTGACAACATAGCCCAGCGCGGCCGGATCCAACCGGGGTCCCCAACCTGCAATGACGCCGCTTCGCTGCATGCGGTCCAGCCTGGCCTGCACGGTTGCCCGTGCAACCTTCAGCTTCCGCGAAGCCTCCAGGACCGACATCCGAGGGTCATCGGTAAAAAGGGACACGATCCGGGCGTCAAGCTGATCTGTTGCCATGGCAACCTTTCCGTACAGGAAGTTCCGGAGAAGAACCGGACAACCGTCCGGATCAGGGACGTGGCACTGCCCCTGTGGGAACTTTAGCGGCACGGCAGCCCTGCTGCAGCGCGCCACGCACGGAATGAATTACAGGCCGGCACCGTGCAAGAAGCGAAAAACGGACCTGCGGGCACAGAATTGAAAATACTATTTGCCGCCGGAAATTCCGTTCCCGCGGATATAAAACGCAGCCGCGGTGAATTGCGGAATTCCCCATGCAGTAAGTGATGCGGGTGAAAAATCAAGGCAGGAAAGTAACGTCCGCTGCCCGTCCGCCTGAAGCGTTTGCGCAGGTGCGGGCCGGTGCGCAGCCTCATGGCCACGCACCGGCCGCACCTGCTCAACTACGTAGGGCTGCTACTGGCCCTTGCGCTTACGGGGGGCCGGCTCAGCACCGGCCGACTTGGCCCGCTTCTCGGCGCGTTTCTCCTTGATGGACTTGCCTGGCTTTTTTGCGTTTCCCGACAATGTGCACTCCTCAGCGACTGGTAAGCGGCGGGCCGGGAATTTCCTCAGGCCGCCTAACTTTATGCCTACACTCAGAAACCCGGTTTATTCGTAAAGACCGGATACCCAGACCATACCCGGAAATAAAATAAATGCCAGTCCTGCGCTGCGAACGCTTCATGTGCTTACCCCGAAAAGAGCCGCCCCGGTACTCCCGGCCGGGAGGGCGCTTTCGTTTTCCTGATCCGGCTCCAGCCGCGGGAGCCGCACGTTCCGGCGCCCCGACCGAACACTCAGCAGCTTGCGGGTCTTTGCACTTTGTATAGGTACTTGAGTGATGCGATTGACGATCTGCGCACTGTGCCTACCGTTTGTGATGCGTATTGCAGAGTCTGGTGACTCACGTTACGTTTCCCTCATGGACCTAGATACAACGAGCATCCCCGAGCTCACCGCCGAGGAACTGCGGCAGCTGTACAAACTGCTTATTTCCACCAGGGAACTTGACCTCGCTGCCGTCGCCTGGCAGCGGCAGGGCATCCTGCCCGGCTACGCACCGGAACTTGGCCAGGAAGCTGCGCAGGTGGGCAGCGCGTTCGCCCTGGATACCTCGCGCGACTTTGCGTTTCCGACCTACCGCGAGATGGGCGTCGCCCTAACCCTTGGCGTGGACATGGTGGAGTACATGTCCACACACAAGGCCAGCTGGCACGGAGGCCTTTACAATCCGGTCACTACCCGGCTGGCACCGATCCAGGCCGTCGTGGGCGGCTCGGTGCTGCACGCCGTCGGCTGGGCCCATGGCCAGCGCCTGGGCGCTGCAGACGTTGTCCGGTCAGAGGATGAAACCGGCGGCCTGCCGGCGGCCATCACCTACTTCGGCGACGGTGCAAGCTCGCAGGGCGACGTCCATGAAGCCATGAACTTCGCCGGCGTACTCAAAGCTCCGGTGGTGTTCTTCGTCCAAAACAACGGCTGGGCCATCTCGCTGCCCACCGAGGAACAGGTGGCAGGCGGCACCGTGGCAGCCCGGGCCGCCGGGTATGGAATGGCCGCGGTGACCGTCGACGGCAACGACGCCCCCGCCGTCGTCCGGGCAACACGGGCGGCCCTGAAGCACGCACGCTCCGGGAACGGGCCGGTGCTCATTGAAGCTATGACCTACCGCCGCGGACCGCATTCAACCAGCGACGATCCCGGGCGGTACCGCACCCTCGACGAGGAACGGCGCGACGGCGGCGAGGATCCCGTTGCACGCCTGGCACACCTGCTCCTGGAGAGCGGTGCCGCAGACCAGGCATTCCTGGACAACGCCGGAGCAGAGGCAAAGGCACACACCGAAACAGTCCGCGAAGGTGTACAGGCGCTGAAACCCCGCCCCGGCCAGGAGATGTTCGACTACGTCTTCGCCGAACCCACCGACGCACTCAAGGCCCAGGCCCGCGCCTGGCGGGAGGAATCCGAGCATGTCTAGCCAATTGACCGAAGGAGCCCGGCCCATGGAGGCTGATGCCCCCGCCGGCACCGTAGAGACCATGTCCATGCAGGCTGCGCTGAACCGTGCACTCGCCGAGATCCTGGCCGAGGATCCCAAGGCCGTAGTGCTGGGTGAAGACGTGGGACGGCTCGGCGGGGTTTTCCGGATCACTGACGGACTGCAGAAGCAGTTCGGAGCTGATCGGGTTTTCGATACTCCACTGGCCGAGTCAGGCATCCTCGGTATGTCCGTGGGACTGGCGATGGCCGGCTTCCACCCCATCCCCGAGGTGCAGTTCGACGGTTTTGCCTACCCCGCGGTGAACCAGATCATCACCCAGCTGGCACGCATGAACTACCGCAGCCGCGGCACCATGCCCATGCCGGTCACGCTCCGCGTTCCCAGCTTCGGCGGCATCCGTGCACCCGAACACCACGGCGAGTCCCTCGAGGCGCTCTTCGCGCACGTTCCGGGCCTGAAGGTCGTCTCTCCGTCGAGCCCCCACCAGGCCTACCACCTGCTCAAGCATGCCGCCGCCCAGCCGGACCCGGTCATCTTCATGGAGCCGAAGTCCCGCTACTGGCAGAAGGACACCGTGGACACGGGCACTCCCGGAAACCTGCACGGTTCACAGGTGGTCCGCGAGGGCAGGCACCTGACCCTGGTCGCCTGGGGCGCCATGGTGGCGCGCTGCCTGCAGGTGGCCGAGCTTGCCGCCGAGGACGGAATCGAAATCGAGGTGCTGGACCTGCGCTGGCTGAAGCCGATCGACGCCGAAGGCCTGGCTGCCTCGGTTTCCAAGACGCGCCGCGCCGTCGTCGTCCATGAAGCCCCGCTCACCGCGGGACTGGGGGCGGAAGTTGCCGCACTCATCACGCAGCACTGTTTCGACACACTCAAGGCCCCGGTGGAGCGAGTGACCGGATTCGACGTACCGTATCCCTCGGGTGACCTGGAAGACGAATACATCCCGAACATTGACCGCATCCTTTTTGGGATCCAGCGAGTATTGGAGTACCGGCGTGGCTGAAATTTCTTTCCCCCTGCCCGACCTTGGTGAAGGCCTGATCGAGGCCACCGTCCTGGAATGGCTGGTTGCCCCCGGCGACCAGGTTGAGCGCAACCAGCCGCTGGTTGAGGTGGAAACCAGCAAGTCTGCTGTTGAGCTGCCGTCCCCGCAGGCCGGCGTCGTTGCCCGCGTCTACGGCGAAGCCGGAGAGAAGATCAACGTGGGCGAACCCCTCGTAGTCTTCGAAGTTCCCGACGACACCGCCGGCATTGTCGGCACCGTACCGCAGGAGGCGCCGGCACGCCGCCGGGTCCGCCTGTCCGCGGTCCTTGATGAGGACTGAGATGGGCGCCGGAACCCTGGACAGCACCTCCCCGCTCCTGCACAGCCAGATTCACGAGCCCGACGGCGGCAGCGTGCTGCGCCCGGTGCTGGCCCTGCACGGCTTCGCCTCCTCCGCGGAGATGAACTGGGCCTCCACCGGATGGATAGGCGCCCTGACCGGCGCAGGCCGCCGGGTCATCACCGTGGACCTTCCCGGCCACGGACTCAGCGGCAGCCCCGAAGAGAGGGAACACTACCGGCCCAGCCGGATTCGTAAGGCAATTCTTGAGCTGCTGGATGAGTCCGGCGTTACCCCGCTGGTTGACGCGGATCCGGCGTCTGGTGTGGACGTGATCGGTTATTCCCTGGGCTCAAGGCTCGCCTGGGAGTTCGGCGCAGCTGCCCCGCAGCTGGTGCACCGCATGGTCCTTGGAGGTCCCGGCGCCGGCGATCCGCTGGCTGACTTCGATCTGGAGGGTGCACGGAAGTTCCTGTCAGAAGGCACTCCGGTCCCGGACCCGGTCAGCGCCGACCTTTTGAAGATGGCGCAGATAGTCCCCAGCAATAACCTCGAGGCGCTGTTCACGCTGATTGAGGCCATCAAGGAAGAGCCCTTCCGTCCAGCGGAGTCCGTTCCCTCCATGCCGCTGCTGCTGGTTGCCGGAGACCAGGATGAACTGGCTGTGAGCGCTCCGCAGCTGGCAGAGCTGAACGGAAAGGCTGACCTGCTGCTCCTGCCCGGGCGCAGACATGCGAATGCCGTGACCTCGCGGGCGTTTAAGACCGCAGCCCTCGAGTTTCTCGGCGGGTAGGAATCCTCCCCGGCAGCGGCAGCCGCAGGTCAAGAGTTGGTTACGGCGGGAGAGATCTGCGCGGGAAGGGTGTCCGGACAGGATAGGATCGAGTAATCAGTACACTGACATGAGATTAGTAAGTGTGCTTTCGATATTCATCGAGCATGATCCGTCCATTGACCCATCCCCGCAGTTCAACCCCTAAGTGAGGACGCCCGTGGACTTATTCCTGGGGCAGCGTTACCGCACCACCGACCTGATCGGCTCCGGTGGCGCTGCGTCCGTGTACCGGGCGATGGATGAGAACCTTGGCCGCGAAGTCGCCGTCAAGGTCTTCCGTCCCAGCGCCCAGGAGGACGACGACTACCGCCGCCAGCACACCGAGACACTGCTGCTGGCAACCCTGAATCACCCGGGCCTGGTCACCCTTCTTGACGCCGGCCTGCACCATGAGGAAGACGAACAGGTCCTGAATTACCTGGTCATGGAACTTGTGGACGGCCCGGACCTGCGCCGGACCTTGAAATCCGGGCCGCTGCCGGCTGTATCCGTAGCCTCCCTGGGGGCAGACCTGGCCGACGCGCTGGGCTACGTCCATTCCAACGGCGTCATCCACCGGGATGTGAAGCCGGCAAACATCCTGCTCTACCCGCAGGCGGAGCACGACTCCCGGCTCTACCCCAAGCTCACCGATTTCGGCATTGCCCGCATGGTGGAGGCAACCGTCGCCACAGCCCACGGTGCGACGATCGGCACGGCAAACTACCTCAGCCCCGAACAAGCCCAGGGCGGTACAGTCTCACCCTCCACGGACATTTACTCGCTTGGACTGGTACTTCTTGAATCCCTCACCGGAGAGAAAGCATTCCCCGGTCCGATTGTCGAAGCAGCCGTTGCCCGGCTGCTGCGCGACCCCGAAATCCCCGAGTCGCTTGGCAGCGACTGGGTGGAACTGCTGCGCGCCATGACCAACCGTCTGCCCGAGGCACGTCCTGCAGCCCACGAGGCGGCGGGCGCACTGCGCCTCCTGGCCGTGGAGCCCGAAGTAGCGGTGCCCCCGGCCAGCGGCGACGACGCAGACGCGGAGGAGGTGTGCACCGGCGGAGTCACTACCGGGAACATCTACATTCCGCTCCCGCCGTCGCACGCCCCCAGCCTGGGTTAACCCTCAGACCCCGTCTGCGTCCTCTTCAGGTTCGAAGCTGGATGCTTCCTCGGTGCTGGATGCCGCGACGCCGTCGCCGGTCTCGGGGATGGTGCCTTCCGGCCCTGCTCCGCCGTCCTCATCCTTTTCGTCGGGTGTGCCCTTGCCTGCTTCAGCCATGGTTCGTCCTTCGGTCGGGTGGCCCGGATACCGGTGTCCGGGCGCTCTACCGATACTAAGCCACCTGCGGGATACAACACAGGGCCGGTGGATTCTCCGAATCGGAGAGTCCACCGGCCCTGTTCAGCAGATGCTGCTTTCATCCAATGCTAGGAAGCGTCAGCCCCTCCGCCGCCGTCTGCCAGCACTCCGTGGGTTGCCGCGACACCATGAGGCACCGACGTCCGGGGGGCGGCAGGTTCAGCAGATACTGCTCCCTTGTTCTGCTTGGCAATCTGAATCTGCTCGTACACGTGGTTCCGCAGCTCCACGAAGCGCGGCAGTGAACGGGTGGTCAGCTGGTCCCGTTTCTCCGGCAGGTCAATGACGATGTCTTCCTGGACCACGGTCGGTGAGCTCGAGAGCACCACCACCCGCTCCCCCAGATAGACGGATTCATCGATGTCATGGGTAACGAACAGGATCGTCACGCCGAGCTTCTCCCAGACGCTGCGGACCAGGTCCTCCAGGTCGGCACGGGTCTGGGCGTCGACGGCGGCAAACGGCTCGTCCATGAGCAGCACCTTCGGCTGGTAGGCAACGGCCCGGGCAATTGCCACGCGCTGCTGCATACCGCCGGAGAGCTGCCACGGATAGCTGGTGGGCACGTGTGCCAGGCCCACGGCCTCCAGCGCATCATCCACGAGCTGGTTCCGCTCGCCCTTGGCTATGCCTGCGTTCTTGAGCGGCAGTTCCACGTTGCCGCGGACTGTCATCCAGGGGAAAAGGCTGCGCCCGTATTCCTGGAAGACAACTGCCATGTCCTTCGGCGGCTCGGTGACCTTCTTGCCAGCGAGGACGACTTCACCGGAAGTCGGGGCCATCAGCCCGGCAATGATCTTCAGGAGTGTGGTCTTGCCGCTGCCTGACGGGCCTACCAGGCAGACCAGTTCACCGGGACGCAGGTCGAAGGTCAGGTTGCGGACAGCTTCGATCTCCCCGGCATCGACCTTGTAGATCTTCTGGACGCCGCGGACCGACAGCAGCGGCTGGACCTGGCCTTCCGTGGGATTACTCTGCATGTTCTACCTCTCTCAAGCCGTGGTACCAGCCAAGGATGCGGCGCTCGGACCACTGGAACAAAAATGACATGGCCACACCGATCAGGCCAAGGACCACAATGCCGCTCCACATTTCGGGAATGGCAAAGGAACGCTGGAACTGAACGATGGTGAAACCCAGGCCTTCGGAGGAAGCGAACATCTCCGAAATGACCATCAGGATCAGGCCAATGGACAGGCACTGACGGATGCCGGCCATGATCTGGGGGCTGGCACTCGGAAGAACCAGGTAACGCAGCCGGGCGAATCCGCCGATGCGGAAGGTCCGGGCTGAATCGCTGAGCACCCCGTCAACGGCGCGGACGCCCTCGATGGTGTTCAGCAGTACCGGCCAGATGCAGCCCGAGACGATCACGGCTACCTTCATCTGGTCGTTGACACCGATCAGGAGCATCAAAACGGGGATCAGCACCGGCGGCGGAATGGCGCGGAAGAACTCCAGCACGGGTTCCAGCAGGCTCCGCAGCCACCGGGTGGTGCCGATGAGAATGCCCATGACCGTACCGAGGACGATCGCCAGCAGGATGCCGGTGACCAAACGGATGAGGCTCGGCAGGACATCCTGCACCAGCCGCTCCCCCGTCCACACGGTCAGCAGCTTATCGACGAGCATTCCCGGCTTGGGCACGAAGAAATTGGTGCTGCCGAGCGTATTGAACCACCAGATGAAGATCAGCAGTACCGGAAGACCTACCAGGTAGCCGGCTTTTTTGAGCGTGTTCATACTACGACCTCCCCGCGGACCGAGCTGTGCCAGGACAGGGTCCGGCGTTCAATCACACGCATTCCCATATTGATGAGGATGCCCAGCACACCGGTGGTGAGCACCAGGGCATACATCTGGGCGATTGCGCCGCCGGACTGTGCGTTGGCAATTTCCTTGCCCAGCCCCGGAGAACCAATAATCAGGCTCGCCGTGATGGCCAGGATGAGTGCAACGGCTGCGGCAAGCCGGACGCCGGTCATGAGGTACGGAAGGGTGGTCGGCCATACGACATACCTGATGCGTGCCAGCCGGCCCAGGCCAAAGCTCTTGGCGGTGTTATTGGCTACGGGATCGACGTCGGCCACCCCGTAGAGCACCTGGATCAGGACCTGCCAGAAGGACGCATAGATCACAAGCAGCAGCGTCGACTCAAGCCGAAGCCCGAACAGCAGCACCGCAAGCGGGATGAGTGCCACGGACGGAATCGGACGCAGGAACTCAATGGTGGAGTTGGTCGCCTTGCGCAGGAAGTTGCTGGAACCGATAAGCAGGCCCAGGACCACTGCAGCGACCGTGGCAATCAACAGGCCAAGGAACCAGCCCGTCATGGTGTCCAGGACAGCAGCCCAGAAGGCTCCAAGACCCAGGTTGCTTACGAAGACACCCAGCACCTCGCTGGCCGGCGGAAGGAAGCGCGGGTTGACTATCCCGAGCCGCGGGATGAGTTCCCAGGTGAGCAGGAACCCGAGGATTCCTGCCACACCCAGCAACGGTCCCGTGGGAAGACGTTTAGCGGATTTCATATGCTCTCGTTCTTTTCAGACCGGGCGGAATGGTACTGACGCTAGTCCTGCGCCGGCAGCATTGCGTCCAGATCAGGAGCCTTGGACAGCGTGCCGTAACTAGCTGCAGCTTCGCCGAGCACGGTCAGGCCTTCGCGGTCGAAGCCGGGGCGGAAGGTGGGCAGGATCATCTTGGCGCGCATCTCTTCATCGATCTTGGTGTACGTGCCGACGATTTCCCGGACTGCGTCCGGGTTCTCCTGTGAATACTCCAGCGACTTCTTCATCGCTGCGGTGAATTTCTCTACGAGTTCCGGGTTCTCCTGCGCATACTGCTGCGAGGTGAAGTAGCCGGAGATGTCCAGGTTGGGGTGGGTTTCGGCGAAGTTGTAAGCAATCACCCGGGCACCGTCATCCACGGACTGGGTCAGGAAGGGATCCAGGATCCAGGCCGCATCAACCTGGCCGCCCTCGATCGCTGCAGGAGCGTCCGGGAACGGGATTTCAACGAACTTGATGCTTTCCTGGTCGCCTCCGGCGTTTTCAACGACCTTGCGGATGGTCGTGTCGCCGATGTTGGAGAGGTTATTAACGGACACGGTCTTGCCTGCGAGGTCCGCTGCGGTCTCAATGTCGGAGTCCGCCGGCACTACCACTGCGCCGAAGTCGGACGTGGTATCGCCGGTGGTCGAGTTTCCGTTGGAAACGAATTCGAGGTTCAGGCCCTTGTCATTTGCAACCATCACAGAGACGACGTTGCCGAAGGCAAACTGGAAATCACCGCTGACAACGCCGGGTACGGCAGCCGCCCCGCCCGTAGTGGTCTGGATGTCCAGGTCAATGCCTTCGTCCTCGAAGAAACCCTGTTCCTTGCCCAGCCAGATAGGTGCGGTATCGACGATCGGGATCACACCGACAGAAAGTGCGGTCAGGTCTGACGAGCCTGCAGCGGCACTGGAGCTGTCGTCACCGGAAAGGGACCCGCCGCCACAGGCGCTAAGGGCCAGGGCCGCCGTAGCGGCAATAACAACGGGGACAGTACGTTTCACGAGTGCGCTCCTTTAGGTGGGAAACCCCGTTTGAACGGTACGGGGCCAAGAACGTCCTGCAACTGCGGATGTTCGCATGTTGAACAGAAGTTCTACAGGTAAACGCTATGAAATGCGTCACCCTCCGTCAAGGAAAAGATGTGATTGGAAACACAATCGAGATCGGCGTACGTAATGTTACCCCGCAGCCGCAGGGCGTCTCTGGAACCGGCCCGGGCTGGGCTAGACTTGCCTGCTCTTAACCCTGTGCACAGCCACAGCAGACGCCAGGCCCAGGATCAGGAGCGCGCATGCCGCGCCAACGCTCACCAGGAAAGCTGCCGGGTGTCCAAACTCTTCCGCCAGCGGCCCCGCCAGGCCCGACCCGACGGCAGTGCCGGCAACAGTTCCGCTGGCAAGCAGCGTCATGAACGTACCCATCAGGTGCCGCGGGGCAAGTTCAGCACCAATGCCGAAGATACTGACCATGGTGGGCCCCACCGGGATGCCGAGAACAAAGAGCGCCAGGAGCATCCCCGGGATGCCCGAGGGCAGGAGCAGCAGCAGAGTGCCCCCGGTCATCGCTGCAGCCGAGAGAACCCAGCGCACGGACTGGCTCAGGCGCTGCGGCCAGAAGGCAACTGAAAGTGCCGCGGCAGCCGAGCTGATGCCCATGACCGAATACAGGAGGCCTGCGGTATCCGCTGCGCCGAATGAGCCGCCGAAGGCCGCCAGGCTCGCCTGCGTGGCGCCGAAGAAGGTTCCCATGGCCACCATCCCAAGGACGGGAAGGGCCAGAAGCCCCCAGGACACACCGCCGCGTTCCGGCGTTCCGCTCTCCGCCGCTGCAGCGCGGCTGTCCCTGCGGCGGGACGGGACGACGGCAGCAGCCGAGCGGTGGAAGGCAAAGGCGCTAACCATCGTGGCGGACAGGAGAGCTGCCAGGGCCAGCGGAAGCCAGGGTGCGACAGCTGCGGCGAGCAGGCCCACCAAAGCCGGGCCCAGCACAAAGCTCAGTTCGTCGGCCATGCTCTCGTAGGACAGGGCCGTGCCCATTTCCCGTCCGCTGCGGTCCTTGGCGGTGAGTGCCATCCAGCGCACGCGGGCAAGCGGACCGACCTGCGGGCCGGTGGCACCCATGCCGAAGGCTGCCGCCAGCACGGCTAGGAGCGGCCCGCCGTCGGGCAGCTGGGATGCAGTCAGGAGAGTGGCAACAATGAGCAGGGGATTCGCGACGGCGGCACCCAGCAGCACAGGCCGCTGTCCTATGCGGTCCGCCAGATACCCCAGGGCCGGACCCCCAAGCGCCGATCCAACGCCCACCGCTCCGGCAGCAAAGCCGCCCTGCGCATAGGACCCGGTAATGCTGGTAACGAGGGTCAGGGCCCCGATGGTCAGCATTGCCAGGGGAAGCCTGGCCAGGAAGGCCACGGAGAAAAAGGCAGCGCCGGCGATTTCATAGATCCGGGCATATCGGCCCTTGGCCGGCGGTGCGTCGACAGCGGAAGCGCTGTTCGTGGAGATACCGGACTCGGTGCCGGCCTGCTGCGTGAAAGGTTCAGGACTCATGGATTACTCAGTTCAGGAAAAAGCGCGCATCGTCCCTCCTCCCGATGCGCCCAACCCAAATACAGAATGATCCTAACCCGGACAGCACCGCCTCCGGGACGGTTCTCGCTGTCGGCGTACACAGCCTTTCCGGGAGGGGCATGGACGTCCGTGCGGGTCCTAGGCAGGCAGGGCTTCCGCAGCACGGTAACGGACAGTGGAACCGTTACGGCCCCTGGTGATCTGCAGCTGGGCGGCGATGCGCAGCTTCATTTCCGCCACGTGGCTTACGAGCCCAACTACCCGGCCGCCGTCGCGCAGCCCTTCCAGGGCATCCATGACCTGTTCGAGTGCTTCCTCATCCAGGCTGCCGAAGCCCTCATCAACGAAGAGGGTCTCCATGCTTGTTCCGCCCGATTCCTGCTGCACCACGTCGGCCAGGCCCAGCGCCAGCGCGAGGGACGCCATAAAGGACTCCCCGCCTGAAAGGGTCGAAGTATCCCTTCGGACCCCGGTCCAGTCATCGATCACGTGGAGTCCGAGTCCGGCACGGCGGTTTCCGGAACGTGAATCGTCGTGGACCAGCGAGTACCGCCCGGCAGTCATTGCCGCCAGCCGCTCGGTGGCAGCGGCCGCGACCTGTTCAAGCCGCGCAGCCAGCACATAGGTGCTGAGTGCCATCCGGTAGTTGTTCTCGCCGTTACCGCGGGCCGTGTCGCTCAGTGACTGCAGCAGCTCGTGCCTGCTGTGCAGCGGCTGGAGTTCTTCCTCGGCAACCGCCAGCTGGGCACCGAGTTCCTCCAGCGTTCCGGCCGAGCCCTCCAGCTGCCCGATCTGCACTGCTCCGTCGGAAACTGCGCGGCGGGCAGCACCGGCGGCCTCGGACGCTTCTGCCACGTCTTCTTCGTCCGGTATTTGCTCAGGAGTGCCGTCGCTGTCCAGCGCCGCAAGCGCGTCCTCATTTTCACGCCGGAGGGCCAGCCGGGCTGCTTGGGCATCGAGGGCTTCGAGTTCCCGGCGCAGGGCGCCTGCCTCGTCTGCGGGCAGGAGGGCTTTCCGGGCGGCAGCTGCATCGGCGAATTCCGTCCCGTCCAGCGCGTGGGCAAGCGAGGCTTCGGCTTCTTCCCTGAACACCGCTGCCTGCTGGAAACCCTGCAGGCCTGTCTTGGCTGAAGCCGTCAGACGGCGCACTGTCCGCAGGCGTTCCAGCCGGTCCGAGAGCTCAGCGGTTTCGGTAAGCTCCGCGGAACCCCTGCGGGCAAGCTCTTCGATTTCTTCCTGAGCCGCCGAGGCACGGGCCTGCGCCTGGGCGGCTTCCTGCAGGAGGCCGGACCGTTTCTCGCCCAGCCTCCCCAATTCGGTTTCCACCTCCTGGAGGCGTTCTTCGGAAACGGCCAGGATCGCAGCCGCTTCCTCCGCGGCCTGCAGGTCTTCGGCGGCCTGGTCCCGGGCAATGCGGGATTCACCGGGGTCGGAGTCCCCGCCCTGCGCCTGCAGGGCGGCAGCGTGCGAAGCATCAGTTTCGGCAGCCGTGCGGGCGCCTTCCCAGGACCGTTCAGCGTTCCTGGCAGCGGTCCGGGCCGCGGACTCTTCTTCCCGGGTGACGAATTTTCCGTCCTCCGGGAGCGGTGCCGGGGACGGGTGGGCCTCACTGCCGCAAACGGGGCAGCCCTCCCCCGGTTCCAGACTGGATGCCAGTTCCGCCGCAGCCTGGTCCAGCCGCAGCTGCAGCAGGTTCTGCCATTCCTCCCGTGCGTCCTGGTACCGCTGCCGCGACAGTGCGGCCTTCTCTGCCGAGGCAGCCGCAGCGGCCTGCGCCTCGGTAAAGGCCTCGATCGCAGCCAGGACCTTGTCCGCGTCTTCCATCCGGCGGCGGGCGGGTTCAGTGCCGGCGGCCAGGGCCCTTAGCCGGGGAAGGTCTGTCCGCAGCGATTCCTGCTCGATCCGAAGTTCGTCCGCTTTCTCCTCCGCCGCTGCGGCTTCAGCCCGAAGGGAGGTTTCCCGGGAGCGTTCCCCGGCTGCCTGGCGGTCCAGGGCGGCGGCCCGTTCCGCGTCTGCCAGTGCGTTCTCAGCCGCCGTGGTTTCCTTGGCCGTGCGTTCTTCCAGGCCCTGAAGGGCATCGGCTTCGGGCAGCACGCTGCTCCCGCTGCCCTGGTACTCTGCGTCAGGAACCAGGTCTCCCAATCCGGCCGGACCCGCTGCTATCCGCAATTCCGTGAGCGCTTCGACGGCGGCGGCAGCCGACTTCCCCGCGCCGGCCTCGGCCGACGCGAAAGCATCCAGGTAACCCCTGAGTCCTTCCGCCCGCGTATGTGACTCGAGGGCTGCCCGCTGCGGCAGGCTGGACGACTGCCTGCGGGCGAGCTCGCGTTCCTCAGCTTCGAGCTGCAGGACGGCGAGTCCGCGGGCACGCCGTGCTTCAAGTTTGTGCAGGAATGCCTCGGCGTCGGCAAGCGTCACGGTCCGCACGGCCTGCGCTGCCTTTAGCGTGGAAAGGTGCCCGGCAAGGGCCTCCCGGACCGTTCGGAGCCAGTCCGAACCGGTCTCGGCTCTTTGGCTGGGCGGTACAGCCGCTGCCGTCTGCGCGTCCGCTGCCTCCGCGTCGGTATCCCCGGCCGCAGCCTGGACCAGCTCCTGGGGATCTTCCCTGCCCAGCAGCTTCGCGCAGCGCGCAGCCTCGTTGCGGGCCTGGGCACGGAGCAGGTCCACTGATGTCTGTGCCTGGGCCAGCTCAGCCTTTGCGTCATCAGCCTGGAGCTTGAGTTCACGTTCGACTTCCTCGTAATGCCAGGTACCGAACAAACGCTGCAGAAGCTCTGCCCGTGACGTGACATCGGCACGGAGGAAGGCGGCGAAATCACCCTGCGGCAGCATCACCACGCGGGTAAACTGCTCGCGGCTCATACCGAGCAGCTGCTGGATCTCCGCTGCTGCCTCATCGTTGCGGGCAGTCTTCTGCACCCACTCGCCGTCTACCTGTTCGCTGAGCAGCGTCTTGGCCTGTTCGGTTACCGTACCCCTGGCACTGCCCGCACGTTTGGCCGGCCGTTCCCACTGCGGGCTGCGGACAACGGTAAACCGCCGTGGTCCGGCGCTGAACTCAAGCACCACTTCCGGCGGGACCCCTGGAGCAGCATGGTCGCTGCGCAGTTTCCGGGCTTCCTGGCGCGCGCCGGGCACGGCCCCGTAAAGCGCGAAACAGATCGCGTCGAGGACGCTGGTCTTCCCGGCGCCCGTGGGACCGTTGAGCAGGAACAGGCCCTGGGCACCGAGCTCGTCGAAGTCGATTTTCTGGCGGTCAGCGAAAGGGCCGAAGGCCTGCATCTCCAGGCGGTGGATCCTCATTTGGCCACCTCAGCAGCGTTCACCTTGCGGAGGACTTCGGCAAACAGATCCGTTTCCTCCGGGGCGGCTTCGCGTGAACGAACGTGGTCCAGGAATCCACAGCAGACATCGAGGTCGTCCGTTGCCTTCGCCAGACGCTGGCTGTAACTCTCATTGACTCCGCGGGAGCCGGAAGCGGGTTCGAAGGAAAGCACCAGGGTGCCGGGGAACCGGGACCGGATCCGTTCCATGGCCCAGGCCGGACGTGAATCGTCCGTCAGAGTGACCTGGCACCAGGCATCTTCAGCATCCGTGAGACCTGGATCTGCCAGCAGGCCCTCCAGCGTTCCCCGGAGGATCTCCAGCCGTTTTGGTGCTGTCCAGGGGACCGGCGTGACGGAGCGCAGACCCTCACCCCCAAGATCCACCAGGAGTCCGCCCTTGGACTGCCTGGCTTCGGAGAAGGAATAGGGCAGCGGCGAGCCGCAGTACCAGACGTTCGGAGCGAGTTCCTGCCTGCCGTGCAGGTGGCCAAGAGCCGCATACGTGAAACCGCTGAAGAGATCCAGCGGCACGGCTCCCACACCGCCCACGGTGAGGTCCCGTTCGCTGTCCGACGTGATGCCGCCGGAAGCAAAGGTATGCGCCATGACCACCGGCTGGACCGGGTGCCCTGCTTCCCTGCGCTCGGACACGTCCTGGCGGATGCGGTTCACGGCTTCGCCCAGCACTGCGGCGTGCGTCGGGGAAATATCCTTGCCAAGTTCGGGCGCAGCAAGCCGCGGCTCAAGATAGGGAATGCCGTACACGGCAACTGTCGAACTGCCCGTCTCCAGCAGAACAGGAGAGGTGATCCCGGCAATTCCGGTTCGCAGGTGCACTCCGCCCTGTTCAAAGATCCGTCCGCCGAAACCCAGGCGCGCGGCAGAATCGTGGTTTCCGCTGGTGAGCACCACACGCGCGCCGGCAGCCGTGATTGAAGCAAGGGCCTCATCCAGCAGACCCACCACATCCACGCCCGGCAGCGCGCGGTCGTAGACGTCACCGGAGATGAGGACGGCGTCAACGTTCTCTTCCCGGACGGTTGCCAGCAGCTGGTCAAGGAAGGAGCGCTGGGCCTGAAGCATCCCCACACCGTGGAAGGAACGGCCCAGATGCCAGTCGGACGTGTGCAGGATTCGCATACCAATAAAACTACCGCCCGCCGGTGACACCCCATCGCCAGACCCATGTCTGAACGGGAAATGTCACCGGCGGGCGGTCAGCATCCGTGCCGAAGGCCGGCAATCAGCTGCGGGGACGGCCGTTAGGATCGTCGCCGTCAGCGTCTGCAGAACCGGACTCCGGTGCCTTGCCGGGCTCCCCTGACTCGAAGAAACCGCGGGCATCGGCGTCGTCTGCAGCGGTGTGCCGGACATCGTGTTCGCTGCCTGCTGCCGCTGAGGCCCCGGAAGCGGCCTCGGCCGCCGGGTCTTCGTCCTCAGCCAGGAGCTCGTCGTCTTCAATGATTGCCACGACGGCCGGTGCCGCGTAATCCATGCTGCGGTAGATCAGCCCGGTGATGGCTGCACCCAGCAGCGGTGCGGCCCAGAACAGCCACAGCTGTTCCAGCGCCCACGGCTCGGCGAAGACAGCAACTGCGGTGGAGCGGGCCGGGTTGATGGAGCCGCCCGTGATGGGAACCAGGAAGGTCAGCAGGGCCGCGTAGGTGACGCCGACGGCGAAGGCACCGGCAGCGGAAGCCAGGCGGCTTCCGGCACCGAGGAAGACGGCGGTCAGCAGCGCCGCTGCAATAACCTCAGTCAGCAGTGCTCCGGCTACCGGGAACTGCGTTGCTGAGTGTTCACCAAAACCATTGGCCACGGCGGCGAAGAACGGCTGGGTTTCGGGAATCTGCGGGTGACCGGTCATGGAGACCCACAGAATCAGTGCCGCAAACAGGGCACCGACGAGCTGCGCCACGATGTAGGGCACCACGGACTTCCAGGAGGTACGGCCGGCCAGCGCGCTGCCAATGGTGATGGTGGGCAGGAAGTGGCCCCCGGAGATGTATCCGAAAGCGATCATCGCCGCTGCCAGCACCAGGCCGAAGGCAAGCGGGGCAGACAGCCCGCCGGACGGGTTGAAGAAGGAGACTCCCAGGCCTGCCAGCACCAGCAGGAAGGAACCCGCCGCTTCGGCGACGCTGCGGCCCAGGAGCCCGTAGGAGCGCAGGGACGTGATCATTGTGCCCTCGGTCTCAACAGCTGCGGCGCGGGCGCCGGCTGGGAAATGTGGCTCTGCAGTCATGGAGGTGTGGTTCCTTGTCAGTTGGTGAAAACGGGTGTCCCTCATGCGGACCCGCTGCGCACGCGAAACGTGCAGCGGACGCACAAACACCCCAGCCTTCCACCGGTTCCTGTGAGGCTGCTGGGTGCGCACTGAGCATACACTTGCTGCTCCGCACAGGGACCTGGCCCGCCGCGACCTATGCTGGAACAGTGAATAATTCCGCTGCCCTGCCCCCGGTTGATCCATCCAGTTTCCGCTCGAAGGTCCACGGCTGCCTTCTGGGCGGCGCGTTGGGCGATGCCCTGGGCTACGCGGTTGAATTCGATTCCGCTGAAGGCATCCGGGCGCGGTTTGGGCCGTCCGGGCTCACCGGCTTTAACCAGCTGGAACTGCCCGCCCCCGTTTCCGACGATACCCAGATGACGCTGTACACCGTTGACGGCCTGGTTGAAGTCCTGCAATGGGCCAATGACGGCGTTGGCGCGGACGAGACGGCCTGCCTCTGGCTGGCCTACCTCCGCTGGCTCAAGACCCAGGGCGAGGCCCTGCCCGTAAACGCACCGGACCAGCCGGACCGCTGGATCGACGGGCAGGAAGTCCTGCACCACCGCCGCGCGCCCGGCAATGCCTGCCTTTCGGGGCTGCTCACCGGAGAAATGGGGACCCGCAAGCGGCCGGTGAACCCGGATTCCAAGGGCTGCGGCACCGTGATGCGGTCAGCACCATTCGGGCTGCTCCCCTATGTTGCCGCGGAGACCGTCTACAAGTTCAGCGCCGACGGCGCGGCCCTGACACACGGGCATCCTTCGGCCCTGCACAGTGCCGCCGTGTTCAGCACCCTCATCCATGATCTGCTGCCGGCGGATGCCACCCTGCAGGCCGCCGCGGCCAACGCCGTCGAACGTGCCGCAGCCAGCGGGGTCCCTGAACTGGCCCAGCGGCTCGAAGCCGCCGTGGCGCTCGCTTCGGAGGACCTGGCCGGGCAGTCCCGTCCTTCGCCGGAACGCCTCAAGGCGGCACTCGGTGAAGGCTGGGTAGCGGAGGAAGCCCTCGCCATTGGTCTCTACGCCGCGCTGGCAACAGCAGATGCCGGTTCACCGGAACAGCATTTCCGCAAGGCTGCTGCGCTGGCGGTAAATCACGACGGCGACAGCGACTCCACTGCCTCAGTCACCGGAAACATCCTCGGAGTGCTCTACGGCCGGGAGGCCATGCCTGCAGAGTGGGCCGCCGCCATCGATGCCCGGGTAACCGTGGAGAAGATGGCCGAGGCCCTGCTGGGCGTCACGGTCGGCTAACTCTCACCCCTGGCTCAAGGTGCCGGAAGAGAAACCGGGCGAAGCACGGTATTCGTACGGCCTACTGGCTGCCCACAGGCCAGGTGCCGCCGATCATCTGGAGGAACTCGGCCTCGGACAGCACTTCAATCCGCTGTCCGCGTTCATGCAATTCCAGTACGCGGCGGGCCTTCCCGGTGACCCGCCCGTTGCGCAGGTCTCCGGCCTCGAAGCCGTCGCCCACCACCAGCACGGTGGTGGCACGCGTAACGTTGCTGGCCGGGCGCGCACCCAGCTCCGCGGCGCGGTCCTTCGCGTTTTGACGGGGCATCCCGAGGTTTCCGGTAAAGACGATGGTCTGGCCGTAAAGGGGATGTCCCGGCTGTGCCGCCGGGTTCGGGGGCGGGTTTACGCCTTCGGACGGCCAGCCGCCAAACGATGAACCAGCAGTGGCAGCGGTACCGGTTCCGCGCTCCAGCGCGTCCCGTGTGGCTTTGGACAGCTCGTCCAGGCCCGGGCGGTACGCCGGGGCATGGTTAGGGCGCAGGCCCTGCAGCGCGAAGTACTCTGCCAGGCTGCCGGCCCCTGATCGCGCAACAATATCGATCATGATTCCGGCACATGCCCGGGCATCTGCGGTTGCGTCGTGGTGGTGTTCCAGCGGGACGCCGGCGGCCTCGGCCACGAACGGCAGCGAGTGTGAGGGCAGGGAGTACGTGCGGCGGGAAAGAACAACCGTGCACGCGTAGTCGTAGGCGGGTCCGGCCAGGCCGGAAACCTCCAGGGCGGAGCGAATCACGCCCAGGTCGAACGCGGCATTGTGGGCCACGAGGAGGTCATCCCCTATGAACGCGCCGATCTCTGGAAACAGTTCCCCGAAACGCGGCTTGTCAGCCACCTGGTGTTCCTCGATGCCGTGGATCCGGGTGTTGCGCCGGTCGAAGAAGTCATGGCCTTCCGGTGGCCGCATCAGCCAGGAGGCTTCCTCGACGATCCGTCCCCCTCGGACTTTGCTCAGCCCAACGGAGCAGGGTGATCCGCGGAATCCATTGGCTGTTTCAAAGTCGATGGAGGTGAAATCCACTCCCACGTCAGGACTCTTCGGCCGCGCGCTGGGCCTTCCTCCGCCGGTAGGACCGGATCTTCGTGGTGAGGTACCAGATGCCGCCGACAAGAACTGCGGCAATCACGATCTTCTGGAAAATTCCGGCGTACTCCTCCACGATGTGCCAGCTTTCACCCAGGAAATAGCCGGAGAACACGAAGATTGAATTCCAGATCAGGCTGCCCGCGAAGGTGAGGCCGAGGAACTTGAGCATGGGCATTTTCTCGATGCCCGCCGGTATTGAAATCAGGGACCGGAAAATCGGAATCATCCGGCCGAAGAACACCGCTTTGTAGCCGTGCCGGTTGAACCACGCCTCTACTTTGTCGACATCTTCGATGTCCACCAGCGGAACCTTGGCGACGATGGCCCGCATCCGGTCACGTCCCAGCCAGGCTCCCAGGCCATAAAGCGCCCACGCGCCCAGAAGTGAACCGAGCGTGGTCCAGATCAGCGCCTCAACCAGGGAGAAGTTGCCCTGGCTGGCTGCGAAACCGGCCAGCGGAAGGATTACTTCACTGGGAAGCGGCGGAAAGAGGTTCTCGAGTGCGATTGCCAGGCCGGCACCAGGGGCGCCGATCGCCTCCATGATGTCCACGGCCCACTGGGCGACCCCTCCCAGGGCCGATTCGGAGCTGGCAGGGTCAACGGAGGCGCTGGTCAGGATACTCATATCGGAACCAATTGTGCCCTATCCCCCCGCGGGGCAAGAACGAAGCGGGCCGCCCGGGACCGGCGCCGCAGGGCCCGCCGGCCTCAGCCAGTGGCGTATTTCACGTCAGTTGCTCGGGTTCAGACCCCGCCAGCACCCGGACAATGGCCGGAAGCAGTGCCCGGAAAGCCTGGCCCCGGTGGCTGATGGCGTTCTTCTCCGGCCCGGAGAGCTCCGCACAGCTGCGCGTCTCGCCGACCGGCTGCAGGATCGGATCGTAGCCGAAACCTCCGCTCCCCCGCGGCTGCGCCAGCAGGGTTCCCCGCAGCTCACCGTGCTCTACGACATCTTGGCCGCCCGGCACTGCCAGCGCAGCTGCACAGATAAAGGCAGCACCCCGGTGTTCCGGGCCGATATCGGCCAGCTGTGCCAGCAGCAAATCGAGGTTTGCCTGGTCGTTGCCGTGCACCCCGGACCAGCGGGCCGAGAAGATGCCGGGCGCACCGCCCAGGACGTCCACTGACAGCCCGGAGTCATCGGCGATGGCGGGCAGTCCGGTGGCCGCTGCCACGGCGCGTGCCTTCAGCAGGGAATTCTCTTCGAACGTGACTCCCGTTTCGGGAACGTCGGGCACGCCGGCAGCGGCGGCGTCGATCACCTGGGTGTCGACGTCGAGCCCTTCGATCCGTCCGCGCAGCAGTTCGCGCAGTTCCCTCAGTTTTCCGGCGTTGCGGGTGGCAAGCACCAGCCGGGGCCCGGGGGCGGTCACTGGCCTGCGAGCGTGCGCCGCTGGATATCGGCCAGCTCAGAGGTGCCGAGCAGTGCCAGGTCCAGCAGGGCATCGAGTTCGGCGCGGTCGAACGGAGCTCCTTCGGCGGTGCCCTGCACCTCCACGAACTTGCCGCTGCCGGTCACCACCACGTTCATGTCGGTCTGCGCCCGGACGTCTTCCACGTACGGCAGGTCCAGCATCGGCACGCCGTCAATGATGCCGACGCTGACCGCAGCCACGGTATCCAGCAGAGGTTCTGCGTTCCGTGCCACCAGCTTGTTCTCCTTGGCCCAGGCCAGCGCGTCCGCAAGGGCCACATAGGCGCCCGTAATGGCCGCCGTGCGGGTGCCGCCGTCGGCCTGCAGGACGTCGCAGTCCAGGACTACGGTGTTCTCGCCCAGGGCACGGGTGTCGATGACCGAGCGGAGGGAGCGTCCGATGAGCCGGGAGATTTCGTGGGTGCGTCCGCCGATCTTGCCCTTGACCGATTCGCGGTCATTGCGGGTATTCGTGGCCCGCGGCAGCATCGCATATTCAGCGGTGACCCAGCCCTTGCCTTCGCCCTTGAGCCAGCGGGGAACTCCGGGCGTGAGGGAGGCAGTGCACAGCACGCGCGTGCTGCCGAACTCGATCAGTGCCGAGCCCTCGGCCTGGCTGGACCAGCCGCGGGTAATGCTGATGCTGCGGAGCTGGTCAGGGGTGCGGCCGTCGGCACGCAGGGCAGACGAAGAAGCTGTAGTCATGCGCCCCAGTCTATCGGCCGCTTACCGGACGTCCTTCCGAGGGGTGGCCAAGGGGCGGGGAGAGCCGTTCGACGGCGAGCGGCGGAACAAACGCGGTGCCCACATCATAGGAAACACCGGCGACCGCGACGGCGAGGTCTCCGCTGTAGGTTTCCCTTGCCTCGGCGACGGCCCTGTTCGCGTCGTTCCAGACCGGCAGGTGGGTCAGCAGCAGGCGGCGGGCGCCGGCAGCAGTGGCAGCGGCCCCGGCACGCTTGCCCGTCAGGTGCACACCGGCAATCGCGTCGTCGCGGCCTTCATGGAATGCGGCTTCGCAGAGGAACACATCAGTGTCCCGCGCTGCTTCTTCCAGCCCGGGGCAGGAATCTGTATCCCCGGAATAGGCCAGGGTACGGATTACCTCGGTGCCGTCCTTGGCAGGCACCGCTGCTTCCACCCGAAGCGCATAGGCTTCCTCCGCCGGGTGGGACACGGGGTACGGGGTCACCGTAAACGGTCCGATCCGGACAGGGACGCCGGCGGTCCAGGACAGGAACTCGAAGTCCTCATGCATACCCGGTTCCGGGTCCAGGCCGTAGGCAACCGCGATCCGGTCCGCGGTGGCCTCCGGGCCGTATACCTTCACGCGGTCCCGGTTCCAGCCATTGGGGTCCCAGTGCACGGCCACGTGCAGCCCGCAGAGATCCATGAAGTGGTCCGGATGCAGGTGAGTGATGAGGACAGCGTCGATGTCCTTAATGTCCATGTAGCGCTGGAGCGTGCCGAGTGAGCCGTTGCCCAGGTCCAGGAGGATGCGCCAGTCCCGTTCGCCGTCATTGGCGGTAACGAGGTAGCAGGAGGCGGGTGAGGCCGGGCCCGGGAAGGAACCCGAACAGCCCACGATTGTCAGTTTCACCGGGCACCGTTCCCCAGGGCCGCGCCGGCTGCCGGCAGACCGGCCTGGGCACGCGCGGCAGCGATCATTTCGGGAGTGATTCGTGCCAGTACCCCCGTGGGATACCTGGCAGCAACCGAGTCTGCGTGCTCCACGCGCACCACTTCGGGTCCGAGGAACCGGCGGGCAAGCAGCTCGAAGGATTCCGCGTCTCCGGTGGCAACGAAGCGATGCCGCGGCGGCACCCCTGCCCCGCGCTGCAGTCCGTGGGTGAGCAGTGCCTTGTAGACGTCCTTCGCGGTTTCCTCCGCACTGGAAACCAGCGTGACGTTCTCACCCATCACGTAGGAGATAACGCCGGTAAGCAGTGGATAGTGGGTGCAGCCCAGAACCAGGGTGTCAACGCCGTCGTCCTTCAGCGGTGCCAGGTATTCTTCCGCCGCCTCAAGGAGTTCGGGTCCGGCGGTAACTCCGGCTTCCACATACTCGACGAACGCGGGGCAGGCCACTGAGGACACCGTCAGGTGCGGGGCTGCCGCGAACGTGTCGTCGTAGGCCCTTGAGCTCACCGTCGCGGCGGTGCCAATCACGCCGATGCGTCCGGACCTCGTCGCAGCGACAGCCCTGCGGACGGCCGGCTGGATGACTTCGATGACGGGGATTCCGTAGCGGCCGGTGTAGCGCTCGCGGGCATCGCGCAGGACGGCGGCCGAAGCGGAGTTGCAGGCAATCACCAGGAGCTTGACGCCGGCGTCCACCAGTTCATCCATAACGCCCAGTGCGTAGGCCCGCACGTCGGCGATCGGCAGCGGGCCATACGGTCCGTGTGCCGTGTCTCCGACGTAGAGGATGGATTCGTTTGGCAGCTGGTCAATCACGGCACGGGCAACCGTCAGGCCACCAACTCCCGAATCGAAAATTCCGATCGGTGCGTCAGTGGTCTTCGGCAGGTCGTCCTTCAGCGGCGAAGTACCCGGATGGTCAGAGCTCATGATGTATTGACAATAGTCCCCGGCCCGGACAGGGCGCACCCGGGAATCCGTGGTCTTGGTCACAATTGCCGCTGCCGGGGCCGCTGCCGTGCGGACCGTCAGCGCCGGGGCAGGCTGTCCAGCAGGGCCTTCATCAGGGTTTCCTGCAGCCAGGTGACGAAGTTGTAGACAAGGGCCAGGTACTCGTCGACGTTCTGCGCATCACCCGGCTCCGTGATGTCATGCAGGGCCTCTGCATCCTCATCCGTTTCAAGTCCCAGCCGGGATCCAAGCACCAGGCGCACGTCGTTCAGGGCCTGGGCGAAATGACGGGCCTGTGCCGGGTCCAGGTTCAGCGGGCTGGATTCAAGGGCCAGGGAGGCGGCCCGGAGCGAGCCGATTTTCCCTTCCCTCAGGGAACGTTCGGTGAGCCGCCGAAACTCGAGGGCATCGGCGTCGTTCTCCCGAACCGCGTCGGGCAGCAGCCGCAGCAGTGCCGGATCCCCGGGGACCTCGGCACTGGCGTCCAGGCCCACCATGGCTGCCAGCGGATCCTCATGGGCGGCAGACTCCGGTTCCAGCATGGTTGTGACGTCGGAGAACAGGCCGCGCAGCAGTGAGCGCTCCCCCGGCTCCAGTTGGGCGGTGATTCCCTTGCGGGTGAGCTTGAATCCGGTAGCCAAAGCGACCTTTCCTGTGGTGTGCGGGCCTGGTTAGGACTGGTCGGCCTTCTGGAACGTTGCCCAGAGACCGTAGGAGTGCATTGCCAGGGTGTGTCGTTCGGCTTCTTCGCGGGGGCCGGTGGCCACTACCGACTTGCCGTCGTTGTGGACCTGGAGCATCAGCTGGTTGGCCTTCGCCTCCGAATAGCCGAAGTAGCTTTGGAAGACGTAGCTGACGTAGCTCATCAGGTTTACCGGATCATTCCAGACGATCACGACCCAGGGCACATCGGTGGCAGTCTGCTCTGCAGTCCGGGAGTCGGTCTGTGTCCCGGTGCCCGGGAGGGTGGCTACGCTCATGGTGCCAATTGTAGTTTGGCCCGCCGTGCGGGTGCGGCCAACAGGTGAGCGGGTGCGGCGCAGGCCGGGGACGGCGGGTTAGAGTTTTGGGTGTGAACGCTACCACCGCGTGGCAGCAGCCAAATGCTGCCCTGTACACCGACCACTACGAACTGACCATGCTGCAGGCCGCCCTGCACGCCGGGACCGCCGAGAGGCGCTCAGTGTTCGAGGCCTTCGCCCGGAAGCTGCCGGATGGACGGCGCTACGGGATAGTCGCCGGCACCGGCAGGCTGCTCGAGGCACTGGGCAGTTTCCGTTTCGAGGAAGCCCAGCTGGATTTCCTCGGGTCCACCGGCGTCGTGGATGACCGGACGCTGGCCTGGCTGGCCGATTTCCGTTTCACCGGCACCATCACCGGGTACGCGGAAGGGGACGTGTACTTCCCCGGATCCCCCATCCTGCAGGTCGAAGCCAGCTTCGGTGAAGCCTGCATCCTTGAGACCCTGATCCTGTCCGTGCTCAACCATGACAGTGCGATTGCCTCCGCCGCTTCCCGGATGACCAGCGCCGCCGGGGGCCGTCCGTGCATTGAAATGGGCTCGCGCCGCACCCATGAAGAAGCCGCCGTCGCCGCCGCACGTGCGGCGTTCATCGCCGGGTTCGACAGCACCTCCAACCTGGAAGCCGGGCTTCGCTACGGCATCAAGACCGTCGGCACCGCAGCGCACTCCTTCACGCTGCTCCATGACTCGGAGATGGATGCGTTCAGGGCCCAGACCGCTTCGCTGGGACTCAATACCTCCCTGCTCGTGGACACGTACGACGTCGAACAGGGCGTCCGCAACGCCGTTGCCGTTGCCGGGCACAAGCTGGGCGGCGTCCGGCTGGACTCCGGTGACCTGGTGGCCCAGGCCCAGTGGGTCCGCGAGCTGCTGGACGATCTCGGGAACACGTCGACCCGGATCATGGTGACCTCAGACCTGGATGAATACGCCATTGCAGCCCTGGCTTCCGCGCCCGTGGACACCTACGGCGTCGGCACGTCCCTGGTGACGGGTTCCGGCGCGCCAACTGCGGGGCTGGTTTACAAGCTGGTCAGCCGGGAAGGCTCGGACGGCAACTTCGTCTCCGTTGCCAAGGCCGCGAAGAACAAGGCTTCCCTGGGCGGACGCAAATACGCCCTCCGCCGCCTGAACGAACGCGGCCGCGCCGTGGCGGAGGTAGTCGGCGTCGGCGCCCGTCCGGCAAACGACGGCGATGACCGCGAGCTGCTGGAGACCTTCGTCTCCGACGGCGTTGTACAGGAAGGCTGGACCGGGCCGGAGGCTGTCACCCGCGCCCGTGTCCGGCACGATGCTTCGCTGGTTGAACTGCCGGCGCCTGCTTACCGCCTGCAGCGCGGCGAGCCTGTGATCCCGACCGAATTCGAGGAGGAAACCCGATGACCCGTGCACTGATTGTGGTTGACGTCCAGAACGACTTTTGTGAGGGCGGTTCCCTGGCCGTGCCGGGAGGCAATGACACCGCTGCGGAAATCAGCGACTACATCGAGACCTCACGGGACCGGTACGCCGTCGTCGCAGCAACCCAGGACTGGCATATTGAACCCGGCAGCCATTTCTCCGACAATCCGAACTTCCGGGATTCCTGGCCGGTGCACTGCGTGGCAGGGACCCACGGAGCCGCACTGAACCCGGACCTGGACACGGAGTTCATCGACGCGTATTTCCGCAAAGGGCAGTACGAGGCCGCCTACTCCGGTTTCGAAGGGCTTCTGGCCCCGGATGTCGAAGTTCCGCTGGGCGACCCCGACGCGGAGCCGGAGCCGGACGAGGACGCCGTCAGCCTGGACGACTGGCTGCGGGACAACGGTGTGGACGAAGTGGTGATCGTAGGCCTGGCCACTGATTACTGCGTGAAGGCAACGGCACTGGACGCCGTGGCCGCCGGCTACGCCACCTACGTCATTCCGGAGCTGTGCCGCGGGCTGGACAAGGTGGACGTCCTGGCGGCCCTTGATGAACTTGAGGACGCAGGGGTCGAGCTGCTCGACCTCTAGCTCCTCCACCACATCGAAAGGGCGGGCTACTTGCGGCCTATGAACCAGTCCTGCAGCTTGGCCAGCCGCTTCTGGAGCTGTTCCTCGTTCGCCTGCGCCACGGCCGGGCCGCCGCAGATCCGGCGCAGCTCCGAATGCACCACACCGTGCGGCATGCCGGACCGGGCCGACCAGGCGGAGACGTTCTTGGCCAGCTGCGCCCGCAGTTCCGTCAGGTGCCGGTGGTCCGCCACGGACGGCAGCTCCTCCGGGACCGCTTCCTCCGTTCTTTTGCGCCCGCGCCGGGTGAGCTGTTCCTGCTGGCGCTGACGCAGCAGCATTGTCACCTGGTCCGGGTCCAGCAGTCCGGGGATGCCCAGGAAGTCCAGCTCGTCCTCGCTGCCCAGCTCGCCCCCGGTACCGAACTCGCCCCCGTCGAAGAGCACCCTGTCGAAGGACGCCTGCGATTCCAGGGCCTCGAACTTCTGCTTCTGCAGCTCGCCGGAGGCTTTTTCCTCCCGGTTGGCTGCTTCCATCAGCGAATCGTCCAGGCCGAATCCCTCTTCTTCGAGGTGGTTCTCGGGCCGGTCCAGGGCGTGGTCACGCTCCAGTTCCATCTCATTCGCGAGGATCATCAGGTGCGGCACGGAGGGCAGGAAGACCGACGCCGTTTCGCCCCGCTTCCTGGCACGCACAAAGCGTCCCACAGCCTGGGCGAAGAACAGCGGCGTCGCGGTGGAGGTGGCATAGACCCCGACGGCGAGGCGCGGCACGTCCACGCCTTCGGACACCATGCGCACGGCGACCATCCACCGCTGGGTGCCCGCCGAGAACTCATCGATCTTGTCCGAGGCTTTCGCATCGTCAGACAAAATCACCGTGGGTGACTCCCCCGTGATCTTCTTCAGCTGCCCTGCGTAGGCACGGGCGTCCTCGTGGTCCGTGGCGATGACCAGTCCGCCGGCGTCGGGAACGGCACGCCGGACTTCGCTGAGCCGCCTGTCGGCAGCTGCCAGGACCGCGGGGATCCACTCCCCGGCAGGGTTCAGCGCGGTGCGCCAGGCGTGGGCGGTGATGTCCTTGGTGACGGCTGCCTCACCGAGGGAGGCCGCCATCTCTTCGCCGGCGCTGGTGCGCCAGCGCATCTGTCCGGAGTAGGCCATGAACATCACCGGACGGACGACGTGGTCCTTCAGTGCCTGGCCGTAGCCGTAGGTGTAGTCAGCCTTGGACCGCCGGATCCCGGCACCGTCCTCGATGTACTCCACGAAGGGAATTGGCGCTGTATCGGATCGGAACGGCGTACCGGTCAGGGCCAGCCGCTTCGTCGCCGGTTCGAAGGCTTCACGGATTCCGTCGCCCCAGGACAGGGCGTCTCCGCCGTGGTGGATCTCATCCAGGATCACCAGGGTACGGGCTGCCTCCGTCTTGGCACGGTGGAGCATGGGTTTGCTTGCCACCTGGGCGTAGGTAACGGCTACACCGATGAAGCCGTGGCCGTGCCGGCCGTCGGCATTCTTGAAGTTCGGGTCCAGTGCCAGCCCGACGCGTGCTGCGGCATCCGCCCACTGGCGCTTGAGGTGGTCCGTGGGAGCAACCACGGTGATCCGGTTGACGATTCCGCGGTCAACCAGCTCGGTTGCCACACGCAGGGCGAACGTCGTCTTGCCTGCGCCCGGAGTAGCGACGGCGAGGAAATCGCTGTCATTCTTGGCGAAGTACTTTTCAAGGGCTTCTGCCTGCCATTGGCGCAGCTTCGGGGCTGTTCCCCAGGCTGCCCGTTCCGGGTAGGCAGGGGGCAGCGCCGGTCCGCCGCCGAACAGGGTATCGGGACTCACGCTTGGGAATGCACCTTTCCGGTACTTGGTCTAACACTTGCACTGCGGATGCCCGCAGCTGTTCCAATCACGGCAAAAGCCGCGAGGGCCAGCCACATCAGGGCATATCCGGATTCCTGGCCCACAGGTTCACGCTGTACCAGTACGGCGAGCAGCACTCCCCCAACGGTGGTGCCGGCCACGGCACCCACCTGGTCGGCGAGCTGGAGCGACGCCGAGTTCTGCCCCCGGTCCGCTGCCGAGGACGCGTCCAGGACCAGCACGGAGGTACTGGACAATGCCGCACCCATGGCCACGCCTGCCAGCGACCAGACAGCCACCAGGAGCCAGAAGGGCGCCTGCGCGCCGGCCATCAGTCCGGTACCGCCAATGGACAGGGTCAGCAGGCCCGAACCGCCTGCCAGGAGCAGGTGGCGCCGGTCACCGGGTACCCGGGCCTGCAGGAAGGATCCAATGGCCCAGCCTACCGCGCCGGCGGTCAGCGCGATTCCGGCCGTGGCCGGGCTCACGCCGTAAACGGCAAGGAGCATAACCGGCATAAAGGCTTCTGCTGCCACGAAAGCAGCGTTGATCAATCCGCGTGTCGCCACCACTGACGGAAGGCCCCTCCGCAGCCACAGTGTCCCCCGCGGAAGCAGCACGGCCAGGGCTGCCACTGCTGCCAGGACACCCGCGGCCGTAAGGACTCCGAGGAAGACGGACCCCGCAGCAGCGGCTTCGTTCCCGGCCCACTGCGCCGCGAAGACGCCTCCGGCCAGGAAAACACCCCAGACCGCGCGCCTGCGGCCCAGCGCCCGGTCAAGATCCGGGCTGTCCGGCGGCCCGAGATGGCGCACCCGAGGCCAGACCAGCGCAGCGGCGATCAGGACAATTGGAATGGCGACGGCGAAAACCCACCGCCAGCTGGCGTACTGTGCCAGCAGTCCCGCTGCGAGCGGGCCCACCATGGAAGGCAGGATCCAGGCAGTGGCCACCCAGCCGAAAATCACCGGCTGCAGCTTCGATGGATAGACCTGCCCGATGATTACGTACAGCGCCACCACCATGGCACCGCTGCCGAGTCCTGACACGGCCCGTCCGGCCGTTACCAGCCAGAACTCACCGGCCGCCGCAGAAAGCACCAGCCCGGCGATCAGCAGGGCCATGCCGGTGATCAGCGACCTGCGCGGACCTTCAACGTCGCACCGGGATCCGGCCAGCACCGACCCGAGCAGGGAAGCGGTCAGGAACATGGAAAAGGCAAGGCCGTAGCCCGCACCGGCACCGAGGTCAGCGCCGATCACGGGCATCGCCGTCGTGACTGCCATGGCTTCGAACGCCACGCAGGTGACGATCGCGATCACACCAAGGGTCAGCGGCCGGAACGCAGCGGACATCGCGCCCTCACGCCGGTCCGCGGGCAGGGGCTCACTCATAAGGGCATCAGGACTTACTGCCGCGCCAGGATGCGACGGCGACGAAGGGCTGGGAGGTGCAGCGGCTTATTTGTCGCCTTTGTCCTTGCCGGGGCGCAGGCCTTCGTAGATTTCCTTGCAGGTGGGGCAGACCGGGAACTTCTTCGGGTCCCTGCCCGGGGTCCAGACCTTGCCGCAGAGGGCAATGACCGGTTCACCGGACAGGGCCGATTCCATGATCTTTTCCTTGCGCACGTAATGCGAGAACCGTTCCGCGTCACCGGGCTCAACCAGTTCGCGCTGTTCTTCACGCTCGATGACTGCGGTGGAGGAACCGCTGTCGGCCCGGCGCATGGGATCGGATTCGAAGGGATCAGGAGGCAGAGTCATGCCCCCATCTTAGTACTGCGGGGTGGAGCTACTTGTTGACCGAAACAGCCAAAAGAACCTCCGGCGCACGCCGGTCCAGCCACTTGCCGCCAATCCGGATACCGGCGATCATGGCCGCCGAGCCGTACAGCACTCCCAGCACCAGAGTGACCCAGCCCCACCAGCCGCCCGCGCCGAACGTATACAGTGCCGCAGGGACCAGCAGGGGCAGCGCGATCACGAACTGCACTGCAAGCCAGAGGAACTGGACCAGCATGGTGCGTCCCGTGGAACCCGGAGGGGTCTTGAAGGCGTTCTCCCCCGGCAGCGGCACGTTGTAGGTGTAGCGGGCAGAGAACACACTCGAGAGCCCCAGCCCGCTCAGCAGCAGTCCCAGCGAGAGCCCGAGAAGAACCGGTATGGCTTCCGGCTGACCAATCAGCACCGGCGGCACCACCGCTGCCGCCAGCGTGGCAGGAAGGGCGAAGACTGCGCAGGCAATTGCACGGCCGGCCCGGTCTGCTGTCCCGGAGACCCCGGTGGAAATGTGGAGGGCAAAGGCGGTGTTGTCGTAGGAGATGTCCGCCGAGATGCCGAACGCGAGCAGGAAGGCCACCAGCGGGCCGAGGCCAAGCACCACCGGAGGGATTCCCTCTCCGCCCTGGATGCCGGTGAAGACCAGCACTACGACAAGCGCCGGAATGATGATCAGGGAAGCGCCGTAGCGGGGATCCCGGATCCAGTACGTGAGTGCACGCGCGGCGACGGCGCCGGTGGGTGTTGCCGGGAATCGGGCAAAGAAGCCCAGCTTACCGGCGCCCCGGCGGGCAGTCGCGTTGTGTGCCGGCGTAACCAGCGCACGGGCCAGCAGGACTTTCCAGGCCCAGGTGATCAGCGCCAGGAAGGCGGCGGCGATCACGAATCTCGCGGCGGCTGCTCCGGGATTTCCCATTGCGATATCCCCCGGGATGGCCCACGCGGCCCCAAAGGGAGTCCAGGCGAGTCCGTCCGCCAGATCAGCCAGGAAGTTCCCTGACGCTGAAAACGCCGTGGCCATCGTCCCGAAAATGGGGCCAATCAGTACCAGCGGCACGATGGCGATCAGGCCCGCGACGTCCTTGAACCGCCGCGAACTGGCAAGCGACGTTGTGGCGGCGACAGTCATCCTGGCCAGGACAACGCAGGACATCACAGCGATGAGTGCCGCCGGGATTCCCGCCAGCACGGCAGCAGGGTGTGCCCACCAGGAAAAGGCCTGTGCCAGGGAAGCGAGCAGCGTGATGAGTCCGGGGATGCCGATCAGTGATCCGAGCGCCAGACCGGTGAGCATCTGGGGCATGGGGATCGCGAAGGTCACGAAGCGTGCGGGGTCGAGGGTCATGTCGACGCCGGTGGCGAGAAGCGGAACGAGCCCCCAGCCGAGCAGCAGTGCCGACCCCGCCAGGATGACGACGGTGCGCGCCAGGGCGGGATCGCTCATTCCAAGGAAAAAGAGCGCACCGATCAGGAGGGTCAGGATTCCGATGCCGTAGAGCGCCCCGAAGACGATGCCGACGATCTGCCAGGGACTGCGTCGCAGTGAGTTGCGCAGCAGGATGAGTTTGAGCTTTAGGAGGTGCGCAACCATGAGAGGCCCTCCGAGGTGCTGCGGCCGCCCACCAGGTTGACGAAGGTCTCTTCCAGGCTCTGTCCGCCACGGACTTCGTCCACGGTCCCGGCCGCGAGGACGTTCCCGGCCGCGACCACGGCAACGTGGTCACACATGCGCTGCACCAGGTCCATAACGTGGCTGGAAACAATGACCGTTCCGCCGGAGGAGACGTAGTCCGCCAGGATGTCCCGGATGTTCGCTGCGGAGACCGGGTCCACGGCCTCGAAGGGCTCGTCCAGGACCAACAGCCGCGGAGCATGGATCAATGCCGATGCCAGTGCGATCTTCTTGGTCATGCCGGCTGAGTAGTCCACCACCAGGGTGCCTGCGTCGGCAGAGAGGTCAAGCGCACGCAGGAGGTCCGCTGTCCGCTCGGCCACGGTGTCCCGGTCCATTCCGCGCAGCAGTCCGGCGTAGGTCACCAGCTGTTCGCCGGTCAGCCGGTCGAAGAGCCGCACCCCGTCGGGAAGCACGCCCATAAGCTTCTTGGCAGCGAGAGGCTGCTCCCAGACATCCACACCGTGGACCCAGACCTGGCCGTAATCCGGGCGCATCAGTCCGGTCGCCATGGACAGGGCAGTCGTCTTTCCCGCACCGTTGGGGCCAACCAGGCCGTAGAAGGACCCGGCAGGCACGTCAAGGTTGATGCCGTTGACGGCGATCTTCGCTCCGAAGCGCTTGGCCAGTCCGCGGATTGCAAGGGCGGGTACGGCTTGTGCGGCTGCCGAGGGCGCCTGCTCCGCGGGTGTCGAAACGGAAGGGTCGGGCTGCTGGTTCCCTCCGGGCATTGCGGAAGGATCAGGTGTTTGGCTCATACCTGAAATCTAGCAACCTGGAGCCTTCCGGCCATCCATCTTGCGGACGAAATCCGCAAAATTAAGGTGTGCGCCGCACCCACCGCGCGGACTAGGGGCCCTGTGGAGGCTCCGGTTACAACACCAGCAGGTCCGTCCCGCCGGAGGGATGGTCTGCCATCGACACGGAATGGACTGAGGGGTCTTCATATGTGTTCCAGTAATAGCTGTTGGTCCGGGAGGAGAACAGGCCGGTGTAAATAGTTTTCTCGAACTCGCCCGATCCCATGGCCGCGCTGCCCTCCACCATCGCGACCTGCTGCAGCGTGTGGAACGCCCGGCTGACATTCTCTTCCTCGGTGTCTTTGCCCGGGTAATGCGCGTGGACGTACGCCGCACGTACGAACCGCGACGGAGAGTAGTAGTCCCCCGGAATTCCCCGCATAAGGGAACCTGACCCGAACGGCACCAGGTCGGCCCGATTGAGCACAACCTTCTCGGGATAGTCAGGCGAAGCGTTGAGGTAGTTGCGCAGGTTCTCGTGGTGCCAGCCAAAACCTGGCTGGTTCGTCAGGACGTCAACGTCGTCCTGGAAGACGTGCATGCCGTCGCTGGTGTATTCCACGACTATCGCGCGCGTCGAATCCCCGATGATCCAGTGCAGCAGGGAGCTCGGGTACTTCTCGTTGATCGGCTTGTCCACAATGACTACCTGGCCGAGGGCAGCCTCGACCTCGTCAACGCTGGCAAACTGCGAAGCAACCCAGAGCGGAAACTCGAAGGCGGCAACGTTCACGGCACCGTCCGCCGGTTCCGCCGCGTAGTCCGCGTATCCCGGGAAGTTGAGGCCTGCGACGGCCAGGCCCGCGTCGTTGCCGCAGTCGAAGTACAGCGGTGTGTCTTCTTCCACGATTCCCATGCCGATCACGGCGTGGCGGATCCGGGGCACTGCACCAAACGGAGACCGCGTCGCGTACCCCGTGGGAGTCAGCACCACGCGTTCCCCGTAGCCTGCCGTCCAGTCCAGGTTCCGCGCCAGATAGAGGTTTCCGCTGCCGTCAGAGAATCTGATGCCTGTGCACATTTGGTACTCCCCTGTCCCGGCGGGCCCGGAATCGGGTTCCGCCTGTCCCTATGTCCTGGGCCGGGCCGGATCCAGGACCGGCGAGGCTGCCTGTCCCCCTGCGCTGCCCGGCTGTTTCAGCTTAGGCCTGCGCAGGAGGTTGCGGCAGAGGGTGGGGACCGGAAAGCCCGGATAGTCCTAGAACAGAGCCCGGGCCAGAGCCGAGCGGGCCTTGGTCACACGGGGATCGGCCGGTCCCGCAATCTCGAAAAGGTCCAGCAGGCGCACGCGGATGCGTTCCCGGTCCTCCCCGAAGGTGCGGCTGATCAGCCGGATCAGCCGGTTGAAAGCGTCCTCAACATGGCCGCCGGACATGTCCAGGTCCGCCACGGCAAGCTGGGCATCCACGTTGTCCGGTTCCTGAGCGGCGGCAGAGCGGAGCGCCTCAGCATCTGCGTCCCTGAGCCGCTGCATCAGTTCAACCTGTGCCAGCCCGGCTTTTGCGTCAGCATCAGCGGGCTGCTCTGCCAGGGCTTTCCGGTAGGCGGCCGCAGCGCCGTCGTAGTCCCCTGCAACGATCGCGTCGTAGGCTTCCTGGTGCAGCGGCGGGAGCGGCGCCTCTTCCTCGGCAGCGGCACCGCCTTCTCCGAGACTCCCGCTGACGCCGTTGGCCTCGGCCACCTGCATGAGTTCGGTAATGAGCGCCCGGATCTGCTCCGCCGGAACTGCACGGTCCAGGAGCGGGACCGGCTGGCCCTTGATGACGGCGGCGACGGTGGGTACCGACGCTGCCTGGAATGCCTGGGCGATCTGCGGGTGGGCATCAACGTCAACGTTGGCCAGGAGCACCTTTCCCCGCCGTCCTGCAGCTTCCTGCTCCAGCACGGCCGTAACCTCGGCGGATTCCGGACTGCGGGCAGAGTACAGGTTCACGATCACCGGAACGGTCGCCGAAAGCTGCACCACCTGCGGGAAGGTCTGCTCTGAAACCTCCACCACATAGGAAGAGCCGCCTGCGCCCTCTCCCCCGGCCGGTGCCGGTGCGGCCGGAGGAGCACTGGCCCGGTTCTTGAGTGCGGAAAGGTCCACTGCTCCCCGAAGGTTCATGGAGGGTGCAGGCGCAGGGCGGTGGTTCGGTGTACTCATGGCCTCAACCCTAATACGGGCACTGTGCTGCCGGGCAAGTGTCCCCGCAGGTTCTGCTGAAACGGCAGCGGCGCCGCAGGCATTGGTTGCCTGCGGCGCCGCCGGTAATGAACGCTTCCTTACTTCAGTTTGGCGGAGAGCAGTTCCTGCGCTGCGCCAATGACCTCAACCTGGTCGGAGCTGCCGGCCGGAGGCACATACAGCATCACTGCCTCGCCGTAGGTGACGTCGATGCCCTTCTCGGTGTTCTTCTCACCGGTCAGGCTCTCGTAAATGGTGCCCTCCAGGTTGATCGAGTCGCCGGCTTCGCGCGGCACGCTGGAGTAGTCGTGGGACATGTAGCCGAAGACGATCGCCCCGCCGTCCGCTGTCCGAAGTGCCCTGGTGTCGGCGGCAACCGGAGTGTGCTTGAACGTGATGGTTGCGAACTCGTTGTCCGGGTTGGCCGTCACCTCGGCCTGGAACTTGGTAACTGCCTCCGCAAAGCTGTTCGGTGCGAAAGTTCCCTTGTTGTCACCGTCCGGGTTGGTCAGTGCGTCTGCCAGCGCCTCGACTGATGCCTGGGGTGCGAGGGCCAGGTCCTCATCGGAGTCCGCAGCTGCGGCTTCCACGCCCGCTCCGTCAGCCGGGGGCTGGGGGAACGTTGTTCCCGGCAGCATCTGGATCGCTGAGACAAGCTTGTAGTTTTCCCGCGCGGATTCCTGCACCAGCATCAGTGCCTGGGGAACGGTGTTGTCCTCCCCCTGGGTAACGGCAATGACCGTCCGCGGGAACTCTGTCCCCGTGGCGACGAGGTCGGTAAGCAGCGGAGCAGCTGCGACAGCAGCGGGAGCCTCCGTGTCAGGGACCTTGGCAGCCGCTGCATAGTTGGCTTTCCGCAGCTCCAGTGCCGTTGAGGCGGTGCGGTCAGCCAGCAGCTTCGCGTCCTTGGCTGCGTCTGCCTTCTGGACCGTCCCGGCAACAGAGCTGAGGATCCTGGCCAGCTGCCCGTCCAGCACCACCGGATAGTTCTCCTCGGGAGCACTGGTTTCGGCTGCGGTTGCGGCACCGGGAACCATGCTCACTGCCAGGCCGCCGGCCAGTACCGCGGCGGTAATCCCGGCTGCGGTGCGGGGTGCGGTGTTCGTGGCAGACGACGACGCAGCACCGGCGCCCCGGCGGGCTACGATTCGCTGGGCAGCGGTGTCGGATTCCCGTACTGCACGGCGGCTGCCGGGTGCAGGCGGGGTCGGCTTGCCGCCGCTGCGGGTCAGGAAGGCAAGCGCCAGACCAAGCACGGCGGCCAGTGCACCGGCGATGATCAGCGGAACCGCCAGCGGCGTTCCTTCGTCGTTGGCCCAGCTGAGCGTGATGTCGGTGGGAGCCGGTGCAGTTCCATCAGAGGCGATCAGTACCGAGAAGTCTCCGGCAGCCGGCGCGGTCCAGGTATAGGAGACCTCGCCGTCCTCGGCTTCCTCGCTGACCCAGAGGTCTGACCCGGCCGGATTCGGGACCGTTGTTTCGCCCTCGGCAGTTTCCGCGCTGAGGGAATCCTCGGTGCCTGCGGAGATCCGCGTGACGGCTGCATCGCCAACCCAGGCATCGACGTCGGCTGACCGGCCGACTGCCAGGAACACGGGGTCCGCGGACCGCACCCTGATCTCTGCGCCGTCCGGCCGCGAGGCCAGCAGGTCAGCCTCCAGCACGGCGACCGGAGCGGTTCCGGCATCCTGGGGCGCCTGGGCCGTTACGGTTTCGGGCGGAGCCCACAGCGTGCGCTGGCCAATCCCGATGAGCATCATCAGGATTCCGAGCACTATCAGCGGAACTGCAATTTTGTTTCGCACAGCTTACCTATCGTTGGTCACGGTCCTCCGCTTGGGCAGCGGGAACGGGACGTGATGCCCCTATGGTCATCCTCATTGGCGGTTGCTTTATAACCCTATGGTAACGAAAGCCCCTCCAAGAGCACATTTGGGCATCCGGGGCTCCCCTGGGGGTTCCCTGCAGCGGGCCTTCGCCCGCAGCCGGTATACGACTGATAATCTGGCGCGGCACGGTACACCCCGAGCAGCAGTACAGGCACCGAGGGAGAGCAAGCCAGATGAGCGAAGACCGGGACCTTCCCGTCGACGAACCACTCCCTGCGCCGGGTGCCCCTCCCACCCGCCGCGAGCGGCTGAGTTCGGCCAGCTCACGTGTCTGGCGCATGGTCTCCCGAATCCCGGGTGCACGTCCCCGCCCACAGTTCGACTTCCCGCCGGAAGAGGAGGAACTGGAGATCCTTCCCGAACCGGAGGTGGACCCGGACGCCAAGCTTTCGGATGAACGACGCCGGTTCGGAGGCGCCCAGCCTCCGATCGTGACCGGCGCCGGCCCGGATAAACACCCCATCCGGTTCGGTTTTATGTTCACGGTTGGCGTGGGCTTTGCCCTGCTGCTGTTCTTCATCATCACCAACGTCGGGGAACTGCTGGTTTGGATTGGTGCTGCACTTTTCATCGCCCTTGGCCTTGACCCGGTGGTGCGCTGGCTCAGCGCCCGGGGAGTCCCTCGGCCCGCGGGCATAGCCATAGTGGTGGTCGTCCTTGCCGGAGCCGTCACCGCATTCTTCGCCACCCTTATCCCCACGATCGTCAGCCAGACCACTGAAATCGTGAACAATGCCCCGAGCTATGTGGACCGGTTCCTCTCCTCCGACTTCTTCGTCACAATTGAGGCACAGTTCAAGATCCGCGAACGCGTGGATGAAGAGGTGCAGAAGTTCTTCTCCAACGCTGACGCGGTGGGCGGCATCTTTGGCGGGGTCCTTAGCGTTGGCACAGTCATCGCCAACGGCCTGTTCGGCGCGCTGATCATCCTGGTGCTGACGCTCTACTTCCTGGCCTCGCTGCCGTCGATGAAGAAATGGGCCTACCGGCTGGCACCGCGCAGCCGCCGCAGGCGGGTGGAAGCCCTCTCGGAGGAAATCACCGGAAGCGTGGGGAACTACGTCATCGGCCAGGGCTTCGTGGCACTGCTTGACGCCCTCTACGCGTTCATCATCATGACCATCACCGGAGTTCCGTTCTCCGTGCTGCTGGCATTCGTCGTCGCGCTCCTGGCCTTCATCCCGCTGGTCGGCCCGCCGATCGCACTGGTGCTGGTCTCGCTCGTCGCCCTCACGGCCAGCTGGCAGACGGCGGTGGTTTTCGCCATTCTCTACATGGCCTACCTGCAGTTTGAGGCCTACTTCGTTTCTCCGCGCGTTATGCAGCGGGCGGTGGCGGTTCCCGGCGCAGTGGCGGTCATCGCCGTCATTGCCGGCGGAACCCTCCTGGGCGTGCTCGGCGCCCTGATCGCTATTCCCACCGCCGCAGCGGTGCTGCTGCTGATGAAGGAAGTAGTCATTGCCCGGCAGGACCGGATCTAGCCGGTTCCGGAAGGACCGGGGCTAGCGGCGCGGAGCGGAACCCGGACGGGTGCGCCAGCACCGGGCATGCCAGTGGCGCCGGTCCTCGACCGCGCTCTGCCTGCCAAAGAGGGAGTCTTCCTGCCAGACCACCAGATGCTCGATCCCGGGCGGAATAATCTGCCCGCAGCCCGGGCAGCGGTAGTCCTTGGCAGCATTCCTGGCGGTGATCCGGCGCACCGACCATTCGCCGTCGGAGGCCGACTCGCGCTGCGGCAGCCCGGCCCGCGCCCGTTCCAGGTCAATGTCAGGGACCGGGGCCGCCCACTTGCGGCGTGCATTGCGTCCCGCGGCCGTGCTGGAAGCCGGCAGCTGCCGGCGGGGACGGTTGGAGCGGGGCATGAGTCCATCTTGCCGCAGCGGAGCCGGTAAAGTGCAACTGTGCGTTTAGTGATAGCCCGCTGCTCCGTTGACTACGTCGGCCGCCTCCGTGCCCATTTGCCCCTCGCTACCCGCCTGCTGATGGTGAAGGCGGACGGCTCCGTGCTGATCCATTCCGACGGCGGTTCGTATAAACCGCTGAACTGGATGAGTCCGCCCGCTACGCTCCGGATCACGGAACCGGCGCCGGACGACGCCGAGGCCGGTGTTGTTGAGGTCTGGAACGTCCAGAGCGCCAAGACCGACGACAAGCTGGTGATCAGCGTGTACGAGCATCTCTCCGACGTCGCCCATGAGCTGGGAACCGATCCCGGACTGATCAAGGACGGCGTGGAAGCAGATCTCCAGCGCCTGCTGGCGGAGCAGATCACGAAGCTGGGCGAGGGCTACACCCTGATCCGCCGTGAGTACATGACTGCCATTGGACCGGTGGACATCCTGGCCCGCGACGCCGACGGCGGCACCGTAGCCGTCGAGCTCAAGCGCCGCGGGGACATCGACGGCGTGGAGCAGCTCACCCGCTACCTTGAACTGCTGAACCGCGATCCCCTCCTGGCACCTGTCCGCGGGGTCTTTGCCGCCCAGCAGATCAAACCGCAGGCACGCGTTCTTGCTGCGGACCGCGGCATTGATTGCCTAACCCTGGACTACGACGAAATGCGCGGTGTGGACGACGTCGAGTCGCGCCTGTTCTGAGCACTTTGACGGCCCGGTTAATGGCCGCAAAACGTGCCGAAAAAATCTCCGAAGTTTTTCTTCGAATCCATTGACGGGTCATTAGTGGTATGTAACTCTATAACCAGTCTTTGTGTAGGTGTTTTTCATGCTCGCAAGACGGTTGCGAGCGTGAAGCTCCTGTAGGAACTGCCTTACCGGCAGGGAACCTGGACTTCCCGCTTCGGTAACAACCACAGGCACGAAGTGTGCCGGTACAGTTCCAGCAATAAAGGAGACAGGCAAATGGCACAGGGAACCGTCAAATGGTTTAACGCGGAAAAGGGTTTTGGCTTCATTACCCCGGATGATTCCGACGGAGACGTTTTCGTCCACTACTCGGAAATCCAGTCCAACGGGTTCAAGACCCTGGATGAGAACCAGCGCGTTCAGTTCGAGATCGGCCAGGGCGCCAAGGGCCCCCAGGCCACCGGCGTAACCGCCCTCTAGTTCTCAGCACCAGCAAAAGTCCGCAGCACCAGCAAAAGCGGGGACCGAACGGTCCCCGCTTTTCTGCTGCCCGGACGCTCTCCTGCACCGGGTACGGAAGCGGCTGCCTGGGCGGCGTCAGCTGCGGCGGCGCAGGACGTTGGCGCCGAGGCCCCGCAGTGATTCCATAAAACGCTCGTACCCGCGGTCAATGTGGTCCACTCCCCGCACTTCGGTGGTTCCCTCTGCTGCAAGTCCGGCGATGACGAGTGCGGCCCCGGCCCGGATGTCGTTCGCCTCCACCGGTGCGCCGGAGAGGCGCGAGACTCCCTGGATCAGGGCGTGGTGTCCGTCCAGGCGCACTACGGCGCCCAGGCGGGCCAGCTCGGACGTGAACCCCCAGCGGGCTTCGAAGACATTTTCCGTCACCATGCCCGAACCGGTGGACACGGCGTTAAGGGCGACGACGAAGGGCTGGAGGTCAGTGGGAAACCCCGGGTATGGGAGGGTGGAAACATTGATCGGTTCCGGGCGTGCCGGTCCTTTGACTGTAAAACTGTCCTGGCCGGTTTCCACGGCGCAGCCGGCCTGGGAAAGCTTGTCCAGCACCATGGTCAGGGCACGCGGGTCCGCGTTGCGGATCTCGATATTCCCTCCCGTGATAGCCGCTGCGAAGGCCCACGTACCGGCAACAATCCGGTCCGGAACAACCCGGTGCGTCACCGGAGAAAGACTTTCAACACCTTCGATCACGAGCGTGTTGGAACCGATCCCGCTAATGCGCGCCCCCATGGAGCACAGCATCTGCGCAATATCGGTGATTTCCGGTTCCCTGGCCGCGTTGTCGATCACCGTGGTGCCGCGGGCCAGGGTGGCGGCCATCATGATGTTCTCGGTTGCGCCAACCGATGGAAAATCAAGGATGTGGCGGGCGCCGTGCAGGCCTTCCGGAACAGAAGCGATCAGGTAGCCGTGGTCGATGGAAATCGAAGTGCCCATCGCCTCCAGCCCGGCCCGGTGCATGTCCAGTCCCCTCGAGCCGATGGCGTCTCCGCCGGGCAGGGCAACCTCAGCACGCCGGCAGCGGGCCACCAGCGGACCAAGGACGGAGATCGATGCCCTCATGGCCCGAACCAGGTCATAGTCGGCCTGGTGCCCGGGGACGGCTGGAACGTCGATCCGTACCTCCGCTGCGTCGGCGTCGTAGTCAACCGCGCAGCCCAGCCGGCGGAGTAATTCCGACATAATCCAGACGTCCTGGATATTCGGCACGTTGGTGATGGTGGAACGTCCCTGCGCCAGCAGCGTTGCTGCCATCAGCTTCAGTACCGAGTTCTTGGCCCCCGGGACGGTCACCGATCCGTTGAGTGTGGAGGGGCCGGTGGCAACAATGACGTCTTCCATTCCTCCATACTAAGGTCCGGTTTGGCCACCGGTCCTCAGGGGGTCCGGATACGCGTAAAGGCGCAGGGAATATTCCCCGCGCCTTTACGCGTGCTTAGTCCTGCCGGCGTTACCGCCAGGTGCCGATGCCAATCACGGGCCCGGCTTCCAGCCAGGAAGACAGTCCCGTGTAGACGTCGTATTTCATCGCCATGTGAAGCTCGCGTCCTTCGTACTCAAAGGTCACTACGAGTGCTCCGGGCTGAATACGGGCGCGCTCAGCCTCAGTGGGCTGGCGCCACCCCTTCAGCACCAGGGAACTGCGCAGGAACCGGTACGGAGGAACCGGGCTGAGTGAAAGCAGCCGGAGCCATTCCAGATGGGTGTCCGTATAACGACAAACCCCCATCCGCCACCCGCCGGGCGGGAAGCAGATGGAGGCGTCGAAGGTACCCAGGGTGCGCCGCAGCTGTGTGCGGCGCACCCAGAAAAGCGCCGTTGCGAGTACCAGCAGTCCGAGGACCGCTGCCAGCGCAATGAACACGTAGGTACTGTCCATTGGGAAGGGTCAGCGGGTCCCAGCGTTGGCTGCGTCGTTCAGCTGGGCGTTGTCCGCGACGATGACCACACGGTTGGAATCAACGGAGAAGAATCCTCCGTCGACGCCCACCGTGATACGGCTGCCGGACACCGGTTCGATGGCCAGCTCGCCCTCGGCCAGGATCGCCAGCACCGGCGCGTGGCCGGGAAGGATCCCGATTTCACCGTCGGCAGTGCGTGCCTTGACCATCTTTGCCGGGCCGGACCACACAAAGTGGTCGGCCGCGACAATCTCGACTTCGAGTTCAGCAGTGTCAGCCATGGGGCTTACTTCCCGGTCTGCTCTTGGATCTTCGCCCACTGACGCTCAACATCGTCCATGCCGCCAACGTTGAAGAAGGCCTGCTCGGCAATGTGGTCCACGTCGCCGTCGCAGATGGCCTTGAAGCCTTCGATGGTGTCCTTGACGGACACGGTCGAGCCTTCGACGCCGGTGAACTGCTTGGCAGTGTAGGTGTTCTGCGACAGGAACTGCTGGATGCGGCGTGCACGGGCGACGACGATCTTGTCTTCTTCGCCCAGTTCGTCAATGCCGAGGATGGCAATGATGTCCTGCAGTTCCTTGTTCTTCTGAAGGATCTGCTTCACGCGGACAGCCGTGTCGTAGTGCTCCTGGCCCACGTACTGCGGGTCAAGGATGCGCGACGTCGAGCTCAGCGGATCCACGGCCGGGTACAGGCCACGGGATGCGATTTCACGGGAAAGTTCCGTGGTGGCATCCAGGTGCGCGAACGTGGTGGCCGGAGCCGGGTCGGTGTAGTCATCAGCCGGGACGTAGATGGCCTGCATCGAGGTGATGGAGTGGCCCTTGGTCGAGGTGATGCGCTCCTGCAGCAGACCCATCTCGTCAGCCAGGTTGGGCTGGTAGCCCACGGCGGAAGGCATGCGGCCCAGCAGGGTCGACACCTCGGAACCGGCCTGGGTGAAGCGGAAGATGTTGTCGATGAAGAGCAGCACGTCCTGGTTCTGAACATCGCGGAAGTACTCCGCCATGGTCAGGCCGGACAGTGCAACGCGCAGACGCGTTCCCGGCGGCTCATCCATCTGGCCGAATACAAGGGCGGTGTCCTTCAGGACGCCTGCCTCTTCCATTTCCACCCAGAGGTCGTTGCCTTCGCGGGTACGCTCGCCAACACCGGCGAACACGGACGTGCCGCCGAAGTTACGGGCAACACGGGTGATCATTTCCTGGATCAGAACGGTCTTGCCAACGCCGGCACCGCCGAACAGGCCGATCTTTCCACCCTTGATGTACGGGGTAAGAAGGTCGATGACCTTGATGCCGGTTTCCAGCATCTCGGTGGAGCCCTCAAGGTCCGCGAAGTTCGGGGCCTTGCGGTGGATCGGCCAGCGCTCGTTGATTTCCAGCTGCTCGGCCGGAACGTCCAGCGGCTCACCGAGCACGTTGAAGATGTGGCCCTTGACGCCGTCACCAACGGGAACGGAGATCGGAGCACCGGTGTCGACCACGGCAGCGCCGCGGACCAGGCCGTCGGTGGCCTGCAGGGAGATGGCGCGGACGAGGTTGTCACCCAGGTGCTGGGAGGTCTCGAACGTGATGGTCTTGGTCTCACCGTTGAGCGTCAGCTCGGTGGTGAGGGCGTTGTAGATGGTGGGGATTGCGTCAGCCGGGAATTCGACGTCGACAACCGGGCCAATGACACGGGCGATACGGCCTGTGGCGCCCGGTGCTACGGAGGTTGCTCCGTGCTCGGCAGTTTGGGCAGTCATCTCTCTCACTTCACTCAGTTAGATGGCGTGTGGACTAAGTATTTTCTGGTGGATCTCTTCGAAGGCGGGCTAGGAAGCGCTAAGCGCGTCCGCACCAGCCACGATCTCGGAGAGTTCCTGGGTGATTTCAGCCTGACGGGCGTTATTGCGAAGTCGCGTGTACTTCTTAATAAGATCGGAGGCGTTGTCCCCTGCGGACTTCATGGCACGCTGGCGGGCTGCGAGCTCGGAAGCGGCGGCCTGGAGCATTGCTGCGAAGATGCGTGACTCGATGTAACGCGGCAGCAGGGCGTCAAGGACCTGTTCCGGCTCGGGCTCGTACTCGTAGAGGGGCAGGATGTCCGATTCGGACGGTGCTTCCTCTTCGACTACTTCCAGCGGCAGCAGACGGATAACCGCAGGTTCCTGGACAACCATGGACTTGAAGCGCGTGAACACGATGTGGATTTCGTCCACGCCGCCGTCTTCGTAGGCCGTATTGAAGTCATCGAGGAGTGTCTTGCCGATTTCACGGGCAGTCTCGAACTCGGGCGCATCCGTACCGCCGGTCCACACGCGCTCGTAGGCACGGTCACGGAAGTCGTAGTACGCCTGGGCCTTGCGACCAACCAGGTACGTCTTGACCTCTTTGCCCTCTTCACGGAGCAACTCGTTAAGCGATTCGCTCTGCTTCAGGACGCCGGCGGAATAAGATCCGGCAAGACCGCGGTCGGAAGTCATGATGACCACTGCTGCCCGGCGGATCTGCTCCGGTTCGGTAGTCAGCGGGTGATCGATTTCCGACTGGGACGCCACAGCAGAAACGGCACGGGTGATCGCGTTGGAATAAGGCAGCGCCGCGGCTACGCGGGTGCGGGCCTTTCCAATGCGAGAGGCAGCAATCAGCTCCATCGCCTTGAAGATCTTCTGCATCGACGTGGTCGAGGCGATCTTCTGGCGGTAGACCCGAATTTGGGCTCCCATACTTTTCCTTTCGGTTCCTAGCGTTTTGAACTAGGGGCTAAGGCAATTGCGGCGGGTTCCGCGGCCGGTGTGAACCGGCCGCGGAACCCTAAGCCGCTAGCGCTTCTGCTTGACGATCTTTTCCTGGTCGACTGCATCCTCGTCCAGAGCCGATGCCTCTTCGTGGCCGGCTGCAACCATGCGGTTGTCGCCTTCGCCGAAGAAGCCCTGCTTGAAGTTGGTGATGAGGGTCTTGAGTTCATCCACCGTTGAATCTTCGAGCTTGTTGGTCTCGGCCAGAACGGTCAGGACCTTCGAAGAGTGGCGGACGTGGTCAAGGAACTCGGATTCGAAGCGGCGGATGTCTTCCACCGGAACGTCGTCGAGGTAGCCGTTCGTACCGGCCCAGATGGAGACAACCTGGTCTTCAACGGGGAACGGAGCGTACTGGCCCTGCTTGAGCAGTTCCATCAGGCGTGCACCGCGGGTCAGCTGCTGGCGTGAAGCAGCGTCCAGGTCCGAAGCGAACATGGCGAATGCCTGCATGTCGCGGTACTGGGCCAGTTCCAGCTTCAAAGTACCGGAGACCTTCTTCATGGCCTTCTGCTGTGCAGCACCGCCAACGCGGGAGACAGAGATACCGACGTCCACTGCGGGGCGCTGGTTGGCGTTGAAGAGGTCCGACTGCAGGAAGATCTGGCCGTCGGTGATGGAGATGACGTTGGTCGGAATGTAAGCCGACACGTCGTTTGCCTTGGTTTCGATGATCGGCAGGCCGGTCATCGAGCCTGCACCGAGCTCGTCAGAGAGCTTTGCGCAGCGCTCCAGCAGGCGGGAGTGCAGGTAGAAGACGTCGCCCGGGTAGGCTTCGCGTCCCGGCGGGCGCCGCAGCAGCAGCGACACGGCGCGGTAGGCTTCAGCCTGCTTGGAGAGATCATCAAAGATGATCAGGACGTGCTTGCCGCCGTACATCCAGTGCTGGCCGATGGCCGAACCGGCGTACGGTGCCAGGTACTTGAAGCCTGCGGGGTCAGATGCCGGGGAGGCCACGATGGTGGTGTACTCCATGGCGCCTGCGTCTTCGAGGGTGCGCTTGATCTCGGCGATCGTCGAAGCCTTCTGGCCGATGGCCACGTAGATGCAGCGCACCTGCTTCTGCGCATCGCCCGAGGCCCAGTTGGCCTTCTGGTTCAGGATGGTGTCGACGGCGATTGCCGTCTTGCCGGTCTTGCGGTCACCAATGATCAGCTGGCGCTGGCCGCGGCCGATCGGGATCATCGCGTCGATGGCCTTCAGGCCGGTCTGAAGCGGCTCGTGAACCGACTTACGCTGCGTAACACCCGGTGCCTGGAGTTCCAGTGCACGGCGTGCTTCAGCCTGGATCGGTCCCATGTCGTCCATGGGCTCGCCCAGCGGATCGACGACGCGGCCAAGGAAGGCATCCCCAACGGGGACGGACAGAACTTCACCGGTGCGGTGAACTTCCTGGCCTTCTTCAATGCCGCCAAAGTCGCCAAGGACAACGACACCGATTTCACGGGTGTCGAGGTTCTGGGCCAGGCCCAGCGTGCCGTCCTCAAACCGAAGCAGCTCGTTCGCCATCACGGAGGGCAGGCCCTCCACACGGGCAATGCCGTCGCTGGCGGTGGTTACGCGGCCAACTTCAACGCGCTCTGCGTTTCCGGGTTCGTAGGACGCCGCAAATTCATTCAACGCATTACGGACGTCGTCGGCGTTGATGGTCAATTCGGCCATCTGCAGTCCCTGCTCTCCTATGTTGTGATCATCGCTTCGTGCCGATGACCTTCGATTGGTTCTCAAATGTTTCTCATGGCCGGTAGAGCCACAAAGGTGGCTAAACCGCGAGCTTCCGGCGCAGTTCCGACAACCGGGTCACCACGGTGGAATCGACGACTTCATCGCCCACCGTAACCCGGATACCACCGACGATCGAGGGATCAACGGTTGCGTTGATCTTCAGCTCACGGGCGTACAGGCCGTTCAAGGACGCCTGCAGCCGTGCACGCTGCTCATCGGTGAGGGGCCGGCTGGTCCGCACTTCTGCGATCCACCGCTGCTGCCGTCCAGCCACCAGTTCCAGGAACCGGGTGACCAGTGCAGTGGGGCGGAGGCCGCGCGGAGCGGTAACAGCCTGCCGGATCAGTACCTTGGCTGCGTCAGACGCTCCGGGTACAAGTTTCAGTGCCGGCTCTGCCCGAGCCTGAACAGTTGCCTGCGGGTTGGACAGTGCACGCTGCACTTCATGGCTGGACGCCACGGTCTCGTTGAAACGGAAGAGGTCTCCCTCAAGTTCCTCAAGGCCGGCTGCACCGGGACCCTTGTTTTCCGCGACCGCGGAGACAACCGTTGCAGCCAGGGTTTCCAGAGCATCCCCGAGGTCGCGCGGTGTGCGCCACCGGGATTCAACCAAAGAAGCAACAATCTGCTCGGCGTCGGCCGAAACCTTGCCGCCAACCAGTTTGGAGACCAGGGCTGCCTTCTCATGGCCGTCACGAGCCGGATCAGTCAGGGCCCGCAGCAGGCCGGTCTGGCCGTCCAGGAGGCCCAGGATTCCAAAGAGTTCCTCGGCAAGGCCAAGGGTCGCGTTGGGAAGGCGTGCTTCCAACTGACCCTGGGCCGCTGCCAGTGACTCGCTCGATATACCTGCCATTACTGAACCGCACCTGCGTTCTGCGAGGTTTCCAGCTCATCCAGGAAACGGTCCACTACGCGTGCCGAACGAGCGTCGTCTGCGAGGGACTCGCCGACGATCTTGCTTGCCAGCTCAGTGGCCAGGGATCCGACTTCGCTGCGGAGCGAGACAACTGCTGCCTGCCGCTCTGCTTCGATGGCGGCCTGGGACTGTTCCATGATGCGTGCCGATTCGGCAGCAGCCTTTGCCTTCAGGTCGGCGAGAATCTGAGCGCCTTCAGCGCGCGCTTCCTCACGGATCCGGTTGGCTTCGGTGCGTGCGTCAATCAGCTGCTGCTTGTACTCGTCGAGGGCAGCGCTGGCCTCAGCCTGTGCTGCCTCGGCCTTGGCAAGTCCGCCTTCGATGGCCTCGGTACGTTCTGCATACGTCTTCTCGAACATCGGGACGACGAACTTGACGACGATGAACATCAGCACGGCGAAGCCAAGCAGTGTTACCAGGATCTCCCAGATGTTTGGGATCAGAGGATTAGCGCCTTCAGTGGCGGCGAGGATTACTGCCTCGTTCATTTCTCATCCGTCCTATCTACTTGGTGTGGGAAAACGCGCTGAAACTATCCGAGGACGAACGCGAAAACCAGACCAAGGATGGCGAGTGCTTCGGTCAGGGCCAGGCCCAGGAATGCGATCGGCTGCAGCACGCGCTGTGCTTCCGGCTGACGTGCAACACCGTTGATGTAAGCGGCGAAGACGAGGCCCACACCAATAGCACCACCGATTGCGGAGAGGCCGTAGCCGATGAGGTTAAGGCTGCCGTTGATTTCACCAGTCATTTGGTTTGTTCCTTTCAAGATGCCCGCAGGCAGGTTGTTTGGTTCAGGGGTTTCCCCCTAAGGGGAGGTTTTAGTGTTCCGCGGCTGCGACAGAGCCTTGGATGTAGATCGCAGTCAGCAGGGTAAAGACGTAGGCCTGCAGGCACTGGATCAAAACTTCGAACAAGAACATTGCCACGCCGCCAACGAGCGTCAGCGCGCCAAGCGGCTTCAGCAGGCCTTCAGCCTCGAGCAGCAGGAACTCGGTACCCGATGCAGCAAGCATGATGATCAGGTGGCCGGAGAGCATGGTGGCAAAGAGTCGGAGGCTGTGCGTGATCGGGCGGACCAGGAAGGTCGAGATGATTTCGATCAGGACAACCAGCGGAAGGATGGCCATCGGAACACCGGAAGGAACAGTGGCGTACTTGAAGTACTTGATGCCGTGCTTCTTGATGCCAAGGATGATCCAGGTGAAGTACACGATCGCTGCCAGGGCATATGCCGTTCCAACATGCGAGGTGGTGGGCAGCTGGGCCAGCGGGATGCTGCCCCACAGGTTGTTCAGCAGGATAAAGAAGAAGAGGGAGAACAGCAGCGGGATGAACGGACGGAAGTCCTTCTCACCGATGATGTCGCGTCCGATCGAGTTGCGGACGAGGTTGTAGCTGAACTCGCCCAGGAACTGCAGCCGGCCCGGAACAAGCTGCCGCTTCCGCGCGGCAGCAATAAAGAACCAGCTGATCAGGGCAACGGACAGAAGGATAAGCAGCATCTGCTTTCCAAAGCCCTCGCCGTACTCGGCGCCCCAGGGAAGGATCTCAGGGAGGTGCATTTCATCGAGGGTTGGTGGAACAAACCCCTCTTCATTGGCGGCGGGAAGCGCAAGCGCGATCAACGCGTTTCCTCTCTGCTTTGTCCATCGTTGGGCATTTCATTGGCGGGGGCATGTGGCATGCATCCGTTTACTAAGTTGTGTGACATTGCTTCGTCTAACCCTCGTCCGGCCGTTCTCCACCCGCAGGCGGTTTTGGCTTAGTGGAAGTGAGCCCGTGGGCGGCAGCGACGTAATAACCGCTCAGCCCGCCCAGGGCAATACCTGCAAAAAGAATCCAGCGGGTCTCCAGAAGACTGTCCAGCCCCCACCCTATCAAACCAAGGGCAATGATTCCGGACAGGACATATTGGAGGATCGCGCGACGCTTGCTCAACGGCGCTTCAAAGGCTGCGGGAACCTGGCCGGCTGCATTCTTCTTTGATTTCGCTGCCACCTCAGACTCCTTTCACTTTTTTGTCCGCGCCCGCAGGCGCATCGGAATAAATGAGCTGGCGGGTCCGGGAAAACGCACGGATTTCGGCCACCTGCCAGATTACGACCGTCCCAAGTGCCGCGTAGGCAAACCACGGCCTTTCGAGCCACTGCGGAACTCCCACCATCCACAGAACGGCCGCGAAGCCGACTACTTTGACGGCATATGTCACGGCGAACATTCCGATGGCGCCTGAGGGGTTCTTCCGGCCGACAACGTGGCCTACCAGCAGGCTGATTCCGAAGAACAGGACGATCAGGGCCCAGCCGGCTGCAACGCTGAATGCACCGTTGATGCCCGGGCCAGCCAGGGCCACACAGGCTGCAGCTAGTGCAGGAACAGCTGTCCAGAGAAGGGAAGTCTTGAGGATGCCGATCCACGGAGCGTCCGTTGGCCCGGAAACACTGATCCGCTTAGCGAGTCCGCCGTTGGCTTGGCTCATGGCTGCAGGATCATCCTTGTGCTTTGGGGGAACGTGGTTCGGGTCCGGGTTGACGCATTACCGTACGCCGCGACGTTTGAATTCTACAGTACATAGAACTGCACAATGACATCGGGGCGTCACCATGTCCCCGGCAGGCAGGCCCGGACCGCATCAGGTACGGGCACGCTGCCGCAGACGCGCGGCTATTCGCGGCGACGCGAGGTACAGGGCCGCCACGGCAGCGACGAACACGGTTCCCGCAGCTGTAATGCCCCACCCTGACCCGCCGGTAACCAGGCCGGTGCTGCCAACCAGCACGGTGCATACGGTGACCACCGCTGCCGACTGCAGGTGGCTCAGGCCGGCGTCAGTCAGCCGCTGGTAGACGTGCTGGCGGTGGGCGGCGTACCAGCGTTCCCCGCGCCAGATACGGCGAACAAGGGTGGTAAAGGTATCCAGGACGTAAATCAGGATCGGGAACAGCAGGTACTCCACGTAGACCCCGGCAAGGAAGGCAGCCACAGCGGTCCCGGCGATGGAGGCGCCCAGGAGGTAGCTGCCGACGTCTCCCATAAAGACTGAGCCCCGGCCGAGGTTCCAGGGCAGGAAGGCCGCGAAGGCAGCCGCAATGACGGTTCCGGCAACTGTCAGCCACACCTGGTCGGAGAGCACGCCGGCCACCGCGTACAGGACACCCACTGCCAGTCCGTGCAGACCGGAAATACCGTTCACCCCGTCCATGAAGTTTGCAACGTTGATGTATCCGGCGATGACCAGGGTCCCTACCGGCACCCACCAGAAGCTCTGGCCCAGGGCGGCGGCCAGCGCCGTCGTGCCCGCTGCACCGATCGCCAGCTGCAGCCCGAACCGCACCTGGACGGAAAGCCCGCGGAAATCCTCGACCCAGCCCAGCAGGGCAGCAGAGCCGCTGATGCCGATCAGCAGCAGCACCAGGGAACGGTCCACGGCAACGTAGCCGGTAACCAGCGCCGCGGCCAGGCCCAGGAGCACACCGGCGCCGATGGTGGCTCCCACGCCGCGGATGACCACCTTGGTGTGGGAAGAACGTTCATTGGGCACGTCCACTACGCCCAGGCGGCGCAGCAGCGGAATGAAAGCGAAGGGCAGCAGCAGGCTGGCAAGGAAGGCAACTGCGGCCGGAACAGCGAGTCCCATCAGCCGGTCCGCCGCTCGCCCTGCCCGGTCGCGGGCGTGCCGCCCTGGAGGTCAGCCAGGCGAAGGGCCGCCGTATCCGGCAGCGGGAACAAAGCAGCGGCCACTCCCCCGGCGGCGTCCGCCTCTGCAGACGGATCGAAGCCGCAGCGGCGAAGCCAGTCCGCGGCGTCGAGGTCCTCCGGCGCCAATACGGCCACGGAGGTGTGTGAGATCTTCGGATGCAGCGGGCGCGAATCGTCTTCGCCCGTACCCACCAGGATTTCGTGCAGCTTCTCGCCCTTGCGGAGCCCGGTGAAGACGATTTCGATGTCCTTGCCGGACATGGCGATCATCCGGCGGGCGACGTCGAGGATCTTGACCGGTTCGCCCATGTCAAGAATCAGGACCTCTCCCCCGCGGCCGATCGCTCCGGCCTGGATAACCAGCTGGCAGGCTTCCGGAATGGTCATGAAGAACCGGGTGACTTCCGGATCCGTGACTGTCAGGGGACCGCCCTGGCGGATCTGCTCCGTGAACAGCGGCAGCATGGAGCCGCGGCTGCCGATCACGTTGCCGAACCGGACCGAAACGAACCTCTGGCCGGTCTGTCCTGCCATCCAGGCGGTGAGCTTTTCCGCTACGCGCTTGGAGTGGCCCAGCACGGTTGTGGGGTTGGCTGCCTTGTCCGTTGAAATGTTGACGAAGTGGCTCACGCCCGCTTTTTGTGCCGAGCGAAGTACATTGGCGGTACCCAGGACATTCGTCTTCCAGGCTTCGAGCGGATACTGCTCCAGCAGCGATACATGCTTCAGGGCAGCTGCGTGGAATACGACGTCGGGGCGGCGCTGGGAGAAGATCTCATCCAGAGCACGGGCATCCCGGATATCAGCGAGGACGGTGTCCTTGCCGTTGAGCAGGCCCTGGCCCGTGATTGAGAGCTGAGTCAGCTGGAGGCCGGTCTCATCCCGGTCCACCATGATCAGTTCGCTCGGTTCAAACGCGGTGATCTGCCGGCAGAGCTCGGAGCCGATGGAGCCTCCGGCTCCGGTGACAAGAACCTTCTTGCCGGTGAGGTAGCCGGCGACTTCATCCACGTGGATGTCCACGGGCCGCCGGCCGATCAAGTCCTCAACTGCGACTTCGCGGAAGTCGGTCAGGCCAGCGCCGGCCCCCTTTGCGAGCATGTCCCGCAGCGGCGGGAGCACCATGACCCTCAGGTTCAGGCCCTCCGTCCGGTCGGTGACCTCACGCACCTGCGCCGCATCGACGTCGGCGATCGCGATGATAAGCACCTTGGCCCGTGTGCGCTGGACCAGGTCCGGCAGGTCCACCAGCTTGCCGACCACCGGCACGGTTCCCAGCCGCAGGTGCTTCTTGGCAGGATCGTCGTCGATCAGCCCCACGGGGAAGTACGGAGAATCCGGATCGTTCATCATGCGCGTTACAAGCGAATTGCCCAGGAAACCGGCGCCGTAGATCAGGGTGCGCTGGGCTTCGTCGCCCGGACGGGCCTTGCTCTCAACGTACATGCGCTTCATGTAGCGGATCGCGGCCATGAACAGGCAGGCGAACGGGAAGGCGAGCACGCCCGTGCTTCGGGGAATGTCGATCGCGAGGCCAAAGAGAGCGCTGACCAGGACCAGGATGGCCGAAACCACAATGGTGACGACAGCCAGCAGGCGCATCTCGTGGAAGCTGCCGAAACTGTAGCGGCCGCGGTAGAGGGCGAACGAGTAGCCAACCACCAGCTGGGTCACCACGGCCACCCCGCAGAATGCGGCCAGGCCTGCGACGTTTATCTCATCGACGGACAGTTCGTAGCGCAGGACCAGCGCCAGGACGATGGCCACCACCCAGGCCAGAGAGTCCAGCACATATTGGGACCAGAGCCAGAGTGCCGGCTTCTCGTCCCGGGCCGGGGTGGTTCTGTCCCTGCTTGAATCGTTCATAGTCCTCAGCGGGCCTGCGCCCGGTTCGTGTCTAGGTTGTAAGCGGTCCTGCCGTGCAGCCGGCACGGCAGCGGGTCCAATCCGGTGTAATAGACTGAATTCTATTCAGCATACTAACTGCACCACCCTGAACGTCCGGCAATGCCCGTGCATCGGGGCGGAGCCCTGAAAGGATCGTCTTGCCGGAATCAGTGGCCGTGGCCGCGGTGACTTTCGACCGCCCCGATGACGTCAAGACCCTCCTGGGGGCACTGGCCGCACAGTCAGCCGGCATCTCTTCCGTAGCCCTCGTGGACTCCGGCAGGAGCCCGGTTAAGGATATAGCCGAGGCATCGGATGCCAATGTCACGTACGTGCGCTCGGAGACAAACCTGGGCGGCGCAGGCGGGTTTTCGCTGGCGATCCTGACGGCAATCGCTTCCGGGGCCGAATGGATCTGGATCATGGACGATGACGCCCATCCCGAAGATCCCGGGTGCCTTCAGGCACTGCTCGACGCCGCCAACGAGCGCGGCCTGGACGTAATCCTTCCCCTGGTGGTCGCGCCGGGCAAACCGGACACACTCAGCTTCCACTTCCGTATTGACGGACGGCTGACGCACGACCGCGCCGAAGTTGCGAAGGCAGGGTTCCTGCCCGGAGTCGGCCATTTCTTCAACGGCGCCCTGATCCGCCGTGACGTCTTTTTCCGGGTGGGACTGCCCGATCTGCGCCTGTTCATCCGCGGCGATGAGACCGATTTCATGATCCGCCTGCGTAAGGCCGGCATTCCCTTCGGCACCCTGACCTCAGTGGCCCTGAGCCACCCGGCAGCTTGGTCCGAGGTCCAGGAGATCCTGGGCGGGAGACTGCATGTGCTGGTCCCGGACACTGAGTTCAAGCGCTTCTTCTTCTACCGCAACCGGGGCCACCTCACCGCGAAGTACAAGCGTGTGCGTTCCCTGGCTGCAGACGTTGTGGGGTACACCGTTTACTTTGCCCGTACCCGTGACCTCCGCGGCTTCCGCAGCTGGCTGCGCGCCTATACCGGCGGTGTGCGCGGAAAAACGTTCGGCCCGCCCTCGGACCTGGGCTTCTAGGTGCCGGGCATGGCAGCGGGAATCGATGGCCTGGCGGTGGTCATTGTGACCTTCAACCGATCCGATTACCTGCAGGGCCTGCTGGAATCGGTGGCGGCACTCGATCCTGCGCCCGCGCGCGTGGTGGTGGTGGACAACGCCAGCACCGACGGCACTGCCTCATTCCTGGAACGCATCTCGGGCGGGTTCCCGGTACCCCTAACGGTCCGCACACTCACCGAGAACACCGGCGGTTCGGGTGGATTCGCCGCGGGGATCCAGACGGCGCTTGATCTGGGTGCCAAGTGGCTGTGGCTCATGGACGACGACGTGGTGGCACTGCCGGGGGCAGTGGCCGCCCTGGGCGAATGGACAGGCGAGTACGACTGCATCCACGGCCGGCGCTTCGATGAAGCCGGCCGCCCCTTTTTCTGGCAGCACAGATTTATTCCAGTGCTGGGCGTGCATGTTCCCGTGCGCGGCAACGTCTTCCGGGACAGGCCCGTGTTCGACACGAACGTGGGTTGTTTCGAGGGAATGCTGATCAACGCCGAGACCGTGCGGTCCATCGGCCTGCCGGATCCGCGGTTCTTCATTAACGGCGACGATGAAATCTACGGCTGGCTGGCTTCCCTTGCCCACCGGGTGGCCTACGTCAACGCATTCGTCCTTCGCAAGGTTCGTCCGCAGAAGCAGATAGACCTCGGAATCCGGCACCTGAACGATTCAAGTGACCTCAGCCGGTTCTGCGCCATGCGCAACCGCGGGCACACTGCCGGGTATCTGAGGGCCCACGGCCGGTTCAACCGGGCAGGATTCGCCGCCGGCACTGCACTGACTGCTGCGAAGGAGCTGCTCCGGCTTGCCGTCGTTGAGCGCCGGCTCCAGGGCATCAGCAGCCTGTGGCGCGGCTGGCGTGAATCCCGCGCGATCCTTAAGGACTCCGGGTGGCAGCCCATGCCGCCGTTACCGCAAGCGACCAGTGCCCTTGGCGGCACTGAGAAGTAGGACCAATACCGCGTGAACAGCAGTGCATCATCCAGCCATGCCCCGGAGCCGATCTGGGCCGTTGTGGGCGCCACAGGCTTCATCGGCAGCGCCCTGAGCTCCACCCTGGCGAGCCACGGCATCACCGTGCGTTACGTGAAGGCTCCGCGGCTGAGTGCTCTCTCCGGGGACGCCGCAGGGATCCTGAGCGAAGCCGCCTCGCTCGCAGATGCCAGGCAGGACCTCTTCGGAGAGCTGGAGGGCGCCGACGTCGTAATCAATGCCGCGGGCCTGGCCACACCGTCGGGCGCTGAGACGCCCGGACTCCGCGGCGCCAATGCCCTGCTGCCGGCGCTGATCGCCGATGCGGCGGATGACGCCGGGGTTCGCCGTTTCATCCATCTCAGCAGCGCCGCCGTGCAGGGGCACCGTCCGTACCTCGACGAGAGCGCGCACGTTGAACCGTTCTCGGCCTACTCGCGCTCCAAGGCGCTGGGCGAGGCGGTGCTGGCAGCACGGGAACCGGGAACCTGCTCTGTGCTGTCCCTTCGCGCGACCTCGGTCCAGGGACCGGCCAGGGAAACCACGGCCACTCTGGTTCGGATCGCTTCCACTCCCCTCTCCTCCGTAGCCGGGCGCGGGGATTCCCCCAGCCCGGCCAGTTCCGTGGACGCACTGTGCGAGTTTGTGGTCTCCGTTGGGCTCCATCGCGGCGCCATGCCGCCGGTAATCCTTCAGCCATGGGAAGGCGCAACCGTGGCATCGGTCCTGCAGGCAGCGGGCGGCCGGAAACCGCTGCATCTGCCGGTTTGGTTCTGCCGTGCCGCGCTGAAAACCGGGTACCTGGTGTCAGCGCTGCTGGGCGAGCGGCTGCACGGTGTGCTGCGCCGGGTCGAAATGATGTGGTTCGGACAGCGCCAGGAGCCCGGCTGGGCAGAGGCAACGGGCAATGTTCCCGAACCGCGGGTGGAACAGGTCGTCCGCGCGGCCCGGGAAAAGCGCTAGGGCTGCGGGGCCGTCCGGCTTTCCGCTGCGGCGTCCGCGGTTTCGGCTGGTTCTGAAGCCGGCTCCGTTTCTACCCCGGTGGCTTCGACAGCCTCGGCTGCCGGCTCTGCGTCTGCGTGCTCCTGCGCTCCGGGTTCTTCCCCGAGTCCCAGGAGGGACGGCACTACTTTCCGCAGCTCTTCCAGGCTGATGGCACCCTGACGAACCACCCGCAGCGGGAAATCCGTCGCGTCCACGATTGTCGACGGGACGCCCTCGCTGCCCGATTCCGGCCGCGGGCCGGCTTCCAGGTAAACGGCTACGGATTCTGCCAGCTGTGCCTGCGCCTCTGCGGCCGTCTGGGCAGCCGGCTGTCCGGTGCGGTTGGCCGAGGAAACTGCCATTGGCCCGGTGAGTGCCAGCAGATCCAGGGCAATCTCGTCATCGGGCATGCGCAGGGCAACGGTGCCCTTGGTATCGCCCAGGTCCCAGGTCAGGGACGGCTGGGCATGGAAGATCAGGGTCAGGCCGCCCGGCCAGAAAGCTTCTGCCAGGGCACGTGCCTCGGGAGCCACGTCCACGGCCAGTCCGTCCATGGTCTGCAGGCGCGGCACCAGCACGGGCGGCGGCATGGAGCGCCCCCTGCCCTTGGCGGCGAGCAGCGTTGCGACGGCCTGGGCAGAGAAGGCATCGGCCCCGATTCCATAGACGGTATCGGTCGGCAGCACGATGCACTGCCTGTTGGCGATCGCCTGCTGCGCGGCGGCAAGTCCGGCGCTGCGGGAATCAGTATCTGAGCAGTCAAAGCTGGTGGTCACGGGGATTATTCTTTCACGTCACGGGATGTAGTAACTGCTGTTGACCTAACCGCGGAGGTAGCCCGGGGCCGGTCATTGAGGTCCTGGTGGGAAGTGACCTCCTGCCAGGCCGGGTTGGAAGCCAGCCGTTCGGCGATGGTATCCGCCTGCACCTCGGCGTGTTCCATGACGAAATAGCCGCCGGGACGGAGCAGCCGCGCCGCGGTGCGGGCAGCGGCGTCGGGAAGCTCCATTCCGTCCGCTCCGCCGCCGTAAAGCGCCATTGCGGGATCGTGTTCCGCAGCTTCGGGCTCGTTGGGCACGGCGTCTGCGGGGATGTAGGGCGGGTTGGAGGCAACGACGTCGAACGTTCCGTTGTGTCCTTCCAGCGCAGTCCGGAGGTCACCTTCCAGCACCTGGACGCCCAGCGGCTCCAGGTTCTTCCGTGCCCAGGCAAGGGCCAGGGGACTCAGTTCAACAGCGTAGACCTCGGAGCCGGGAGCCTCGGCGGCGATCGATCCGGCGATGGCGCCGGATCCCGTTCCGAGGTCCGCTGCCTTGGCGCCGCCCGGTACGAGCAGCGCCCGGTCGATGGCCAGCTGGGCCACAGTTTCCGTTTCCGGCCGGGGTACGAACACGCCTGGTCCAACCGCAAGCTCGAGCCTGCGGAAATACGCCTTGCCGGTCAGGTGCTGCAGCGGAATGCGGCGCGCCCGCTCGGCCACCAGTTCGTCATAGCCTTCGGGCGCTGCTGCGTCAGTAAAGGCCAATGCCCTTACCCGGCCTACGCTCTCCCCCAGCAGGTGCGCTGCGAGTATTTCGGCGTCGACGCGCGGGCTGGGCACGCCCGCAGCGGAGAGTTCCGCTGCAGCGTGCCGCAGTGCCTGATCCAGGGACAGCGCGGGCATTGCCTTTCCTAGGCTTCGTCGCCGATTGCGTCCAGGCGTGCCTGCTCATCCATTTCGATGGCAGCCTGGACAACGGCTTCCAGGTCACCGTTCATCACGGTGTCCAGGTTGTAGGCCTTGTACCCGGTGCGGTGGTCCACAATCCGGTTTTCCGGGTAGTTGTAGGTTCGGATGCGCTCGGAGCGGTCCATGGTGCGGATCTGCGACTTGCGGATGTCCGAGTTGGCGGCGTCAATCTTCTCCTGCTCGTGCGCAAGAATGCGGGAACGGAGCACACGCATTGCAGCTTCACGGTTCTGCAGCTGGGACTTCTCGTTCTGCATGGCCACCACAATGCCCGTGGGCAGGTGGGTAATGCGCACGGCGGAGTCGGTGGTGTTCACTGACTGGCCGCCGGGGCCGGAAGACCGGTAGACGTCGATCTTGAGGTCGTTCTGGCTGATCTCGACTTCTTCAGGCTCATCCACTTCGGGAAGTACCAGCACACCGGCAGCGGAGGTATGGATCCGGCCCTGTGACTCGGTGACAGGGACGCGCTGCACCCGGTGCACGCCGCCCTCGTACTTCAGGCGGGCGTAAACGCCTTCAGCCGGGTCGTTGGATGAACCCTTGATGGCCATAGACACGTCCTTGTACCCGCCGAGGTCCGATTCCGTGGCCGAGATGATCTCGGTGCGCCAGCCGCGGTGCTCGGCGTAGCGCGTGTACATGCGCAGCAGGTCACCGGCGAACAGGGCTGCTTCGTCGCCGCCTTCACCGCCCTTGACCTCAATGATGACGTCGCGTCCGTCGTTCGGGTCGCGCGGAATCAGCAGCCGGCGCAGCTTTTCCTGCGCATCTGCAAGCTGGTCCTTGAGCACAGGAACCTCAGCTGCGAACTCGGGATCCTCGTCGGCCATTTCCTGGGCGGCGGCGAGGTCGTCTTCCAGTCCGTGCCAGGTGTTGTAGGCATCAACGATCCGGCTCAGCTCGGCGTAGCGCCGGCCCAGGCGCCGCGCCAGTCCCTGGTCAGCGTGCACGGCGGGATCGGAGAGCCGCATCTGGAGTTCAGCGTGCTCATCCAGCAGTCCCTGTATGGACTCAAACATTGTTTTCCATTCCTTCTTCGCGCGTTGGGGTACGCCGGTTACTGCGCATCCCGCTGCTGTCTTAGAACCATTCTCACCCGGATCGGCACCCGTGAATAATCGGGCTGCCGGTTAACTGCCAAGCCGCCCAGGCCCGGGTCCTCCGAAGAGGGCCGGGCATGAGCGGCTAGGTCAGGCAGCTAATCGTTCTTGGTGCCCAGGGTGGTCTTCTGCACCTGCATCAGGAACTCAACGTTGGACTGCGTTTCCTTGATCTTGCCGGTGAGGAGCTCCAGTGCCTGCTGGGTATCAAGACCGGAAAGGACGCGGCGCAGGCGCCACATGATCTTGACCTCTTCAGCGGAGAGCAGGTTCTCTTCGCGGCGGGTGCCCGAGGCGTTGACGTCCACAGCGGGGAAGATGCGCTTGTCCGCGAGGTTGCGGGAAAGGCGCAGTTCCATGTTGCCGGTGCCCTTGAACTCCTCGAAGATGACCTCGTCCATCTTGGAACCGGTCTCAACGAGAGCAGTTGCGAGGATGGTCAGCGAGCCGCCGTTTTCGATGTTTCGGGCTGCACCGAAGAAACGCTTCGGCGGGTACAGGGCCGAAGAATCGACACCGCCGGAGAGGATACGGCCCGACGCCGGAGCGGCCAGGTTGTAGGCACGGCCCAGACGGGTCATGGAGTCCAGGAGGACCACGACGTCGTTGCCCATTTCCACGAGGCGCTTGGCCCGCTCAATGGCGAGTTCGGCAACCGTGGTGTGGTCATCGGCGGGACGGTCGAAGGTGGAGGCAATGACCTCGCCCTTGACGGTGCGCTGCATGTCGGTGACTTCTTCGGGACGTTCGTCCACGAGGACCATCATCAGGTGTACTTCGGGGTTGTTGATGGAGATCGCGTTGGCGATCGCCTGCAGGATCAGCGTCTTGCCCGCCTTGGGCGGGGAGACGATCAGGCCGCGCTGGCCCTTGCCGATCGGGGCAACCAGGTCGATGACGCGGGGGCCGATCACTTTGGGCGAGGTCTCCAGGCGCAGGCGCTCGGAGGGGTACAGCGGAACCAGCTTGTTGAACTCGACGCGGTCCTTGTTGTCCTCGGCCGGCTTGCCGTTGACGGAGGTCAGGCGGACCAGCGCGTTGAACTTCTGGCGCGCAGTGTTGCCCTGGTTCTCTCCCTCACGGGGTGCACGGATGGCGCCAACCACGGCGTCGCCCTTGCGCAGGTTGTACTTCTTTACCTGTGCCAGGGAAACGTAGACATCGTTCGGGCCCGGCAGGTAACCGGAGGTGCGGACGAACGCGTAGTTCTCCAGGACGTCCAGGATGCCGGCGACGGGCAGCAGCACGTCGTCTTCAGTGACCTCGACGTCGTCAACCTCGGGGCTGCGGTCGCGGTTGCGGCGGCGCTCATTGCGGTCGCGGAAGCGGTCGTTGCGGTCGCCGCGGTCATTGCGGTCGTTCCGGTTCCGGTTCCGGCGGTTGCGTCCGCTGCGGCTGTTGTCGTCACCGTCGGAATCGCGGTTGTCGCGGTCGCTGCGGTTGTTGTCGCGGTCGTTCCGGTTGTTCTCGCGGTCGCTGCGGTTGTTGTCCCGGTCGTTCCGGTTGTTGTCCCGGTTGTTCTCGCGGTCATTCCGGTTGTTGTCCCGGTCATTGCGGTTCCGGTTGCGGCCCTGGCGTTCGCCGCGGTCGTCCTCACGGGACTCACGGGAAGAGTCGCCCTTTTCCTGTGAAGCGTCCGCGCCTGCAGTCTCTGCGGCGTTCCCTTCACTGGAAGTTTCGCTGTCACTGCGGCGGTTGCGGCGGTTGCGGCCGCGCTCGCGCTGACCCTCTTCGCGGGTGCCTTCCTGAGCCGGTGCGGCTGCGGGGGCCTCTGCCTGTGCCGCCTCCGGTGCCTCACCGGCGGCGGGAGTGACGACGCCGTCGCTCGCTGCACGGCGGTTGCGGTTGCGGGTGCGGGACGGACGCTCGGCGGCCTTCTCGCCCTCAGCGGCAGCGGGAGCCTCAGCGGCCGGTGCAGCGGCAGCTGCCGGTGCGGCAGCTTCCTTTACCGGACGGTCGGCTCCGGCCTTGTCAGCCTTTGTGGCCTCAGCCTTGGAGCCGCGTACCGGACGGTCAGCTGCGGCACGGTCTGCCACTGCTCCCCCGCGCTGGTGGTTTGAAATGGCCGTAACCAGATCGCCCTTGCGCATGCGGGATCCGCCGGTGATGCCCAGCTGGCCGGCCAGTGCCTGCAGCTGTGCAAGCTTCAGGCCGGCAAGACCGGAGCTCTTTGAATTTGTTTCGCCGTTGGAACCGGCGGATGCTGATGAGTCCACACCTGCAGTCAGGTCGGTGGTATCTGTCACGAAGGATCCTTCCCCCTCGTCGGGCGGTCCGGCATGGATGCCGGCCGCGTTGAATGGCCCTTGGACCGATGATCTGACATGCGGTCCAGGGTTCACCTGCTGCGGGGATTCCCGGCAACGGTGAATCTGCTGGTGCCTTGATTGGAGAGTCCACGGTAGTTACGGCAGCTTCGCTGCCTGAAAACACCTGGATCAGATAATCATCGACTGACCGTTTCTTGGCAGTCTCCGGAAGGCTACACCGATGCTTGCGTTTCCGCGGGTCGACTTTGCCCAGCCGTCCGAATCGTTATGAAGGCTGTATTTGCCGCCAGCACATCTGGGCTGGAAGCTGCAGAGCACAGCCAACACAGTCAACAATCCGGTCTTAGGAACAAGCCACGGTGGTCCACAGAACGGGACGACCTGCCGGTGGAAGCACAAATACGGTGACATACCGAGTTACGGGTATTTACCGATGGTGCAGTACCACTCTAGCACCATCCTGGTCGACGCCAAGCCCCAGCACACGCCAGTTTTGGCCGCTGTGTGCGTCCAGGTAGGCGGAGATGAATTCCTCTGCGGCGCGTGCCTGGTCCGCGTCCGGGGCGAGCGTCATAACCGTTGGCCCGGCGCCGGAGACGACGGCCGCGTATCCTTCACTGCGCAGGGCACGGATGAGGTCAGCGCTCGGGGCCATGGCGGGGGCCCGGTAGCCCTGGTGCAGGAAGTCCTCGGTTGCTTCGCGGAGCAGCGACGGATCCGTGGTCATGGCGTGCATCAGCAGCGCCGCACGTCCGGAGTTCGCGGCGGCATCGCGGTGCGGCACGGCCGCCGGCAACAGCCCGCGGGCGCTTTCGGTGGAAAGTTCAGTGGCTGGAATGGCGACAACGGGCACAATGTCCGGATGTACACCGGCCCGGATGGAGCGGAATACGCCGGCTTCCTCCCAGGACACCGCCAGCGCACCGGACAGAGCCGGTGCCACGTTGTCCGGGTGGCCTTCCAGCGCCGAGCAGGCGTGCAGCAGGCCGGCGGCATCCAGGCGGGCGGAAGCGGGCAGGAGCGCGTTTCCCGCCAGGACTCCGGACACAATGGCCGAGGCGGAGGAGCCGAGGCCCCTGCCATGCGGAATCACGTTCTCGCACTCAAGCTCAAACCCGCCTGCGACGAACCCGGCCCGGCGGATGGTGTCCGCGATGGTCCGTGCCACCAAATGCGTTTCGTCCGTTGGAAGCACGTCCTGGCCTTCACCACGGACCCGCACCCGGACCGTGTCCGAATCCGTGGTGCGGACCCGCACGGTGTCGTACAGCGAGACGGCCATGCCCAGCGAATCGAATCCCGGACCCAGGTTGGCGCTGGTCGCAGGGACCCGGACCGAAAGGTCCTGGCCCGCTGCAATCCGGTCACCGGACGCTGCGTCCGCAGCCTGGACTTCCACCTTCACGGCCTGCCCTAGCCGGCCGAGGCCGGGGCGGCCTCTTCAAGGCCCAGTGCAGCGGCCACGCTGACGACGTCGAAGTCCACCTTGGTGGGCTCAACGTCGGATCCGTCGGCGGTACGCAGGGCCCACTGCGGGTCCTTCAGGCCGTGGCCGGTAACGGTGATGACGATCTTCTTGCCCGTGGGAGCCTCTCCGGCTGCGTGCTTCTTGAGCAGTCCCGCCACACCGGCCGCGGAGGCAGGTTCCACGAAGACACCCTCGCGGGAGGAAAGCCAGCGGTGGGCTTCAAGGATTTCGGTATCCGTGACTGCTTCGATGAGGCCGCCGGATTCGTCGCGGGCAGCGATTGCCTGGTCCCAGGACGCGGGGTTGCCAATCCGGATGGCCGTGGCAATGGTGTCAGGATCTGTCACGGGGTGGCCCTTGACCAGCGGGGATGCGCCCTCGGCCTGGAAGCCCCACATAACCGGAGTCTTGGTGGCGACCGGTGCCAGCTCGGTACCGGCGTTGTTGGTCCAGGGCTGGGCGTATTCCTGGTAGCCGCGCCAGTATGCGGTGATGTTTCCGGCGTTGCCGACCGGCAGCAGGTGGTAGTCCGGTGCGTCGCCCAGGAAGTCGACGACCTCGAAGGAGGCGGTCTTCTGGCCTTCGATGCGGGCCGGGTTCACCGAGTTGACCAGGAAGACCGGGTAGGCCTCGGCCAGCTTCCGGGCAACCTCAAGGCAGTTGTCGAAGTTGCCGTTGACCTGCAGCAGCTGCGCACCGTGCGCGATCGCCTGGCTCAGCTTGCCCATCGAGATCTTGCCGTCCGGGACCAGCACCGCGCAGGTGAGTCCGGCCTGTGTCGCGTAGGCAGCAGCGGAGGCACTGGTGTTGCCGGTAGAGGCACAGACAACTGCCTTCGCTCCGGCTTCCACGGCAGCGGTGATTGCCATGGTCATGCCGCGGTCCTTGAAGGACCCGGTGGGGTTCATGCCTTCGACCTTGAGGTAGACCTCATTGCCGGTCAGTTCGGAGAGGGCCTTCGCATGGACCAGCGGGGTGCCGCCTTCACCGAGCGTGATGACTTCGGTCTTCTCGGTGACCGGGAGACGGTCGGCGTATTCGCGGATGACGCCGCGCCATTGATGAGCCAAGGTTCTAGACTCCTTCTACCCGCAGGACGGATGTAACGGAATTGATGACGTCCAGGCCCTTGATGGCCTGCACGGTGGCCGCCAGCGCAGCCTCGGGTGCACGGTGGGTCACGAAGCGCAGTTCGGCGGAGGCGCCGGCTGCGTCGGTGTGGCTCTTTTGGCGCATGGTCTCGATGGAGACGCCGTTCTCGGCGAAGACCCGGGCCACTGCGGACAGGACACCGGGAGCGTCGGCCACGTCAAGGCCAATGCTGTAGCTGGTGGTGACCTTGTCCATCGGCAGGGCCGGGACATGCCCGGAAGCCGCCTCGACGCCCATATGGCCGCCCAGCACCAGGCGGCGGGCAACAGTGACGACGTCGCCCATAACAGCGGAGGCGGTCGGTGTGCCGCCGGCGCCCTGGCCGTAGAACATCAGTTCGCCGGCGTTTTCGGCCTCCACGAACACTGCGTTGAACGCGCCGTGGACGGCTGCCAGGGGGTGGGTGCGCGGCAGGAGCGTGGGGTGGACCCGGACGCTGACGCCCTCGGCGCCGTCGGCCTCCAGCTTTTCGGCGATCGCGAGCAGCTTGATGACAAAGCCGGCGTCCTTTGCCGCCGCAATGTCCTCCGCGGTGATCGAGGAGATGCCTTCGCAGGAGACGTTGGCCAGGTCGAAGGTTGTATGGAAGGCCAGGGATGCGAGGATCGCGCCCTTGGCAGCGGCGTCGTGGCCTTCGACGTCGGCGGTCGGGTCCGCTTCCGCGTAGCCCAGGCGCTGGGCTTCGGCCAGTGCATCGGCGAACTGTGCGCCGGTGGAATCCATCTGGTCAAGGATGTAGTTGGTGGTGCCGTTGACGATGCCAAGCACACGGGTGATCCGGTCGCCGGACAGGCTGTCCCGGATCGGCCCGAGGATGGGGATGGCGCCGGCAACGGCGGCTTCGTAGGCCAGCCGGACGCCGGCAGCGTCGGCCTTCTCATACAGGGCAGCCCCGTCGGCTGCCAGCAGTGCCTTGTTGCCGGTGACCACGGAGGCACCGTGGCCGATTGCGTGCAGGATCAGCGTGCGGGCCGGCTCAAGGCCGCCCATCAGCTCAATCACGATGTCCGCCGATTCAACCAGTGCCTCGGCGTCCGTGGTGAAAAGTTCGCGGGGCAGCTCGGCATCCCGGGGTGCGTCAGGGTTGCGGACGGCGATTCCGGCCAGCTCCAGCTTTGCTCCCGTGCGGGCGGTGAGGTCAGCGGCGTCGTCAATGAGGATCCGGGCCACCTGGGATCCCACGTTCCCGCATCCCAACAGTGCCACTTTGAGGGTCTTCATTGCTGTGCCTTCTCCTATACCGGTCATGAAACGTCCCGCGACAGCAGGTCTTCTTCGGTTTCGCCGCGGATAATCAACCGCGCGGCCCCGTCCCTAACAGCCACAACAGGCGGGCGGGCAATGTAGTTGTAGTTGCTCGACAGCGCCCAGCAGTAGGCGCCGGTGCCGGGAACAGCCACGAGATCGCCGTGGTCCACGTCCGAGGGCAGATATACATCCCTCACCACTATGTCCCCGCTCTCGCAGTGTTTGCCAACCACGCGCGACATAACTGCGTCATGTTCCGAGGCGCGCGAGGCCAGCACGGCGGAGTAGTCGGCGTCGTAAAGCACCGGGCGGGCGTTGTCGCTCATCCCGCCGTCCACGGATACATAGCGGCGCGCCGCCGTTTCTCCGGCGGGCGTGTCAACGCGGACAGTCTTGACGGTGCCGGCGCGGTAGAGCGTGAACGTAGTGGACCCAACGATCGCGCGTCCGGGCTCAATCGAGATGCGCGGGGCAGCGAGGCCCAGCTCAGCGCAGGTGGAGGAGACGACGGCGGCCATGGCCTGTGCAATCTCCGCAGCCGGACGCGGGGTGTCCGCCTCGGTGTAGGCAATGCCGTAGCCTCCGCCAAGGTCCAGTTCCGGCAGTTCAACGCCGTGGACTGCCCTGACCTCGGCCAGGAAGGCCAGCAGGCGGCGGGCAGCTTCTTCGAACCCGGCGGGGTCGAAGATCTGCGAGCCAATGTGGCTGTGCAGGCCCAGCAGATTGATCCCGGGGTTTTCCAGTGCTGCGGCGACAGCTTCGGCTGCCGGAGACGTCCCGGTTTCCGGATCGGCTGCCATGGACAGGCCGAACTTCTGGTCCTCGTGCGCGGTGGCAATGAACTCGTGGGTGTGGGCATGCACTCCGGGAGTCAGCCGCAGCATTACGTTGGCGCGCACGCCGCGGTCCTGCGCAAGGGCACCCAGCCGGTGCAGTTCCGGGAGGGAGTCCACAACTATCCGGCCCAGTTCCATGTCCAGCGCACGGTTCAGCTCGGCATCGGACTTGTTGTTGCCGTGCAGGCCCAGGTTGGCACCGGGGATGCCGGCACGGGCGGCAACAGCCAGTTCGCCGCCGGAGCATGTGTCCAGCCGCAGTCCTTCATCGCCGACCCAGCGTGCGATCTCGGTGCAGAGGAAAGCCTTCCCCGCGTAGTACACGTCCACTCCCCCGCAGACCTCGGCGAAAGCGGCGTCGAAGGAATCCTTGAAGTCCCGGGCACGGGCCCGGAAATCAGCCTCCGAGACCACAAACACCGGGGTGCCGAACTCTGCCGCGAGGGCGGAGACCGGGATTCCGGAGATCTCAAGTTCGCCGTGCTCTCCGCGCCGCACGTCCTGCGCCCACATGTCGGGACGCAGGGCGTTGGGGTCTTCGGGCAGGCTGAGCCAAGCAGGTGCCAGCGGGGAAACGCTCATGCTTTCCTTACATCCGTTCCGGAGCGGAGACGCCCAGCAGGTCCAGGCCGTTGGCCAGCACCTGGCGGGCCGCCGTGTTCAGCCACAGGCGGGTACGGTTCACGTCCGTGACCTCTTCCCCGTTCTGCGGGGCAATGCGGCAGGCGTCGTACCAGCGGTGGTAGGTGCCGGCAATGACTTCCAGATGGCGTGCCACGCGGTGCGGTTCCCGGAACGTGCTGGCCTGGGCCACCACACCGGGGTACTGGCCAAGGGCAGCCAGCAGTGCGCCTTCGGTCGGGTGGGACAGCAGCGTGGCGTCAAAGGCGGAGTTGTCCACGCCGGCGGCCTCGGCGTTGCGGGCCAGTGCGTAGGTCCGGGCGTGGGCGTACTGGACGTAGAACACCGGGTTTTCGTTGCTGCGCTTGGTCAGCAGGTCCAGGTCAATGTCGATGTTTGAATCCGTGGAGAACCGGGCCAGCGTGTAGCGGGCTGCGTCAACGCCCACGGCGTCAACCAGGTCTTCGAGCGTGACCACGGTTCCGGCGCGCTTGGACATACGGACCGGCTTGCCGTCCTTGACCAGGTTCACCATCTGGCCGATCAGCACCTCGACGCACTCCGGGTCGTGGCCCAGGGCAGCAGCAGCCGCCTTCAGGCGTGCCACGTAGCCGTGGTGGTCCGCACCCAGCATGTAGAGATTCAGGTCGAAGCCGCGCTCGCGCTTGTTCTGGATGTAGGCGATGTCGCCGGCAATGTAGGCGGCGTTGCCGTCGGACTTGATGACTACGCGGTCCTTGTCGTCGCCGAACTCGGTGGAGTTCAACCACCAGGCGCCGTCCTTCTCGTACAGGTTCTTCGATCCCTTGAGCTGCTCCAGCAGCTTGTCGACCTGCCCGTTTTCGTGCAGGGAGTCCTCGTGGAAATAGACGTCGAAGTCAACGCCGAAGTTGTGCAGGGATTCCTTGATGTCCCCGAACATCAGGTCCACACCGATGGCGCGGAAGCGCTCCTGCGCCTCCGCTTCCGGCAGTTCCAGGATGTTGGATTCAACCGCGAGCACGCGGGCGGCGATGTCCTCGATGTAGGCACCGGCGTAACCGTCCTCCGGCGCCGGCTCACCCTTGGCCGAGGCCAGCAGGGAGCGGGCAAAGCGGTCGATCTGCGCACCGTGGTCATTGAAGTAGTACTCCCGGGTGACTTCAGCTCCCTGGGATTCGAAGACCCGGGCCAGCGCGTCGCCGACGGCGGCCCAGCGGGTTCCGCCCAGGTGGATCGGACCGGTGGGGTTGGCGGAAACGAATTCCAGGTTGATCCGTGTGCCGGAAAGCGCATCGGAGCGGCCGTAGGAGGGGCCGGCTTCAACGATTGCCTTCGCCAGCTCGCCCGCGGCACCGGCGTCGAGCGTGATGTTCAGGAAGCCGGGTCCGGCAATGTCAACCTTGGCAACGCCGTCGATCTTCTCCAGCCGCGAGGACAGGATTTCCGCGAACTGGCGGGGGTTCATACCGGCCTGCTTGGAGAGCTGGAGCGCAATGTTGGTGGCCCAGTCACCGTGGTCCCGGTTCCGCGGGCGCTCCACGCGGACCTCGGAGGGGAGCTCGATGCTGAAGTCACCCGCATCGATGGCGTCTTTGAGGCAGGCAGTTACGGCAGAGGAAAGTTCTTCAGGAGTCACCGGTTAAGCATAGCGGGGCTGCACACACCGGCCTTATTCCTCCGGTTTGCGTCACCTGAATCTCCAGCCCGGGGGCAAATGTGTCCTGCAGCACAGCCGGGCACCGAAAGGCACACGGCGGCGTTGATGGGTTGTAATAAGAGGGGAAGACCCGCCTGCAATTGAAGGAGCATCCGTGAATTCCAAGAAACCGCTGCTAACTGCCGCCGCAGGTCTGGCGCTGCTGGGAACCGCCGGCTGCGGCTCCACCGGAACGGCCCAGGACGCCGCTTCCGACGAGGCAGCGGGTGCTTCCACGCCCGCAGCGTCCAGCGGTACAGCGTCCAGCGGTGCGCCGGCAACTGGCGGCCAGTACCAGAACGGTGAATACACCGCCACGGGCAGCTACATTCCGCCGTCAAACACCAAGGAAGAGGTCACGGTATCCCTGACCCTGAGCGACGGCGTAGTCACGGACGTGGAAGTTTCCACGTCCGGCAACCACCCGACGTCCAAGCGCTACCAGGCCGAGTTCACTGGTGGAGTCCAGCAGGAGGTCGTTGGAAAACCCCTTGATGAGGTGAAGGTGGACAAAATCGCTTCTTCCTCGCTGACCAGCTCGGGCTTCAACAAGGCACTGGACGAAATCAAGAGCGAAGCGGCCCGCTAGAGGCCTGATCATGGAGTCCTGGTCCTTCGAAGCGATTGGCACGCAGTGGGAAATCAGTGCCGAGGCCCCGCTCGACGCCGAGACCCGTGCGGCCGTGACAGGGCTTGTCTCCGAGTACGACGCGGCGCTCTCCCGTTTCCGCAGCGACTCGATCCTGTCCGGGCTCTCACACGGCGGAGGCACGGTATCCCTGCCCCGCTACACGGCTGAACTGTTCTCGCTCTTTGATTCCCTGGACCGGCTGACCGGCGGGCGGATGAACCCGCTGGTTGGCGGTTCGCTTGAGCTGTTGGGCTACGGCCCGGGCTACCGGCTGACCCCGCAGGGTCCGGCTGCCGGCGCCCCGCCCTGGCCGGAGGCCGTGCGCTGGGAGTCCGGGGCCCGGGACGATGTCCGCCTGAGCCTGGACCGCCCCGGGACGCTCGACGTCGGGGCTGCCGGGAAGGGCCAGCTGGTAGACCTCGTCTGGGAACTGGTTACCGGACGCGGATATGCTTCGGTTGTGGTGGATGCCGGTTCCGACATGCGCCACTGTGGACCCGGACTGCGGGTTGGGCTGGAGCATCCCTTCGACCCAAACCAGGCCATCGGCGTCGTGCACCTACAGGACCGCGCCCTGTGCGCCTCCGCCACCAACCGGCGGGCATGGGGCAATGGCCTGCACCATGTCCTGGATGCCTCCACGGGCTTACCTGTCAGGGCCGTAGCTGCCACCTGGGTCCTGGCGCGGAACGCCATGACTGCAGACGGCCTGGCCACAGCACTGTTCCTCACTGACCCTTCCTCTCTCGCTGCCGAGTTCCAATTCGACTACGTGCGAATGTTCTCCGACGGCAGGGCAGAGTATTCACCCGCAATGGCTGGAGTCCTTTTTTCATGACCGTTTCCCTGAGCACTCCCTCCGCACGGCTGCAGCGCCTGCTGGGGAGGATGAGCATGTACCGCATGCTCGTGGTACTGCTGCTGGCCATGGCCGCGTGGTCCTTTGTGCTCTCCCTTGCGGGCGCGCTTTTCTACACTCCGGCCGAGCTTGCGGCGACGCTGGCAACCGCGGTGGTCTCCACGCTGATGGCCAGCCGGGTGATGGGGCTGCTGTTCCGGACCTTCCCGCAGACGGACTCTGCCCTGATTACCGGACTGCTGCTGTTCTTCCTCTTCTGGCCAACCACCGACGGCGTCCAGCTTGGCTGGATCGCGCTGGCTGGACTGGCTGCAACGGCCTCGAAGTACGTGCTGGTCTGGCGGCGGCGCCACATCTTCAACCCGGCTGCCGTTGGCGCTTTCGTCATGGGCGTCACGGGGCTTAACGCTCCTGTCTGGTGGGTGGCCGCGCCGCTGATGCTCGTAGTGGTGATCCCGGCAGCACTGCTGGTGCTTTACCGCAGCCGCCTGCTGCCGATGGCCGGAATGTTCGTGCTCGTGGCAACGGCAGTCGTGGTGATTCGCTTTGCCTCTGCCGGAGAGTCAGTGCTGGAGGGCCTGGCCACGGCGCTGGGGTCCTATCCTGTGCTGTTCTTCGCCGGCTTTATGCTCTCCGAACCGCTGACCCTGCCGCCGCTGCGCTGGCAGCGGCTGGCGGAAGCCGGCGTCGTTGGCATCCTGTTCTCCGTTCCGTTCTCCCTCGGACCGGTGTTTATGTCTCCCGAACTTGCCCTGCTGATCGGCAACCTGCTTGCTTTCGCTGCCGGACAGCGGGGCGGCATCTCGCTGCGGCTGCGCGGCTCCCGGGAGCTGACCCCCACAGCACGGGAGCTGGTCTTTGAACCGGAGCGGCCGCTGCGCTACCGGGCGGGGCAGTACCTGGAGCTGAGCCTGCCGCATCCCAGCCCCGACAGCCGCGGCCTGCGCAGAATTTTCAGCCTCACCTCCGCACCTGAGGACCCGCAGACCGTTTCGGTAGCGCTGCGGGTTTCATCTCCGGGCAGTTCCTTCAAGACGAAGCTGCTGGCGCTGAAGCCCGGTGCCCGAATCTCGGCAACGTCCGTGGGCGGCGACTTTCAGCTTCCGCGCGATTCCGGACGCAAAATCCTGATGATGGCGTCGGGAATCGGCATTACGCCGTTCCTGAGCCAGCTGCGCTCCCCCGACGCTGCCGGCCGGGACATTGTGCTGGTCTACTCCGCTTCCTCCACCGCGGAGCTGGCCTACGCTGACGAGCTGGCAGCGCTTGGGGTCAGGGTAGTTGCCTGCACGCCTGAAGATCCTTCGCGGCCGGGATGGACCTGGCTTGGGGCACGTTTGCCGGATGCCGCTGCCCTGGCCAAGGCGGTTCCCGACGCCGCGGAGCGCACGGCGTTCGTGGCCGGTTCGCCGTCGGCCGTCGCTGCCGCCCGCAGCGCGCTCAAGGGAGCCGGAGTGCGCCGGGTCCACACCGATCCGTTCCTGGGGTACTAACCTCCTCCTGATCCATCGAGAGGCCAGTTACGGCTCTTTTGCAGGCTGAAACGAGCCGTAACTGCCCTCTCGGCGGGTGGGGGCGGGGAAATGGTTTCCGGGCACCGGCAAGAACCTGCTAAGCTTCTTTAGTCCCTGCAGGACACACCGGTTACCCGGTGTCCCGCCCTCGTAGCTCAGGGGATAGAGCGGTTGCCTCCGGAGCAACAGGCCGTAGGTTCGAATCCTATCGAGGGCACGAAATTGCAGGGAAAACCCCGCTGCCATTCATGGCAGCGGGGTTTTTTGCTGCCTTGTCCCTGTCAGTAGCGGATGGCGTCGATGACCTTTACCCGCACCGCTACCAGGGCAGGTATGAGTCCTGCGAGGGCCCCGACGGCAGTGGCCGCTCCCAGCCCCAGCAAGGCAGCCTCCACCGGGAACGGGGGCAGCTCGGTGACACCAAAGGCGACCTGCTGCTGTACTACCGGGAGCTTGACGACGGCGACGGCCGCCATCACCCCCAGGACTCCGGCCGCGAACGTCGCCACCACGGATTCGAGCATTACCCCAAAGAAGATCCGGCCCGACGTAGCGCCGAAGCTGCGGCGGATGCCGATTTCCCGGACCCGGTGCTTCACCGTGACCATGGAGATATTGAGCAGGCCTACGGCGCCAAGAAGCATCACCATGCCCGCGATCCCTCCCACCACCAGTGTCATCACCGCATAGGGGTCACCCCACGCTGCATAGTCGCTGCGGTAGACATTTGGCTGCATGCCGGGAAACTGTGCCGCGAGATCGGCCGTAATGGCGTGCTGCAGAGCCTCTGCCGTGTCTTCGGGCACCCACAGTTCCAGCATCGGTACGGATCCGTTGTCCGCGGTTCCCAGCCTGTCGTAAGCGCCGGTAAGGAGGTATGCGGACGCAGACTCCTCCGGATACAGGTTTGGCCGGACGCCGGTGACAACGGCGTCCACGGGGTGGCTGCCGTTCCGGATTTCCACGACCGGATCGGCGTCCAGATCCGGGTAGCCCAGGCGCGCGTGGAATGCTTCGTTGACGATTACGGCGGGGGCAAACCGCTCGGCATCAGCTTCGGTAAACCAGGTTCCTGAATCGAGCTTCACCCGCCTCATGGTGCCGTAGTCCACGTCCACAACCGAGGTCTGGATTTGGACTACCCCGTCAGGGAACTGGAACGGGATAACCGTGGGAAAAAACAGTGAGGCGTGCTTGACGGAATAGCGCTCCACCGTGGCGTCGTAGGCCTCGCGCAGCGCGGCGGTATCTGCGGGGGAGCCGTCATTGGGGTAGGCCGAGACGCTCACGGTTGCCGGGCGCCCGCTTTGGGCTTCGGATCCCTGCGCCATCGCAGCACGTGCCATATCTGCCAGCGCGACGACGGCGGTCAGCGCCGCTACTGACAGGGCAACCCCAACCAGGGCCAGCAGGATCCGGGCCCGGTGGATCCTCAGTTCGGTCCATGCCTCCACCAGGGCAGCGGCCATTCCGGACAGGCTCATGCCGCCTCCTCCCCGGCACTCAGGCGTCCGGCGTCCAGGAGGAAATGCCTGTCCGCGAGCGCCGCGACATTGGGGTCATGGGTGATCGTCACCAGTGCTGCTCCGGATTCAGCCACCACCTCCTGCAGGAGTGCCATGACTGCCTGGCCCGTTCCGATGTCCAGCGCACCCGTAGGTTCATCGGCCAAAATCAGCTGCGGTCCGCGGACCAGCGCCCGGGCAATTGCGACCCTCTGCTGCTCTCCGCCGGACAGTTTCTGCGGCTTCTCGTGAAGCCGGCTGCCGAGGCCAACGCGGTCCAGCATCTGCGCGGCGATTCTCTCCCGCTGCCAAAAGGACCGCCCACGGGCGTAGAGCAGCGGGGTCATAACGTTCTCCACGGCCGTGCGTTCGGGCAGGAGGTTGAACTGCTGGAAGATAAACCCGACGGCGCTGCCCCGCCTGACGGCACGTGCGTTCGGGTTCATGGACTCCACGGGAATCCCGTCGAACTCCATCTGCCCCGATGTAGGAAGGTCCAGCATCCCCAGGATGTTCAGCAGGGTGGACTTGCCGGACCCGGAGCGGCCTACCACCGATACGTGGTCTCCCCCGTGGATCTGCAGGTCAACGCCGTCCAGGATGGTGAGGTTCTTGCCGTCCGGGAGCATAACGCTGCGGGTCACCTGCTCCAGGCTAATGAGTGAACGGCGCACGTACTCCGGCTCTGCCCCCGCACCAGGCTGGACCGAGACCTCTGATGCAAGTCCGGTCATCCGCCCATCACCCCGGGACCGTACATCATGCCCTGTTCATCCTGCGGAGCTTCGGCCCCCGGGACGAACAGGAGGACTTCCTCGCCCTCGCTGAGGCCCTGCGTGATCTCAACAGCCTGTCCATCGGTCAGGCCGAGGGTGACCGGGCGTTCCTCGGTATCCCCCGAAGCGGTGACAACCCACACCACGCCGTTCTGCACGAGCCCCTGGACAGCGGTGGTGGGCACGGTGACTGCGTCGCTTGCCTCGCCGGCCGTGATGGTAATGGTGGCACCCAGGCCGCCGAACACCGGGACATCGCCGGGAACAGCGCAGCTCACGGATCCGCTGCCCTGCGGCGTCTGCGGACCAGGGGCTGAACCGTCCTGCCCCGCCGCGCCGTCGCCCCCGGCAGCGGCCGGCGTTTTGCCCATGGTGAGGTCACCGCAGGCGAAGGGGGCCGGTCCCCCATTCAGTGCAACCTCGGCGGTACCCGGGCGGTTCAGGATTCGAAACTGCTGGTCGGGGGTCAGTGTCCCCTGGACCGAGAACGTCCCCGGATCGATCGAGGCAACCTCTGTTCCGACGGTGACCTGCTGGTTCAGCAGCACCGTGAATGTGCCCAGGGTTCCGCCGGCCGTGGCCGTAACGTCAACGTAGGTGTAAAGCGGCGCGGCCGGCGGCGGGGGGCCGTCATCCTCATCGGCTGCAGGCATGACCGGCTGGTCCTCGAGGAGCTTTCGAACCTGGAAAAGCCGCTGGCCTTTCTCCACCGTCTGCCCCTGCTCTGCATCGATGAAGACCACTGTCCCGTCCGTGGTGCTGCGGACCGGGATCCCCGGATCGGACAGCACCGATCCCTGGACCTCCACGGTGTTGGTGATGGTGGCCAGCTCAGCCTGGACCGTAGCTGTCTGTATCTGGGCAGAGGGCACGTCTGTCTGTGCCTCAGCCCGCATGCCGTCAAGGAAAGCGAGCTTGAACAACGCTGCGGCGATGACGGCGAAAACAACCAGCCACAGGATTGGGAAAACAATGCGCCGGGCAGCACCCATGAGCCCTCCAAATAGGGTAGACCGCTGCCGGGTGGGGCCAGCTGCGTTTCGTTGTCCGGAACCTGTCTCTACCTTGCGGTTCCGGTTTGACTGGGGTGAACGCTACCCCGCAGGCAGGCTGCATTGGCCGTAAACGGCTTCAGCCGCGCCGCATTCCATCCCGGCGGTGGAGGGTTTTCATCTTCCGGGCTGACTTGCACGCGGCCCCGTCCGTGTTCACCGGCCGGGTGGACACCGGCTGCCCGGTACGTAGAATCAGGGTTCCGGCCGCCGGCATGCTTGTGTCCGATTGGTTTGCTGGATGGCCGAAGCACGTTTCGTCAGTCCGCCACGAGTACTCGGGAGCACCCATGGCCAAGCAGCTCGCCACGCAACTGATCGACCAGCTCCGCGCCGCCGGGGTGGAGCGCATTTATGGAATCGTCGGAGACAGCCTGAACCCCATAGTTGATGCTGTCCGCCGGACCGGAGGATCCAGCCGCGGCGGGATCGACTGGATTCATGTGCGGCATGAGGAAGCGGCCGCACTGGCAGCATCAGCGGAAGCGCAGCTCACGGGAAAGCTGGCTGTCTGCGCCGGTTCCTGCGGACCGGGGAACCTGCACCTGATCAACGGACTTTATGATGCGAACCGAAGCGGCGCCCCTGTACTGGCCATCGCCTCGCACATCCCCAGCGTCCAGATTGGCAGCGGCTTTTTCCAGGAGACCCACCCCGACCGGCTTTTCACCGAGTGCTCGGTGTATTCCGAACTTGTCAGCACCACCGATCAGGCTCCGCGTATCATGCACAGCGCGATCCAGCACGCAGTAGCCCTGCACGGAGTCTCAGTGGTCACTATTCCCGGCGATATCGCCGGGCAGAGGGCCACGGCGCCGACTCCGGAACCGGCGCTGTGCCGCCCGGCCACCATGGTTCCAGCCGCCGAGAGCATCCGGGAGCTGGCTGCTGCCGTAAACGAAGCCCGGAAAGTTGCGGTGTTCGCCGGCATCGGGACGGAAGGCGCCCACGACGCCGTCGTTGAATTCGCTGCCAAGGTGAAGGCGCCGGTGGGCCACTCCCTCCGGGGAAAAGACTTCATCCAGTACGACAATCCCTACGACGTAGGCATGACGGGGCTGCTGGGCTACGGGGCAGCCGCGGAGGGGATCAAGGACGCGGACCTGCTGGTATTGCTGGGCACCGATTTCCCGTACAACCAGTTCCTTCCTGACACCAGGACGGTTCAGGTCGACCGGGCCGCGCAGCACCTGGGGCGGCGCACCGACGTGGACATTGCGGTTCACGGCGACGTCCTTCCCACTCTTGAGGCGCTGCTGCCCCTGGTTGAGGAGAAGCAGGACAGGAGGTTCTTGGACGAAATGCTCAGGAAGCACGACCGGCTGATGAACAAAGCGGTTGGCGCCTATACCCAGAAGGCGGAAAGGCTCGTCCCCATCCACCCGGAGTATGCGGCTTCGCTCCTGGACGAGGCAGCCTCCCCGGACGCTGTCTTCACCGCGGACACCGGTATGTGCAACGTCTGGGCTGCCCGGTACATCAATCCGCTGGGGACGCGGCGCATCATCGGTTCCTACCTGCACGGCACCATGGCCAATGCGCTCCCCCACGCTGTGGGCGCCCAGCTCTCCCAGCCGGACCGGCAGGTGGTGGCGCTCTGCGGTGACGGTGGACTGTCCATGCTGCTCGGCGAGCTGATCACGGCCCGGACGAACAATCTGCCGCTGAACGTGGTTGTCTTCAACAACTCCACCCTGGGGATGGTGAAGCTTGAAATGCTGGTGGACGGGCTGAACGACCACGGGGTGGACGTACCCGATACCAACTACGCAGCAATTGCCGCTGCCATCGGCTTCCATTCCGTGCGGGTCAGTGATCCGGCGGACATCATGGACGCCTACCGGGCAGCCTTCGACCATCAGGGGCCGTCCCTGGTGGAGCTGATCACCGATCCCAATGCCCTGTCCATACCGCCCAAAATCACCACCGACCAGGTTCTTGGATTCGCCACAGCCATGTCAAAGGTGGTGCTGAACAAGGGCGCGGGCCAGGCGGTCAGCATGGCCCGAAGCAATCTGCGCAACATTCCCCGGTCCTAGGGCAGGTCGCTGTGCCGGCGCCCGCCGTTCCTGCCCTGGCCCGGTCCGGCGGCATGGACACTACCCGGCGTCTGCAGCAGCCGGCGGGTATGGGTGGAGCGGGTATCCCCGGCCGGGGCTGTGCCGCACCGCGCGTCCGCGGAAGACCCTGCGGTACGCGGCCGGGCTGATCCCCACATCGCGGTTGAAGTGGTGCCTCAGCAGGACGGCCTGCCCGAACCCGGAGGCCCGGGCAACCTCTTCAATGCTCAGCTCGGATTCTTCCAGGAGTTCCTGGGCGCGGAGCACACGCTGCGCATTGATCCAGGCCGAAGGCGTTGTGCCGGTTTCGGCCTTGAACCGGCGTGCGAAAGTGCGCTCTGACATGTGTGCCCGGGCTGCGAGCGCCGTGATTGAATGCTCCTGCTCCAGGTTGCCGCTGATCCAGACAAGGGTGTCTTCCAGCGTGTCGCAGCCTGTGACGGCGAGCGGACGGTCAATGTACTGCGCCTGCCCGCCGTCACGGTGCGGGGGCACCACCATGTCCCTGGCAATTGACGACGCCGCCCTGGCTCCGAGCTCAACCCGGACAAGGTGGAGCGCTGCGTCGATGCCTGCTGCCGTGCCCGCACTCGTAATCACGTTGCCGTCCTGGACGTAGAGCACGTTTTCATCCACTTCCACCCGGGGATAGCCCGAGGCCAGCTGCCCCGCGTTCCTCCAGTGCGTAGTGGCCTTCCTGCCGTCCAGGATGCCTGCTTCGGCGAGCGCGAACGCTCCGGTGCAGACCGAAAGCACCCAGGCGCCCCGCCGGACGGCATGCTGAAGCACTTCCTGCACTGCGGGCGGAACCGGGGTGGGTTCGGGTTTCCATCGCCCAAACGGCGCCATGACCACCAGATCCGCATCTGCTGCCGCTTCGAGCCCGCGCTCAACCATGATCGTGTATCCGCCGGAGGTGCGTACCGGTCCCGGCACATCGGTGACCAGCCTGAAATCGAAGCGGGGCACTCCTGTCCCGCGGTGTGAGCGGTCCAGGGCGAACACCTCCGCCACCAGTCCCAGCTCAAACGGACCCACGTTATCCAGCGCTACCACGGCTACCGATTTCAGCATGCCCAGAGTATGGCAGTTTCATACTGATGATGGTCCTTTCTGTCACTTATTTTTTCCGGCCGGACGGCACAGCCTTGAGACATGGAAATCTTATTCATAGCCGTCGTAACCGCACTGCTCCTGCTGAGCATCGCCGCCGTCATCATCGGCATCCGCAATGACGGGCGGGGCCACCTCCCTCCGGTCAGCTCCGGCCGCCCATGGCACGGCAATTCGCTGTGGGACGTACGGGATCCGCGGGACCTCTACCTCGACCGTCCCTACCAGCCGCGGGGGTACTGACGCGCCTGCCCTGGCCCAGTAACGTCGCTTCGATCCCGCGACAGCAGCGTTACTGCGGCCATGTCCCCTCCCCGATTAGGCAGGTGGACACCAGACCCGTTTCGATCAAGGACAGCTTCTGTCCGCATCCCGGAGTAGCTTTAGGACCATGCTCGAGACTTCCGCCAGGCTGCTGCATCTCCTGTCCCTCCTGCAGCTGCGCCGCGAATGGACCGGCTCCGCCCTGGCCGAGCGGATGTCCGTCACTGAACGCACCGTCCGGCGGGACATCGGCAAGCTCCGCAGCCTTGGCTATCCGATCTCTGCTTCCCCCGGAATCGCCGGGGGTTATCAGCTGGGCGCCGGTGCGCAGCTGCCTCCCCTGCTGCTCGACGACGAGGAGGCGCTCGCCGTCGCGCTGGGCCTGACGGCCGTCGCTTCCGGGCCGGTCTCGGGAATCGGCGAGGCATCGATCCGGGCGCTGGTGAAGCTGGAACAGGTCCTCCCGGGACGGCTGCGGCCAAAGTTCTCCGCCCTGCGCCAGTCCGTGAGCGTCATGGCAGGTCCTTCGGCCACCGTTTCCGCAGTGAACCCGGAGATCCTGACCGCGTTCTCGACCGCAATCTCCGAACGGCGGGCCGCCGCATTCCGCTACCAGGCCCATGAGGCCGCGGAGGGCCGCCGGATCGTGGAGCCCTACAAACTGGTCAGCACGGGACGGCGCTGGTACTTGGTGGCCTGGTGTACCGAACGCCGGGACTGGCGCACGTTCCGGGTGGACAGATGCCAGTCGGTGCCCGTCCTCCGGGAGAAGTTTGCGCCGCGGCCGCTCCCGGCACAGGACCTGGCGGCGTACGTTCAGGCGGCGATCACCCGCAGTCCCTACCGGTACGACGTCGTTATCCGCATCGCTTCGCCGCTTGCGGCAGTAGCCGAGCAGGTTCCCGCGGAGGTTGCAGTGCTGGAAGCGGACGGACCGGGCCACACCGTCCTGCGCAGCGGGTGGGATTCGCTGGACCAGCCTCTGGTGCGCATGGCCGGCATGGGTGTGGAGTTCGAAATCCTGGCACCGGAAGAGATGCGTGAACGCGCCCGCACAGCGGCGGGGCGCCTGGCAAGGGCAGCAGGGGAGATTCCGCCCACGCATTAGACTGGTGCCAACTATGGCACTGACAATTTCCTATCCCCCGGAGCTTCCCGTCTCGGAACGCCGGGATGACATCATGGCCGCCATCGCGGCCAACCAGGTCACCGTGATCGCCGGTGCCACAGGTTCGGGTAAAACCACCCAGATCCCGAAGATGTGCCTGGAGCTGGGCCTGGCCGAGAAGGGGCTGATTGGCCACACGCAGCCGCGGCGTCTCGCGGCGAGGACTGTCGCCGAACGCATCGCGGAGGAGCTCGACGTCGAGATCGGCGCCGAAGTGGGCTTCCAGGTGAGGTTCACCGGGGAGACCAGCCGGGATACGAAGGTCAAGCTGATGACCGACGGCATCCTGCTCGCGGAAATCCAGCATGACCGCAAGCTCAGGAAGTACAGCACGATCATCATCGATGAGGCCCACGAGCGGAGCCTGAACATCGACTTCATCCTCGGCTACCTCAAGCGGCTGCTGCCGGAGCGGCCGGACCTGAAGATCATCATCACCTCCGCCACGATTGACCCGGACCGCTTCGCCCGGCACTTCGCGGCGCCGGACGGCACTCCTGCTCCGGTGATTGAAGTTTCGGGCCGGACCTTCCCCGTGGAGATCCGCTACCGGCCGCTGAACCAGCCCGCACTGGGGACGGACGACGAAGAAGAGGACGAGCTCGAAGAGGACCGCGACCCGCTGGACGCAGTCTGCGATGCCGTAGACGAACTCTCCCGTGAGGCTCCCGGTGACATCCTGATCTTCTTCTCCGGAGAACGTGAAATCCGCGACGCCGCCGACGCGCTGCGCGGTACGGTCACCCGCAACCCGCGGCTCGCCAATACCGAGATCCTGCCGCTGTATGCCCGCTTGTCCCTGGCGGAACAGCACCGGGTCTTCTCCCCCGGCAAGCACCGCCGGATTGTGCTCGCCACCAACGTTGCCGAGACGTCGCTGACCGTCCCGGGCATCAAGTACGTCATTGACACAGGCACCGCCCGTATCTCCCGGTACTCGCACCGGACCAAGGTCCAGCGGCTGCCCATTGAGCGTATTTCCCAGGCCTCGGCGAACCAGCGTTCGGGCCGCTGCGGCCGTGTCTCGGACGGCATCGCCATCCGGCTCTACTCCGACGAGGATTTCCAGGCCCGCCCCGAATTCACCGACCCGGAGATCCTGCGCACCAACCTTGCCGCCGTCATCCTGCAGATGGCCGCCATGGGCGTGGCACAGGGGCCCAAGGACGTAGCGGACTTCCCATTCGTCCAGCCGCCGGATCCCAAGGCGGTCAACGACGGCGCACTGCTGCTCCGCGAGCTCGGTGCGCTGGCCCCCAAGGGCGGGATCACCGCCGTCGGGCGCAAACTTGCCCAGCTCCCCGTTGATCCCCGCCTCGGCCGGATGATCGTGGAAGCCGGGCAGCGCGGCTGCGTCCGCGAGGTCATGGTCCTGGCTGCGGCGCTGACCATCCAGGATCCCCGCGAACGGCCGTCCAAGGACGACCCGGCACGGGCGCAGAAGGCAGCCGAGCTGCACAAGCGGTTCGTGGATGAGAACTCGGACTTCACCGGCTTCCTGAACCTTTGGCGCTACGTCCAGGAGAAACAGAAGGAACTCTCCTCCTCCCAGTTCCGCAAACTGTGCAAAAACGAGTTCCTTAACTTCCTGCGCATCCGCGAATGGCAGGACCTGTTCGCGCAGCTGCGCCAGCTGGCCAAGCCCTTGGGCATCACTCTCTCCCCCGGCGATGTGGATCCGGTCGGGAAAGAAAAAGACGTCCACATTTCCCTGCTGTCCGGGCTGCTGAGCCACATTGGTCTGTACGACCAGCGCAAGCGTGAGTACGCCGGCGCGCGCGGGACCCGGTTCGCCGTCTTCCCGGGATCGGCACTGTTCAAGAAGTCCCCTGACTGGGTCATGGCCGCCGAACTGGTGGAGACGTCCCGGCTTTGGGCCCGGATCGCTGCACGCTTTGATCCGCTGTGGGTAGAGGAAGTGGCGCCGCACCTCATCAAGCGCACCTACAGCGAGCCGCACTGGTCCAAGCGCAACGGGTCCGTGATGGCCTACGAGAAGGTCACCCTGTACGGGGTGCCCGTGATTCCGCGCCGCAGCGTGAACTACGGCCGGATCGACCCCGTGCTGTCCCGCGAAATGTTCATCCGGCATGCCCTCGTTGAGGGTGACTGGCGCACCCACCACAAGTTCTTCCACCGCAACCAGGCGCTGCTTGCCGAGGTCGAAGAGCTGGAGACCCGGGTGCGCCGCCGCGGCCTGCGTGTGGATGACGAAACGCTGTTCGAGTTCTACGACGAACGCATTGGCAGCGAAGTGGTCTCCGAACGGCACTTCGACAAGTGGTGGAAACATGCCCGGCATGAGGACCCGAAGCTGCTGGACTTCGACCCGGACGCACTGCGCACCGATGACGCCGCCGGCCTGGACGAAGCGGAGTTCCCCAAGACCTTCCGCTATGCGGACTTCGATCTGCCGCTCTCCTATGAGTTCACCCCCGGGGTTCCGGGAGCCAACGACGGCGTGACCGTCGAGGTCCCGGTGCTCTTCCTGAACCAGCTGGATCCTGAACCGTTCCGCTGGCAGATTCCGGGCCTGCGGGCCGAGCTGATCACGGCCCTGATCAAGTCCCTGCCCAAGGCTGTGCGGAAGAACTTCATTCCTGCCCCGGATGTGGCGAGGGCTGCTGCAGCTGCCCTTGCAGCGGACTTTGACCCGGCGTCGGATCCCCTGGAACCGTCGCTGGAGCTGGCCCTTCGCCGCCTGAAGGGACACATCATCCCTCCGGGTTCCTGGAACTGGGACGCTATCCCGGAACACCTGCGGATGCGGTTCACCGTGGTGGATTCCTCCGGACGGGTCCTGGATGAGGGCAAGGACCTTGCCGCCCTGGAGGAGTCGCTGGCCCCTGCAACCCGCCGTGCCATTGCAGAATCCCTGGGAGCCACGCCCGGAACCGTCAAGCCGTCACAGAAGACAGCCACGGCCAAGCCGTCCCGCGCGGCCGCCGCAAACGGGAACGGGAAGGCATCGTCCTCCTTCCGGGAGGAAACCGGCCTCACCGAGTGGAGCGTGGGCACCATCGAGCGCCGGATCGATACGCTCGTGGCCGGCCACACTGTCACGGGCTATCCGGCCCTGGTGGACGAAGGCAGCACCGCTGGCCTGCGTGTTTTCCAGAGCGCAGATGAGCAGGCCGCGGCAATGCGTGCAGGCGTGATCCGCCTGCTCGCGCTGCGGGTGCCCAGTCCGGCAAAGTACGTGCTGGAACACCTGAGCAACGCGGAGAAGCTCACCTTCAGCCAGAATCCGCACGGCTCCGTGGCCGCCCTGATCGAGGACTGCACCCTGGCAGCGATCGACAAGCTCACGCCGGAGGAACTGCCCTGGACCAGGGAAGAGTTCGATGCCCTGTACGAGAGGGTTCGCGCGGATCTGATCGACACCGTCTTCACAGTGACTGCAATCGTCGAAAAGGTCCTTTCCGCCACCCGGCGAATCCAGAAACAGCTCAAGGGAACCACGTCCCTGGCACTGATTTCAGCCCTGAACGACGTACGGGCGCAGCTTGAACAGCTGGTGTATCCGGGCTTCGTGGCACGGACGGGCTATGCCCAGCTGGCCCAGCTGCCCCGCTATCTGGGCGGCATTGAGCGGCGGCTGGAAAAGCTGCCCACCAACGTGCAGCGGGATTCGCTGAACATGGCGGTCGTGCAGGGCCTGGAAGATGATTACGACGACGCCGTGGCGGCTTTGGCGCCCGGGCGCGGGACTCCCCCGGCGCTGGCCGAGGTGCGCTGGATGATCGAGGAACTGCGCATCAGTTTCTTCGCCCAGGAACTGGGAACGGCCCGGTCCGTTTCAGAGAAACGGATCCGGACCGCTTTGAACCAGGCGCTGGCGCCGGCGTAGTTCCTGCCGGGGCTAAGTTCCTGCCGGGGCTAAGCCTCGGGAACGAACTCGCCGTGGCCGGCGGCCCGCAGGCCTTCGCGCAGCTTTTCGGCGTTGGCTGCCATCTTGTCCTGGTCGGGGCTGGTTTCCGCGCGGCTGAAGTCGAAGTCCTGCAGCGAGTTCGCCGGCCAGACGTGGATGTGCAGGTGGTCTATTTCGAAACCGGCGATCGTTAGTCCGGCACGCTCGGCACCGAATACGTCCACCTGTACCTTGCCGATGGCCTGGGCAACGGCGGTCATCCTGGCCAGCAGGTCTGCCGGAGCGTCCGTCCACTTGTCGATCTCCTGCCGCGGGACCACCAGGGTGTGCCCGTCGGCGAGGGGGCCGATGCTCAGGAAAGCAACGACGTCGTCGTCCTTCCAGACAAAACGGCCTGGGATTTCACCCTCAATAATCTTGGTGAAAAGCGTACTCATGCGTTCTCCTTGCTCTGGCTGGCGGTCCCCGCCAGGGAGCTGCACACGCAGCGGGGGCGGAACGGGACGGCCGGTAAACATGACTTCGACGCTACCTGTCCCCGGTCCCGGTTGCCACTGGCCGCCCCGGCGTGGAGGACCATTCGGACCAGGAGCCGGGATACAGCGCCGCTTCGATGCCCGCCTGTGCAAGTGCGGCCACCTGGGCGGAGGCGTAGATGCCCGAGCCGCAGTATGTGCCCACAGGCTTGCTGCCGTCTGCGCCGGCGCCGGCGAATCTCTCCCTGAGTTCCCCGGCCGGCAGGTACCGGCCGCGTTCGTCCTGGTTTCCCGCAGCGGGGAGGCTGACGGCGCCGGGGATATGGCCAGCCTGCGGGTCCACGGGTTCGCTGTCTCCGCGGTAGCGTTCGGGGGCCCGGGCGTCGAGAAGGACTCCCACCCGCGCCAGGTCCGCGGCGCGGTCGATGTCCAGCACGGGCATGTGCCCCCAGGAAAGGACCACGTTGCCCGGGACAGCAGTAACGTCGGCAGTTTCGAGTTCTCCCCCGGCTTCCTGCCATGCCTGCAGGCCGCCGTCGAGCAGCCGGACATCCGCGAAACCCGCGTGGCGGAGCAGCCACCAGGCCCGGGCAGCGGCGCCGCCACCCGAGGCATCGTACGCAACTACCAGGTCGCCGTCGTTGATTCCCCAGCCCTGGGCCAGTGCTGCGAACACTGCCGGGGAAGGCAGCGGATGACGCCCGCCTGCCCCTGCCGGTGCCGAAAGTTCGGTATCCAGGTCAACGTAGACCGCGCCGGGAAGATGACCGGTCCGATAGCGCAGGTACCCGTCGCTGCGGCCCAGTTCCCAGCGCACGTCGAGCAGCCGCACCGGCGTCCCGCCTGCCAGCGCCTGCTGCAGCCCGGCTGCGCTGATCAGCACTCCGGTCACAGCTCCACCACGTCTCCCGGCGCCAGCTGCTGGTAGCTGGTGCCGTACATCGCGCCGAAGCGTTCAAGGTGTTTCTCGACGATCCCGCGGCCCTTCCCGTTCAGCAGTGCGTCATGGATGGGATGGGCGGTCCGTGCTCCAACCGCGATGACAAAGTCGATCACTTCTCCGACCTTGGACCAGGGTGCATGGATCGGGACGAGCAGGACCTCGGCCTTCAGCCCATTCGGCACAACGAAGGAATCTCCCGGGTGGTAAATGCGGTCCTCGATCAGGTACGCGAGGTTCTCCACCATGGGAATCAGCGGGTGGATCAGGGCATGCTGGCCGCCAAAGGAGCGCACTGAAAACCCGGCGACGTCCTGGACAGTGTTGGGCTCGACGTCGTGGATGCGGGTCCGGGCGTCGTCGCCCGTTTCCTCCCGCAGCGAGGCCGCCAGGGCCGCGGGGGCGTAAAGCTGCAGGCCGGCGCGGTCAGCGAGGATGGGCAGCACCTGCTCACGGTCAATATGGTCTGCGTGCTCGTGGGTAAGCAGGATGGCGTCGGCGTTCCTGAGGGCCTCTTCGACCTCCGAAAAGTTGCCGGGATCCAGCACCAGCACTGAGCCCTCTTTTTCGAACCTGACACAGGAATGGGTGTACTTGGTCATTTTCATACGGTCACGATACTCCGGGCCCCGGACCGGGCCGGGGCAGGCCACGGCGTGCCAACGCTGATAATCTGGGTTGAGGTCCGATCCCCGTCAGCCCAGGAGGCTTGAATGTCTGCGCAGCCATCGTCCCCGCGGCGGCCTGCCGAGCCCCGGGTGACCCGGCAGCGGCTGGCCGTGGGCCGCACCCTGGATTCGCTGGATGACTTTGTGAGTACCCAGGAACTGCACCGCCTGCTTCAGGACCGCGGTGAGAAAGTCTCCCTGGCCACCACCTACCGGATTCTGCAGTCCATGGCCGATGAGGAGCAGGTTGATGTACTCCGCGGGATCGACGGTGAGGTGCTGTACCGGCGCTGTCAGGCCGAGCATCACCACCACCACCTTGTCTGCCGGAACTGCGGCAAGGCCGTGGAAATCGAAGCGCCGGCCGTCGAGAGCTGGGCGGCGCGCCTGGGCCGTGAACATGGGTTTACGGAAGTCGCGCACACAGTTGAGGTCTTTGGGCTGTGCCCTGACTGCTCCCGCTGATTCCGGCCGGGTGCGCAGCCTAGGCTGCGGTGGCCAGGCGGCGGGTACGTCCGCGGATTGCCATGATGATCCGGCAAATGACGTAGATCGCGAAGGAAATCGTGGTGACGTACGGGCTGATCGGAATACGGCCGCCCAGTGCCAGAAGGATGCCTCCCACAGCGGAGGCCAGCGCAAAGAGCACGCTTAGCCCAACCACGAGCCTCGGCGATGAGGTCACCAGCAGTGCCGCTGCCGCGGGCGTGATCAGCAGGGAGAGCACCAGCAGCGCACCCACCACCTGGATGGACAGTGCAACTGAGAGCCCAAGCAGGAACATAAAGACAATTGACAGGCCGCCCACGGGGACGCCGCGGGCCTGGGCAAGCTCCGGATCCGCGCTGGCAAAGGTCAGCGGCCGCCACACGGCGACCAGGCCCACAACCACCACCGCGGCGCAGACCGCCAGCAGGTTCAGCTGAACGCTGTCAACGGCAACGATCTGCCCTGTCAGCAGTCCGAACTTGTTGGCCGATCGGCCTTCGTACAGCGCCAGGAACAGGATGCCCAGGCCAAGGCCGAAGGGCATCAGGACACCGGTGATTGAATTCCGGTCCCGTGCCTTCAGACCCAGCAGTGCCAGGATCAGGGCGGCGGCGACGGAGCCGACCAGTGATCCCAGCACCACGTTGACGCCCAGGAGCAGGGCCAGCGCGGCGCCGGCGAAGGAGAGCTCGGCGATGCCGTGGACGGCGAATGCCAGGTCCCGCATCATCACGAACACGCCGATCAGCCCGCCAACCAGGCCAAGGATGGCGGCAGCCCACAGTGAATTCGTGACCAGGGGCAGCAGCTGGCTGTAGTCGCTGAAGTCGAAGACCGAGGACAGAAAATCAGAAAGTTCCAAGGTCGGCCTCGCCTTCGCCGTGGTGGTGCGTTGTTGCATCCGGTACGCCCAGAACCACTATCCTGCCGTGGCTGCGCAGCACTTCAACGTGTGAGCCGTACATATCGGAGAGGACATCGGAGCGCAGGACTTCCGACGGCGTGCCCGTCCGGAACTGCCCGCCGGCCAGGTACAGCACCCGGTCAACGTAGTCGATTATCGGATTGATTTCGTGGGTGACAAACACGACGGCGGAATCATGGACGTGCGCACGGGCGTCAATCAGGGCGCTAATGGCCTGCTGGTGGTGCAGGTCAAGGGAAAGCAGGGGCTCGTCGCAAAGCAGGAGGTCGGGATCGGTGGCCAGGGCCTGGGCAGCACGCAGCCGCTGAAGCTCGCCGCCGGAGAGCTTCCCAACCGGCGCATCAGCGTAGCTTTCGGCACCGACCTGGGCCAGGAGTTCATCCACCCGGGCACGCACAGGGGCGCGCCGCAGGCGGATCCCCCATTTGTCGCCGTCGACCCCCATGCCCACCAGGTCCCGGGCCCGCAGCGGCGTGCCGGCAGCAAAGGTCTTCTGCTGCGGAATGTAGCCAATGTCCTTGCTGCCGCGTTCGGCCTTGTGTCCGTTGATCCGCACCGTGCCGGAACTGAGCGGCTGCAGGCCGAGCAGCACCTTCAGCAGGGTGGTCTTGCCTGTGCCGTTGGGGCCGAGCACTGCCAGGAACTCTCCTGCGTTGATGTCCAGGTCAAGTCCCTGCCAAAGCGTACGGCTGCCGAAGGCCATAGAGGCCCCCCGCAGCTGCACGACGGCGCGGCTCACTTCAGGACGTCCTGGACTGCCGTCACGTTGCGGTTCATCCAGGCCAGGTAGTCTTCGTTTTCCGGCAGGGTTTCGGAGAAGTCGACCACGGGGACTCCGGCGTCCTCGGCAGTCCTGCGGACGGCTTCCGTCTGGGCAGTGGAAGTCTGTTCGTTGTAGGCCAGGAAGGCGATGCTGCCGGAGGCCATCAGGTCCTGCATCGTCTTCAGTACGGCCGGCGGAACGTCCTGTCCCTCTTCAACGGATTCCGTGAAGTCGTCCGGAGTGACGTTGTGCAGGCCGGCGTCTTCCAGGAGGTATGCGGGCACCGGTTCGGTCATCGCCACGTCGCGGCCGGAGGCCTGGTCACGCAGGCCCTCCAGCCGCTGCTCCAGCTCCTGGATTCCGGCACTGAAGTCCGCGGCGTTGTCACGGAAGACCTGTTCGTTTTCCGGATCAAGCTCGGCGAGCCGCTCGGCTGCCGCTTCTGCCAGCAGGCCCATCGCTTCCGGGTCGTACCAGACATGTTCGTTGAACGCGCCGTGGGAGTGCCCGGCGTGGTCCCCTCCGGTTTCCTCTTCAGCGTGGTCCTCGTCCGCGTGGCTTTCTTCCTCAAGACCCGAGATCTGGACGGCATTAAGCACGTTTTCGGAGGCGACGGACTCCTCCTTGACCAGGGTCTCCATGAAGGCGTCATAGCCGCCGCCGTTGAGGACCACCACGGAAGCTTCGGAGACCGCGAGCTTGTCCCGTGCCGTCGCCTCATAGGAATGCGGATCCTGTGACGGGCGGTTGATGATCGATTCAACGCTGACGTACTCTCCGCCCACGGTCTCCAGGATGTTCCCGTAGACGTTGGTGGACGCCACCACGCGGATGGTCCCGTCGCCGCTGTCTCCGCCGTCTTCTGATGCCGAGCAGGCAGAGAGTGCCAGGGCTGCGGCAGTCAGAATTCCAGCCACGCGGAAGGGCAGTCGGCGCATAGTGTCAGTATCCCCATTCAAGTATTGGTGCAGCCTCCGGCGGCACCGGGGCTTGACCAGCATAACCTAAACGCGAATCATTCGCATCTAAGCGGCGGATGGATTTCAGCCGGTGAAACTCTCTCCTGACCGGCGAAGCCCCTGGGCCTGGGTGGCATCACGGATTTCGCCCACCAGCTGTTCAATGATGTCTTCAAGGAACAGCACGCCCCGGGTCTGTGAGTCCTCGCCGAGGACACGGGCCACATGGGAACCGGTCCGCTGCATGACCGCCAGGGCATCTTCAATCCCGTCGGCGAGGCGCAGGTTGGCTAGGGTGCGGACCTTGTTCTCGGTGATCGGCCGTTCATAGGCCTCTTCCGGGATGGCCATAACGTCCTTCAGATGCATGTAGCCGGTAAAGTTCCCGGCCTCGTCCATCAGCACAAAACGTGAGAACCCGGTGCGGCCCACCGCTTTTTCGAACTCGGCCGGCGTGCAGTCGGTGCGCAGCGTAACCAGCTCATCAAGCGGGACCATGACTTCCCCTGCGGTCTGCCCGGAGAACTCCAGAGCACCGGAAATGACACCGGAATCATCCGCCACCAAACCGTGCCGGGTGGATTCCTGGACGATCGACTGCACTTCCTGGAGGGTGAAGGACGAGGTGACCTCGTCCTTGGGAGTGACGCCAACAAGCCGCAGGGAGTGGTTGGCAACCCAGTTCAGGCTTGCGGTGATCGGACGGACCACCCGGGAGACCATCACCAGCGGCGGGGCCAGGGCCAGCGCAGCCCGGTCCGCCACGGACACGGAAATGTTCTTGGGCACCATCTCGCCAATGGTCACGTGCAGGAAGGTCACGAACAGCAGCGCGGCAAGGAAGCCCGCGAGGTTGGCCACCTCCGCCGGGACACCCACCGCTTCGAGCGGCGCGGCGAGGAGGTGATGGATTGCAGGTTCAGCTACGTACAGGATCAGCAGCGAGCACACCGTGATGCCCAGCTGGGCGCAGGCGAGCATAAGCGAGACGTGTTCCATGGCCCAGAGCGTGGTCTTTGCCCGTTTGGAACCGGCATCGGCCAGTGGCTCGATCTGGCTGCGGCGGGCGGACATCACCGCGAACTCCGCGCCGACGAAGAAGGCGTTGCCCAGGAGCAGGACTACCAGCCAAAAAATTCCGGCAAGGTCACTCATCGTGCCCCCTCCTTGGGTGCCGGGGAAGCACCGGCTCTATTAACGGCACGCGCTCCGTGGACCGCAGCCTGCGAAGACTGCCGGCCTGTCCGGACGCCGGCCTGCGGCGCTGCTGTCTCCGGCGCTGCTGTCTCCGGCACGCTGCCTGCATTGGAAGGTTCACTGGGAACGAAGCAGATCCGGTCAATGCGCCGTCCGTCCATTCGTTCTACTTCAAGCAGTCCGTCCGGCACGGGAACGGTGTCCCCTACCTCGGCGATGCGGCCGAGTTCGGCCATGATGTAACCGCCGACCGTCTCGTAGCCGGATTCGTCCGGCACATGCAGCGACGGGATCAGGACGGAGACTTCATCGGGCCGCATAATGCCCGGGAAGTACCAGTAGCCGGATGCACTCTGCAGCACGCCGGGCTTGAGCTTGTCGTGTTCGTCGGAAACCTCGCCGACGATCTCTTCCACCAGGTCCTCAAGCGTGGCAACCCCCGCCGTTCCCCCGTATTCATCAAGGACGACGGCGAGCTGCAGGTTCGCGCTGCGCAGTTCCGAGAGCAGGGAGTCCAGGTGCACCGTCTCCGGCACACGGAGGATCTCGCTCATGATGGCGGCAGCTGGCAGTTCGGAACGTTTCCGGCGCGGCACGGCCACTGCCTTCTTGACGTGCACAACACCGCGGATGTCATCCGGAGAGTCGCCCAGGATGGGAAAGCGCGAGTAGCCGGTACGGCGGGCCGCCTCAATAACGTCGGAGACCGGCTGGTCTGCGTCGATTGTCTCGAGGCGGATACGGGGCGTCATCACGTCCGCCGCCGTACGCTCGGAAAAGGAGAGCGTCCGGGCCAGGAAGTTCGCCGTCCCCGCGTCCAGGGTGCCCATCTCAGCCGAGCGGCGCACCATCGAGGACAGCTCTGCCGGGGTTCGTGCGCCGGAGACTTCTTCCTTGGCTTCGAGGCCGAAAAGGTTCAGCACCTTGTTGGAGAAGCCGTTCAGGAGCAGGATGGCCGGCTTGAACACAAAGGTGAAGGCCAGCTGCGGCCGTGCCAGCGCCCGCCCTACTGTAAAGGGCAGCGCAATCGACATGTTCTTGGGGATCAGTTCGCCCAGCAGCATCGAGAGCAGAGTAGCCAGGACCATCGCCGCGACAACGGAAACGGACAGCGAAGCTGCCGGAGGCAGGCCAAGCGATGCCAGCGGGCCCTGCAGCAGCCTCCCGACCGACGGCTCCATCACGTAGCCGGTCAGCAGGGTGGTGAGGGTAATCCCCAGCTGACAGCTGGAGAGCTGGGTTGAGAGCGTGGTCAGGCAGCGAAGCAGCGGTTCCGCGCGGGTGTCCCCCTCTTCCACCGCGCGGCGCACGGTGGGCTGGTCGAGGGCAACCAGTGAAAACTCAACGGCTACGAAAAAACCGGTACCGCAGATAAGCAGCAGTCCGGCGAGCAGGAATAGCCACTCCATGTCAGGAAAGCACCCCCGCACACATGCTGGGGTTTACGGTTCCCGGGGAGCCGGTTGGCGGATTAGCGCCCGAAGGAGGGTGGTCGGCAGAAGCCGGACTGGAAGGCTCCGATGACGCTGCCGGAGAATGCGGGGATCTTGTGCGGGCGTTGCCGGCTCTGTGCGTCCGTGCAGGTTTTACCGCACAGGATGCAGGCCGGCGCCTAGAGTTGCTGTCCATAGAATTTCAAGTTTACAGGTTTGACCAGCCTGCGCCAGATAGAAAATGAGCCGCCGCACGGGCGTATTGTCCCACGTGTCCGCGAATCCAAAGTGTGTCCAATGCCACAAGCGCACAGCGTGGAGATTGGCCACTTCCGTCCATCTGTAACTAGACTTGCAACCAAGTCTCGGTCACTGCGCACCGGGCCGCACCAGCAAGTCTTGAGGCGGAAGCGCTCAGATCATGGTGCCATCAGGGCAAACGGCAACTCATGGAAGAGGCGTATATCTAGTGCCAGACCAACCCAACCACCGCCTGCCGGAGGAATTCGGCGGGAACGAATGGCTTGTCGACGAATTGTACGAGCAGTACCTCAAGGACAAGAATTCTGTTGACAAGAAGTGGTGGAGCATTTTCGACTCGTTCAAGGCGGAGGACGCCAAGCAGGCGTCCGGCAACTCAGCCTCCGGGAACGGCTCAACTCCGCCGAGCGAACTCGGCGCCAATCCGGCAACCCGCCAGCTGCCCGTCGTGAACACCGAGGCACAGGCACCCAAGGCTTCCGCGGAGTCCCCGGCAGCAACCCAGCAGTCAGGAAAGCCCCCCGTGGCCAAGGAAGCATCCTCTCCGAAGGATGAGCCCAAATCGGCCGCCGCCGCTGCCAAGCCGGAAACCAAGTCCGCGCCCATCCCGGCACAGCTGCCCAAGACCAAGCCCAACACCGAGACTGAAGAGGACACCGTAACCGTCCTGCGCGGTCCGGCAAAGGCTATTGCCACCAACATGGACCTCAGCCTGAGCGTTCCCACGGCCACCACCGTGCGGGCTGTTCCTGCCAAGCTCCTGATCGACAACCGGATTGTCATCAACAGCCACCTGGAGCGTGCCCGGGGCGGCAAGGTTTCCTTCACCCACCTCCTCGGCTACGCCATCATCCGTGCCGCTGCCCAGTTCCCGTCCCAGAACGTGTACTACGACGAGGTGGACGGCAAGCCCGTTGCAGTCCAGCCCGCACACATCAACTTCGGCCTGGCCATCGACATGCCCAAGCCGGACGGCACCCGCCTGCTGGTGGTTCCGAACATCAAGAAGGCTGAGACGCTGAACTTCTCGGAGTTCTGGCACGCCTACGAAGACCTGGTCAAGCGCACCCGCGCCGGCAAGCTCACCGCGGATGACTACAAGGGCACCACGATCTCCCTGACCAACCCGGGCGGCATCGGTACGGTTCACTCCGTACCCCGTCTGTCCAAGGGCCAGGCCTGCATCATCGGTGCCGGCGCCCTTGAATACCCGGCTGAGTTCCAGGGCGCGAATGAGAAGATCCTCGCACGCAACGCCATCTCCAAGATCATCACGCTGACCTCCACCTATGACCACCGGGTCATCCAGGGTGCAGGCAGCGGCGAGTTCCTGCGCATCATCCACCAGCTCCTGCTGGGCGAGCAGAACTTCTACGATGACATCTTCGAATCCCTGCGCATCCCGTATGAGCCGGTCCGCTGGAGCCCTGACATCCAGGTCAACCCGGATGAGCAGATCAACAAGGTTGCCCGGATCCAGCAGCTGATCCACGCTTACCGCGTGCGCGGCCATCTGATGGCGGACACCAACCCGCTGGAGTACGTCCAGCGCCGCCACGCGGACCTCGACGTCCTGAACCACGGCCTCACCCTGTGGGATCTGGACCGCGAGTGGCCCACCGGTGGATTCGGCGGCAAGCCGATGCTGAAGCTGCGCAAGATCCTCGGCGTGCTGCGGGATGCCTACTGCCGTACCGCAGGCATCGAGTACATGCACATCCAGGACCCGGAAGAACGTTCCTGGTTCCAGGACCGCCTCGAGGCTCCGTACAGCAAGCCCTCCCGCGAAGAGCAGCTGCGCATCCTGAGCAAGCTCAACGCCGCAGAGGCATTCGAAACGTTCCTGCAGACGAAGTTCGTCGGCCAGAAGCGCTTCTCGCTGGAAGGCGGCGAGTCCCTGATTCCGCTGCTGGATGCCATCATTTCCGGTGCCGCTGACGAAGGCATGGAAGAGGTCGGCATTGGCATGGCCCACCGCGGCCGCCTCAACGTGCTCACCAACATCGCCGGGAAGACCTATGCCCAGGTCTTCCGCGAGTTTGAAGGCACCCAGGACCCGCGCTCCGTGCAGGGCTCCGGCGACGTGAAGTACCACCTCGGCACCGAGGGCACCTTCACTTCGGACAACGGCAACCAGACCAAGGTCTACCTTGCCGCGAACCCGTCCCACCTTGAGGCCGGCGACTCCGTGCTCGAGGGCATTGTCCGGGCCAAGCAGGACCGGCTGGACCGCGGGGATGAGTTCCCCGTCCTGCCGATCCTCATCCACGGCGACGCAGCCTTCGCAGGCCAGGGCGTGGTGGCGGAAACGCTGAACCTCTCCCAGCTGCGCGGCTACCGCACGGGCGGCACGATCCACGTGATCGTGAACAACCAGGTCGGCTTCACCACCGCTCCGACGTCCTCGCGTTCCTCCGTGTACGCCACCGACGTCGCGAAGATGGTCCAGGCACCGATCTTCCATGTAAACGGCGACGATCCCGAGCAGGTTGTGCGGATGGCCCAGCTGGCCTTCGACTACCGCCAGCGGTTCAACAAGGACGTCGTCATCGACATGGTCTGCTACCGCCGCCGCGGCCACAACGAGGGCGACGATCCCTCGATGACGCAGCCGATGATGTACTCCCTGATCGAGGCCAAGCGCTCGGTGCGCAAGCTCTACACCGAGTCGCTGATTGGCCGCGGTGACATCAGCCAGGAAGAAGCCGAGCAGGCACTTCGCGATTACCAGAGCCGCCTTGAGCGGGTCTTCGCGGAAACGCATGCCGCCCAGACTTCTCCGATCCCGGTCATCACCAAGGACTCCGAGGCTGTCTCCGACCTGGAGCGCCCCGCGGCGCAGCAGGAAGGTTCCACCGTCGTGGCACCGGCCAGCACCGCGATCTCCGCGGACACCCTTGGCCGCATCGGCAAGGCCCATGTGACCATTCCCGAAGGGTTCACGGTCCATCCGAAGCTGAAGTCCCTGCTGGAGAAGCGCGAGCAGATGTCCCGTGAGGGCAACATCGACTGGGGCTTCGCCGAGATCGCCGCCTTCGGCTCGCTGCTGATGGAAGGTGTTCCCGTTCGCCTGGCCGGCCAGGACTCCCGCCGCGGCACGTTCACCCAGCGCCACGCTGTCTTCCACGACCGCGCCACCGGCGCAGAGTGGACTCCGCTGGGCGATCTGGATCCGAACCAGGCCAAGCTGTGGATCTACGACTCGCTGCTCTCCGAATTCGCTGCCCTCGGCTTCGAATACGGCTACTCGGTGGAACGCCCGGACGCCCTTGTGCTGTGGGAGGCGCAGTTCGGCGACTTCGTCAACGGCGCACAGACGATCATCGACGAGTTCATCTCCTCGGCTGAGCAGAAGTGGGGCCAGCGTTCCTCGCTGGTCATGATGCTGCCGCACGGTTACGAAGGCCAGGGACCGGATCATTCGTCCGCCCGCATTGAGCGCTTCCTGCAGCTGTGCGCCGAAGACAACATGATCGTGGCCAACCCCACGACCGGTGCCTCGCACTTCCACCTGCTGCGCCGCCAGGCATACAGCCGTCCCCGCAAGCCGCTGGTGGTCTTCACCCCGAAGCAGCTGCTGCGCCTCAAGGCAGCAGCTACGTCGGTCGAGGACTTTACCCAGGGCTCGTTCCAGCCGGTCATTGGCGAACATGCCGAGCTGGACGGCAGCGCCGTGGACAAGGTGCTGCTGGTCTCCGGCCGTCTCTACTACGACCTGCTGGCCAACCGCCAGAAGTCCGGTGATGAGAAGACGGCGATCATCCGCGTCGAGCAGCTTTACCCGCTGCCCTACAAGGAGATCCAGGAGGCTGTCGCGAAGTACCCGAACGCGGAACTCATCTGGGCACAGGATGAGCCCGCAAACCAGGGTCCGTGGCCGTTCATCGGCCTGAACCTGCCGCCGGAACTGGACCGTCCGCTGCGGCTGGTCTCCCGTCCGGCGTCGGCTTCGACGGCGACCGGCTCGGCCAAGCGCCACGCCGTGGAGCAGGACATCCTGGTCAAGAAGGCGTTCGAACGCCGCTAATAGGCTAGGTTGGGTGGGGCACCGGATGGTGCCCCACCCGGCTTTTAACCCCTTCGACATTCGCAACTGAAAAGGGAATTCGTGGAACAACGCAGAATCAGGCTCGCTGCGGTCGGTGACGAACTGCTCGCCGGTCACGGTGACCCCCGTGCCCTCGGCTGGCTGGGACGCGTACTGGCCCGCACTACGCCGGAAAACGCAACCCTTCAGGCCTACAGCCTTGCCGCCCCCGGCGAGGGGACAGAGGCCCTCGCCAACCGCTGGCTGATGGAAGCCGGCCGGAGGTTCGATGAGACCTGCGAGAACAGGCTGGTTATTGGACTTTCAGACCGTGATCTCGACCTGGAACTGTCCACGGCCCGCAGCCGCCTCAACCTTGCCAACATCCTGGACGGCGCCGCCCAGATGAGCATCAAGGTGCTGGTCGTCGGCCCTCCGCCAGGACTCGATGCCGAGCGCAACCGGAAACTGGCCGACCTGTCCGCCGCCTTCGGCGACGTCACCACGCGCCGCAAACACGTCTACGTCGATACTCTGACCCCGCTCCTGAACCACGAGCAGTGGCGTACCGACCTTGCTTCCAACGGCGGCACTCCCGGCCAGGCCGGCTACGGGCTTATCGCCTGGCTGGTCCTGCACCGCGGCTGGTTCCGCTGGCTCGACCTTCCGGACATGAACTAGGGATTTACCAGCCAGACAGGAAAGGCGTCCGCTCCGGCGGACGCCTTTCCTGTCTGCGGATCCAAACCCCGCTAGTGCCGGAACACGATTTTGCCGGTTGCCTCACCGTCATTCAGGCGCCGGAAACCCTTTGCCGCCTCTTCCAAAGGCAGTACCGAGTCGATTTCCGGCCGGACTCCGGTGGCGAGCAGAAACCCGATCAGTCTTTGAAGTTCGGCCTTGGTGCCCATGGTGGACCCCAGGACCTTGAGCTGCAGGAAGAAGATCCGGTTCAGGTCTGCGGGCGGGTTCCCTCCACTCGTGGCTCCGCAGGTCACCAGGGCGCCTCCGGGTTTCAGCGCCTTCAGGGAGTGGGACCAGGTAGCCTCACCCACTGAATCAAAAACCGTGTCCACCCGCTCCGGGAGCCTGGCACCGATCTCAAAAACGGCCTCGGCACCCAGACTGCGGGCGTGCTCCAGTTTGCCGGGGTTTCGGCCGGCTACCCACACGCGGTAACCGGCGGCTGATGCGAGGGAGACCAGCGCTGTTGCGACGCCTCCCCCGGCTCCCTGGACCAGTACGGTGGAGCCCGGCGCCGCGGGCGAGACGGTAAAGAGCATGCGGTAGGCCGTCAGCCACGCCGTGGAAAGGCATGCCGCTTCTTCGAAGCTCAGCTGCGCGGGTTTTGGAATCAGGTTGCGTTCCGGAACCCAGACTTCGTCCGCCATGGTTCCGGCATAGCGTTCCGAGAGCAGCGTCCTGCGCGGGTCAAGTGTTTCGTCCCCTTCCCAGCCCGGGCTGGAGACTACCGAGTGGATAATGACATCCCTGCCTTCGTCGTCGACGCCGGCGCCGTCGCATCCCAGCACCATCGGCAGCCGTTCTGCAGGCAGGCCCACTCCCCGCAGGGACCAGAGATCGTGCTGGTTCAGGGCAGAGGCCAGGACACGGACGCGGCGGAATCCCGGCTCCGGTTCGCTAACGGGCAGTTCCCCCACCACTAGGCCGCTGAGCGGATCCTCCTGGGACTGGGACTGGGCGTACACGGCACGCATGCGGAACTCCTTTGGTCGCTTGGTTGGACCCATCCTAGGCGAAGGCCCGTGGAGTGTGCCCGGGAGAGCGGATTTGGCGCATTTACGCCATCGGTGCAGTGTGTGGGAGACTGAAGGGCAGAACTTGAAAGCGAACGAAGGAGGCAGCCATGAGCAAGCGAGCACGCAAGCGTCGTGACCGTAAGCGCGGCGGCGCAAACCACGGCAAGCGTCCCAACACCTAAATCAGGGACGTGTAGCCGGATTATCCGCGCTAACGCAGAAAACCCCCGCAACCTCCAACGGCGGCGGGGGTTTTCTCTTGGCCTGGGGAGCTAGTGATCCACAGACTGGATCTGGCTGATCCGGGCGAGGATGCTTGCCTTCAGCGTCTGGGGTGCCTCTTCGGTACAGCACCTCTTCACGACAGAGCGGATCACGCATTCCAGGTCGTGTTCTTCGGCGCACTCCGGGCAGCCTTCAAGGTGTTCCTTGATCTCCACGAGGTCCTTATGCGAGAGGGCGCCGTCGAGGTATTCATACAGCCGCTCGATGCGCGCGTCGTCGCAATCACCCAGGCTCTGGCAATCGCTCATAGTGTGTTCCCCTGATTCTTGGTCTCCGCCGCGCCGGCTGCGGCTTTTTGTGCCTTGCCCTTGATGCCCCGTTCGTGGGCGTACTCCGCCAGCAGTTCGCGGAGCATCTTGCGGCCGCGGTGCAGCCGGGACATCACAGTGCCGATCGGCGTGTTCATGATTTCGGAAATTTCCTTGTACGCAAAACCCTCGACGTCGGAGAAATAGACCGCCAGGCGGAATTCCTCGGGAATGGCCTGCAGCGCGCTTTTCACGTCCGAATCCGGGAGGTGGTCCAGCGCTTCGGCCTCGGCCGACCGCAGCCCGGACGAGCTGTGCTCAGCCGCACGGGCCAGCTGCCAGTCCTCCACCCCGTCGGAGTTGGCCTGCAGCGGCTCACGCTGCCGCTTGCGGTACAGGTTGATGTACGTGTTGGTCAGGATGCGGTACAGCCAGGCCTTGAGGTTTGTCCCTGGCTTGTACTGGTGGAAAGCGGAGAAGGCCTTCGTGTAGGCCTCCTGCACCAGGTCCTCCGCGTCGGCAGGGTTGCGGGCCATGCGCATGGCTGCTGAATACAGCTGGTCCACGTACTGCATGGCATCGCGCTCAAACCTGAGTTTGCGGGCCTGTTCGGACTCAGCTGCGACGTCGAGGCCCGGATCTTCCACCTGTGGGCTGCCTTCCGGCACATCAGTTCTCATTACGTCCAAGTGTAAGGGGCGTGTGCTCGCCAGCAACCCGGGCTCCGGGGGCCCAGCCGTGTTTCGGTCCTGCAGCAACAAGCCCGCCATCTGCCTCCGCTTTCGTCGAGAGTTCCCTGGCCGCCGGCGGCTCCGGGCTTCCGGCCCCGCGGCGGTACCAGCCATAACCCCTGCCCGCCTGCGGATATTCCTCGGAGCCGGGCAGTAGACAGTTAAAGCCCCCGAGGTGTACAAGGTCACCAAAAGTGCCAGACTAGGGGTGTCGCTGCGCACGGTCACGTTCCGCGGCCGGCGCAGCCGCATCACCCGCAAACCGCACGCCTGACCGGCGTCAAACAGGAGGCACGCATGACGATTGTCCGAACCCTAGCCCGACCGCTCCTCGCTGCCGGTTTCGTGGCAGCGGGTGTGGAACGGCTGCGCAACGCCGACCAGACCGCCCAGCAGCTCACCCCCACCCTCAACCGCCTGGGCGCCACTGTTCCTTCGGCAGCAGGGCTTGCAGAGAACCCCGTCGCCGTAGCCCGCGTCCTGGGCGCCACACAGCTTGGCGCTGCTGCCATGCTGGGCCTGGGCAAGTTCTCCCGCCTGGCCGGCCTGGTGCTGGCGGCAACGGCCGGGGTCAACACGTTCGTGGAGTACCGCAATGCGGACGCCTCAACCCAGGAGGGGCGCAAGGAACGGCGCACCCAGCTGCTCAAGAACCTCTCCCTGATCGGCGGAGTGCTGCTCGCCGCAGTGGATACCAACGGCCGGCCCGGCCTTGCCTGGCGTGCAGAACACCTCGTCTCCGACACGCAGCGCAGCGTGCGGGCCATGGGCAAGGATGCCGGCCGCCGCTCCCGCAAAGTCACCAAGCAGACACGCAAGCAGATCGCCAAGGCAGACCGCGCTGTCCGCAGCGCAGCATCAGACATCACAGGTTCCTAAGCACCATGACACCAACTCCCGCGCTCCAGCCTGTCACTGAAGGCTGGCCGGCCCCCACCCCTGGCCGCCCCGTTTCCGGGGTGGCCAGGGTCCCCGGCTCCAAATCCCTGACCAACCGCTACCTTGTGCTCGCCGCCCTGGCGGACGGGCCTTCGAGGCTCCGCGCTCCGCTGCATTCACGGGACTCCGCACTGATGATGGCTGCACTCCGGTCACTGGGTGCGACGATTACCGAGGCTCCGGGCTCAGGCCCGTTCGGTCCGGACCTGCTGGTGGAGCCGATTCCGGCCGCGGCCTCCGGGGACGCCGCAGTTGACTGCGGACTCGCCGGCACGGTGATGCGCTTCGTCCCGCCCCTGGCTGCGCTCCGCTCTGGAACAACAGGCTTCGACGGTGATCCCCATGCGCGGCTGCGGCCCATGGGCGCCACCATTGATGCCCTGCGAGGACTCGGTATCACTGTCGACGACGATGGCCGCGGTGCGCTGCCTTTCACTGTCACCGGCCGAGGGGAAGTACCCGGCGGACGGCTGGAGATCGACGCCGGTGCCTCCTCACAATTCGTCTCGGCCCTGCTCCTGGCAGGAGCACGCTTCACCGAGGGCCTGCACCTGGTCCACACCGGTGAGAACGTTCCCAGCCTGGACCACATCGCCATGACCGTGCAGGTGCTGCGCCAGTGCGGAGTCGCCGTGGATGATTCAACCGCCAGCGAATGGCGTGTTGCGCCCGGCGCCATTAGGGCCTTCGACGTCGAAATCGAACCCGATCTGTCCAACGCCGGGCCCTTCCTCGCTGCAGCAGTCGCAACCGGAGGAAGCGTCAGCATTCCCGGGTGGCCTGCGAAGACCACCCAGGTGGGCGACAAGTGGAGGCAGATCCTGCCGCAGATGGGCGCCACGGCTGAGCTGTCCGACGGCGTACTGACCGTTACGGGCACCGGGAGAATCCGCGGGGGCGTCTTTGCGGACACCAGCGAACTCGCCCCGACGGTCGCTGCGCTGTGCGCGCTGGCCGATTCGCCGTCGGTCCTTACGGGCATAGCCCACCTCCGCGGCCATGAAACAGACCGCCTCGCGGCCCTGAAGACCGAGATCAACTCTCTGGGCGGAGCGGTGTCGGAAACCGCTGACGGACTGCGGATCGAGCCTGCACCGCTGCACGGCGGCATGTTCGGCACTTATGCCGACCACCGCATGGCCACCGCCGGGGCCATTCTCGGCCTGGTGGTTCCCGGCGTCATCGTTGAGGACATCGCGGCTACCTCCAAGACCATGCCGGAGTTCGCTGAGCTCTGGACCGCCTTGGTGACCGGCGCCGCTCCCGGCGCGGAGGAAGGCTAGCTGTGGCACGGGGTACGGCAGGCTGGGATGAATCCGACGTCCGCATCCGTCCCAACAAAAAGGGCTCCCGTCCCCGGACCAAGGACCGGCCTGCCCATGAAGATGCCGTTACCGGGCGGATCATCACCGTGGACCGCGGACGCTACACCGCGATCGTGGACGAGGACACTCCCCGGGAACGGATCGTCACGGCTGCCCGGGCGCGGGAACTGCGCCGGACCCCCGTGGTCGCCGGAGACCTCGTCGGCCTCGTCGGAGATGTCAGCGGGTCACCGGACAGCCTCGCCCGGCTGGTTAAGGTGAACGAGCGCGCCACCCTGCTGCGCCGCTCCGCAGACGATACCGACCCGGTGGAACGGGTAGTGGTGGCCAACGCGGACCAGCTGGTGATTGTGGTGGCTGCTGCCAACCCCGAGCCGCGCACAGGCTTCATCGACCGCGCCCTCGTGGCTGCCTACGACGCCGGCATCTCTCCCCTGCTGTGCATCACCAAGGCAGACCTGAAGGACCCGTCCGAGCTGCTGGCCAACTATGAGCACCTGGACCTGGAAGTGCTCATCAGCCGGACCGCGGACGCAGAGGACGCGGGCATCGACTCTGAATCCGACGACGGCCTCTCGGCCCGGCTGGCTGGCGGCGCAGTCGCAGCCCTGCACGAACACCTGCTCGGCAAGGTGAGCGTGCTGGTGGGCCACTCCGGCGTCGGAAAGTCCACACTCGTCAACGCCCTGACCGGTTCCCGGCGGGCAACCGGCGGCGTCAACGCTGTTACCGGCCGCGGCCGGCACACTTCTTCTTCGGCCCTGGCGCTCAAGGTGCAGGATGCCCCGGCAGGCAGCTGGATCATTGATACACCGGGCATCCGGTCCTTCGGACTGGCCCATGTGGACCCGGACCGTATCCTCAGTGCCTTCCCGGACCTGGAGCCGGGAACCGAAGCCTGCGAACGCGGCTGCCGCCATGACGACGACGCCGTGAACTGCGGGCTGGATCCCTGGGTTGAGTCCGGCAGCGCCGGCGCGGCCGGACCGGCACGCCTGGCCTCTTTGCGGCGCCTGCTGGGCTCTGGCGGACTGCGCACCGAGAACCGTGCCCAGGCCAAGGAACTCGGAACCCAGTAAGCGGAGAATCCGCAGCCTCCACAGCCGGCACACGCCGTTTACCTGCGTAAACGTGGGCAGTGTCCCGGCATTAGCGATAAGTTGAAGTATGCCGTTCGTTCAGAACTACAACGATGATCTGCGTCTCGCCCATGTAATGGCCGACTCCGTGGACGACCAGACCATGTCCAGGTTCAAGGCCCAGGACCTCCGCATCGAGACCAAGCCGGACCTGACTCCGGTCACGGACGCAGACAAGGCTGCCGAAGACGCCATCCGCGGCCAGCTTTCCCGGGCACGGCCGCGTGACGCCGTGCTGGGCGAGGAATTCGGTTCCACCGGTTCCGGGCCGCGCCGCTGGATCATCGATCCGATCGACGGCACCAAGAACTTCGTACGCGGCGTTCCGGTCTGGGCCACGCTCATCGCCCTGGTGGACGACGGCGTTCCGGTAGTCGGTCTCGTCAGTGCGCCGGCGCTGGGCAAGCGGTGGTGGGCAGCCACCGGCACAGGAGCCTACATGGGACGTTCACTGGCCTCCGCTACGCGCCTGAAGGTCTCCAATGTCTCCAGCCTGGATGATGCCTCCATGTCCTATTCCAGCCTCACCGGGTGGAAGCAGCGCGGGAACCTCGACGAGTTCCTGGGCCTGACCGAGTCCGTCTGGCGCACTCGCGCCTACGGGGACTTCTGGTCCTACTGCATGGTTGCCGAAGGAGCCGTGGACATTGCCTGCGAACCTGAGCTGAACCTTTACGACATGGCTGCACTGGTTCCGATCGTCACCGAAGCCGGCGGGCGCTTCACCTCCCTGGAAGGCGAGGACGGACCGTTCGGCGGCAATGCCCTGGCTACCAACGGCACGCTTCACAACGAAGTGCTGCAGCGTCTCAACCCCGATCTCGACGACCTCTTCTAGGACTCCAAGTGGCTTCCAGCGGACCCAAGCTTGACGGTCTGCGCCGCCGGCAGCTGGGCGGCAGCTACCGCACCGGCGCCGAACACTATGACCGGATCCGTCCCGGCTACCCGGCGGAAGCGGTGGACTGGCTCTTTGGCGTTCCGTCCCTTGCCGAACGCCCTGCCGCGTCCATATCGGTGGCGGACGTCGGCGCGGGAACGGGAAAATACACTGCGGCTCTTCTTTCCGCAGGTTTCCGGGTCCATGCCGTGGAACCTTCCGCGGACATGCTCGCCCAGCTCTCCCGGACTCTGCCGGATGTCCCTGTCACGGAGGGAACGGCCGAGCACACAGGGCTTCCGGATACTTCGTTTGACGCCGTGACCGTAGCCCAGGCCTGGCACTGGTGCGATCCGGCTGCCGCCTCCGCGGAGTTCGCCCGGATCCTCACCCCGGACGGCTTCGCCGGCCTGGTCTGGAACCAGCTGGACGTGAACGTGCCCTGGGTCCACCGGTTTTCCCGGATCATCCATGCCGGGGACGTCCTGCGCCCGGGATTCCGTCCGGAGCTGGGACCGCAGCTGCAGCTGCAGGAATTCCACACCACCTCGTGGTCCGTTGCCATGACTCCCGAAGACCTCGCTGAGCTGGCCAAGTCCCGCGCCTACTACCTGTCCGCGTCTGAATCCACCCGCGCCAAGGTCCTGGCCAACCTCTCCTGGTACCTCTACGAGCATCTTGGACACGCACCGGGACAAGAACTGCAGCTGCCCTACCTCACCTTCACCTGGCGTGCTGTGCGGGCCTAGGAAGATCAGCCAGGCTACTTGGCACGGCCCCCTCCCGGGGGTACCCGGCCCTGTCCTAGACTGAACGAAGGGCGGGCAGCTCCCGGATCGGCAACCAGGGGAATGCATGGCTACATTTGGCATTGAGGAAGAGTTCCTGCTGGTGGACCCGGCTACGGGCCTTCCCACGCCGCGGGCCGAGGAAATGTCGAGGGCGCTGGCAGCGCAGCCGGCCTTTCCCGCCACGGATCCTCCTGTTCCCGTTGGGCAGTCGGAATTCCTCGCCTGCCAGCTCGAAACCTCCACCATTATCTGCGACACCCTGGACGACGCTGCAGTGTCGCTGCTCGGCGCCCGCACCGCCATAGCCGCCGCGGCCGCTTCAACCGGCATCGGCGTCGTGCCTTCCGGTGCTGCTCCCCGAATTGCGGATACTCCCGCCGAAGTCACGGGCACCGAACGCTACCGCGCCATGGGTAAGCTCACCGGTGCCGTGGCCGGGGAGCATTACGTCAACGGGACCCACATCCACGTTGCGGTTCCTGGCCGCGACAGCGGGATCAATGCCCTGAACAAGCTCCGTCCGTGGCTCTCCACACTGGCAGCCCTAGCCGGCAACTCTCCCTTCTGGCGGGGACTTGACACTGACTTCTCCAGCTGGCGCCTGATCCATTACCGCCGCTGGTCTGTGCAGGGCTGCCCGCCCGAGTTTGCCGATGCGTCAGATTACGACCGCAGGCTTGCCCGGCTCCTTGGCTCTGACGCGGTCCTGGATTCCGGCCATATTGGCTGGGCTGCGCGACTGTCCGAGCACTACCCCACAGTTGAGGTGCGAGTGGGAGATGCGCAGCTGGAGGCAGCCGACTCCGTCCTCCTCGCAGCCGTGGTCCGCGGACTGGTCCTAAGCAACTCCGCTGCGCCCGATTCGCATCCGGACCCGGAGCTGCTCGATGCCGGACTGTGGCAGGCCGCCCGGTACGGACTTGGCGGACGGCTGATGGGAGTACTTGGTGACTCCTCCGCGGCCGCCGAGCAGGTCGATGCGCTCGTTGATCACATCCGTCCGGTTCTGGACGAGAACGGCGATCTTGCCTACGTGCTGGCAGGTGTGCAGCGAATGCTTACCGAAGGGACAGGCGCCGTACGCCAGCGTGCCGCCTACGCTGCCGGGGGCTGGAACGGCCTGACCGGGTTGTATGAGTCGGCGCTGACCGCAGGCTCCTAGGCACGCAACAAAACCTCAGCAAGCTTCTCATTTGGCTTCGGAGCACCCTTCGGCCCTAGTCTTTTTGAGGAAGTGCTGCGGGTGGATGCCTGCGGCCGTGGAATATGTGGAGGGATGCATGGCGACACTGGGCATCGAGGAAGAGTACCTGCTGCTGGACCCGGTTTCCGGGCTCCCGGTGCACAAGGCGGAGGAGGTTGCAGGCTATCTGCACCGTTCGCCGCGGGTGACCGACGGCGAAATCCAGCGTGAACTGCTCAGCTGCCAGATCGAGACCGCTACCCCGGTCTCTGCCACGCTGACTGAGGCGGAAGAGTACCTGCTGAACTTCCGAAGCCAGCTTGAAGCCGCTGCACGAAAGACCGCCGTCGTAGCGTCAGGAACGGCCTCTGCGCCGTTCATAGAAGACCATTACCCGGAGCTGACGGACAAGGAACGCTACCGGGAGCTGCGGGACAGCGCACCCGGGATCGTGGGAGACCAGTTCGTCAACGGACTCCACGTCCATGTTTCGATTCCGGATCGCGAGGCCGGCGTGCAGGCGCTGAACCGGATCCGCGAGTGGCTGCCTGCCATCGTGGCACTGAGCTGCAACTCTCCCTATTGGCTGGGGCGGGACAGCGGTTTTGGCAGCTGGCGCGTGGTCCACTACCGCCGCTGGCCGGTGCAGGGCTGCCCTCCCACCTTCAAGGACGCGGCAGACTACGAACGGCGCGTGGCGCAGCTGGTGTCCACCGGGGCGATTATTGACCGCGGCGTACTGACCTGGATGGCGCGGTTGTCGGATTCATATCCCACCCTGGAGGTCCGGGCAGGCGATGCCCAGCTGCGCGCGCGGGACTCGGTGCTGATCGCGGCCCTGGTCCGCGGACTGGTGAGCACAGCGGTCGAGGAAGCAGGCCGGGGAATCGACCGCCCGGTACCCGAAGCCGAACTGCTTGACGCCGCCATGTGGCAGGCTGCCCGCGAGGGGTTGACCGGCCACCTGGTGGATCCCGTCAGTGCCAAACTGGTACCGGCGCAGGACCGCGTCCAGGCCCTGCTGGACTTCGTTGCCGAGGCGCTTGACGCCGAGAATGACACCGAATGGGTTCACGCCGGGCTGCAGGACGTCCGGGAATCCGGCACCGGAGCCGAGCGGCAGCGGCGTGCCATGGCTGAGGGAGGAACGGCCCGGCTGCTGGGGCTTTACGGCACCACTCTGACCGGAGAGTAGCGGCTGGAGAACACGGCGCCTAGGGAAGCCCGCTGATGTCCATCACCCGGGCTTCCCAGGGCCCCAGTGTTGTCTTCTGCCGGCCGGTGCCGTAATTGCTGAGGATCAGCTCACCCTTCTGCAGGTCCTCCGGCACGGCCAGGTCCCGGTTAGAGAGGTTGCCCATCACCGCCAGATTCATCTCGCCCAGGCTTCGGCGGAAGGCGAAGAGGGCCGGATGATTGGCATGGAGCAGCTGGAAGTCGCCGGTCGCGATCACCGGCAGCTCATGGCGCAGACGGATCAGCTGCTGGTAGTAGCGGAAGATGGATTTCGGTGCGGCCAGATCCTGTTCAACGTTGATTTCTGAATACCTCGGGCCCAGCCCGATCCAGGGCACACCCTCCGTAAACCCTGCCCCCGGCCCAGGAGTCCACTGCATGGGTGTCCTGGCGTTGTCGCGGCTGGCATGTCCCAGGATCTCCAGGACAGTCTCAGGGTTCATCCCGCGGGCGGTCGAATCCGCGTAGTAGTTCAGTGATTCGACGTCCCGGTACTGGTCAATGCTGGTGAAACCGGCGTTCGTCATGCCGATCTCTTCCCCTTGGTAGATAAACGGCGTTCCCCGCTGCATATGCAGCAGGGTCGCCCACAAAGTGGCTGACTCATACCGGAATGCACCGTCATTTCCGTACCGGGAAACGTGGCGGGGCTGATCGTGGTTGCTCAGGTACAGGCTGTTCCAGCCCCGTTCGGCCAAACCGCGCTGCCAGCGGTTCCAACTGGTCTTCAGGTCCCGGAGATTGACCGGACGCGGATCCCACTTGCCGCCCGGACCGTGGTCCAGGTTCACGTGCTCGAACTGGAACAGCATGTCCAGTTCATTCCGGTAGGGGTCCGTGAAGAGCCGGGCTTCCTCGACCGTTGCTCCGGTGGTTTCCCCGACAACCAGATAATCCTCGCTGCGGTGTGCGAAGACCGCGCGCATCATCTCCTGCACGAACTCATGCACCCGCGGGCCGGAGGTGAAGAAAGGAGAACCGTCTCCCCATACGCCGCCGAACTGGATCATGCTGTCAGGGAAGCGCTGGTCCTTTGAGATGTAGTTCACGGCGTCCATCCGGAAACCGTCGATCCCCCTGTCCATCCACCAGTTCATCATGGTGTAGATCCGGTTGCGGACGCGGGTACTCGCCCAGTTCAGGTCCGGTTGGTGACGGGAAAAGATGTGCAGGTAGTACTGCTGGGTCGGCTCATGCCACGTCCACGCGGATCCGCCGAACAAGGATCCCCAGTTGTTGGGTTCCGCGCCGGGCTCTCCACCGCGGAACCCCCGGCGCGGATCACGCCAGTAGTAGGAATCGCGGGAGACATTGTCGCGGGAGGAAATGGACCTTTTGAAGGCCTCGTGGTCAGTGGAGGTGTGGTTGATAACCAGGTCCATAATCATCTTCATCCCGCGCGCATGAACCTCGGCAAGCAAACGGTCGAATTCCTCTTCGGTGCCGAACACCGCATCAACTCTCCGGTAGTTGCTGATGTCGTACCCGTTGTCCCGCTGGGGAGACTGATGGATGGGAGAGAGCCAAAGAACGTCAACTCCGAGTTCCCGCAGGTAATCCAGCCGCCTGATGATGCCCGTCAGGTCGCCGATGCCGTCACCCGTGGTGTCCTGGAAACTGCGCGGATAGATCTGGTAGACCACCGCGTTGGTCCACCATGCCGGGCGGGAGAGGTCCCTCATTCAGGCTCCTGGGTCGGCGGTCCGAGCGTGCCGCAGACCCGAGTCTACGGCTGTGGAACGCCGCGGGACAGAGACGGCGGGCAGACTTGGGCGGCAGAGGGCCCCCTGGGCCCTGTTCCCTTGCCGACGGTGGCCGGGGCTGGCTAGCGTGGCACCTACTCTAACCGTCCGTGTGCCCGGCACACGCCGTTTAGTGCCTGGATCCCAACTGTTTGGAGTATCTGCCATGGCAACACTTACCGTATGGAAATTCCCCGACGCAGACGCTGCTGAAAGGGCGACACAGACCCTCGCCAGCCTCGAGTCCCAGAACCTCATCAACGTACAGGATGAGGCAATCGTCACCTGGCCGCGGGACAAGAAGAAGCCCCGGACCATTCAGGAACACAATATGGCCGGCGCCGGCGCCCTGGGCGGCGGCTTCTGGGGGCTGCTGTTTGGCCTGATCTTCTTCATCCCGCTTATCGGCGCGGCTGTCGGCGCTGCCATCGGAGCCCTGTCCGGTTCCATGGTGGACGTTGGCATCGATGACAATTTCATCAAGCAGATTAGGCAGGAAGTTACGCCGGGGACCTCAGCCCTGTTCGTGCTCTCCTCCGACGCTGTTGAGGACCGTGTCCTTGATGCCTTTAAGGACAGCTTCCCGGGCGCTTCACTGATCGCCACGAACCTCTCCAAGGATCAGGAAGCGAATCTGCGGAAGGCGTTCGCCGAGGCGGACTAATACCCGCCAGGTTTTCGGGGCGGACAAACGGCAGGGCACGACGGCGGGAAACCGCCGTCGTGCCCTGCCGTATCGTTTAACTGATGATTACTCGACGCCAAGCAGCCCAGTACCTTGATATTCCGCTCGAAATGGCTGCCAAGCACGGCATCCCGGCGCGGCTGGAACAGGCCGAGCTCAACGAGCTCGACGCCAACCCCCCGGCCTGGCTGGTGCAGTCGCGCGCCAACCGCACCGGCAAGCGTCCGGTCTGGGTTCAGCTGGAGTGTGAGGTCTGCGGCTTCCGCGAAACAGCCAGGCCCAAAAAGTGGTGGCCTGAGTTTTCGTTTGTAGCCTGTGAGGACCACCGTGCCTGCGAACTCCCCGCAGTTCCCGAAGGAAGCGTGCGCAGTGAATATGAGGGCGTCGGCTCCCGCTTCACCGGAATCGTCGATGTTCCGGTGAGCGGCGCGAACTAGTTTCCTAGCGGCCCGTGGCGGCCAGTCCGGTGCGGGCCATGGCGTCCTTGTAGACGATCCGCATTTCCGCCAGAGATTCCTGCTGGCGTTCCTCGGTGGCGCCGAACGAACGTCCTTCTGCCGAGCGGGCCTTGTAAACCTTGAAGCTGCGTCGGTAAATCATCCGGTTCTCAGTCTTCAGGAAGGCTGCCGCGAGCCGCTGGGCTTCGGTGCCGTGGGCCACGATCACCGAGACGCGCGGAACCAGTGCGAGGAACCGCAGCAGGGGTTTCAGGCCCTCGGCGACTTCTTCCTTGGTGAGCTTGGTGTGCGGCTCGCCCGGGGTGTACCAGGGGTGGACGTTCCACGGCATCACGTACTTGGGCTGAAGGCCCACCTGCCAGTGCACGCCGAGGAGGCGGGTGACGGCTTCGTCGCTGCCTGCCGTGATGAAGCCCGACGGGTGGGCGGCACCGTTGTTGGAGAACAGGCTGACTATCCGTGCCTCGTCCACGTCATGCTGCGGATCAATGTAGGGAACTTCGCTACCGGGCTTCAGGTCAGCAAGGGTGTCGCACAGCTGGTTGACCTCAGCGACGTTAGGTTCGTAGCGGCGGTCAAACAGGGACAGCGCGCTGGAATCTGCGGGAGTTTCTGCGGGGGTTTCCGTGAGGGTATCAACGGGGGTTTCTGCGGACGTTTCAGCGGGGGCGGACTGCATGGGGGTGGCGCTTCTCCTACGGTATTGCGTGTCTTCCCTCCGCGGGGCGTGGGGGCACGTCGCAGCGTTCCGGACTCACGCGGGGAGCGTGAAGTACGGAGCAGCAGGTCAGTGGTGGGTGCGGTGGAAAGGGGCGCCTCCGCACTGGAAGCCGGACACTGCTGTGGGGCAGGGCGGCGGGCGAAGGGCTTCTTCCAAGCTTACCAAGGGCTGGCCGGGGCCGGTGCCAGGGAGCTGCGCCGGACGGTTCGCCAGCGGCGGCCGTCAGTTGGGAACGGCTGGCGGCCCGGGGCGGGCTGGGTCTGACATGGGTAGTTCTGCCCATCGACTTCCGGCGGGAGATGCAGCAGCGTCTGCAGTAACGATGATGTCCGTCATCTCCAGGGGGAACATGCGCGGACCTCGGGTCTCTTGCAGGATATCTGGAGCGGCTCGATGCCGTAGAGGGAAAACCCGAGCAGCAGAAGGTCTCCTTTTACTGGCAGGGCACCGATCTTCCCATCGAGCTGCACCACAACCTCACCAGCAGTTACAACGAGAACGGCGGGCCCCTGCTCGCTGCATTCGACCATGCCCTGGACTTGGAAGTTCCGCAGGATACGCGCAGCACCTGCATTGGCTACAGTGCCGGTGGCTCCCTGCTCGGGACCGCAGAGCGGGAGGGGCTGACGGCGTCGAACATCCTTTATGTCGCCCCGGCAGGCTCCGGACACGAAGTCTCCAGTCCCAGCGACACAGCCAGCCCGGACGCCAACCGGTACTGGATCCAGACCAGGGACGATCCGATTTCAGTGGCGCAGGTAGGAGGCGGCGGTTTCCACAGCGGTTCATTCTGGACCGGCGGCAGCCCCAAAACGCAAATGGGTGCCGTGCGGCTGGAATCCGGTTTTGTGGATCCGAAGAAACCGGATTCCCTCATGCGCGGGCACACGGACTATTTTGCCGAGGGGTCGACCTCCGCGGCCAACATCCAAGCGGTGATCAATGGAAACCGTGTGAGCATGTACGTTGAAGAAGTGTTCCACTACGGATTTGGCTACGCCTATTCGGAGAGTCCCATTGAAGAACGACCGGAAGACTACGCCAACATGAAGCTGCAGACCGTGACCACAGAGAGTCTTGAAAAGTGACGCCCCGACGTTCGGCTGCCGCAATGGCCGGAGCCATGATCTTCGCCGTATCCCTGGGAGGCTGTGCCTTGAACACCGAAACACCCCCTGATTCTGCCGCTGCGCAGGAGTCACCGGACTATCTCACGCAGTTTGAGGAGCTGCTGCCTGCGATGGTGGAGCAGGCCGGGGCCGGACTCCAGATCGAGGACCTGAGGGAGGAATCCTGCCTGCGCCCGGAGATTGAGGAACAGCAGCTCGAGACCAGATGGCTCGGTAAGGCGTCGAGCCCCGTAGCCGATACCGAAACAGCCAACACCGTGTTGGACCGCATAGGAGCATGGCTGGACGAGGAAGGCTGGGAACGCCAGAACGAGGTCTCCTATCCGCCCGAAGAAGGCGGCGACGTGCGGGTCCTCATGTCTCAAGGACAGCATCGGTGTCACAGCTACGTATAGCCAAAGCGAGCGTGCGTGGGTGGAAATCCTGCTGACATCCAGCTGCCGGGAAAACCCTCCGGAACACCAGATGCAGCGCTCCGAGCTGGATCCGGATTACGGCATCTCCAGCCAGTACTACCAGGACGGGGAGCAGGCTCCAGCCCGTTAGTTCCACAGGCGGTGCAAAGCATCCGGAACACAAAAAGCACCCCGGCCGGAAGGCCGAGGTGCTTTTCAATGGTGGAGATGGGGGGAATTGAACCCCCGTCCGATGTCGTGTTGTCAGGGCTTCTCCGGGCGCAGTTCACGTCGGATTTTCTCGGCCCCAGCCATCATGTGAACAAGTGGCTGATCCGGGCCCAGCCGTCTAAAAGTCCCGAGCACTCCAACGGCAAGAGTACTCAGCAGTGGCCCTCTAAATGACGCCAGGATCCGGGACGAGAGCATTCCCGGTCTGACGGACTATGCCCGCTGCTTAGGCAGCGAGAGCGAAGTCAGTGCGCTTAGAATCGGCACTTATTGGTTTGCAGAGAGCGTTTACGAGATAACCCTGCATCCTCGGCCCGCTTCACCTGTCGCGACTAACATCGTCGAAACCTGTCATCCCCGTATTCAGTTACCAAACTGATTTGTCCGCCCGCAACCGGCCGGACCGTTAACTATAACGCATAAGCGCTAGAACGTCAGGCCGAACACCGTGACCGGCGCTCCCCACAGCACCAGCACCAGCGCGGAGAGCAGTACGAACAGGACCGAGAGGATCGCCAGTGCAGTCATGCCGGCGAACTTGCGGCGGAACGCCCAGGTGAACAGCAGACCGTTGGCGGCCAGCAGCACAGGCGAAACCCAGACGAGCAGCTGGGCCAGGTACACGTAGAAGACCACGAAGAAGGGGACCACCACCAGGATGACCACCGGAACAACTGCAAGGACAATCAGCAGGTCAACAGCTGCGATGACCCAGGCCCAGGCCGGCTTGCGCGTCTCTGCGGCAGCCTCTTCCTCGGTCTGCGGTTCCCAGAAGGTACCGCTCATTCCTATGCTCCGCGGTTCTTGGCCCGCATTTCGCGCAGCGCCTCACGGTTGTCCTGCTTCTCCCGCAGGGTCTGGCGCTTGTCATAGTCACGCTTGCCGCGTGCGACGGCGATCTCCACCTTGGCGCGTCCGTCCAGGAAGTAGAGCTGCAGCGGAACAATCGTGAAGCCGGACTCCCGGATCTTCTGCGCGATCTTGTCCAGCTGCTCGCGGTGCAGCAGCAGCTTCCGGCGCCGGCGTGCGGCATGGTTGGTCCAGCTGCCGTTGAGGTACTCCGGAATGTAGACCGCTTCCAGCCACAGTTCGTCGTTGTAAAACGTGGCAAAGCCATCCACCAGCGACGCCCGGCCCTCTCGCAGGGATTTCACCTCGGTGCCCATTAGCACCATCCCGGCCTCGTAGGTATCGAGGATTTCGTAGTTGTGCCGGGCCTTGCGGTTGGTGGCCACAACTTTTCGGCCACTTTCTTTCGGCACGGTTCAACTCTCCTTTATTGCTCGATGAAGTTCGCTTCGCGCGTTCCGGGTATTCCCGGACGCGAAACACCCATTCTAGGCCCTAGAGCAATCCCATGGGATTCACGAGCTGTCCGTTGAGCATCGTCTCGAAGTGCAGGTGGCAGCCGGTCGAGTTTCCGGTGGTGCCAACGTAGCCAATGAGCTGGCCGGCATTGACCCACTGTCCTGCCGAAACCACCCTGCTGCTCAAGTGGTAGTAGTTCGTAGCCAGGGCAGATGTTCCGATGACGCCGTGGTTCAGCACAATCCGGTTGCCGGTGCCGATCATTTCTCCGCCGCCCGTATCCGAACGCCAGACTTCGCCGGACGCCGGAGCGTAGACGGGGGTCCCGCACTGGGCTCCGAAGTCGATTCCCGAGTGGAGGTAGCCGCCGGTGCCGGAGAAATCGATGGTGCCTGCCGGCGTCGCGCGCCAGCCAAAGCCTGAGGTCAGCGGGGCACTGACCGGGTAGCGCAGCCCAAACGCCGACGGGTTGGTCGGCTGCACGGTCTGTGGCGGCGGTGCCGGCTGGTTGTTGCGGGCGGCCTCTTCCGCGGCCCTGCGGTTGGCCTCGGCAATCCGTGCTTCCTCGGCGCGGCGTGCTTCCTCGAGAAGGATCCGCTGGCGCTCGGCAATCTCAGCCTGGACGGCTGCCTGTTCGGACTGGATGGATGCCAGCTTTGCCTGGATGACCGGCTTCTTGGCCTCGAGTTCGCCGTTGAGGGCTTCGGCACTGGCAATGAGGCCGTCGACCTTCTCCTTCTCAGCCGCGGCTTCGTCCCGGGCTGTCTGCTCAGCCTTGAGCGCTTCCTCGGCCTGTGCCTTAAGCGAGGAGATCTCTTCCTCCACCGCGGTCAGGCGGGCTTCGGAGTTAACGTTGGTAGCTGCCTGCTGGGAGAGGCGTTCGACGGCGGCGTTCTGCCCGCGCAGGGCCTGTCCGGCCATGCCCATCGAATCGGTCAGGGAGTCGGCGCCGTCTGCCCCGAACATCAGGGTGAGGCTGGAAGGCACTCCCCCGCTTTTGTATGCCTGGCTGGCGATCTGCCCAATAACCTTCTGGGTTTCGTCGAGTGCCTTGCGGTCTTCTTCGATCTGCGCGGCGATCTTGTTGCGGCTTTCCTGCGCGAGTGCCACCCGGTCCGTGAGCGCACCGACCTTTGCTGAAGCCGAGCTCACACGGCCTTCGGCCTCGGACAGGACAGCCTGTGCGGCGGGCAGTTCTTCGTTCTGGTAGATATTCAGCTGGGCTACGGTCTGGGCGATGTCCGCGTCCAGGTATTCGTATTCTTCCTGGACCCGCTGCTGCTCTGCTTCCAGGGCATTCTTGCGGTCGTTCAGTTCGTCCGCCCTTGCAGCAGGGTTTACGGAGATAAAGGCGAGCACCAGGGCGAGCAGCACAGCGGCTGCCGTGGCAGCGGTTTTCCGCACAGCATCAAACGGCACGGCCGCTGCGTTCCGCGGCAGCGAGCGGCGGCTATCCATTGGCGAGACTATCCATGAAACGTTCTGCTTTCCTTTGACCCGTGCCCACACTCTAAACCTTGATATACCGTCTGAGCGTCAGCAGCGATGACACCCCCGCCAGTAATGTACCCAATATGAGCAGTATGGGGCTCAAAAGAAGTACTTCACGTGCGGAAATGAACGCAGTTGCGGGATACTGGCGGGCCAGCATCCCGATGAAGAAGTGTGCCACGGCCCAGAGGGTTCCGGAAGCGAGGACCGCGCCAATGAGCGCAGCAATCACGCCTTCGAGCACAAACGGCAGCTGGATGACGGCCTTCGACGCTCCGACCAGGCGCATGATGCCGGTTTCCCGGCGCCGGCTGAAGGCGGAGAGCCTAATGGTGGTGGCGATCAGGAGGATCGCGCAGACCAGCATCAGCACAGCGATGATCAATGCCACCAGGGACGCGATATTCATAAAGGAGAAGACCTTTTCCAGCAGTTCACGCTGGTCGCTCACGGATTCCACACCGGGCATCGAGGAGAAGGCCTCGTTAATGACTTCGTACTTCTCCGGGTCCACGAGGGAGACGCGGAAAGTTTCCGGCAGCTGGTCCGCGGTCACGCTGTCCACAATGGGGGAATTCGCGAACTGTTCGCGGAAGTGGCCCAGGGCGGTTGCCTGGTCTTCGAAATGCACTGTGTCGATGTACTGCTCGAACTCCGCAGAGTTCAGCTTCGTCTCGATAGCGCTGCGCTGTTCATCCGTAACCGCGCCGGAGGCACAGGACGGAGAGACATCATTGTCCACGCAGAGGAAGACGGCTACCTGCACACGGTCGTACCAGTAGCCCTTCATCTGGTTGATCTGCATTTGCAGCAGGCCGGCGGCACCCACGAAAGTCAGGGACACAAAGGTGACCAGGATGACGGAGACCACCATGGACAGGTTGCGGCGGATGCCTGAGCCGATCTCGCCCAGGACGAAGGCCATCCTCATTCGGAGACCTCCGATCCGGCCGGGCTGCCCTGTCTCAAAGCATCGCCGGCCGCCGCGTCGTTGGAGTCAGCCGCCGGGTTTTCAGTGCCTGCAGCCGGAACCACGGGCTGCATGGCAGTAGCCAGGTAGATTCCCTCGCGTTCGTCACGGACAACCTTGCCGTTGCGCAGTTCAATGACACGCTTGCGCATTGCGTTGACGATGTCATGGTCGTGGGTGGCCATCACCACGGTGGTGCCGTTCTGGTTAATCCGGTCCAGGACCTTCATGATGCCCAGCGAGGTGGTGGGATCGAGGTTGCCGGTGGGCTCGTCTGCCAGGAGGATTCCCGGGCGGTTCACAATGGCGCGGGCAATGGCCACGCGCTGCTGCTCTCCGCCGGAGAGTTCGTGGGGCAGGCGGTTGTCCTTGCCTTCCAGCCCGACGGTCTTCAGCACCTCGGGTACGGAGTCCCTGATTACCGCACGGCTGCGGCCGATCACCTGCATGGCGAAGGCTACGTTGGCGAAGACTGTTTTGTTGGGCAGCAGGCGGAAATCCTGGAACACGACGCCGATGCCCCGGCGCAGCCGCGGCACGCGCCAGCTGGGAATCTTGGCCACGTTGGAACCCGCCACGTACACGGTTCCGCGTGTGGCGTGCTCTTCCTTGAGTACAAGGCGGATGAGCGTGGATTTGCCCGAGCCGGACGCGCCCACCAGAAACACGAATTCACCGCGGTCCACGTCCAGGCTGACCGAGTTCAAGGCTGGCCTGGAGTTCCGGTCATAGACCTTGGTGACGTTGTCGAAAGTGATCATTGCTGTTTCATGCCCTCGCGTAACAGCCGGAACGGCAAGGGCCTTTGAGCTTGGGAGCAGGGAACCGGCCTTCTGACTATAGCCAGCAGACCCAGCCGCCCGGCTGAGCACCCAGTGGTGTGTCGCCGGATGGCCGGACCGGTGCAGGCAGCGCCTCAGCCGCCGGGGGCCTCCTCCGCCGGCATTCGCAGTGCGGCTGCCTCACCTGCAAGGACCGCAGCGACGAGGTCCGCAATCCCAAACTGGTGTATCTGCTCAGCGTGCGCTCCACCCGCCGTCCATGGTGTAGGAAGCAGCGGTAACCATACCGGCGCCCGCTCCGGCCAACCAGGCAGCGAGGGATGCGACTTCCTCCGGCTCCACCAGGCGTTTGACAGCGGACTCGGTGAGCATGATTGAAGAGACCACTTCGTCGGGGGGAATCGAATGGATCCGGGCCTGGTCTGCGATCTGTGCTTCCACCAGCGGGGTGCGCACATAGGCGGGGTTGATGCAGTTTGACGTCACGCCGTGCGGTCCGCCTTCCAGAGCTGCCACCTTGCTCAACCCCTCGAGCGCGTGCTTGGCACTCACGTAGGCGCTCTTGAAGGCAGAGGCACGCAGTCCGTGGACGGAAGAGATGTTGATGATCCGGCCAAAACCCCGTTCGTACATGCCCGGCAGCGCCGCGCGCATCAACAGGAACGGCGATTCAACCATCAGCCGGTGGATCAGGCGGAAGGTGTCCGGGTCGAAGTCCTGAATGGGATTGATCCGCTGAATCCCCGCGTTGTTGACTAGGATGTCCGTCTTAAGCGACAGTTCCTCCAAGGAACGGGTATCGCTCAGGTCCACCGTCCACGCGGTTCCGCCCGTGTCAGCGGCGACCCGTTCAGCGGCTTCTCCGTTGACGTCCGCCACCACCACCTTCGCGCCAAGGGCAGCGAACATTCGGGCACAGGCCTCGCCAATTCCTGATCCTCCCCCGGTTACCACCGCCCGCCGGCCGTCCAGGTCCGCCGGAAGAAACGCCTCCGTGCTCATGCTTTGCCTCCCTTTCCCGGTACCTCGGGCACCAGTCCACGTTCGATAAAGCGCATCATTTCCTTGATCCAGCTTCAGGTATATCCGGCGCAGTCTCCGCCGGAACGGACGGCGCGCCGTAAGATCCGCCGCACGACCATCGAAAAAGACCCGAAACTCGGCGGGCACGCAAAAGCCCGGATCCCACTGGGATCCGGGCTTTTGTATTTGGCGGCGCGGGTCTCGCTCTATTTGCGGGCGGAAACGCTTCCGTTGGCGCGCCAGCGGATGCCTGCATCGATGAAGTCATCGATCTCACCGTCGAATACCGCCGATGTATTTCCCACCTCGTGTTCTGTGCGCAGATCCTTGACCATCTGGTACGGATTCAGCACGTAGGAACGCATCTGGTCACCCCAGGATGCCTTGACGTCCCCGGCGAAGGCCTTCTTCTCGGCGTCTTCCTGCTCCTTCTTCAGCAGCAGGAGGCGGGACTGGAGAACCCGCATGGCGGCCGCGCGGTTCTGGAGCTGCGACTTCTCGTTCTGCATGGAGACCACGGTTCCGGTGGGGATGTGTGTCAGGCGCACCGCCGAGTCGGTGGTGTTCACGGACTGGCCGCCCGGGCCGGAAGAGCGGAACACATCCACGCGGATTTCGTTGTCCGGGATGTCGATGTGGTCGGTGGCCTCAATCAGCGGAATGACCTCCACGGCAGCGAACGAGGTCTGGCGGCGTCCCTGGTTGTCGAACGGGCTGATGCGCACAAGCCGGTGCGTTCCGGCTTCCACCACCAGGGTGCCGAAGGCATAAGGGGCCTTGACCTCGAAGGTGGCAGACTTGAGGCCGGCCTCTTCGGCGTAGGAGGTGTCCAGGACCTGTGTGGGGTAGCCGTGGCGCTCAGCCCAGCGTAGGTACATGCGCAGGAGCATGTCGGCGAAATCGGCTGCGTCCACTCCGCCGGCGCCGGCGCGAATGGTTACCACGGCTTCACGTTCGTCGTATTCACCGGAGAGCAGGGTGACCACTTCCAGCTCGGAGAGGGCCTTGCGCAGTGACTGCAATTCCTTGGCTGCCTCTTCCTTGCTGTCGGCATCGGACTCGTCCTGGGCGAGTTCCACCAGGACTTCAAGGTCGTCGATCCGGGCCTCGAGCTTCTGCAGCCGTTCCAGCGCGCTCTGGCGGTGCGAGAGCTTGGACGTGATCTTCTGCGCAGCGTCCGGGTCATCCCATAGGTTGGGTTCACCGGCCATCTCGCTCAGTTCGGCAATGTCCTCCTTCATCGCCGCAACGTCGGAGACGTCCTCGATGGAGGCGAACGTGGAGCGGAGAGCGCGGATTTCTGCGGGAAAATCGATTTCAGCCATGGTGATTACAGACTACGCCATGGCCCGGTTTCCCCCGTCTGGTTAAGACCCGGACCCAGGATTCAGACCGGCGGCACGCCGGGAAATGACAGTGGGCGTGCCGGTGCCCGGGAGTACATTAAGTGGTGTCAGAACCGGAAAGGAGCCCGTCATTTCAATGAACGCCACTTCCGCCTCCCGGCAGTCTCCCTCTGATGTCCGCCATCCCGAGCGTGGCCGAAGGTATGGCCGTGAGGAGCTCGAGGAACTGGCTGAGCAGGGCGATCCCTGGGCATTGGGCAAGCTTGACGACTGGGACCAGTTCGACGCCGCTGACTACATCGGGTCCGGCCGGGACCGCTGCCCCGACCCGGACTGCGACCTTTACGGCGAACGGGTGACGCTTTGCTATGCCGATGACGGCACCCTGCTGGAGATCGACCACGGGGATTGGAGCCACTACCCGTCCCGGACGCAGGCGAAGGCCTCCTAACCCATCGGGCTCAGCCTTATGCCCGGTACGTGAGTGCCGCAGCTAGCGCGTCAGCCGCGCCCGGGCGTCACTCTCAGCGGTAATCGGGATGCCGCCGGGAACCAGAACGTTCACGATCGGCGGGTGGACGACGGCGACCAGGACCACCCTCGCTGTCCGGCCATCCGGTGTCCCGGTCTCGGGCGAGATCTGCAGTCCGTGAATGCGCTCACCCGCCCGGCTTTCCTGCAGGTAACGCTCCACTTCGGAAACAACCCGGGAGGTTTCCAGCGCGGCCGCCGGCACGCCTGCGCCGCTCCCCTGCACCTGTGCCAGTGAGAACGTGTCTGCCGCTGCGAGCGCGGCGCCGTCGGCTGCGGAGAGAAGCTTCTTGTGCCCCAGATAGACCGACGATGCACCGGCAACCACAGTGATTACCAGCAGGGCGAGCAGCACGTACCCGATGATGAGCACCCCCACCTGACCGGAGTCACCGCCGTCGTGCACTACCTCGTGTGAGTCAGATGCACTCATCCGAACCTCTCAACGGTTTGCATGGACGTTGAATCCACCCGCACCGGTGCCAGGTTCATGCCCGGCATGGCGCCCACAACAGGGAGCGGTACGTCCAGTGCCGCAGTGACCGTCACGGTTGAGCCGGGTGCGCTGCATTCCGGGCTGCAGGAAATTTGTAATTCAAGTCCATTCGGGTCGAAGCCAAAGTCAGACAGGGCAAGTTCGGCAGCGGCCCTTGCCTGCGACTCCGGTGCAGTTCCGGCAGGAGCCGCTGCGTAGATTTTCGCGGCATGGTCGGCTGCGCCGACCACAGCATAGGCTGCTCCCTGGACCTGGCCCACGGCAACTATGAGGTAAACCAGCGGTACCAGCAGGAGCACGCCGAGGAAGACGAATTCGACGGCGGCGCTGCCGTCCTCGCCACCGGATTTCGCCGCATGCTTCAGCCGGTCAGTCAGGCCAGTAAGCATGTCCGGCCACCTCCATTCCCCCTCTCGGACCAATCAGTCCTATCAGCGGAAGCGGTGCACGCACCCTCATCTGCAGCATGGGCGCACCGGGCTCCCCCGTCCGGGAGTAGCTGATGTCCTGGGCGAACCCTTCGGACAGTGACCCCGAGATAAGCTGCCGTGTCCGCTCAAGTCCGTCCTGCGGGCTTCGGTCGGCCAGGGTTCCATACCGCGCACCTGATGCCGCAGCATCGATGAGCGTATTGCGGACATGCAGAACCAGCGCGAGCTGCACGATCGCGACGACGATAACGGTCAGCAGGGCGCCAACCATGACGAAGTCAACGACCGCCGACCCGTCCTCGCGTTCGGACCGGGCTTTACTGCCGGACCTGGTCAATGGCTGAATTGAAGAGGTCGACGAGCGCAGTCCGCGCAACTACGAGAATGGCTGCCACGAGAACCGCCGACATCAGCGTGATCATGACCCATCCGGGCACGTCTCCGCGTTCCCTCTCGGAGGCACGCGGATGCAGGGCGGCCGTGAGCCTCACCAGGAGACTGGCTGCTACGAAGGCCGGCAGGTGACGAAGGGCAGTTAGCGACTTCATTGGGGTCCTCTCTTCGATGGTGAACGGAATCAGGGTTGCGGTCTTTGCAGGCATCCTCATAGGCCGATGCTGAGCAGGGAAAGTCCCGGGAAGATGGCGAAGAGGACGGTAAGCGGCAGGACGCCGAAGACCAGCGGCACCATCATGGCGATCTCCTTCTTTCCTGCCTCTTCCATGAGTTCACGCTTGGCCATGTCCCGGACATCCTGGGCCTGGGCCCGGAGAACGTCCGCCAGTGGCGTGCCACGCTCGATAGCGACCGAGACCCCGTCCACGAATCTGGACAATGGGGCCAGCTGGGTGCGCTTGGACAGGTTGCGCAGGGCCGTCAGCAATGGTGCGCCGGAACGGGTTTCGGCCAACGCATGCCCGAACTCCCGGGCCAGTTCGCCTCGGGACGTACGCGCGACACGTTCCAGCGCACCGCCGGCGCTCTCCCCTGCCCCAACAGCCAACGCCATCATTTCTGCCATGCTGGGAAACTCTGTAAGCATCACTGCTTCCCGCCGGCGGACTTCCCTGGTCAGGAGATAGTCCCTAAGGAGGAAGCCGAGTAGCCCTGATGTGAGAGCCAGAAGCGCAACAGCCGGAACAGAAATGAGCGCGTTGGCCGCCAGCCAGACTGCAGCTGCCCCGCCTATAAGGAGGCCCGCTCCGGCAAACAGCAGCTGTCCCGAACGGAACTCCAGGACGGTCATGCGGTTGCCCGCACGGTCCAGCCGTCGCTGCAGCGCCGAATTAGCGGGATTGATGCGGGCGAGCTTGTGCACCAGCTCCTGAAGTACGGGCCGGAAAACCCGCTGCAGCGGACCGAACGGCGTGGTGTCCGCGGGCTCGAGCAGCCGAGATCCATGCGTTACGGAGCGCAGCTGCGGTGCGATCCGGTCGGCAAAGGAAGCGGGCCGGAGGAAGGGAAGCCGGGTGACGGTCAGCCAAAGCCCCATGCCGAGGCCAGTTCCCACCAGCACGGCGGCCGGCCACAGCCCGCTCACCGCAGTACCCGCTTTTCCGCGGGCAGCGCACCAATGCGCAGCATCAATCGGTAGCAGCCAACCGACATCACCATTCCCGTGGCTAGAACTGCAGCCCCGGCCGCGGAGTTGTATGCTTCAACGGCCTCCGGCGTGGTCGACATCAGCACCAGCACCAGCCAAGGTGCAGCTACAGCCAGCCGGGCCGCGTTAATTGTCCATGACTGCCGTGCCAGCAGTTCGCTGCGGGTCCGCGCGTTCTCGCGCAGGAATTCCCCCAGAGTGCCGAGCAGCCTCCCCAGATCGGATCCGCCCACCTGCCGGGTGAGGCGCAGGGATTCCACGATCCGGTCTCCGACTGGATCTGCCAATCGCTCCTTCAGGTTGTCGAGTGCTTCTTCAAACGAGCCGCCGGAGCGGTAGTCTGCCCCGAATTCCCGAAATGGTGTACGAAGCTCCGCCGGCCCGTTCTCCCCGAGTTGAATGAGCGCCTCCGGCAGCGACAGTCCAGCGCGGATAGCCGAACGTAAGTGGTCCACAGCATCCGGCCAGAGCTCCATCAGGGAGGCGCTGCGTCTGTGGGCCTGCCAGCGGACTGCGCTCACCGGCACGGCGCTGGCAAAGACACCGAAACAAGCGGCGATGGGGAGGGAACCTGTCAGCACCCAGCCGGTCAGGAGGACAAGGACGCCCAGGAGGACGCTGCTTGCAACCAGGCCGGCGGGAGTCACGCGTCTAATGCCGGACGCGCTGAGCATCTCCGCGAGCCGGCCTGCACGCCGCAGCTTGGGCGGGCGTTCCGGAAGTGCCCAGCAGGACCACCAGACTAAGAACAGGCCAATTCCAAGAGTCAGTCCCGCAACGGTCGTCATGCTGCCGGCTCCAGCAGTTCGGCCAGGTTCATTCCGGCGCGGGCAAACTTGTCCGGAGATGGAAGCGCAGACGGGGAAGCTTCCAAACGGCCATCGACACGCTGAAAGACGAGCGTGGATTCTATAACCCCGTTTTCCACCCTTCGCCCCAAAGCCAGGATTTCAGTGACTTCCCGTCGCCCGGCAGGAGTCCGGACACAATGGACCACCAGGTCTATGCAGGAGGCCACGGTGGGAACAACGAAGGAACTGGAAATGTTGGCCCCCGCCAACAGAGGCAGCGTAGAGATCTTCGTGACGGCGTCGTGCGCGCTGTTGGCGTGAACCGTGCACATGCCGGGAAGGCCGGAATTCAATGCAATCAACATGTCCAGGCTCTCGGCTTCCCGAACCTCACCCACAATCAGCCTGTCAGGCCGCATCCGAAGGGCTTCCTTAACCAGGCGCCGCAGCGGAATTTCGCCGGTTCCTTCCAGGTTGGCCTGCCTGCACTGCAGCCCCACGACGTCGCGCAGGGGAAGCTGCAGTTCGAAGATCTCCTCCACCGTGACGACGCGTTCCCGGGCGCCGATGGATGCGGCAAGGCAATTCAGAAGCGTCGTTTTACCGGCCTGGGTTGCCCCGGAGACAAGGATGTTCAATCCGCCTGACACCGCCGCGGAAAGAAAGCGTGCAGCCTGGGGGGTCAGTGTTCCCAGCTCGACGAGATGTTCGAGGCGGCTGGCCCGGACTATGAATTTGCGGATATTGACGGCCCAGTGCTTCCGGGTCACATCAGGGATGACAACGTGAAGCCGTGAACCGTCCGGCAGGGCCGCATCGACGAACGGTGACGAGAGGTCCAGGCGTCTGCCGGAGGATTTCAGCATGCGTTCCACCAGGTCCCGCACCTGCTCCGATGTCAGGTTCAGGGGTGTGAGTTCGGATCTTCCGTCTCTGGCCGCATAAACCTCACCTGGGGAGTTAATCCAGATCTCCTCGACCGTCGGATCATCAAGCAGGGGCTGCAGGGCTCCGAATCCGGCGACGGCGTCGAAAACCTGCTTCCTGGCTCTATCAAGCTGTCCCAGTGCGGGCAGGGTGCCGAGCAGTGACCGCTGGTCGTAGTCCTGGACGGCCGCCTCCACCAGCCGCCGCACTTCTCCGGCTTGGCGGGCGGGGTCCAGCCCGCGTACGCGGATGAGCTCCCTGACCTCATCCTCGACAATACGCACAGCGTCCATTGGGCTCCCCCGGTTTATCCTCCCCGGCCTTCGGCTGAGGCGGCAACGAGACTATTTCTGCAGGCCAGTGCAGCCATGCGGGAGAGGATAGGTGATTTCCTTGATCGTGGCGAGAGTGCAATTGCGCGGTTGGGGAAAACCGTTGCCAGCGACAACTGCCTAGCACTGAAGGGAGGACGCTGCTCGGGGCGCTGAGCAAATCCTGCGTACCAGGGGCCAATGGAGCAGATTCCCTTGCCGGAACGATAAGGCAACACCTAGCGTCGTAGACCCGGTTATTCCGTTCGGCGGTGACTAGATTGCCTGGCCGCAGCCGCCAACCGCAGGAGCTGGTGCAGGGTGATGGATGCGGTGGATGTCCTCCTCCCCTATTTTGGAGATCCAGGACTGCTCCAGACGGCAGTCCGGAGTGTGCAGGAGCAGGACTATGAAAACTGGCGGCTGATTATCGTAGACGACGCGTATCCAAGCAAAGAGCCAATAGCGTGGGCCGCATCGCTGCAGGACCCCCGGATCACGTATGTCAGGAACCAGGAGAACCTGGGCGCGAACCGGAATTTCCAGAAAGCCCTGGGTATGGCCGAATCGCCCATCGTCGTGATGATGGGCGCAGACGACGTCATGCTGGCCGGTTACCTGAAGTCCGTAACGGCAGCCATGGCCGCCCATCCCATTGCTTCAGTCGTGCAGCCGGGCGTGCAGGTCATAGATGAGAACGGCCGCCGGACCTGGACCCTCACGGATGCTGTCAAACAGCTGACGCAGCCGGGCTTCCGCAGGACCGTGAACGCCATCTCCGGCGAAACCATGGCATGCAGCCTGCTCCATTCGGGCTGGCACTACTTTCCGTCGCTCGCATGGCGGAGGGACAGCATTCAGATGCACGGCTTCAACCCGGAATACGACGTTGTACAGGATCTCGCGCTCCTGCTGGACATAGCGGCGGCTGGCGGAAGCCTCCTCATAGTGAACGACGTTGTCTTCCAATACCGGCGGCACAAGGCCTCGGATTCCTCCGTCCGTGCGGTGGATGGAAGGAGATTCGCCGAGGAGAGACGGTTCTTCAAGAATGAAGCCAGGAGGTTTCGGGCACTGGGATGGCCCCATGCATCTTGGGCGGCGAAGCTGCACTGGACGTCCAGGCTCCACGCCCTGGTCGTTCTGCTGCAAAATACGCGCAAGGTTGACCGCCGCACGGCATTAATGCTCGCCCGCCATGCGTTCACGTGAGAATCCCATGCTCTGTCACGGTGGTCCTGTGCCGTAAGACTTCTCGCCGCTCCGTGCCACACCAGCACCAATAATCACATGGGTCACATGTCAGAGATAGAATCCTAGGCAGTCTGTCATTTTGGACATTCGTCCCCCTTGCTCTGGAGCTCCTGTGTTTTCTCGAAGATGGTCCCTGCCGGCACTCGTTCTCACTACCGTCATGGCAGTCGCGGCGCCGGCCCATGCAGCGGTCCTCCCTTGGGAAACCGCACCCCCAGCCCACTCCGAGCCGGCCACGACGGCCCCTGAGCAGATCCCGGCGGCACCGTCACCGTCGGATGCTGAGCCCACCCCAGTGCCAGCCGTCAGTGATCCTGCCGCTGTCCAGACAGAACCGGCCCCTACCACGGCTGCCCCCAGTGAGCCCGCGGCACCGCCGGAAGCCACCCCGGAAGCCACGGCCGCTGCCAAAGACGACCTTGAGTCGATCATTGGCATCCTGGGCGCAAAAATGGGGCAGGGCCTCGAGCGGATCGAGGACACACAGGACCCCCAGGTGCCAAGCGCCGTCGAACTCGCAGAGCGCGTCGATGCAGAGCAAACCCTGATCGAGGAAGACCTGGCGGACCCAGAACTGGCCACACCTTCGAACGCCGCGGAAACCTTAGCTTCAGCTCAGCAGCTGCACATTGGGCCCGCGTCGATGGCACGGATCGCTGCAAGGGAGCCGGCTATTTCACTGGCGTCGACCTGGATGCCGTCAGGGCTTCAGGGCATGGATGTCAGCAGCCACCAGCCGGCGGTGAACTGGAACCGCGCGTGGACCCAGGGCGCTCGTTACGCCTATGTCAAAGCCACAGAGGCGACATCCTACGTCAACCCGTTGTATACGCGTCAGACTTCCGGCGCCGTCAGCTCAGGCATGCTGCACGGTGCGTACCATTTCGCGATTCCAAGCGTCTCCAGCGGTGCCGCGCAGGCGAATTACTTTGTGAACAACGGGGGGCGGTGGTCCGCGGACGGCAACACTCTGCCCCCGTTGCTGGATGTCGAGTACAACCCCTATCCCGAACTGGGCAATACCTGCTACGACATGACTCCGAGCCAGATGGTCTCGTGGATCAGGGATTTCTCAGCGACTGTTGCGGCCCGTACGGGCCGGCCCCCAATGATCTACACGACCACGGACTGGTGGAAAACCTGCACCGGAAACTCCAGCGCTTTCTCAAGCCAGCCCCTTCACATCGCCAGCTATGGAAAAACTGCCGGAAGCCTGCCGAAGGGTTGGGGCAACTACACCCTCTGGCAGTACAGCAGCACCGGGCCTTTCGAGGGCGACTCCAATGTCTATAACGGATCGCTGCAGAAGCTGCGTGACTTCGCCAGGGGTTCCCGGGTCTCCGGTGTCGCCAGGCTCTATTACAACAGCAGTCCTGTGGCCAGCCTCAGCTACGGCCACACAACCGACGAGTTTGTCACGTGCGACTGGGACGGTGACGGCATCGCCACGCCTGCGGCGTTCCGTGACGGAGTCTGGTACATCCGCACCGGCCTCACTGGTACATCGCCGGTCACTCGACTTGTCTACGGCGAAAAGGGAGACCGCCCCATCTGCGGGGACTGGAACGGCGACGGATTCGACACCATGGGGGTCTTCCGTAACGGGATGGTCTATCTTCGAAACTCGAACACCACCGGCCGGGCGGACGGAACCTTTGCCTTCGGCGCGGCCTACGACACCCCGATCGTCGGGGACTGGAACGGCGATGGGTACGACACCCTCGGTGTAGCCCGGATGGAAGGCATCGGGAAACGGTTCTACCTGACCAACAGCAACATTCGTCCCTGGGTGCACCAGTCCTTCATCTATGGCAATGCCGGCGACACCGCAATATCCGGTGACTGGGACAATGACGGACACACTACGGCAGGGGTTCAGCGGAACAACGTGTGGTACCTAACCGATGACCATGCGACTCTCGCAGTCACCAGCAAATTCGCCTTCGGCAACCCGGATGACCGTCCGCTGACAGGTCGCTGGAGCCGGGGAGCCGCAACCTCGGTTGGGGTTATCCGTTAACCGTTCGAGGAACCATCGCAATGGGACCGCCTTCATAATGAAGGCGGTCCCATTGCTGTTAAGGTACCGCAGCCCTGTTTATTCGAGTCCCGCCGCTGGCGCTGCTGCAGCAGTTAGTCCGTGTTGCTGGTGTTCTACTGCTCCTCTGAGTGATGCTCGGGGATACTGTTGCCGTGCATTTCGTCCTTGTCACCTGAGTGGCGCAGCTTCTGGACAGGATCCATCCGGTCAACCCGGGCCTGGACCGCGTCCAGCTGGGCCCGCAGGATCGCCGCTTCCTCGGCCAAGGCGCGGGTTTCGTCCTCAACGACTGAAATCTCCAGGGAAAGGTGCAGGCAAACGCCGATTGGCAAAAGAATAGCCAACAGGAACAGGAGATTCGACGGAAGCGCAAATCCGGCCAGATCTGCGGCCATGGTGAGCAGTTGCGGAAATCCAGCAAGGACCAGTGTGGCTAGTCCGACAAGGATCCATAGTACGGCGTACTTCTCCCTGAGTTTCCGCTGGCGCAGGAGCCACACGACCGCACCGACGACTAGAAGCGCCATGATAAACGGCACCAGGGTATTGGTCATTTCGCTGCTCCGCTTTGTTCTGGGGTTCGGGTTTTTTTTCGGGTCATCGCTATCACAAGAGCAAACCCGCTGCGTGCCAGGTAAAGCGCTGCCTTGGCAGGGTTATGGCTGGGCTGGCCGCCTTGCCTGGGCCGCATTTCAACCGGAACCTGAGTCACGGTCAGCCCAGACCGAACGGCTACCACGAGCGAGTCGATGGTGTCACCCAAATACTCAGCCGGATAGTGCTCACAATACTGGGCGATGGCCCGGGAATTTGCTGCGCGGAAACCCGATGTGACATCAGTCAGACGGGTCTTCGCAACACGGGAAATGGACCAGCCCAAGAATGACATGGCCCATTTGCGCGGCCCCCGGACCTCGTAGTTACCCTTCTCCGCAAACCTGGCACCAATGGAGATATCCGCCTTTTCCAAGCCCTTCACCACGCTTACGAGGTCCTTGGGATCATGCTGTCCGTCAGCGTCGACTTGGATCGCACGGGTGTAGTTCCACCGTTTGGCGTACTTGTAGCCGGAACGCATCGCTCCGCCAACGCCCAGATTGAATGGGAGCCGCAGGACGGTCGCCCCCGCAGCCGCAGCCAGGTCCGCTGTGTTGTCCGTGGACCCGTCGTCGACAACCAGGACGTCGCAGTTCGGAACTGTGCGGATTACTTCGGCGACGGTGTTTCCCACCGACTCAGATTCGTTCCAGGCAGGCATGATGACCAGCAGCCGGTCCTGCGACAGAAACTCAGCATTATCCACGGGAGTCCTAAACCATTCTGCAGTCGTTCATAATTTCAGTCCAGGGTATCTATGCCCCAGGACCGCGATGTTGGGCGGCTTCCGACCGATTCCAGCGGGAAGCGGGCCCGTATCCATCCTGTTCGATGTCGCCCGGTTCGGGGTGCCAGACCCGGGCATACGCATTTACAGGCTATAGAAATACTCGTCTCTGGCCAAATGTCTGTGCTCTGCTCCTGCCGCCATTCCAGTCGCTGTTCCAGGCATCTGAACCTCTGCGCGTAAGTCAGCTTCCGAAAACGTGGCGTAGGAGCACCTTGGCCGTTCGAAAATCCCGGCGCACCAGCACACCGGGCAGGAGTACCAGGGCATGCAGCCGCGAAGTAACGTGAAGCTTTGCTGCTGAGACGGTCCTGGGCCAGCCCTTGGCCTTGGCCAGCAGCGCCGCATGTTCGAAGAACTTCCGTTCCCCGGCGAACCGGGATCCGTCCAGCAGCTCCAGCGACGATGCACTGGAGTTGTGCCTGCGGTAGGCAAATACAACGTCCGGAACCACCAGCAGGTCCCCTCCGTCTAACAGGACGTCCAGGATCAGGGCCAGGTCCTGGATAACAGGGAATCCATCGCGGAAATCGTGTCTTTGGACCGCTTCACGCCTAAAGGCCAGAGACGGCCAGTAGAGCCAGTTGCCATGCATTAGATTTGCTGCAAGCTTGTCGCCGGAGAGCAGCAGCGGGGACTCATGCCGGGGCCGCAGCAGTCTCTGTTTCACCCTGTCGACCAAGGGCGCGACCACCGTGCCTTCTTCGTCCACAACCACTACGCCGGGCTGGATGAGATCAGCTTCCGGGTGATCGGCGTGGGCCTTGGTGATGGCTTCAACGTATCCCTCAAGGAGGAAATCATCGCAGCCCATGACGACGACGCGGGGTTCCACCGCCATTTGCACGCATCTGCGGAAGTTCTCTGTAATTCCGCGGTTCAACTCGTTGCGGATGTATCTGATCCGCGGATCGTCCAGCGTCGCAAAGTAGGCATCGACTGAATAGTCCGGATGCGCATCGTTGACTACCGTGAGTGTCCAGTCTGGATTCGTCTGGGCCAGGACACTGTCCACGGCTACTCGAAGATATTCGAGCTCGCCCCAGAAGGGGATGTAGATTCCAACCGTGGCATCAGATTGCTGCATTGGACACTCCAGAAACGTAGGCCGGCAACCGGGCTGCATAGTCGGCAGGAACGAAGCCGGTCCCCTTGATTTTGCTGAGATCGAAAGCGCTGTTGAGCGGCCGGGGCGCACTTTCCTTCCCCTCGAAGTACTCCTGCGTTGAGACTCCGCTGACATCACTGCGCTTCCGTCCCGCCAGTTCAAAGACGGAGGCCGCGATCTCTGCCCAGCTTGCCGGTTCGCCGGCGTTGCTCAGGTTGTAAGTTCCATACGGCGCCCCGCTGGCGAGCAGGTGCACAATGCCCGCCGCAATCTCCTCCGTGAAGGACAGACGGCCGATCTGGTCGTTGACCACCGAGGGGCTGACTCCCCGCTTAGCGAGGGACACCATGGTGCGCACGAAGTTACTGCCTTCACCAATCACCCAGCTGGTCCGCACAATGTAGTGTTGCGGGACCACGGAGACAACGGCGTCGCCGGCGGCCTTGGTCTGCCCGTAGACGCCCAGCGGCGAGAAGAGCTCGTCCTCCGGGTGGGTGTGGCGGGTGCCGTCGAAGACGTAGTCGCTGGAGACGTGCACCAGCGTCAGGCGGTTCGCGGCTGCCACCCGTGCCAGCCGAGCGACGGCGCTGACGTTGATTTCCCAGGCCATGCGCCGGCCATCAGGAGATTCCGCCGCGTCCACGGCAGTGTAGGCAGCTGCGTTGATGATCGCGGAGTAGTTCTTCCAGTTCCGCTCATAGGAAGCAGGATCCGCCAGGTCGAACTCCGCGCGGCCGGCGAACTCCACGGAGGCATCGCCGTCGTACGCGTTGCGAAGGGCCTTGCCCAGCTGGCCGTCGGCACCCAGGACGAGGATGCGGCGCGGCTTCATCGGCACCACGTCCGCCAAACGGGGATGCGCTTTGTCCTTGTCCGAGAGCTCAGCCTGATCCAGCGGGATCGGCCATTCGATGGCAGCCGTCTCGTCTGCGAGGTTCAGAAAGGTGTACTGTCCCTGAGCGTCAGCACTCCAGTGGTCATTCACCAAGTAGGTGTAGGCGGTGTTGTCTTCCAGCGTCTGGAAGGCGTTTCCTACTCCGCGGGGAATGAAGATGGCCTGGCTGGGGTCCAGCTCCGCCGTGAACACGGTTCCGAAGCTGGGGCCCTCGCGCAGGTCCACCCATGCGCCGAAGATCCGTCCGGTGGCAACTGAAATGTACTTGTCCCACGGTTCGGCGTGGATGCCCCGGGTTGTGCCGGCCTTCTCGTTGAAGGAGATGTTGTTCTGGACGGGGCCGAAGTCAGGCAGGCCCAGCGCCAGCATCTTTTCCCGCTGCCAGTTCTCCTTGAACCAGCCGCGGTTGTCGCCGTGGACAGGCAGGTCGTAGAGAACGACGCCGGGGATGGGGGTTTCGTGCGGGGTAAGCGCCTTCGAGAATTCAACCATCGCCGTTACTGGCCCTGGACCTTGTACTTGGCTTCGGTCTCGGCCTTCTGCGGCCGCCACCAGGCTTCGTTCTCCCGATACCAGGCGATGGTGTCCTCGATGCCTGCCTCGAAGTTGGAGAACTTCGGCTCCCAGCCCAGTTCTGTGCGCAGGCGGGTTGAGTCGATGGCGTACCGCAGGTCGTGGCCCGGCCGGTCAATGACCTGGTCATAGGCATCAGCCGGCTGACCCATGTGCTTCAGTATCAGCTCCACAACTTCCTTGTTGTTCTTCTCACCGTCAGCGCCGATCAGATAGGTCTGCCCGATCTCGCCCCGCTCGATGATGGTCAGGACAGCCGAGGAGTGGTCGTTGGCATGGATCCAGTCACGGACGTTTTCCCCGGCACCATAGAGCTTGGGCCGGATGCCGTCGATCACGTTGGTGATCTGCCGCGGGATGAATTTCTCCACATGCTGGTACGGCCCGTAGTTGTTCGAGCAGTTGCTGATGGTGGCCTGCAGACCGAAGGAACGGACCCAGGCACGCACCAGCAGGTCCGAGCCGGCTTTGGTGGAGGAGTACGGGCTGGAGGGGTTGTACGGGGTGGATTCGGTGAACCTCTCAGGGGCATCGAGTTCCAGGTCGCCGTAAACCTCGTCCGTGGAGATGTGATGGAAGCGCCTACCGTGCTTCCGGGCAGCTTCGATCAGCGTGTAGGTGCCAATGATGTTGGTGTCCAGGAACGGACGCGGATCGTGCAGGGAGTTGTCGTTATGGGACTCCGCTGCGTAGTGCACCACGACGTCGGTCTCTCCGACCAGACGGTCTACGAGGTCAGCATCACAGATGTCGCCCTGGACGAAAGTGAAACGTTCCTCGGGCAACCCCTGCAGCGAAGCCATGTTGCCTGCATATGTCAGCTTGTCCAGGACCGTTATGGAGACGTCAGTATTGGCCAGTGCATAGTGCACAAAATTCGAACCGATAAAGCCGGCGCCGCCGGTCACAAGGAGATTCTGCATGCACCCAGCCTACCGGTTTTGCATGGTCCCTCATGTTGAGGCCCTACCGCTGTTGCCTCACACCCGCGTTGGCTTCAAGCTCTTTTGGACGAAGACTGTGTGTACCGTAATCCCGCAGATGGGCCCCAGGGCTAGGCTCAGCACCGTCTTCGCTTCAATGCCAAGAGGAAGCAGCAGCACCGCGAGGGAGACAACAACAGCGCAGACCCAGCCCAATGAATAGGCCCGGTGACGGCCCGCCGCCACCGTAAGGGACCCCGTCAGCGTCAGGAGCGCCAGGAAGCCAGAATCTAGAGTTAGGGCAGCCAGGACGGCGCCGGAGACGTGGTAGTCAGGACCCAGCAGGAAGACCATCAGCCAAGGACCGATCAGGGCTGCGGCCGCTGCCCCTACGACGGCGACGCCAAGAACGGACAGGAAGATGGGCACGTATGCCTTGGCCCCGTCATCCTTGCGCGACATGAAGTGCGTAATGGCAACGCCTTGGAATGCAGTCAGGGGAATCATCAGCGGTGCCCTGGTCAATGACAGGGCCATCAGCAACGGGGCTGAGGCAAGATAGACCGGGTCCGGCGTGGTGAATTTCAACATGGCAGGAAAACCCACCACCAGCGCGGCACTCGCCATTGCCGCCATACAGGCGTGAAGGACGTTGCGTACATACCGGCCGGCACCTACATCAGCACGGGAGAAGAAAGCGGAACGCACATCCTTTGAAGAAAGGAGCATGAGCAGCCAGGCAGCCGCTGCCAGGGCAGAAGCCACTGCTAGCCCGCCAACGGTGGCGCCTACTGCGAACACCACACCAGCCGCTGCCAAGCGAACTCCCGACTCGGCAAAGACAGCAACCGAGTATTTGTTCCACCGTCCGGTGCCTCCCAGAGCGCCGATAGTAGTAACGTGCCCGGCATAGACGACCGCAACTATGCAGATGACGGGAACGAGAGTCGGTGCCAGCGGACCGAACAGCTCCCCGCCCCACCAAAATGAGGTTGCAAGAAGGACGACGCTGGTGGCAGCGCCGATGAGCAGCGCCGGGCCGGCGAAACGGGAACCACGGTCAGCCTCAGGCAGATCTGCGGATGCTTTCGTGGCACGAGTCGTCTCGACAGTAATCCCGCCCAGCACGCCAAAGATAAAGAAAAGGAACGACCAGAAGGCGAGGAATACGGCGTTCGCTTCCGTGTCCAGGGTTCGCGCCGCGACCAGGAGCAGGACATACCCGACGGCCGCCGATACCAGTGATGCACTTCCAACTCCCGCAGCTGATTTGCCGCCGATGGACCGGTTAGCAGGACCGCTGAAAGCCGTCCGTGGAGATTTACTCAAGTTCCGCCTAACTGTCGATCCCCGTCCAAACGCAGGGGCAGCATGCCGCGGCTGCGGATTTGGTGCGGTAGCCACTGTGAGACATCATTATCCCATGCGCGGAATCATCTTGGCCGGGGGCACGGGTTCACGGCTCCACCCCATCACAATGGGCATCAGCAAGCAGCTCGTACCCGTTTATGACAAGCCGATGATCTACTACCCGCTATCCACACTCATCCTAGCGGGCATCAAGGACATCCTCATTGTCACAACACCCCAGGACACTGAACAGTTCCAGCGCCTGCTGGGGGATGGCAGCCAGTTCGGGGTATCGCTGAGCTACGTCGAACAACCTTCACCTGATGGGCTGGCACAGGCCTTCATCCTGGGAGCAGACCACATTGGTGACGGTCCGGTGGCACTCGTCCTGGGAGACAACATCTTCTACGGTCCCGGAATGGGCGCTCAGTTGCGGCGCTTTTCCGAAGTCGACGGCGGAGCGATCTTCGGCTACTGGGTTCAGGACCCGACTGCCTACGGCGTCGTCGAATTTGACGGCGAAGGGCGTGCGCTCTCGCTTGAGGAAAAGCCTGCGCAGCCCAAGAGCAACTTTGCCGTTCCGGGACTCTATTTCTATGACAACGAGGTTCTGGAGATAGCAAAGTCCCTCAAGCCCTCGCCCCGCGGCGAACTCGAGATCACTGACGTCAACCGGGTCTACCTCGAACGCGGCAAGCTCCAAGTGGAAATCCTCCCCCGCGGCACTGCTTGGCTGGACACCGGGACCTTCGACTCACTAAATGAAGCGTCCAACTTTATCCGCACAGTGGAGAACCGCCAGGGACTCAAGATCGGCTCTCCCGAGGAAGTGGCGTGGCGGATGGGCTTCCTTACGGATGATGAACTTTTGGTACGTGCTGAAAAACTTGCGAAGAGCGGGTACGGAAACTACCTTTCCGGACTCTTGCAGCACGGCCGTTAGAGCCTGCCCGACCCGTGACGGCCCCTCGGGGCACAGTGGTATTTGCTTCCGAGTAAACTCTTATTGGCCTACCCGGCCATAACGTTTAACCCTTCTGAGGAGACCACTTGTCCTGGATACCCGTACTACCCGTGCTTTTGGTGACTGCCGGGCTGGTGGTTATACCAGGACTAATTGTCGCCTTGACGCTGCGATTTCGGGGGTTCTCTGTCCTTGCCCTCGCACCCGCTTTCTCCGCCGCCGTCGTGGGCGTCTTCGGCGTCATTGGAGGAATCCTCGGTGTTGAGTGGTCGATTTGGGTCTACGCCGCGGGGACCGTTCTGACTTGTGCGGCTGCATGGGCCGCCACGGCGTTCTGGACCAGGAACGTCAAGAGCGCGCGGTCGGTGAACCAGTCCGCTCCCAGCAGCTGGCGGACGATCCTGGTGCCCTTCGCGGCTGTGGCAGTGGCTGCCGCAATGATCTCCCGGCGCGTTATGCAGCTCATCGGCCAGCCCGAGCATTTCGCCCAGAACTTCGACAATGTGTTCCATCTCAACGCAATCCGCCATGTGCTGGAGACGGGGAATGCTTCTTCGCTGACTCTTGGCGAGCTGCAGGGTGAGGGCGGCGTCGGCGTCTATCCCGCTGTTTGGCATTCATTTGCGGCGCTGACGGTCCAGCTGACCGATGCCAGCGTTCCCCTGGCTGAAAACGCGATCAACATCGTTTCCGCCAGCGTGGTGTGGACTCTCGCGTGCGTTTTCTTCGCCCGCAGCGTTTTTGGCAACAATCCACTGATCACTTTGGCTGCCGGAATACTGTCCGCATCGCAGATCGCGTTTCCGTACCTCCTGCTCGTTTGGGGACCGCTGTTCCCCAACACGCTGGCCACCGCCATGCTTCCCTTGCTCCTGGGCATAGTAGTCAGGCTGTTCCGCGGGGCAGATCTCGATCAGGACCAGCATCTCCAGCGGTCGTGGTGGTTAGCTTTCCTGCTCGCCCTTGCCGGCGCGTCAACAGCCCACATGAGCGTGGTGAATGCCTTGCTGGTGTTCTCTCTTCCGCTCATCCTGACCGTATGGTGGCGCGTGGCCAAGCAGCGGTGGACGAATCGTGCCGAGGCCCCCTCCAGTCTGGTACTTTTCGGTATCTTGACTGCTGCGGGGGCGGTAGTCGCAACTCTTGTCTGGCTCTATCTGCGTCCGGCGTTCTATGACTCCTGGGGACCTCACGACACCACTGGCGGCGCCATAGGTGAAGCCTTGACCAACAGCCCAATGGGCACCCCCGCCAACTGGTTTGTCACCATACTGGTGCTTGCCGGCGCTGTTTACCTGTTCCAGACAAAGACGAACCGCTGGCTTATTGCCAGCTATGCGCTCGCCGTCTGGTTCTATGTAGTCGACGCATCACAGGAACGCGGTTTCCTCCGCAACTTCCTTACGGGCAACTGGTATCAGGACACCAACCGTCTGGCAGCGTTCCTGCCCGTATTCGCCACTATCCTTGGCGCCGTCGGAGCCTGGGCGATCCTGCAGTGGATCCTCAAAGCCATGCCGGAGCGTACGGCCCGCCGGTTGGAAGTACGCTGGGCGAATGCGCAGTCACTCCGTGTCCTGGCATTGACTATCCTCACGGCATCGTTGGCTCTATTCGGTTACTTCGGCCCGGTGAAGGCCTATATTCAGTTCACTATGTCCTTGTACTCCTTCGATGAGTCCTCGCCGCTGCTGACCCCGACGGAACTCGAGCTGGTCGAGGTGATTGACGAGTACGTGCCGGAAGACGCAGTCATTGCGAACAACCCCTGGAACGGCAGCTCCATGGCCTATGCCTTCGGCGGCCGTGAAGTCCTTACACCCCACATGTTTGCCAGCACCGACCCGGAACGAATCCTCATCTCGGCGGAGCTTCCTGAATTCGACGCCGATGTCTGTGCCGCCCTCCAGGATGAGGATGTCGAGTACGTTCTGGACTTTGGTACCCGTGCCCTGTCCGACACCGGACCTGAGTACGCCGGGGTGATGGATCTCGCCGGAAAGCCCGGCTTTGAACTGGTCAAGTCCACAGGCCCCGATGCCAACCTCTACAGGATCACCGGGTGTGACTAACACACGGAAGAGCCCGTCCGGATTGAACTGGTCCCCGAAAGTTGGACTGGCCAAATAAGATCCTAAGCCGCGAGGGCTTGGGCACGGTATTACACCGGGCTCAGGCCCTCGAGCTTTGTCGAGATGCGTTCATGGTTGTACCAGCCGATGTACGCGCTGAGCTGCGTTGCCAAGGCATCGGTGTTTTGCGGTCACCGACGCGGAACTCGGTCACGTCCGTAACCCATTTCTGGTTTGGTGCCGCAGCTTCGAATTCCCGGTTCAGCAGATTCGGTGCCACTTCACCCTACTCACCGCGGTAAGAGGCGTAGCGTTTCCTGCGTCGAACCTTGCAGACCAGCTGAAGAGAGCGCATCAGCTTCAACATGGTCTTCTTCGCCACGGTCCAGCCCTGCTTGACCAGCACCGTGTGGATACGGCGGTGCCCGTACCGGGCATGGTTCTTCACGAAGATTTCCCGGACCGCGGCTTTGAGCTCCGCTTGCGGGTCCGGGTCCTGGAAGCGGGCCTGGTGGCAGAAAAACGTTGAACGAGCCAAGCCGGCCACGTCCAGGAGCAGATCCAGACGGTGCTCAGCCTTTAGTGCAATGACGGCGCGGACTCCGTGGCCCGGGCAGGTGCTTTCGGGCGGCCTTGGGTTTCGGGCGCAGGCCCTCTTCACCGTCACTGCGGTACTGGCCGGCCCACGTCTTAATGAGAATCGGTGACGACAGCTGAAACTCCTGCGCCAAGGCGACCTTCGTTTCGCCTGCCAGGAAACGCTGAACAAACATGAGCTTGAACTCAAACGAAAACCTACGCTCGGTTGGCTTGGCCAATAGTGTTGTCCCTCCGCGCACTCTCCACCTGTCGTATAACCCGCCTATAGCCTTCTTGCCCACGCCGAGCTTCGTCGCTACCTTGTACCCCCAACCCAGCTCAAACAGGGCTACCGCTGCCTCACGCTGCTCCTCCGATAACGAACAGCTGCCATACATAGAACTGCTCCCCGAGAGTGAACAGATTTCTCAGTCCAACCTTCGGGGAGCAGTTCAGATTGACCCGGCCGGGCTCTTTTTGTGTCTGCGGTTAGTGGCTGACCAGGCAGCTTCCGTCAGTTTGCTCGCATCCGGCTAACGACGTCATGAACCGGACCGTCCATGATCACTTCACCGTGCTCTAGCAGCACTCCCCGCTCACAGATGCGGGACACCAAGTCTAGGTCGTGGCTGACTACCACCAGGGTTTTCCCCTCTGCGGCGAGCTCCTTGATCTTGTTGATGCACTTTTTCTGAAACGGTTCATCGCCGACCGCAAGAATTTCGTCGACGAGAAACACCTCAGGATCCGTATGCACCGCCACCGAGAAAGCCAGCCGAAGGTACATGCCGGAGGAATAGAACTTCACCTCCGTGTCGATGAACTGACCGATCTCGGAGAATTCAACGATGGAATCGAACTTCTCGTTGATTTCTTCCTCAGACATGCCAAGGATCGCCCCGTTCAGGTACACATTGTCACGTCCGCTCAGATCGTGGTGAAAGCCTGCTCCCACCTCGATGAGTCCGGCGACCCTCCCCCGGGTGCCCACGGTCCCGCTATCAGGGCGCATAACTCCTGAGATGTGCTTCAGGAGGGTGGACTTGCCGGAACCGTTGAGTCCCAGCAGGGCAACGGTCTCTCCCTGTTCAACATCAAGGGACACGCCTTTGAGCGCATGGAACTTCTCTGACAGGTCCCCCTTGCGTCCTTTGACCAGCCAGACGAAGGCTTCCTTCATGGAACGCGTATGCCGCAGGACAAACTGCTTGTTGACGTTTCGTACTTCAATGGCATTGACCAAGGCTTAGAGCTCCTGCGCGAATCGGCCTTCAAGGCGGCGGAAAACGAACTGGCCAAAGAGCAGCACGGCTGCAGAAATGGCCAGCCCAACGGGCAGCCAAACGGAGAGGAGGTGAGGAGGGATTTGCTCTGCCCCATCCGTAGTTGGCAGCCAGAAAGCGAAGTGGAAAGTCTCCACACCTACGGTTATGGGATTCAACTGGTAGAGGTTGAAGGCGGTCTCTCCCAGCTTGTTCCGTACCATCACCCATGAGTACAAAACCGGGGATGCCCAGGTGGCGATCATGAGCAGCATGTCGACAAGGTTTTCCGCATCACGGAAGTACACGTTGACCGCACCGAACAACAAGCCAAGACCCGTAGCCAGCAGACCAACGATCACAAACCCGCCAAGGGCAGCAGCCACTTCCAGCACTCCCGGACGCCATCCGTTAAACAGGCATGCCACCAACAGGATCAGTATCTGCGGCACGAAATGCACGCCCGAGACCCAGACAGATGCCACGGGAAACAGCTGGCGGGGAAGGTAGATCTTCTTTATCAGGCCGCCGTTACCGACGATTGACCGGGAGGCGTTGCCCAGTGCTTCAGTGAAGAAGTTGATCAGTACGATGCCGGAGAAAAGGTAGATGGCATAGTTCGGCAGCCCTCTGGGATTACTGTCGCTCTGCTCGAGGTTCAAGAAAACCCCAAGGGCAACGTAGAACACAACGAACTGAACGCCCGGTTTGACGTAGGACCACAACAAGCCCAGCACGGACCCGCGGTAGCGTACTTTCAGTTCCTTGGAGACTAGGAGCTTGAGGAGAAACCGGGAGCGGACCAGGTCAACGAAACCCGCTCCGCGACCGGGAGTCTCCAGCCGTTCAGAAGACAACCTTATTTGCTCTCTTCCGAGTATTCATCGAATGTCTTGCCCCAGGCTTCCAGTGAGGTTATCGAAGGAAGCGCCTGACGGTAGATCTCGCTGAGTTTCTGCCAGTCCTTCAGAACGATCGCGTTCAGGCGCATGCCCTCAACGAGCAGTTCCCTGAGCTTCGCGGGATCCCGGTGGTACCAGGATGCGGCCGTTCCGTCTGCGTTGGTGACTATTGCACTGTCGTACTGCGACATGCGCCACCACTTGTTGTCTACGTGAGCCACCCGGGCTTCAGGTCGCTCCACACTGCTGCTGGAGACAGGCTTCGTTAGCTGCCGAACGAGCGTTTTAGCTGCCCATGGGACCAGCGTTACGTAAGAAGGTGCCTGGAAACCACGCCCTCGCCGCGGAGGCTTGCTAACCCCGGGTGTGGGGAATGCGTCGGGGTCCGGCTCAAATTTGGCCTCTGAGTAATCATTCCTCATTGATTGGATCTCGGGCAGCTTGTGGGCGAGGATCCCGTGCAGGTTCTCAGGTCCCGCCAGCAGGTCCCGCAGGGCCATAACCCTTGTCTGGGCAGTGAAGTACTGCATGGAGATCAGGTGCTTCACATCGATGAAGCTGCCTTCCCGGACTACGCGTCCGCCGTGAGGGTACGGGCTGTGCAGAAGTGCAGTAATAATGCGGTTGCGGCTATGGAAGTAGGCCTGCCAGTCCACGGCGTCGTCTTTGTCAGCCCAGGTGATGTGCCATACGGCGGAACCTGGAAGCGAAACGGTGTTGTAGCCGGCGGCCCTCGCGCGCAGGCCGTACTCTGCATCATCCCACTTGATGAAAACCGGAAGGGAGAGCCCGATGTCCCGAATGACCTTCGTCGGGATGAGGCACATCCACCATCCGTTGTAGTCCACGTCGACGCGGCGGTGCATCCAGGGGGTTGTCCTCAGGTTCGTCATGGCGAAGTCGTGCCCAAGAACCTGATCCTTAATCGGATGGTCGGGCTGGAAACGGTAAGGATTGACCGTCTCCCCGAAGGTGTGAAGAACCGTGCGGTTGTAGAGATCGAACATATGCCCGCCGACAATCGTCGGTTTGTTGCAATGGTCCGCAAAGGTGACCATACGGACGATGCTCTCCGGTTCGACCACTACGTCGTCATCCAGGAGAAGCACGTAGTCGCTGTTATTCTGGACAGCTTCATACATGCCGCGGGCAAAGCCGCCGGATCCGCCCAGGTTGCCCTGGTGAATCAGGCGGAGTTTCCCTCCAAACCTGGCTTCAATCTCCGCAAAGCCGGGGGCATCCTTCACCTTCTTGGTTCCCTGATCAACGATCAGGACCTCTTTGAGGTAAGCCAGGGCATCAGGATTGTCTGCCAGAATCCGCAAATTATTGAGGCAGAAATCTACTTTGTTCAGGGTGGTGATTTCGAGCGTAACGGAGCCCGGTGCCTTAGCTGCCCCGGGTGCCTGCCACTCAGCAGCGTCTAGAACCAGCGGGGATGACCCGGCAACCAGGTCGAACCAGTACCACCCACCATCGCCGAAGGGTTTCAGCGGCAAGTCGAACCTTGACACGGTCTCGTCGGCCACTCGACGCGTCTCCACATGCTGCAGTGATCCTCGCGCATTTGAACGATAAACGCTTACAACGCCGGTGCCGCTGGTGGCCACTTGCAGGCGAACGTTCTCGACCCGGGTCCATCGGCGCCAGTAGCTCGCCGCAAAGGCGTTGAAATAGGTGCCGAACGAGAGTCGCTGGCCGGGACGCGCCATCCCTGAAGTGCGAGAGGTAAAGTCCTCAACGTTGACCTCCCCTTGGGGAGCAGCCGCGGCGGAGGCGGCCACAGGCACCTTACCGTCCTTCGACGTGGTGGCCATGGACCCGTCCATGGTGTTGAACGCAGCTCCCCTGGCGGTGCCGGTGTCTACATATAGGAGCGCCGTGTCCATCTGGCTCTGATCCGGAAAAATGACCCGCTGGACAGTGTGCCAGGTGTTGTCCGCGCCGGAAGCGTCCACGGTGCCTGACTGTTGTGGTTCCGTCACTGTATCGACCTTGCTCACGCGTCGACTCCTCCGCTTTCCAGCTTGGCTCCCCCAGTAAAGTGGGGCTTGATCTTGTTGTCGTACATCGACAGGGCCGACCCGATGGCCATATGCATGTCCAGGTACTTGTAGGTACCCAGCCGTCCGCCGAACAGAACGTCCTTTTCGCCCTTGGCGAGGTCGCGGTAGGCAAGCAGCTTGGAGCGGTCCTCAGCAGTGTTGACCGGGTAGTACGGCTCATCTCCCTTTTCAGCAAAGCGGGAGTACTCACGCATGATGACCGTTGCGTCCTTGGTGTAGTCGCGCTCGGGGTGGAAATGGCGGAACTCGTGGATCCGGGTGTACGGGACATCTTCGTCCGGGTAGTTCATGACTGAAGTTCCTTGGAAATCCTCGATGGGGAGGACTTCTTCTTCAAGGTCGATCGTGCGCCAAGACAGATCGCCCTCGGCGTAGTCGAAGTAACGGTCGACGGGACCCGTGTAGACAACGGGAACCTGGCCCAGAGTGGTGGCGCGGGAGAATTCGTGTCCCTCGTCGAAGAAGTCAGTCTTGAGGTGCACCTGGATGTTCGGGTGGTCAGCCATCCGCTCGATCCACGCGGTGTAGCCGTCTACCGGCAGGCCCTCGTACTTGTCATTGAAGTACCGGTTGTCATAGGTATACCGAACCGGGAGGCGGGAGATGATCTCAGCCGGCAGGTTCCGGGGGTCCGTCTGCCACTGCTTGCCGGTGTAGTACTTGATGAACGCTTCGTAGAGGGGGCGCCCGATCAGCTGGATGCCCTTGTCGTTCAGGTTCTGCGGATCAGTTCCGGCAAGTTCGCCGGCCTGTTCCTGGATGAGTGCCCTGGCTTCGGCGGGCCCCATCGAGGAACGGAAGAACTGGTTGATCGTGCCGAGGTTGATCGGCATGGGGTACACCTCGCCCTTATGGCTGGTGTAGACCTTGTGGACGTAATTGGTGAACTGGGTGAACTCGTTCACGTAATTCCAGACACGCTCGTTGGACGTGTGGAAGAGGTGAGCGCCGTAGCGGTGGACCTCAATTCCGGTCTGGGCTTCGTTCTCGCTGTAGGCGTTGCCACCGATGTGGTGTCTGCGGTCCAGGACCGCAACTTTCAGGCCCAGCTCTTTAGCGGCACGCTCGGCTACGGTGAGGCCAAAAAAGCCTGACCCAACCACGACGAGGTCAACGTTCACAATCACTCCTGTTAGTTTCGGTGCAGCCTGCGGCACGCACCCGACGGTCAAGGATATCTGACTATCCGTCAGCAGGCACTTTAGGGGTCAAGCTCGGCGTCGTTCCGCTGCTCACAAGACCATCGTCTAGCCGCTGTTCAAAAACGGGCAGCAAACTTCGGACATAAGTTTTGGTTAGGTGATGGTTGTCCAGGTAAACCAAAACGTTGCCTATTACCGCTGGGCAATAGCCGTCTGGGCACAGAAAATCGTTGAGGTCGAGATGAATGATACCGAGTTCGCGTGACGCTTCTACGGCAGGATTGCTGGCCCCCAGTGTCCTGGAAGCATCTATCCCGCATAGTTGCGGCTGGTCTTCGTTCTCCTCGATGCACACTGGCGCGAATCCGTCCATGCGCGGCGTATCGCGGATGGCCACGACAGCACTCCCGGCGCGACGCATCTGTTCGATGGATCGAACCCACGTGTCGTGCATGTGTTCTTCGCCGTCTAAGACCGTTATGCTGCCGGTCGTAACGACTAGGTCCGGCGGAGATGCCAGCAACTCGCTCATCGTTTGCTCGTTAAATCGCAGGCACGCTTCGTCTGTTCCGTCCTCGAACGTGACGGGGCAGAATCCCTTCACTCTAACGCTGACGTTCCATCCTCTTTGCTCCGCAATGGGCACAACGGCCGACAACCATACCTGTGCATGCGAGCTGCCTATCAGCGCAACTCGCGGCGCATTAGGATCCTCGTTGAAGTCGAGCTGGCACACAACTTCCATTCGCTGAGTATCCGTGCAGTCTCCAGGCAGCTCTGGCCATTCGGCGCTGGCATGCTCCGGCTGGGGAAGTATCCGGGCGCCCTCCTCGGCGACGCTGACAAACCCAGGCAACAGGGCTACAGCTCCAGGGTTGTTTCTATCAGCCCCGGCGGCCAGCTTCTCAGCTTCCAGCTTGAGGCCAGACTGCCAACCCGCCACGGGAACTGTAACCAAGGCGATGCATACTCCGATCACCACGGCAGCCCGGCGCCGCTTTCTCTCCGCCCACGTCATGGATCGCAAGGGTCGTTCCACGAACCTGGTGGTGAGGTACGCCAACAAAAGGGACAGCGCGATGATGGCGGTGCCCCCGACTGGCCCGACTTCTTCACGCCCGCGCCAGATTAGGTAGATGATCAGGACAGGCCAGTGCCACAGGTAGAGGGCATAGGACATATCGCCCAGCCGTATCAGGGGTTTCCATGTCAGCAGACGGTCTGCGCCTATTGGGCTGTCGGTCTGACCGGCGAGAATGATCAAGGCCGCTGCGACCAGGGGCCACAACGCAACGTAGCCCGGGAACTGGCCCTGGACATCGAGGATGAAGCCGCCCGAAAGCATGGCCGCGAGACCGACCCAACCGGCAACAATCCGCACGGGCCGAGGCAGCCGGAGATAAGGCAAGGCCAAGGCCAGGAGTGTGCCGAATGCGAACTCCCAAAGGCGGGTGCGTGTATCGAAGTATGCCTGGACCTGGTTTGTATAGGTCTCATAGATGGAAAAGACCAACGACACTGTAAAGACGGTTCCGAATACCAGCAGAACTACCCTGCGGAAACGGAGCCTCCCCGCTTTGGCGATGAACGCAGCCAGAGCGAACAGCAATGGCCAGAGGATGAACACCTGCCCCTGAACCGAGAGGGACCAAAAATGCTGCAGCGGGCTGGCTAAGCTCTGGTCGGTGGCGTAGTAGTCAACGGAGTTGGCCGCCAAAGCCCAGTTCTGGAAGTAGAACAGGGAAGACCAGGCCTGAGAGAGGATCTCCGTCCACCGCGACCGGGGAACAAAAAGAGCAGTTGCCGCGAGGACACCGATCAGGACCACGACGACGGCGGGCAGCAGGCGCTTGAACATGTGCAGCCAGTACCGGCCAAGGTCAAGGGCCCTGCCCGCTTCCACCTTGCGTATGAAGGACAGGGTCAGCAAGAAGGCGGAGATTAGCAGGAAGATGTCCACGCCGCCGGATACCCGCCCGAACCAGACGTGGTACGTCACCACCATAAGGACGGCGAGTGCCCGCAGGCCCTGGACCTCCGGACGGTAGGTCGACTTCTTCGACGATCTACGCGTCGGGGGCTGCTGCCTGCCAGCCAGTAACTCTTGGGACACACATACCTCTCATTGGCGCATTACTTGATCCCCGGTTGGAAGTGTACCCTCAGCGACAATCCGCCTTGGGAAGCACTCAACGGAATCGGGAGCGTGTTATCTGTGGCTCCCCTCTTCGGCTCAGCTGGTTTTCTCCCGGCTGTTCTCCTCGCTCAAGCCGACGGAACACGCCGCCCACGGCCAGTCTGCGACGTTGCCTGCCGGAGTCGCCCGCAACACTGATTCAGTCCAAGTGCAGGTCCGAGAAAGACGCGCGCCGTCAAACCTTGTGACAAACACGACAGGGAAACAGTCCAACGAGTGGCGAACCAGCGGCCAGGAACAAGCGGTGATCTGCGCATCCCCTCAGCGCATGGGCGTCAGCCTCAGAAAGCCTTGGTGTCCCCACTTGTCCGCGAAGTCCATGCGATGACCGGCTTGGAGAACAGCAGCAGGATGACTGCCGCAGCGGGCAGGAGCAGCACCAACCCAACCAGCACCACACCGCCCTGCAGGGTCGGCACGGCAATAACGATCATGAACAGCTGCCAGACCAGTGCTGCAGCACGCGTCCAGCGCATGCCCCTGAAGAAGAAGTGGCCAACCACCAGCAGCCATACGGCCACAAGGACGATCAGGAACAGGCTGAAGACAGCTCCTCCGAAAGAGGTCGCTGTGGAGTTGATCAGGTTGTAGACGTACCAGCCCGCAACTCCCAAAAGGGCAAGTGCCTCAAAGACCAGAATGGCCGAAATCAGGACAACTGCGCCCGGGCGCGACTGTTGGGCCGGGGAATTTTGGGGTCTTGACACACTGGCACCATACCGGACATAGTCGAGGGGCAGCGACCGGTTAGGGATCCTAGAGGACCGAGGCCACGGGCCTTTGTGACGCATCACTCATCATTTCCGGCAGATTAACAGCTTGTTAACCCTTGTTTGCGTTTCCATCGCGTGACACCCTTGTAGAGGGGAATCAGGGGCCGAAACCGGCCCCTTTAGTTTGTGGTTGCTCGTGAATGTTTTCACAAACAAGCGGAGTCAACTTTTCAGAGGAGATAGTGATTAGCATGGATTGGCGGAGCCGCGCAGCATGTCTGGACAAGGATCCGGAGCTGTTCTTCCCCGTAGGGAACACCGGCCCGGCTCTTCTTCAGATTGAAGAGGCCAAGAGCGTTTGCCGCCGGTGCCCGGTAATCGATACCTGCCTGCAGTGGGCAATCGAGACCGGACAGGACGCCGGTGTTTGGGGCGGCATGAGCGAAGACGAGCGCCGTGCGCTGAAGCGCCGTGCCGCTAGGGCACGCCGGGCTTCCTAGGGGACCCGGAAGAGGACCAACCGGACCTCCTTAAGACTTACCGGGCACCCCCGCCCGGACCAAAGAAGGGCCGCTGCCGGATGGCAGCGGCCCTTCTTTGTGGGCGTGGAAAGTGGCCTAGCGCCGGCGGGCGCCGTCCAGCCCGATCTGGATCGTCACCTCAGTACCTCCGCCCGGCCTCTTCGACCACTCAATGGTTCCGGCGAGCTCACTCTGGACCAGCGTCCGGACGATCTGGAGGCCCAGCCCTTCCCTCCGCGGTTCGTCAGGCAGCCCAACGCCGTCGTCAGCGACGGTAACCGTCAGGTTCTCTTCGCCGTCTTTGCCCTGGTGGCGTTCAGCATTCAGCCATACGGTGCCGTTTTCCTTACCGGCGAGCCCATGCTCGACGGCGTTGGTCACCAGTTCGTTGATCACCAGGGCAAGCGGCGTGGCCAGGTCGCTTGGCAGCTCACCGAAGGTGCCCTGCCGTTCGGTGCGGACTGCCTGCGACGGTGAGGCAACTTCGGCCGAAAGGCGGAACTGGCGGTCGATCAGCTCGTCAAAGTCAACATTCTGGGTCAGGCCCTGGGACAGCGTCTCATGGACCAGCGCGATCGTTGAGACCCGTCGCATGGCCTGGGCCAGGCCCTGCTTGCCTTCTTCGCTCTCCATCCGCCGGGACTGCATGCGCAGCAGCGCTGCCACCGTCTGAAGGTTGTTCTTCACCCGGTGATGGATCTCGCGGATGGTCGCGTCCTTGGACACAAGTTCCATTTCCCGCCGACGCAGCTCCGAAACGTCGCGGCACAGCACCAGCGCGCCGAACCGTTCCTTCTCATCGCGCAGCGGGATGGCCCGCAGGGACAGGCTCACTCCCCTCGACTCGATCTCGGTGCGCCACGGCATCCGCCCGGTGACCACCAGCGGCAGCGTTTCGTCCACCATCCTGCGGTCCTTGAGCAGCGCCGTCGTGATTTCAGCAAGCGGCCTGCCTTCCAGCGTTTCCATGTCGCCAAGGCGGCGGAACGCGGAGACCCCGTTGGGGCTGGCATACTGCACCACTCCCTGGGCATCGAGCCGGATCAGTCCGTCGCCCACGCGTGGGGCGCCGCGGCGGGACCCTGTGGGTGTGGCGAAGTCCGGCCACAGTCCCAGCGTGCCCATCCGCAGCAGGTCATAGGCGCACTGCCGGTAGGTGAGCTCAAGCCGTGAGGGCATCCGGGAACTCGAAAGGTCCATGTGGGAGGTAACGACGGCGAGCGTGCGCCCGTTGCGGACGAACGGAATCGCTTCCACCCGCATCGCCGTCTCCGTGGTCCAGTTCGTCTCGCTGGAGCGCTCAATGGTCTGGGACTTCCAGGCCTTGTCCACCAGAGGTTGCAGGTCGGCACGGATACGCTCGCCCACGAAGTCGCTGTGGAACACAGTATGCGACGTCGATGGGCGGGCATGTGCCAGCGCCACGTAGGTGCCTTCGGGCAGCGGAAACCACAGGGCGAGGTCAGCGAACGCGAGGTCCGCAACCAGCTGCCAGTCCCCCACCAGCAGGTGCAGCCACTCAGCATCGCCCGGACCGAAATCCGCGTGGTCCTTGATCGGGTCGGTAAATATCGCCATATCGGAGGTCCGTCAGCGCCTTACGATCGAGCGCAGCAGGCGCAGGGCAACCGAAAGGGAAGCCATGTCATCCTGCTCCAGCTGGTTTACCTCGGCGAACATCTTGGTGGCTCGCTCAAGGTTGTCTGCGTTTTCCTGCTCCCAGGCTTCCACCCGGGCTACGGGTTCCTCACCCTCCATGGATGGGGTGGCCTGCAGGGCCGCCACAGTCATGTCCGCGACCGTGGAGTACAGGTCATCGCGCAGGGCGGCGCGGGCCAGTGCCTGCCACCGGTCGCCGCGGGGCAGCTTGGTGATGCGCTCCAGCAGGTCGTCGATCCCGTAGCGGTCGTAAACCGCGTAGTAGACGGCGGCAATGTTCTCTGCGGGTTCCTGGACCTGCCGGGTCGCCAGGGCGACGTCCAGCAGGCCGTAGCTTTCGAACTGCTCCGCCCAGTAGGTGCCAAGTTCCTTGGGCACGTCCCAGCCGGATGCCTTCTCCAGGGCGGCTTCAACCCGGTCCCGGTCAGCTCCGCACATAAAGCGCATGAGGTCTTTCCGGAGCGGTTCGACGATCGGCTTGAAAGCCTGGATGTCCTCGTCGATGGAGCTGCCTCGTCCCACATGGTTCACGAACCAGCGCACGGCACGGTCCAGCAGCCGGCGCATGTCCAGGTGGATGGAGGTCCAGGTCTCGGTCGGGAAGCTGGCGGGCAGCTCTCCCAGTGCCGCAACGACGTCGTCAATCGCGTAGATTTCGCGCAGCGCGCTGAAGGCACGGGCAACCGTGGCCTCGGTAGCTGAGGTCTCTTCCATGACCCGGAAGGCGAAGGTGATTCCGCCGATGTTGATCATGTCGTTGGCGACCATGGTGGAGATGATTTCGCGCCGCAGCGGATGGGTATCCAGCTGGTCATCGAAGCGTTCCACCAGCTGTTTGGGGAAGTACCGGCGCAGCGTCCTGCGGAAGTACGGGTCGTCTGCCAGGTCGGAGGCTGTAAGCGCCCGGGTCAGCTCGATCTTGGCGTAGGCAGCCAGCACCGAGAGCTCCGGAGCACTCAGGCCGTGGCCTTCGGCAACACGGGCACGCAGTTCGTCCTTGGTCGGCAGGGCTTCCAGGGCACGGTCCAGCCCGGCGTGTTCCTCGAGCCAGTCCATCAGCCGTTCAAAGCTGGGGCTCCACTCGATTACCCGCTGGCGGTCATTCAGCAGCAGCATGTTCTGGTCGATGTTGTCCTGCAGCACCAGGCGTCCGACCTCATCGGTCATCGAATGCAGGAAGGCGGAGCGCTCGGACGCGTCCAGCCTGCCCGCAGCAACCATACGGTCCACGAAGATCTTGATGTTCACTTCGTGGTCGGAGCAGTCCACGCCCGCTGAGTTGTCGATCGCGTCAGTGTTCAGGATGACTCCGGACAGGGCAGCTTCGATGCGGCCGCGCTGGGTCATGCCCAGGTTGCCGCCCTCGCCGATGACCTTGGCCCGGACGTCGCGTCCGTCAATTCGGATCGCGTCGTTGGCCTTGTCCCCCACCTCGGCGTTCGTTTCGGCGGACGCCTTGATGTACGTACCGATGCCGCCGTTGTACAGCAGGTCGACGGGTGCCTTGAGGATCGTCCTGAGGAGTTCCGGCGGGCTCAGGCGCGTCACCGACGCGTCCAGGCCGAGGACCTCACGTACCTGGGCACTGATCGGGATGCTCTTGGACTGGCGGGGGAACACCCCGCCTCCTTCGCTGATCAGGTTTTCGTCGTAATCAGCCCAGGACGAGCGCGGCAATTCGAAGAGCCTGCGCCGTTCAGCATGCGAGCGCGCAGCGTCCGGATTGGGATCCAGGAACACATGGCGGTGGTCGAAGGCCGCTACCAGGCGGATGTGCTTGGACAGCAGCATGCCGTTGCCAAACACGTCGCCGCTCATGTCGCCCACGCCCACAACGGTGAAGTCCTCGTTCTGGGTGTCGACTCCGAGTTCGCTGAAGTGGCGCTTCACGGATTCCCAGGCACCGCGGGCGGTAATGCCCATGGCCTTGTGGTCGTACCCCACGGATCCGCCTGATGCGAAGGCATCGCCGAGCCAGAAACCGTATTCCGCGGAGAGTGCGTTGGCGATGTCGGAGAATGACGCAGTGCCCTTGTCAGCGGCAACAACGAGGTAGCTGTCGTCACCGTCGTGCCGCACCACGTTCTCCGGCGGACGGACCTGCTCGCCGTCTTCGGTGACAACAAGGTTGTCGGTAATGTCCAGGAGCCCCCGGATGAACGTGCGGTAGCTTTCCTTGCCTTCTTCCATCCAGGCACCGCGGTCCTGGGCAGGATCAGGAAGCTGCTTCGCGTAGAACCCTCCCTTGGCCCCGGTTGGAACAATGACGGCGTTCTTCACGGTCTGTGCCTTGACCAGCCCGAGGATTTCAGTGCGGAAGTCCTCCCGGCGGTCAGACCAGCGCAGACCGCCGCGGGCCACTTCGCCGAAGCGGAGGTGCACACCTTCCACCCGCGGGGAGTAAACCCAGATCTCATACTTCGGCCGAGGGAACGGCGCCCCGTCGATTGCCGCCGTGTTGAGCTTGTGGCTCACGTACGGCTTGTCCTGGTAGAAGTTGGTGCGCAGTGTGGCTTCGATGAGGTTGGCGAAGGTCCGCAGGACGCGGTCCGCGTCCAGGGTGGGAACCTGTTCCAGCCCTGCGTCGAGATCGCTGCGGGCGGCTTCCATTTCCGCGGCACGCTTCTCATCCTCGAGCGACGGGTCGAACCGGGCCCGGAACATGCGGCCCAGTGCGCCGGTCACCCGCGGGTTGCCCATCAGTGTGTCCGCAATGAAACCGTAAGAGTTCGTGTTGCCCATCTGGCGCATGTACTTGGCGTAGCTGCGGAACATCACAACTTCCCGCCAGCCGAGGCCCTGCCCAAGGATCAGCCGCTCCAGGGCATCGGATTCGCTGGCTCCGGAAATTCCGGCCCGGAAAGCTGCTGCCAGGAGGCTTCCGGTTTCCAGCGGATCCACACCTGGGCGGTAACGCAGCCCGAGATCGTAGAGGAAGAGTTCAACCCCGTCCTGCCGTTTGATCTCAAACGGACGCTCGTCAAGGACTTCCAGGCCGAGGTTGTGCAGGAAGGGCAGGATCTGAGTCAGTGAGCGCGGTTCGAGCAGGTACAGCTTGACCCGTGCGTCAGCGCTGTCCGCCCCGCCTGCGGGCAGGTAGACAAAGAGCTCCGGCGCCGTCTCCGTATTCTGCAGACGGTCCTCGAACCGGGCGATGTCCTCCAGCGCGTCTTCAACTTCGTAGCCGACGCGGTAATCCATGGGGAAGGCGTCCCCCCACAGGGCAGAGAGCTGTTCGGCCTGCTCGCGTTCGAACTTCCCGCGCAGCACCTCGTCGATACCTTCGGACCAGGACCGGGTGGCGTTGACCAGCCTGCGCTCCAGCGCCGCTGCGTCTACGTCGCCGATCTCCGCACCCTTGGGCAGGCGGATTCGGAAGAACAGGCGTGCGAGCGCCGATTCAGTCAGCCGCGCCTCGTAGTCGATTGACTCTGCGCTGAAAGTAGCCCGCAGCTCGTCCTGGATGCGCAGACGCACCGAGGTGGTGTAGCGGTCACGGGGCAGGAACACGAGGGCAGACATGAACCGGCCGTATACATCCGGACGGAGGAACAGCCGTGTCCGGCGGCGCTCCTGCAGACGCAGGATCCCCTGGGCCGTCTCCAGCAGGCTGTCCGCGTCCATCTGGAAGAGTTCGTCCCGGGGGAACGTCTCCATGATGGAGAGCAGGTCCTTGCCGGAGTGTGAATCGGCGGGGAAGCCGGCGCGGCGCATGACGTCCTGCACCTTGTCCCGCAGGATAGGTATCTCCCGGACTGAACCCGTGTAGGCCCCGGTGGCGAACAGACCAATGAAACGGCGTTCGCCGTTGACGTTTCCGTCCGCGTCGAAGCGCTTCACGCCGATGTAATCGAAGTAGGCAGCACGGTGGACCGTTGACCGGGAGTTCGCCTTGGTGATTACCAGGGCACGCTTCTCGCGTGCCTTGGCCCTGCCAGCGGTTGTCAGGTGCTGGACCTTGCCTGCCTCCGAACGACGGCGGAGCAGGCCCAGTCCGGTGCCGGAGGAGGCTCGGAGCACGTCCTCTCCGTCCTCGTTGAGCAGGTCGTACTCCCGGTAGCCGAGGAACGTGAAGTTTCCGTCATCCAGCCAGGTCAGCAGTTCCCGGGCCTGCTGGAGATCCGGGATCCCGGGTCCGGCGGTGGCCAGTTCAGCAGCGATCTCGTGGACCTTCGCCCGCATGCCGGACCAGTCCTTGACGGCCAGCCGCACGTCGTCCAGGACCCGGACCAGGCCGTCAACCATGTCCTTGCGCCGGCTCTCATCGGTAAGCCTGGGAACCTCGACGGCGATCCAGGATTCAATGCGCGTGGTCGCTCCGCTTCCGCCCAGCAGGCCTGATATATCCGGAAGCGCGGCCGTGTCTCCGCTGGAGATGCCGGCAGCGTTGGGCACGCGTTTCACCTGCTGGAGGGTGTCGCTGTCCTTGTGGCGGGTCGCGAGGAAGGTGGGGTGGACCATCAGCCGGATGCCGCTGTTCTGCCGCACGATTTCTGCAGTGACGGAGTCCACGAGGAAAGGCATGTCATCGGTGACGATGAGGATGACGCTGGCATCGCCCTGGTCGAAGACATCAACGGCAGCAGTTCCCTCGGCACGGGTCCAGGCAAGTGACCGGTGCGCCTCTGCCCGCTCCCGCAGTGCCTGCGGAGGGTAGAGAGCGGCATCTTCCGCCGCCAGGTGCTCGTAGTAATTCCCGATGAAATCCTCGAGGGAAGTATCCGAACTGGAAAGATCCGTGGAGTTGGACCCAGACGACATTTAATACGCCTCCGAAATTCGCCGCTTAGTACAGACCGCTCCGTTGCGGCCCGTTTGATACGAGCCTATCCCTTTGGGAAAGAAAAGGTCACTTTGCGGGAATCCGGCGCCGTCTGCGCCGTTTGACGCGGCCACTTGCAGGAACGTTTGCCAGTGCCGCAATCGCTGTTCGCAGGGCGGATGACGGTGCTGCTTCAAGGAGTACTGCCCCGGAACGCAGCGCGGCGTCGGCTGCATCCCAGTCTGCCGGCAGGAACGCGTCGATTTGGCCGGGCCCAAACCGCGCCCAGGCCTCGCTGAGCTGGCGTTCGGGAGACCTGCCGGTAACCGAAGCACGCACCTTGTTCATCACAACCAGCGGGGAAGCCGACGGGACAGCGTTTTCCAACTCTGCGAGCGCCCTGACCAGCCGCGGCACGCCCAGCGGATCTGCCGCCCCGACCGCGTAAACCGTATCCGCGTGCTCCAGGGCCACCAGCGTTGCTGCATTGCGGCGAGGGGCCATAGTGTCAAAGCTCAGCTCCTCGTCTGCTTCGAGGCTGAACCCGCAGTCCACCACCGTGATCTCCGCGAGGCTCCTGGCCTCTTCAAGTACGCGGGCCAGCGCCGTACCCCGGATTTCTATCCAGCGGTCCGCGCGGGTAACTCCGGTCAGGACCCGCAGACGGGCCGCCCTGACGTCCACCTGGACCGCACTCGCCTCCAGTCCCGCCGGTTCCAGCAGGCCCTGGTCAGCCAGCCGGCAGGCCTGCGCGAGGCCAGCCGATTCTTCTGTCAGTCCCAGCATTGCCGCGACGCTGGGCCCGTAGGTGTCTGCGTCTACAAGGAGCACCTGACTGCCCGCAGCAGCGGCTTCCGCGGCCAGGTTGACGGCCAGGGTTGTTCGCCCGGGGCTGCCTGCCGGACCCCAGACCGCCACGATCTTTCCCTGCCGGTGATTCTGCGAGTCAGAGCTTCCTCCGGATGTGCCGCCGGCAAGTTCCCAGGAACGCAGGGAGTCGGCCGGGTCTGCCAGCGCGGATGCCGCACCTTCTTCCCTGCCGCGGGCCTCCATGGACTGGACAGCCGAGGCCACGAGCTCAGCCAGCGCCGGTGAATCGAGGTTCCGGGACGCGCAGCGGACGCCGAGCTGCTCGAACCGGCTGCGCGCTGCCTGGTCATCGGCGAGGACCACAAGCGCCACGCCCGCTGCTGCCACCCGGTCTGCGAGGCTGGCAGTCAGCTCGCCGGCGTCGTCGTCAACAATCGCAGCGCGCGCCATACCGCTTTGGCAGGCCGCTATGAGCTCCGAAAGTTCGGTGCAGCGGCGAATCACGGTAACGGGGCCCTGAAGCCGCTCGAGCCCCTGCACCAGGTCCGCCGTCCCGCTGCCTGAGGTCACCACCGGGATGGCGCTCATCCCGCGGAAGGATTCGGAACGACGGCGATCTTCGCCTGATTGGACAGAGCACCCAGCAGCGCAGGCAGATCCTGGTCCTCCACAAGGACCAGGAGCCGGGTTGAATCGGCTCCCCCGATTACCGAATCCGACACAGAGAGCTCGGAGATTTCTGCCGCTTCAAGCAGCCTCCGGGGTTCGCTGTAGCCGTTCTGCCCGTTCGGGAGGGAGGCCCAGACATCCACCCTGTCTCCGGCGCGGATTCCGCTGGGCAGGGGCGCCTGAACATCCAGGCCGAGGGGCTTGCGGTCCAGTTTGTCTGCCTCCGTGAGGTCCGCTTTGACCAGCAGCTCTCCGCTCCGCAGCAGGTTTCCCGCCACCGCGTCCTGCGGGAATGGGTCCCCGGCGGAAACATACGTTCCTTCAAGCCCGCCGAGGGACACCTGGACCACGTCAAAGTCTGCTGCCTTCAGGGCGGTTCCTACCGGAAGGTCCCGTGAGGCAGCCAGCACCTGCGTTGTCCTGTCCTGGCTCGCCAGCAGGGCACTGACTCCCGCCACAGAGGCCAGGACAAGCAGGATTCCGAGCAGCAGGCGCGGATCCTTCCACGACGGTTTTTTCAGGCGCGGCGCAGCTGCGGCGGGCGCCGCCGTCTTGAGACTCATACTTCCCCCTTGGTTTTCAGCCTCCCTGCGGAGTGTTGGAGGTCATTGTGGCCCGGAACAGGCAGTATGGAAACGGGTGGAACCCGGAAAATGTGGATAACAGCTGCGCGGTGCACTCTGGTGGCAGACTTGCCACGGCGGGGAAAATGCCGGAAAGGGTTGATGGTGGGCGCAATGGTGGAGAAACGGTTCCTCACACTTGCTGACGTGGGCGAGGTCCTGAACATCTCTTCGTCCCAGACGTATGCGCTGGTGCGGTCCGGTGAGCTGCCTGCAATCCAGGTCGGAGGCCGGGGCCAGTGGCGGGTCGAAACCGCCAAGCTCGAGGAGTACATCGCCGGTGCCTACCGCCGTGCCGAAGCTGCGCGTGCTGCGCTGCCCCAGGACGAGGGCGCAGAAGCCTAGCCTCTCCCGAAGATCCCAGCCTCGCCCGAGGCCTGTTACCGGATAGTACTGACCGCGGCCACCTGCCCCAGGGGGATCACCCGGTAAGAGGAGATGTTCTCCCGCCGCCGGGCCGCGCCCGGCTCCACTGCTGCGAACTCCAGGAAGTCCCGCCCGACGCGGTCAATACTGCCGTGCAGCGGCTGCTGTCCTGACCGGAGCTGCAGGCCAACCGGATAGCGGTCCCGCGCGAGACCACGCAATGCGGAGACCAAACGCAGCTGCACAGTCGGTGCGGCCTGGACTGAATATCGGTTCATTCCCTCGATCATGGACACCGCGTCAAGCGCCACTACATGCGAACCCGCTGCTGATTCCAGCAGGAACCAGTCAGCACCCAGCTGCCCCAGAACCCCGTTCAACGGTCCGCCGGCCAGCCCCAGGTAGACGCTCAGGCTCCTGCCCCGCTGCGCACGGAGCCTCGCAGCCAGGTCCAGCCCTGCAACTTCTCCCCGCTGCCGGTCGGCTATTTCCGCCTCAAGGTCAGCCTGGCCGGCTGCAGCAAGCTGCGCCTCCAAATCCGTGAACAAAGCCTCCCACCTCATCGGGCAAGGCTAACGTGCCCTTTTCGGCCGCACCACTCTGGACAGGACGCTCATCAGTCTGTAGTAAAGGGGATCAACCTTCATCAAGTTCTGCCAAATCGCACGAAATTGCACCAAACCACATCAAAAACCACGAGCACGGTAAACGCATCAAACACATAGAAACCGAATCGAGCAACAAACACGGAGGTGCCCATGGCTCAGGACAGACCAGCACCAGGCAGGGTCCTTGAGGACCTGGTTCTCGCCGTCACTGCAGCGGGGCTAGGCGCACTCCTGCTTTGGGCAGGGACCCAGCTTGGCGCGGATCCCCGTGGGCTGTGGCCCTGGGCCCCGGGATCTGCACTTTCCCTGCCGGACCTTCAGACCTGCGCCGGACTCGGCGCCAGTTTCCTCGGCCTCCTGGTTCTGCTCTGGTGGGCCGCGGGCCTTGCGGCAGGCTTCATCGCAGCGATCCTCTGGCGCAGCGGCAACCCCGGGGCAGCCCGAGCCGTCGGCCGCCTGAGCCCGGCCTTCCTGCGGAGGCTGGCAGCGGCAGCGCTCGGACTGCAGCTGGTGGCTGTTCCCCTTCCAGCCCTGGCCGGCGGCACTGAGAACACGACGTCGATCGGTGCTGTTGCTTCTTCCCCGGTGGATCCAGTCTGGCGCCCGTCAGCTGCCGGTGCAGACGCCGCCACCCGTTCCTCTCCGGCAGCAGACCCTACGTGGCAGCCTTCCGGCCAGCTGAACGGCTCGCTGCTCATCCCACGCGCCCCGCGGCCTGCCCAGACCGCCGAAACCGTCACCGTTGCGGCCGGGGACACGCTGTGGGCGCTGGCCGCAGCACAGCTCGGTCCTTCTGCGGCCGAGGCGGAGATTTCCCGGCACTGGCCCCGCTGGTACCACCTCAACCGTTCTGTCATCGGCCCGGATCCGAACGTGATAATCCCCGGACAGGTTCTGGCTGTCCCTCCCCCGCCCGCTGACTACTAACTGGTCCATCGGAAAGGACACCCCCATGAGCATCCTGATCGTTCTCCCCGCGCCGGGAGAGGCTTCCCCGGAACTGTCCAGGGCCAGCGGAGAACCCCTTCCAGTATTCAGCACCGTGCCTGGCCAGGCCCCACCGGTCCTCCCGCAGCGGCATCCGGCCGTCATAAGGGAACTGCGCCCCGCCCCGGCTAAGACGGAAGCGAACTGGTCCAGCTCCCCGGAAGACGACGCCCGGATTGAGGCAATCTCCCGCTCAGTCACAATGGGGGCGCTTGAGGTCCTCGCCGGAACACGTCCGCTTCAGCAGCTGGCCCGCTGGATGGATTTTGAGGAGTTTGAACGGCTGCAGCTGCGTACCAACCTGGTCCGCGGGCGGGAAGGGACCCGGCTGCACCGGAACGTGCGAATCCTCAGGGTCCGCGTGTGCCCGGTGGCACCCGGGGTCTACGAAACCGCCGTTGCCGCGGCAGAAACGGACAGAGTCCGCGCCGTAGCTCTCCGTCTGGAGCTGCGGCGCGGACTCTGGAAAGTTGCGGCCCTGGAAATCGGGTGACGCTACTCTGGAAAGTTGCGGCCCTGGAAATCGGGTGACGCTACTTGCGCCGTTTCTTCTTGGCGCGGTTGTCCTTGCGGGAAGGAGACGGGGACTGTGCACTGCCCGGCTTCGCCGCGGCTGTGCGTTCCACCCGGGTCTCCACCTGGCCCTGGCTGTTCGGTGCAGAGAACTGCAGGCTGGCCGGACGCTCGGGAGCGTCCAGACCCGGAGCCTTGATCACGGGGGCGCCAACGACGCCGCGTGCGTCCTTGATTCCCTGCAGCGCCTCGGGGGCTGCGGGCTGGGTGACCTGGACTTCAACGTTGAACAGGTAACGGATGCTCTCCTCGCGGATCGCCTCCATCATCGTCTGGAACATCACGAAACCTTCGCGCTGGTACTCAACCAGCGGATCGCGCTGTGCCATCGCCCGCAGGCCGATGCCTTCCTTGAGGTAGTCCATCTCGTAGAGGTGTTCCTGCCATTTCCGGCCGATCACAGAGAGGACAACACGCCGCTCGAGTTCGCGCATTGCGGCCGAGCCGATGGCGTCTTCGCGTGCCTGGTAGGCAAGCCGGGCGTCAGAGAGGATTTCATCCAGCAGGAAGTCCCGGGTCAGGCTGGAACGGCCGCCTGCCTCGTCGATGACCTCATCGATGGTGAGTCCGATGGGGTAGACAATCTTCAGGTTCTTCCACAGCGTCTCGAGGTCCCAGTCATCGCCGTGTCCTTCGGCCGTTGCATCGTTGACGACGGCGGTGATCACGTCTTCGAGGAAGAACCCGATCTTTTCCTGCAGGTCGTCGCCTTCGAGGATGCGGCGCCGGTCCCCGTAGATGGCTTCGCGCTGGCGGTTGAGAACGTCGTCGTACTTCAGGACGTTCTTGCGCTGCTCGGCGTTCCGGGCCTCAACCTGGCCCTGGGCGTTCTGGATGGCCTTGGAAACGAGCTTCGATTCCAGCGCGACGTCGTCAGGCATGGAGGAGCTGTTCATGATCCGCTCTGCTGCGCCGGAGTTGAACAGGCGCATCAGGTCATCGGTCAGCGACAGGTAGAACCGGGATTCACCCGGGTCGCCCTGACGTCCGGAGCGGCCGCGCAGCTGGTTGTCGATTCGCCGCGACTCGTGGCGCTCGGTGCCCAGCACGTAGAGTCCGCCCAGCGCACGAACTTCGTCGTGCTCGGCAGCAACCGCTTCCTGTGCCTTCTCAAGGGCGGCAGGCCAGGCTGCTTCGTAGGCCTCCGGGTCCTCGGCGGGATCCAGTCCGCGGCTGTTCAGCTCCGCAACGGCATTGAACTCTGCGTTACCGCCAAGCATGATGTCGGTACCGCGGCCGGCCATGTTGGTTGCCACTGTAACCGCACCCTTGCGGCCGGCCTGTGCGACGATGGCCGCTTCACGCGCATGGTTCTTGGCGTTCAGGACCTCGTGCCGGATGCCGGCCTTGGCGAGCTGCTTGGAAAGGTATTCACTCTTCTCCACGCTGGTGGTGCCCACGAGGACGGGCTGGCCGGAGGCGTGCCGTTCGGCGATGTCCTTGACGACGGCGTCGAACTTGGCGACTTCGTTCTTGTAGATCAGGTCCGACTGGTCAAGGCGCGCCATCGGCTTGTTGGTCGGAATGGGTACAACGCCGAGCTTGTAGGTGCTCATGAACTCGGCGGCTTCAGTTTCGGCCGTGCCGGTCATGCCCGCGAGCTTTTCGTAGAGGCGGAAGTAGTTCTGCAGCGTGACGGTCGCCAGTGTCTGGTTCTCGGCCTTGATCTGCACCCCTTCCTTCGCCTCGATGGCCTGGTGCATGCCCTCGTTGTAGCGGCGCCCGGCGAGGATGCGTCCGGTGTGCTCGTCGACGATCAGGACCTCGCCCTTGAGGATGACGTAGTCCTTGTCCCGCTTGAAGAGCTCCTTCGCCTTGATGGCGTTGTTCAGGAAACCGATCAGGGGTGTGTTCGCAGCTTCGTAGAGGTTGGAAATGCCGAGGTAGTCCTCGACCTTTTCGATGCCGGACTCCAGCACACCCACGGTGCGCTTCTTTTCATCGACCTCATAGTCGACGTCCAGCGTCAGCCGCTGCACTACCTTGGCGAACTCCGTGTACCAGCGGTTGACATCGCCGCTGGCGGCGCCGGAGATGATGAGCGGGGTCCGCGCCTCATCGATGAGGATGGAGTCCACTTCATCGACGATTGCGAAGTGGTGTCCGCGCTGGACCAGCTCGTTGGAGCTCCAGGCCATGTTGTCGCGCAGGTAGTCGAACCCGAATTCGTTGTTGGTTCCGTAGGTAATGTCCGCTGCGTATTGCTCACGGCGGGTGGCCGGATCCTGGTTGGCAAGGATGCAGCCGGTGGACATGCCCAGGAAGCGGAAGACACGGCCCATCAGGTCTGACTGGTATTCAGCGAGGTAGTCGTTGACCGTGACCACGTGGACACCGCGGCCGGTCAGTGCGTTGAGGAAGGCCGGGGCCGTAGCCACCAGGGTCTTTCCTTCACCGGTCTTCATTTCGGCGATGTTGCCCAGGTGCAGGGCGGCGCCGCCCATCATCTGCACGTCGAAGTGCCGCATGCCGAGTGTCCGGCCGGCTGCTTCACGGACCAGGGCAAAGGCCTCGGGGAGCAGGTCGTCCAGGCTCTCACCGTCCGCGTGGCGTTCCTTGAGGTTATCCGTCTCGGCGCGCAGTTCGGCATCGGTCATGCCCTTGAACTCGTCCTCGAGCACGTTGATCGCATCGGCGTAGTTACGCAGTGTTTTCAGCGTCTTCTTGTCACCCGTGCGAAGAACTCGTTCGAGAAGTGATGCCACTGATTTGCTCCCAATCTAGTGTTGCCGAAATCTGGCGTCCCCAGTCTACGTGAGAGACGTCCGGCAGGTCGCCTTGGTTCCCGCATGGGGGTCATCCACGGTCAACTGCCAGTTTCAGGGCGGGCGCAAGGTTGCCCACAGGTCTTACCATAACCTCTGCGAGCCCCAGCCACTGTGCCATTAGCCGCAATTCCGCGGCAAGCTCAACGGCCGTGTCGTCCGGGGAACCGGGCTCGCTGTGGGCTGCCTGGACCAGCAGGGCCCGGCCGGCCCGGTCGGCTTTCAGGTCGACCCGTGCCACGATCGCCTCGCGCAGGAGGAACGGCAGTACGTAATACCCGTATTGGCGTTTGTGGGCGGGTGTGTAGATTTCGATCCGGTAATGGACACCGAAGACTGCCTGCAGCCGGCGCCGGTCAAAGACCAGCGAATCGAAGGGGCTCAGCAGGCCGCGCCCGTGGCACCGCCTCGGTGTCCCTGCCTCCGGGTGAAGGAAGACCGGATCTTTCCATCCCTCGACTGTGATTTCCTCCAAACGCCCCTGCAGTGCAAGGCGCCGGGCTGCGGCGAGCGTGTCCCGCAGCGGGAGGCGGAAATAGTCGGCGAGCATTGGTGCCGTCCCCAGGCCTATTGCCCGTGCCGCCGTTTCCGTTAGCCGCAGCAGGGCCTCGTCCCGGTCCGCCGGCTCCAGTGCCGCTTCGCCGTCAGGATGCACTGCGGCTGCGGGAGCATAGAGCCGTTCAAAGGCTGTTCCCCGTCCGGCCGATGAGATCAGTCCCTGTTCAAAAAGGTCCGACAGGACGCGTTTTGAATCAGTCCAGTTCCAGCCCCATGACTTGGTGCCGGGCTGTGTGCCATGACCAAGGACGGTCTCCACCTCCCGTGCAGACAGCGGATGCTTCTGCTGCAGGAGGCCCAGCACAGCTTCAGTGAGCTGGCTGCGCGGTTCCTCCGGCATCGAGGTGGCACGCACCCAGGTCCGGCGCTGCCACTGGCGCAGGTCTGCAAACAGATCCGGGCGGATGAAGCTGGCTTCATGGGCCCAGTATTCAACCATCCGGCGGGGATGCCGGGTGGACATCCGGTCCAGGGCAGCCCGGTCGTAGGCGCCCAGCCGGGTAAAGAGGGGTAGGTAGTGGCTGCGGGCCAGCACATTCACCGAGTCAATCTGCAGCAGCGCCAGCGCATCAAAAACGCGGCCCGCCTGCCCGGAAGTCGGGCGGACGGGCCGCGGTTTGGCTAGCTGCTGGGCACCGAGGATGGTGCGGCGTGCCCGGTCAAGGGAGAAGGCTGCTGGCATGCACCCATCCTAGGACCGGCGAGCACTGGCCCCTAGGCGCCGGCGTTCACGTCCTTGGCCGGCGTGGCGTCCCGGTAGCCGCGCATCTCCTCGCGGATCTCCTCGGCCCCTTCGGCGCACTTGGAATCCAGCGTAATAACGCCGTAGGTCCACCCCTTCCGGCGGTAGACCACGGACGGTGCTCCGGTGGCAGCGTCGACAAAGAGGTAGAAGTCGTGGCCAACCAGTTCCATGTTGTCGACGGCGTCGTCAAGGCTCATGGGGGCACCCGGGAAGACCTTGCGACGGATGAGGACCGGGCAGTCGCCGGTCTGCATGTCCTGGTCGGTTTCGCTGCTCTCGGCCGGGGCCGGCTCGGCGGCCGCGAACTGGGACGAGAGCGGTTCGGAACTGCTGACTGGCTCCAGCCCCGCGGTGGCAACCCGGACAGGAACCGGGGTGTGGCGGCCGCGGTGCACCTTGCGCCGGTCGCTGGCGCGGCGCAGGCGTTCCATCAGCTTGCCGTAAGCCAGATCGAAGGCTGCAAATTTGTCAGCGGAAGAGGCCTCTGCACGGACCACTGGTCCACGGCCGAGTACGGTCAATTCCACGGTGAGGGAGCTATCCGCCTCACGGACGTTTTCGTGCTTGGTAACCCGGGCATCCACCCGCTGTACCTTGTCTCCGAGGTTTTCGACCTTGCCGATTTTTTCGGCGGCGTACTGACGGAACCGATCGGATACTGCAACATTGCGTCCGCTGATCATGAATTCCATGGTGCCCTCCAATATTCTTCGGTGACACAACAACGGCCGCTGCCAGTTTCCTTCGCGGCCGTTGCCGCAGGACCGCTCCATTTCTTGAAGCAATCCATACCCAACACGTTAGATCACCGGGAAGGTTAATTCACCTTCTGACCTTGGCCGCTGTGTCCGCCTGTGCTTCGGCGGGCTGAGTTTTCGGCGGCCGGACTCTTATATGCCCCGGCCTGCCCGATTGGCTCAGGACGGAGCACGCACCGCCGCGATTACCACCGCTCCGGCTACGTGTGCCCCGGCGGCACGGAGTGCCCGGACAGCTTCGGCCAGCGTCGCCCCGGTAGTCAGAACGTCGTCGGCAACAAGCACTGTGGCCCCCTGGAGCGTAACCGGGCGGGCAGTCATGGTTCCGTGGACGTTCCGGCGCCGTGCACGGGCCCTCAGCGTCTTCTGCCCGCCTCTGCTCCGGCCGAGCACTCCGGCTGCTGCAGCCGCCGGCCGGAACCGCAGGGAGCGGTGAATGCCTGTTCCTGCGGGAAGCAGGCCCCGCCGCTCTATCTTCGCCAGGATCAGCTCCAGTGGGTCATACCCGCGCCTGGTCCTGCCCCGGAAAGATCCCGGGACGGGCACCACTGCCAGGTGCCCGCTGTGGGCTGCTGATGACCGCGCGCTGTAAAGGGCACGGGCCATCGCTTCGGCAAGGATGCCTGTGAGGTCTGTGTGCCCGTGGTTCTTGTACGCCAGCATTACCCTTGCCAGTTCTGCCCCGTAACGTCCGGCGGCGGTCACCGGCAAAGGAAGATGATCCGCTTCTTCATGGCGGGGAAGCATGGCAGCCCGTTCTGATGCGTCGAAAGGGCGCAGGGTGGCCTGGCGGAAGGCTGCCAGGCAGGGCAGGCAAAGCGACGCGTCCGGGGTTCCGCAGGCAACGCATTCCACCGGCAGCAGCACCGAGCGCAGTTCATTCAAAGCTGCGGCGGCTGCTGCCGGCCCAGGCAGGGCGAGCAGTTCCTCGAGTCTCCTAAGTGCTGCCATGCGCCCATGATCGCGCCTGCCCGCTGCTGGCTGCGGGACAGGGGACCGGATTCCGGAAACACGGGACGGGTACCGGGAAACGGACGGACCTGTGCAGGGCCGGTGGCGTTAGCCGGGGAAGGACGGGTCCCGGATTCCGTCGATCTCGCGGATCCAGCCGTTGCCGAGCTTCTTGTAAACGGCTTCTCCGGTCTGCAGGAAAATATCCTCGGGCCCGTCGCCTCCGCTGATGCCGAAGCTGCCCTCCCAGTCTGCCAGTTCACGGTTGTCTTCCGCCGGATCAAGGACCACCGGGGTAAGTGCGTCATCCTGTCCCCGCTGCAGTGCCGCGACCCGGTTTTCACCGGCCCAGACCGCTGTGGAGACCGGCTCGGTCGTCCACAGTTCCAGGGGGGTGGTCAGTGTCTGCGGGGTGCCGTCCGAGGAACGCACGACGCCGGCGACCAGGACCCGGGATGCGCCGTCCTGCTCCACCACAAGCAGGGCGCGCGCCCCGTCCCGGGAGATACGCAGTTCCCGGACACGCATGTCTGCGAGCCAGGAAGGAGTCAGTCCGGCTTGTGTGGATGCCGCAAGGTTCGGCCCCACAGCGATGAGCCTGCTCCCCTGACCAGCTTCCGCGGCAGACCAGATCCAGCCCTCAGGATCGATGCTCGGCCCGCTGAGCCCGCTGCCAGTTGCAACCTGGGCTACGTCCTTGTCCGGGCCGGTTACCAGGAGGGTGCTGCGGTCACCCGACAGGAAAGCGATGGTTGACAGGTCCACGGACACGGCCGGATCCCGCGGGCCGTATTCGGAGACATCCGGCAGGTTCTCAATGCCCTTCGCCTGCCGGTCACGGAAGAAGACCAGTTCCTTCCCCAGAACACCCACCTGGGTGTCCCCTACCGATGGATCAGCCTGAACCGGCAGCAGCTCGCTGCTTTCGGGCCCCAGATCAACGGCCCGCTGGTTGACGGTCATCTCCACAGAGTTGACGTTGTTGAGCTGGCGCAGGTTCTGCTGCAGCTGAAGTTCCATCTGCTGCCGGTTGAGGTCCGTGGAATCCTCCAGGACCTCAGCGGAGAAGTCCACGGTAGCCACCCCGGAAACCACCGGGACCGCGTCGCGGGCAAGTTTTGTCTCCACGGGGAAGGCGCTGGTGACCGCGCCTTCGAGATAAGGGGCCGGGCCGGCAAGCATCGCATTTACCACTGAGGCCGCCATGCCCGAACGCTGGACGAACCAGCGGGTGTCCGGCACCCAGTAGCGGTACGTGCTGGAGTAGAAATACAGGTTGTGTGCCCGGAAAACGGTTGGGAACGTTACGTCGGAGATCATCACGCCGTTCGGTATGCCGTTGATCCGCCATTGGCCGTCCTGCTCCACAAGCCGAACCTGGATCGTCTCGGTTGTCCCCGGTGCGGACACCGTGCGGATTCCCTTGGCGTTGACCGAACCGACCACTTCCAGCTGGATCTGGAAGGCATTTGGTTCCGGCAGCGGGACTATGTTGGGGTCCGCACCGTAGATAACCACACGCTCGTTGGGCACCCAGGATGCAGTCAGTTCCGGAGTCAGGTACTCGCGGGCAACGCTGTAGTCCTCGGCGGCGCCCACTCCTGCCCTGATGAATCCTTCGATGATCTCCTGCGGGCCGGCTCCCTCAGGCGGCCCGGGCGGGCTGTAGTTGAGCTGGTTTGTCAGGCTGTTGCCGCCGGCGTTGGCCGTGGCTGTGCCAACCGGCCCCACCGTCGGGATCGAGGAGCAGCCGGAGACGAAGAGCAGTCCGGCGATCAGCACTGCAGCAGTACGGCGGGCAATGTGGGCTCTAGGCATTGGATTCCTCCCCCTCGGCAGGGGCCGCAGTAAGTGCCCGCGGGGGTGCCGGCAGCGCGGTGTCCTGCGGCGAGAGCGGCACCGGAGAGGCTGCAAAACCTTCTCCGTGGCGCCGCGGAAGGGTCAGCCGGAAGCACGCGCCGTCGCCCGGGCTGCCCCAGGCCTCCAGCCAGCCCCGGTGAAGCCGGGCATCTTCGGCGGCGATCGCCAGGCCAAGTCCGCTGCCGCCGGTTGTCCGCGCCCGTGCCGGATCTGCGCGCCAGAACCGGTCAAAGACACGCGCTGCGTCGTCCTCGGTCATTCCAATGCCGTAGTCCCGGACCGCCACGCCAACGGCGTCGGCATTCGTGGCGACGGCGATCTCGACCGGTTTGCCTTCTCCATGTTCGAGCGCGTTGACCACAAGGTTCCTCACGATCCGTTCAACCCGGCGGGGATCGGCGTCGACCACTACACGTTCTTCCCGGCACACAATGCGGACCTGGGAACCGTTGTTCAGTGCCAGCGGCTCGGTGGCTTCAACGACGTCGCGGACAATGCCGAGGATATCGGCGGCTTCGAGGTCCGGTTCAGCAGCACCGGCGTCGAACCGGCTGATTTCCAGCAGATCCGCCAGCAGCGCCTGGAAGCGTTCAACCTGGTGATAAAGCAGCTCGGTGGACCGTTTGGACACCGGATCGAATCCGTCCCGGGCATCGTAGAGCACCTCTGCTGCCATGCGCACTGTGGTCAGCGGGGTGCGGAGTTCGTGCGAGACATCGGAGACGAAGCCCTGCTGCATGCGCGAAAGCTGGGCCAGCTGCGTGATCTGGTCCTGCAGCGTTGCGGCCATATGGTTGAACGACGCTGCCAGACGGGCGACCTCGTCCTCTCCCTTGACCTCCATGCGTTCCTGCAGCTCACCGGCGGCGAGCTTCTCCGAAACCGATGCCGCTGCGCTGACGGCGCCGACGCCTGCTTTGGTCACTACCCACGCGATGGTGCCGATGATGACCAGCAGCAGTCCGCCGGCAATCCAGAGGATGCGGTGGATGTCGTCCAGGGTCTGCTGCATGGTGGACAGGTCATAAATGAGGTAAAGCGCGTATTCGGACCGGTCAGGAGGCAGCGTCACCTTGGTGCCGAAAGCCAGCCCGGGTTCGCCGTGGGCCAGCGCCAGCGCGGACCAGTGGACGACGTCCTCACCCTCGGGATCAAGCGCCGCGACGGCCTCGCTCAGCGGATCGGGGATACCGCTGGCGGTTATTCCGTCGCCGAGCGGTGAAACGTAGAGGTTTTCCTGGTCCGGCAGCGGCGTGAGCAGGTATCTGCGGGGTGTCTCAGCTCCCCTGCCCTCAAGCAGGGACAGGGTATTGGAGACGAGCCGTTCGGTGCTTTCCCTGTCGACCGCGGCAGTGGTGCGGAAGTTCTCCTTCACGCTGCTCAGGCCCGAACTGGCTTCGGCCTGGAACTGCGTCAGGCGTTCCTCATACAGCGCGCCGGCGATCTGGTTGGAAAGGAAGGCCCCGATCCCGCCTGCGGCCACGGTCACCAGCAGCAGCGTTGCAAGAACGGTCTTGAACTGGAGGGACGTGCGCCAGCGGGCGGCAACCTTGGCGGTGCTGGCCCGGTGCGCGGATTCAGCTCCCCGGCGCACCGCTGCAAGGGCGCGCTGCAGCCGCGCGCGGACCTGGGTTCTGAAACTGTCCGGCACACTGCCCTCCTCCGCACCGGCGGAGGGGAAGGTACTAGTTTTGGCCGGCTTTGTAACCGACACCGCGGACCGTCAGGACAATTTCGGGTGCTTCCGGATCCCGCTCAATCTTGGACCTCAGGCGCTGGACGTGCACGTTGACCAGCCGCGTGTCTGCGGCGTGACGGTAACCCCACACCTGCTCCAGGAGCATCTCACGGGTAAAGACCTGCCAGGGCTTGCGGGCAAGTGCCACCAGGAGATCAAATTCCAGGGGTGTCAGTGCAATGCGCTCGGCGCCGCGTGAAACGGAGTGGCCGGCGACGTCGATGCTGATCTCGCCAATGGACAGTGTCTCGGGTGCCTTGGAATCAACCGGGCGCAGCCGCGCCCGCACCCGTGCCACCAGTTCGGCCGGCTTGAACGGCTTGGGCACGTAGTCGTCGGCACCGGATTCGAGGCCGCGAACGACGTCGGCGGTGTCGGATTTGGCGGTCAGCATCACGATCGGAAGGTCTGACTCGGCACGGATCTGCCGGCACACTTCAATGCCGTCCATTCCGGGAAGCATCAGGTCCAGGAGGACGAGGTCCGGCTTGGAGCTGCGGAAAACCTCGAGCGCCTGGGCGCCGTCGGCACAGAAAACGGGGTCGAACCCGTCGTTGCGAAGCACAATACCGATCATTTCGGCCAGCGCTTCGTCGTCGTCTACGACCAGTATCCGTGCCTTCATGCTTTTCAGTTCCCCGTTACTTTCCCGCCCTGCCAGGGCATTCGACGTCCTGGGCTGTCCGGCAGCCACACGCCATGATGTGTGCTCTCACCGGACATGCGGCACCCAGCCTGAAGCCAGGCATGCCGGAATAGCCCATGTTATCCCTATCATCCCTAACGGCATATTTCCGTCCGGCCCGCCGGGTCCCTCTCACGGCGTCCAGAAACTATAGTCGGACTAGGAGAAACAGGACGATCACCCAAAAAGGCGGGGCGCAAGGATGAGTCAGGACAATCACAACGAACCCGAACCCGGCGGCGCACCCCGCCCCGGAGCCGGGCATGAGCCCTCCCCTCCGCCCCAGGCGCCCTGGGGACAGCAGCCGCAGTGGGGCCAGGTGCCCCAGTGGGGACAGCCGCCGTGGGGTCCGCCGGCAGGCAACCCGTCCCAGCCGGGCGGCGTCCCGCCGTACGGGCCGCAGGGCTGGAACGCCGGCCCCTACGGCGCCCCCGGGGCAGGCCCCCAGGGTCCCTATCCGCCCGGCGCGTACAGCGCTCCCCCGAAGCCGGGGGTCATTCCGCTGCGTCCCCTCGGTCTCGGGGAAATCATGGACGGTGCCTTCCAGGCCTGCCGCCGGAACCCGGCAGCGACCTTCGGCACCGCAATCATCATCCAGGCCGTCATCTCTGTCCTGACGGTGATCTTCGGACAGTCACTCCTGGCACCGCTTTCGGACATTGGCCTCGAGTCGGAGCTCACCGACGAGCAGGCACTCTCACTGGGCGCTACTGCCCTGACCGGCGGTACGGCGCTGACCGTGGTCTCCGCGATCGGCATCCTGCTCATGCAGGGGCTGCTGGTTATTCCGGTTGCCCGGGCAATCCTGAACCTCAAGACCGGCTTCGGCCAGACGTGGCGGCTGGCCAAAGGATCAATGCTGAGGCTTGCCGGACTGGGCCTGCTGATGTTCGCTGCCGTGGCGGCAGGCATCGTCGCCTTTATCTTCGCCCTGATCTTCGTCATTGAATTCCTTGGCCCGTTCGGGGTGTTCCTGACCGTTATCGGTGTGCTCGCGCTGATTGCCGTGTTTGCCTGGCTCTCGGTGAAACTGGCACTGGCCCCGGCGGCCCTGGTCGCCGAACCCCGCGGAGTCTTCGCTGCGGTCTCCCGGTCCTGGACCCTCACCCGGCGCAACTGGTGGCGCACTTTCGGCATCCTTCTGCTGACCAGCGTGATTGTTTCCATCATCGTTTCAGTGATCAGCACTCCCATAACCATGCTGATCACGCTCTTCGCGTCCTTCGGCACGGGAGAGGCTGCAGCGGACGACATTTCCTCCGTCATCCCGGTGCTCATCCTTACTACGGCAGTCTCCGCCTTCTTCGGCGCAATCGGATACGCCTTCCAGGCGGCGGTTACGTCGCTGCTGTACATCGACCTGCGCATGCGCCGCGAGGGATTCGACGTTGCGCTGATGAAGGACCAGGAAGTCGCAGCGGCTTCCGGCCCTGAGTTCGTTCCTGGCCGGAACCAGCCCCCGGCACCGGCCGGCCAGTGGCCGGGCAGCCCATACCCCGGTTCTGCCTAGGGCTGCATGGAGACAAGCATTCGTACCGCACCCGTCCTGCAGGTGCCGGTGGAACCTGACGCTGACCAGGCCCGCGACTGGCTGCAGTCCGAACTCTCGAAGCCCGAATACCAGGAGGCCCAGCCGGGCCTGCTGGAGCGGGCGCTGACGGCTGTGCTGGAGTGGCTCGCTGATGTGGTGTCAGGAATCCAGGGGGTGGGTGCTTCCACCGGTGTCCTCCTGCTGGGCCTTGGTGCCCTGCTGCTGCTGGCCCTTGCCATCCTGGTCATCCGGCCGCGCCTGAACGCAAGGCGCAGGCCGGACGGGGTTTTCGACGACGCCGAAACCGGTCAGGACGCGGTCAGCCACCGGGCCCTTGCCGAGGAAGCGCTGCGCGCCGGCGACTGGGACAGGTCACTGGCCGAACGGCTCCGGGCGATCCTGCGCTCTGCCGAGGAACGGGTCATCCTGGATCCCCGGCCCGGACGGACCGCCCATGAAGCGGGGGCTTCGCTCTCAGCAGTCTTCCCGGCTGCGGCGGAGGAAATTCTTTGGCTCAGCCGCCGCTTCGATGAAGTCCGCTACGGCGGCGGCCAGGCCGCGGAGCAGGATGCCCGCCGCGCGGGAGAACTTGATGCACGCCTGCTGGGCTCCTCGCCTGCCGCCCCGCAGCGCACCGCGCAGCCGTCCCTGGCGGTCCCGAAATGAGCGGCGCAGCGGTGGAAACCGCAGCGGGGCACGCCGTCGGGGGCAATGTTTCCGGTACGTCCGCAGGTCCGTCCCGGCTGCGCAGACGGTTCCGCGCCTGGCGGCTGTGGATCATCCTGGCGCTCGTACTGGCCGGAGGCGTCGTGCTTAGCCTGCTGACCTCCACCAGTGCCGACCGCACCCCGCTCTCCGCCGGCAACCCCTCCCCCAATGGTGCGCAGGCGCTGGTGAGGGTTCTGGGCGAACGGGGAGTCGACGTCGTTCAGGCACCGGACTTCGACAGCGCACTGCGGGCCCTGGACGCGCAGGATGCGACCCTGCTCTTCTTCGATCCGAACGAATACCTCGGCGCCGGCCAGCTGGCTGAACTGCGTGCCGCTGCCGGGAAGGCCGTTCTTGTGGAACCGACGTTTGCGCAGCTGCGCGGGCTGGCACCAGGGATCTCCCAGGCCGGGCTGGTCCCCGAAGAGACTGTCGAAACCGGTGAGGTGACCGGTCCGCGCTGCGCGGACCCTGCGGCAGAGGCTGCCGGAACGGTCAGCGCCGGCGGACTGGCTTACCGCGGCCCGGTCACGTGCTTTCCCGTGACCGGCGGTGCCGGGGAGCCGGCCGGCCTCTTCGCTGCCGAAGAAGACGGCTCGGCTGCCGTCCTGGGCTACTCCGGACTGCTTGCCAACGGCACCATCACCGAGAACGGCAACGCGGCCCTGGCTCTGCGTTCCCTCGGCAGTGCCGGCACCCTGGTCTGGTATCTGCCCGTCCCGTCCGACATCCCCGCCGGCGATGCCCCTGCCAACCCGTTCAGCCTGCTTCCGGACTGGGTGGATCCCCTGCTGGTGTGGGTTGTGGTCGTGGCAGCAATCGCGGCATTCTGGCGGGGCCGCAGGCTGGGCCCGCTGGCAATGGAACCCATGCCGGTGGTGGTCCGTGCTTCGGAGACAGCAGACGGCCGGGCGCGTCTCTACCAGGACAGCAGGGCACTGGACCGCGCCGCGGCGAATCTGCGTGCCGGCACCATGGTCCGCCTGGCGGCCAGGCTCCGGCTGGGGCCCGGCAGCACCAGTGCCGCCGTTGTGGAGGCGGCAGCACGCAGTACCGGACGCCCGGCGTCCGAGATCGACGCCCTGCTCAACCGGCACGCACCTGCAAACGACAGCGACCTCGTGACGTGGTCACAGGAACTGCTCTACCTAGAGGAAGAGATAACGGAATCATGACCCAGCACTACCCTTCGGTCTCCGGCTCCGCCGAGGCGCCCGGCGTTTCGTCCGATGCCGGCGAAAACGCGCGCCGGGCCCTGCAAGGCGTCCGGCAGGAAGTCGCAAAGGCGGTGGTGGGACAGGATGCCGCAGTTACCGGGCTGATCATTGCCCTGCTCGCCCGCGGCCACGTTCTGCTGGAAGGTGTCCCCGGCGTAGCGAAGACGCTGCTGGTCCGGACCCTGGCCGCAGCGCTGTCCCTGGACACCAAACGCGTGCAGTTCACCCCGGACCTCATGCCGGGTGACGTGACCGGCTCCCTGATCTACGACGGGCGGACCTCCGAGTTCAGTTTCCGTGAGGGGCCGGTCTTCACCAACATCCTGCTTGCCGATGAAATCAACCGCACTCCTCCCAAGACGCAGGCATCACTGCTGGAGGCCATGGAGGAACGCCAGGTCACAGTGGACGGGGTCTCCCGCCAGCTGCCGGACCCGTTCCTGGTGGCAGCGACCCAGAACCCGGTTGAGTATGAAGGCACTTATCCCCTCCCCGAAGCGCAGCTGGACCGTTTCCTGCTGAAGATGACGCTGGAGCTCCCCGGCCGCGACGACGAAATCGAAGTGATCCGACGGCACGGCAGCGGCTTCGACCCGCGGAACCTGGCTGCAGCGGGCGTCCGTCCGGTGGCGGGGGAAACCGACCTGCTGGCCGCCCGCGAAGCGGTGGCGCGGGTGGAAACCGCCCCGGAAGTGCTGGGCTACATCGTGGACCTTGTCCGCGCCACCCGTTCAGCGCCGTCGTTCCAGCTGGGCGTCTCCCCCCGCGGTGCCACGGCGCTGCTGAACACGGCACGGGCCTGGGCCTGGCTTTCCGGCCGCTCCTTCATCACGCCCGACGACGTGAAAGCCCTGACGCTGCCGGCGCTGCGGCACCGGGTTGCGCTGCGGCCCGAAGCCCAGATGGACGGCGTCAGCGTGGATGACGTGCTGGGCAGCATCCTCGCCACTGTCCCGGTACCCCGGTAGCCGATGGCCATCTCGTCCCGACTGGTCCTTCTGGCAGCCGCCGGCGCCGTGGCAGTCGTGCTCTTCCCTGGACCGGTCAGCATACTGGGCTGGCTCGGTGTGCTTGCTGCGGCCGCAGCACTGGACCTGGCCCTGGCGGCGTCCCCGCTGAAGGTCCGGCTGGAACGCGTCCTGCCGGAAAGTGCCCGGCTGGATGAAGACGTCCCTGCTGCACTGGTGGTCCGCAATGGCTCCGGCCGCACTCTCCACGCCGTCATCCGGGATGCCTGGCAGCCGTCGGCCGGCCAGCTCCAGCCCCAGCGCCGCCTCACGGTCCCGGCCGGGGAAGCACGAAGGGCACCGGGAACCCTGCGCCCTGAACGGCGCGGCGACCTTCGGACCGCTTCGGTTACTGTTCGTTCCTTTGGCCCGCTGGGGCTGGCGGCCCGGCAGCGGACCGTTCCCTACCCGGGCACGCTGCGGGTCCTGCCCCCGTTCCGGTCCAGGCGCCACCTGCCGGCGAAACTGCGCAGGCTGCGGGAAATCGACGGCAACGCCTCCGTGCAGCTGCGCGGAGCGGGCACAGAGTTCGATTCCCTGCGTGATTACGTGCGCGGCGACGATGTCCGCTCTATCGACTGGAGGGCAACGGCGCGGCGGCGGGACACGGTGGTACGAACCTGGCGCCCGGAACGGGACCGCCGGGTCATCATCGCGCTGGACACTTCCCGCACCGCAGCCGCGCGGATTCTCGACGAACCCCGCCTGGATACGGGGATTGAAGCTGCCCTGCTTCTGGGGATGCTCGCACAGGGCGGCGGGGACCGGGTGGACTTCGTCGCCTTTGACCGCCGCGTGCGGGCACGGGTGGATTCTGCCGCGAAGGCGAACCTGCTGAGCCGGCTGGCCGGGGCGATGGCGCCACTGGACGCCGAACTCATTGAGGCCGACTTCTCGCTGCTGCCGGGAATCATTTCCTCCGTGTCATCGCGGCGTTCGCTGGTTGTGCTGGTTACCTCCCTGGATGCCGGAGCGGTGGAAGAGGGGCTGCTTCCGGTGCTTCCGGCCCTGCTGGCCAAGCACGTGGTGGTGGTGGCTTCCGTGCGGGATCCGGCACTGGATGACCTCCGTTCCCGGCGTGGAAGCGCCGCGGACGTGTTCCGGGCGGCAGCAGCCGAACGTGCCCTGCTGGACCGGGCAGCCGTAACAGCGCAGCTGAAGTCAATGGGAGCTGAAGTGGTGGATGAACCGCCTTATGAGCTCCCTCCGAAGCTGGCCGATATGTACATCCGGCTGAAGGCCTCCGGCAGGCTCTAGCTGCGTCCGCGGACCGTTCAGCCGGTCCGGCGGCGTAGTGTGGAGGAATGACTGACGGGTCCGTATACCAGCGGGCGCTGGGCGCCGATTTCGACCGGCTTCAGCCCGAACTGCAGGATTACTTCTCGCTGGCTCCCGGCGAGCAGCGGTACGGAGTGGGAACCGGAGTGTTCGACGTCGCCGGCAGCCCCCGCCCGGTACTGCGGCCCCTGATGTCTGCCCTGCCGGTGACCAATGCTTTCTTCCCCGATTACGGCCGCGCCGTTCCGTTTACGATCCGCAACTATGCACATCTGGACCCGTTTGGGCGGTCCTCGCTAACGGCGGTGCGTACTTTCAGTTTTGACCGCGCCGAGCGGATCTTCGAGGACACCACGTCCCTGACCTCCCCCGCGGGGCTGACGGACTATGTGGGCAGGCGCCGGAACCTGGCCACGGACCTTCAGCTTTCCGTCTCTGCGGACGGCAGGCTGCACATGCACTCCCCGCACACCCGGCTGTTCCTGGGCCGGCTGCGGGTGCCGGTCCCGGTCCTCGCCGGCGCCGACGCCCACGCCGAGCAGTGGTGGGACGCAGAATCCGGGATGTTCCGGATCCGGACCCTGGTGCGCCAGCGGCAGCTCGGCACCGTGTTCGTCTATGACGGCAGCTTCCGCTACGAATACCGGGACTTCGACGGTGTGCTTCCACCGGATGTGGAACCCGAGAAGTGGGAACGGCGGCTCTAGGCCTGCTCTCCGGAAGGACGGGCCTTAGCCTTCGGCGGCCAGCTGGTCCAGGGCCGATGCGGTCTGGGCCAGCCGCTCCAGGACACGCCTGGCGCTGGACGGCGCAAGATCCGCCAGGTCACCGTCGGGCATGATCCGAAGTGCCTGGAGGTCCCGCAGCGGCAGTCCCACCCGGGACCACGGTCCGGTGACGTCCTCAACGAGCCCCGTTACCTGGCGGGGTGCCGCACCGGCGGCGGGAAGCGGCAGGATGCCCAGCCAGATCTGCTTCCCGGCCTCGATCGCTTCTGCGAGTCCTTCCCAGTCACGGCTGGAAAGACCGCGGGCTGGCAGCGCAACGCCGTCGGCCCCTGCTCCCAGTGCAAGGTCCAGCCCCGATCCGGGCCGGCCATGCTCCGCGGAGGGCAGATTCAGGACGACCTCGCCTGCACCGGCTGCCAGCAGGGTCTCCCGCAGTGCAGTCCATGTCTGTGAGGCTTCCTGTGCCGGAACCGACCGCAGCGTCCGGTAGCCGCTCGCTGTTGGAATGCGTCCGCTCAGGACCCGGTCCAGCAGGGGCTCATCCAGCTGAACCGTAATCGCTGCTCCCCGTGCTATGGATTTGACCCGCTCAACGTAACCGGCAGCACCTGCGGCGAGGGATTCGGCGATCTCCCGGCGGGCACCGGCGTCCGAAAGCGCCCGCTCACCGTTGTGCAGGTAAAGGGAAGCGGCCAGGGAAAGCGGTCCCCGGAGGCTGACCTTCAGGGCAGAGCCAGGTGCTTCCTCCTCGCCGATGACGTCGGCAAGGGTGTTGATGTCCCGTGAGAGCAGCGAAACTGCGCGGCGGTGGTCGACGCCGGGACGGTCCACCAGGCGCCAGCCATGCGGCTGCAGGTCCACCGGGAGCTCCACGAGCAGTGCGGCGGTACGTCCGGTGGCGTCGGCACCCGGGCCCCGCTGGGGCAGTTCCACCAGGAAGGGCAGGTGCGGCTCACCCAGTTCGCCCCGGATGGTCTTCGCCGCTTCCAGCGGATCTGTTCCGGGCCAGGTGCCCGCTGCCGTAGCTGTGACCCCGGACGGCGGGGCCGGCTGGGAAGTTTCAGGCTCCTGCGTCATTGCTTCCGCCGTTGCGGGTCTCGGAGATGGCCTGGTGGTGCCGGATGACCTCGCTGATGATGAAGTTCAGGAACTTCTCGGCGAAGGCCGGGTCCAGGTGGGCGTCTTCCGCCAGCCGCCGGAGCCTGGCGATCTGTGCAACTTCACGGCCTGGGTCAGCCGGGGGCAGGTGGTGCTCGGCCTTCAGGTGCCCCACCCGCTGGGTTGCCTTGAACCGTTCGGCCAGCAGATACACCAGCGTCGCATCGATGTTGTCGATGCTGCTGCGCATGGCAAGCAGCTCGTCCATGACCTCGTCGGCCACCTTGCCGGAAAGGGAGCTGGCTTTGGGGTCGAAGTCGTCGTCAGCTGGTGCAGTACTCATGACTCCAGTTTAGGGTCCCGGACGGCCGGCACCGGCGCAGGTTACGGCGGCCGGGGCTAGGAGACTGCTGCGGGGTCCCACTGCAGGGAACGTGCCGAGTCGATCGTGGCCTGGCCCAGCACCCGGGTGCCCTGGTAGATCACCACGGTCTGCCCGGGGGCCACTCCGCGCATGGGATCCTTCAGCCGGACCACGAGCTCGCTGCGGGAGTCCTCCCCTGTTTCCATCCAGGCGGTGGCGGGAACAGGGTCGCCGTGCGCGCGGACCTGCGCGGTGCACTCGAAGGTTTCCCCGGTGGCTATCTCACGGATGGGCAGCCCGGCCCAGGAGACCTTGATGCCGCGCATCTGGTCGATTTCAAGCAGCTTTTCCGGTCCGACAATGACCTTGTTTTCCTTCGGCCGGATCTCCAGTACAAAGCGCGGCTTGCCGTCGGCAGCCGGGCGGCCCAGCTTCAGGCCCTTGCGCTGGCCGACGGTGAACGCGTTGGCACCGGGATGCGTGCCGAGGGTTTCGCCGGTGGGATCCACGATCTCGCCCTCGGTCATTTCGATGCGCTCTTCGAGCCAGCCGCGGGTGTCGCCGTCGGGAATGAAGCAGATGTCGTGGCTGTCGGGCTTGTTGGCCACAGACAGGCCCCGGCGCTCAGCCTCAGCCCGCACCTCCGCCTTGGACGGGGTGTCAGCGAGAGGGAACATGGCGTGCCTGAGCTGCTCGTGGGTCAGCACACCGAGCACATAGGACTGGTCCTTTGCCCAGTCAGCGGCGCGGTGCAGTTCCGGGTTGCCGTCGGCGTCGGTGATCACCTTGGCGTAATGGCCGGTGCAGACGGCGTCGAATCCCAGGGCAAGTGCCTTCTCCAGCAGGGCAGCGAACTTGATGCGTTCGTTGCAGCGCATGCACGGATTGGGGGTGCGGCCGGCCGCGTACTCGGCGACGAAGTCATCCACCACGTCTTCCTTGAAGCGTTCGGAGAAGTCCCAGACGTAGTAGGGGATCCCCAGGATGTCGCAGGCCCGCCAGGCGTCACGCGAGTCTTCAATGGTGCAGCAGCCGCGGCTGCCGGTGCGCAGCGTACCGGGCATCCGGGAGAGCGCCAGGTGGACCCCAACGACGTCGTGCCCTGCCTCTACTGCCCTTGCTGCGGCTACGGCGGAGTCGACTCCGCCGCTCATTGCTGCCAAAACCTTCATGAGATAAAACCTGTCCCTGCTGTTCGAATGCTGCTTTCGCTGCCCGCCATGCCGGCCTTCTTGGCCCGCTCATAGGCCTCGGGCAGGGCATCTATCAATGCATCAACGTCGTCAGCCGTGGATGTATGCCCCAGGCTGAAGCGCTGGGCCCCGCGGGCCTCGGTCTCACTTAGTCCCATGGCAAGCAGCACATGGGAGGGCCGGGGCACGCCGGCGGTGCACGCCGAGCCGGTGGACGACTCTACCCCTGCAAGATCCAGGAGGAAAAGCAGGGAGTCTCCCTCGCACCCGGGGAAGGTGAAGTGGGCGTTGCCGGGCAGCCTGCGGGTGCCCGCCTCGTCGTCGCGCGGTCCCCGGAGTACTGCGTCGGGAACCGTGCGTTCGACGGCGGTAATCAGGTAGTCGCGCAGAGTGCGCAGCCGTGCGGCTTCTTCCTGCAGGTTTTCGGTGGTTTCCCGGGCCGCCGCAGCAAACGCGGCAATTCCGGGCTTGTCCAGGGTTCCTGAACGGATGTCCCGCTCCTGGCCGCCGCCGTGCAGCACCGGCGTGAGCTTCACTGCCCGTCCCACTACCAGCGCACCGACTCCCACAGGGCCGCCAATCTTGTGTCCGCTGACCGCCATGGTGTCCAGGCCGGATTCGCGGAAGCTCACGGGAACGGCGCCAAAGGCCTGCACCGCGTCCGAGTGCACGGGTACGCCGTGGGCGTGCGCGAGTTCAACCAGGGCCGGAATGTCCTGGATGGCACCAACCTCGTTGTTCGCCCACATCACCGTAAGCAGTGCCGTCTCCCCACCGTGTTCCTCCAGCTCGCGGCGCACCGCGTCGAGGCTGACCACGCCGTCCGAGTCCACGGGCAGCCAGGAAACGACGGCGCCTTCATGCTTTTCGAGCCATTCCACCGTGTCAAGCACAGCGTGATGTTCCACCGGGGAACACAGGATGCGGGTCCGCCGCGGATCTGCGTCGCGGCGGGACCAGTACAGTCCCTTGACTGCCAGGTTGTCCCCCTCTGTGCCACCGGAGGTGAAGATGACTTCGGAAGGATGGCAGTCCAGCGCGGCGGCAAGGGTTTCCCGGGAGTCTTCAACAACCATCCGGGCACGCCGGCCGGAGCCGTGCAGCGAGGAAGGATTGCCGCTGCGGCTCAGTTCGGAGGTGAGTGCGGCGAGGGCCGAAGCCGAAATCGGCGTGGTCGCCGCGTGGTCGAGGTACACGGGCACCAGACAATTCTAACGGCTTGTGCTCCTTCGGCGCTCCGCGCCCCGGAGTCCTTCACCAAACCGGCCTGCAGCCGATGCGTCTGCATCCCTTTTTCGAACGCTAGAATTGGCTCTCCGCCAGGCTGCGAACTAATCCGCGGCCTGCAGCGTTATACCGGTGCCTGCACCGTGATGTGCAGGTATGGCACCACGGACCCGCGCCGGGATGCCGCCGCCGACGACTCGCTATCGAGAGGACCAGCAGTGACTCCCCCAAACCAATCGCTGTATGAGGTTTTGGGACTCACGCCGTCCGCGACGAGCGAGCAGATCAAGTCGGCCTACCGTCGTGCAGCCCGCCGGTCCCACCCGGACCAGGGCGGCAGCAGCGAGCTCTTCCACCTCGTATCCGAGGCATACCAGGTACTGTCCGATCCGCTCCAGCGAAGCGCCTACGACCGGCGTCTGGGTCATGCCGGCACCGGCGCCGCACCAAACGGCTCCTCCCCTGCCCGTCCTGCGGGAACCGGCGCCGGCACCGCCCCGGGCCGTCCCGGACGACCGGCACCAAACCCCGACTTTGGTAAGTCTCCGGTCTTTGAACCCGACTTTTCCCCTCAGCGGCCGCCGGCAATTCCCCTGGCGATGATCAGCCGCCAGGTTAACGGCGAGCCGGAACGACCCGGCCTGTTCAAACGGATGGGTTCATCTGCCGGTTCCCGGTACGACGCTGAAAACCTGACTATCGGGCTGCTGGCCAACTCCCTTCTCCCGGATTACCCGGCAGGCAGGCTGGTCAACAGTCTGCGAATTCCGGACAGCGGCCGCCGGGGAGGGGTGCTGGAGATCGGCCATGTCCTGCTCGGCGGGTACCGGATGGCGGTCATCGATTCGATGATGGCCTCTCCCGGGGCCTGGTACTGGGACGGCAATACCCTGCGCCACCGCGGGCATGCAGTCGGATCGCTTCGGCTGGACGACGCCGTCCGGACACTGCAGGAGAGGTTCCCGGACGTCCGGGTCTCCGGCTGGCTGGTACTCCACAACGCCAACCAGAACCCTTTTGAACCCGTCATCGACTCACCGCCCAATCTTCCTGAGTCAGCTCCGGTGGACGTCGTGAACCCGGGAACCCTTGCCCGGGACCTTCGCCGATTCTTCAGTACCGGACCTCAGCCGAACACAGTGCTCCTTCCCGTGCTGGGCGCCCTCCTTGATGCGGCGAAACAGTAGCGGCGCGGGCATAGGATAAAGACGTGTTCCGCATCCTCTTCTATACCCCTGAAATCCCCGGCAACACGGGAAACGCAATCCGGCTTGCCGCCATTACCGGCGCCGAGCTCCATCTGGTGGAGCCCCTGGGTTTTGATTTTGAAGACTCAAAGCTGCGCCGCGCCGGGCTGGACTACCACGACCTGGCAGTGCTTCGTGTGCACCCGAATCTGGAAGCTGCCTGGAAAGCGCTGCAGCCCGAACGGGTTTACGCCTTCACCTCGGACGGGGATACCTCATATACCGACGTCGCCTATCAGCCCGGAGACGTGCTGCTCTTTGGTCCCGAATCGGTAGGCCTGCCCGCTGAAGTAAAAAACGATCCGCACGTCACGGCCCGCGTCCGGCTGCCCATGCTGCCCTCCCTCCGGTCATTGAACCTCGCTAACTCCGCCTCCATTGCTGTCTACGAAGCCTGGCGCCAGCACGGCTTCGCAGGTGCCCAGCTCTAAGCCAAAGGACACACCATGCCCGAGCAGCATCCCCTTGCCGAGACCTTCAACGCCGGTGCACTCGACTTTGAACGCCTCGCCCCGTCCCTGTGGAACCCAATGGGCAATGCCCTGGTGGCCGCGGCCGATGTGAGCATGGGTGAGAGCGTCCTGGACGCCTGCAGCGGCGGCGGAGCCATCACGGTGCCGGCGGCGCAGAGCGCCGGCCCGGAAGCCGTCGTGGACGCGGTGGACCTCTCAGCGGAGCTGCTGGAAGTGGCGGCTGCGAAGGCCCAGACGCTGTCCCTGGAAAACGCTTCGTTCCACGTATCCGATGTACTCTCCTGGCAGCCGGACACGGAGTACGACGTCGTTCTGTGCGGTTACGCCGTGTTCTTCCTCCCGGACATGGACGCGGGGCTTCGCCATCTGGTGTCCCTGCTGCGAAGCGGCGGCCGCCTGGCGCTTAGCACCTGGGCTGAGGGCGCGCTCACGGAATTCACTTCCGCTCTCTTCCGCCACTGCGCCGCCGAAGGCGTGGAGCTGCCGGAAGCCAGCGGCGGCTCACGGGACAACATGCTGAGCATCAACACCCCGGAAAAGGCCACGGACCGGCTGCAGTCCGCCGGGCTGACCGGAGTGAAGGCCGTTCACACCCCGGTTCCGGTGGCACTGAGCCAGGACCTGGCCTGGGCTTTGGTGATGGGCAGCCCGCTCCGTCAGCTGCTGCCCGCCGACCCCGGTGCCGCCGAGCGCGTCCGCACGGCGTTCCTCGCAGAACTGGGCGAGGAGTACACGCTCAATGCCGACACCCTGATCGTAACGGCCGTCAAACCCTAGAAACCTGCGATCGTGGCGGGGGTGTTGACTCCCACCGCGTGGAAGACCTCCGCGCTGGCGCCTTCGGGCAGGCCATGGCGCACGGCGTTTTCCTGCAGGAATGAGCGCACCGCGGACTCCATGCCTGCGAGGTCGGGATGCTGGCTGGCATGGACCCGGATGGCTGAGAGCTTGCGGTCCACTTCCGCGGTGATGTCAACGGCGTGGTTTTCGCGCTCGCGCGGCGCTCCGTAAAAGAAAAGCCACGGCACCTTGTATGCTTCGAGCCCGCCGGCGGCGAGCTCGGGGTAGGCGAAGGGATTTTCGGCCGCAGGGTATACCGCCCTGGTCACGATCTCGCCGCAGGCCAGATGATCAGGATGGCTGGCCTGGAGACGGGACCAGTTCCGTTCCGGGTGCATCGAAAGCACGACGTCGGGACGCACCCGGCGGATCAGCTCCACGGTCCTGCCCACAACCTCGTGATCGGCGGCCAGGAAGCCGTCCCGCTCCCCCAGGAAATGGATTTCCCCGGCCCCGACGATGTCCGCTGCGGCGCGCTGCTCAGCATTGCGCCGCGCCGTCACGCCTTCCCGGTCACCTGGTTCGAATCCGCCGGCGTCCCCGGAGGTCATGATGCAGTACGTCACTTCGGCGCCCGCGGCGCACCATTTGGCGAGCGTCCCGGCGGCACCGAAGTCGATGTCATCCGGGTGCGCGGCGAACGCGAGGACGCGCCCAGGGACTCCGGTTGGGAATGCGCTCACGCCCGGCGCTTCCGGATCTCCTCCGCGGCCTGCGGCAGCACCTTGAAGACGTCGCCCACAACACCGAAGTCCGCGATTTCAAAGACGGGGGCGTCGGCGTCCTTGTTAACCGCGACGATCACCTTGGCGGTCTGCATACCGGCCTTCTGCTGGATCGCACCGGAGATGCCGGCAGAGATGTACAGCTGGGGCGAGACAGTCTTGCCGGTCTGGCCCACCTGGGCCGAATGCTCAATCCAGCCTGCATCCGTCGCCGCACGGGAGGCGCCCACTGCACCGCCGAGCAGGTCTGCAAGTTCCTCCACCGGACCAAAGTCCCCGTCCAGGCCGCGGCCGCCGGCCACGATCACGCGGGCCTCGGACAACTCCGGCCGTCCGCTGACGCGCTTCTCGGACCGTTCCATCACAACCGCCGCCGGTCCTGTCTCGGGGACAGTCACGAGGCCGCGTTCGGGTGATCCGGCTGCGCCCCGCTCCGCAGGTTCCACTGAGTTGGCCTTCACCGTGATGATGGGAACGCCGGTTTCGACACGGCAGGTGGAAGTGTAGGAACCGGCCAGAACGGATTTTGTGACGGCCAGGTCCGGCGCCACGGCGACGGCGTCCGTAATCACTCCGGAGCCGAGCTTCACTCCGGCGCGTGCCGCCACCTCACGGTCCTCAAAGGAATTGCCCAGCAGGACGGCATCCGGTGCTGCTGCGCGGACGGCCTCAGCGAGGAACGCAGCCTTGGCGGCTACCAGGACTTCAGGCAGCGGCTGGCTGGGTTCGAAGATCCGCTGCACTCCGTAGCCGGCAAGCTCCGCGGCGGCATCTTCGGAAAGAGGCTGCGGGGACGCGACTGCGGGGGTGCCGATGGTGGCAGCAAGGGCCAGCAGCTCACGGCTGGCCCGCGGAAGGGGAAGGGACGGAACATCAATGAAGACCAGTACGGAGCCCATTGGGCGCTCTCCTAGGGGTACAGGCGCGGCAGCGCCGTAAGGGACGTGCTAGATGAGTTTCTGCGAGGCGAGGTAGTCCACCAGCGCTACGCCGGCGTTTCCGTCGTCGGTAATGATCGTTCCCTGCCCGCGTGCAGGGCGCGGAGCGGAGGCAGCAACCGAGGTCCAGGCACCGGCTTTGCCAACCTGGGCAGAGTCCACCCCGATTTCCTGCAGGGACAGGACGGTTACCGGCTTCTTCTTCGCCGCCATGATGCCGCGGAAATTGGGGTAGCGCGGTTCATTGGCCTGGTCGGTGACTGAAACCACGGCCGGGAACGGGGCTTCGACGATTTCGGAGTAGGAATCCCCGTCGCGGCGGGCCCTCAGCCCTGGGCCGGAGGCGGTGTTTGCGGCCTCCAGCTCGGAAGCGAACGTGAGCTGGGCATAACCCAGCCGTTCGGCGAGCTGGGCCGGAACCAGCGACGTCTCGCCGTCGGTGGAAGCCATCCCGGTTATGACCAGATCCACGGGTCCGGCGGTGGCGTTGAGGTGGTTCACGACGGCGGCCAGGGCCAGGGACGTGCCGGCGGCATCGGAACCGGCCAGTGCGTCATCCAGCAGGTGGACGCCCTTGTATGCACCAATCTGGAGTGATTTCTTGACTGCGTTCGCTGCTGCGGACGGGCCCATTGTGACGGCGGTAACGGAGTTGCCGCGCTTCTCGCCGCCGCGTTCCTCGGCCAGCTGCAACGCTGCTTCAAGCGCATATTCGTCCAGTTCGGAGAGGATGCTCTCCGAGCGGTCAAGGGTGTGGTCCGGTCCGGCAAGCTGCCGGTCAAACTGGGTGTCCGGGACGTGCTTCACCAAAACAACAATGTTCAGCGGCCTGTTGGCTGACTCCTGCATTCCGGCCTTTCCTGTAGGAAGATTCCGCCGGTCGGATCCCGGCAATCCCCCGCCCGTCGGCGGTGACAGATTCAAGCTAATCACACGCAGCGCCCCGGCTCGAATACCGCGGCGGTGAAAGCCCGGCGCCGCGGAAGCGCTTCGCACTGCGCATATATGCACATTGGCTCCGGCCCCCGGCTTGCGCCAGGGGCCCGGAGCCAATCCGGTTTTATAGTTACTGGTCCGCTGAGTCGCCCAGCGTTGCGTCGGTGCTCTCGGCCTGTCCGTTGCGGACGTAGTCAATCGTCACCTTGCTGTCGGCCGGCTGCATGCGGATCGCCGCGGTCAGCGACTTAGCGTCCGTGATAGGGATGCCGTCCACCGCCGTGACGATGTCCCCCTTCTGCAGGCCGGCTTGCGCTGCCGGGGTGCCGCTGGCGGGGTTGTCCGCGATGGCGGCTCCAATGGTGAAGGAAGACGATGAGCCCGCGCCCGTCGCCGGTGTGACGGAAACGCCCAGGAAGCCGTGCGTGGCCGACCCGTTCTCAATGATCTCGTCGGCCACACGCTGCGCGTAGCTGGCGGGTACGGCGAACCCGACGCCGATGTTTCCGCTGTCTTCGCCGCTGCCGGTGCTGGAGGCAGAAGCGATCGCCACGTTCACGCCTATGACGTCACCGTCAGTGTTTACCAGGGCACCGCCGGAGTTTCCATGGTTGATGGCGGCATCGGTCTGGATGACGTTCAGGTAGATGGACGACGCCGCTGAGCTCTGGTTTTGTGACGAGCCGTCCGGCGGGGCGAAGCGGAATCCGAACCCGTCGTCTTCCGGAGCGGTGTCCGACTCGTTTTCCGGTGCCGCCGAGGACTGCACGCTGATGGTGCGGTTGAGCGTGGAAACAATTCCGTCCGTTACCGTGCCGGAGAGCCCCAGAGGAGCACCGATTGCGATCACGGAGTCGCCCACGTTCAGTTCATCCGAATCGCCCAGCGTCGCCGGAACCAGGTCCGGGGCATCCACCTTGATGACCGCGAGGTCTGAGAGCGGGTCTGTCCCGACAACGGTTGCCGAGAGCACCCGTCCGTCTTCGGTCTGGACCTCGATGGTAGGTGTGGCCACGGTACCGCCCAGGGTCACCACGTGCGTGTTGGTCAGGATGTAGCCGTCATCGTCCAGGATGATGCCCGAGCCGCTTCCGGATGCGCCCGAGCCCGAAACCTCGATTGTCACCACGCTCGGCGATGCCTTGACCGCGGCGGCCGTAATGGCGTTGACGTCATCCCGGTCATTAACCACCACTGTCTGGGACTGGCCGGTGGTTCCCGCCGTGGCATTGCCGTTACCCATCACTGAGTTGGCTGCTACGGCCACGCCTCCGCCCAGCAGGCCGGCAACAAGCATGGCGCCTACCAGCGTCCCGGTCCCGTAGCGGCGCTTGCCCGGATTCGCCGGATAAGCGGAGCCGGAATACCCGCCGCCGTAGTTCGGATCCTGGTACCCGCCGCCGTTCCCGGGCGGGGCCGCAGGCGGACCGTAAAACGCCGGCTGTGTCTGGGTCCAGGACGCGTCCCGGGAGGCTGCCCCGCCGGCCGCGTGGGCGCCGGCTGCGGTGGGGGCGGAACCTGCCGCGGAACCGCCCTGCTGTTCCTGCGGAACCTGGGACCCAGGCTGTGCTGAAGGCTCCGGCTGAACTGAGGACGACGGCGGCGCCGGCGGACGGGGAGGCAACGGCCGCTGCGGGCCTTCGCTGCCCCCAAAGTGCTCACTCATATGGGCCGTCCTTTCAAGATTGCTGTACCCGTAAGTATCGACCCATCCACTATGACAGTGCACCCTGTGACAAAGGCACAAGGTTTCTGGATACTCGCTGGGAATTCCCCGAAAGCGTTCGTCTACGGGAGCCGGGTGGTATCGGCGCCGTCGGGCCTAGTCAGCCGCCGGTACATAAGGTCAACCACCAGCTTTGTAGGATACGGTTTCTTGGTGGACGGGCGGTGGGGCCACCCCTAGAATCAGGGGTACATCCGCCCTGCAGTCCGTTGCAGCATCGACAGGATTGTCGTGGACAGACGAATGACAGACGAAGGATAATTTATGCGGTTCAGGACCACACGGCTGGCAGCCGTGCTTGCTCTCGGCTTGCTGGGGGTGCTGGTTCCGACCGCAGCCCATGCCGACCCGCCCGTCACCATTCCGCCGGGCCAGTATCTGGTGGATACCAATGACTCCCTCGGAGCTGGTACATCGGAGGTCCGGGACGCCATCACAGAGCTGCAGGAATCCACGGGCTACACCCTGTACGTCGTCTTCGTCGACACGTTCACGGATCCCTCTGACGCGACCGCGTGGGCACGGGACGTAGTGGAGACCAAGGGCATGGGAGCCCAGGAAGCTCTGCTGGCAATCGCCACCGAAGACCGCAAGATGCAGGTTGCCACGGGTGACCAGTCGGTTCTAAACGAGTCCCGGCGCAACGCCATGCTCCAGGCCGCACAGGAACCGCTCCTGGGCAACCAGGACATCACTTCCCAGGACTGGACTGCTTCTGCCGTCAACGCCGCCGAATCGCTGGAGGACATCGCCGGCGGAGGAAACGGGGAAACCACATCCCGCGGCGGAGGCGGCAGCCTGGTACCGGCGTTCCTGGTGGCCGGACTGGTCCTGGTGGGCGCGTTTGCGGTCTTCGCCCTGGTTCGAAGCCGTTCCAGGAAGCAGCGCGCACTGACCAGCCGTGAAGCGGCTGCACCCAAGGATCCGCTCGACGCCATGAGCGTCCCGGAGCTGCGCAAGCAGGCAGGAAGCCTGCTGGTGGCGGCCGACGACGCAATCAAGTCCAGCGAGCAGGAACTGGCTTTTGCCGCAGCCCAGTACGGAGACGACGCCGTCTCGACTTTCACCGACGACCTGGCAGTTGCGCGCGCCCACATGAGTGAGTCGTTCAAGATGCAGCAGCAGCTTGACGACGAGATCCCCGATACCGAGGAGCAGCAGCGCGCCTGGCTCAAGGACATCATCCGCCGCTGTGAAGCAGTGAATGACTCCCTGCAGGCCCACAAGAAGGACTTTGACGCGCTGCGCGAACTGGAACGCAACGCCCCTGCCGCTCTTGCCGCTGCCCAGGACTCGGCCCGGAACGCCGAAGAACGGCTGGACTCAGCCCGTGCTGCGCTGGAAGGCCTGTCCGCGAAGTACAGTGACTCCGCGCTGGTCCAGGTGCGGGACAACATTGACCAGGCGCGGGAGCGGCTGGCATTTGTATCAAACGCATCCGCCACCGCCGAAGAGAGGCTCCAGGGCGGAGATACCTCCGCGGCAGTACTGGCTGTCCGGGCTGCAGAGGAGAGTGTGCATCAGGCCAACGTCCTCCTGGACGCCATCGACCGCACGGGCAAGGGGCTGGACGAAGCAGCCGCGGAACTGGACCGCGCCGTAGCCGATGCGAAGCAGGACCTCGCCCAGGCACGTGCCTTCTCACAGGGCGGTGCGCAGCCCGCGCTCGCCGGTCCGATCGCCGGCGTCGAACAGGCACTTGATGCTGTGGCAGCGGCCCGCGGGGAGAAATACGATCCAGTGGACCTGCTGGGACGGCTTGAAGCCTCGAATGCCCAGCTTGATGCAGCTCTCGAAGGACTGCGCGACCGGCAGGAACAGGAACGGCGGGCACGCGACGCCCTCCAGCACACCATCATGTCCGCGCAGGCGCAGATCGCCGGCACTTCCGATTACATCCGGGCCCGCCGCGGCGGGGTTGGCAGCGAGGCGCGGACCCGCCTGGCAGAAGCTGAACGCAACCTGCAGCAGGCCATTGCACTTCAGTCCTCGGATCCGGTCAGCGCGCTGGCGTACGCCCAGCAGGCAAACGCCCTGGCGGCGCAGGCTTCCCAGATGGCCCAGCAGGACGTCGATGGTTTCGGCGGTATGGGCGGCATGGGAGGCTTCGGCGGCGGCGGAATGTACGGCGGCCGCGGCGGCGGCAGCGGCCTGGGTGGCGCCATTCTGGGCGGCATCCTCATCGACTCGATCCTCCGCGGCGGCTCGCACGGGGGCGGCGGAGGATGGGGCGGCGGCGGCTTCGGCGGTTTCGGCGGCGGAGGCGGCGGCTTCGGCGGAGGCGGCGGCTTCGGTTCCTCCGGGGGCAACTTCTAGCGGCGTAACATCCCCGGTAATTACCGGGACGGGGTTACTGCAGCACCGGTATTTTGACAGGCTGGCAACAGCACAACGCAGGTTACTTGCACACATGTGAAAGGCAGACAGATGGTAAAGCAGTCCATATTCGGGCGGATCGCCCAACTGGCCAAGGCCAACATCAACGCCCTTCTGGACCAGGCGGAAGACCCCCAGAAGATGCTTGACCAGATGGTCCGGGACTACAGCAACAACATCGCCGAGGCGGAAAGCGCCGTGGCGCAGACCATCGGCAACCTGCGCATGCTTCAGGACGACTACAACGAGGACCTGGAAAATGCACGCAGCTGGGGCAACAAGGCCCTCGCAGCTTCGCGCAAGGCTGACGAGTTCCGGGCCAGCGGCAACACCGCCGATGCCCAGAAGTTCGACAACCTGGCCAAGGTGGCAATCCAGCGCCAGATGGCCTCGGAGAACGAGGCCCGCGGCGCCGAGCCGACAATCGCTTCCCAGGAAGAAATCGTCGAGCGGCTGAAGACCGGGCTGAACCAGATGAAGGACAAGCTCCAGCAGCTGCAGTCCAAGCGCAACGAACTTATCGCGCGCTCCCGCAACGCTGCGGCGCAGAACCAGATGCACGACGCGATCAAGAGCATTGACGTCATGGATCCCACCTCTGAGGTCGGCCGTTTCGAAGAGAAGATCCGCCGTGAAGAGGCGAAGGTACGCGGTGCCAATGAGCTCGCTGCCTCCAGCCTCGACGCTCAGTTCGAGTCCCTGGAGGACCTGGGCGAGCAGACGGAGGTAGAAGCCCGGCTTGCCGCTCTGAAGGCCTCTGCAGCCAACCAGTCAGCAATCGAACAGAACTAGTTTCCTCATTACCGCAGCAGGCCGGCACCCCATGCGGGTGCCGGCCTGCTTCCGTGTCAGGTGCTGCTTTCGAGTTTCCTGCGAACCGCGAGCCTCCTGCTGCGCTGCGGAACCACGATCCAAAGGAGCAGCAGCACCAGTGCGGCTGCGCCGGCGGCCACAGCTCCTGCCCAGCCGCCCAGCACGAGGTCGAAAACGAGTCCCAGCGTGCCAATCAGGATCAGCCCCACCAGCACGAGTGTCCAGCGCAGCAGCAGGTCGCTGTTGCGCACCAGCTGGTACTTGATCCGCCGCTGGAAGAAGGACCGGTGCATCACCACGGTGGACATCAGGACAGCGGTGACCAGAGGTCCGTCCAGTTCCGGTCCAGTTTTTGCAGCGCACTCTCACCGCGGTCCGGGTCGTTCTGGACACGCGGCTCCGGCCTTCCGTTCAACCCCGGATACTGGCGGGCATTCATTCCCGCAGTGTAGTGGAGCCCGGGTTCGTTGGAACCAGTCCCCCAAAGACGGCATGGCCGGCGCTGATGGGTGCACTGCCGGCAAAACAAAATCCCCGTCCGGAACCCGGACGGGGATTTTCTTGGTTGCGGGGGCAAGATTTGAACTTGCGACCTCTGGGTTATGAGCCCAGCGAGCTACCGAACTGCTCCACCCCGCGGCGTGTTATCCATGTTACCCGCCGCGGGGTTGAGCTGCAAACCGGCTACTCTCCTGAACCCTCGTTCCCGCTATCCTCTGCACCGGCGTCGCCCGAATCGGCACCCGCTGCTGCGCCTGCCATCTTGTCCTGTGCAGCGATGGCCCGCTGGATCGCGGCGTTCAGCTTGTCCTGCGCTGCGCCATAGGCTGCGAAGTCGCCGCTGGCCAGGGCCTCCTGGCCTTCCTGGATTGCAGCGCCTGCGTCGGACAGTGCAGTTTCAAGGTCTGCCTGGGCCGTGGTCTCCACGGGCGGAGCACTGGGATCAACCGGCGTCTCGCCAACATTCTCCTCATCGCCGGTAACGGCTCCGGAGTCGCCGCCAAAGACCTGGTCAAGTGCTTCGTCCAGGGTCGGAGCGAAGCCCACCTTTTCACCGAAGTTCACCAGGACGCGCTGGAGCGTCGGATAGGAGGAGGCACCGGAGGACTGCACATAGACGGGCTGCACGTAGAGCATGCCGCCGCCTACGGGCAGGCTGAGCAGGTTGCCGTTGATGACTTCGGAGGCACCCTGGCGCAGCAGGTTCAACGCATTGGAAACGGTCGGATCCGAGTTGAAGCGGTTCTGTGCCTGGCCGGGGCCGGGCACAGCCGTATCAGTCGGGAGTTCGAGCAGCCGCAGAGTTCCATATTCCTCCGACTTCTCGCCGTCGTTGCCGGTGCCGGCGTCGGCGTCGGCCGCGAGGAAGCCGTAGAGCACGTTCCGGGCTTCGCCGTTCTGGGCTACGAACGGAATGAACGGCGTCGTCAGGGAGAATGCCGGCGCGTCCTGGCCCGGCATCTGCAGCGAGAGGTAGTACGGCGGCTGCTTGACGTCGGAGTTCGTCCGGGTCGGGTCGGACGGAACGGACCACGCGTCGTCGTTCTTGTAGAAGGACTCGGCATCGGTGACGTGGTAGCGGCCCAGAAGCTCACGCTGGACCTTGAACTGGTCCTCCGGGTAGCGGACGTGCGCCATCAGGTCCGCTGACATGTCGCTGTAGGGCTTCAGCGTGGACGGGAAGACGTCCTGCCAGGCCTTCAGCAGCGGATCCTCGTCGTCCCAGGCGTAGAGGGTCACGGAACCGTCGTACGCATCCACGGTCGCCTTGACCGCGTTGCGGATGTAGTTCACCCGGTCTGCCGGCAGTGCGGCTGAGGCGCCGCCGGTCAGGGAGTCGGTAGTGGCCGAAGCCAGTTCCTGCTGGGTGGAGTACGGGAAGTAGCGGCTGGTCGTGTAACCGTCCACGATCCACTTCACTCGTCCGTCAACAACGGCGGGGTAGGCGTTTCCATCCACCGTCAGGTACGGAGCAACCTTCTCCACGCGTTCGCGGGGATCGCGGTCGTAGAGGATCTGGGAGTCTTCGTTAACGAAGTCGGAGAGCAGCAGCTCCGTGGACTGGAACTTGATGGCGTAGACAAGCTGGTTGAACAGGTTGCCTACGCTCGGTCCGCCGTCACCGGAGAAGGTGGTCTGCGTGTCGTCCTCGGCATTGCCGGTCTGCGGACGGTCGATCTCCACCGGAGCGGATCCTTCAGGCGCACCTACTACGGAGTAGTCCGGGGAGGACTCACCGAAGTACACCCGGGGCTCGTAGTCTCCCAGCACACCAGTGGAGGGGATTCCGGATTCCATGAAGCTGGGCTTGCCGTCAGGCTGGACGGTGGAGCCGCGGGCAGCAACCACGCCGTAGCCATGGGTGTACAGGATGTGCTCGTTCACCCAGCCATCGGGAACGCCGTTGACGTTCAGCTCACGGACGGCAATAACAGTGTCCTGGACGTCGCCCTCTACGTCGTAGCGGTCAACGTTCAGGGTTTCCGGGAACTGGTAGTACTGGCGGAACTGCTGGAGCTGGCCGAACGCGTCCGAAACGACATTCGGGTCCAGGAGACGGATGTTCGCGGTGGTTCCGGCATCGGCTGCCAGGGCCCCGGCGTTGGCATCAACCGTTGCGTCGTAGTCGATCACTTCGGTGTCGGCAAGCCCGTAGGCTTCGCGCGTCAGGTCGATGTTGCGCTGGATGTACTCGCGCTCAAGCGTCTGCTCCGAGGGAACGACCTGGTAGCGCTGCACAATCCAGGGGTAGACCCCGCCGGCAACGATGGCGGTGATCACGAGCATCGCCGTGCCGATGATCGGCAGGCGCCAGCGGCCGATGATGGCCGAAAGGATGAACAGCAGCGCCACGATCACCGAGGCCACCGCAAGGATCGCCTTGGTCGGGATGACGGCATTGACGTCGGTGTACAGGGCACCCGTCCAGGCACCGGAGGTGCTCAGCAGGGTGTTGTAGCGGTCCAGCCAGAAGTTCACGGCCTGGAGCAGCAGGAAGGATGCGGCGATCACGGCAATGTGTATGCGCGCCGGACGGCTGACGAATACACCCTTTTCTTCCAGGCGGATGCCGCCGTAGAGGTAATGGGTGAGCAGGCCGGCAATACCGCTGACCACCACGACAGAGATCAGGAAACCGACAATGAAGCCCACGAACGGCAGCGTATTGAGGTAAAAGCTGTAGTCCATGTTGAACTCGGGGTCGGTCTGCCCGAAGTCCTTGCGGTTGAAGAACAGCAGAGCCTGTTCCCACATGGCCATTGCCGCCGTGCCGGCGAAACCGCCGACCACAACCGGAATGCCGATCATCAGCAGTTTCCGCACCGGCTCAAGCTGCGCCTGGTAGCGGTTCAGGTTGTCCTGCAGGGCGCTGTCGGGCGCATAGATCGGCCGTGATGAGTAGGCAGCACGGATGCTGAAGTACACACAGACTGACATGATCAGGAAAGCTGCTGCGAACAGCGCAATCCGCGTCAGGTTTTCCTTGACGAAGACCTCAAGGAAGCCAAGCTGGTTGTACCAGAGCACGTCAGCGTAAACCTGGGAGAAGTAGACAAACCCGATCACCAGTACGGCTACGACGATCAGGGTGGCAATCAGCGGGCTGCGCCGCCGACGGGTGGTGCTGGGGCTCGGTCGGGAGAATGGGCCATTAGGTCCGGAAGTCACAGTTACCTCATCGTTCGGTACGTCGGCTCACGGCACCTGCGGCAGCTCGGCGAGTTCGGATCTCTGCTGCCTCGGTATCAAAGCAACTAACGACCCCTGTGTCCGACGGCCTGCCCGTTTCTTGCCGTGGTTCCTTATTCTGCCCTGTTAAATGCGCTCGGGGCCACTTATCAGCGGTTAGGACGGGAACCTTATTAGGATCGTGATTCGATCCCTCCGCGCCTGCGGTGTCCCGGCACCGTCACGGACAGCGTGCCAGGTCCCCGGCACCGCTCCCGGATGCGAGGGTTTTCACGGCAGTGAGCGCCTCTTCCAGGGTGCTCACGCTGACCACTTCCAGGCCGTCCGGAATATTACCCGTTACGTCATCGCAGTTGGCAACAGGCGCCAGGAAAAATTCTGCTCCCGATTCCGCGGCGCCAACCATCTTCTGCTCAATGCCGCCGATTGGTCCAACCTGGCCGTCAGCATCGATGGTGCCCGTGCCGGCGAAGCGGTGCCCCTCGGTCAATTCCCCCGGGGTCAGCTTGTCGATGATTCCCAGTGCGAACATCATCCCGGCAGAGGCTCCGCCGACATTCTCAAGGGCGATTGCCACTTCGAACGGGAAGGTGAAATCGATGCTCAGGTAGGCGCCTACCTGGTATGCACCGCTCTCCGCCAGGGACGGGGTCACCTCAAGGGTCTGTTCCTCTCCGTCGCGCCTCACCGTAATACCGGCGGCGTCCCCGCCGGTGGCATTCAGTGATTCACGCAGGCTCTCCACGCTGGTCACCGGATTGCCGTCCACTGACACAATGATGTCTCCGGTTTCCAGCACACCCTCCGCCGGAGCACCCTCCATGATCCCGGCCACCGAGATTTCCTCCGTGAACGGAATCCCCAGTTCATCCAGTGCGGCCGCCACAGCGGATTCCTGCGAAGAGGTCATGGCCTCGGCGTTGCCCTCCTGGATTTCCCCCCTGGTAGTTCCCGGCGGATAGACGAAATCGACGGGCAGCACGGCGTCCTGCGGATCCAGCCAGGCACCGACCACTTCCCCCATGTTCACCGCACCATTAGGGCCTCCGGACACATACACGGTAGTGAGCGCCAGCTCCCCGGACGTCGAGTACGTCTGCTCACCTTCGATGGTGATGAGCGGGCTGTCCCCTATTTCCCCGATCGTATTGAAAGTCGGTCCGGGCGATTCAAGGACGTACGGGGCGGGCAGCAGCAGGGCAGCAGCGCCCAGCACGAATGCGGTGCCGCCGGCGATCATCAGCGCCCGGCGGCGGGGCGGGCGCTGCCCCGGGCGTGCGCGCGGGGAGGTGCCTGCGGGTTCGGCACCTGCTGCGCTGCCTGCGGGCGGTTCTTCGTTCGGAGAACGCAATCTGCTGTCCTTTCCTGGGGCTCGTGGCCTCAGTCCGGTCTGGCACCGGGAGTATCGGGCGGTACATGCGCACGGGAATGGGCTTGCCTGGACCCGGGCGCACACGGGCTCTGCCGACATTCTCCCACGTGCGCCTTTGCCAACAGCGAACGAATCCCGCGAATACGGGACAGTGCCCGGCAGGTGCCGGTAACGTGGGATTCCACGCAGCCGGTGACCCACCGCTGCCAATGCACTAGAACTTCCACAGGACCGGTGGTACCCATGAGCTCAAATCCCTCCGACCACGGGGACACTCCCCAGGATCCGCTGTCCGAGATGCTTGCCCGCCTCTTTGGCGGCGGAGGCCAGGCCGGAGGCATCGACCCGCAGGAACTGGCCAAGGCAGCCGGCCTGCCTTCGGATCCGAACGCCATGGCCATGATTTTCCAGCAGGTCCAGGCCATGTTCAGCGCCCCGTCCGACGGGCCGGTCAACTGGCAGCTCGCCAAAGACAACGCCAGAAGGGTGGCCGCGGCGGGAGGTGACCCGTCGATTACGGCGTCCCAGGCCCGCGAGGTGGACGAAGCCCTTCACGTAGCTCAGATGTGGCTCGATCCGGTAACGGATTTCCCTTCGACAACGACTCTTGGCAGGGCCTGGTCCCGCGCAGAGTGGGTTGAAGCCACAATGGACTCCTGGCGGCGGCTGACCGAGCCGGTGGCAGTCAGCATCTCCCAGGCACTCTCAAATGCAATTACCACTCAGATGCCGGAAGAAATGAAGTCCATGATGGGCGGCGCTTCTTCCATGCTGGCGAACATGGGCGGGGCCATGTTCGGCATCCAGCTGGGCCAGGCAGTTGGCGCATTGTCCAAGGAAGTCCTCAGCTCAACCGACATTGGCCTGCCCCTGTCCGAGGGCACCATGGCGCTGCTCCCGACCAACGTCGCCTCGTTCGGCGAGGGGCTCGACGTCCCCGACGCCGAGGTCCGGCTGTACCTCGCAGTCCGCGAGGCCGCGCACGCCCGGCTGTTTGCCCACGCGCCGTGGCTCGCCGCCCACCTCTTCGGCCTCATCGAAAGCTACGCCCGGGGCATCCACATCGACGTCTCGAAGATCGAGGAGGTTGCCAGGGATATTGATCCGGCCAACCCGGAGTCGATCCAGGAAGCACTCGCCGGAGGTGTCTTCCAGCCCGAACGCACTCCCGCGCAGGACGCTGCCCTGGAACGGCTGGAGACGGCCCTAGCCCTGGTTGAAGGATGGGTGGATGAGGTAACTGCCGCAGCGACGTCGAACCTTCCCTCAGCCCAGGCGCTGCGCGAAATGATCCGCCGCCGCCGTGCCAGCGGCGGACCGGCGGAACACACCTTCGCTTCGCTGGTGGGCCTTGAGCTCCGCCCGCGCCGTCTTCGTGACGCATCCGCCCTGTGGGCTCAGCTGCGCGAAGAACGCGGGATCGAAGGCCGGGACGCCATCTGGCAGCACCCGGACCTCATGCCAACTTCCAAGGACCTGGATGATCCCGCGGGCTTCAGCAAGCGGCGCGAGCTGCTGGACGCTTCGGACTCCGACGTGGATGCAGCGCTCCGGCGGCTGCTGGACGGCGGGTTCGACACTCCTGAGGACGACGGCGCTGCCGACAGCGAAGACGGTACGGAGTCCCGGCCGGATAACGGCGACGGCGGTTCCGAAGGCGACGGCCCGGATGAACATGGCTCCGGGGACGGCTCCGGAAAGAACGGACCCTCCGCCTAGTCCTCGGCGAACTCTCCCTTAAGACCCCGCGCACTGGCGTACGCGGCGCCGGAGAGATAAGCCTTGGCTGTTTCAGTGTGCGGATAGGACTGGAGAAGGCGCCAGAACTTCGGGCTGTGGGACCCCTCGATCAGGTGCGCGAGCTCGTGCAGCAGCACGTAGTCCACCACCCACTGGGGCATGCCGATCAGCTTGTCGGACAGCCGGATGGTCCCCCTGGCCGGAGTCGCAGAGCCCCAGCGGGAGTTCTGGTTCCCCACCCAGCGGACGGAAACCGGCCGGGCCGCACCGCCCAGGTACTGCCGGGACAGCTCCGCGGCGCGTTCGGCCAGCCCGGAGTGCGCCTCCGCCGGGTCCGCGGCAGGCGGAGCGGCCGTCTTGGTCTCCAGCCTGTCCACCATGCGCTGGACCCACTCAGCTTCCTGGGCCTTTGTGAAGTGGGCAGGGATCGAAACAACGGCCACTCCGTCCCGGAAAACGGCATTGACCGTGCGCTTGCGGCGTGCCGAACGCCGCACTTCGATGGGCAGCCCGGCACGGGTGGTGGCTGGGGTGGAGACAGATGGCATATCTCCACATTATTCGCCTCGACGGGTGCATTCGAAACCTGTGGAAAACTCCTGCGGCCCCATCCTGGACGTGCTTACATGGTGCCCCGGCACAGCACATTCCAATCCGAAGGAGTCCAGGCATGCGGATCAACCCGGGGATTTACGTCCTGGACCTCGGTTCGGACCGCCGGCAGTTCGGGCTGGGCAGCGGAGCCCTTCTCCTCGCCGGGCTGACGGACGCCGACCTCACGTTCATCCATGCCCTGCGCTCAGGGATTCCCGACGGCGGAGAACCGGAAGCGGCGGCAGCCGCAGGTGTTAACACCCAGCGCAGCGAGCAGCTGCTTCGGGCGCTGGCACCCGTTCTGCTGGCAAATCCGGCTGACCGCCGGCTCCTGCCGCCGCTGCGCCAGGAGCGGCTTGGTCCCGACCTTGAACGGCTCTCGGCCGTCTATGGCCGCGATGCCCTGGAACCGGTAGCGCTGCGCGGCTCGGCAGCCGTCGAGGTCCTGGGACTTGGCCGGTGCGGGGCGCTGGCCGCACGGATCCTTGCGGCCGCCGGTATTGGCACCGTGCTGCTGGGCGATGCGGGTATCGTGCGTCCCAGCGACGTCGGACCCGCCTACGCCCTGACTGATATCGGGATGCCGCGGTTCCAGGCTGTCAAACGCCAGCTGTACCGAATCGACCCCACTGTGCGGGTGGTTCAGATCCCGTGGCCGTCAGCCGAAGCCGGCCCCGCTGGCGTCGATCTGTCGATCCTGGCCTGCGAGCAGCCTGCCCCGCTGCACGCCCTGCCCGAAGGCCGGCGCGAGCAGCCGCACCTGGCAATAGCGGCCCAGCAGTACGGTTACCAGGTTGGCCCGCTGGTGGTTCCCGGGGCAACACCATGCCTGGGGTGCCTGGACCGGCACCGCGGGGACGCGGATCCGGGCTGGTATGCCGCTGCCCTGGCTCCGGAGGGCCCCGCCCAGGATGAGAACGCAGGTCCGGGAGGCGAAGAAGTGTCCTCAGCGGCCCTGGCAGCCGCTGCCGCCGCAGGACAGGCGCTGTCCTTCATCGACGGGGTGGCCCAGCCGGTGACCTGGTCTGCCGTGCTGCAGTTTCGTGCTGCCGACGGCCATGCCGGCATAGAGCCGCTGGAGTTCCACCCCAGCTGCGGATGCCGGCTGCAGTCCGCCCGGGCGGCCTAGCCGCGCCGGAACTACAGCTGCGGGCTCTTGGACAGCACCTCGAGCACGGCCTCGCCATAGCGTTCGAGCTTGGAGGGGCCCACACCCGGCAGCGTCGCAAGCCGGTTCAGCGTAGGCGGCTTATCCTCGGCGATGGCAACCAGGGTAGCGTCCGTGAACACAACGAACGCCGGGACGCCGGCCTCTGCGGCTGCCTCCCGCCGCCATTCACGCAGTGCTTCAAAGGTTGCCTCGTCATAAGTTGCGGGACAGTCCCCGCAGCGGCCCATCTTCCGTTCCGCTCCGCTGACAAGCAGGCTCCCGCAGACACGGCATTTGGCCGGCCCGGTGACCTTCCGCCGGGCAGGCTTTGCCTGCCGCGGGGTACCGGTGTCACGCGAGGTATTCGGCCGAAGTCCGTCAAGGAACCTGGAGGGCTTGCGGTTCGCCCGGCCGCCTGGCGTCCGGGCTGTCGACCAGGAAAGAAAGAGATGCTCCCGCGCACGGGTGATGCCCACGTAGAGCAGCCGCCGTTCTTCATCAACGGCTTCCGGAGTGTCCGCGAAGGAAATCGGCATGAGTCCTTCGCTCAGGCCCACCAGGAAAACCGCGTCCCATTCCAGGCCCTTGGCTGAGTGCAGGCTGGCCAGGGTCACTCCCTGTACCTTCGGTGCATGCTGGGCAGCGGCCCGCTCCTCCAGCTCGGCGGTGAAATCCTGCAGGGTAAAGATGCTGTCCGGGTCCAGGGTGCGGTTCGCATGCAGCTCATCAGCCAGCGCAACGAGCGCAGCCAGTGACTCCCACTTCTCCCGGGTAGCTCCTCCGCCTGAGGGCGGCTCGGCCGTGTACCCGAGGTTGGCCAGGATGTCACGTACCAGCTGGGGCACGGGTTCGTTCCCGACGGACCGGGACGCCGCGCGCAGCTGGAGCATGGCGTCCCGCACTTCACGCCGGGCGAAGAACCGCTCGCCGCCGCGCAGCTGATACCCGATTCCTGCGGTTGACAGGGCCTGCTCATAGGCTTCGGACTGTCCGTTGGTGCGGAACAGGACCGCGATCTGGCTGGCTTCAACCCCTGCATCGAGAAGCTTCCGGATGCGGCCGGCAACCTGTGCGGCTTCTGCCTCGTCATCCGAACACTCGGTGAATTCCGGTTCCGGACCGGATGGGCGCTGGGCAATGAGTTCGAGGGGCGCAGGCCAGGAAGGAGCATTCCGCGAGCGCTCCCCCTCTGCCGTACGCGCAGCAAGGATCCGGTTTGCCAGGTTCACGACCTGCGGTGTGGACCGGTAGTCCCGGACGAGCTTGACTACCTGGGCGCCGGGAAAACGGTGGGTGAACTCAAGCAGGTGCCGGGACGTGGCACCGGTGAAGGAGTAGATGGTCTGGCTGGCATCGCCGACTACACAGAGTTCATCCCGCTCCCCCAGCCACAGGTCCAGCAGCCGCTGCTGGAGCGGCGAAACGTCCTGGTATTCGTCCACCACAAAGTGGCGGTACTGGTCGCGTACCGTCGCAGCCACACGCGGATCTTCCTGCAGGATGCCGACGATAATCAGCAGTACGTCCTCGAAGTCGATGACGTTGCGGTCTACCTTCACGTCTTCGTAGGACTGGAAGATGCGCGAGACGGTGGTGAGGTCGAAGCCCGCAGGAGCATCACGGCCTGCTGCTGCCCGCACATAGCTGTCCGGGGTCAGCATTGAAACCTTCGCCCACTCGATCTCAGCTGCTACATCGCGGATAGCCGCCCGGTCGGTGGAGAGGCGCAGCCTGCGTGCCGCCTCGGCGATGAGCTGCGCCTTATGGTCCAGCAGTGCGGGCAGCGGTCCTCCGACGGTCTGCGGCCAGAAGTACTGCAGCTGTTTCAGGGCAGCAGCGTGGAATGTCTTCGCCTGCACGCCCCCTGCACCGAGATCCCGCAGCCGGGTGCGCATCTCAGCGGCGGCACGGGCCGTGAAGGTTACGGCGAGGACCTGCTGCGGCTTGTACATGCCGGAGTGGACGCCGTAGGCCATGCGGTGGGTGATGGCACGGGTCTTGCCGGTGCCGGCTCCGGCAAGGACACAGAGCGGCCCGGAAAGAGTGGTCGCTACTTCGCGCTGCTCGTCGTCGAGACCGGCGAGGATGCGGGCTTCGAGGGTATCAATGCTCACTTGCTGCCCTCCGGTTCCGGAACGGGGCCGCCGTACCAGCGGTCGATCAGGTTCCGGGCAATCGAGATGGAAGAGGGGATACTGAGCTCCCCGGAGGCGACCGCATCGGTGAGTTCCCTGCGGGTGAACCACCGCACGTCTGCCATTTCGACGCCGTCGGCCCGCGGTTCGGTGCCATCCGCCTCGGCGCAGAAACCAAGCATCAGCGAGCACGGGAACGGCCATGGCTGGGACCCCAGATACTGCGGGTTGCGCACCACGACTGCGGATTCCTCCGCCACCTCGCGGATGACTGCCGCTTCGAGGGACTCCCCGGGTTCCACGAAGCCGGCAAGGGTGGAATAACGGTTGCCCGGCCAGGCCGCGGCCCGCCCCAGCAGGATCCGGTCCTGGGGGTCGGTGATGGCCACGATGATCGCCGGATCAGTCCTGGGGAAGTGCTGGCTGCCGTCTTCGGAGCAGCGGCGCACCCAGCCGCCCTGCTCCATTCGGGTGGGGGCACCACAGCGCGGGCAGTGGGTGTGCGTGGCATGCCAGTTCGCAACCGCACAGGCTTCCACAAACAGTCCCGCGTCCAGGGACCCCAGAGTAACCGCGACGTCGCGCAGCCCTGCCCAGCGGGCACCGCTGCTTTCCATCTCCGGATCGGGTTCGGCCAGCGTGACCATCACTATGTCCGCGCCAGCAGGAACCTGGCCGTCTTCGAGCGTTCGGCCCAGGTAGACGGGCTCATCGCCAAAGCCTTCGGGACCGGCGGGCTCAAGGACGAGTTTCTCTTCCCGGATCAGGGCCTTCCCGCGGGAAAAGTACATCACCCGGGTGGTCTCCAGGGCACTGATCTGCTCGAAGAGGTCTCCGGCTGTCCTCCGCTCACTGCCGCGGTCTATGGCCCCGCGTGCAAGCGGAAGCCGTCCTAGCTGCGGGGAGTCTGGCGTGCGTAACGGACTGCTCATACCCCTACCGTACTTACTTCGCGGGCCCAACCAGAAAGCCGTGGCCCGCCAGTGGACAATGCGGCATCCCCGGCTGAGTTTTTCCTCACGCTCTTCCGACTCGCCGGGTGCCTATGGGTTACTCGCACCACATCTGCCCCTACGGTTGAAAGTGTGAAACGCACACCCATGGAATTGGCAGCCCTGGCCAGCGCCGCCGTACCGGCGCTGGCGCTTACCGGCGTGGCCGGTTCGCCCGACGACGCCGCGGACTTCGACTCCGCGCTCCTGGTTGACGACGCCGGAAAACAATGGCGGGTGCGTTCCCCCAAGCATGTGGAAGCAAGCATGCGCCTGGAGACTGAGCTGCTTGTTCTGCGGGCTTTTGTGCCGGCTGTCCGCGCCGAACTGCCCTTCGCGCTGCCCTATGTCGCAGGAACCGTCCGTCAGGGCGAGCTGTGCACCTTTGTCTACTCCCATCTTCCCGGGGCCACAAAGGATATTGACGAGCTGGCCGTGGCCGGGGGTGATCTCGCGGCGGACGTCGGGCGTGCGATGGCCGCCATTCATGCCCTCCCGCAGTCCCTCGTGAACAACGCGGACCTGCCGAGCTACACGGCCAATGAGTTCCGCCAGCGCAAGCTGAATGAGCTGGACCAGGCCGCGACGACCGGCAAGATTCCCCCGACACTGCTGCGCCGCTGGGAGCACGCACTGGAGGACGTTGGACTCTGGCGTTTTAGCCCCACTGTGGTGCACGGGGACCTTCACGAGGACAACCTGCTCATTTCCGGGAACCGGATCAGCGCCGTGAATGGCTGGACCGATCTGCGGATCGGTGACCCCGCAGACGATTTTGCCTGGCTCATCGCGGCGAACAACTCCCGTTTCACCGACACAGTCCACAGCGCCTACGTTGCCGCCCGGCCCGATGCCGTAGACCCCCACCTAATCAGGCGGGCAGCCCTGTCTGCGGAGTTTGCCCTTGCCCAGTGGCTGGTCCGCGGGCTGGCTGCTGAGAACCAGTCAATGGTGGAGGAAGCCGAAGAGATGCTCGCGACGCTGGAAGCGGACATCCTGGCCCAGGAAGAGGCGCTGGAGGACGCAGCGGATGCCGGTGCGGATGCTGCTGCGGGCCCCTCGGCGCCGTCCAGTCCCGCGGTCCAGGCCGAGCCGCTCCTGCAGACCGGCTCCGCTGCTAAGGCGGTTCCCGCAAAACCGGGCGCCCCCGCCGTCTCCACCGGCACCAGGCCGTCCACCGGGGGCGGCAAGGTTACGGTTATGCCCATTCCGGAACCGGAACCGTCCCCCAAACCAGAGCCGGCGGCGGAGCCCGCAGAGGTTAGGGCCGAGAAAGACGCTCCGCCAACCCCGGAGGAGACCCCCGCTCCGGATGTGGATGAGACCGGCGAGGAAGCTGAAGCGGGTCCCGCCACCACGGCAATTCCGCTGGTTGTGGCTGATTCCCCTGCAGCCAAAGACACCAGGAACTCCTGACACCCCGGTATCGCTGCAAAGCCCAGTGAAAGCCCGCCTGATTTTCAGGCGGGCTTTTGTTTTTGGGAGCACTATTGACGGACATCCTGGTTCCATGGTTAGTTAGTCAAGTAATGAACCAACAAGCCAGCGTAAGCAGGATGCCGTGATCGACGACAGCAAACCGATCTTCCAGCAGATCGCCGAACGGATCGAGTCAGATGTGCTGGACGGCGTGCTGGCGGAGGAGGAACAGGTGCCGTCAACGAATGAGATTGCAGCCTTCTACCGGATCAACCCGGCCACTGCGGCCAAGGGCGTGAACCTTCTGGTTGACGAAGGACTCCTCTACAAGCGCCGGGGAATCGGCATGTTCGTTGCACCCGGAGCCCGTGCACAGGTCCTGGCCAAGCGCCGGGAGCAGTTCTACCGCCAATACGTCCAGCCACTCCATCTGGAGGCCCGGAAACTCGGGATCAGCATGGAGGAACTCACAAACCTCATCCAACGCAGTGCCGCTGAACACGAAGGGACCCCGGCACCATGAACGTCATAGAAACCCGCGGACTGACCCGCCGATACAAGGACCAGGTGGCCCTTGACGACGTCAATCTCGACATCGCCCCAAACCGCATCTACGGCCTTCTGGGCCGCAACGGCGCAGGGAAGACAACCCTGATGTCCATCTTGACCGCACAGGGCTTTGCCACCTCCGGCGAAGTGCGGGTGTTCGGCGGAAACCCATTCGAAAACGAGCACGTCCTCTCCCGGCTGTGCTTCGTCCGGGAGTCGCAGAAATACCCGGATGACTTCACTGTCCGGAATGCCCTGGATGCAGCTGCCCTGTTCTTCCCCAACTGGGACAAGGACCTCGCGGACACCCTGCTCGAGGATTTCCAGCTCCCCCGGCCGAAGAAGCACCGGATCAAGAAACTCTCCCGTGGCCAGCTGTCCGCCGTCGGCGTGATCATCGGGCTGGCATCCCGGGCAGAGCTGACTTTCTTCGACGAACCGTACCTGGGACTCGACGCCGTCGCCCGGCAGCTCTTTTACGACCGGCTGCTGACCGACTTCGCAGACCACCCGCGGACGATCATTCTTTCCTCCCACCTGATCGACGAAGTGGCGAACCTGCTCGAACACGTCATCGTCATCGACCGCGGGCGCATCGTGATGGATGACGAGGTGGAAGCCATCACCGGATCCGCCTTCGCGGTGGCAGGGAAATCGTCCTCCGTGGAGGAGTTCGTTGCGGGACGTCCGATCCTGCACCGGGAAGGACTGGGCGCTTTGGCCTCGGTCACGGTGGACACTCCGCTGTCCGCCGATGACCGGCAGCGGGCGCAGGCCCTTGGGCTGGAACTCGCCCCGGTGTCGCTGCAGCAGCTCATCATCCGGCGCACCCTCAAAGCCAACGAACACTACGGCTCCCATCAGGAGAATAACGAGAAGGATCTGGAGGTCCTGCGATGAACCGCCCCCTCGCCGTCGCGCGTATGCAGCTGCTGAACAAGTGGCTGTACCTTGGCATCCCGGGAATTATCATCGCCTCATCCACGCTCATCGCCATCGCGATCCTGGCGATGGTCCCGTCTGACGGCGGCGAAGGCACCAGGATGGCGTTCTCCGGCCAGGCGGTCATGTGGTATTTTCTGGCGGCCGGCGTCCAGTCGCTGAGCCTGACCTTCCCGTTTTCGCAGGCCATGAGCGTCAGCCGCCGGTCCTTCTACATCGGAACATTGGGACTGTTCTCAGTCCTGGCACTCGCACTGGGTGTCCTGTACTGGGTGCTGGGACTGGTGGAACAGGCAACGAACGGCTGGGGAGTCGACGGGAACATCTACGCGCTGCCCTGGGTCGTTGAGTCTGCCTGGTGGGTCCAGATCCTGCTGTACTTCGCGCTGACAATTCTCCTGTTTATGTTCGGTTTCTGGTTCGCCACCGTTTACCGGCGATGGAGGACCACGGGCCTGGTAGCAGCACTCGTCGGATTCGGCCTGCTTCTGCTTGGCGCGGTTGGACTCGCGTCATACACAGACTCGTGGGCTTCGGTGGGCGCCTGGTTCATGCAGCTCACGCCCCTGGCCCTGACCGGCTGGCTGCTTCTCGTCGGAGTGGTCCTGGCAGCCGGATCCTACGGGACGCTCCGCCGGGCCACCCCGTAGCCGGCACACAGCACACAATACGAACAGCGCCGCCGTCCTGTCCGGGACGGCGGCGCTGTTCAGGTTTCTCCGCCCGCGCCATGGCCTGAACGGATAGCCGGCGTCATCCGGCCTTAGGCATCCGGACCGCCTGCGGCATCGAGGATGATCCGTTCCAGCTCCTCTTCCCCAAGAAGGTTGTGCGGACGAATCACTTTGTCTGCCGCAACGTAGTAGAACGCCGCACGGACCGTTTCCAGGGGAACGCCCTTCAGTCTTGCCCAGGCCAGCCGGTAAACCGCCAACTGCACCGAGCGGACGGCCAGCTTCTCCTTCGAAGGCGGAGCCCCCGTCTTCCAGTCGATCAGGTCCCAGCCGCCGTCCTCATCCTGGAACACGGCATCGATCCGTCCCCGGACGACGACCGAGTTGACCCGTGTCTCAACCGGAACCTCTATGTAAGCCGGCGTCCGCGGTGCCCACTCAGAAGCTTCAAACGTGGCCACCATGTCCTCGAGCTGGTAAGCCTCGTCAACGTAGGCATCTGCGGCCCCGGGATACTCGTCAATGTCGAGCATGCCGCTGCGGCCGAAGTACTCCTCAATCCAGGCGTGGAACGCTGTTCCCTTGCGGGCTGCCATCCCCGGTTCCCGCGGAACAGGACGGCGCAGCTGTCGGGTCACTGCCTCAGGATCATCCTGCAGGTCCACGAGCATGGAGGCCGAGATGTGGGCGGGCAGTTCAACTTCCATTACCTCATCCGGCGCACGGTGCCGGGCAAGGACCAGTTCTACGTCCCGCCCCCAGCGCCGGGGTTCGAAGACGTCGTTCCCGGTCTCCGAAACAGCGCCCTTGTCCCGGGACCCGGCCGGCGGAACAGATTCGCGGGCAGCGGCGAGCACAGCTTCGGCGGCGGCTTCCATGGCCGCACGCCTCTCCGCAGGCAGCGGGTCCTTGGGCCAGCTGGCCCGCTCCACTGCCGCGTTCGCCGGGTTCTCGTCCCCTTCGTCCTCCGGTTCCAGCCAGGAGAGAAGATGGTAGCCGGGTGCACCGCCCTTACCGAGTTCATAGAGTTCCAGCTGATAGCGCGACGCCGGTGTCGGCTTGGTCCGGCCGCCGCCCCAGGCACTTGAGGTGCAGAACAGGATGTCCTTGGCACGGGTGAAAGCCACGTAGGCCAGCCGCCGCTCTTCGCGCTCCGCATGGCCGCGCGCATCTTCGGCAAACTGTTTCTCGGCTTCCAGCCAGGATTTCTGGTCCGGCTGTTCCCAGTCCCACTGCGGCAGGTCCGGTCCGTCTCCGCGCAGGTTCCACGGGATGGCGGAGTTTCCGCTGCTCCAGCGTGAATCCTTCACGTTCGGGAACTGGCCCTCCGAGAGACCCGGTACGGCCACTACATCCCACTCCAGGCCTTTGGACGCGTGGACTGTCAGCAGCTGGACTGCTTCGCGGGAGGTCTCCAGCGCGGTGACCGGCAGGCCGTTCTCCTCCTCGTCGGCAACTTCCAGCCAGGCCAGGAAGGCCGCGAGGTCCACACGGTCCGCGGAGGCACTGAATGTGGCGGCTGCGTCGATGAACGCGTCCAGGTTCCGCCTGGATTCGTGGATGCTGATACCCGGCTTGGCCGCTACCTCGATGTCCAGCAGGATGCGGCGCTCCACCTCGCCGATCAGGGTGGTCAGGTCTTCCCCGACGTACCCGCGCAGCTGCCGCAGTTCATCGCGCAGAGCGCTCAGCCGGGCCAGCCCTTCCTCTGTCAGCGTGCGTCCGGCGCTGGAGACCCATCCCGGTTTGGGCAGGTAGTCCACGGCTTCCACCAGGCTTCCGGCTTCCGCGAGATCGGTTTCGACGACGGCGGCGCCGGTTTCATCAGGCCCGTGTACATCCGAGAGATCCTGGACCCGCACAGCCCGTTCCCGGACCCGGACAAGGTGCCGTGACCAGTCAGCCAGCGCCATCAGGTCCGCCGGACCAATGCGCCAGCGCGCCCCGGCAAGGATGCGGAGCATTGAGTCAGAGCGTCCCGGATCGCTGAGGACCCTCAGGACCGCGAGCAGGTCCACGATCTCCGGGGTTGAAAGCAGCCCGCCAAGGCCTACGATCTGCACGGGGATACCCCGGTCTTCCAGCGCCCGGCGGATCGGGTCGAACTGCTTCTTGCCGCGGCACAGCACAGCCACGGTGGGCGGCAGCGCGTTCCCCCGGCCATCGGTTTCATGGCTGGGGTGCCTAAACCACTGGGTGCGGACCCGGGCGATCTCGGTGGCCAGCGCTTCGGCTTCCCCCACGCTCACGGTACCGTCCGGCAGGGTGACGGTTTTCTCGCTCAGGTAGCGGCCCAGGAATACATCGCCGACGCGCGCTTTTGGCTTGGCCTGCAGTTCCGGGACGTCCAGCGGCCGGTTGTTCTTCAGCCACGGCACCGGTGCGTTCAGGGCTCCGGAGACTGCATTGGCAGCAGCGAGGATGGAGGTTGAGTTCCGCCAGGCCACGGACAGGTTGGCGACGCCGGCCAGCGAACGGCTGCCGTCGGAATTGAACCGCGGGAAATGCTCCCGGAAAGTGCCCAGCTGACCCGCGGATGCCCCGCGGAAACCGTAGATCGACTGGTGCGGATCGCCCACCGCCGTTACCGGAGTGCCGTTGCCGAAGAGCGTGGAGAACAAGACCATTTGGGCGTGGGAGGTGTCCTGGAACTCGTCCAGCAGCACCACTTTATACTTGGCACGTTCCATCTCGCGTGCTTCGGGGATCTCTTCGGCAATGCGGGCGGCGAGCGCCACGAGGTCACCGAAGTCCAGCTGCCTGCGCTCAGTCTTGGCGCGCTGGTAAGCCTCTACCAGCTCGGTAACCGAGATACGGGTGCGGAGCTTGTTGACCAGGTCCTTTGCCGCCTGGGTGGGCTGCTTGGGCTTGCCTGCCTGGTACGGCAGGGCCAGAACCCCGGCCACATGCTTCTCGAGCTCGGCACGGACCCTCGCCGGCGTCTTTAGGTGCTCAGAGCATTCCGAAGCCATCTGCAGCACCGAAGTGACCAGAGTGGATTTAGCGGCGGTGAAATGCTCATAGTCCCCGGTGTAGGCCTCCACGACCTCGTTGGCCAGCTGCCAGGACTGGGCACCTCCGAGCATTACGGAGTCACGTTCGACGCCGATGCGCAGGCCATAGTCATTGACGATGCCGTTGGCATAGGAGTGGTAGGTGGAGACCGCAGCTTCGAGCTGCGGGTCATGGTCACCGGTGTCCTCCCCCAGTTTGCGTTCCAGCAGCCGCAGCCGTCCGCGGATACGGCTGGCCAGTTCCCCGGCCGCCTTGCGGGTAAAGGTAACGCCGAGGATCTGTTCCGGTGCAACCAGCTTGTTCGCCACCAGCCAGACCACGCGGTCGGCCATGGTCTTGGTCTTTCCAGACCCTGCTCCGGCCACCACCAGCAGCGGTTCCAACGGACCCTCAATGATCTGCTGCTGGGCCTCGGTGGGGTACTGGACGTCCTGCGGATCGCCGTCGTGCAGCATCTCCGCCAGTCTCCTGGCAGAGTACTGCGGCTGGAACGGCGTGTTCTGCTCCACGTCATCACTCACGTCGACACTCATTCCGTGACCTGCTTTCCCTCAGTGCACAGCGGGCAGATCTCCGGCAGCCGGCAGCCGTGTCCGCCGTGTCCGCTGCGCGCGGGGTCATGAACGGTGTCGAACTTCTCATCAGACATAAGCGCCGCGGCCTGCTGGATCATTTCCAGCGCACTGGTGTCATCAGGGCCCAGCGGCGGCTGCTCCTGCACAGCGACGCCCTTGGAACTGGTGCCCAGCTGCACCAGGGCAGCGCCGCCCGGGACCCGTGGACCCTCGTCAAGCGCGCCTTCCCGAACTGCCTCCTGGTAAGAAGCCAGCTGGGGGTGCCCTTCGAGGTCCGCCTTCTTCGGCGCACTCCTGCCGGTCTTCAGATCCACGATGTACAGCCTTCCTTCGGCGTCCTTCTCCAGCCGGTCGATCTGGCCGCGCAGCAGGGCCGTCCGGACTGCGCTTCGGACTTCCACCGGAATTGCCGCTTCGAAGTCCTGTTCCACGGCAACCAGGGACCTGCCGCCCTGGCGCATCTTGATTACGTATTCCGCCAGCTTGCCCACCATGGTTTCGGCCCGCTTGAGATCTGTCTTCCCTTCCCAGTTGTCCTTCATGCCAAGGGAAGGCCAGCGCCTGCGAAGCTCCTGCGTGTATTCGGTGCCGGTGGCATCGGGCATCTCCTGGGCGATCTGGTGAACCAGTGTGCCAAGCGAACGGGCAAAATCGGTGGCCTGTTCCCCGCCCACGGCAGAAACAAACCAGCTCAGGGGTGATTTCATCACGGCGTCCACCTTGGAAGGCGAGACCGGAATGGGTGCCTGGGGCGGCAGGATCGGTCCGGTGCTGGACAGCGGACGGAGACCCCACCACTCCGCCGGCGCAGCTCCGGGCACACGGACCGGGTGCCGGAGCATCCGGCCGAGGTGGAAAGCCGCTTCGCGCGCTGTCTCCGGATCGGTTTCGGCCTGCTGGGCATGGGCCCTCAGTTCCGCGACGAGGGAGCGCAGGGTCAGCGGGCGCAGGACCTCTGTGCGGGGGCGAACTCCGACGCCGTCGGGCAGCGGGTCCACCAGGTCCAGGAACTGGGAGGGCTGCTCGTCATCCGAAGCCACGGCCGTGCAGACCAGCACATCCCGGGCGCGGGAGATCGCAGTGGAGAAGCTGCGCAGTTCGTCGTAGCGGGTCGCCTGCATCAGCGCCTGCGGGTTGCGGGCGGAGCGGTAGTCGGTGTCGGGGAACTCGACGGCTGCCACCAGGTCCCCGCTGCCGAGCAGTTCCCCGCGCAGACGGAGGTTGGGCCAGACACCCTCCTGGATACCGGCGACGATCACCACGGGCCATTCGCGCCCTGCGGCGCTGGCCGGGGTCAGCAGTTCAACCGCGTCACGCTGCTGTGCCCTGGCTGCGAGGGTGTCCATGGGCAGTTCGGAACTGGTGAGGTAGTCCAGGAACTGTGCCGGTGTGGAGCCCGGAAGCTGGTCGACGTAGCGCTCAGCAGTCTGGAACAGTGCCATGATCGCATCCAGGTCCCGGTCGGCCCGGATTCCCGCCGATCCTCCCGAGAGGGCGGCTTCCGCCCACTTTTTGGACCACCCCGACGTCGACCACAAAGCCCACAGGACAGTCTCGGCACTGGCACCGGGCTGCCCAGCTGCTTCGCGGCCGGCACGCAGCATAGCTGCCAGCCGTTTGGCGGGCGCCGCCTCCCAGCCCAGTCCGGCGAGCGCCAGCCCGGAGTCGGAAAGCGGGTCCAGCAGTGCCTCCACCAGCAGGGCGTCGGAACTGCGCCCGCCGCCCGCACGAAGTTCTTCACGGCGCAGCGCCTGCCGCAGCCTGCGCAGGTCCAGCGATCCTGCCCCGCCGATCCGTGAAGTGAGCAGCGAGACCGCCAGTTCCGGAGTCAGCAGGTCCTGGTCCAGCACAACGCCGTAGGCATCGAGCAGGGGCCGGACGGCGGCTTCGTCGCGAACAGCCTTTTCAGCCACCGGCACACGCACCTCGATCCCCTGGCTGATGAGGTAGCGCTGGATCCGTGCCAGCTGGCCTCCGGTGCGCACAATCACGGCGATGTCCTCCAGCTGCCGGCCGTCCAGCAACTGCGCTTCCAGGATCCGCTGGGCTACGTAACGCTGCTCATGCATGGGCGAATCCACCACGTGGGCCGTCGCCGACACCGGACCGGTTCCATCATTTCCGCTGCGGCCGCCGGGGGTCCGCGCAGCGGCGAGTCCCTTCACCACGGAAATGCGTGACGCGCAGCGGTGCCAGGCGGCGGCGACGGGTTCAGCCAGCCGGTGCTGGGTCTGCAGCACCGCGGTCTGGAGATCGGAACCCAGCACGTTCTTCAGGTCACCGAGCAGATCCGGGCGGGCGCCGCGGAACCCCTGGACCACGGTGTCCGGGCTGGCAGTGACCACGGCTTCGCGGTCCCGGGCCAGTAGCCCCAGGAGGCGGTGGATCGCGCCGTTGGCTTCCTGGAGGTCATCAACGAGGATCAGCTGGAGCCGCTCGTGCTCTGCCGCCAGGAACCCGGGCTCGGAGGCCAGAATGTCCGTTGCCGTAGTGATGATCCCGGCGGGGTCGAAGGCCTCCGGCATACGCAGATCCAGGACATCGCGGTATTCGGCGTACAGATGCGCTGCAGCAATCCAGTCTTGCCTCCCGTACCGCCGGCCAAAGTCCTCCAGCTGTTCGGGAGCGAGCCCGAGTTCAATCACCCGGTCAAACAGCTGCCTGATCTCCTGGCGGAACCCCCTCGTGCCCAGTGCCAGGGACAGTGAGTCGGGCCAGGGCAGCTGCGGCACGCCGTTCTGTCCGTGCCCGGCGAGCAGCTCCTTGATGATGACGTCCTGTTCCGCACCGGACAGCAGTTTCGGGGCGCGGGTAACGTGCGGCATTAGGCCCTCGGCCTTGGCACGGCGGATGACATCGAACGCGTAGGACGCCCAGGTCCGTGCCGGAGCGGCGCTGATGGTTCGCTCCAGCCGGGCGGACAGCGAATCACGGAGCGCGGCAGCTGCCAGCCGCGACGGTGCCAGCAGAAGCACGCCGGCAGGATCCAATCCGCCGTGTGTGATGCGCTCGACGGCGGTTTCCACCAGGACCGTGGACTTTCCGGTTCCGGGTGCGCCCAGTACAAGGAGGGGCCCGCTCCCGGCCGGGCGCTCGACGGCGGCACGCTGGTCCGGGCTAAGCTGCGGTGCGGCCTGGCCGGCCGCGGCGGGCGGAACTAGCCGCAGGTTGATGCTCATACCTCCACTTCACCATGTCCCGGTGACATTCCCTGCTTTGCCTGCGATGCGCCGGCAGCCAGGCGGTTCCGCAGCGCATCAAGTGTTTCCCAGCCGGCGTCGTCGGGCTGCCACCGTGCCTGGCTGATCCGGACCCGGTAACCGGACCCGTCCGGTTCCACGCTGCCCCGCAGTGGAGTTTCCTCCCGCAGGTAATGCGTCCATGCACGCCGTCCGTGGCAGGCAGGGGGCTCACCTGATGATCGGATCACCCGCCACCAGGGGACCGAACCTCCTTCCCTGGACAACACTGACCCAACCTGCCGCGGCCCGCCGGCATCCAGCAGTTCGGCAATATCCCCGTAGGCCAGCACCCGGCCAGGCGGAATCAGCGCGGCCACGGCCAGCACTGCTTCCCTAAAGTCCTCCCGCATGATTCCAGCTTAGCCATGCCCGGCGCGCTGATTCCGGGTAATGTCCGTGCCCGCCGGTAGGTTTGAATACATGTTGAGCTGGCACGAACTTCCCCGAGCATCCTTCGACCTGGAAACCACGGGACGGGATCCCCAGCAGGCACGTATTGTCACCGCATCCATCATCCTGGTGGACGGCAGCGGGAGCATCATGGCCCACCATGAATGGCTGGTTGACCCCGGCGTCGAAATCCCCGCCGAAGCAGCAGCGATCCACGGGGTGAGCACCGAAACGGCCCGCCGCGACGGAATCAGTGCCGCCGAAGCAGTCCGCCAGATCAGCGCGGTCCTGGCGGACACCTTTGCCGCCGGCATCCCGGTACTGGCGTTCAATGCCGCCTACGACTTCACTGTCCTGGCGCGCGAAGCCGAACGCCACGGGCTTACGGCTCCGGTGCCGCATCCTGTCATCGATCCCTACATCATGGATAAGCAGGCAGACCGCTTCCGCCGCGGAAAGCGCACCCTGACCGCCATGGCAGAGCACTACGGGGTGGCTTTCGAGAACGCGCACACCTCTGCCGCAGACGTGCTGGCAACCCTCAGCGTCGGAGCCGCGGTGGCGAATGCCTTCCCCGTCATGGCACAGGAAGCAGCGGTGCTGCACTCCCTGCAGGTTCAGTGGGCGGCAGAACAGGCAGCGAGTTTCCAGGCCTACCTGCGCCGCCGCGATCCGGAGGCCGTCATCGACGGCACCTGGCCGCTCAAGCCCGCACCGTTCGCTGTTTCCGTTCCTGCTGCATTGTCGGCCTCCGCCGTCCCGGCCGCCGCTGTTGCTGTTCCGGGACCGGAAGTCCCTGTACCGGCACTGGAAGTCCCGGTGCTGGCGGAGGAGGACGGTGGCCAGCTGGTGATGGAACTTTCCCCCAGCTAGTAAACGTCCCGGGCAGCACGTCCATACCCCGGAATCCCCCGCACAGCAGGTTCCTTCCCCACATTCCGGATTTCGGTATGGGACCTCCGCCCGCGTAGCATTGACATACTTAAGACAGTGTCAGGCGCTGATGGCGCCCGGGCGCGGCCGTACGCGCCCCGTGTCACGCGATTGGCAGGCACTTCCCACACAGCCGGGCCGTTGGCGTCCCTTCCTCCGGGCTGTTTTCCCCCTGCACGACCTCCTACGAAGTACGCAGACATTGAGGATGAATGATCACAGTTACCGACCTGCGCAAGGTATACCGCCAAGGCTCCCGTGACGTGGTGGCCCTGGACGGGGTCAGCATGAGCGTGCCCAAAGGATCGATCCACGGCATCATCGGCCATTCCGGTGCCGGAAAGTCGACCCTGGTGCGCTGCCTGACGCTGCTGGACCGCCCGACGTCGGGAACTGTCACGATTGACGGCCGGGAGCTGACCAACGTCAAGGACTCCGAGATCCGGCTGGCACGCCGCCGCATCGGCATGGTGTTCCAGCACGCGAACCTCATGGATTCACGCACGGCGGCAGCCAACATCGCGCACCCGCTGGAGCTTGTCGGCACCAGCCGGAAGGACACCGAGGCCCGGGTTGCCGAACTGCTTTCGCTCGTAGGCCTGCAGGACTTCGCCGGCGCTTACCCGGCCCAGCTCTCCGGCGGCCAGAAACAGCGGGTCGGCATAGCCCGCGCCCTGGCGGCACAGCCGGACGTGCTGCTCTGCGATGAACCAACCTCTGCCCTGGACCCGCGGACAACGGATGAAATCCTGGACCTGATTTCCGAGCTGACCAACCGGCTGGGACTGACCGTGCTGATCATTACGCACGAGATGAACGTAGTGAAGCGGATCTGCGACTCGGTCTCGCTGCTCGAGGCCGGACGGGTCGTGGAACACGGCCCGCTGCAGGAAGTCGCATCCCACCTTGGCGGCCGTCTGGCCAAGGCGCTGATTCCCCTTCCCGCAACTCCTCCCGTGCCCGGAGGCCCCGTGGTGGAGCTGCTCATGGTTGGCGAACATGCAACCGAGCCCGTGCTCTCCGGACTGACCCGGCGCTTCGACACGGACGTCAATGTCCTTGCCGGCAGCGTCGAGACTCTCGCCGGTGAACGGTTCGGCAGGCTGCGGGTGCAGCTCGACGAACGGACGGATATGGACGCGGTGAAGGACTACCTGGCCGGCCAGGGCGTTTCAGTGGAGGTGGCAGCATGAACCTGTTCGAAGAACTTGCGAACAATCCCGGCATCACCAAGGCACTGCCCGAGGCCGTGGCCGACACCCTGCTGATGGTTGGTGTGTCCGGTTTCTTCACGCTCCTCATCGGGCTGCCACTGGGAATCTTCCTGCACACCTCCGCACCCGGCGGCCTGCGGCCCATGCCGGTTACCAACCGGATCCTCTCGGACATCATTGTGAACATCACGCGTTCAATTCCGTTCGCGATCCTGATGGTGATCCTGATTCCGTTCTCCCGTCTGGTCACCGGTTCCTCGATCGGCCCGCTGGCTGCATGCGTGCCCCTGAGCATCGGCACTATTCCGTTCTTCGCACGCCTGGTGGAGACCTCCCTGCGTGATGTGGCAGGCGGGAAGATCGATGCTGCCCTGGTCATGGGTTCCACCCGGATGCAGGTTATCCGCAAGGTTCTGATGCCGGAGGCCCTTCCCGGACTGGTCGCAGCCCTGACCACCACCCTGGTAACCCTCGTGGGCTACTCAGCCATGGCAGGCATCATCGGCGGCGGAGGCCTGGGCCGGCTGGCCTACAACTACGGCGTCCAGCGCTTCGACACGGCCGTTATGGTCGTCACGATCGTCATCATCGTTGCGATCGTCCAGATCATCCAGCTTGCGGGAGACTTTGCCGCCCGCAGGGTCGACCACCGTTCAGCAGCGGGCACCACGCGGCGTCGCCGGCGTCCTTCGCGGGCAGCGGCACCCGCTGTCCCGGCCGCGGATGCTCCGGCAGCGGAAGCCCCGGCAACGGACGATGCGCGGACCCGGGTCTGATTCCGCGCACCCCAGTTTTTCCGGCCGGTGCCTGCGCACCCGCCGGAGCCTGCAGCCAGTAGCCGCTAGCTGCACAACAGCCGGCCCGGGGTTCCCGGGCCGGACCTTCGAAAGGAAACGCATCCAATGCGGAAAGCATTTTCACTCGTGGCCACCGGCGTGGCCGCGGCTCTGGCGCTGACGGCTTGCGGGGGTTCTGAATCCTCCTCCAGCGCTGTGGAGAGCCTCGATCCTGCCAATCCGGTCTCCTTGACTGTGGGCGCCAGCCCGCAGCCGCACGCTGTCATCCTGGAATACGTGGCCGACAACCTCGCCGCAGATGCCGGACTGGAACTCGAAGTTGTTCCGTTCGATGACTACGTGACCCCGAATATCTCCCTGGATGACGGCTCAATCGACGCCAACTACTTCCAGCACAGCGCCTACCTGGACGCACAGATCGAGGAACGCGGATACGACTTTGAGCGCGGGGAAGGCATCCACATTGAGCCCTACGCGGTCTTCAGCAAAAAGCACCAGGACATCTCCGACGTCGAAGAAGGTGCCCGCGTAGCCATCACCAATGATCCATCCAACCAGGCCCGGGCCCTTGCCCTGCTTGAGGACGCCGGCCTGCTCAAGGATGTCCCCGCGGACGCTTCCGTGATCTCGCTGAACGACGAGCAGAACCCGAAGAACCTGGATTTCGTCGAGAACCAGGCTGAACTGCTGGTCAACGATCTCTCCGATCCCACCGTGGATCTTGCAATCATCAACGGCAACTACATCCTCGACGCCGGTTTGAAGACGGAGGACGCCCTGCTGGTGGAGTCCCTCGACAACAATCCGTACGCCAACCTGCTGGCTTGGAAGGCCGGCAGCAAGGACGCCCGGATCGACAAGCTCGAAGAGCTCCTCCACTCCCCCGAGGTGAAGTCCTTCATCGAGGAGAAGTGGCCCAACGGTGACGTGACCCCGGCGTTCTAAGCCCGGTTCGCCGCCTCATCGAGATAGCAGAAACTGCCCGTATCCATCCCGGATACGGGCAGTTTCTGCTATCTCGGGAGTTCAACCGGCCCGGAGCGGAGCTAGCATAATGTCCACTGCCGAGTGGGAGGTGCCGAATGCCGCCGGTCATAGAAACCCGGGCGCTGACCAAGCGCTACGGGTCCCGCACGGCCGTGGATTCACTGGACCTGAGTGTCCAGCCTGGATGTGTCTTCGGGCTGATCGGCCCCAACGGTTCCGGCAAGACCACAACCCTGCGGATGCTGCTGGACATCATCCGGCCGTCGTCGGGCCAGGCCCTCGTCCTGGGGGTTCCGCCACGGTCCGGCGGACCCGCCCTGCGCCGCCGAATCGGCTACGTTCCCGGAGACCTCCGGCTCAACGGCCGGGCCCGGGGCCGGACACTGCTGGAACACTTCGCGCAGATCAGCTCACCGGTTCCTGCCGGACGCGTTGAAACACTCGCTGAGCGGCTGGGTCTGGACCTTTCCCGGCCGGTTCGAACCCTGTCCAAGGGCAACCGGCAGAAGCTGGGCCTGGTGCAGGCCTTTATGCATGACCCGGACCTGTTGGTCCTTGACGAGCCCACCAGCGGACTCGATCCGCTGGTCCAGCGCGAGTTCCTGGAAATGCTCGCCGAGGCACGCGCTGCAGGCCGCACCGTCCTGCTCAGCTCCCACGTCCTCAGCGAAATCCAGCAAAGCGCTGACCAGGTTGCCGTCCTCTCGCTGGGCAAAGTGGTGGCGCAGGGGGACGTAGCCTCCCTGCGCCTAAACCGACTGCGTCATGTAAGGGCTTCGCTGGCAGCCGCTGGCGGGGCCGGCCCGGTGCTGGAAGACGAACTCGCTGCTGCGGGACTGCAGGGAACCGTCACGTGGCAGGATGGAACTGCCCGTGTCCGGGGCACGCTGGACGGCGGGGTTGACGCCTTCATCAGGGTGCTCGCACGGCACCGGATACTGGACCTTGCAGTGGAAGAACCTGACCTCGAGGAATCAGTGCTGCAGCTGTACGGCGGGCCCGACGCCGCTCCCGGGGACATTCGAAAGGGTCCGGAATGAGCCCGCCGATGATCTCCACGCCAAAACCGCTGCCGGTCTTCCGCAGGGCGGTCATCGATTCATGGCGCTCGACCCTCATCTGGACCGCGGCCCTTGCCGCCGTGCTGCTGCTCTACCTGCCGCTCTACCCCTCCATGAACGGCGCCGACATGCGCAGCCTGATCAGCTCGCTTCCTCCCGAGCTGGTGAATGCCCTGGGCTACGAGGACATCCTCTCCGGTCCGGGGTACGTCCAGGCAACGTTCTTCGGGCTGCTGGGGTTCGTCCTCATCACTGCGGCTGCGGTTTCCTGGGGAAGCACGGCAATAGCAGGCGCCGAAGAATCCGGGCGGCTGGAGCTGGTCCTTTCCCATGGCGTCGGCAGGGTCCGGTATGCCGTGGAGTCAGCGCTGGGGATCCTGGTGAGGCTCCTCTGGTTCGCTGTGGCGACGGCGGTAGTGGTGCTTGCCCTCAGCGGCCCCTCCGAGCTTGGCCTGGACGCCGCAAACGTGGCGGCAGTGGAGGCAGCGTGGCTTGGACTGGGTTATCTGTCCGGCAGCATCGCGATGGCAGCAGGTGCCCTCACCGGCCGCCGGACCGTGGCCTTGGGTACCGCCGCCGGGGTGGCTGCAGCGGGTTACGTCATGAACGCGCTTGCGAACCAGAACTCGGACCTGGACTGGCTGCGGAACTTCTCGCCTTATTCCGGGGCCTACCGGAACGACCCTCTGGCGGATGGCTTCGACTTACCCGGTCTGGGACTGCTCGCCGCTGCCTGCATCCTTTTCACGGGGCTGGCGGTGTGGGCGCTGAACCGCCGGGACATCCTGGGCTAGGCACTTCACCGAGATAGCAGAAACTGCCCGTATCAGTGCTGATACGGGCAGTTTCTGTCATCTCGACGCGGGAGGGAGGGCGCTAGGGCTGGGCGGCAGCCGCAGCCTTCGCTGCTGCCGGCAGGGCCGCCAGGATCCGGTCCATCGCGGCGTCATCGTGTGCGCCCGAAAGGAACCAGGCTTCGAAGACCGACGGCGGCAGGTAGACACCCGAGTCAAGCATCGAGTGGAAGAACGGCTTGAAGCGGAATGCTTCCTGGGCCAGGGCGTCAGCGTAGTTGTGTACCCCGTTCCCGGCACTGCCGAACGCGATGCTGAACAGGTTTCCGGCACGCTGGACGCTGTGGTTCACGCCTTCTGCGGAGAGCGCATCGGAGACAGCCTGGGACAGCTGGGCCGAGCGTGCGTCGATGTTCGCATAGACCTCGGCGGTGGCTGCGGTCAGCGTTGCTACGCCGGCAGCCATGGCGATCGGGTTACCGGACAGGGTGCCGGCCTGGTAGACCGGGCCGATTGGCGCCAGGTAGTCCATGACCTCGGCGCGGCCGCCCAGGGCAGCTACGGGCATGCCGCCACCAATGACCTTGCCGAAGGTGTACAGGTCCGGAGCCCAGCCTTCCTTCTGGCCGGTCAGACCCCAGTAGCCCGCAGGGGAGGTGCGGAAGCCGGTGAGGACTTCGTCAAGGATGAGCAGGGCGCCGTGGGCCGTGGTGATTCGGGACAACGCGGCGTTGAAGCCCTCAGCAGGGGTAACAACACCCATATTCGCGGGGGCCGCCTCGGTGATGACAGCAGCGATGTTCGCGCCGTGCTCGGCGAACGCTGCTTCCACGGCAGCGACGTCGTTGTAGGGCAGCACCAGCGTCTCCGCTGCAGTGGCCTCGGTAACGCCGGCGGAGCCGGGCAGCGCCAGGGTCGCGACGCCGGAACCGGCGGATGCGAGCAGGGAATCCAGGTGGCCGTGGTAGCAGCCGGCGAACTTGATAACCAGGTTCCTGCCGGTGAATCCCCGGGCCAGGCGCACGGCTGTCATGGTGGCTTCGGTGCCGGTGGACACCATGCGCAGGCGCTCAACCGGCTTGACCCGGTCCATCACCAGGGCTGCCAGCTCGGCCTCTGCCGGAGTGGAAGCGCCAAAGGACAGTCCGCGGTCAACTGCGGCATGCACGGCGGCCAGGACGTCGGGGTGGGAGTGGCCCACCAGCGCCGGGCCCCAGGAGCAAACCAGGTCCACATATTCGCGGCCCTCGGAGTCGGTGACGTACGGGCCCTTGGCGGAAACCAGGAAGCGCGGGGTGCCGCCCACCGAGCCGAAGGCGCGCACGGGTGAGTTCACGCCGCCGGGCATCAGGGCACGGGCGCGGTCAAAGAGCTCTTCGGAGGAGGTCGTCTGGGTCATTACTTGCTTTCCTTCAGCCAGGCGGCCAGCTCGGCAGCCCAGTACGTGAGAATGATGTTGGCACCGGCACGCTTGATGCCGAGGACGGATTCTTCGATGGCGCGGCGGCGGTCGATCCAGCCGTTCGCGGCCGCAGCTTCGATCATCGCGTATTCGCCGGAGATCTGGTAAGCCGCTACCGGAACCGGGGACATCGCCGCGACATCCGCGAGGATGTCCAGGTAGCTCATGGCCGGCTTGACCATGACCATGTCTGCGCCCTCTTCGAGGTCGAGCTCGACCTCCAGGAGTGCTTCGCGGCGGTTGGCTGCGTCCATCTGGTAGGTTCGCCGGTCTCCCTTGAGCTGGGAGTCCACTGCCTCACGGAACGGACCGTAGAACGCCGACGCGTACTTTGCGGCGTAGGCAATGACTGAGACGTCCTGGAACCCTGCCCGGTCAAGGGCGTGGCGGATCACGGCGACCTGGCCGTCCATCATGCCGGACGGGCCGAGGACGTGCGCTCCGGCGCGGGCCTGCTCCACTGCCATGCGGCCGTAGATTTCAAGAGTGGTGTCGTTGTCCACCACGCCGTTTGAATCGAGCACACCGCAGTGGCCGTGGTCGGTGAATTCGTCCAGGCAGACGTCACTCATGATCACCAGGTCGTCGCCGACTTCAGCACGCACGTCAGCGATTGCCTTGTTCAGCACGCCTTCGGGATCGGTTCCGGCGCTGCCTTCGGCATCTCGCTCAGCGGGGATGCCGAAGAGCATGATGCCGCCGACGCCGAGCTCCACGGCTTCAGCAGCGGCGCGTTTGAGCGTCTGTGTGGTGTGCTGCACGACGCCGGGCATCGAGGTGATGGGGTTCGGTTCCGTGATGCCTTCGCGGATGAAGGCCGGGAGCACGAGTTCGGCCGGATCGAGGCGGTATTCGGCGGTCATCCGCCGCATGGCCGGTGTGGTCCGCAGCCGGCGGGGGCGGTGCTGGGGGAAGCTCATGGCTGTTCTCTGCCTTCCGGGTCAGGGTGTGGGAAATCTATGGTTGCCAGCGCCGCTTCCACGGCACGGGCGATTCCGGCGGGAGTGGGGTGCTCTGCCGTGGCGGCCGCCGGATGGCCCAGCCCGCGCAGTTCGGCGGCCGTGGGATCACCGATGGCTGCGAGCACGGCGGTTCCGGGCACCAGTGCATCGCGGACGAACCGCCGGGCGGTGCTGGGAGAGGTTACGACGACGGCGTGCGGGAACGCTGCGCCGGCACGGTACCGGGACGGGGAAAGCAGTTCCTGGTCGCCCTCCGGCTCGGCGCTGATTCGGCGGTCTTCCGGAGCCGGATAGTCCACCGTCTCGTATGCGGCAACGGTGCAGACGTCCCAGCCGGAGGCAGCCAGCGCGGTCCGCAGGAACGGATCGGCTATGTTCGCCTGCGGCAGGAAAACCCGGTTCGCTCCGTCTTCCGACGCCGGCCATGCCGCGGCGAGCCCGCGTGCTGACTGGTCCGCGCCGGGAAGCAGGTCCGTTGAGATGCCGGCCGCTTCGAGTGCACGGGCCGTTCCCTTGCCGACGGCTGCCACCCGCGTGCCGGAGCACAGGCCGGGCAGGGTTCCGCCGAGGTCCTCCGCAGCGAGGGAGAGAGCCCCGACGGTCGTAGCGGACGTAAAGATAATCCAGGTGAAGTCCCCTGCACCAAGCCTGCGCAGGCCGGCGGAAACCGGTTCGGTGTCCGCCGGCCGCTGGAAGTCGATCAGGGGCATCAGATGTACCCGCGCTCCCCGGGAACGAAGTTCGCGGGTCATGGGGCCTGCGCGGCCGGGACTGCGCAGCAGCACCACGTCAGCTCCGGACAGGGAACCGCCGGACCCGCCTGCGGCCCGGTTCTCCCTGCTGCTTCCTCCGGTCATCTAGGCGCGGCCGCTTAGGATGCCAGCTCGGTCAGATCCGCTGCGCCAGCCGCCAGGAGGTCTTCCGCCATGCGGATCCCGAGGGCCCGTGCACCGTCTTCGTCCACCTGCATCGTGGAGGAATACCGCCGGAGGATCCGGGTTCCGTCGTCACTGCAGACCACTGCTTCCAGGGCCAGGCCCTGTTCAGTGACCCGGGCCAGCGCACCGATCGGCGCCGTGCAGCCGGCCTCCAGCCGCTGCAGCAGCGCACGCTCGGCAGTCACGGCGAGCCGGCTGGCGGTGTCGTCATAGGCGGCCAAGGCACGGCTGAGCGGTCCCTCGGCTGCGTCGGAGGTACGGCATTCAACTGCCAGCGCACCCTGTCCGGGGGCAGGCAGCATGACGGCTGGGTCCAGGAACTCCGAAACCATGTCCAGGCGTCCCAGCCGGCTCAGGCCTGCAGCGGCCAGCACGACGGCGTCGAGGTCTCCCGGGCCGCCGTCCACCAGCCCGGCAACGCGGGCAAGGCGGGTGTCCACGTTGCCGCGGATATCCACGATTTCAAGATCCGGCCGGGCAGCGCGAAGCTGGGCAGCCCGCCGCGGCGAGCCCGTCCCAACCTTTGCACCGGCAGGCAGCTGCGCCAGGGTCAGCGAGTCCCGCGCGCAGAGCGCGTCCCGGACATCCACCCTGGCAGGGATGGCGCCGATGGTCAGCCCGTCAGCCTCGGCGGTGGGCAGGTCTTTGAGCGAGTGCACGGCGACGTCGCAGTCCCCTGCCAGCAGGGATTCGCGGAGCGCGGCTACGAACACCCCGGTTCCGCCGATCTGTGACAGGGCGGCACGGTTCACGTCGCCCTCGGTCCGGACGCGCACAAGGTCAACGTCGAAACCGCCAAGTTCGGCCAGCGTGTTCGCAACGGTGGTGGTCTGGGTGACCGCCAGCGCTGAGCCGCGGGTGCCGATCAGCACCGGCGAATGTGCCACTACTGCACACCTACTGTTGAATCCGCCCCTGCAATGGTGGGCTTTTCACCGCGCAGGTTCGCGCAGCACCCGGGACGGCAAACGTCGTACCAGGGTCCCAGCTTGGTGAGTGCTGGACGCTCGGCAATGTGGTTTTCAACCGTGCGCTCGCACAGCAGGTCCACCAGTCCGGAAACGAACTTCTCGTGGATCCCGGGGGTGGGGGCACGGTGGGCGGCCAGGCCCAGCTCGGTGCAGGTCTCCATGGCCTCGGTGTCCAGGTCCCAGATGACTTCCATGTGGTCGCTGACAAAGCCCAGCGGAACAATGACGACGCCGTCCACGCCCTTGGCGGGCAGCTCGGCGATGGCGTCGTTGATGTCAGGCTCCAGCCACGGAATGTGCGGGGCACCGGAGCGGGACTGGTACACCAGCTGCCAGTCCAGGCCGGCGGCCTCGGGAACGCGGTCCATGATGGCCCGCGCATTGGCCAGGTGCTGGGCAACGTAGGCGCTGCCTTCTTCGAACTCAACGTCGCGCGGGCCGGACGCTTCCGCATCGGCGGTGGGAATGGAGTGGGTGGAGAACAGGATTTCGATCTTCCCGTTTTCCTTCCCGGCTTCCGCCAGCTGTTCCCGGACCCTGGCCAGGGACTCCCGGACGCCTTCGACGAAGGGCTCCACGAAGCCCGGGTGGTCGAAGTACTGCCGGACCTTGTCCACCTGCAGCTTCTTGTCCAGCCCGGTCTCAACCAGGTTGATGCCCAGGTCTTCGCGGTACTGGCGGCAGGAGGAGTAGCAGGAGTAGACGCTGGTGGTGACCATCAGCAGGCGGCGGTAACCGGCGTCGTACGCGTCCTGGAGGACATCCTTGATGTAGGGATCCCAGTTGCGGTTGCCCCACAGCACGGGCAGTTTGATCCCGCGGCGGTCCAGCTCAGCTTCAAGAGCTGCCTTGAGCGCGCGGTTCTGCTCGTTGATGGGGCTGATGCCGCCGTTGGCCCGGTAGTGGGTGGCGACTTCCTCGAGCCGTTCATCGGGGATCCCGCGTCCGCGCGTCACGTTGCGCAGGAAGGGGATAACGTCTTCCTGGCCTTCGGGGCCGCCGAAGGAAGCGAGCAGGATGGCATCGTATTCAGCGGGAGCCATCACGCCGTCCTCGCTGACGCCTTCCAGCGGGTTGAAGGTGGATTCGGAGGAGTGTGAAGTCATCGGAGCACCTCGGAAACTTCGGCAGCGCTGATGCGCCGGCCGGTGTAGAAGGGGGTTTCTTCACGCACGTGGTTGCGCGCTTCAGTGGAACGCAGGTGGCGCATCATGTCCACGAGGTCCACCAGGTTGGGGGCTTCAAGTCCCAGGATCCACTCCCAGTCGTTCAGGGCGAACGAGGCGACGGTGTTAGCAAGGACCTGCGGGAATTCCCGGCCCAGCATCCCGTGGTCGCGGAGCATGGCGCCGCGCTCTTCGGCTGGCAGCAGGTACCACTCGTAGGAGCGGACGAACGGGTACACGCAGATCCAGGATTCGGGATCGATGCCGCGGGCGAAGGAGGGCCAGTGGTTCTTGGAGAACTCGGCGTCACGGTGCACGCCCATGGCGGACCAGGCAATCTCGGTGCCGGCGAAGAGCTCGGAGCGCCGCACCTGCCGCAGGGCAGCCTGCAGGGCTTCAGCCTTTCCGCCGTGCAGCCAGATCATGATGTCTGCATCGGCACGCATGCCGGAAACGTCGTAGATGCCGCGGAGGGTTACATTATCGGCAGCGAAGCTGCCCACCAGTTCCTCGAAGGCGCCCGAGGCGCCGTCGCTGGTTTCACGGGGGAGATCTGACCGCTTGAAAACGGTCCAAAGTGTGAAGAACTGTTCTTGTGTTTCGGCTTCGGCTGGTGCGTTCTGACCCATGGACTCACTCATGACTTACAGTCTGCCGCTTCCGGCAGGCTTAGGCGAATACGGAACTTCTACAAAGCGTAGAACATTTTTATGATTTTACGGCTTCGGCAAGGTGCTCGGTCCGGTACCTTGTGTCCGCAGTCACTGCGGCCAGGCCGGTGCCTGCAAGCCAGGCGCCCACCACTTCGAGTCCGTGCACCTCTGCAACTGCAGCACGCACGGAAGCCACCCGGTCAGCGTGGCCCACGGTCGCGGACGGCAGCGCGCCAATCCAGCGGACCACGTCCCAGCCAATAACGTCCGCCTTTTCGAGCGGCACCTGAAGCAGCGCAGACGCATCCGCCAGAGCCGCTTCGAAGAGTTCCCCGTCCGGGCGGAGGGCAGTTGCGTCCGCCTCCTGTCCGGGCCCGAGCCCGCGGCCGTAAGACAGCCGCAGCACGTGCGTTCCGGGACCGGTGGAATCGGCCAGCCACTGCCACTTGGCAGTAGCGTGGGTCAGCGCCTTGGCCTGCACGGCTTCGGCATCCCGGGATACCAGCACACCGGTCCCCCGCGGCGCGGCATCAAGTTCGGGTTTGTCGACCACCAGGGTGACAAGCGCGACGCCGGGGCCCGGGCCCGGGCGGTACGCCTCGAGTTCGGGCACGCACGGCGCCAGCAGGTCAACGGCCGACGGTCCGTCTGCTGCCACGACCAGCGCGGCAGCCGCATAGGCGGTGCCTGCCGCGCTCACCCGGAAACCAGTGCCTGTGCGCTCGATCCCGGTCACCGGGGTGCCGGCGTACAGGTGCACGCCACGGGCAGCAAGGTCCTCGGTCAGCGCGCGGCTCAGGGTGCCCATGCCACCCCGGAGGGAGGCGACGGTGGATCCGGCTGGGGCCGCCTTCCGCATGGCTCCGACCGCGGCACCCAGTGATCCGTGCTCGGCCATGGCTTTGCGCAGACCGGGAGCCACTGAATCTGCGTCCAGTACGTCGGGGTCCGCGGAGTAGACCCCGCCAACTACAGGAGTCACCAGGCGTTTGAGGACGGCGTCCCCCATCCGCGAGCGCACCACTTCGCCAAGGCTGACCTGTTCACGGCGCAGCAGGGGTGCAACCGGGAGCAGCCGGTCCAGGGATGCCCGGGCTACGCCGGTCCGGCCAATGGCACGCGCGATTTCCTCAGCGCGCGGATCGGCGGGGATGCCCAGCAGTCCGGTCTGCGGCATGCGCTGGGCGGCGGCAGCCAGATCCGCTCCGCCCAGCTGGAGCCATGCTCCGTCAGGATTCGGCTGCACAATCTTCTCCTGCAGGCCAAGCTCCGCCAGGAGGCCGGGAACGGCAGGTGAGCGGCTTGCGTAGGACTCCGCCCCGCTGTCCAGCTGCAGGCCGGCCACGGTATGGGTGCCGACGCATCCGCCGAAGGCATCGGCTGCTTCCAGCACCGTCACCTCAAAACCCTCACGGGCGAGGTCACGGGCGGCGATGAGTCCGGAAATGCCGCCGCCCACCACCACTGCCGCGGGACGCGTGACTTCGGACGCCGGCTGGCCGGGATTGCTGCGCGAAGCGGGCATGGCTACGGCTCCACGGAGTGGATGAGCTCCACCACCCGGGTCAGCACTTCGGGGTTAGTCTCCGGAGGAACGCCGTGTCCGAGGTTCACCACGTGGCCCGGCGCAGCCGAACCCGCTTCCAGGACCTGACGGACGTGGGCTTCCAGCACCGGCCACGGCGCCTCGAGCAGCGCGGGATCAATATTGCCCTGCAACGGGACGCTTCCGCCCAGGCGGCGGTTGGCTTCGTCGAGCGGCAGCCGGTAGTCAACACCGACGACGTCGACTCCCACGTCCCGCATGGCAGCAAGCAGTTCGGAGGTGCCGGTGCCGAAATGGATCAGCGGGGCGCCCAGTCCGCGGACGTGCTCAAGTGCCCGGGCGGAGGCCGGGGCCACCTTGGAGGTGTAGTCGGCCAGACCCAGCGAACCGGCCCATGAATCAAAGAGCTGGCCTGCGCTGGCTCCCGCTTCCAGCTGGGCACGGAGGAACTTGCCGGAGGCATCAGCGGCCCAGTTTGTGAGTGCCTGCCAGGTTTCGGGATCGGCGTGCATCATGGTCCGCGGACCGAGGTGGTCCCGCGAGGGCTTGCCTTCGACCATGTACGCGGCAAGCGTGAAGGGTGCGCCGGCAAAGCCGATCAGCGGCGTCGAGCCCAGCTGGTCCACCGTGAGCCGGACGGCTTCGCGGATGGGTTCGAGCGCCTCGTCCGTGAGTTCGGGCAGGGCTGCGACGTCGGCGGCGGTGCGCACCGGAGCGCCCAGGACCGGCCCCACTCCCGGAACGATGTCCACGTCCACTCCGGCCAGCTTGAGCGGAATGACAATGTCGGAGAAGAAAATGCCGGCATCAACATCATGACGGCGGACCGGCTGAAGGGTTATCTCGGACGCGAGTTCAGGCTGCAGGCACGAATCGAGCATGCCAATCCCCTCCCGGACCTTCCGGTATTCCGGCAGGGACCGGCCTGCCTGGCGCATGAACCAGACCGGACGCCGGGACGGGGTCTTGCCGCGGTAGGCAGCAATAAGCGGGGAATCGGCCGTGCGGCCATCCATGAGCGGATGAGAGGCGCTGAGAGTCATATTCTGATTCTCTCCAAAAAAACTGCCAAAGGATAACCGGGGCTCGTCGGGCAGATGGAAGCGGAGTCCAGCCGCTGATTGCGTCCGAGATCACCCGTGACGAGCGTCGCCAATGACACCGATTGAGCAACGGGTGGCTAGTATTAAGCCACTGTGGTTCTCTTATCCCTCATTGCGACACACTCTGACGTAGACCTGGAAACCGTTGCCCGGCTTAGTGCCGGCGCGCCCAAGGTCCCTTCCTCCCTGCTGGAAAACGGCCCCGCCGTGGCCGGCGCCGTGGTTCTGGCCACGTGCAACCGCTTCGAGGTTTACTGCGAAGCCCGCTCGGAGGCAGACCTGGAAGCAGCCCGTTCTGCGGCCGTTGCCGAGATCAGCCGGCACTCCGGACTGGATGAAGACCTCGTCTCCCGGTCCTTCACCACCAACACCGGCCAGGACGTCGCCAAGCACCTGTTCGCCGTCGGCGCAGGACTTGACTCCGCCGTCGTCGGGGAACGCGAAATTGCCGGGCAGGTGCGCCGCGCACTTATTGAGGCACAGGAAAAGGGAACTGCCAGCGGCACCCTGACGCGCCTGTTCCAGACCGCCTCACGCACGGCAAAGGACGTCGGCGCCCTCACTGCCCTGGGCAAGCGCGGCCTTTCAATCGTGTCCGTGGCGCTTGAGCTGGCCACTGATCTTTCCGTTGACACTGACTGGCGGAACAAAGCCGTCGTCGTTTTCGGCACTGGCGCCTATGCGGGAGCCACCATGGCCCTGCTCAAGGAACGCGGCTGCACCGACATCTCGGTCTACTCCTCCTCCGGGCGTGCTGAGTCCTTCACCGCGTCCCGCGGCGGCACGGCACTGGACCGGGAGTCCCTGGGCGAAGCGGTTGCCCGCGCCGACGTCGTCATTGGCTGCTCGGGTTCCGAGAACCAGGTCAGTGCCGAGGACATCCGCCGGGTACGCAACGGTTCCGGCAAACCCCTGGTCATCATCGACCTGGCGTTGACCCACGACTTCGACCCGGCAGTCCGGGAGCTCGACGGCGTTGACCTGATCACGCTGGAGTCCGTCCGTCTGGCTGCCCCTGCGGAGCAGGCCGAATCCCTGCAGCAGGCCAACCGGATTGTCACCGACGCTGCCCAGGCGTTTTCCGAAGCGCAGCTCAGCCGTGAGCTGGACTCGGCGATCGTGGCACTGCGGAAGCACACCCTCGGCGTCCTGGACAAGGAGCTTGAAAAGGTCCGCGCACAGCACGGCTGCACCGGTGCCGGACAGGAAGTCGAATTCGCCATGCGGCGCATGGTCAAGGCCCTGCTCCACGTCCCCGCCGTCCGTGCCCGCGAACTGGCAGCCAGCGGCCAGCAGGATGACTACATCCGCGGCCTGGAAGCCATTTACGGCATTACCGTGGACCAGCCCCGGGAAAAGCACGACGACGGATCGACAGACACCGCCCGGTCCGCCTAACAAGCTGCTGCTCCCCTGGAGCGTTTGTCCCGCAGTGCTAGTAGGCCGGTTTCTCCGGTTCCACGCTGCGCACCCAGTCCAGGATTCCGCCCTCTACGTTGAAGGCGCTGCCGTACCCGGCGGCACGCAGGAAGCTTGTCACCTCCGCTGACCTCCCCCCGGACTTGCAGTAAACGTAGACAGTGCGTCCTGCCTCCGGCAGTTCTTCCCCCGCCAGAATGCGTGCCCGCGGAACCAGGCGGGCTCCGTCGATGTTCACAATTTGGTATTCACCCGGTTCGCGCACATCCAGCAGGTCAAAATCCAGTTCCCCGGCAGCACGTCCGGCCAGAAGGCCGGCCAGTTCGGTGACGCTGATGCCCGGAACCTGCTGCGTATCCGGCACCGCACCCAGTCCGCAGAACGCCTCGTAATCGGTGAGTTCACTGACCGCCCCACGGTCCGGATCACGCTGCAGCCCCACTTCCCGCCAGGTCATGTCTGCGGCGTTGAAGACGAGCAGCCTGCCCAGGAGGGGGCGCCCGGTGCCGGTGATGAGTTTGATGGCCTCGTTGACCATGACCGAACCGATTTGTGCACACAACACACCCAGCACGCCGCCTTCGGCGCAGGACGGTACCGATCCCGGCGCCGGCGGCTCCGGGTACAGGTCGCGGTACGTGGGACCGTGCTTTCCCCAGAAGACGCTCACCTGCCCGTCGAACCGCAGGATGGAGCCCCACACGTACGGCTTGCCGAGGATCTCCGCGGCGTCGTTGACCAGATAGCGTGTGGCGAAGTTGTCCGTTCCATCCAGGATGAGATCGTAACCGGAGAAAATCTCCAGGGCGTTCCCGGCATCAAGCCGGACCTCGTGCAGCTGGACGTTCACCAGCGGGTTCAGGGCGAGCACACTGTCCCGGGCAGAGCGCGCCTTGGAAGCACCGACGTCGTTCATTGAGTGGATCACCTGCCGCTGGAGGTTAGAGGTGTCCACGGTGTCGTCATCGACGATACCGAGGGTGCCGACTCCGGCTGCGGCGAGGTACAGCAGTGCCGGGGAGCCCAGCCCTCCGGCACCAATTACCAGGACCCGGGCGTTCTTCAGCCGCAGCTGCGCCTCCGCCCCGAAGCCCGGGAGGATCAGGTGCCGGGAGTACCGTTCCTTCTCCTCCCGGTCCAGCTCGGTCGCCGGCTCGGTAAGAGGCGGCAGGGCCGCGGCCTGGTCAATGCTCATGGGATCCAATCTAAGCCCTTGCACAGCGCCATTCGAGCCCCGTACGGGCCCCGCCGTTCAGGTTCGCTTCCCACAGGGTTACCCACGGGTAAACTGTTGTCCCATAACCCGGGTCTGTCCGGGAATATTCGAAAGAGGTCCCTTTACACGTGAGCAATCAGCCCGCCGGCAAGTCCACCCGGCTCCCCCGGGAAGAACGGCGCCGGCAGCTGATGCGGGCGGCGCAGGAAGTTTTTGTCAGCCGCGGATTCCACGGTGCGGCAATGGACGAAATCGCCGACACGGCCCAGGTCAGCAAGCCGGTGCTCTACCAGCACTTCCCGGGCAAGCGCGAGCTTTATCTGGCACTGCTGGATGACCATCTTGGAACGCTCACGCAGTTCCTCCAGACTGCGCTGACCTCCACCACTGACAACAAGCTCCGTGTCCGGGAAACCATGCGGGCCTATTTCCGGTTCGTGGCGCAGGACAGCCAGGGCCACCGGCTGGTCTTTGAATCCGACCTGACCAGCGACGACGAGGTCAGCTCACGCATCGAGGCGTTCAACGCCCGCTTCGCCAGCGACATTGCGGACGTCATCGCTGAGGACACAAAGCTCTCCCACCTCGAGGCAACACTGCTGGGGCGGGCCCTGGCCGGAATGGCGCAGGTCAGCGCACGGTACTGGCTCGAAACAGACGGGGACCTGGACATAGATGCAGCTTCCGAGCTGGTCTACCGTTTAGCTTGGCGCGGAATCAGCCGCTTCCCCAAGGAAATCTAGAGTAGATTCGTTTCACTTGAGTTCGTTTACACAGGAGGCACCACGGTGGAAGTAAAGATCGGTATCCAGAACGTCGGACGCGAGATTGTGTTCGAGTCCGGGCAGAGCGCGGACCAGGTCGCCGACACCGTCGCCGAAGCAATCAACGGCTCGAAGGAACTGCGCCTCAAGGACGAAAAGGGACGGCTCATCATTGTTCCCGCAGGCGTGATCGGCTACGTGGAAATCGGTGCCGAGGAAGTCCGCCGCGTCGGGTTCGGCGCCCTCTAGCCGCAAACCATGGGCGAACTGATGCTCGCCGCCGCCGGAACGGCAGCGGCAGGTTTCATCGTCTGGGGTGCTGATCCGCGACGGCGTGCGTACGGCATCCTCCTGCTGCCGGGGATATCCCTGGCAGCAGGGCTTTTTGCCTGGATCATCCTGCAGTTCACTCCGGTAGTGACCAGCCCGTCCTTTTACTGGCTCTCCTGGGCCATACCTGTCCTTACCGGGCCGGCCGCGGCCGTCACGGCAGCGCTGGCCGCGGGTGCCCGGCGCACGGCGCGCGACAAAGATGAGCTCGAACGGATCCTCAAGCTCTAGTCCCCGCCCTGCTTCAGGACGGCTCCCAGTTCCCGGGCGAAAACCGGTGCCGCAGCGGTGTGGCCCGCCTGGCTCAGATGCAGCCCGTCTGCCAGTTTTGAAGTCAGCGAATACCGTTTCCACCAGTTCCTCGGGCTCAGGAAATCCAGCCCCTGTTCTGCCGCCACGCGGCCGAGCAGGTCGTCTATTTCTGCCCTCCGCCCGGTACCGTCACCGATAACCCCCACCACCACAATGCGGGACCGGGGATAGGTCCGCTTCACTTCCCGGATGAGCTGCAGTGCGTTCTGCCGGATCTGCGTGTTGTCAGCTCCATATGCGTCGTTGCCGCCGCCCTGCAGGACAACCAGCCCGGGATCACCCCATGGCATGAGCCACTGCTCGGTTTCCAGCGCGGACGGATAGTTGTCCACCGTCCCGTTGCCCTGTGTGTACCCTGTGCCGCCGGCACCAAGGATGACCGGTGTGTATCCCAGGGACGCAAGGCCCTTGCCCACCCAGGTGTCGTGCCCGGCCTGCGAGTCCCCAATAACTACTGCTGCTTTCTCTACCGCCGGGTTCCAGTCCATGATCCGGCCCAGCCGCGGGACGTAGATCAGCGACCCTTTTTCGAAGTCCGTTCTGTAGTCCCCGCCGAAGAGGTACTCGGAAGTTACCGGCCATCCGAGGGAACGAACTGAAGATTTCCAGCGGTCATAGATCTCCGCCCGCAGTGCCCGTGGTCCGGTGCCGGCTGACCAGACGAGTGTCTCCGCTCCGAAATCCCAGGTGCAGCCCGGACCGGGCAGGGAGCAGTCAGGATCTGCCGCGGGTTCCGGCAGCGGCGCACCGGCGGCCGTGCGCACGTCCAGGAAGTTCTCCAGGGCGGCCCAGGCCTGGGCGGGAACGCCCTGAGGAGGCGGGGTTTTCCCTCCCTCGGCGTTGGCTGGCTCAAAAGGGGCATCCATGGGAGGCACAGCCGGCGCCGCAGCGGGCGGCGACTGAGGCGCCGGGCCGGCTCCGCAGCCCGTCGCCGCTGCGGCAACTGCTGCTGCTACCGCTGCCGCTCCAAGTACCCTGCGCACGGCGCCTGGTGATTCCGATCCCATACTGCTCCCCAACGAAACGCCCATGCCCCGTTCACGGTTTATGTCCGTGCGGGGCGGCCTTGCGGCCTGCCGTAAACGCTACAGCCGGCGGGCACTGATCGCGCGGACCCGGCACTATTCCGCTGTGCCGGGATTTGGTCAGGCGGTGAGGCCCAGCAGGGACATCCGGCGTGAATGGTTGCGGGTGAGCTGACTGAACAGGTCCCGGATCTGTACATCGAATTCCTCACGGCTGAGGAAACCGTCCAACCCCTGGGGCAGGGCCCGCTCAATCACTACGCGCTGGGCCTGGGTCAGGGCTTCCCCGACCAGCCGGCGGCCCCACAGCGCCAGGCGCGATGCCAGCCGCGGATCATCCTTCAGGGACTCCTGCAGCCGGACGAAGAGCACATCCACCGGCGCTTCGCCTTCGGTTTTCAAGGACGCAATCAGGCTGGAAGCAGCGGGATCGAGCAATGATCCCAGCGCAGCATAGAAGTCGTCGGAGATCGCGTCCGTGACGTAGAACTTCATGAGTGATTCGTACCAGTCCCCCGGCCGGGTGCGGTCGTGGAAGGCATCTACGGACTGCTGGAACGGCGCCATTGCGTCCTCCGCATTCACGCCCATGGACTCAAGGTAGGCCGTGACCCGTTCAAAGTGGTTGTATTCGCGCACCGCCAGCCGGCCCAGTGCCGCCCTGTCCCGCAGGGTCGGAGAAAACCGGGCGTCGGAAGACATCCGTTCGAAGGCGGAGAGCTCCCCATAGGCAATGACGCCCAGGAGATCCGCCAAAAACTGCCGGTAGGCCTCCGGCGTACCGGGCGCTTCGATGTCAGCCGGCGCTGAAGCCGAGTTGTTCTCGCTCATGTGCCCAGCGTACCGGTGTGTCGCGGGTCGCAATCCACTTCCACCCCCCTGCGGCTTCAAACTCTGTCATGGCCCTTCTGCCTGTGTGGGCGCACACCGCCGCCGGGGCGGGGGCGCGGAGGCTAACGCGCTGGGAAGCCAAATGCGGGTCCGCGGGGCTGTACCGGGTAGACTGGAATGGTAGTAAATGGATGCCCGGTCGTTCCCACTTCTTGAAACCTTCTTGAAATGCCGGTTGGAGACACTAACCAACCCGGTTGTGAGACCCGCAGTACCTACGCGATCTTGATATTTTCCGGCCGCTGCCTTTGCCGAATGCAGTTGGAGTGGCCAGCAGTTGTTAGCCCGCGATCGGCTTCCGCTGGACGCATCACCTGCGTGCCACCGCTCCGGGATGGGCCCTATGCCCCCTCGTCGAGCGCGGCAGCGCAGAATGCCTAACTGAACGGTATGTAATTGAACACTGAACTTTCCCAGGTCAGCGATGCGTCGCTGACCGCTGATGACAGCAATGAAGAACTCGATGTCACCGAGACCATCGCCACCACGGAAGCAGCTGCCGAGATTCCCGAACTGACGTTCGCCGATTTCGGTGTCCGCAGCGAGATCGTGGAATCTCTGGCAGAGGCCGGCATCACCCACCCCTTCCCCATCCAGTCGATGACGCTTCCGGTTGCCCTGGGCGGCCACGACATCATCGGGCAGGCCAAGACCGGCACCGGCAAGACGCTCGGTTTCGGCATTCCCGCGCTCCAGCGCGTAGTGGTCCCCGCCGATGAGGGTTATAACGCCCTGCCCGCGCCGGGCGCCCCGCAGGCCCTGATCGTAGTCCCCACCCGTGAGCTTGCGGTCCAGGTGGCCAGCGACCTCACGACGGCGGCACGCCGCCGCGGCGCGCGCATCGTCACCATCTACGGCGGCCGTGCCTACGAACCGCAGATCGAAGCGCTCGAGGCGGGCGTTGAAATCGTCGTCGGCACCCCCGGGCGCCTGATCGACCTGCACAACCGCCGCCAGCTGTCGCTGAAGAACGTGCGCATTGTGGTGCTCGACGAAGCGGACGAGATGCTGGACCTCGGCTTCCTCCCCGACGTCGAGACCCTGATGGCAGCCACCCCTGCAACCCGCCAGACGCTGCTCTTCTCCGCGACCATGCCCGGCCCCGTCGTCGCCATGGCCCGCCGCTACATGACCAAGCCGACGCACATCCGTGCAGCTGATCCCGAAGATGAAGGCCTGACCAAGAAGGACATCCGCCAGGTTGTCTACCGGGCGCATAACCTGGACAAGAGCGAGGTCGTGGCTCGTATCCTGCAGTCCCGCGGCCGCGGCCGCACCATCATCTTCACCAAGACCAAGCGCACCGCCGCCAAGCTCTCCGAGGAACTGGTGGACCGCGGCTTCGCTGCCGCCGCCATCCACGGCGATCTGGGCCAGGGCGCCCGTGAGCAGGCCATGCGTGCCTTCCGCAACGAGAAGGTCGACGTGCTGGTTGCCACCGACGTCGCCGCCCGCGGCATCGACGTCGACGACGTCACGCACGTGATCAACTACCAGTGCCCCGAGGACGAAAAGACCTATCTGCACCGTGTGGGCCGCACCGGCCGCGCCGGCAACAAGGGAACGGCCGTCACGTTCGTGGACTGGGACGATGTTCCCCGCTGGGGCCTGATCAACAAGGCCCTGGGCATGGACCAGGCGGAGCCGGTGGAGACGTACTCCTCCTCTCCCCACCTGTACACCGACCTCGACATTCCCGAAGGCACCAAGGGCCGCCTGCCGCGCAACAAGCGTGTGCTGGCCGGCATCGATGCTGAGAAGCTGGAAGACCTCGGCGAGACCGGCAAGTCCGGCGGACGCCGCGCTCCACGCTCCGATTCGGGCCAGCGCTCCGGCGGCCGGTCCTCCGACCGCGGACGCAGCTCCGACCGTGCCCGCGGCTCCCGTGAGGGTTCACGCGACGGCTCAGGCCGCAGCCCGGAGAAGGCAGCTGAAGCACCCGCCGCAGCCGGCGAATCTGCCAAGTCCGACCGTCCCCGCCGGAACCGGAGCCGTACCCGCCGCCGCAACGGTGAGGTAGTCAGCAAGGCACCCGCCGCCGAATAGGCCGGGATCACCTGCACACGGATGAGCACACCTAACTGGACGCCGGACGGCGGGTCGCTGATAGTCCACGCAGACAATGCGGACTATCTGCCGACCCTGCCGGACGGCTCCTTTACCCTGATCTACGTCGATCCCCCGTTTAACACCGGCCGGGCGCAGCGCCGGCAGCAGACCACCATGGTCCGCAGCGTCGAGGGAACCGGCGACCGGACTGGGTTCAAGGGCCGCAGCTACACCACGGTCAAAGGACTGCTCTCCAGCTACGACGATGCCTTCGAAGATTACTGGGCGTTCCTTGAACCCCGGATGGCAGAAGCCTGGCGCCTGCTGGCTGACGACGGAACTCTCTACGTGCACCTGGATTACCGCGAGGTGCACTACGTCAAGGTGATGCTCGATGCCCTTTTTGGCCGTGACTGTTTCCTGAATGAAATCATCTGGGCGTACGACTACGGCGGACGGGCCAAGAACCGCTGGCCGGCCAAACATGACAACATCCTGGTCTATGTAAAGAATCCCGCTGCGTATCACTTCAATAATGCTGAAGTGGACCGGGAGCCCTATATGGCGCCCGGACTGGTGACGCCCGAGAAGGTGGCGCTTGGCAAGCTGCCCACCGACGTCTGGTGGCACACAATTGTCTCCCCCACCGGTCGGGAAAAGACCGGCTATCCGACCCAGAAACCTGAAGGCCTGCTCCGCCGCGCCGTCGCCGCTTCCAGCCGCGAGGGCGACTGGGTGCTCGATTTCTTCGCGGGATCCGGAACCCTCGGAGCGGTAGCCGAGAAGCTCGGCCGCCGGTTTGTCTGCGTCGACGCGAACCCGCAGGCCATTGAGGTTATGGAGCGCCGGCTGGGACATGCCGCAAAGGTACTGGTGCCGGCCAAGCCAAAACGCGTCCGGGCCAGGCGCGCTGCGGCCCCGAAGAACGCACCGGCCGAGTCCGTGGACCCGGGACCGGCGCCTGCAGCGCTCTAGCCGCCAGGGACCGGATGGCTCCTGCCGGACTACTTCTTATGGCCGGACCAGTTATGGCCGGACGACGGGCGTGCCCGTACCCAGTTCAGTAATCCGTTCCAGGACTTCGGCGCTGGTGGTGTTTTCCCCCAGCAGGTTCGGCTTGCCCGTTCCGTGGTAATCGCTGGAGCCGGTCACCAGCAGGGAATGCTCAGCAGCCAGCCGGCGCAGGTAGGCGCGGCCGTCCTGGGGGTTGTCCCGATGTTCAATCTCCACGCCGGCCAGCCCGGCGTCGATCATTTCCAGGTAAGTCCGTTCTCCCACCACACGTCCGCGCGCGGACGCCTCGGGGTGTGCAAAAACGGGCACTCCCCCGGCGTCCCGGATCAGGCGCACCGCATGCGCGGGATCGGGGGCATAGTGCGCCACGAAATAGCGAGAGCGTCCGGTCAGGATTCCGGCGAAAGCAGCCGATCGCGAAGGCACCACCCCGGCGGCAACCAGCGCATCGGCAATATGCGGCCGGCCAATAGTGGCGCCGGGAGCAACCTGTTCCTGCACGTCTGCCCAGCTGATGGGGTAGTCCTCGGCAAGCCGTTCCACCATGCGTTCTGCCCGGCTTACCCGCGCCGAGCGGGACTTGGCGATCTCGGCCAGCAGACCCGGATGGGACGGGTCGTGGAGGTAGGACAGCACATGGACGCTGATCCCGTCCTCGGTGCGGCAGGAGACCTCCATGCCCGGAACGAATATCAGGCCCAGGGTGCGGGCCGCTTCGGCTGCCTCGCCCCACCCTGCAGTGGAGTCGTGGTCCGTCAGCGCCACGGCATCCAGTCCGGCGGCGGCGGCGGAGGCCATCACTGCCCCGGGCGCTTCCGTGCCGTCCGAAACATTGGAGTGGGTGTGCAGGTCGATTCTCACCCCTCCAATCTACGCGGTTAGCCGCGCGGATCCGGCGTTGGCGCTCCGCGGAGGCCAGGGCATGTTTGGCCTTGTTAACTGCCGGTGAGAGCATAGACAGGTGAGTACTGAAGCCAATTCCATGAACCCCGCCGATTCCGGCCTTGAGGAACTGTCCGAGGGACAGCCGCTTGAGGACCGGGTGAACAACCGTTCCCAGCGCCCCACATCGCAGGCGTTCAAGGACTTTATGTCCTCCGGCTGGGCGTCCGCGTCCGATGAGCTTCCGGAGCAGTCCGCAGTGGCTCCCCACGCGGCCGCCCGCCGCCGTGCACTCTCCGAGCGTTTCAAGGGCGAGCGCCTGGTTATCCCGGCCGGCCCCCTGAAGGTCCGCTCCAACGACACCGATTACCGGTTCCGTCCGCACTCCGGGTTCGCCCACCTCACCGGTCTGGGCCTGGACCACGAACCGGACGCCGTCCTGGTCCTGGAACCGGTGGAAGAAGGCAAGGGCGACGACGGCGGCCACCACACCGCTACCCTCTACTTCCGTCCGCTGGCCGGCACCGACAATGAAGAGTTCTATTCCAACGCACGCTACGGCGCATTCTGGATCGGGTCGAGGATGAACCTGGAACAGGTCAGCGCACTCGTGGACCTGCCGACCCGGGACCTCTCCGAGGCTGAAACCGCCATCACGTCCAACGTAGGCGACCCGCAGTTCGGCGGAGTGTCCGTGCGGCTGCTGCGCAAGGTCGATGAAATGGTCGACGCGCTGGTGGACACCGTCCGCTACAACACCGCGCTCGACCCGGAAAACATGGACTTCAGCGCCCTCGATTCAAAGGATGAAGAGCTCACCGAAGCCCTTTCGGAGCTGCGCCTGGTCAAGGACGCCTGGGAAATCGAACAGATGCGCGAGGCAGTCGCCGCAACCGTGAACGGCTTCACCGAAGTTGTGAAGGCTCTCCCCCGCGCCATTACCCACCCGCGCGGGGAACGCGTCGTCGAAGGTGCATTCTTCGCCCGTGCCCGGGAAGAAGGCAACGACCTCGGCTACGACACCATCGCCGCTGCCGGCAACAACGCCACGGTGCTTCACTGGATCCGCAACAACGGCGCAGTGAAGGCCGGGGACCTGCTGCTGCTGGACGCCGGTGTGGAAGCGGACAGCCTCTACACCGCGGACATCACCCGGACCCTGCCGGTCAACGGTACGTACTCCGAAGTGCAGCGCCGCGTGTACCAGGCTGTCCTGGACGCCGCTGATGCCGGTTTCGCTGCCGCAAAGCCGGGCAACAAGTTCCGTGATGTGCATGCCGCCGCCGTACGGGTGCTGGCAGAGCGTCTCCAGGAATGGGGCCTGTTGCCGGTTCCGCTGGAGGAAGCACTCTCCGAACAGGGCCAGCAGCACCGGCGCTGGATGCCCCACGGTACAAGCCACCACCTGGGCCTGGATGTGCATGACTGCGCCCAGGCACGGCGTGAACTGTACCTGGACGGCATCATCGAAGAGGGCATGGTGTTCACCATTGAGCCCGGCCTGTACTTCAAGGAAGAGGACCTCAGCATCCCCGAGGAGTACCGCGGCATTGGTGTGCGGATCGAGGACGACGTCCTGATCACGGCAGACGGCCCCGAGAACCTCAGTGCTGCACTGCCCCGCGACCCGTCCGACGTCGAGGACTGGATGGCCGGGATCTACGCGTCGTAGCCTTCCGAAAACAGTATCGAACATACAGAAACTGCCCGTTTGGATTTCCAAACGGGCAGTTTCTGTATGTTCGGGCAGCGTATGCGCTAGCGCCCTTCACCGGATGTGCGGGAGTCCCCGCCGTCCTGCGGAGCGGGCTGCTCGTGAACCGGCTGTTGTTCTCCATGGCCCGGTTTCGGCTGGGAGGCGCCGGCCGGCGCGGGAGCTTCCTTCGGGCTTTCCTGCTGGGCGGCGGGAAGCCGGACACCGTAGCGGGGACGGCCGTCGGGCAGGTCGGGGAACTGGCCGCGCGGCGTTCCGGAAGGCTGTGCAGGCTGCGGCTGGGGCTGGCCCTGCACCGGCTGCCCGGGGACAGGCTGTCCCGGTGCCGCGTGCGCACCGGAGTTCTCCGGAGTCCCGGTCCCGGCGGGCGCATCCTGGCGTCCCGCTCCGCGGGTGCCGTAGGGATCGGCCCAGGTGGAGGGACGTTCAGGTGCGGTACCGGGCTGCGCCGGCTGGCCGGGGTAGGGAGGCTGCTGGAAGGGAGGCTGGCCCGCCTGCGGTGCCGGGTGTCCGCTCTGGCCCACCATGGGCAGCTGGGAAAGCAGGCGGCGGGCCTCGTTTGCAGCTTCCGGCGCCACCACCACGTCGTAGCTTGTGGCGACCACCTGGCTGGTGGATGTGAAGTCACGGCGTCCGCGCTGGAAGGCATAGGCCAGCACCCCGAAAAGCAGCCAGAAAATCGCACCGAGTGCCATGGACGGGATCAGCGAAAGGTATGAATCCCCGCCGCCGAAAAGCATGAGCGCAAGGCCCACGAAAAGGCCGAACCAGGCACCGGTCGCGGCACTGGACATGGCCACGCGCGGGTACGTCAGGCGGCCGGTCACCCGTTCCACGGACTTCAGTTCGTTGCCGACAATGCTGACAAGGTGGACGGGAAACTTTGAATCCGCGAGGTAGTCAACTGCCTTCTGGGCGTCCAGGTAGGCAGTGTAGCGGCCAACCAGCTCACCCCTGGGCAGTGTTCGTCCGAGGTCCCGCGGGGATGAGGCGCCAAATAGGTTCGACATTCCCCTATTCTTTCGCAGTTGCGCCGATTGTGCGCCAATGTATCGCTGGCAGTGAACGCCGGCACGGCGCCCGGTCCCATAAATGCACCGATCCTGCCCCCGCCAAGTAGCCTAAGTAGGGTGAGTACAAATCCTACGCGCGTCTTCATTGCACGGCTGTTGGGCCTGGATGTCTTCGACCCCCTGGGCGACCGGCTGGGCCGGCTCCGCGACGCCGTCGTACTGGACCGCGGCGCGGGCCGCCCGCCCCAGGCGGTGGGAATCGTCGTCGAGGTTCCCGGCAAGAAACGCGTGTTTGTGCCCATCACGCGCATCACCTCCATGGACCCGAGCCAGATCATCTGCACGGGCCTGGTGAACCTGCGCCGGTTCCAGCAGCGCGGGGCGGAAATGCTGGTGGTCGCTGAGCTGTTCGACAGCCGGGTTGTCCTGGCTGACGGCAGCGGGGAAGCAACCGTCGAAGACATCGCCATTGAGCAGAACCGCGCCGGTGACTGGCACGTTTCAAGTTTGTTCGTGCGGCGCGGCGGGGGCGGTTCCCGCCTGCGCAGTCTGCGCCGCAAGGGTGAGCTGCTCATTATCGAGTGGCCCGAGGTTGGCCACTGGGACATCACCGGACCCCAGGCTGCGACACAGTTCGTCGCCCAGCATGATGACCTCAAGCCCGCAGACTTCGCTGAGGCACTGCACGAAATGAGCGGCAAGCGCCGTATCGAGGTGGCCAGCGAACTGCAGGATGAACGCCTCGCGGACGTGCTGCAGGAACTGCCCGACGACGACCAGGTGCAGATCCTGCAGTCCCTGGACGTTGAGCGTGCCGCCGACGTGCTCGAGGAAATGGACCCCGACGACGCCGCTGACCTCCTCAACGAGCTTCCCGAGGAGCAGAAGGAAGAGCTCCTGCAGCTGATGGAGCCGGAGGACGCCCGTGACGTGCGCCGGCTGCTGCAGTATGAAGAGGACACTGCCGGTTCACTGATGACGCCGGTCCCGGTGATCCTGCCGCCCGAGGCCACGGTGGCTGAAGCCCTGGCACACGTGCGCCGGGAAGAACTCACCCCGGCCCTGGCCTCCTCGATCTACGTGTGCCGGCCGCCCCTGGAGACGCCCACGGGCCGCTACCTCGGCGTCGTGCACATCCAGCAGCTGCTGCGCACCGCTCCCCCGGAGGCCCTGGGCAACATCCTCGATACCGATCTGGAGCCGGTGCGGGACTTCGCCAACATCGCGGAGATTTCCCGGATGCTGGCAACCTACAACTTGAACTCATTGCCGGTGGTCAACGACACCGGACGCCTGGTGGGAGCAGTGACAGTCGACGACGTCCTGGACCACCTGCTCCCGGATGACTGGCGTGCCTCCGACGACACCGGCCCCATAACGTGGCAGGGAAGGAAGAATGGCTGAGAAGAACCGCCCCCGTACTGACGGCCTCGACACTCCGCGCACCGCCCGAACCAGGTGGTTCCCGCGGCTCTCTCCCAACCCTGATGCCTTTGGCCATGCCACGGAGAACTTCGCCCGTTTTATGGGCACCCCGCAGTTCCTGCTCTACATGACGGTGTTCTGTGTTGTCTGGCTCGTCTGGAACACCTGGGGACCAGAGCCCCTGCGGTTCGACAGCGTGGCCCTGGGCTTCACGCTGCTGACCCTGATGCTCTCGCTGCAGGCCTCCTACGCCGCTCCCCTGCTGCTGCTGGCACAGAACCGGCAGGATGACCGGGACCGGGTCTCCATGCGCCAGGACCGCGAACGCGCTGAACGTAACCTGCTGGACACCGAATACCTCACCCGCGAGATTGCAGAGCTGCGCATCGCGCTGCGGGAAGTCGCTACCCGCGACTACGTCCGCTCCGAAATCCGCGGGCTCCTCGAGGAACTCCTCGAAGCCAATGACAACCGAGAAGACGGCCAGCGGCGCAGCACCCGCCGCCGCGGCCAGGACGGCACAACCCCGCCGTCCAAAGCGACCCAGGGTGCGGGAGAAGACTAGGCAGTGCCCGAAACACAGAATCCCCTCAAGGACGCCGCCCGCGCAGCGCTGGAGCGGGTCATCGACCCCGAGCTGCGCCGGCCCATCACTGAGCTGGGTATGCTCCGCAGCGTTGAAGTGAACGACGCCGGCGCGGCCAGGATCGGTGTCCTGCTCACTATCGCGGGGTGCCCGCTGCGCGGAACCATCACCGCCGACGTCGAACGCGAACTCAGCACTGTCCCCGGCATCACTTCCGTCCAGGTTGACCTCGATGTCATGACGCCGGCCCAGCGTGAGGAACTCAAGGAGAAGCTGCGCGGACCCGCCGGAGCACGCGGGGTCCCGTTCAACCGTCCCGGCTCGCTGACCCGGGTCTACGCCGTTGCCAGCGGCAAGGGCGGCGTGGGCAAGTCCACCGTGACGGTGAACCTCGCGGCCGCCATGGCCGCATCCGGTCTGCGTGTGGGTGTGGTCGACGCCGATGTCCACGGCTTTTCCGTACCCGGACTGCTCGGCATCACTGCACCGCCCACCCGGGTCGACGAGATGATCCTGCCCCCCGTGGCCCACGGCATCAAGACAATCTCCATTGGCATGTTCCTGGACAGGAACCAGCCGGTTGCCTGGCGCGGACCGATGCTGCACCGGGCGCTGGAACAGTTCCTCACCGACGTCTACTTCGGCGACCTGGACGTGCTGCTGCTTGACCTGCCGCCGGGCACCGGCGACATCGCTATTTCAGTGGGACAGCTGCTGCCGGGCTCCGAGATCCTGGTGGTCACTACGCCGCAGGCAGCTGCAGCCGAGGTCGCAGAGCGGGCCGGTACGGTCGCGGCCCAGACCGGACAGAAAGTCTCCGGTGTCATCGAGAACATGTCGTGGCTGACACTGCCCGGAGGTGAGCGCATGGAACTGTTCGGTTCCGGCGGAGGCACGCTCGTTTCCGAACGGCTGGGCGAGGCGCTGGGCTACAGCGTTCCCCTGCTGGGCAGCATTCCGCTGGACGTCAGACTTCGCGAAGGCGGAGACGCCGGAGAACCGGCGGTGCTGGACGAGTCGGCCGAAGAAGCCGAAAGTGCCGGCGGCGAACTGCGCCGGATAGCCGCTGCCCTGGCGGGGCGTCCCCGCGGACTGGCCGGTCTCAACCTCGGAGTGACACCCCGAAGCTAACGGTTGAGCTGCCGTCCCCTAGGTGGCTTCGACATCAAAGGGGGGCCGTTCCCCCGCGGCCAGGCGTTCGATGCGCTGGACGGGCGGCGGCGCCGCCGGGCTGGGGAAAGCAGGAGCAGATCCGGCGGGAGCGGCTCCGGCCCGCTCCGCCACAGGACGTGCGGAGCCGGCGCTGCGGGCCGCAGCCGGCCGGACCGCGTCCTCAACGTCGTCGAGCAGTGCCTCTTTGATAATGCGGCGCGGATCGTACTGGCGGGGATCGAGCTTCCGCCAGTCCACCTCGTCGATTTCCGGCCCGACTTCTTCGCGAAGCTGTTCCCGGGCACCGCTTGCCATACGACGCATTTCACGCACAAGCCGCGCCAGCTGCGAAGCGTATTCGGGCAGGCGTTCGGGGCCAAGGATGGCCACGGCGAGGACCGCCAGGATGATCAGCTCATAGCCGTTAATTCCGAACACTTTTGAAGGTTACCTTTTCCAGCCGGACCGGGGCCACTTTAAGGCTGGACTCAAGATGAACGCCCTGCGCCCGCGAGCAGCGCCAGTCCCCGCAGGATACGTTCGGCGGCTCCGGAATCCGCGTCGCCCGAAGGAACCAGCAGGCGGGCGGACTCGCTGAGGGAGAGTTCTCCAACAACCGAGGACATGGTTTCGTCCGGCTTCGATGTCGCCAGTGTGTAAGTAACATTGCGCGCGGAGAGCACGGCCTCCCCCGGGCGCTCCTCATTCCGCCAGAGCCGGGGTGTTGTCGATTGGCCCGCATCGGGCGCACTGAATCCTTCCAGCGCGGCCGGCCTGCCGGTCAGGGCGTGAAGCACCTCAGGATTTGCATCGCCCTCGCGCGGGCGCTGCTCATAGACCCGGACGGTCTCGCCGTTACGGGTCAGCTCCATGGCGACGGCGGGGTGTCCTGCGACTTCCAGGGTGCGGGCCGAGGCCAATGTGAAGCCGAGTTCGGTCAGTTCCGGGCAGGACCAGCCCGCATCCCTGAGGGACTGCAGCTCTTCGGCTGAAAGGCTGCGCTGCTCTGCCAGCTGGTTCCAGCCGGCCAGCAGATGTGCCTGCCGGGGCGCGGAAAGCGGCTCGTCGGCGATGCTTCCCAGCACATAGGCACCGGCCAGGACGAAGCCGGACACCAGGGTGAGAATGCCCCCGATTGCGACGGCGTAACGCCTGCGGCTACGGGCTTCGGGGATTTGCGGTACCCGGGCGCTGGCAGTGTCTGCCACGATCCGGCTGGCCAGGTCTTCGCGCGGAGACGGCACGCTCATTGCCCTCAGCCGGCTGCGCAGGCGGCGCTCTTCTTCCACAAGGCAGCGGCAGGATGCGCATCGCTGAAGATGGGACTCGACTGCATCACGCCGGCGTGCCGGCAGTTCCCCGTCGAGGAACTCACGCAGGTGGCGTTTGGGGTGGCGCATATCCTCTAGCCGGCTCCTGCCACGCGGGGGATCTTCAGGCCCACGGCTGGAGTACGGCGCTGGGCCGGGTCCCGGTGAGCCAGTTTCTCCTTGAGCATGCTGCGCCCGCGGTGGATGCGCGAACGAACCGTTCCGAGCTTCACGCCCAGGGCGTTCGCCACTTCGTCGTAAGAAAGTCCTTCAAGGTCGCAGAGCACTACCGCGGCCCGGAAGTCAGGAGGAAGCTCCTCGAGTGCCCGCTGAATATCCACGTCCAGGTTGTTGAACTCGAAGCTGCGCTCGGGCCCGGGGCCCTGGCTGGGCAGCCGGCTCTCTGCCTCTTCACTCATGCCGTCAAAACGGATGCGGCTGCGCCTGCGGGCCTGGTCCAGGAAGAGGTTGGTGGTGATCCGGTGGAGCCACCCGTCCAGTGTGCCGGGCTGGAAGTTGGCAAGGGAGCGGAAGACGCGGACGAAGACTTCCTGTGTGAGGTCCTCGGCGTCGTGCTTATTGCCCGTCAGCCGGTAGGCAAGGCGGTACACCTTGGCGGAGTGTGTTTCCACGACCTCCTGCCAGGTGGGACGCACCCATTCGGTTCCTGCGGATGCCTCCGCTGCAACGTCCGTTGTCCCCGTCACGGTTTCCTCCCTTCGCAACGTAGCCTGCGGCCCCGGAATCAGCTCAGCGTGATTGCGGGGCGGCGATCGTCAGTAAGTTCACCATCCATGTTTGCGCATGATTCTGTGAGTTCGCTGTTAGCATGCCCAACGGATCAGGACAAGTGGCCGCCGCTCATTGGGCAGCAGCTCGTTTTTAGGCGCGGCTCACCCGGGCGCGATGGGCAGAAACCGTGCTTCAGTGGCCTTAAGCTTGTATTGCTGCAGTTCCGCCGCAGTTCCGCGGGCGTTCGTTCGCCCCGGTTTGCGGCAGACCCACACCTGACGCGGCTTCCCCACGATTATTGAGCGAAAGAGACTGTGCATCCATGAGCGCCGACAAGCAGAGCACGTGGTCCTACACGGAGGCCCTGCCTTTCGAGGATGAAGTCCTGCTTCGCGCGCGTGAGCGTTCACACGAACTGGGTGTCGCACCGGTCAGCACCGGGGTGGGAGCTGCGCTGACCGTACTTGCCGCTTCATCCAAGGCGCAGACAGTCGTGGAGATCGGAACCGGAGCCGGAGTTTCGGGCGTGTGCCTTCTTCGCGGACTTGGTCCGGGTTCGGTACTGACCACGATCGACTCCGATGTGGACCATCTGCGCGCCGCGCGCCAGGCCTACTCCGAGGCTGGAGTTCCGGGAAACCGCACCCGCACCATCTCCGGCCGGGCGGCACAGGTGCTGCCCCGCCTTACGGACAATGCCTACGACCTCGTGTTTATCGATGCGGACAAGCCATCCTTCGTCCTGTACGCCGAGCAGGCCGTGCGGCTGCTGAAGCCCGGTGGCCTGCTGATCATCAACGGGGCCCTGGATAACGGGCGGGTGGCCGACCCCGCCGCACGGGAACCCCTAACGGCGACCATGCGGCAGGTCGGCCGCCTCATCCGGGACAACGATTCGCTTGTTTCTTCGCTTCTGCCCACGGGCGACGGCCTTCAGCTGGCCGTGAAGGTACTTCCCGGCCGCTAGGCTGTTTCTGCCCTTGCACGGGCAGCCCGTGCACGCAGGAAGGCGATCAGGAGCCTGGCACCGAAGCCCGTGGCCCCCTTCGAGTACTCGTGGGTGTCCGAGGAAACTTCCATGGGCCCGGCGATGTCCAGGTGGATCCAGGGAGTTCCGTCCACGAATTTCTCCAGGAACAGTGCCGCAAGAATTGCTCCCCCGCCGGCTTTGGCCTTCACTGGGGCAACATGGGCCAGGTCTGCGGTGGCTGATTCAAGCAGATACTCATAATCCGGGACGAGCGGCAGCTGCCAGAGCGGCTCGCCGCTGGCGCTTGCTGCAGCTTCCAGCGCGGTAAGAAGCTCGGGATCGTTGCCAAACAGGGCTGCATGTCGTTTGCCCAGACCCAGCATGGCGGCGCCGGTCAGGGTCGCGACGTCGATCACGGCGGAGGGCTTCAGCTCCTGCACTGCGTACGCGAGTGCATCAGCCAGCACCATCCGTCCTTCAGCGTCTGTGTTGCCGATCTCCACGGTTGTGCCGTTGTACGTCCGGACAATGTCGCCGGGCCGGTAGGACGCTGCTCCGATTGCGTTTTCAGCCAAAGCGAGCAGGGCCGTCACTTCAAAGGGAACCTGCAGCTCGGCCGCGGCCTGCACCGCCGCCAGCACTACGGCCGATCCGGCCATATCCATTTTCATCGGGGGCATCGACTCACGGGGCTTCAGCGAAATGCCCCCGGAATCGAACGTTATTCCCTTGCCCACCAGCACCACCCGGTCCGTGGTTTCAACGCCCGCCGGCCGGTAGGTGACGCGTACCATCCGCGGGCCGTTGGCAGAACCGGATCCCACGGCGGTGAGCCCGCCGAATCCTTCAGCAGCCAGGCGCGCCGGATCCCAGACCTCGACGTCGAGCCCCCTGGCAGCCGCCACCGCCTCGCTCTGTGCAGCGATCCATTCAGGGGTGGCTACATCCGGCGGAGTATTGGTCAGGTCGCGGGCCAGCCAGGCCGCACGGGCCGCAACTTCCGCCAGCTCAAGTGCCTGCGGCTTGAGCCCGGTAACCTCCATGACCTCGGCCATCGGCTTCGGAGGATCGGTTACACCGGTGCGCGGCGCGCGGTAGCCGCCCAGGAAGAAGCCTTCGAGGAAGGCCTGCTGCGCCTGCGGGGTCAGCCCGTCAACAACGCTCGTCCGGATCCTCTTGGCTCCGGATGTCGCCCTGGCCAGGCTTGCACCGGCACGCCGCAGGCTTTGGTGGGATTCGTCGCCCACTCCCAAATAAATGAGCCTGCCCGCAAGACCGGCAGATCCCCGGGGCGGTTCCACCACCAGGTGTTCCCCTGCCTTGCCGGTCACTCCGGCTGCTTCTGCCCGTGCAGCGACGTCGATGCCGTACTGCACAGCGGCTTCAACAGCGCCGCGCCTGGGTTCGGGGACCGTGCGGTCCCCGGGCGGCCCGGGGGCAATAGCAACGGCGAGGACGTCTACGCCCTCGTCAGTCCGCGGCGCCAGACCGGTGCCGCCGGCTGGATCTCCGGCGCGCTCCGAAAGCGGAGCGAGCCCGGAAACCGCCGTCATGGACATCCTGCGGGTAGCCGGAGAGGCACCAGCAGGCTTGGAAGTAAGCCTGGAAGGACGCATGCATCCAGCCTAGCTGGTGACGCCGAGGAGGCATTCCTTGAGCTTGCCTGCTTCTTCAGCGTTCAGTTCGACAACGAGCCGTCCGCCGCCGTCGATCGGCACCCGCAGGATCAGGCTGCGCCCTTCTTTGGTAACCTCCATGGGCCCGTCACCCGTACGCGGTTTCATCGCAGCCATATTGAAATTCCCCTTTCAAAAGTGCACTGCGGGGTTATTCCCCGAGTAATCACCGTTCCTGCCGCGGCCCCGGACCTATTGTTGTTAGGCGCCCGAGCCGCATTTGCGACCATTATTCCGTACAACCGTAAGCAGGCGAAATTTCGGTGTGTCTGAGGACACATCCGGGGGTTCTGCCGGCGCGGAACTGCACCGGGCAGGGGCACGGGTCAGCGAAAGGCGCAGTCAGCAAGATGGTCGTTTACGTACCCGGTGGCCTGCATCATGGCATAGGCAGTCACCGGCCCCACGAAACGAAAACCGCGGGCCCGCAGCTCACGCGAAAGGCTCGCTGACTCCGCCGTGGAGGGGGGAATGTCAGCAGCAGCTCGGGGAGCAGCATGGACGGGCGGACGGTGCTTCTCCAGCAGGGCTTCCAGCGACTCATCCTCCCCCAGCGCAAGAAGGGCGCGTGCGTTGGCGATGGTGGCCCGGATCTTGGCCGCATTGCGGACAATGCCGGGGTTGTCCATCAGCCGCTCCACATTGGTTTCGCCAAACCCCGCAACCGTGGCCGGATCGAAGCCGGCAAACGCCTCCCGGAAGGCTTCCCGCTTCCGCAGGATAGTTATCCAGCTGAGTCCGGACTGGAACCCTTCCAGGCTCAGGCGTTCAAACAGGGCGGCCTCGCCCCGCACAGGACGGCCCCACTCATGGTCGTGGTACTCCATGTAGTCGCCGCTGGCCAGGGCCCATGCACAGCGCAGCGCTCCGTCCGGTCCGGGAAGTGCCGTCACGGTTCTGTGGTGCCTGGCTTAATGTTTCCCGGCCTGGTGCTTCCGGGCTGCGGATTGGTTCCGCTTTCCCCGGGCTGAATCAGGGCGTGCCGGCCGGTTCGGGGCGCGGACCCGGCGTCTGTTTCCGGCCCGGGCCCCCGGAACCGGGCCAGGGCGGCATCCCGTTCCTCCAGGGCAGCGCCCAGCCGTTCAAGCACCTGATCCACCTCGTCCATCCGATAACCCCGAAAGGCAACGGAGAACTTCAGTGCCCCAACGTCCGCCGCGCCGGGATGCTCCGGCAGCAGCACCGGAGGCAGCCGCGGGTCCGGCTCGCCAAGGGTGGCCAGGGGTTCTGACGGGCTAAGTGCCTCCCATCCCCCGTCCGCGGAACCGGACCTGCGGCGCAGGCGGCCGGGTCCGATGCGGCCGGCCACCAGGAGTGCGGCCGCGCCGACGGCGGCGATGGCAAGAAAGGCGAGCAGGATCATCACGGGTCCATCGTCGCAGATGAGTCCGCGTGGTCAGAGGGAAACGTGGCCGGCGCTGTCGGCAATGATGAGTTTCACGGCTTCAGCCGGGTCATCCACCAGGTGCACGAGGTCCAGGTCCTTGGCCGAGATCATTCCCTCCTCAAGCAGCGTTCCGCGGACCCATTCCAGCAGCGGGGACCAAAACTCGGTGCCGATCAGCACTATGGGGAATGATGTTACTTTTTGGGTTTGGACCAGGGTCATTGCTTCGAAGAGCTCGTCCATCGTGCCGAAGCCGCCCGGCAGCACAATAAACCCCTGGGCGTATTTGACGAACATCGTTTTCCGGACGAAGAAATAGCGGAAATTAATTCCGAGGTCCACCCAGTCATTGAGCCCGGTTTCAAACGGCAGTTCGATCCCGAGGCCAACCGAGACCCCTCCGGCTTCCACTGCTCCCTTGTTGGCGGCCTCCATCGAACCTGGGCCACCGCCGGTAATGACTGCAAGCCCTGCCTCGGAGAGCAGCCTGCCAACCTCTTCCCCGAGCTTGTACCAGCGGGATCCCGGGAGACTGCGGGCGGACCCGAAGACACTTACCGCAGGACCCAGTTCAGACAGCGTGCCGAAGCCTTCAACGAATTCGCTCTGGATCCGCAATACCCGCCAGGGATCGGTATGCGTGAAATGGGTCCCGTCCGCTGTATCAAGCAGGAACCGGTCCGACTGCGGAACCCGCGCCTGCCCGCGGCGCAGCTCCACAGGTCCGCGCCGTTTCGCCGATATTGGACGGGTTCCGTCTTCTGCGTCGCTCATAGCCATCTACCAAGGCTAGCGCGAGCCTGTGATGAGGACCTCACGCCCGCTCTCACCCGCCGCCGTCTTTTGGTTTCTCTTGCGTCACGATTTGTTCATGCAAGAGTGATCGGGGACACCGGGGGTTGATTTGTTCGCTATCTTCTATCTATGACCAGTGACACAACATCAGGGCAGCCGGTGCCTGAGCAAGCAGGACCCCTCGTCTCGCTGAAGAACGTAAACAAGCACTTCGGGGACCTCCATGTGCTGCGGGACATCAACCTTGATGTAGCGCGCGGCGAAGTAGTTGTGGTGATCGGCCCGTCGGGGTCCGGCAAATCGACACTGTGCCGGGCCATCAACCGCCTGGAGACCATCGACGACGGTGAGATCACCATTGACGGCAAGGCCTTGCCCGCTGAAGGCAAGGCACTCGCCAAGCTGCGTGCCGACGTCGGCATGGTCTTCCAGTCGTTCAACCTCTTCGCGCACAAGTCCATCCTGGACAACGTGGCACTTGGCCCCGTCAAGGTGAAGCGGATGAAGTCCGCCGAAGCCAAGGAGAAGGCAATGGCGCTCCTCAAGCGGGTAGGCGTGGACAACCAGGCGAACAAGCTTCCCGCCCAGCTTTCCGGCGGCCAGCAGCAGCGCGTGGCAATCGCCCGGGCCCTGGCCATGAAGCCGAAGGTCATGCTGTTCGATGAGCCCACCTCTGCGCTTGACCCGGAAATGATCAACGAGGTCCTGGACACCATGGTGGAGCTCGCCCAGGAGGGCATGACCATGATCGTCGTGACCCATGAAATGGGCTTCGCCCGCAAGGCAGCAGACCGCGTGATCTTCATGGCGGACGGCCAGATCGTTGAGCAGGCTGCACCCGAAGAGTTCTTCACCAACCCCAAGAGCGACCGGGCCAAGGACTTCCTCGGCAAGATCCTCGCCCACTAGGGCGTCCGCCGGTTTTTCATCCACCCTTTGAGGCAAGGCCGCGGCCCCCACGGGCCCCGGCCGCAATGCAAGGAGAAAAAATGCGCAATACCCGTTACGCAGTTGCCGCCATGGCTGCAGCTGCCGCTCTGACCCTGTCCGCCTGCGGCGGCGACTCCGGCAGCGATTCGGCCAGCGGCTCTGCTGATTCCGGCAGCGGCGACAGCATCCGGATCGGCATCAAGTTCGATCAGCCAGGCCTCGGCTTCGACGAAGGCGGCTCCTACAGCGGCTTCGACGTGGATGTTGCCAAGTACGTAGCCGGCGAACTCGGCTACGGCGAAGACCAGATCGAATGGATCGAGACCCCGTCTGCCCAGCGTGAAAACATGCTGGAAAATGACCAGGTGGACATGATCTTCGCGACCTACTCCATCACGGACACCCGCAAGGAAAAGGTCGCTTTCGCAGGACCGTACTTCGTTGCCGGCCAGGACCTGCTGGTGCGCTCCGACGATTCCGAGATCACCGGCCCCGAAGACCTCAACGGCAAGACCCTCTGCTCGGTTACCGGCTCCACGTCCGCGCAGAAGGTCAAGGACACGCTGGCCAATGAAGCCAACCTCGTGGAACAGCCGAGCTACGCCGAGTGCGTCACCGCCATGCAGGGCGGCGCCATTGACGCCGTCACCACCGACGACATCATCCTGGCCGGCCTCGCCTCCACGGACGCCAACAAGGGCCAGTTCAAGGTTGTCGGCAACACCTTCTCCGAGGAGAAGTACGGCGTCGGCATCCAGAAGGACAGCGACAAGTGTGAAGACATCAACGCTGCCATCGAAAAGATGATCGAAGACGGCGCCTGGGAAGAAGCCATCAAGAAGAACACCGAAGGCGCTGACTACACGTTCAACGCCGACCTGAACCCGCCGACGATGGACGCCTGCGCCTAAGCGGCCCGCCTCCGCCGGGTTTCGGCGGCAACGTTCGGGGCAGGGCTTTCGGCCCTGCCCCGAACTCCGCTCCACACATTTTTACGGAAGAGGTGACATATGGAAGGTTTCCTCGAGCTCTTTGGCGAATACGACGTCGTCGGGGCCTTCTGGGTCAACATCCAACTCACGTTCTGGGCCGCGCTCTGGTCCCTCGTGCTCGGCACCATCCTGGCCGTGATGCGTATTTCGCCAATCGCCAGCCTGCGCTGGTTCGGCACGGCATACGTGAACATCTTCAGGAACACCCCGCTGACCATCATCATGGTCTTCGGCACCCTGGCTCTCTGGTCCCAGCTGCAGGTCAACCTGTCCGGCGACTTCCAACTCAACTTCTTCCGGCTGGCGGTGCTCTCCCTCTCGGTCTACCACGCAGCGTTTGTCTGCGAGGCGATCCGAAGCGGCGTCAACACCGTTCCGCTGGGACAGGCCGAAGCTGCCCGCTCAATCGGGCTGTCCTTCCTGCCCGCAGCGTGGCTGATCATCCTGCCGCAGGCGTTCCGCGGCGCTGTTGCACCGCTGGGCAATGTCCTGATTGCACTGGCCAAGAACACCACGGTGGCCGCCGTAGCTTCCGTTGCTGAGGCCTCCGGCCTGATGAAGACCATGATCGAATTCCGCCCTGACCTTATGACGCAGATCTTCCTGACCTTCGCACTGGGCTTTGTGCTCATTGTGATCCCGATTGGTCTGCTCACCACCTGGGCCTCGAAGAAACTGGCGGTGGCACGATGAGCCAGAGCGTACTCTTTGACGCGCCCGGTCCCCGGGCACGCCGCCGCATCATGGTTGGCAACATCCTCGGCACCCTGTTCATCCTTGCCCTCCTCGCACTGGTCGTCTATGGCCTGGCCGAGAAGGGCCAGTTCGACGCGGCCAAGTGGAATCCGTTTATTGAAGGCCGGACCTGGGAGTACTTCATGCTTCCCGGCCTCCTGGAGACCCTGAAGGCGGCCGGCGTTGCGATCGTGACTTCGATTGTGTTCGGCCTGGTCTTCGGCCTCGGCCGGCTTTCGTCGGTGAAGGCCATCAGCTGGGTCGCCGGCCTGGTCGTTGAGTTCTTCCGTGCGGTGCCTGTGCTGCTGATGATGATCTTCTTCTACCAGTTCCTCTCGAAGTCCACGCCGGTTCCGTCCTCGGACGTTCCGTTTGTCGCCGTCGTGCTGGCACTGACCCTGTACAACGGTTCCGTGATCGCCGAACTGGTGCGTTCGGGTGTGTTTGGCCTGCCGAAGGGCCAGCGTGAGGCAGGCCTGGCCATCGGCCTGACCCGCAGCCAGTCGCTTCGCATCGTCGAGGTTCCGCAGGCCCTGGTGGCTATGCTCCCCGCCCTGCTCAGCCAGTTCGTCGTGATCCTCAAGGACTCTGCCCTGGGTACCTTTATTGGCTACACGGAGCTGCTCGGCTACGCCCGCCGGCTTGCCTCGGGTGAAGGCAATATCCTGCCGGCCCTGCTTGTCACCGCCGCGATCTTCATCATCCTGAACATGATCCTGACGTTTGCCGCCCAGCGCCTTTCGCGCCTGCTCGGCGCGCGCGCAGGGGCCCTGCTCAAGACTGACGAAGCCGTGGACCCGGAAGGCGTCCCGGCACCCGTGCGGTAGGTCCTCCTAAACGAGACAGCAGAAAGCGCCCTTTAGAAGCTTCTAAAGGGCGCTTTCGGCTGTCTCGTTCGACTGCCGGAAACTAGGCCAGCCAGTCCTGAAGGGCCCGGAGGCATTCGCGGATGGCGCCGGCCGTGACGTGCTCATTGTCGGAGTGAGCCAGCAGCGCGTCTCCCGGTCCGAAGTTAACGGCGGGGATCCCAAGGGCACTGAAACGGGCGACGTCGGTCCAGCCGTACTTTGGCTTCGGCTCAGCACCAACGGCTTCCACGAAGCTGGCGGCCGCGGGACGGTCCAGGCCGGGGCGTGCCCCTGCGGAAGCATCGGTGCGCACCAGGTCGAAGCCGTCCAGCAGCTCACGGACGTAGGCTTCGGCCTGGGCCAGGTCCTTGTCCGGGGCAAAACGGTAGTTGATTTCCACCACGGCGGAATCGGGGATGACGTTGCCGGCGGTGCCGCCGTGGATCTTTACGGCATTGAGCGACTCACGGTAATCCAGTCCTTCAACACGGACCGTGGCCGGCTCGTGGTCCCGCAGCCGCACCAGGATCTCCGCAGCGGCATGGATTGCGTTCTCCCCCATCCAGGCACGGGCCGAATGTGCGGCTTTGCCGGTGGTGCGGGCCTGGAAGCGCATGGTTCCGTTGCAGCCGCCCTCCACGGTCCCGTCGGTCGGTTCAAGGAGGATCGCGAAGTCAGCTTTCAGCCACTCCGGAAAGGACTTCTCCAGCCGGCCCAGCCCGCTCAGTGAAGCATCAACCTCTTCATGGTCATAGAAGATGAAGGTGATATCCCGGCTGGGCTCCGTAAGCTTTGCCGCCAGCGCCAGCTGCACCGCCACCCCGCCCTTCATGTCGGTGGCACCGCGGCCATAGAGGACTTCGCCGTCCCAGCTGGACGGAACGGTTCCGCGGGACCCGGGAACGGACGGCAGGGGCACCGTGTCCAGGTGTCCGGCCAGGATGACCCGCTCGCTGCGTCCCAGATTGGTCCGTGCCATTACGGAATCGCCGTCGCGCACCACTTCAAGGTGGCCGAGGTCCTGCAGCGCCGCCTCAACGGCGTCGGCTATCGCGGCCTCGTTTCCGGACACACTCTCAATGTCCATCAGGGCCGCTGTGAGGGAAGCGACGTCGTTGTGCAGGTTCAGGGGTTTGGCAGGTAATACGGTCACCGGTCCAGAGTACCGCTCGGTAGAGTGGAACCCATGACTTCAAGCACTTCAGCAGCCCCCTCCCCACGCACCGCGTCCGGTCTCGGACTGGCAACTGTAGCCGCAGACGGCACCTTCCTGGACGTCTGGTACCCCCGCCCCGAGCTGGCCCCGCTCCAGGCAGGCGAAGAACTCGCAGCCGATCTCGAGAAGGCCGCTGCGTCCATGGCGGATGAAGTCCGCGGAACCCGCGGCGAGGTAGTCCGCACCGAGATCAACCTCGATGAGGCTCCCGCCGGGACGGCAGACGCCTACCTCCGCCTGCACGTTCTCTCGGCCCGCCTTGCGGCGCCGAACACCATCAACCTGGACGGCATCTTCGGCGTGCTGCCCAACGTTGTATGGACCAACTTCGGTCCCTGCCAGGTTGCCGGTTTCGACTCGGTCCGCCTGGGCCTGCGCGCCCGCGGTGCAGTCACGGTCTACGGCGTGGACAAGTTCCCCCGCATGGTCGACTACGTCCTGCCCACCGGGGTGCGCATCGCCGATGCAGACCGCGTCCGGCTGGGTGCACACCTCGCCGAAGGCACCACTGTCATGCATGAAGGGTTCGTCAACTTTAACGCCGGCACCCTCGGCACCTCGATGGTGGAAGGCCGGATTTCCGCGGGCGTCGTCGTTGGCGACGGCTCCGACGTCGGCGGCGGCGCATCCATCATGGGCACCCTGTCCGGCGGCGGCAAGGAGCGGATCACCGTCGGTGAGCGTGTGCTCCTGGGCGCCAACTCCGGTGTGGGTATCAGCATCGGCGATGACAGCGTTGTTGAAGCAGGCCTGTACGTCACCGCCGGCACACGCGTCAGCGTCACCGATCCCGAAACAAACGAAGTCCGCACCGTCAAGGCAGCAGATCTCTCCGGTGTTCCGGGCCTGCTGTTCAGGCGCAATTCCTCAACCGGCGCTGTTGAGGCCCTTCCGCGGCTGGCCCGAACTGTGGAACTGAACGAAGCGCTGCACGCCAACTAGGACCCCGACCAGGAGGCAGGGCCGTGGCCCGCAACCCCCAGCCGGCGGCACGGCGCAGGACCATCAGCGTGCTGCTGCTTGCCGCTGCGGCAGCCGCCGCAGTCCTGATCTACCTCCTCGTCCTGGCCCTGGGCCGGGACGAGGAGAAGCCGGTACGCGAACGCTGCACCGCTACTGTCAACGACGCCTCCTGGTCCCTGAACCCGGACCAGGCAGCCAACGCATCAACGATTGCTGCCGTAGCCGTTGCGCGCGGTCTTCCGCCGCGTGCGGCATCGATCGCACTGGCCACCGCGGTGCAGGAATCCGGGCTGCGCAATCTGGACTACGGAGATGACGCGGGACCTGATTCGCGCGGGCTGTTCCAGCAGCGGCCGTCGCAGGGCTGGGGCTCCCAGGAGCAGGTGATGGACCCGGTCTACGCCGTGAACGTCTTCTACGACGCTCTCGTCGAAGTTCCCGGGTACCAGGACCTGCCGGTTACGGTCGCCGCCCAGACAGTCCAGCGAAGCGCCTATCCGGATGCCTACGCGGACCATGAGCCTGAGGGAAGGGCTTTCGCTTCGGCCCTGACCGGGCAATCGCCCGCGGCGCTGGCCTGCACCCTCAATCCCGCGCAGGCCCCCGGTGATCCGAACGCCGTCCTGGCGGCGATGAACACGCTGTACGGCGAGCAGCAGGCCATGGTGCTCGGCGAGGTCCTGGTGGTAGGTGCTTCAGGGGAATACGGCTGGTCGCTGGCCCAGTGGGCTGTAGCCAACGCCAAGGCACTGAACATCAATGAAGTCTCATTCGACTCCATGACCTGGACCCGTGGAAGCGGCACGTGGACTCCGTCCGATGCTCCCGGCACGCAGGTGGCCATCCACATTGCCCCGGCCTCCGTGGGCGGGCAGGGCTAACCCGGGAGACAGGGCTAACCCGGCAGACAGGGGTAACCCGGCAGGCCCTCAGGCTGGCCGCCCGGCGGACCAGCTAGGCTGGAAACCATGCGAATACTAGTCACCGGCGGAACCGGCTACATCGGATCCCACACCACGCTCGAGCTGCTGCAGGCCGGGCACGACGTTGTTGTGATGGACAACCTCGCCAATTCCAGCACCGAATCCCTGAACCGGGTCCAGGAACTCTCCGGACGCACGGCTTCGTTCGTCCAGGCGGACCTGCTCGATCCGCAGGCACTTGAAGCCATCTTTGCCGAGCACTCCCCCGAAGCTGTCATCCACTTCGCCGGGCTGAAAGCAGTCGGCGAATCGGTGGCCAAGCCGCTGCACTATTACCGGAACAACGTTGCAGGCACCTTGAACCTGCTGGCAGCCATGGACCGGCACGATGTGCGCACCATCGTCTTCAGCTCCTCAGCCACCGTCTACGGGGCTTCCGAAGAGGTGCCGCTGGTAGAGGATATGCCGATGGATGCGGTGAACCCCTACGGCCGGACCAAGGAACAGATCGAGGACATCCTGGCAGACCTGGGGGCCTCGGATGAACGCTGGAGCATCGCGCTGCTGCGCTACTTCAACCCGGTCGGCGCGCATGAATCCGGACGCATCGGCGAGGATCCCACTGGTGTTCCCAACAACCTGCTGCCCTTCGTCGCCCAGGTCGCCGTGGGACGCCGGGAGAAGGTCATGGTCTTCGGTAACGACTACAACACTCCTGACGGCACCGGTGTGCGTGACTACATCCACGTCATGGACCTGGCCGCCGGACATCTGGCGGCCCTTGACTACATTGCCGCACGCAAGGGGGTCAAGCGCTGGAACCTGGGTACCGGCAACGGCTCCTCGGTGCTGGAGGTCCTGGCCGCTTTCTCCAAGGCAGCAGGGAAGGACGTTCCCTACGAGTTCGCGCCGCGCCGCCCGGGAGACGCCGCCGTGAGCTACGCGGACCCCTCGGCAGCCCGGGCAGAGCTCGGCTGGTCCGCCGGGCGGTCCCTGGATGACATGTGCCGCGATCACTGGAACTGGCAGAAGCAGAACCCGCAGGGGTACGCCACCCAGGCATAGCCGCCGGACGTACAGCGAAGGACGGGTCCGCATCCTCAGTGAGGATGCGGACCCGTCCTTTTTAGAACCTGTTGGGCACTGGCTGTGCCTGTTTAGCGTTCCGGGTAGTTGCGCTCCGGGACACCCGTGTACAACTGGCGCGGACGGCCAATCTTGGTCTGCGGGTCCTGCATCATTTCGCGCCACTGGGCGATCCAGCCCGGCAGGCGGCCGATTGCGAAGAGCACAGTGAACATCTTCTCCGGGAAGCCCATGGCCTTGTAGATCAGGCCGGTGTAGAAGTCCACATTCGGGTAGAGCTTGCGCTCAATGAAGTAGTCATCCGCGAGGGCCTTCTCTTCAAGCCGCATGGCGATGTCCAGCAGCTCGTCGTTGCCGCCGAGGTCCGCGAGGATCTCGTGGGCCGTTGCCTTAACGATCTTGGCGCGCGGATCGTAGTTCTTGTAGACGCGGTGCCCGAAGCCCATGAGCTTCACGCCGTCTTCCTTGTTCTTGACCTTCTCCATGAAGGTTTCAGGCTGCATGCCGGTGGACTGGATGTCCCGCAGCATGTTCAGCACGGCTTCGTTGGCACCGCCGTGCAGCGGGCCGAAGAGCGCGCTGATGCCGGCGGAGATCGAAGCGAACATGTTCGCGTTGGAGCTGCCGACCAGGCGGACCGTGGAGGTAGAGCAGTTCTGCTCATGGTCTGCGTGCAGGATCAGCAGCAGGTCCAGGGCCTTGACCAGCTTCGGATTCAGTTCGTACGGCTCGGCGGGCAGGCCGAAGGAGAGCCGCATGAAGTTCTCCACCAGGTTCATGGAGTTGTCCGGATAGAGCATGGGCTGGCCGATGCTCTTCTTGTGCGCATACGCAGCAATCACGGGAAGCTTCGCCATAAGGCGCACGGTGGAAAGCTCCACCTGCTCCTCGTCGAAGGGATCCAGGGAATCCTGGTAGAAGGTGGACAGCGCGCTGACTGCCGAGGAGAGCACGGGCATCGGGTGAGCATCACGCGGGAAGCCTCCGAAGAAGCCTTTGAGGTCCTCATGCAGCAGTGTGTGCCGGCGGATCCGGTGGTCGAATGCTTCAAGCTCTGCGGGAGTCGGCAGGTTGCCGTAGATCAGCAGGTAGGAAGTTTCGAGGAAGCTGGAGTGCTTTGCCAGCTGCTCGATGGGGTATCCGCGGTAACGCAGGATTCCCGCATCACCGTCGATGTAGGTGATCGCCGAGGTCGTGGCCGCGGTGTTCATGAACCCGGGGTCGAACGTTACGGTGCCGGTCTGCTTCAGCAGCTTCGATACGTCAAAGCCGTCGTTGCCTTCCTTGGCCGCAATGCGGGGAAGCTCCAGCTTGTCCGCCGGCTCGGTCCCATAGTGCAGTTCGGCACTTGGTCGCTCAGTCATTTTTCTCCTTCAGGAGTTTGAAGAACCCACTGCTACGGGCCCGCGTCCTCGTGAGAAGAGCGCCCATAGTACACATTCGTGCTGTTATCTATTTCGCTAAAACGCTACCGGTTTACCGGGCGTTACCACTAATCGGCAGCGATCTTGTTGTGCAAGCGCAACATCACTGCATAATGCAACCGCCCAATCAGCGCGCCGCTGCCTCCAGCCGCTGCGCTGCTGCGGCGATGCGTTCGTCGCTTCCAGTGAGTGCCACCCGGACAAAACCGGCGCCTGCGTCTCCGTAGATAACGCCGGGGCCAACTACGATCCCGAGTGCGGCGAATCGCTGAATGGTTGTCCAGGTGTCCTCGCCCGCGGTGGCCCACAGGTACAGCCCTGCCTCGGAACTGCTGATCTTCAGGCCGAAAGCTTCCAGCGCGGGGACCAGCATCTCCCTTCGTGCACGGTATTTGTCCTTCTGCTCCGCAACGTGCCGGTCGTCGGACAGCGCCGCCAGCATCGCGGCCTGCACGGGTGCAGGGACAATCATCCCGGCGTGCTTGCGGCTGTTCACCAGGTTGGCGATGATCGCGCCGTCACCTGCGACGAACGCGGCACGGTACCCGGCGAGGTTGGACTGCTTGCTGAGGGAGTACACAGCGAGCAGGGACTCGTTACTGCCTCCGCTGACGCGGGGATCGAGCACTGACGGTACCGGGGTTCCGCCTCGCGCGGTGTCCCATTCGCCCCAGCCGAGTTCCGCATAGCACTCGTCCGATGCCACTACCGCGCCCAGTGAACGGGCCTGGTCCACCAGGGCTGCCATCGATTCGGCGCCGCGGACACTGCCGGTCGGATTTCCGGGAGAGTTGACCCAGACCAGGCGGACGCGCGAGCGTGTCTCGTCATCGAGCTCAGAGAGGTCGTCCGCGGCGACGGGGGTGGCTCCTGCGAGGACGGCACCCATGTCATAGGTCGGGTAGGCAACGGTGGGACGCACGACGACGTCGCCCGCTCCCAGCCCCAGCAGCAGCGGGAGCCAGGCAACCAGTTCCTTGGAACCAACCGTGGGCATGATGTCCTGCGGATCCAGGCCCGGGACGGAACGGCGCCGGGAGAACCAGTCCGCAATCCCCTGCCGCAGCTCGGCTGTTCCGTGCGTGGTGGGGTATCCCGGCGCGTTGGCTGCGCCGGCAAGGGCTTCCTGGATGAACTCCGGAGTCGGGTCCACAGGAGTTCCGATGGAGAGGTTCACGGCGCCGTCCGCGTGCGCAGAGGCCTGCTGCACGTATGGGGCCATGGCTTCCCACGGGTACTCCGGCAGGTTCAGGCCGAAAGTGCCGGAGGCTGCAGTGCTCATTCCTGGTTCTGCGGCGGCAGTGCGGCGATCATCGGATGATCCTTGTGCGTATTGCCAAGCTTGGCGGCACCGCCCGGGGAACCCAGGTCATCGAAGAATTCGACGTTGGCCTTGTAATAGTCGGCCCACTCTTCGGGAGTGTCGTCCTCGTAGTAGATGGCCTCTACCGGGCAGACGGGTTCGCAGGCGCCGCAGTCAACGCATTCATCCGGGTGGATATAGAGGGAGCGTTCACCTTCGTAGATGCAGTCCACGGGGCATTCTTCGATGCATGCCTTGTCCTTAACATCCACGCATGGCTGCGCAATTACGTACGTCACGTCCCTTTGCCTTCCTTGGTGTGCGGTTATCCGCGAAACCGCAGATCTCCACGAGGTAATGCTTCCACGTTAGTAGTCCGTTCCATTATCTCCCAGCCGGGAGACCGCCGCGTACTATGTAACGGTGACTTCCCCAACCCCCGAGGAACGCCTCCGCGCCGCCGGCACGGGGCAGCGCGCCGTCGTGCGTTACCGCATTGACGGCGGACTGACGGACGCGCTGGGAACCATTACTGCGCTGGATTCCGAGGGGTGCACCCTGATGACCCGCAAGGGTCCGGTCCGGATTCCGTGGAATCTGGTGACTGCCGGCAAGCCTGTCCCGCCCGCTCCTGAGCGCCGGCGTCCGCGAACCGCCTGATCACTGCAAAAAAGGCCCGGCTCTCCGCACGGGTATGCTGGGATGATGCCAAACGATGATGTGATCCAGGCCCGGGGACGAGCGCTGAGCTCCCCTGTCCGGCTGCGGATTCTGCGTTTGTGCCTGCATGCCGAGCGGACCAACAAGGAAATCGCCGAAGCACTGGAACTGAATCCTGCCACTGCCCTGCATCACGTACGAACCCTGCTGGGCACCGGTTTTCTCGCTGCCGGAACACCGCGCACGGGGAACCGCGGCGCCAAGGAAATTCCCTACCGCGCCACCGGCCTGAGCTGGAAAGCCTCACTGCCTGAGGGCACCAACATGGTCTTTGTGGAGACGTTCCTGCAGGAAATCGAGGGGCTTCCCCCGTCGGACATCGAGGTAGTGCGTATGGGCCTGTGCCTTAACGAGGAAAACCGCCGCATCCTGATGGACAAGCTGCGTGCGGTTTTCGATGACTATGCCCTGCGCGGTCCGGACCCCGACGGCACACCCACATCACTGATGCTGGCCCATCACCGGGACCGAACCAGTGAAAAACTCTCAGGGGACCTGACTAGCTAAGCGGTTCCGGTCCCGGACGGTAACCAGGATCGGTGCCGTAGGGAAGGGTGTTTTCCTTCGCCGAGGCGCGTTCAAAGCGGGCTTCGGAGCGCAGCACGACGGCGGTTACCAGCACGGCGGCAATGGTGGCCAGTGACTGGCCAAAGAGCCAGATCTGCCCGGCTGTGACTACCGGCAGGTCCAGCCCGGAAGAGGTTCCGGTGACGATCAGGGGTCCGCTGAATATGTCCAGTGAGAACGTTCCGAGCAGGACGTAGGTGAGGACACCGGTGGCCGCGCTGACAGCCACCGAACGTGTCCAGAGCCCTGCGAAGGACGCAACCGCGGCACTGAAGATCAATGCCCCAACCGCGCCGAGCGGCAGCGCAGTGTCCCCCGCATAGAGCACCTGGGCGTGCAGTGATGTTCCCAGGATGCCCGCCGCCAGGGCGCCAAGCACCACGGCAGCCGGGCCCCGCCAACGCGGGACCCGGGAACCGGATGCTTGGGCCGTGGCGATGGAACTAGGCCTTTGCGCGGGCGCGGTAGGCCTTGGCACGCTCGTTGGCGTCCAGGATGAGCTTGCGGATGCGGATCGACTCCGGGGTGACCTCCACGCACTCGTCCTCGCGGGCGAATTCGAGGGATTCCTCGAGGGTCAGCTTGCGCGGCGGGGTCAGGTTCTCGAAGGTATCCGAGGAAGCTGCACGCATGTTGGTGAGCTTCTTTTCCTTGGTGATGTTCACGTCCATGTCATCAGCGCGGGAGTTCTCGCCCACGATCATGCCTTCGTAAACCTCGGAGGTCGGCTCTACGAAGAAGGAGCCGCGTTCCTGCAGGTTGATCATGGCGAACGGGGTCACGACGCCGGCGCGGTCAGCGATCATGGAACCGTTGGTGCGGTATTCGATCGGGCCGGCCCACGGCTCGTAGCCTTCGGCGATGGAAGCCGAGATGCCGGCGCCGCGGGTTTCGGTGAGGAAACGGGTGCGGAAGCCGATCAGGCCGCGTGCGGGAACGATGAACTCCATGCGGACCCAGCCGGTGCCGTGGTTGGCCATGTTGACCATGCGGCCCTTGCGGGCTGCCAGCAGCTGGGTGACGGCGCCGAGGTATTCCTCGGGAACGTCAATGGTCATGTGTTCCATCGGCTCGTGGATCTTGCCGTCGATCACCTTGGTGACAACCTGCGGCTTGCCAACGGTCAGCTCGAAGCCTTCGCGTCGCATCTGCTCCACGAGGATAGCCAGGGCGAGCTCGCCGCGGCCCTGGACTTCCCAGGCATCCGGACGCTCGGTCGGCAGAACCCGAAGGGAAACGTTGCCGATCAGTTCCTTGTCCAGGCGGTCCTTCACCTGTCGTGCGGTGACCTTGGCGCCCTTGACCTTGCCGGCCAGCGGCGAGGTGTTGATACCGATGGTCATGGAAATCGCGGGATCATCCACGGTGATCAGCGGCAGCGGCTTGGGGTTGTCCACGTCGGTGAGGGTTTCACCGATGGTGATGTCCTCGATGCCGGCGACGGCAACAATCTCGCCGGGACCGGCGGATTCGGCCGGAACACGCTCGAGTGCCTTCGTGGCCAGCAGCTCGGTGATCTTCACGGTCTTCAGGGTGCCGTCGTGACGGGCCCAGGCAACCTGCTGGCCCTTGCGAAGGGTGCCGTTGAAGATGCGCAGCAGCGCCAGGCGGCCCAGGAAGGGAGAAGCGTCAAGGTTGGTGACGTGTGCCTGAAGCACACCTTCCGGATCGTAGGTCGGAGCCGGGATGTGCTCAATGATGGTCTGGAAGAGCGGTTCCAGGTTGTCATTCGCGGGCGCCTGGCCGTCGGCCGGCTGCTCCAGCGAGGCTGCGCCAACACGGGCGGCAGCGTAGACAACGGGAACGTTGAGGACCAGGTCCAGGTCCAGGTCGGGAACTTCGTCCGCGAGGTCGGAGGCCAGGCCCAGGAGCAGGTCCATGGATTCGCTGACGACCTCGTCGATGCGTGCGTCGGGACGGTCGGTCTTGTTGACCAGGAGCACCACGGGCAGCTTCGCGGCAAGGGCCTTGCGGAGTACGAAACGGGTCTGCGGCAGCGGGCCCTCAGATGCGTCCACCAGCAGGACAACGCCGTCGACCATGGACAGGCCGCGCTCGACCTCTCCGCCGAAGTCGGCGTGGCCGGGGGTGTCGATCACGTTGATGGTGATGGTTTCGCCGTTGGCAGCGGGGCCGTTGTAGAACACGGTGGTGTTCTTGGCCAGGATGGTAATGCCCTTTTCGCGTTCCAGGTCACCTGAGTCCATCACGCGTTCTTCGACATCTCCGTGCGAGGCGAAGGAGTTCGTCTGCTTGAGCATGGCGTCGACGAGGGTCGTTTTGCCGTGGTCAACGTGGGCCACAATAGCAACATTGCGGAGATCGCTACGCACTGCGCTGTTCACAGCCGTGTTGGTTTCTGACATGCGTGAAGACTCAATTCATTGGTTACAGTTCGGGGATAATTCACAGTGGTCCGGAGTCGCTCCGGATGATCCGGCAGTTCTGTACAAATGCTGCGTTGGAACACACGTGTAAGAAGTCACCGATAGGCCGCTGTCAGCGGGCACCATACCATTCTAGTCGTTTTGCCAAAGGTTCCCTAATGCGCTGTCTTCCGGTGAACGCCTTGGCGGATATCAGGCGGCCTCGGGCGGCAGGTCCAGGCCCGCCCCCGGGATCGCTGCCAGCAGGGCCCTGGTGTAGTCCTGCTTCGGTGAGTTGAAGACTTCGTCCGTCGTTCCGGTTTCCACCACCTTTCCCTTCTGCATAACGCAGACGTCGTCCGCAATCTGCCGGACAACCGCGAGATCGTGCGTAATAAAGAGGTAGCTGAGCCCAAGGTCGGCCTGGAGTTCGGCAAGAAGGTTCAGGATCTGTGCCTGGACCAGCACGTCCAGCGCAGAAACGGCTTCATCACAAATCACGACTTCGGGATCAAGTGCCAGGGCCCGGGCCACTGCGACGCGCTGGCGCTGGCCGCCGGAGAGTTCGTTCGGGAAGCGCCGCATGACCGAGGAGGGCAGCGCCACCTGGTCCAGCAGCTCCCGCACCTTCCTGGAACGGCTTTCCTTGTTCCCAATGCCGTGGACCCGCAGAGGTTCCTCAATGGTGTGGAAGATGTTGTACATCGGGTCCAGCGATCCGTACGGATCCTGGAAGATGGGCTGCACCCGGCGGCGGAACTCGAAGAGCTTCTTTTTGTCCAGGGTAGTTATGTCCACACCGTCAAAGAGGATGCTTCCACTGGTAGGGGTTTCGAGATTCAGTACCATACGGGCCACCGTGGACTTGCCCGAACCCGATTCACCCACGACGGCGGTGGTGGTCCCCTTCTTTACCGAGAAAGACACGTCGTCAACGGCTCTGAAGTCGGCATGCCGGCCCAGTCCGCTGCGCAGCTTGAAGACCTTGGTGAGGTTGCGGACCTCGATGACGTCCGCCGCCGTAGCCTTGCCGGATTGCTGGCCGGGGTCAGCCGCGAGCAGGTCCGGAGCGCTCAGGCCACGCGCCTTCGCAGTGTCGATCCGCTTGGAAGCAAGGGACGGGGCTGAGTCCACCAGCCGGCGGGTATAGGGATGCTGCGGGTTTCTCAGGATCTCCAGTGCCGGGCCGGACTCCACCACCCTGCCCTTGTACATGACAACAACGCGCTGGGCGCGCTCGGCTGCCAGGCCAAGATCGTGGGTAATCAGCAGCACCGCCGTCCCCATCTCCCGGGTGAGCGAAGCCAGATGATCCAGGATCTGGCGCTGCACGGTGACGTCCAGTGCCGACGTCGGTTCATCCGCGATCAGCAGCCGCGGCGAGCAGGAGAGGCCAATGGCGATCAGGGCCCGCTGGCGCATGCCGCCGGAGAATTCATGCGGGTACTGCTTGGCGCGGGAGCCGGCGTCGGGCAGGCCCGCCTGGCTCAGGACCCGGGCCACGTCCTCATCCGATGAAGGACGGCCGTTGGCTTTGAGGGTTTCCCGGACCTGGAAGCCGATCTTCCACACCGGGTTGAGGTTGGACATCGGATCCTGCGGAACCATGCCAATTGAGTTGCCGCGCAGTTCCACGATCCGTTTCGGGCCGGCATGGGTGATGTCCTCGCCGTCGAAAATGATCTGCCCGCCGCTGACGTGCCCGTTGCCGGGCAGCAGCCCAATGGCTGCGAGCGCCGTCGTCGATTTTCCTGAGCCGGACTCCCCCACGATCGCCACCGTCTCCCCCGGCAGGACAGACAGATTGGCGTCCTGCACCGCGTCCACCGTGCCGTTGGAAGTTTCGAAGGAAATCGCGAGCGAGCGGATGTCCAGCAGCGGGGCCGGATCCGTGTCCGGCTGCAGGGCGTTGGATGTCATAGCTTGCGGGCTTTCGGATCGAGGGCATCACGGACGGCATCGCCGAGCATGATGAAACTGAGGACGGTGACGGACAGCGCACCTGCAGGCCACAGCAGCGCTGCAGGGTTGGCCCGCAGCGAGGTCTGGGCGGCGGAGATGTCATTGCCCCAGGACATGATGTCCGGCGGCAGGCCGATCCCCAGGAAGGACAGGGTTGCTTCGGCCACGATGAAGGTGCCAAGCGAAATGGTGGCGGTGACAATCACCGGGGCGAGGGCATTGGGAAGGACGTGCTTCACCAGCGCCTGGAACTTGGAGACGCCAAGTGCCCGGGAGGCGACGACGAAGTCAGCGTTCCGCACGGAGATGACCGCACCGCGGGTGATCCGGGCGATCTGCGGCCAGCCGAAGACCACCAGTGTCAGGACGACTGTCCAGATGTTGCGGTTCTCCCGGAACATCGGCAGCTGCATCACAATGATCGCGCCCAGGATCAGCGGCAGGGCAAAGAAGATGTCACCCAGCCGCGCAATCACGGCGTCAAGCCAGCCGCCGTAGTACCCGGCGAGCGCGCCGAGCGATCCGCCGAGGACCACGACGCAGACGGTGGTGATCACGCCAACCAGCAGCGATGCCCGGGTGCCGTAAATCAGGCGGGCATAGACGTCGCACCCCTGCAGCGTGAAACCGAGGGGGTGTCCCGGAGCGGGTCCGGCGTTTGAATCCGCCAGGTAGCAGGCGCCGTCTGCCGGTGTGTGCGTAAACAGCTGCGGAAAGGCCGCAACCGCAACGATCAGCAGGATCAGCAGCGCGGAGATGATGAACAGTGGCCGGCGGCGCAGGTTCCGCCAGGCTTCACCCCACATGCTCAGGGGCTCACGGCCGTCCTGAACTGCGTCAGTTTCCGGCAGCCCGGCGGAATCCACCGGGGCGACGAAGTGCTCCTGGGTCCGTTGGTTCTTACTCATAGCGGATCCTCGGGTCCAGCCAGGCGTAAAGCAGGTCCACCAGCAGGTTGGCCACCACGTAGACCAGGACCAGTACGCTCACGATTGAAACGATGGTTGGTCCTTCACCGCGGATGACTGCCTGGTAGAGCTTCTGCCCGACGCCGGGCACGTTGAAAATGCCTTCCGTGACGATCGCCCCGCCCATCAGCGCCCCGAGGTCGGCTCCAAGGAAGGTAATGACCGGAATCAGGGAGTTCCGCAGGATGTGCACGGTGACCACCCGTCCGCGGGAAAGGCCCTTGGCCGTAGCCGTGCGGACGTAGTCGGCATTCATGTTTTCGATGACGGATGTGCGCGTCAGTCTCAGGACGTAGGCGAAGGACGCCAGTCCCAGGACGACGGCGGGAAGTATCAAATCACTCCAGCCGGCACTCGCCCCCACCGTTGGCGACGCCCACCCGAGTTTGACGCCGATGATGAACTGCAGCAGGAAGCCGAGCACAAACACCGGGATGGCAATGACGACCAGGGAGACGAAAAGCACCGTGGCGTCGAAGATACGGCCCTTCTTCAGCCCGGCAATCAGGCCAAAGACAATGCCGAACACTGCCTCGAACAGCAGTGCGAGCACTGCCAGGCGCATGGTGACCGGGAAGATCTGACCAAGGACCTCGGCCACTGGCCGGCCGGAGAAGTCATTGCCCAGGTTGAAGGTGAGCAGGTTCTTCAAATACAGCAGGTACTGCACGATGAACGGCTGGTCGAGGTTGTACTGTTCGCGCAGCTGCGCGGCAACTACCTCGTTGACCGGCCGGTCGCCGAACAGCGCTGCGATCGGATCACCGGGCAGTGAGAAAACGAGGAAATAGACCAGCAGCGTGGCTCCGAAGAACACCGGAATCATCTGCAGGACCCTGCGGGCAATGTATCTGGTCATCGCCGGGGCCTGCCTTGGTCTGGGGTCTTGGCAGGTAGTGGCATGGTTAGCAATCCTGTTTTCTGCCTGGTGGCGCCGTCCGCCGCCCGGGGAAACCCGGGCGGCGGACGGCGCGCGGGGTTATTACTTGCGTGCGATGTTGTAGTAGACAGGCACGCCGTTCCAGCCGGTTTCCACGTCAGTGACGTTGTTGCTCCAGCCGGTCTGGGAGACCTGGTACCACAGCGGGATGACCGGGAGGTCCTTCAGCAGGACTTCCTGTGCCTGGTTGAAGATAGCCGCGCCTTCTTCGGCCGTGGCTGCGGACAGGCCGGCAGCCAGGAGGTCATCGAAGGTCTGGCTCGTGTAGTCGCCGTCGTTTGAACCTGCTCCGGTGGCGTACAGGGGGCCAAGGAAGTTGTACAGCGACGGGTAGTCTGCCTGCCAGCCCGTGCGGATGGCTCCGCTCAGGGTCTTCGCAGTGGCGTCCGAACGCAGCTCCTTGAACGTGGAGTAGGCCTTGCCCTGCGCGTCGACACCGAGGTTGTTCTTCAGCGAGTTGCAGACCGCGTCCACCCATTCCTTGTGGTCGCCGTCGGCGTTGTAGCCGATCGTGAAGGCCTTGCCCTCAGGCCACGGGGAAATGGCTTCAGCCTGGTCCCACAGTTCCTTTGCCCGCTCCGGGTTGTAGGCGAGCACCTCCGAGCCGGGAAGCTCGGCGTTGAAGCCCTCGATTACCGGTGACGTGAAGTCATTGGCAGGCTGCCGGGCGCCGGAGAAGATGACGTCCGTGATCTCCTCGCGGTTCACTGCCATGGAGATGGCCTGGCGCCGCAGGGCGCCGGCTTCGCCGGAGAACTCCTCCAGGTACTGCGGGATGGTGATGGTCTGGTTCTGCGCCGTCGGCTTCTCCGAGTAGCGGCCTTCACCCAGATCGGACTTGAACGTCTTCTGGGCGGCTGCCGGCATCTGGTCCAGGACGTCCAGGTTATCCGCCTGAAGATCCGCGTACGCGGCGTCGTAGGAGGAGTAGAACTTGAACGTCACGCCGTCGTTCTGCGGAACCCGGGTGCCGGTGTAGTCGGGGTTGGCAACCAGATCGATCTGGACCTCATGCTGCCAGGCGTTGTCCCCTGCCAGCATGTACGGGCCGTTGCCCACCGGATTTTCCCCGAATGCTGCCGGGTCCTCGAAGGCCTCGGCGGGCAGCGGGTAGAACGCGGTGTAGCCCAGGCGCAGCGGCCAGTCAGATTCGGGCTGGCTGAGTTCAACCGTGAAGGTCTTCTCATCCACCACGTTCAGGCCGCTCATGGTTTCGGTGGTGGCACCCTCAGCGCTCACCTCGTCGTAGCCCTTGATGCTCTCGAAGAAGTAGGAGTTGAGCTGGGCGTTCTTCGCGGCGGCACCAAAGTTCCAGGCATCAACGAAGGACGACGCGGTTACCGGTTCACCGTTGGTGAAGGTTTTCCCGTCCTTCAGTGTGATGGTGTAGTTCTGCGAGTCCGTGGTCTCAATGGACTCGGCGATTTCGTTGACCGTCTTGCCGTCGGCGTCGTAGCTCAGCAGGCCTTCGAACAGAAGGTCCATAATCCTGCCGCCGCCCACCTCGTTGGTGTTGGCGGGGAGCAGCGGGTTCTGCGGCTCGGTGCCGTTGGCCGTAATGCTTGTACTGGTGGCAGCGGAGTCCGCATTGTTCGATCCTCCGCCGCAGGCTCCCAGCGCGAGAGCGGCAACCACCGCCACGCTGACAACCTTGGATACGCGCTGTAAACGCATTCCGCCTCCTGAATAGAAAAGGAAGCCGGTGTTGTTTCCGGCGCTGATGTCCGGGTAGCAGCTGGTGTGGGTGCCCAGAGTGTCTTCCGCAGACCTCAGCTAATGGTCCTGGCTACGCACGTTTTACGGGTAACCAAAGGGGACATGCCCTCTCCGGCCAGCCCGATGTACGGGTGCCGGGAAGCCTGTCCCCCTCGCTTTCCAACTATATCGAGGCGACCCCCAATATAACGATTCGAGGACGATGTACTATGCGTCACGTTATTTACTGGACAAAATAAGCAGACTGTGCTTTTCGGGTTTTCGGCAGGTTCCCGAACATACAGAAACTGCCCGTTTGGAGCTCCAAACGGGCAGTTTCTGTTATCTCGATTAGTGCTTGGCGGCGGTTAGGCGACCGGGCCGGATGCCTGAAGCAGCTTGGCCCGCAGTTCGCGGCGCTCCCGCTGCTTGTCCGGATCGGGCAGCGGAACGGCGGCGATCAGCCGCTGGGTGTATTCCTCCTGCGGGTTGCGCAGGATCTGGTCCCGGGTCCCCTGCTCCACGATCCGTCCGTTCCGCATCACGCAGATGTGGTCGGCCAGGACGTCAACCACGGCAAGGTCGTGCGTGACGAACAGGCAGGCGAAGCCCAGTTCACGCTGCAGGTTCTGGAACAGCTCAAGCACCTTCGCCTGGACGGAAACGTCCAGGGCCGACGTCGGCTCGTCCGCAACCATGAGCTTGGGCTTCAGCGACAGCGCCCGGGCAATGCCCACACGCTGCTTCTGTCCGCCCGAGAGCTCATGCGGGTAGCGGTTGCGGTAGGCGCGGGGCAGCTCAACCTGGTCCAGCAGTTCCTCGATCCGCTGCTGCAGGGCAGCACCCTTGGCCTCGCCGGCCAGGAACATCGGCTCACCGATGCTCTCGCCGATGGGCAGCCGCGGGTTTAGCGAGGAGGACGGATCCTGGAAGACCATGCCCACCTGGCGGCGGAGATTGTGCATGGCCTTGGAGTTCGGCTTGAGTTCGGAGATATCCGTTCCCACTACACGGAGTTCGCCTTCGGCTACGGGCAGGAGCCCGACGGCGGCACGTCCGATGGTTGTCTTTCCGGAACCGGATTCGCCCACGAGTCCCATAACCTGGCCGGGGAGGATCCGCAGGTTGGCTCCCTCTACAGCGCGGAAGGCAGCTACGCGCCCCTGCTTCGGGTACTCGATGGCGACGTTCTCAAGCACGAGCACCGGTTCTCCGCCCGCAGCGTCAATCTTCGCGGCTTCATCGGTCCGCAGCCCGGAGAGGACTTCGGCTTCCCGCCGTTCCAGCTCTTCCTGGTCTACCGACTCAAGTTCAACGTGCGTCGCGGCTGCCAGTGCAGCCACCACGTCGACGTCGCCGTCACCGTCAGCGCCCTGCCCCAGGTGAGGGACGGACTCGAGCAGCGCTCGGGTGTAGGGGTGCTGCGGATTGGCGAAGATCTCCTTCGCCGTGCCCGTCTCAACGATCACACCGTGGCGCATCACGGCAATGCGGTCCGCGAGGTCGGCAACCACGCCCATGTCGTGGGTGATCAGGACGATCGCCGAGTCCAGCTTGTTGCGCAGGTTGCGCATCAGGTCCAGGATTTCGGCCTGCACCGTTACGTCCAGCGCTGTGGTGGGTTCGTCAGCGATCAGCAGCTTCGGATCGCAGGAGAGCGACTGAGCGATCATGGCACGCTGCCGCTGTCCGCCGGAGAGCTGGTGCGGGTAGGACTTGAAGGCTTTTTCCGGGTCAGGCAGTTCCACCATGTCCAGGAGCTTCAGCACCCGCTGCTTCGCTTCATCCGGAGACAGCTCGTTGTGCAGCCGCAGGGTCTCCACGATCTGGAAACCCACAGTGTAGACGGGGTTCAGCGCCGTCATCGGCTCCTGGAAGATCACTGCGACGTCGTTGCCGCGGACCTGCCGCAGCTTGTGCTGGGAGAGACCCAGCAGGGGCTCGCCGTCCAGCAGGACCTCTCCGGTAACCCGCGAGTTTGAGGGCAGCAGGCCCAGCAGGGCCATGGAACTGGCACTCTTGCCCGAACCGGACTCACCCACGATCGCCAGCACTTCACCGGCGTTCACGTAGTAGTTCAGGTCCTTTGCGGCGGGAACCCATTCCTTGTCCACGCCGAAGTCCACGGAGAGATTGCGGACTTCAAGGACCGGCGGACGGCCCGTGCTGCGGGTCTCCGCTGTGCTGAAGGTTTCAGTCATGGCTGTAGTTTCCTTCCGTCCAGGCAGCGCGCCGGTCCCGGATCATCGGGCCGATTACGGAGGTGCCTGAAAAAGCTGTAACGATGGGGTTATGCCGAACCCGCAGAGCGAGCCCGAGACCGAAGTTTTCCGACCGCGCACCACCAAGTGGTTCGTGGGTGTCGCCGCGGTACTGACCGCTGCGGCCATGGTGTCCGCGGTGTGGACCGGAGGCTTTGGCGGTCTGCTTGCCACCGCGCCCCTGCTGCTGATCCCGGCCGGGGCAGCCTGGCTGTTCTGGTATCCGAGCGTCCGGGTGTCCGGGTCCGGAGTAACCCTGGCTAACCCGTTCCGAACCATCGAGGTTCCGTGGGCCGCCCTGATTTACGTGGACACCAAGTTCGCCCTGAAGCTTGTCACGCCGAAGGGCTCCTACACGGCATGGGCCGCGCCTGCTCCCGGCGTCTGGGGCACCCATCAGGGCAAGCCCGAACACCTGCGCAACCTTCCGGGCACCACGTACGGCGCCGGCGGTTCGGTTCGTCCCGGAGACCTCAGCAATACTGACTCCGGCCAGGCTGCCCGCCTGGTCCGGGGCCGTTGGGAACAGCTGGTCAACGCGGGCCTGATTGATACTGACCAGACCGAAGCCGCCCGGGCTTCCGTGGGCATCAACTGGCGCTGGCTGCTGGGCCTGCCGGTCCTGGCCGCCGTGCTCTTCGCCCTGGCGGGGACAGCCTAGTCCGGCTGCCCCCGCTCCGGGCAGGTGGGCTGCCACTAGTTGCCAGCCGGCTTTGTCTTGGCCTTCTTGGCGTTGAACTTCTTCTGCCGCGGGTCAAAAGCATCCCGGAGGCCGTCACCAATGAAGTTGATGCACAGGCAGATCGCCACGATGAACAGGCCCGGCCACCAGAACAGCCAGGGGCGGGTCTGGAAGGCTTCCTGGTTCTGGCTGATCAGCAGGCCCAGCGACGTGTCCGGCGGCTGCACGCCGAAGCCGATGTAGCTCAGCGAGGTTTCCAGCAGGATGGCCGTGGACATCAGCAGGGTGGTGTTCACAATGATCACGCCAACCGCGTTGGGCAGGATGTGCTTGAAAATGATGCGCTTGTTCGAGGCACCGGCGATGCGTGCGGCGTCCACAAACTCCCGTTCACGCAGGGACAGGAACTCTCCGCGCACCAGTCGTGCCAGCGACGTCCAGGTCGCCAGGCCGAGGAAGATTCCCAGCAGGACCACTCCGATGCCCTCGCCGACCAGGCGGTTGGCGATCTGGCCCAGAACGGCGGCCATGACGATGATCGGGATGATGATGACGACGTCCGTCAGGCGCATCAGGACGGCTTCGACCATGCCGCGGAAATAGCCGGCAACTGCTCCGACTACTGAACCAACCACGCAGGCGATGGCGCCGACGAGGAACATCACGATGATGGACTGCTGCGTGCCGCGCATGGTCATGGCGAACATGTCACGGCCAATGCGGTCCTGGCCAAAGGGATGCTCGCCCCAGTTGAACAGGTTGACGAACGTTGGTGCGCCGCCGTTGATCTGCTCGGTGAACTGCCGGTGGTCGTACTTCCACCAGCCCGGTATGCCGGCGAACCCAATGGAGGAGAACGCCAGGATGCAGATCAGGGCAAAGACGACCAGCGAGATGATCGCAGCCGTGTTGTCGAAGAAGCGCTTGCGGACAATCTGCCCCTGTGAGAGGCCCTTGGTTTTGCCTTTGGCAGGGGTCTCGGGATCCGTGCCGGGCGGGTTGGAGGGGGTTTCGGCGGAAAACGTAGTGCTCATGACTTCACCCTTACGCGCGGATCAAGGACGGTATAAACAAGGTCTGCCACCAGGTTGAACACCAGTGCCAGAATGCCGGTCACAAGGAAGAAGCCCATGATCGGATTCGGATCCACCCGGCTAAGCGCCTGCACGAACAGCTGGCCCATGCCGCTGAAGGCGAAGACCTGCTCGGTGATGACGGCGCCGCCGATGAGTGCTCCGATGTCGAAGGCAACGATTGTGGCCAGCGGGATCAGGGCGTTGCGGAACGCGTGGCGCATCACCACGGTGCGCTCGGAAAGACCCTTGGCGCGTGCGGTGCGGATGTAGTCCATGTTCATGATTTCCAGCATGGAAGCCCGGGAGTAGCGGCTGTAGGAGGCCAGGGAGGCCAGCAGCAGCGCGACGGTGGGCAGCAGCAGGTGGGTGAAGGTATCCACGCCGCTGATCCAGAAGTCACCGTTCAGGCCGGGAGTGGAGGCACCCACTGTAGCGATCGGCCGGTCCCGGATCCGGGAGTTGTCCATGTAGGACGGCCAGGCGTACATAAAGCGGTCCAGGACAATCAGTCCGCCAACCAGCAGGCCGGTCAGCGCGGCACCGCGCATGCTTTGGCCGCGGTCATAACCGCCCATCAGGTAGCCGACCAGGCAGCCGACGGCGACGGTCGCCACGGCGAGCAGCAGCATCATCAGCCACGTGGCCGAGTTCAGCAGCGGCTGCAGCGCGTAGTAGGCAACGACGCCGAGTGCCACAGTGATCAGGGCCGAGTAGAGGGCCTTGCGGTTTTTCAGGCCGGCACTAAGCAGAGTCACGCCGTAGGCGATAGCCACGCCCGTAATGGCGATGACAACCGGTCCCAGGCTCGGTGTGGTGAACCAGCCGGTGGCGCCGAGTACCCAGAGCAGGCCTGCTGCGGCCACGAAACCGCCAACAAAGGCGATTGCACGGCGTTTGAGGTTACCCCCGGCGAAGACCACCCAGATCAGGCCGCTGGCGGCACCGACGCTCAAGACTACCGGGAGCGGTATCTGAGGGTCGGCCAGGAAGTTGTTGAAGCCGATGGCTCCGTATTCCTTGAGCAGGACGGCCAGCCAGAAGATCGGCAGTGAGAAGAAGAGGAAGGCCATGAACGTGACGCCGTAGTCCAGCGAGCTGTACTGGCGCAGGGCCGTAATGATGCCCAGGGAGATGCCCACAACGATGGCCAGCAGTGTCGCCGTGGTGACCAGCAGGATTGTGGCGCCCATGGCGCGTGCCAGGGCCTCCGTGACGGGCTCGCCCTGGATGCTCTGGCCCAGGTCGCAGGTCGCGGCAAAGGGGGCGAGGCACTTTACTGCTCCGCCAAGCCAGTAGAAGTAGCGCAGGGGCGCGGGGACATCCAGATCAAGGAGCTCAGTGCGTGCCCGGATCAGTTCGTCCCGGTTGGGTGCGGGGTTCTCGCGCAGGTCTTGAAGTGGGTCCCCCGACGCCGCTGTCAGGAGATAGACCAGGAACGAAGCCCCGAAGAGGATTAGAACGGCGGTCAGGAGCCGCCGGACGATGTAGGTAACCATAGAGTGTCAGCCTCATTAGAACGGTCCGGGGGTTCTCCCGGCACTCGCAGAAGTGTAGTGCAGGTCATAAGTGCTGGGAATTTGGTTAATCCCAATCACTCACCGGCTATTTGGGTTACTAGGGGAAAGTACAAGGCGCCGGGACCGTGGAGGCCCCGGCGCCTTGCGGGTGTTGCTTAGCTGCTAGGAAAAACTGTTACTCGAGAACTTCCCATTCCCAGAAGTTCCACCAGACACCGGTCTGGTTCGGCATGAAGGAATCAATGCCGCCGATGCGGTCGCTGTGTGCATCCACGCCGGGAGACTGGAACAGCGGCAGGCCGTAGGAGGACTCCCAGATCAGCTTGTCGATCTGGATCTGCAGTTCCTCCTGCTTCTCAACGTCGGTTTCGATGATGAGTTCGTCCATGAGTGCATCGGCTTCAGGGCTGGAGAAGCCGTTGTAGTTCGATGCAGCACCGGTCTTGAAGATCTGCGGAACGCCGGTCACGCCAACGCCCGAGTTGATCCAGCCGAAGATGGAGGCATCGTAGGTGCCGGTGCCCAGGGCGGAGCCCCAGTCAGAGGCGCCCAGGCCGCCGTCGACGACCTTGAAGCCGGCTTCGGAGGCAGACTGTGCGATCAGCGTGTAGGCGTCGGCACGGTTGGGGTTGTCCTTGTTGTACATGATGCGTACTTCAGGAGTGGCACCTGCAAGCAGTTCCTTGGCGCCTTCGACGTCAACCTCGGCGAATTCGGAGGAGCCGTTGTTGGCGGCGGACTCTGCGTAGGCGGCCTGGTCAGCCAGGAAGATCTCGGAATCCAGCGGAGCTGCATCCGGGTTGAGCTTCTTGATGATCGAGTCAACGATCGCCTGGCGCGGGATGACCTTCATGAACGCCGTGCGGACGTTCTGGTCAGCGAAGACGCCGGTGTAGTTCAGGTCAACGTGATCGTAGGACAGCTGGTTGCCGGAGTTCATGGAAACGCCGTCAATGGCTTCGATCTGCTCCACGGTGTCAGCCGAAGGCTGCGGAGCAATGATGTCCACTTCACCGTTCTTCAGAGCCTGGACCTGAGCGGGAGCTTCGCCGATGTAACGGACGACGATCTCGTCGATCTTGGGCTCGGGGCCCCAGTTGTAGTCCTCGTTGCGGGTCAGCGTCATGGAGTTCTCGGGGTCGATTTCCGAGACAATGAACGGACCGTTGGAGAGGTACAGGGAAGCATCCGAGGGCAGCGACTTCGTATCGAAACCGGTGTTCCAGAAGTCGGCAACAGCCTTCAGCTCTTCGTTGACCGGAGCCGGGTTCGCCGGGTCGCCGGCAGGGGTGTTCTGGAGCAGTTCGATCAGCGCGTCGCCGTCGGCCAGACCGGCCTTCTCGGCAACGACGTGCGCCGGAGTGCTGACGCCGCCGTCGGTCATCGCACCGAAGGCAACTTCCCAGTCAGCGAAGGGCTTCGAGTAGGTGAGGGTGATGGAACGGCCGTCGTCACCGATTTCGGGAACGTCCGTCAGGCCCAGGCCGGAGGTGTCGCCGGCGTAGTCGAAGTAGGTGGTACCGGAAACGGTTTCGCCTTCTTCGTTCTGGGTGGCGTCGTTGAAGTGACCGGAGTTCACGGCCCACAGCAGCATGAGGTCGTCTGCGTCGACGGGCTCGCCGTCGGACCAGTTAACACCTTCGTTGACGGTGTACTTGACCTGCAGCGGATCATCCGAGAGCTTCTCGTACGTGCCGAAGTCTTCCAGCGGCTCGACCTTGAGTTCATCGGTGATGTAGTTGAAGCCGGAATGCGTGGCGTACGCAATCTTGCCGTTGATATCTACGTTGCCGTTCGCCGTGTTGCTGTTGAACGAGCTGAAGGCGTTAACCTCCACAACACGGACAGAACCGCCGGTGCTCTCGCTGTCAGTTGAACCGCCGTCGGTGGTCCCCTGATTCGCAGCACAGGCACTCAGTGCAAGCGCAGCTACTGCCGCAACTCCCACTGCTTTGGAAATACGTGCAAAACGCATTCCGCCTCCTATTTCTCAGTGCGTGTTTATCTCCGGCGGGATTACCGGAATCACGGACAGCGCAGATCCTGCGTGCCTCGTCGCATATGACTTAGAGAGTAGACCGCAGAGTGCTACTGGTCCGTAACCTTGTTCCCGGCACGACACGGTTGTTACACGTTTGCAACCTGAAAAATATCAATACGCTTCATGCTCTGGCGCGTGGTGCCTTATAGGGTTTATTGTGTCTCCGCACACACCTCGGGGGCCGTTTCGGCGGCGGCGGTAAGATTCACAGGGGCAGGGAACACCGGCCCGCACCAACCATTAGAGGACTCACAGTGCTGCTCACCATCATCGGCGGATCCAAGGGAACCGGGGCGCAGCTCGCATCCCAGGCACGGTCCGCAGGCCATGAAGTCACCGTCCTCTCCCGCAGCGGGCAGGGACCCGAAGGTGTTCGGGTTCTTACCGGGGATGCCACGGATCCCGCCGCCGCGGCCCGGGCAGTTCAGGGAGCCGACGCCGTTGTCATCACGGTCGGCGGGGCCAAGGGAAACCCCAGGCACCGGGCAGATGTCACCCGCACTGTCATCGACGCCATGAAGAAGGAAGGCGTACAGCGGCTGATGGTGCAGTCCTCCCTGGGTGCCGGGGATTCCGGGTCGCTAATGCCGGCTCCGCTGCGGCTGGCCATGAAAGTGGCCCTGGCCAAACCCCTGGCCGATCACAACGAGCAGGAAGCGGCGGTGAAGGACTCCGGTCTGAAGTGGACAATCGTCCGCCCCACCGGCCTTACGGACAAGGAGCCTGCCGGCTCCTGGCAGGCACTTGAAACCGGGGACAGCGGAACCCTGCGCGGCTCGGTTCCGCGCGCCGATCTGGCGGCCTGCATGCTCGGACTGCTCGAAGATGAGGATTCGATCGGCAAGGCCATGGGCATCAGCAGCTAACCCGGATGCTTGCCACCGCGCCGCTGCACTGATTCCATAGCGGCGTGGAGACGAAATGGATTTGCCCGGCGCTGCTGGGAGTGCTGTCTGCCTTTCAGGCTGGCCTGGCTGCCGGAGCGCCCTGGGGCAGGGTTTCCTATGGAGGCAAGTACGACGCACGGCTTCCGGAGCGGTTGCGTACGGTCAGCGCCGCCGCGTCCCTGGTGTACGCGGCGGGAGCTGTTGCCCTTGCTGCCCGCCGCACTCCCCCGGGCCTGAAACGTGCCCTATATATTGCATGCACCGGCGTCGGCGCGGTGGGGACAGTGCTTAACGCGATGTCGCCCTCCCGCCCTGAGAAACTCTGGAGCCTTTGGGCACTGGGACTGGGTGCGGCTGCCTGGCATGAGCTGCGGCATAGCCGCCGCCCATAGCGCACTTCCCAGCCGAGCTCCGACCCCAGTGCCTGCGCCGGGCCGTGACCTCAGACCTGCTGGAGTGTGGACTCTTTACCGGCTTTACCGGCCTTTGCGTTCCTGAGCTTCGGGCCCGCAAACCACAGCACAATCCCCACGAGCACCCAGACACCAAGGGTCACCGCGGCACCCGCTCCCCCTACGCCGTCGAAGTAGGCCACCGCACGCACCAGGGTGCCCGCCGCACCCGGAGGCAGCAGCTGGCCAATCATGGCAACTCCGGCCGGGAGCCATTGTGCGCTCGTTGCGATGCCGGCGAACGGGTTGCCAACAAACATCATGGACATCGCGGCAATGGTGAAACCCTTGGTGCCGAAGCACTCGTTAAGGCCTGCCAGCGGCAGCGCCAGGGCTGCGATGCCGAGCGCCACGCTCGCCGCAACCGGGACCAGTGGGCCCTCAATGCTGCCGAACAGGTATTTAAGGACGGCCGCAACGACGAACCCGCCGGCGACTGAGAAGCCGGTGAGACCGGCAAAGATCCACCAGCGCTTGCCCGAGAGCATGGAACGGAACGCCACGGCAGGCACAATGCCGCCGAACACCAGCGGGAAAGCCAGTCCGCCAATACCAACGCCCGTCGGATCAGCGGAAGGAAGCGGCACAACATCAACGATCTCGGCGGTCTGTCCCATGCTGCCGGCCATGGTGGCACCCACGTTGCTGACGGTTCCGGATACTGCGGTTGAGCCTGCGCTCGCTACGTATACCGTCATGTCCGGCGCCGAGAAATCGAATCCTCCCACGATGTCCCGGTCCCGGATTCCCTGCTGCAGATCGGCGGCACTGTCATAGGGCTGGACGACGAAAGCCCCCGGGGACTGTTCCTCGAGCGTTTCGGCGATCGACTCCGCCTGGTGCTCTGCTCCAACCACGCCAAGTCCGAGGTCCCGCGGGCCGGAAAGCAGGGAGGGCGAGATAAAGAGCATCAGCAGCGCCAGGAGGATGACTGAGAGCCCGACCGTCAGGCCGGCCCAAATGGCTGCGTGTTTCCGGTGGGAGCTCGGCTCCCGGGTCTGGGTGGTCATGAATCATCCTTCTTTGTGGAGGATTTTCCTCCACTTCTACCGGACGATATTCCTCCGGTTTAGACTGAAGGTCAAGTTGAAGGAGTAGTTATGAGGGCTGACGCCGCACGCCGCAGGCAGAACATCATTACGCACGCCAAGCACGTATTTGCCGAACGGGGCGGGGACGTCGCGCTCGAAGCCGTGGCGGCGGCGAGCGGTGTCGGCATCGCTACCCTCTACCGCAATTTCCCCTCCCGCGAAGACCTTGTGCGGGCCGTGGTCCAGGACATGGTGGATCAGATCATTCATGCCGTGGATCAGGCCCGGAGCCGTCTGGATATTGATCCGTCCGAGGCATGGCAGGCCCTGCTGTCCAGACTGACGTCAATGGAACTTGGGGCTCTCACCGACGGGCTTGCCCTGCAGGCCGGAGCTGCCCGGAATCTGGAAGCCACACCACTTGCGCAGGTCCAGCAGCCGGCGGTGGACGCCCTTAATACTGTGCTTGCGGAACTCAAGCGGCACCAGGCTGTTCGGGAGGACCTCACGGCACTGGACGTGATCGTTGCGGTGGCGACGATCACCCGGCCGCAGGTCTCCCCTATCCGCGGAGCAGCCCCTAACGTACCCGCACAGCTGGCCGAGGCCTACCTGCTCTGGAGCCGCGCGACCTGAGCTGGCCGTATACCGGTTTCAAAACACGGCTCTGCTAGAGTTGATGCGGCCTCTGGCCACCACGGCATCGATGACACGACACGCGGGGCACTTAAAAAGTACCTTCTGACACGGCACGGTCGATCGCCTCCACACCGCCGACTGTCAGGAGACTCTATGGCGCCCTCTTCAATTTCCCGTCCGAATGTCAAGGATCGTGCAGGCGGGATGATCGCGGTCGCTGCGGCCGCTGCGTTCCTCGCCACCTTCAACGAGACGTTCCTCAACGTAGCCTTCACGCCGATCATGCAGGACTTCGGCGTCAACGTCAGCACCGTACAGTGGCTAACCACCGGCTACCTGCTCGTCGCCGCTGTCTTCGTTCCCGTTGCCAACGTCCTGTACCACCGGTTCCCCACCCGACCGCTGTTCGTCGCCGTCGTCGCGATCATGGTCCTGGGTTCTGTCGTGGGAGCCCTGGCTCCCAGTTTCGAAGTCCTGCTGATCGCACGTCTGCTGCAGGCCATCGGGACCGGCCTGCTCACCCCCATCGGCATGAACATCACGCTGGCGGTGTCCCCGCGCGAGAAGCTTGGCCTCAACATGGGCATCATGGCTGCCATGACCACCCTCGGCCCGTCGCTGGCGATCGTTCTCTCCGGCGCCATTCTGACCGTGGCCCCGTGGACCACCCTGATGTGGGCCTTCGGCGGCCTCACCGTCGCAGTGCTGCTCGCCGGTGCGATCGTCCTGCGGAACGTCACGGAGCTGGGCCGCCCGGTCCTGGACATCCTGTCCTTCGTCCTCGTTGCCGTCGGCATGGTCGGCATCCTCTACGGCGTCTCCAGCGCGTTCGAGGGATCCGCTCTCTACGCAGGGGTTGCCGGCGTCGTTGGCCTTCTCGCCATGTGGCTGTTCATTCTCCGCCAGCGCCGAATCGAGAATCCGCTGCTGGACCTGCGGCCGTTCTCCAGCGCACCTTTTGTGTTCGGAGTGCTGATGACCATGCTCGGCCTGGTCTTTGTCTTCGCCATGAACGTGGTCATCCCCCTGTTCCTGCAGGGTGCTCTCGAGATGCCGCCGTTGGGTGCCTCGCTGACCCTTGCACCGGGCATCCTGCTGACCGTGGGGATGGGGCCAATCGCCGGCCGCCTGTTCGACCGCCACGGCGGGCGCTGGTCGATTCCCCTCGGATTCCTCGTCATGGCAATCTTCGTGACGCTCGTCGGGGTCGCTGCAGGACAGGGCTCGGTCTGGATCTTCGGGCTGCTCTACGTCCCGGCAGTGCTGGCAACGGCATTCGTCGTCGGGCCGTCCCAGACGTTCGCGCTGGCCAACCTGGACCGCGAGACCAGCCCGCACGGCGTCACGGTGGTTTCAACCAGCTTCCAGATCGCCGGCTGCGTGGGCACCTCGCTCGCTACCGGAATCTACGGCGCCGTCATTGCGTCAAACATCGAGTCCGGTAGCAGTGAAGGTGATTCCCTGCTGGCCGGTTTCCACGGCTCCGTCGCCCTGGTGGTTGCCACGTCACTCCTCGGTATCCTCCTCGCGTTCCTGGCCTACCGCTCCGTACAGTCCCGCCGCGCCGCGGAGAACGCACAGGCCCCGGCTGACACCGTCCAGTCGATCATGAAGTCCGACGTCTACGCCCTGTCCTCCGACGCGAGCGTGCTTGACGCCCTGCAGACCTTCGCCGAGCGCGGCATCTCGGGTGCACCGGTCCTCAACGCGGACGGCACGCTGGCAGGTTTCCTGTCCGACGGCGATGTGCTGCGCTACCTCTCCGCGACCCATCCGTCCTCGACGTCGATCTACTCCTATGCGATCGGTGCTGCGGACGACCTGGAACAGGCAATGTCTGATCTCGCGAACCTGAACGTAATGCGTCTCGCAACGCACGACGTCGTCACGCTCGACGCCGGCGCATCGGTCAGTGACGCTGTGGCTGCGCTGTCGGACGCGCGGCTCAAAAAGGTGCCGGTGGTTAAGGGCGAAGATTCCCGTCCCATTGGCATCGTGAGCCGGTCTGCTATCAACCGGCTGGCGATTGCCACCTACCTGCGTTCACGCAGTGAGGCCGACGTCCGCACTCCGGCGTAGTCCCGCCGTCGTTAGCGAGCAGCAGGCCGAACCCACTGCGGGTCCGGCCTGCTGCTGTCTTATGTAGTAGGTCCGGCGAGGGCGCGGTGTCAGCGGCTGGATGGGGCAGGCCATGGGATGTAATCGCTCCGGCTTTGCCAGGAGCCGTGTTCGGAGAGCGGCCGAAAGCGCAGCGTCGTGAATTCGTGGTGGAAGTCCCGGCGTTCCCGCTCGGTCATCGCTTCGGTATGGCGGCGTCCGGTTTCCCCGGCGTCCCTCCCGGAAACCATGCCGGTCATCGCCCGGGTGCTGGTCCAGATGGAGAAGGTTGAAACTGTTCGGGGCAGGCGGATGCCGGCCATGGCCAGTGTCGCCTCGGGGTGGTCCCGGATCTGGGTTTCCACGGGACGGCCCCACCGGATGAAGCGGGGCAGTTCCGGCAGGCGCAGGCGGGCCAGGGTCACGGCCACCACCGGCTCGTGCGGGTTGGCTGATTCTGCGGATTCCGGCAGCCCGGAGAACTCGCTGACACTCCCCCAGCGGCGCAGGAACTGCAGCCGGACGTGCCAGCCCTGGTCCAGTTTCCTGCCAAACGGATGCCCGGTGAGGAAGTCCGTCAGCGACCGTTCGTCTTCCCAGTGCGCGAACACGGCCGTGCGCTTCAGCTGCATCCTGCGCGGTGACACTATCGGTGCTCCCAGCTCCATTCCTGCGAACACTTCGGCGTGAACCAGGCCGGGGGCTTTGAGCGGCCGCAGCAGAGCACCCGCGGCAGCGAGCGGCGGCAGAGCGGCGAGGTGGAAGGAGTAGATGCTCATAATGCCGGCGCTGGTTGTTTCCCCATCCCCTGATCCTTGCCGGGCGCCGCGGCACGCGTCAAATAGCTGACGCTGCTCAGCCTGCCCGGCGGTAGTGCACGGAGATTGCGCCGTTGCTCATTGGCTCGGCTGAAATCAGCTCCAGGCGGCGAGCGCTGTCGAGCAGACCTCCGTAGAGGGTGGGGCCATGCCCGGTGATCATCGGGTGGACCAGGAACCGGTACTCGTCGATGAGGTCCAGCCGGTCCAGCGTCGACGCGAGTTTGCCGCTGCCGAGCAGAACACCGTCGGGAGTCTGGTCCTTGAGGTGCTGCACCGCGGTGCGCAGATCGCCTTCGAGGCGGTGGCTGTTGTTCCACGGGAAATCGCTGCGCGTTGCGGACACTACGTACTTGGGTTTGTCCTCCAGCGTGAGCGCCCAATCGCGGATCGCCGCAGGCGCCTCGACCTCGCCGCGGGCAACGAGCGGCCAGTAAGTCTCCATCAGCTCATATGTGGTTCGCCCCCACAGCATCGCACCGGATTCGTGCAGAAGCCGGGTGTAGTGCGTGTGGGTCTCGTCGTCGGCGATCCCCTCCTGATGGTCCACGCAGCCATCCAAGGTGACGTTGTAGCTGAATGTCAGGGAGCCCATAGGGTGATTCTCCGGCGGCCGGCTCACGGGTGCAATCCGTTTAGGAATCAGCCGTTCCAGGCGCGGCGCAAAGGCCTCTCATATGTGGGTGGAGGGGTCAGCCCACCGCCGACGGTGTTCCATTCCGTGACGCCGCCGGCGGAGGGCGTTACCCGGCTTAGTCGTGAACTGAGCGGACGATCCCAGCGATGCGCTTCTCCGTCTCGGCGTCGATGGTTTCGAAGTACCAGGCGGCAGGCATAAGCGTGCCGTCCGGGCCGCCGGCCGGGCGGAACCGTGCTTTCTCGGTGACCGCCAGGTTGAGGCGTTCATCGTTGCGCAGGGTCAGCATCGCCGGGGAGCCCGCGGATGTGGCATACGCGGGCATGCCGTACCAGATGCGCGGTTTGAGCCCCGGCGCCGCGCCCATGATGACGTTATGGACCTGCTGCATTAGTCCGCGCTGCGGCTCATGCATGCCCGCGATCTTATCCACGACCTGGGCCAGGTTTTTCTCGTCTTTCGATGACATTTCGCGTCCTTTCGACAGCCGATGCCGCGGCATCGGTGCAATGAAGCTGGCGCATTAGTGCGCCGCACTCCATCGGGACGTGTCCTGGGAAGCCAGGCCTCTCCGCGATGATTCACGTGGTCTTCACGTGGAAGCGCATTCGGTGGCAGGGCCACCGGCAAGAGGATAACTCTGCCCCTGTGCGGAAGCCACCGGTTGTTCCTCCTGATTCCCACCCGATGACGAGCTTCCGGGAGGGAATAGGTGGACTCGGCGGCGGGTTCCATCTTCGCCGGGGAATTGCCGGCTCCCTACTCCAAGGAGAGAACGCACATGGCACGAGTAGTTATCTTCGGCGGAACCGGCTACGCGGGCGGACACATTGCCCGCGAGGCAGCTTCACGCGGGCACGACGTGATCTCCTACTCCCGTAATGCACCGGAACAGCCGCTGCACGGAGTCGAATACCGCACGGGTTCGCTGGCCTCCCCGGAAGTGCCCGCCGCGGCTGCCGCCGACGCCGATGTCCTCGTTGTGGCGGTGCACGGAGCCGACGTTGACGGCGCACCGCTCTCTACGTATGTGCCGGCGCTGATCGAAGCCGCGCGCACCAGCGCCGCGCGTCTTGCCATCGTTGGCGGGGCAGGCTCTTCACTAGTCAAGGAAGGAGGTCCGCGCCTGGTCGATACCCCGGACTTCCACGACGACTGGAAGCCCGAAGCCCTGGCGCACGCCGAGGTCCTCGAGGCACTGCGGCAGGCACCCGAGGACCTCGACTGGTTCTATGTCAGCCCGGCAGCTCTCTTCGGTGTCTTCGCTCCCGGCGAAGCCACCGGTTCCTACCGGACCGGCGGCGACGTCCTGGTGACCAAGGATGACGGTTCCTCGGAGATCTCCGGTACCGACTACGCGCTGGCCTTCGTCGACGAGATCGAAAACCGTGCACACCCGCGTCAGAGGTTTACCGTCGGGCACTAAAGATACCCGCTACAGGAACGGGCATCGTATAGCCGCTTTAAAGGTCCACGGCAGGAAACTGGGGCACTATTTGCAGGTCCAGAGGCCGCCTGATGTTCACTGGAGGGATCCCAGCGCTCAGCAGCTCCTGATGCAGGGCCCGGACTCCGTCAATGCTCCAGGTGTTCAGCGTGATCAGGGTCCCGTCCCCGAAAGGTCCAGTAGTCGCAGCCTGCAGTGCAGGGGCGGGACCGGACTCAGCTTCTGAAAGCCAGATCAGATAGTCGGCGTACGATTCCTGTGCTCCCTGGACTTCCCTGCTCGTCTGGAGCGTATCCAGGAGAGCCCAGTCCGGCTGCCAGATGCTAACGATCCGACGGAAAAGGGCCGTTAGATCCCTCTTGTCCCCTGTCGGAAACAGCGGTGCAAAACGAATGGTTACTGTGTTTTCCAGTGAGGCCACGCCCGAACCTACATTCCCTGAATATGAGGCCATACTGGCGCCGTTGGACCTGGCACAGGTCAGGTCAGCACCAATGGGCAGGCCAGCCGTCAGAGTGCCGTCCGACCCAACCTCGGCCCGATGCCGCATCTCGGTTTCAAGCTCTAGCAGGCTTCCGGGTGCGGGAAGATCATAGAGCTCGGGATTCTCTTCGGGTGTGGCACTCCAAGGAATCCCAGTCCATGACGGGTCCTGGTATCGGGGATCATCCCGAGGCACGGAATCCTCGAGAGCGCACATCGTTGCCCATGCTCGTCCCGCGACTTCTTCCGGTGTTTCCGCACGGCTTGCCCATACCAGCATGATGTACGCGTACTCGTCGTCTTTCGAGAACAACTCGGCCATCGTTTGCTTCATCGGTTCAAGCTATCAAGGGACATGCAGGAAGGGGTCGCTGAGAACATTTGTTCTCAGCGACCCCTTCCGAGTCTGTTCATCAGGAACTAGACGTTAAACCTAAACTCCACCACGTTCCGTAACCGAATAATCTCTATGCAAATCATGCGAGACGGCATCCTGTAATTCCTCTGCCATTGTGTCGGCTAATACTTCCCGCGTTCCCCTACCCTCCGGGCTTCTCCCTAAGTTCTGCAACACGGCGATCGAGGTCTATCTCCCCCCGGGCGCCCATAGCATTCATAAGGTCCATGGCTTCCTGCCCCAGCTGCGGGTCCCCGGATTCCAGCGCCGACGCGATCACTGGGGCCAAAGCTTCACGCCGAAGATCCCAGTTATTGAGACTTTCGGTGTCTTCAGGCTTCAGGAGCGCAGTCAGCGCAGCAAGCGCGTCAGCAGGCATAGTCGATGCAGCCTTCGCGAGCTGTCCACCGATCATTCCATGTGTACTAAGCTCGGGATAGCGTTGGACGGCCTGCGTCAAGCGTGGTAGCCACCAACTAGCACTGAACTTGCCGCACCGGACAAACCAATAGAAGTCCTTGAGCTCTGCATTGTGTGCTGGGTGAAATTCAACGTGCCGCACGCGTTCGTCCCATAGGCTACCGAGGCGGTCTCGGATCGATGCATCAACGACATCGGCGTGCATGAAGCTCCAGGCGATGTGGCCGATCGCATCGCCTCGTACTTCGGGTGCTGCAATTTGATAGAACGCCTGACGCAACTCGTCGTCATCAGAGATATGCCCACGGATGATTGCCTGCACCACCCACTGCCCGATGCGCCCCTTTGGGTTTCCAGGGTCTCCCCATCCAACCGCTATGTCGTGCTCCTGCAGGGCGGCAATCATCGATCCGCTCAGAAGGCGGTACAAAGCTGGGTGGTAGTGGTACATGGCAATCGCTGTCGTCAACGCGATCTGCTGGTGCCGTGTTAGTACGCCTGCCGATCCGAAGTACAAAGCTAGATTTTCTCTCAGCCATTCGGAGGCACCGTCATGCAGTCGACCTAGGCCTTCGCCCAGCACAGCGTGAGAGGCACCTCGGGGATCATCGCGGGCGAGTTCCCTGCGAAGAACTGACTCAGCCACCTCATGCCATTGGGCTTCCGATCCGTGTGCGACCAGATTCACGAGTGCACGGATGAGAATAGGCCATTGCCAGTTGAGTGAAACAGTCAAGGGGTCCATTGCTGAGGACGACGCATCAGATCGCGCATAGTCAGTCCAAGCTGCCTCATCGCCGGATACTTCAACGATCAGGTCCGCGACGGGTACCAGCCATTCCGAGCCAATAGTTTCTGCATTCTTCGGCTTAGAGAGCTCTTCGAGGAGTCCAACGGCGGCTTTCTTCGCGGAGGTGAAGTCTGCATCGTCATCGTATTGACGGCCTTCAGCCGGAAAAGATGACTCTCTGCCGTGCTTGACAGCATCAGCCAGGGCGTCGATAACAACGACCCAGTCCAAGTCCAAGCCGGCCTTAAACGCCGCTTCCCACCCCGAGAACGCAGCTCGGATATACGTGGGCCTTAGCCTTCTGACCAAACCTGTAACCTCGCCCAAAGCACGCGGGTTGGCGGTCAGGACGGCGACGAGCACACGCGATTGACCTTCGTGAGACGGACTCGGCCCAAACCGCTCGTCAGTCATATGCCAACTCTCAAGCTGGGCCACTAGTTCGGAAGGGCTCATCGCCGCCATCTCTGCTTGCTCGACTGGACTATTGGGCCCTTCCCATGAAGTCAGTTGGAACGAAGGGCGGAGCGGGTCCTCCAAAACTCCGTGCATTGTTTCTAGCCGGTCCAGTTCGGAGACGAGGCCATCGGATAACAGTTCGCGTCCGATTCCGCTCAGCACTCGGTGCTGCCAGTGATCCTCCCAGCGTTCTATGGAGGATTCGATTTCGTTTAAGGGTTCTCCGCTTGCTGCCATGTTCCTGCGAATACGGTCGCGGTCTTCGTCCGTGAAGTGTCCTTGTGCGACGATACGCTCAAGCGCCTCTCGTTCGCATCGCTGCGCGAGGGCGCGCGCAAGGGCCACGAACTCTAACAGTGCACCTTCATCTCGGCACTTAGGCCGGCATAGCAACTCTTTACCGATCTCTACGAGCAGGGGCGCCTCTGAATCACTCAGTGAACCGAGAACTTGGGCGAGAGAGTGCATGGCGATGCGTTCGGTGATAAGGATGGGCTTACGGCTAAACAGGGACCACGTAGAGGCCGCGTCGCTGCCGAAACCAGTGATGGCGCACGCCCGCACCGCATCAATGAGCGTATCCCCAATGTCGTGTCGCTCGTTGAGCTGCTGCCCAACTGAAGAACGTGCGAAGCCGCTGTGGTCAAAGTCGTCCGTGACCGTCTTTTTGATCCGTTCGTTCTCGACGAGCCAAGGGAGAACAGTCTTCAGTGCGGTATCTCCTAGAGCCTCCAGGAGACGGGGCATCTCTTCTACATACCAATAGTTCTCGAGTTCGACTACCGAATTGCGGCCGTCCCCAGGCGTTTCCCGGGGCCTGAAGAGTAGGTTCGCGAATGACACTCCATACTTCGTCTGCCCTCCCGTCAGCAGATTGATTGCGAACGCGACCATATCGCGCGGATCTGTTCGCCATCCAAATCCGCCCGACTTCGCCCAAACTTTGAGCAACGGTTTCAGGCGTACCGCTTCTACAGCTGGCACTTGGGAGCCAATCACGAAAGCGGCTCGCCGAACCCAAGAGTTGGACGACGCCTCTAGGCTGAGCAATATGTCAACGACATCGCCAGGAACCTCCGTACACACGTTAGTCAGGTAGCTGACCTCCGGCCAGAACACGTCGCGGATGTTGCCATCCCCTACGGGCTCCGGCTCCGGGGGGTCAATAAAGACACCCAAGTCGGCAAGGGGCTTTACCCAGTGCGGATTCTTCAAACCCTCATAGAAGAGCCTGCGTAGCTGATAGCTGGTGAGCCTTCGAGCAGCGGCCTCGACGTCAATCCTCGCCGGAACACTGTACTGACCCTCCTCAATGAGGGCGTTCGCTGCTGCAAGCAGGCCCTCAACAACGCTCTTGCTTTCGAAGAAGGCGAGACGAATCGCGTCAACATGTTCCTCGAAGATACGGATCTTGGCGGCTAGCTGCTGGTCCGTAGGAATGGATTGCTCTGGTTTGTCGCTTAGGTGAGCCCATCTCGTAAAGTACTCACTCAAGCCGCGCCAATCACGCACCGCAGGATGCTTGGGATTGGCATCATCGGTCAGAAACGTCGCAATATCGCTCAAGCGCCTCTGGTTTTCGTGCACCGCAGCATCTATCAGTCGGTTGAGAGCGACCGCCACGCCGTGCGGAACTGGCACGTTTTCGACTTCAAGCGACAAATCCATTTCCGGGTAGTCGACGCGGAAACTAGGAAGGCCGCGCACCAATTCGGATGACGTCTTGTGGTTCGCTTCGGCACTATGGTAGATGCTTCCTCGCCCCAGCATCACTGCGGTAGGCAACCGATTTATCACTTCCCTCATGGAGTGGCAGATCAGAAGAACTCGAGTTCTTTCCTGGCCTGGATCAGGTGTCGCGTTTAACAGTTCCCGCGCCCCCCGGTAGGTATGCCCAAGCTCGGGCCTCTGCTCCTCGAGCCATTCGGCGATGGCACGCTGCGAACAGACGAATTCGTCGGCCTTGCTCAACTCTGCCTTCCCCTCATACTGCCGCATAGTCTTCATGGGCTTGTGCTGCTCGGGTCGCGGACTGGGACTGGTCAGAGAAAGGCGCGAACTTTTTGCGCATCGCTCCACCAGCTCGAAAAAGCCAATCCGAATGGTGCACTCCTTGCCCACTCTAGTGGGGAGCATAGGTTTCACCACACTAGTCAGCTGAGCACTGGCAGTGTCTATCCGCCCTGGGCCGGAGGGATGCCTGATTCACGCGTGCATGAGTCGACAGGTACGTAGCTGAACTCAATGTTGGGGCTTCCCGACCAAGGTTCACGGTCTTTGGAACCCTGATCCGCCAGCCCCACTATTGTTGGGGTTCGCGTAGGACAAATGGTCCGGACCGACATTCATGACTGTGTGACAGTAAGTGCACTGCCCCAAGCTGACTGTTCCGGGTCGTCAACGAGCGCTATAGTGCGACAGTCCCGTCTCCCCTAGCGTTCACACGGCGACAGAGCCACGGCCGGTTCGGATTCCAATAATGCCTTTGCCAATCGATCAAGCGCTTCCGATGCCGGCAACTTGGCTCGCATTTCTGTAGCGAGGCCTTGACCTTTAGCGTACTTCGTCAGTACCAAAGGGCCGTCTCCCCGGCCATCTTCCACTGAGCGTACGAGCGTCACTGTAGGGATAGTGCCGACTTCATTCAGGTGAACTGTTCGGCTTGGAATCTGATAAGCCGATCCCATCCGGATTGTACGCACGTTCGTAACCTTCAGATCGAACCTTCCCACTTCCTCGGCTATATTCTTTGCACCATAAGTGATCCTTGACCCTAAGTATTCGCCTCCCCTCGAAGATGAGGCAGCGAGATTCGAATCAACAACGCAACCCGCTAGCACGAGACTAGTGAGATCCCAGGTGTGTTCATGAAGGTCACCGAGTTCATCGACGACTCCGCGATCATCCAACCAAAAGTGCAGCCGAAACCGTTCGCCAGCAGGCGCATCCACGAGAGGTGTCAGTTCTGCATGGTTGAATCCAAGTGGATGCTTCCATACATCCACTCTGTCTGCTTCCAAAATCATTGCTCTAAAAACACTGCTAATTGAGATGTTTGTGAATTCGTTAGCCACATAGGATTCATAAATATCGCGCATACTAAGCATTGGTCGTCCCAGCGAACTCAAAGATCTTTCCCCATTCTTCATCCGTGTAATCCTCGTTCCAATTCGCCGTAGCTTCCTGGTTCAACTCTCGAACCCGCATGAAGAATCGCTTTACGTCTGGGATGCCCTCAGCATCTGATGCTTCCGCTGGCAATATCAAAGGCGTCGCATAGCCCGCTTCAAACTCGAACTCATCCAGGAGCGCCGCGTGGTACCAGTTTCCCACCCTAGTGCGAAGGCCGTTGCGGTGGGGATCGGCAACAGTGATAACGATGCTTTCTGAATTCCCGTCTAAACGGAATGGTGAGAATCTATGAAGCAGAGTGATGTGCGACACAATTTTTGATCGCGAGGTCCAAACGACCGCCCCATATATAAAGGCTAGGAGTTCCATCTGGATCCTCTGCGGATCTGCGCGCTCATCATCTGGGCGACTTTTACGCCTGTACGCTGCATACTTGGCACACAACTCACTATCAAACGGTGAGATCACTTGCACCTTATATTGGACTGGCCTGTCCGTCACTCGCGCGAGAGCCGGAAGGACATGTTCTCGTTGCCATCGTGCGGAGCCGCCGCGAAAGTACCACTCCTTTGAGGAACCAAGCATCTCATCGAGAACGCGACGTATGTGACCCGCTGGAATCTCATGAACCGCATTCTGGTCCACCGCACTCTCAACGAGAGACTGAAGTGTCTCCACGTTCCGTGCCAGTTCCTTGTCAGACTCGCGCGCACCAATCTGGGCGAGCACGACAGTTGAGATTATAAGAGCTACAAACGAGATAAGGGCTGTGCGCAACCACCCGCCAGTCGTATTGACATCAAAGAACACCGGGATCAGAGTCAGAGCAAAGAGAGTCGCACAGGAAGCAAACGATATCCAGTCAACTTTTGAGAACTTACCGAAAAAGGCCCTCACCGAGGCACCAATGTTTCATGCATCCTGCGAGTTTATACCTAGTTTGCTTACCGCTCGTATGCGCCACGCGCATTCCCAAAAATCTACGAATGGTCGTGGCCGAATCTGAGCGCGCAGCTACAGGGCGTGCCTTGACTGACGATCCGGAAAGATCACCTCCTGATCGGATTGCACTACTCTGACGATTCATAAATACGCGCCCGCACCGTTTGTTTGATGCGATCCCCACATCATTATGCAAAAATGCCACCCCCTACGCTTTGCAGAAGGCGGCATTTCTAATGCATTCGGTCAAAGAGACTAAACGTTAAACCTAAATTCCACCACGTTCCGTAGCCAAACAACCCCTAACATTCGCAGTCAGATTACCTTCGAGGTAGGGGAAGCCGAGCGCTACGTCCCGGTTGATCTGAGGAATGCCCCCGGCGGCGGCAGCATGGGCCGCTGACGGAACCCCGCTCCCGCGCCGGAGGTCCTGCCGCCGGCGCGGGGCACCGGCCCCTGCCAACGGCGCCGCCGTCCTTTGCCATCTGGGCGCTTCTTGGTATCAGCGACTTGTTTGGAGTGCCGCAGTGTAGAGTTTCGGGTCGTTCCTGGTTTCAGCTGAGATGGCAAGATGACTGCCGTTTAGACGCTGCGCAAAGTACCCCAAATAGGGCAGTACGACGATCGTCGTGAGCCCGTCTTGCCATGCCTTAACCAGCGCCGGAAGGCTATCTTGTTCGGACCGGGAAGGAAAGTTCGGCGTTGTCTCTTTATCCCACGTATTGAAGGCCACCAGATCTACCCCGTCCTCGCCGTATTCGACGGGCCAGAACGGTGGCACAATCGGGTGGAGTACCTGACCAGGGCTCGAGAGTTTTTGCATCTCTTCCTGTGAGATCGGTTCGTTTTGAACTGTGCTTACGTTGAACCAGTCCCAGCTGCGGTCCCATTGCTGCTTCCAGCGTTCATCCCATACCTCACGGCTTGCTGACGCCGGGATCTTCGATGCACCCGTCGCAGGCACAGGGCTGAGTTCCGGAATTGCGATGTCCTGGGCGATCATCCATGCCTGTCGGATGAAGAGAAGCATCTTCAGGTTCTGCGCGTGGTCATCAATCCGGATGGTCATTTCCTTTGGCCAAACAGCCCGCCGTTTAAGCCCTATTCCCCACATAGTGACTCCTTCATTTGTCGGCCGGACGGAGAACAGTCGTTGGTTCCGAGCATCGCATTCGACCTGCCTTCAGTAAATGGTTCGCTCAAAGCTAGAGGTCCCGATCGGAAATGTCCACTGGGATCGGGGCCCCCGAAGGCGAACTAGTCGTGACCCGTGTTGGCTATTCCTCTTCAAAGGACCGGTGGCGGTGCCGCACGAGCTCCACGAAGGCTGGTGACGATACAACGCTCGATCCGTAAACAAGAAATGCCGCCCTCATACGTTTTCAGGGAGGGCGGCATTTCTATTGATTCAGGCGAAGATTTTATACATTAAATCTAAACTCCACCACGTTCCGTAGCCGAATAACCTATTGTACGGAAGGGTGGCTATACAGCCACCGTGCGCTGGCTGGGCGGAGAAGTACACAGATATCAGGTTTTACAGACCGCTTTCTAGGTTGCTCTACGTTGAGGTTAAAGAGCGAAACGATCCTCTCGACTGCGTCCCTCTCCCGGACTCGCCCTAATCGTCTTTAGCCGGATTGTCTGCGGGCGAGAGCACTGCTCGCATTGCCGACGCTAGGTCCCCGTCCACTTCGAAGCCTGCTGCCTGGACCCACGAAACGGCTGGGTCATAGTAGGAATCGAAAACAGGGGGAAAGTCTTCCATGGCGTCAGTAGGGTCGTAGATGCTACGGGCTAAACGGTTTACGGGCCGCCCGAACCCCCGCAGGGTGCGGTCATTCTGGTAGCCGCTTAGCTCGTAGATTTTTTCCCTAGGTATACGACCAGAGTGCAGAGCGGCGTACTTCATAGCTTCGTACTGGGGTGGATACCACTCACGAAGAGCCGAAATCAACTCGGATGCCGTTGCAAAGTTCCATGCCCCTCCAGTTTGTGAGCGCTCAGCGCGGGCCAGCTGGCCGACGGTCTCCGATGTCGGTTGTCCGGCCTTCTCAGCAACCATTGAGACGAACTGTGAGGGCCTCAAGAAGTACGCGCGTTTGCCCGCACTTTTAACCCAAAACTCTTCGAGAAGCTCAACCCGCGGGCCAACAGGTTCACCGCCAACGATCTTCCACCAGTCTTCCTTCGTATCGCGGGTGACTAGAACGAGATCAGCTCCGCGTTCAGCCGCTGTGTCGATCGCCTCGCACCACAGCAAGTAGTCTCCGACTACTCGAGCAGGTTCCTTCTTCTTGTCCTTGTATCCGGGAGGTTCACCTGCGGCCGCCCGCCTCATGCCTTCTTTTGTTCGCGTTTCAATCACTGGGAGTTCTGGGGGGAGGCCAACTTTGCCGTCGCAAAGATCGATGATCTCCCCAAGGATCGAGTCGCTGTTCGTATCCACCACCCGCATCGCACGCTCAGGACCGACTAACCCTTCAATCGTCTTGGTGACTTGCTCAAACGCCTTTGCGAGTGCACCATGCGCATCCCGCCGGGTTCCTTCGTCGAGAGCAACTCGGTTTGCCCATTCGTTAAACACCTGCACCGCCGAGTCTTGAGCTGCACTCAAGTCTTCAAGGGCCTTCGGCCTTCGGATCGCCGAATCATTCAGGGCGCCTTCACGACCGCGCCAGAATTCGACGCTGACCTGATATGGAATGAAAATACGGTCACCCAGCGAACGCAGCGCGTCAAGGAGCGCCTCGCGTGGCGAGGAAACGTATCGGTACAAATCGAGCAGGACATTGGTGTCGACCACAACCAGTGCCTCATCAAGGGCGTTTAGAAGGTCAGCCCTCTGCTCGCTCGCTCGATATTGGTGACCGTCCCACAAGCTTTTCCCCATGTGCAGACCGTAACAAACATCTCCAACAACAGAGGGTCACTCGCCCGGCGAGCCGAGTGCAATTGAGCGACCCGAGTACGCAATAGCTTCACTCTCCCGCACACGGCGGTTCGACTAACACGATGCAGCTGCAAACAAGGGGGCAGGCATCCACCCCCACCACTTCACGTCGCAGACGTGTACCGCCTAACCGACATGACCGAGGACGGGATGGAAGACCAGGAGCTTGGCACCGGCGTCACTTCACAATTTCGGTGGCTCACTCGAAAGCACAACGATGTCCGCTCGTCGAGAATGCTAGAGGTTGAACACCACCTAACGCTGCACCACATTCCGTGGCCGCCGATGGGCCCTACGGAAACTAACTCGAACCTGTAATGAGTGCGGAAGTCAGTAACGAGAGAACCTCTGAGTATGTCTGTGCAATCATAGCGGCGCCGTCGCCATGGCCGGCACTCCACGAGCAGCCGTCGCCGCCGGGTAGAGTCCGCCTGTCCAGTACCATTCGGTCATGAGAGATAAGCAGTCATGAGCGGAGACGAGAAAGTTCTTCTCGGGATTCTCGTGAAGTTGGAGAAAAGGGCCCAACGGGTCAGCGGAGGAAAGCTGTTCGATGAGGGCCTGGACGCCTATCTCGATTTGCAGGAGCAGTTGTTCGAACTCCAAGTCGAGGTTCAGACCGCAATCGCGGAGGCCAAAAGAAGAGGGCCAAAAAACGCGGAGGTCCTAGACTACCTAAACAAGTTACGTTGGGTCCGTTGGCAGTCTCGACGCTTAGGAGACGCTATTGCGTGGCAGGCACTGCTATTGAACCGGCAGGTCATATATGCGCTTGCCGAAAATGATCCTGTGCCAGTCCCTTCATCGTGGTCAGAAGGGCACCGCGGTGCCTTCCAATTCGCCCGCTCGATGACGAGTTCCGAGTGGGGAATTCCCATAGTGCACGACATTACCAATGTGCTTCGCATCGGCGATCTTACCTTTATGCGGCCGACAGGCCTGGCCGCTGAAGCAGACTACCGAACGATTGAACTCAAAACTTCACGGCTAGACGAACGCGAAATCGAGGGAGGAAAGACCACCGTCACTTTAGGCATCACTGCGATCAGCACAGAACCGTTTCCTTCCTACGTCACGGATCCTCCACACAGCAACCCGGACCATACGCCGAATACCACCCGTCGGCGACGCGCTGATCGTCGCATTGAGCGGCAGCTCGCGCGGATGGAAATTGCGACTGCGAGCAAGAATGCCCCACTCCACAAGTCCACCAAAATCGGAAACCAGCACGTCTTCCCGATCTCACTTCCGGAAGAACAGAAGCCCCACTGGAAAGAACTGCGACGCGCGATTAGGCAGGCCAGACGTGACGGAAATGCGTACTTTGAACTCGGAGGCTTTGTCGGATACTCCCTCATCTACAACAGCGACGGGGTCTCTTCAGAAGATATCCTATCGACCTCGCTGAACCACGATGTCAGAGGCCTGCTGCACGAAGAAATAGGTGATCGAAACAGTATTACTCTGTCAATGATCCCGGATAACGACCAAGACACTTACAGTTCCAGAGTGCTGCCGTTCTACTTGTGGGAGGTCCCTCAGCGAGCCGTCCGCGACATTTTGCGCAACCGACTTGTCATCGCAGCGACTTACAACTCGGGCTGGATGGAAAAACTCTTGGCGAATGCAGGGTTGACGATTGTTCCCGATGAAACCGACCGAGACCGCCGAGGATTCGAAGTGATCGCCAGCTTCGGGTGGGAGGGCGAGGCGCGAGCTGAGTACCACTTCCATGTGTGGGAAGAGATGTTCGTGGCGGTCCACGAATTCCGCGGACCCGACGCCGTCGTTCAGCGGGCGCTCGCGCCCACTAGTTTGCCCACCCTAGTGAAATTTGAAGAGTTCATCCCTGCCGAGGGCCCCGCCGACAATGGTGGGCGTCAACACCCTTAGGCACATGACGCTTAGCATCCTTGAATAGGCCTGTGCCACAGTGTCGTCGCGGATGACACCGGTCGACCTGTCGAAGAAAAAGTTGCCATTGAGAATTATGGTTTCTACCCCTAAATGAGGAGGCAATACGAAACGCGTCACACTTGGCTGGAAGTCCTTCTCAAGGTGTCGGGGGTGGAAGTTCTTAGAGGTCGAGATTGTCTTGGGCTATCCCGCACCATGGAATCGCAGTCCATAACAGGTTCTGGCAGCGGGGATCCTCCCGAGGTCCGGAGTCCTCAAGTGCGCGCCTGGTGGCCCATGCGAGTCCGGCCACTGCTGTCGGCGCGGCTCGCGCGGACGATCATCAACATTCTAGGAGAACAACTCCGCCATGGTCTGCTTCATCGGTTCAACTCGACAATGAGCAAGGAAGCAATGGGGCCGCTGAGAACACGTGTTCTCAGCGGCCCTCACGAGTCCCACTGATCAGGAACTAAACGTTAAACCTAAACTCCACCACATCGCCGTCGGCCATAACGTAGTCCTTGCCTTCAATCCGGACCTTGCCGTGCGCCTTGGCCTCAGCCATGGAACCGGCTTCGACCAGGTCGTCGAAGGAGACAACTTCGGCCTTGATGAAGCCGCGCTGGAAATCGCTGTGGATGACGCCGGCAGCCTGGGGCGCGGTGTCGCCCTTGCGGATGGTCCAGGCACGGGTTTCCTTGGGACCGGCAGTGAGGTAGGTCTGCAGGCCCAGGGTGTGGAAGCCAACGCGGGCCAGCTTGTCCAGGCCGGACTCCTCCTGGCCGCTCATCTCCAGCATCTCGCGGGCTTCTTCCTCGTCCAGCTCCACGAGGTCGGCTTCGAGCTTGGCATCGAGGAAGATGGCATCGGCCGGAGCCACGAGTTCACGCAGCTCAGCCTGGCGGTCCGGGTTGCCCAGGACGGCGTCATCAACGTTGAAGACGTAGATAAAGGGCTTGGCGGTGAGCAGGCTCAGTTCACGCAGGTGCTCCATGTCCAGCTTGTCGCTGGCGATGGAGGAGAAGATCGTATCCCCGCGCTCCAGCACAGCCTGGGCGGCCTGCATGGCAGCCAGCTGCGCGGCGTCGCGCTTCTTGATCTTCACTTCCTTCTCCACGCGCGGAATGGCCTTCTCCAGGGTCTGGAGGTCCGCGAGGATCAGTTCGGTGTTGATGGTCTCCATGTCCGAGCGCGGATCGACCTTGCCGTCCACGTGGACCACATCGGGGTCGTCGAAGACGCGGATAACCTGGGCAATAGCCTCGGCTTCGCGGATGTTGGCGAGGAACTGGTTGCCCAGGCCTTCGCCCTCCGACGCGCCCTTCACAATGCCGGCAATGTCCACGAAGGACACGGTTGCGGGCAGGATGCGGGCCGAACCGAAGATCTCGGCGAGCTTTGCCAGGCGCGGATCCGGAAGGGATACGACGCCGACATTCGGCTCGATCGTGGCGAACGGATAGTTCGCCGCCAGCACGTTGTTGCGGGTCAGCGCATTGAACAGGGTTGATTTGCCGACGTTGGGCAGGCCGACGATGCCAATAGTAAGAGCCACGTTAGTAAATGTTACCGGGGCAGGCCGTCAGAGCCGAACCCGGCACCGCGGTGCCGGGAAACGGGCTAGGAGCGGCGGCCGCCAAGTCCTCGGGAGGAATCCCCCATGGCCTTGAGCGTGGCGCGGATTTCCTTGGGCAGGGAGAAGATGATGTCCTCTTCCGCCGTCACGACTTCCTCGACGTCCCCGTAGCCGTACTCGGCCAGCAGGTTGAGAACGTCCTGGACCAGGTTCTCCGGAACCGATGCACCGGAGGTCACGCCCACGGTCGAGACACCTTCGAACCAGGACTCGTCCACCTCATTGGCGAAGTCCACCCGGTAGGACGCCTTGGCGCCGTATTCAAGGGCAACCTCGACCAGCCGCACGGAGTTCGAGGAGTTCGCCGAGCCGACCACAATCACCAGGTCCGTGTCCGGAGCGATCTTCTTGATCGCCGCCTGGCGGTTGGAGGTGGCGTAGCAAATGTCATCGCTGGGCGGATCCTGCAGGTTCGGGAACTTCTCCCGCAGCAGCTTCACCGTGGTCATGGTCTCGTCCACGGACAGGGTGGTCTGGGAAAGCCAAATGAGCTTGTCCGGATCCCGGACCTGGATCTTGTCCACGTCTTCGGGTCCGTTGACGATCTGCATGTGCTCCGGCGCCTCGCCGTAGGTGCCTTCGACTTCCTCATGCCCCTCGTGTCCGATGAGCAGGATGTCGAAGTCGTCGCGGGCGAAGCGCACGGCTTCGCGGTGGACCTTAGTGACCAGCGGGCAGGTGGCGTCGATGGTGCGCAGGCCGCGGTCTTCAGCAGACTGGACGACGGCGGGAGAGACTCCGTGGGCGGAGAAGATCAGCAGGGAGCCTTCCGGAACTTCGTCCGTCTCATCGACGAAGATGGCGCCGCGCTCTTCCAGCGTGCTGACGACGTGCAGGTTGTGCACGATCTGCTTGCGCACATAAACGGGCGGGCCGTAGTGCTCCAGCGCCTTTTCGACGGCGATCACCGCACGGTCGACGCCGGCGCAGTAGCCGCGCGGAGCGGCGAGCAGGACCCGGCGCGCTCCGGACACCGGAGCAGCGGCAGCGACCTCTTCAGGGCTGCGGCGGCGGCGTGGCACGGTGGGCATCGGCACGGAAACGGCTGTGCTGGTCATGACTCCATGCTAGCCGGTAGGCCGGACGGACCCCGAGCCGGGGCGGGTACGTCCGCTGTCAGCGCACAGTCCGCCGGTTTCCGGCCGCGACTCGGAACACCAGCCCCAGGACAAAGAGCACAGCTGCGGCAATCAGCATCACAACCAGCCAGGAGTGGAAGCTGGATTCGGCGAGCGGGACAAAGCCTGCCGTGAACGCAGATGCCACCGGGTTGGCCGGGGTCTGTCTCTCCACGATCGACGCGGCGGCACCGGAGGCCAGCCACAGGGCACCGGCCATCCCGGCCGTACCTGCACCGATCAGCGCAACGGTGGTGGAACGGCGTCGGGCCGCAAGCAGCCCCAGCAGGGCAGCCAGGACACCGGCAGCGGCGAACAGGGGCCATGAATCCGAAAAGCGCACCAGCGTTTCGAGTTCCCTGCTGTACTCCGCACTGGAAACCGTGAGCAGCCGCTGTCCGGCGTCGGCCGGTTCGGTACCGATCTCGCCGGCCACCTCCGAACTCACAAGGTTCAGGAGCGGACCGAGGTCCAGGGAAGGCGTTCCGGAATCGAAGGTTGCCGCATGGGAGCGTTCAAGCGTCTGTGTCCACGCCTCCGGATAGCCCGGTGCCTGCTGGAACCCTGACACGACGTTCTCAATAACCGGCTCAACCAGCGCGGCCAGTCCTGCGGGCAGTCCTTCACTGAGGGATGCGCTGGCCTGCGACGCGACCGCGGAGGAAAGCTCGGACTGGAACGCTTCGTCCTCCCCCAGCGGCTCGGCCAGCTGGGAGAACCCCTGTGCCGAGACGGCGTTTTGCGACAACCAGGCGCCGCATACCGCGGCTCCGGCGAGCAGCAGCGCTGCCAGTACCAGGACCGCCGATCCGAATGTGCGCATAGTTCCCCATTCCAGCTGTGGCGCCGGATCAACCGGCGGTATTTCATCACTCATGAGTGGAACCGTTTTCCACGGCTCCGGGGACCGGGACGCAATGTGTCCGGGCCACCTGATAGACAATAGCCTTAGGACCGTCACCGCCAAGGCACCGGCCTGCCGCTGGAGTAACAGGAGTTTCACAGAATGCAGAATGACGCAGAAGCGCAGGAACCCGGCCACGCAGATGCGGGGAATACGCTTGCGCCCACGGCAGCCCTGACGTCCCCTGAGAATCCCTGGCCCCTGGCCCTCCTGTCCAAGAATCTGAAGGCGTACATTGACCGCGCACCGGCCGCCTGGGTTGAAGGCCAGGTCATTGAGCTAAACCGCCGTTCCAACGCATCCTTCATCACGCTGCGCGACGTCGACGCCGAAGTTTCGCTTTCCCTGACGGTCTGGAGCACGGTCATGAACCGGCTCGAACTGCCGCTGGAGCGCGGTGCCCGCGTGGTGGCCCTGATCAAGCCGGACTTCTGGGTCAAAACCGGCCGGCTGTCCATGCAGACCCGGGACATCCGTCCCGTCGGCCTCGGGGACCTGCTGGCGCGGATTGAGCGGCTGCGGCAGGCGCTGGCTGCCGAAGGGCTCTTTGCGGCTTCCCGGAAGAAACGGCTGCCGCTGCTGCCGAACCGAATTGGACTCATCACCGGACGCAACTCCGATGCCATGAAGGACGTTATGCGGAACGCGTCGCTGCGCTGGCCCGCGGTGCAGTTCGAAGTCCGCGAGGTGGCAGTGCAGGGCGTGAACGCGGTCGCCGAAGTGACCCGGGCACTGTCCGAGCTGGACGCCCTGCCCGAAGTTGACGTGATTGTCATTGCCCGCGGCGGCGGGTCCATGGAGGACCTCCTGCCCTTCAGCCACGAAGATCTTGTCCGGGCGGTATCAGCCGCACAGACACCGGTTGTCAGCGCCATCGGCCATGAGGCTGACCGGCCGCTGCTCGACGAAGTTGCCGACCTCCGCGCCTCCACGCCGACGGATGCCGCTAAGCGGATTGTGCCGGACGTCGGCGAGGAGCTCTCCCGGATCGGCACGGCCCGCTCACAGCTTCGGCGCATCATGGAGCTTATGCTCAGCCGTGAAGCCGACCGGCTGGCGCACATCCGGACCCGCCCGGTCCTCTCGGCTCCCGAAACAATGTTTGCCAGCCGCAGCGAAGACATCGGCAGGCTGAGGGACCGTGCTTTCTCGGCCATGCGTTCAGAGGTACGGCGGGACACAGACCGGATCAGCTACCTGCGTGCCCAGGTCCGCTCCCTCTCACCGCAGAAAACCCTGGACCGGGGCTACGCCGTCGTGCAGCTGGCGGACGGTTCCGTGGTCCGCGATGCGGCCGCCGTGGAGACGGAGGCGCAGCTGCGCATCCGGGTCGCGGCGGGCCAGCTCGACGCCGTAGCCACCGGGCACCGCTAGCGCTTCCCCTACTTTTCAGATCTTTCCAGAACCAAGGAGAACACCATGAACGAAGCAGCAGCACTGCCTGCAGACATTGAAGCGATGAGCTACGAGCAGGCCAGGGATGAACTGGTGGCCGTCGTGAGCCGTCTGGAGGCGGGCGGCGCCAGTCTTGAGGAATCCCTCTCCCTTTGGGAGCGCGGCGAGGCGCTGGCGACGCGCTGCGAGTCCTGGCTGGAGGGCGCGCGGCAGCGTCTGGAAGCTGCACGCGCAGCCCGTGAAACCTCCGAGTAGCTGCCCGGCCTCCCGCTACGGCTTGTAGGTGCTGAGGAACTCGGCGAGCCGCGAGATGGCGTCTTCAATGTCCTCCAGCGCCGGAAGCGTCACCATGCGGAAGTGGTCGGGCCGGATCCAGTTGAACGCCGTGCCGTGGGAGACCAGGATCTTCTGCTGCTTCAGCAGGTCCAGTGCGAACAATTCGTCGGACTGGATCGGATAGGCCTCCGGATCCAGCTTGGGGAAGAGGTACAGGGCTCCTTCAGCGTTCTCCACGCTCACACCCGGGATGTCATTGAGCATCTTGTAGGCAAGGTCGCGCTGCGCCTTCAACCGGCCGCCGGGAAGGATCAGGTCGTTGATGCTCTGGTAGCCGCCGAGCGCAGTCTGGATGGCGTGCTGGGCCGGAACATTGGCGCAGAGGCGCATATTGGCCAGCAGGTTGATGCCCTCGATGTAGTCTGCCGCGGCACGCTTGGGACCGGAAATTGTCATCCAGCCGCTGCGGAAACCGGCAATCCGGTAGGCCTTGGACAGGCCGCTGAAGGTCAGGCACAGAACGTCGTCGCCGGTGAGGGTCGCAGCGTTGATGTGCACGGCGCCGTCGTACAGGATCTTTTCGTAGATCTCGTCGGCGAAGATGATCAGGTCGTGCTTCCGGGCCAGGTCCACGATCTGGCGGAGCACATACTCCGGGTACACGGCGCCCGTGGGGTTGTTGGGGTTGATCAGCACAATGCCCTTGGTCCGGGGCGTGATCCGCTCTTCCATGTCCTCGACATCGGGCCACCAGTGGTTGTCCTCGTCGCAGAGGTAGTGGACGGCTGTGCCGCCCGCCAACGAGACCGATGCCGTCCAGAGCGGGTAGTCAGGGGTGGGCACCAGGATCTCGTCGCCGGTGTCCAGCAGCGCCTGCAGGGACATGGTGATTAGTTCGCTGACGCCGTTGCCGAGGTAGACGTCGTCAACATCAATGTTGTGGATGCCGCGGCTCTGGTAGTACTGCACAACAGCGGTCCGGGCGGAGAAGATGCCGCGGGAGTCGCTGTAACCCTGGGCTGTAGGCAGGTGGCGGATCATGTCCACCAGAATCGCCTCAGGTGCCTCAAACCCGAACGGCGCCGGGTTGCCGATGTTCAGCTTGAGGATCCGCTGCCCCGCCGCCTCCATGCGCTGGGCATGCTCAAGGAGCGGCCCGCGGATGTCATAGAGGACGTTGTGGAGCTTCTGAGACTGGGTGAATTCTGCCATCTACACAGAATGCCATAACCGGTTCATCCCCTCCCCACTGAAGACGCGAGATAGCAGAAACTGCCCGTTTCGCGAGCGAAAAGGGCAGTTTCTGCTATCTCGTTAAGGGGAAGTGCGGCTGTTGCGGACTAGGCCAGTCCCTTTTCCTCGAGCCATGCCCGGGCTGCATCCCGCGGATCCTGCTTCTGGTCCCCGGAGACTGCCTGGTTGAGGGCGATGAGGTCCTCGGTTGTCAGGATCGCAGACACACTGTTGAGCACGTCCTGTGCTTCCTGGTTGACCGCATCCATGTTCACCAGGGGAACCACCTGCTGGGCAATGAAGTTGTTCTTCGGGTCTTCCAGGACCACCAGTGAGTTCTCCTCAATGGAGGGGGTGGTCGTGTAGATGTCCGCCGCCTGCACCTTGTCCGTCAGCAGGGCCTGGAGCGTGGCTTCGCCGCCGCCGTCATTGATGGCTTCAAAACCGGCCGGCTCACAGCCGTACTTATCCTTCAGGCCGGGCAGCCCGTAGGCCCGCTCCTGGAACGTGGTGGGAGCAGCAATGGTGATTTCACCGCACACCTCCGCCAGATCCTCGAGCGAGGTGAGTCCATACTTTTCCGCGGTCGCCTGGGTAACAACCAGCGCGTCCTTGCTCTCAGCTTCGGCGGGCTCCAGGACGGCAATGTTCATGTCCGGGGACTCCTCTTCCAGGGCCGCCGGAAGGGCGTCCATGATTTCCTCGGCCGACTGGGCGGTGGCCTCTGTGTCGGCGAAGAGCAGCAGGTTGCCGCTGTAGTCCGGAATGATCTGCACGGAGCCGTCTTCCAGCGCCCGGTAGTAGATTTCGCGGGAGCCGATGCCGGGCTGGGTGGTTGCCTGGATGCCCTTGGCATTCAGCGCTCCGGCATAGATCTCCGCAATGATCTGGGATTCAGGGAAATCTGCGGAACCCACAACCACCGTGGAGGAGTCTTCCACGCCGGTGGGAGCCGTCGATGACTCCACGCTCTGCGGATCCGAGTTCGCCCCGCAGGCCGCGAGCATTGCGACCGCGGCGAGGCCAGCGGCACCGGTAAGGGCCTTCCTTTTGCCCTGGCGCGTAATTGTTTTCATGCTGTTCTTCCTCCTTGGACGCCTGCAGGAGATACCTGCCGGCTGCGGTGTGTGGCCGGTTTCCGGGAGCTGCTGCTGCGCAGTCCCGGCGAAAGTACGAGGCGCTGGACGGCCGCCAGCACCAAATCAACGGCAAGGGCCAGCAGCGCGATCAGCAGCGCGCCGCCGAAGAGCCGCCCATTGTCGCGCAGCTGTGTCCCTTCGGTCAGGTAAACACCCAATCCGCCCAGCGAGATGAAGGCCACCACTGAAACAGTGGCCAGGACCTGGAGCACCGCGGCCCGCACGCCCCCGAAGACAACCTTCAGGCCGTTGGGCAGCTCAACCTTGAACAGGATCTGTGTTTCGCTCATCCCCATGGCCCTGGCCGCGTCCACGACGGTGCGGTCCACGGACGATATTCCGGCGTAGACACCCGCGAGCAGCGGCGGAATTGCCAGCAGCACGAGCGCCCAGATGGGCGGCATCAGGCCGACCCCGGCGAGGAGTACAAAGAGGAACACGAGACCCAGCGTGGGCAGGGCACGCAGGATTCCGACCCCGGAGACGACGACGACGCGGCCGCGGCCGGTGTGCCCGATGTACAGGCCCAGCGGTACAGCGATCAGGGCTGCGATGCCCACTGCGAGCGCGGTGTAGCCAAGGTGCTCCAGGATGCGTGCGAAGATTCCCCGGCTGCCTTCCCACGATGATGGCGCAGTGAGCCATTCGAACATCTGGACCAGGACGTTGTCGCTTGAGTAATTCATCAGCGTGCCGCCGTCCGCGCTTCAACCGTGTTCAGCGGCAGCTTTGGCTTGGTGCTCCGCACGGCACGTGTCCACGGAGTAAGCAGCCTCTGCGCCAGGACCAGCACCAGGTCCAGCACAAGCGCCAGAAGGAGGATCAGGCCGATGCCGATCACGATTTCGGTGAGGAAGTTCCGGTACAGACCGTCCATGAACAGCCGGCCCAGGCTGTCGATGCCGAGCAGCGCGCCCACGCTCACCAGAGACATGTTGGACACCGAGATCACCCGCAGTCCTGCGAACAGCACGGGCAGGGAAAGCGGAAGGTCGACGGCGAGGAAACGGCGCAGCGGCTTGTAGCCCATGGCCGTGGCGGCCTGCCGGACGTCGTCGTCCACTGAATTCAAGGCATCAACGGTGGAGCGGACCAGGAGAGCCACGGCGTAGATCGTCAGGGCAACCACCACGTTGGTGATGTCCAGGACCTTTGTCCCGAGAATTACCGGCAGCAGGACGAACAGTGCCAGCGACGGAATCGTGTAGAGGATGGCCGATGTTCCCAGGATGGCACCTCCGGCGAGGCGGTGCAGCCGGGCGAACTGCGCCAGCGGCAGCGCGATCAGCAGGCCAAGGATCAGCGGAACCACAGCCTGGAAGAGGTGCAGGGCGGTCAGCCGGGAGATCATCTCCGTGTTGGAGAGGAACCAGTCCATGCTCAGACCTCCGAACCGTGCAGTGCCCTGCCGCGCCGCAGCCGGGCGGCTTCAATCAGTTCGAAGATCTCACCGGCACGGACGATTCCCGCAGCCCGGCCATCGGCGTCCACCACGACGCCCAGCCCGGAAGGCGAAGAAAGTGCGGCGTCCAGGGCGCTGCGGAGGCTCTCACCGAGCCGGTGGAGGGACCCGCCCGGAACCACGTGTTCGGAGGAGGTCACGGAGTCCCGGCTTGACGCCGGCACCCAGCCCAGCGGGCGGCTGCCATGGTCGACGGCCAGCGCCCAGCCATCCCGGACCGGCACGCTGCGGTCCGCAAGCTGATCGGGGTCCAGTGTCTGCACCGGATACACGGGTACTTCCTTGCCGGGCTGGAATCCCAGGTGCCGGAAGCCGCGGTCCCTGCCCACGAAGCCCGCTACGAAGTCATCCACGGGGGCACGCAGGATGCCCTCGGGGGTGTCAAACTGGGCAAGCCTGCCGCCAACGGCGAAGACGGCCACCTTGTCGCCGAGTACCGTCGCCTCGTCGATGTCGTGGGTGACAAACACGATCGTCTTGGCAAGTTCCCGCTGCAGGCGCAGCAGTTCCTGCTGCAGTTCGCTGCGCACCACGGGGTCGACGGCGCTGAACGGCTCGTCCATCAGCAGCACGGGCGGGTCAGCGGCGAGTGCACGGGCGACACCTACCCGCTGTTGCTGCCCTCCGGAGAGCTGTCCCGGGTAACGCTTGGCCATCCCCGGGTCCAGGCCCACGACGTCGAGCAGTTCCGCAGCGCGGGCCCTCGCCTGACGGCGCGGAACCCCGTTAAGGCGCGGGACGGTGGCGATGTTGTCCAGCACCGTGCGGTGTGGAAGGAGCCCGGAGGACTGCATAACGTAGCCCATTGAACGGCGCAGCGCCGAGGGAGCGACCTTCGAAGCATCCATGCCGTCTACGTGGATTGTTCCGGAGGTGGGTTCAACCATCCGGTTGATCATCCGAAGGGAGGTGGTTTTTCCGCAGCCCGAGGGGCCCACGAAAACGGTAATGGCTCCCTTGGCGATGTCCATCGACAGATTGTCCACGGCCGGGGAGTCCGAGCCGGGATAGGACTTGGTGACGTCCCGGAAACGGATCATGGGCTCGGCTGTGTCCGAAGGGGATGCTGAGGATTCCGGCATGGACATGGCTGCCTCCGTGGTTGGGTGCGACAGGCTCGCATACGCTCTATTAAACGGCAGCATGCTTACAAGCCGTGGGTTTAAGCTATGTGTTTCCGTGCCCCCGAGTCCAGCGGAAAGCCCGGTTACGCGGCTAGCGAATAGGTGCAGGACCACTGCCGGGAGCAGCGGCGAGGAGTTTGAGGGCCACGTCGACCAGCCCCACGCGTTCAAGGCCCTCCACATCATCCAGCGGGAACCAGGCGGCTTCATCCGTGCTTCCGGACGCTTCGTTGACCAGTGAGCCGCCCGTGACCCGGGCGCGGTAGATCACCCGCAGTGCATGGAGCATCCGTCCCTCTCCGCGCATCCGGCGTTCAGGGGGCACGAAGTGGCTGTCCACTCCCAGCAGGTCCTGCAGTTCGACGCGGAAGCCTGTTTCCTCCTGCACCTCCCGCACGGCGGCGGTGGGGGCATCCTCACCAAACTCGAGTCCACCGCCCGGCAGGGTCCAGGCCGAGTTGCCGTGCTGGTTCCAGTGGGCGAGCAGGATTTTCCCGTCCCTGACCACCACGGCATAGGCGCCAACACGCACGTCAAAGTCCCGGCTCATGCGGCGGAGTCCTGCAGGAGGTAGCGGACGCCGAAGACCGGGTCCTGGGTGAGGAAACGGATGTCTCCCAGGCCGCGGGCGGACAGCCCGGCGGTCAGCAGCTCCTGGAGCAGCGGCTGGTGCACCCCGATTCCGCCGCCGACTACCACTGGGCCGCTGATGCCCAGCTGCGCCGCGACGTCGGCAACCAGGGAAGCCAGGTCGCGGGCCGCCGTAGCAATGATGCTGCGGCTGGGTGCGTGCCCTTCCTGCGCGGCGTCGAACACTACCCTCGCCATCGAGGCCCAGTACCGGCGGCCGGTTCCGCCGTGGAAACGTGCGATCAGCGCGTCGGGGGACTCAATGCCGACGGCGAGCAGCAGCTCCGCTGAAAGCCGGTCCGGCTGCTGGCCCGTGTCATGCAGCCGCAGCGCGTGGCGGACTGCTTCACGGCCGATCCAGTAGGCGCTTCCCTCATCACCCAGCAGGTAGCCCCATCCGCCGGAACGGGCCTGGGCCCCTGTCTGGTCCATCCCCCAGGCCACCGAACCGGTACCGGCGATCAGGCCGATGCCGGAGGGCGCTTCGCCGGCCGCAAGGATCAGCCGGGTGTCATGCACAACGGTTACTTCAGCTGTGGGCACGTGTTCAAGGATCAGCGATTGCAGCGCTGCAGCGTCCTGGGCAGTGTCCACTCCCCCGGAGCCGGCAACAACCCGCGAGACGCCGTCGGTGCCCAGGGCTGCGAAGATCTCCGCAAGATTGTGGCGTGCCTGCTCCGTGGTGACGTTCTGCACGTTCGCGCTGCCCGTGACCGCCTCCGCTGCGACGGTCTGCCCCTCGAGGCGTATGCCGTGGGTCTTGCTGCCGCCTATGTCCAGACCGATGGCAGTGAACGGGTCCGGATGTGGTGCGCTGGTGCTTGATTGCATTCCTTTAGCCTACGCAGGCGGGACGGCGGACCGGATATTGCGACGGTTTTTGCCCGCCGCCGCACCGCAATCAGGCGGCGCGGCCCTGTGCCTGCTCCAGCAGGTGCTCAGCCGCTTCCAGCCGGGCCAGGGCATTGGACTCCCGGTCCAGCCTCCCGGCGCGGGCGCCGGGGACCAGGCTGAGGGCAACTCCGGCAGCCCGTGCGTTCAGTGCCGCCGGGGAACTGCCGGCAGCTGCTGCCGCGGATTCGAACCCGGCCTGGAACGCTGCGAGTTCGCCGGGCAGGGCTGAGTCAGGCGAGAGCCTGGCCAATACCGCCAGATGTCCGATGAAACACGCGAGGTCGTCCACCCGGTGCCCGGGACCCAGCCCGTCAACATCCAGCACCCCGGTGATCCGTCCCGCCGCGGCCAGGAGGTTTCCTTCATAGAAGTCCCCATGGACAGGAACAACGGGTCCCGGGTCCAGTTCAGCAACCAGCGACTCCACCCCTGCTGCAAGGGCCTGAACCCGCATGCGCTGGCCAGGCAGGAGGGCTGCGGCCGCCTGGCCGTAGGCACGCGAACGCTCCGCCCAGGCAGGCCGGCGCCGGAGGTCCAGGGCAGCTGCGGGCAGTTCATCCAGCAAACCGGTCAGGTCCCCTGCGGAAAGTCCGTGCGAGCCGGCTGCCAGTCCTCGCAGAAGGGGGGTACCCGTTAGCTGTTCAAGCACGACGGCACTGCGGTGGGCAGGTCCCGGACGAAGCGCGGCCGCGGGTACTGCGGATGCCGCGAGGAGCCGGTGCCTGTGGCGCAGTTCCTCAGCTTGGCCGGGCAGGACCACTTTGAGGTACACACCGTCGAGACCTGAGGAAGCGTGCACCACGGCGCGGCGCAGCGGCCGGTAACCGGTGACCCGCACGCCGACGCCTGCGGGGCTGGTGCCGGGTGCGAACACATCGCGGGCCAGATCCTCGGGAGACAGGGCCCAGGCCAGGTCCGGAAGAAGCGGATCACGGGGGTGCAGCCAGAGGAACAGCTGCGTTCCTGAAAGGGAGGTGCGCAGGGCAGGGCCCCGGGCTGCCGCGGGCGAGGTCGTGGCACCGGCGTAGACGGTTATCTCCGCGCCGTCCTGGTCCACTGCCTGGATCCGGAAGAGAACGGTGACTCCGGCGCCGGGACGGTCGAAGGTGCGCTCATGGTTGAACGAATGCAGAACCAGTCCACCGGCGGTCAGCAGTTCCGCGAGCGGGACTGCCATGGCCCGGCTCTCAAGCAGTCCCCGGTCCTCAGCGGACCGGAGCCTGCCGCGCTGGGCCCCGCTGCGGCCGGCTCCGGACCGGCTGCGGGGAGGAGGAACCACGCCTTCGGTTAGGCGCGCCGTCGCTGGAGAACGTCGTCCAGGTTGAGGATCCCGGTGGCGGGCCGCGGTTCAATGGCCGTGCTTCCGGCCGCGGGAGTGGCCACGGGACGGATGGGAGTCTTCAGGACAGGCCTGGGTGAGGCAGGCGCGGCCAGCGGCGCAGGCGCCGGGCGCTGCGCCACGGGCGCATCGACATACGTCGGCTTCGGCACTGCGACCGGCTGCCAGGACGATGCTTCCGCACTCTTTGCAGCTTCGGCCAGGGCCGCTGCGCGCAGTTCCTGCGCGGTCAGGCGGGGCACAGGCTTGGGCTGCGGTGCCTCAGGGCGGGTCGGCTCTGCTGCTGCAGGGGATGCAGCCTTTCGGGCAGCGTCTTCGCCAACGGCGTCGAACACCTTGTCTGCGCGTGGATTGTGGGGCGCAGGAGCAGCAGGAGGCACCGAGTCCTTCCTGCGGGCCGCTGCTGCTGCCTGGCGCGCACGGCGTGCACGCAGGTCACGGACAGCGAGGCTTCGCAGCGAGGCGAAAACTGCAACGGTGCCCAGCGCGGCACCGGCGGGAATCCAGCCGGAAAGGGGTCCGAACAGTGCAACGGTTCCTCCGGCGAGGAAAGTCAGGATAAAGAGCAGTCCGAGGACGGCCAGCGTCAGCCGGCCATAGCGCACCTGCAGCGACCGGGAAGCGTTTGCCGGGGTAGCCTGGCCCGCCGGCGATCCGGATCCGTGCCCGGAGCCTCCCTGCGGGAGCGGCGTGTGCTGAACGCCAGTGCTGGTGTTGTGCATGGTCTTCCCCTGAGAGCTTGGGTCCGGTTCGGTGACGGCACTGCTGGCTGCGCGGACTGCGGTGCCGGCACGCCCCTGGGAGGGGGCCGGCACCTGTTTTCCATGCAGGTACTGAGGGGCGACCCACAGCAGCCAGAGCCCGACGGCGGCTGCCAGGACCAGGGAGCTGTTAAGAGGGAAGTCCACATCTATGACCGTAGAAGAAAACAGTCATCTCCTCCGGCATTACCGGGGGTGTGTCGAGTCACTTCGGAAAAACCTGTTGACCCAAAACCCGAAGTCAGCGCGTTGATGCCAGCCGTGCCAGCAGCCCTTCGGGTACTTCTTCGGCGGTGATTGCGAAGCTGAGATGGTCTGCCCAGGAACCGGCGATGTGCAGGTAGCGCTTCCGCAGTCCCTCTTCCCGGAAACCCAGCTTTTGCACTACGCGGAGGCTTGGCCGGTTCTCCGGACGGATATTGATCTCCATTCGGTGCAGACCCAGCACCCGGAAGCAGTGGTCGGTGGCCATCGCCACGGCCGTGGGTGCAATCCCCCGGCCCGCGTGCGCCTGGTCCACCCAATAGCCCAGCGTCGCCATCCGGGCTGATCCCCAGATGATCGAGGACACCGTCAGCTGTCCCACGATCGGCGGCGGGGTGCGCAGGCTGCCCTGGCGTTCGGTGATCACAAATGGGAGGGCTGTGTCCTGCCGCGCCTGCTGGTTGAGGCTGCGGACCATGCCGGCGTACGTCGGCAGGTCGGTGCCCGGCAACGGGTTGGTCGCTTCCCACGGGCCGATCCACTGCGCATTCCGGGACCGCACCGAGTTCCATTCGGTGCGGTCCCGGTAGCGGATTGGCCTGAGGATGAGGTCGCCGTTCTCCAGCGTCACCGGCCAGATGGCCGACCCCAGCACGGGGCTAGTCTTCGATAGAGCTGTTGAAATCCTTCAGCCACGCACGCAGATCCGGGCCAAGGTCTTCGCGCTCGGATGCGAGGGTGACGACGGCCTTGAGGTAGCTGAGCTTGTCACCGGTGTCATAGCGGCGGCCGCGGAAGACGACGCCGTAAACGCCGGAGCCCTCGCCCTCAGCGGATGCAAGGGTCTGCAGGGCGTCGGTCAGCTGGATTTCCCCGCCGCGGCCGGGGCCGGTTTCTTCAAGGACATCGAAGACGGAGGGGTGCAGCACGTACCGGCCGATGACGGCCAGGTTCGACGGCGCGTCTGCGGCGTCGGGCTTCTCCACGAGCTTGTTGACGCGGACGTAGTCCTCGCCCTCAATCACGGAGATATCGGCGCAGCCGTAAGAACTGATCTGGTCAGGCTCAACCTCGATCAGCGCAACGACGGAACCGCCGGTCTTCGCCTGGACCTCCACCATGGTCTCAAGCAGCGGGTCGCGCGCATCAATGAGGTCATCACCGAGCAGCACGGCGAAGGGATCGTCACCGATGTGCAGTTTGGCGCGCAGGACAGCATGGCCCAGGCCCTTGGGATCGCCCTGGCGCAGATAGTGGATCTCCCCCAGTTCGGAGGACTCACGGACCAGCGCGAGCTTCTCGTCGTCGCCCTTGTCCTTGAGCGTCTGCTCGATGAAGGGAACCCGGTCGAAGTGGTCTTCGAGGGAGCGCTTGTTACGGCCGGTGATCATCAGGATGTCCGGCATGCCCGCGTTGACTGCTTCTTCGACAACGTACTGGATGGCCGGCTTGTCCACGACCGGAAGCATTTCCTTCGGCATTGCCTTGGTGGCAGGAAGGAAACGCGTCCCCAAACCGGCGGCGGGAATTACGGCTTTGGTGATCTTTGGGCGTGAGGTCATGACGGTAAGAGTACCTAAACGATCACGTGGCACGCCAAATGCCCCGCCCAAACAGGCAGAATGGGCCCATGAGCGCCGAAATGAAAGAACAGGTCCGTTCCCGGTTCAAGAAGCTCCGGCGGGACCTGCCTGAAACCGTGTCAACGGCACAGGAACTCCGAACCGCCGCTGCTCCCCTGCTGCAGCCGCTGAAACCCGGTTCACTGGTGAGCTGCTACCTTTCAGCCGGAAAGGAGCCCGACACTACGGACCTCCTTCAGGCCATCACGCTGGCCGGCCACACAGTGGTTGTGCCCGTCTGCGAACCCGATCATCAGCTTTCATGGTGCGTCTGGACACCGGACACCGAGCTGGTTCCGGGCCTGTTCCCCGGAATACCTGAACCCGCTGGTCCGCGCCTGGACCTCACCCGGGTGCTGGGACTCGACCTGCTGCTGATACCGGCCCTCGCAGCCGCGTCCGACGGCGTTCGCATGGGCAAGGGCGGGGGCTACTACGACAGGTTCCTTACCGCGTTCCGTGCCCGGGGCGGCACGGCACCCGTAGTGGCACTGGTTCACGATCACGAGTTCGTTCCGGCCGGCGGACTGCCTGCCGATGCCCTGGACGTCCCCGTAGACGGCATCCTCACCCCGTCCGGCTATACCCGTGCAGACGGCCGGGAGGTGTATACTTAGCACTCTAGGCCACAGAGTGCCAGTCAGCCGCCCAAGGCGGGCGCCGGCACTGCTGAGGCCTTCCTTTCGCCCTTCAGGAGGAGTAAGAGTGCCCACGTATGCATATGCCTGCAAGGATTGCGGCCACGCGTTCGACATCCAGCAGTCCTTCACCGATGACAGCCTGACCGTGTGCCCGGAGTGCGGCGGAAACCTGCGCAAGAAGTTCAACAGCGTAGGCGTGGTCTTCAAGGGCTCCGGTTTCTACCGCACCGACTCGCGGGATGCCGCCTCGACGGTCCCGGCGGCACCTTCCAAGGACACCGGCGCAAAGGAGTCTGCAGCCAAATCCGCACCGGCTCCCACACCTGCCGCTTCGCCTGCTCCGGCGGCATCTGCAAGCTAGCCAGACGTATGATCGGATCCGGTTCCCGGACCTGATCCGAAGGCGCCCCTCCTCCACAGGAAACCGGGGCGCCTTTTTTATGCCCGTTTTTCCCTGCTGTGCCGGAGTCTCTTCGGCCTGCGCGCCTAGCGTGGGCGCATGTTGATTAGATCCAGACGCGGTTCATCCTCCCGTGCACGTCGCCGGAAACCTGCCCGCTCCGGTGTCCGGGCAGCCCGGCAGCCGGAGACCGGGCGGTCCGGACCGCAATCTGGGCGGGGAAAATTCCACCGCTTCCTGGTTAGGCGGCGCCGCCTGCTCGCCGGCGTACTGGCTGCTGCCGCATGCGGACTGGCGGTCCAGTCCCTGCTTCCCCAGGAACCCAGAACGGTTGCCGTTGCGGCTGCCGCCGGAGACCTGCCTTCAGGGCATGTGCTTGCCTCCCGGGATCTGCGGCTGGTGCAGCTTCCGCCCGGAGCGGTCCCCGCCGGGGCGTTCGCGGATCCAGGCCAGGCCGCAGGACAGCAGCTGGCGGTGCCGCTGCGCAAAGGCACAGTCATTAATGACTCGTTCCTGATAGGAGACGGCATGCTCGCAGGAGCGGCCGAAGGCTCGTCCGCTGTTCCGCTGCGCCCGGCAGATCCAGCAGCCGCGGCGCTCCTCTCCCCCGGAGTTCTTGTAGACGTGGTGGCGGCTTCGGAGACAGGATTCGACGGCGCGGGCCCTTTGGATGTTCTGGCTTCAGCTGTTCCGGTGCTCTGGATTACGGCGGCAGACAGCGGCCCCGGGCCGTGGTCCGGCCCCGATGAGGGCCCTCTGGTTGTGGTAGCAGCGCCGGCCGCCGACGCTGCCCGCCTCGCGGTAGCCTCAGCGCAGAGCCAGCTCTATCTTGTTCCGAACGGCGGGTAGGCCTGAGTTACCGGGCAGCTCATCAGGGGCGTTTGCGCAGACGCTTCCCGGGCCTCAGCCCCAGTGCGGAGGGCGCTGTTCCTTCAGCCAGGCGGCCACATCATCGGGCCGGTCGCCCCAGGCACGCGGGTCGTCTTCGGCCGCCTTCTTGGGAATAAGGCCCGGACCGGCAGTGCCGGGCCTGCGCCCCCGCCCGCCGCTTTCGGGCGGGCCTGACTCAGCACCCTCAGACCGGGACCCGGCCGGCTCCGATGCGGAAGCCGGTGCGGTGTGCAGCAGCGCTGCTGCCTGCTTCAGGGTTGTAGGCGCAGACGTGCTTCGGCGCGGGACACGCCTGCGCGCCGGTGCTTGTGCCCCGGGTAAACCTTTGTCCGCAGCGGGACTGGTCAGCGAGGACTCAGCATTCGCGCCGGATGTTTCCGCTGCGGGATCATTTCTCGGTTCTTGGCTCATTCGCTTTGTCGATTCCGCCGGCCGCAGCCGCAGCTGCTGCCGCGGCCCGGATAGCCGGGTTGGGTTGTTCTTCCGACCTGGGCCGGATTCTGGTGCTGCCATGCGGTACTACTTTCACCGGTGCAGCTGCCGTGTGCGCTTCACGGATAGGTTCCGGTTCCGGGGCGGGGGCGGACAGTCCCAAATAACGTCCAACAAGATCCGCGCACGCTGCCGGATCGGTGAACACTTCAATGGTCCAGAGCGGCATGTACCGCCAGCCGAGCCGTTCCAGCAACTGGGGGCGCAGCCGGCTTCTTTCGCGGACGCTCATGCTGCGGTACCTGGATGTCCCGTCGGACTCGATGGCCATGGGAACCGCCGGATCAGAATCCGCAGACCGCCGGACCGTAGCAACAATGTCGATGGCGTCGTCGTAGTGGTCCCAAACTTCCGCCCCGCGTGAGCGGAGGCGGCCAACGAGGTCCGCCACCAGCGGATCGTCGGACATGATCGAGTTCCCTGCGGAGCGTTCCCTGGATGCCGCGGCAACCGGGCTGCCGTCAAGCTCCCGCACCAGCAGCTGGTAGAAGTCCTTGGCACCATGGCCAAGCCTTGACTCATCAAGGTCAGAGGGCTGGAAGCATGTCAGCACATGCAGGCGGTGGCGGGCACGGGTCATCGCATTCACGAACCGGCCCCGTCCTCCGGGTTCGGAGAGCAGACCGAAGTTGTGCAGCGCCCGTCCGTGCGGGGTACGGCCGAAGCCGAGGGAGAAAATCACTGCATCGCGGACCAGCCCGGCGGCACGGTCTGCCGGGACAACACGGAACGATTCGGCGCCCGGAGCGAAAAAGTCCGATGCCCAGGGGAAGTTGGCCATCTGCACCCGGATTGCTTCAGCCACGCGTACCGCGTGGCGTGGGCTGGCGGTAATGACGGCCAGGGACTGGCTCGGCCGCCGCCGGACGTGTTCGAAGACCAGGTCGACAACCCGGTTCACTTCGGCGGAGACGCTTTCCACGCCTTCCTGGTCCGCGCTGGGCATGCCCGTGCCATCAGCGAGGTACTCCACGGTGAGGGGCCGTTCGCCAGTGGCAACCTCATCGCCGCGGGGAACCCATGACAGCCGTCCGGCGTAGAACTCATCACTCAGCTGCTTCAGCAGGTGCTTGTCGGTGCCGCGGTAAACGGTGGAGAGGGTACGGGACGGGAGGATACGGCACAGTGCATCGAAGGCACTGGGCAGTTCATCAGCGGCCCCGGACTCCTGTCGCTGGACGTTGATGCTGAATGGCTTCGGGCCATCCAGGTTTCCGTCGCCGAAGGCGATGACCTGTCCGGCCCGGGCGATTGCCGGAACCGCGGCCTGCAGGCTCATTGACTCGGCGTCCAGGATGATCAGCGCATCGAAGCGCCGTGTCCCCGGCAGCATCATGGGCAGCAGCAGCGGGCTGGCGGCCCATACAGGCAGCAGGGAGGTAACGAGTTCGTCGGACTGGCTGGACAGCGAGTCCACGGTCAGCGGTCCGGTCTTGATGGTTTCCTTGAGCCGGGCTGCGTCCTTGGCCTGGGACTTGATCCCCTCGCTCCAACGGCGGGCCAGTCCCCAGCGCAGCCTGGAGGCACCGGAGGCAATGTGCGCGTTGTCCGCCAGCCGGTACTCGGCCTCGAGCCTGCGCAGGCTGTCTCCGTCGGACATGGCCAGGTAGTCGTCGCCGCTGATCATGGCTTCCAGGGCAGACTGCCACCAGGCCAGCTCAAGTTCATAGCCAACCTGGCGGGGCGTGACTTCGCGTGCTTCGAGGTCGTCCAGCAGCTCACCGAGGCCCTGCCCCCGCATTTCGTCCACCAGCAGCGTGCGCTCGGGAAGCGTTTCCAGTGTCTCCTTGTCCCCGGCGAGGGCCCTCAGTTTCTTCTCCAGGTCGTCCAGCGACTGGGCAGCAAGGTCCGGTTTGTCGGGTGTCCCTGCGAGGATGCGGGTCAGGGTGTCCAGCTGCTCCTTGACCTCAAGGTAGGTGCGGTTCAGGTCGGCAAGTCCGGTGGGGACCGAGGGGTGGCGCTGGGTGGTAGCGTACCGGGCCCAGACCAGGCGCTGCTGCTGGACCTGTACCAGAGAGGTGTGCAGGTCGGAGATATGCACGCCCGGGCGGATGTACTCCTTGGCGACCCGGCGCAGGCGGGACCTGGTCATGGAGCTCATGTCCACGCCGTGTTCGCGGCGCCAGGAGGAAGAGGCTGTGGCGGAGATCAGATCGGTGACTGGGCGGTCGAAGATGTCCGGGGTGAACTTGTCCAGGCTTTCCCGGACAGCAACGAGCAGTTCCAGCTGCTCACCCCACTGGGCAAAAGTCTCCCCCAGCCGGATTTGGGAGTGTTCGGCGACTTCCTGCACGCGGGCGCGCAGCTGCGGCAGCGCCTCGGCCAGCTCCTCAGTCAGCTTGTGGGCTGCTTCGGTCTCCTTGCGGTTTAGGAGCTTGGCCCCGAACCACGGGCTGGAGACCGCCGCCCGGGAGAAGCTGCCCAGCTCTGCGGCGCGGCGGAGCCGGCCGGTGAGCTCGGTGCGGTCGGTGATGCTGTCCAGGACGCTGCGCTTCAGGCGGACCGTGGTTGCAGGGGCCGGCGTCATGGAAGTCAGCTCCGCGAGGGACTGCATGGCCTGGTAGGGCGAGCACCCCCAGCGCTGCCGGACGTTGTGCAGGGACTTCACATGGTCCCGCAGCTGATGCCGGCTCTCCTGCAGCACCTTATGCAGGTTGCCCAGGTTCGGTTCGGTTGCCTTCTCGCTGCGGACAATTGCCCGGACCAGCCGGTCCCGCAGCGCTTCCTCGCTCAGCCCTGCGCCGAGCTGCAGCACCATCGATCCCAGGTTCAGGCTGTCCAGGGCGGAAACGAATTCGTTCAGCGTTCCGCGGCGCTCAGCCACCACCAGCACGGATTTGCCGGCGTGCACAAGAGAGGCGGCTGCGTTGACGGCGGTCTGGGTTTGCCCCGTTCCGGGGGGTGCGGAAACTACCAGGGATACGCCGGCTCCGGCCAGGTCCAGGACTTCCTGCTGTTCCTTGTCCGCGTCCAGGACCAGGAGCTCATCGGCCGGCGCACGGTCATCGAGCGGAGGCAGTCCGGGGTCGGCGGGCTCGGCGGGAGTTGAACTGCCATCAACGGCGGCATCCATCAGCGCACGGAGGATCGGATGGGAGGGGTCCAGTGCGGTGTCTTCGGCCAGGTCCGGAAGGTCGGCAAAGGTCGAAACCAGCAGACGGTGCTCGATGTTCATGCCGCGCACACCCTCTGTGAGGGCGCGCAGGCGGTCCAGGACCGGGTGGGGATCGAAGCGGGCAGTTCCGTAGGCGAGACGGGCCAGCGCGTCAGAGTCGACGTCGAGCCCCTGCTGCGACTGGAGGTGGCGGATGAACGCGGGGTTCAGTTCAGCTTTGCCGGTGAGCTGGAGCTCGTAGTCGTCCTGGGATGCATGGACCGTGAGGCTGACTGCGGTCAGGAGCACAGGAGCGGTGAGGGACTCCGGGCGCAGTGCCTCATCGGAGGCATAGCGCCAGGACGCGGTTCCGGCGGCCAGGTAACCGACGTCGAGCCCCCGGTCAGAGCCCAGCTCATAGATCTTGGCGCGCAGCGCCCGGGCCGCGCGCATGGCCACGCGGTAATGGTCGGCATCGCGCAGGAGGGTGGAAAGCCGGGTCCGCCTGCCGGCCAGCAGCTGTGCGAGTCCGGAAGGATGCGCATGGGTCAGGTCGATGCTGCTTTCCGGGCTGACCGTGAAATGCAGCAGCGTGTCCGAACCGGCGTGCTGGCCGAGTCCGGCCAGCCACGGCAGCAGGAAGTCCGAGGCGCTGTCCCCGGGATTCTGCTCAGACACTGATGCCCTCTTTCCTGCACTTCCGCGCGACGATCTCGACCAAACTGGCATACCTTCCAAGCTATCGTCAATTGACCTCATAGCTCCGGATAGCAACGCGGGGGACGGCTGTTCAGCCGTCCCCCGCGCTCTATGATGCTACTCCCACTCGATCGTTCCCGGCGGCTTGCTGGTAACGTCCAGCACCACCCGGTTCACGCCGTCCACCTCGTTGGTAATCCGGTTGGAGATCCGGGCCAGGAGGTCGTACGGCAGGCGGGACCAGTCCGCCGTCATCGCGTCTTCGCTGGAGACCGGGCGCAGGACAATGGGGTGGCCGTAGGTCCGGCCGTCGCCCTGCACACCGACGCTGCGGACATCAGCCAGCAGCACAACCGGCATCTGCCATACGTCGTCATCCAGGCCCGCGGCAGTCAGTTCTGCACGCGCAATGGCATCAGCGCGGCGCAGCAGGTCCAGGCGTTCCCTGGTGACTTCGCCGATGATGCGGATTCCGAGTCCGGGGCCGGGGAACGGCTGGCGTCCGACGATTTCCGCCGGCAGGCCGAGCTCACGGCCAACGGCACGGACCTCGTCCTTGAACAGCAGCCGCAGCGGCTCCACGAGCTCGAACTGCATGTCTTCGGGCAGCCCGCCCACGTTGTGGTGGCTCTTGATGTTGGCTGCGCCCTCGCCGCCGCCGGATTCGACGACGTCGGGGTACAGGGTTCCCTGCACCAGGAAGCGGATCGGTTCCCCGGATGCCTTGGCCTCGGCCATGATGGCGCGCTCGGCTTCTTCGAACGCGCGGATGAATTCACGGCCGATGATCTTGCGCTTCGTCTCGGGATCAGTGACCCCGGCCAGCGCGTTCAGGAAACGCTCCTGCTCATTGGCGACGTAAAGGTTGACGCCGGTGGCAGCAACGAAGTCACGTTCAACCTGTTCTGCTTCGCCTTCGCGCAGCAGTCCATGGTCAACGAAAACGCAGGTGAGCTGATCCCCCACGGCACGCTGCACGAGGGCAGCGGCTACGGCGGAGTCCACACCGCCGGAAAGGCCGCAGATCACACGGGCTGAACCGATCTGTTCACGGATCCGTTCCACCTGCTCTTCGACAATATTGCCGGTGGTCCAGCTGCGGTCCAGCCTTGCACCCTTGAACAGGAAGTTCTCCAGGACCTGCTGGCCGTGGGCCGAGTGCTTGACCTCAGGGTGCCACTGCACGCCGTAGAGCTTCTTTTCCTCGTTGGCGAAAGCTGCCACCGGAGCTCCGGCGGTGCTGGCCAGGACTTCGAAGCCCTCGGGTGCTTCCTGGACACTGTCGCCGTGGCTCATCCAGGTGTTCTGGTGCTCGGGCGTTCCTTCGAGGATGGAGCGCGGGGCACCAAGTGCTGACGCATCCGTGGACCCGTATTCGCGCAGGCCGGTTTCCGCGACCTTGCCGCCAAGGGCGGCAGCCATCGCCTGGAATCCGTAGCAAATGCCGAAGACCGGAACACCGGATTCGAACAGTTCGGGGTCCACCTTGGGGGCGCCTTCAGCGTAAACACTGGAGGGGCCGCCGGACAGGATGATCGCTGCCGGGTTCTTGGCCAGAAGGTCTTCGGTGCTGTAGGTGTGCGGCACGACCTCAGAGTAGACATCGGCTTCACGTACGCGCCGGGCAATAAGCTGCGCGTACTGGGCACCGTAATCCACTACGAGGACGGGGCGCTCTTCAATGGGAGGAGTCGCGGGATTAGTCACGGTTCCAAGGATAGTCGCCGCAGGACTTCTCCCGCACATCGCGCCGGAGAAGGTGGCTAGTATCTCTTGGCTGCCTCGGGGTGGGCTTCCAGCTCAGCCAGCACCTGCTTGTGGGTGCGGGCTTCCACGATGAAGGAGAGGAACGGCACCACGCCGCCGAGGGCAATCACGATGAACTTGGAGAACGGCCACCGCATCAGCTGCCACAGGCGGAAGTCGGCGAAGAGGTAGACCACGTATAGCCAGCCATGGGCGATGAGCACTGCCGTGTAAAGGTTCAGCCCGCCGACGATTACCGGCGGAATGTCCAGCACGTACTTCATGATCATCTCGGCTACGAGGAGCAGCAGGAAGATGCCGGTCACCCACGAGGAGACCTTGTAGAAAGCCAGCGCTGTCCGGATCTGCGCGTGTGTGCCTCCGAAGCGCCGCTTCTTCTTCCTGGGCCGCGGCTTCTTGGTGACTGCGGGGTCGCTCACTTCTTTACCTCACTGGTAGTTGGGCCGGTGCCTTCGCCCTGCCCGTCGGCATATTCGTCGTCATCTTCGAATTCGTCGTCATCTTCGTATTCGTCTTCTTCAAGGCTGCGCTGGTAGGAGTCGGCAAGCAGCCGCCACCAGAGGAACACGGCAAAGCCTGCGAACACGACCCATTCAACGGCGTAGAAGATGTTCAGCCAGTTGATCGTGGTTTCCTGCGGCTGCGGGGCGACCGTCACGGTCTCCAAGCCCGATTCGGCCGGAACTCCGTCCACCAGTGTCTCGTGGGCGGTAACGAACGCCGAATACAGCGGCTCGTCCCAGATGTTGCCGAGCTCCGCGCTGGAGAGGGCAGCGATCGTGCCGTCGGGGACGGGACCCGCGATCGGGGCCTCAGGTGGCAGCAGCCGGCCGGTGATGGTGACATCGCCGTCGGGGGCCGTTCCGGCATTGCCTGGGTCTTCAGTCCAGCCCCGCACGACGGGGATCGATGCATCCTGCGGGGCACCGTCGACGTCGAAGGAGGTCACCACCCAGTAACCTTCTTCGCCGTCCAGCAGCCGGTTCCCGATCAGGACCTGGTCCTCGGGCTGGAAGGACCCGGTAAACGTGACCATCTGGTCCGCCTGGGTTCCGTAGAGCGGCACACCGGGTGTGAAGACCTCCGTCAGCGGACGGACAACCTCAGTGTCCTCTGCGGGCGGCGGCCCCTCGCTTTCCGCTGCCGAGAACTGCCATTCGGAGAGCAGCACGAACACGGTGGATATGGCCAGGGCAAACAGGAGTCCGGCGATCCAGCGCGGTTGCAGGGCAGTCTTAAGCACGGCTTAACGGTACTTCGTAGTCGTGTAGAAAACCCAATGCCGCCTCCAGGGGGCCTCAGTGGTCAAAGAACACGAGCGAGGAGTTGATCAGTTCAGCGATGACTTCCGGGTCCTGCGCACGGCGCAGGGATTCCCGGAACGACGGCCGGAACAGGGACCGGGCCAGCGTGGCCAGCACCTCCAGGTGTTCCGAGTAGGCCGCGGCCGGGGTGGCGATCAGAAGCACCACCGTAGCCGGGCCATCGGAAGCGCCGAAGTCCACGCTGTGCCCGTACTTGCAGATCCCAACGGCAATGGATGTCTTGACCGTATACACGCTGCGGGCGTGGGGCAGGCCAATACCGCCGGGCAGCCCGGTTGCCATCTGGTGTTCCCTGGCGGTGACATCCTTCAGGAACCCGTCCAGGTCCTTGAGCCGCCCCTGCCGGTACATCCGTTCGGCCAGCTGCGCCGCGGCGTCGTCCCGGTCCTTGGCCTCCATCTCCAGGATGACCATTTCAGGATCGGTCAGGACGGCGCCGGACGCATTCAGACTGAGATCACTCATGCCGTTGGGCTCCTGGTTCAGCGCGGTGCAATGTCCTGGACTGCCAGCCGGGCAGCGTCGGCGGAAATATCGTCCGGCTGCTCCTGGCTGAGCCGCTCGGCTTCGACCCTGGCGCGGTAGTGGCGGACTTCTTCCTCCACCCGTGCCTCGTCCCAGCCCAGGATCGGCGCCATCAGGCCCGCCACCACAGGCGCCGCCGAGACACCGCGGTCCCAGGACTCAATCGAGATCCGGGTACGGCGTGCCAGCACATCTTCGATGTGCCGGGCGCCTTCATGGGTGGTTGCGTACACGACTTCAGCGCCGAGGTAGTCATCAGCTCCAGGGAGCGGTTCGCCGAGGGTCTGGTCGGCAGCGATAAGGTCCAGGACCTCACCGGCCAGGGCTCCGTAGCGGTTGAGCAGGTGCTCCACCCGGACAACGTGGATTCCGTACTCCTCAGCGGTGCGGTGGCGCCGGTTCCAGGCCGCCTTGTAGCCGACGGCGCCGAGCAGCGGGATGGTCTGGGTGCAGGATTCGGGCACCTTTTCATCCAGGGCGCGTGCGGCCTCGTCCACTGCGTCCTTTGCCATGACGCGGTAGGTGGTCCACTTGCCGCCGGCCACCACCACCAGTCCCGGCACAGGATGCGCGACGACGTGTTCGCGGGAGAGTTTTGCAGTTGAGTCATTCTCGCCGGCCAGCAGCGGACGAAGCCCGGCGTAGACGCCTTCAACGTCCTCCCGGGTGAGCGGGCGCTTCAGGACGCGGTTCACATGCTCAAGGAGGTAGTCGATGTCCGCCGAGGTGGCCGCCGGATGGGCCTTGTCCAGGTTCCAGTCGGTGTCCGTAGTGCCGATAATCCAGTGCCGTCCCCAGGGGATCACAAAGAGCACGGACTTTTCGGTGCGCAGGATCATGCCGACGGTGGACTGGATGCGGTCCCGGGGAACCACCAGGTGGATGCCCTTGGATGCCCGGACCTTCAGCTGTCCGCGGTCGGTAACCATTGCCTGGGTCTCGTCGGTCCAGACACCTGTGGCGTTGACCACCTGGCTGGCCGCGATGTCGAATTCCTCGCCCGTCTCCTGGTCACGTACCCGGGCGCCGACTACCCGTTCCCCTTCGCGGAGGAAGTCCACCACGGAAAGGCGGTTCACGGCGGCCGCGCCGTAGTGCACGGCCGTGCGGACCATGTTCGCCACATAGCGGGCGTCGTCCACCTGGCCGTCGTAGTAGCGGATGGAACCAATCATGGCGTCATCCTTGAGGCTGGGCGCAGCCCGCAGGGTGCCCCGGCGGCTGAGGTGCTTCTGCATGGGAACTCCGCGGGAGTTTCCGGAGGTCATGCCCAGGGTGTCGTACAGGAAGATGCCCGCACCCACGTAGGGACGTTCCACGAAGCGCTTGGTCAGCGGGTACAGGAACGGCACCGGCTTGACCAGGTGCGGTGCGATGCGCTGCAGCAGCAGGCCGCGTTCCTTCAATGCTTCCTGGACCAGCGCGAAATCGAGCATCTCGAGGTAGCGCAGGCCGCCGTGAATCAGCTTGGAGGAGCGCGAGGACGTGCCGGAGGCCCAGTCCCGTGCTTCAACCATGCCCACCTTGAGGCCTCGGGTGACGGCGTCCAGTGCCGCACCGGCTCCAACTACGCCGCCGCCGACGATGAGGACATCAAGCTGTCCCCCCGGTTCAGCTGTGGCCCGCAGTCTCTCAAGGGCTGCTTCGCGGTATTCCGGACTGAGTGCATCTGTTGCCATGGTCAAGATTCCTCTCTGAAGCGTGCCCCGGGGGTGGTGGGGTTGGAAAAGCTCAGTTGTTGTAAAGGTATGGCGATACCAGCACGTCGATCCGCTGGAACGCCTTCAGGTCAGAGTATCCGGTGGTTGCCATTGCCCGCCGCAGAGCCCCCATCAAATTGGAGGTTCCGTTCGTGTGGTGTGAGGGACCCCATAGAACTTCCTTCAGCGGGGCGACTGTGTCCAGGTGGACCCTGTCTCCGCGGGGCAGCTCGCTGTGGTGTGCTTCCTGTCCCCAGTGCCAGCCGCGGCCCGGGGCTTCCTCGGCACGTGCCAGCGCGGAGCCGAGCATGACGGCGTCGGCTCCCATGGCGATGGCCTTGATGATGTCGCCGCTGGTGCCCATGCCGCCGTCGGCGATCACGTGGACGTACCGTCCGCCGGACTCGTCCATGTAGTCGCGCCGGGCTTCGGCGATGTCAGAGATGGCAGTTGCCATGGGGGCGTGAATGCCAAGGGCGCGCCGCGTCGTCGTCGTTGCTCCCCCGCCGAAACCGACCAGGACGCCGGCAGCACCGGTACGCATCAGGTGCAGGGCCGGGGTGTAGCCGGCGGCTCCGCCGACAATGACGGGTACGTCGAGTTCGTAGATGAACTGCTTGAGGTTCAGCGGTTCAACGTTCTTGGAGACGTGTTCTGCGGAGACTGTGGTGCCGCGGATCACGAAAATGTCGACGCCGGCGGCCAGGACAGTCTTGTAGAACTCCTGGGTGCGCTGCGGTGTCAGGGACCCGGCGACTGTGACGCCGGCTTCGCGTACCTCCGCCAGGCGGGAGGTGATCAGCTCGGCCCGGATCGGCGCAGCATAGATTTCCTGCAGCCGGCGGGTGGCCGAGGGGTTGAAGTTTTCTTCGCTGAGGACGGCAATTTCGTCCAGGATCGGCTGCGGGTCCTCGTAGCGGGTCCACAGGCCCTCGAGGTTCAGCACTCCCAGCCCGCCCAGGCGGCCCAGCGCGATGGCAGTTGCAGGAGACATCACCGAGTCCATGGGAGCGCCGATAACCGGCATCTCGAACTGGTAGGCGTCTATCTGCCAGTTGATCGAGACATCCTGCGGATCACGGGTGCGCCGGGAAGGCACAATCGCTACGTCATCCAGGGAGTAGGCTCTGCGCCCACGCTTGCCACGGCCAATCTCTATCTCGTTAGTCACTGCTCTAGGTTATCCCAGTCCTTAAAAGAAGCAGGCACCGTTCCCGGCCGGGAACGGTGCCTGCCTGCTTATGAGGGCCTACCGGCGGCCGTAGTTCGGCGCTTCGGCGGTCATCATGATGTCGTGCGGATGGGATTCCTTCAGCCCGGCGGGGGTGATCCGGACGAAGCGGCCCTTGGCCTTCAGCTCGGCGATGGTGTGTGCACCGGTGTAGAACATGGTCTGGCGCAGGCCGCCAACCAGCTGGTGCGCGACGGCGGACAGCGGGCCGCGGTAGGGCACCTGGCCTTCAATGCCTTCGGGGATCAGCTTTTCGTCGCTGGGCACATCGGCCTGGAAGTACCGGTCCTTGGAGTAGGAGGTGTTCTTTCCGCGGGTCTGCATGGCGCCCAGGGAGCCCATGCCGCGGTAGGTCTTGAACTGCTTGCCGTTCACGAACACCAGGTCGCCGGGGCTTTCCGCGGAGCCTGCCAGCAGTCCGCCGAGCATCACGGTGTCGGCACCGGCAACGATCGCCTTGCCGATGTCGCCCGAGTACTGCAGGCCGCCGTCGGCAATGACCGGAACACCGGCAGGAATTGCAGCCTTGGCTGCTTCGTAGATGGCGGTGATCTGCGGAACGCCAACGCCGGCAACGACGCGGGTGGTGCAGATCGAGCCGGGGCCTACGCCCACCTTGATGGCGTCAGCACCGGCGTCGATCAGCGCCTGGGCCCCTTCGCGGGTGGCTGCCTGGCCGCCAATGACGTCCACATGGGCTGCGGCGGGGTCCTTCTTCAGGCGGGCAATCATTTCCAGCACGCCTGCGCTGTGGCCGTTGGCGGTATCCACCACCAGGACGTCGACGCCGGCGTCAACCAGTGCCATGGCGCGCTCGTAGCCGTCGCCGAAGAAGCCGACGGCGGCACCGACGCGCAGCCGGCCCTCGTCATCCTTGGTGGCAAACGGGTACTGCTCGGCCTTGTCGAAATCCTTGACCGTGATCAGGCCCTGGAGACGTCCGGCATCGTCCACCAGCGGGAGCTTCTCGATGCGGTTCTTGCCCAGGAGCTCAACGGTTTCATCGGGGGTGATTCCAACGCGCCCGGTGATCAGCGGCATGCGGGTCATGACTTCCCCGACCTTGCGGGTGGGGTACTCAGAGCGCGGGATGAAGCGGGTGTCGCGGTTGGTGACGATGCCCAGAAGCTTGTTATCCGGGTCAACGACCGGCAGGCCGGAGACGCGGAAGTGGGCGCAGAGGTCGTCGAGTTCCTGCAGGGTGGCGTCGGGGTCGATCGTCACCGGGTTGGTGATCATGCCGGATTCGCTGCGCTTGACGCGGTCCACGTGCTCCGCCTGGTCCGCAATGGAAAGGTTGCGGTGAATCACGCCCAGGCCGCCGTGGCGTGCCATGGCGATTGCCATGCGGGATTCGGTGACCGTGTCCATCGCGGCGGAAAGCAGCGGAGTCTGAACGGTGATGCGCTTGGTCAGCCGGGAACTGGTATCGGCTTCGGACGGGATGACGTCCGTGGGGCCGGGCAGCAGGAGGACGTCGTCGTAGGTAAGTCCGACGAAGCCGAACGGATCGTGTTCTGGGGACTGCTGGCTCAAGTGCGCGCCTCTTTCAGGACTGAAGATGTGTGGTGGCGACCGGGTCGATCACGGCCGGATCTATCCAGGATTTCTTCCAAGTGTTATTCACTCAATCGTAGAACGAAATCTGCGGGCCCCACTATTCCGCCGGAAGATCCGTTATGTGGTTCCCGGCACGGTCACGCCCTCCCACCCGGTGACGGCCAGGATACGTTCGGCCAGCACGTGCGAGGTGGTTTCCAGATAGGTGCGGTTCAGGTGGTCGTGATCCTTGTAGACAATCACGTTGCCGATGATTCCCGGGCAGGCGTCTTCGAAACAGAACTGGTCACTCATATCCAGCACCCGGACTCCGGGAATCCGCGCCTCGAGGCCCTCCAGCGGGGACGTTTCGGTCAGCAGCTGGCTGCGCGGCACGTGGCACGCCTGCGCGTTGAAGTCATTGGACTCCAGGCATTTGAACATGTCGAACTCAAAGCGCGGGTTGTCCCGCATGGCCAGGACCTGGATGCCGGCTTCGGCAAAGCCGCGGACGCCGTCGTCGTAGCCTCCGGCGAGTGTTTCGTCCGGAACCGATTCCCGGGTCACCGACGCCACCGTAAAGACAGCGTCCGGCATCAGGTCCATAACGTAGTCACCGGCAGCCTGGTTGAACTCGTTGCAGCCCTCGGACCGGTCGGGGTCTTCTGCCCCGTACCGGCAGCCCATCTTCAGGACCGTAACAACGTGCCAGTCATTGGCAAGGGCGACCGGACCCAGCGCAGCGGTCCACTGCATGGCGTGGGAGTCGCCCAGGACCACGAGGGTTTTCGCTGCGCCGTCTGCACTGCCAATCTGTTTGCAGTGTTTCTCCAGCAAGTTTCCGGCCGCGGGGGCAACTCCCTCTTCGCAGGGCTCGTCCAGCTGTGCCCATTCCTGGTCCATGTCCGACGGTGCGGGCTTCACCAGCGCCTGGGTAGCCGAAGCCATTTCAAAGTCCGGGTCCAGGGAAAGCGCACCCGGGTTGTCTGCGATCGACTGCAGGCGAACGGCCTCCGCCTGGGCATCCACCCGGGCCTGCCAGCCGGCCAGCGGGGCGGCAACCAGGGCGAAGGATGCGGCCAGGACCATGGCGGAACGCCAGGGGGCTGTCTGGGGCCAGGCCCATTCGCGCAGCGGCACTTCCACCAGTTTGGTGGTCAGGACGGCCAGCAGCAGGGAGACGGCAACAACGACGGCGCCGTCGACGATGCCGGCGTTCTCCTGTTTGGAAGCGATGAGCCAGAACACCAGGACGGGCCAGTGCCACAGGTACAAGGCGTAGGAATTGTTGCCCAGCATCACCAGCGGTTTGGCTTTGAGCCAGTGGTCCGCACCGGCCCGGGTTCCCGTGTCTCCGGCGGCGATGACCGCTGCTGCCGCGAGTGTGGGCCACAGCGCCAGGTAGCCGGGGAACTGCTGCTGGACCTGCAGGATGATTCCGCAGCTGAGCATGGCAATCACACCCGCCCAGCCAAGCAGGATCCGGGCCCGCCTGCCCAGGCGAAGATACGGAAGCGCCAGGGCCAGCAGCGAGCCAAGGGCAAACTCCCAGAGCCGGGTCCGGGTGTCGAAATAGGCATAGGCCTGGTTGGCACCGGTCTCCCAGACGGAGAACGTCAGCGAGGCCGCGAACACCGTGGTGAAGATGGCGGCCAGGATCAACCGGCAGCTTTTCCCCGTGAGCCGTGCCAGCAGCACAGCCGCGGCGAAGATCAGGGGCCAGAGAATAAAGACCTGTCCCTGGATCGACAGGGACCAGAAGTGCTGCAGCGGGCTGGCGGCGCTGTGGTCCGCTGCGAGGTAGTCGACGGCGTTGTTCGCCAGGGCCCAGTTCTGGACATAGAACAGGGACGCCCAGGTTTGTCCGATGAGGTCCTGGCGCACGCTGGCAGGCAGCAGGACCGCGGCTGCGGCCAGTACGGCCAGGAGCACAACGGCAACTGCAGGCAGCAGCCGCTTGAACATGTGCAGCCAGTAGCGGCCCAGCGCAAGCGCGCGGCCAGCTTCGGCCTTGCGGACAAAGGACCCGGTGAGCAGGAACGCGGAGATGAGCAGGAAGACATCCACTCCCCCGGACACCCTGCCAAGCCACACATGGTAAACAACCACCAGCACCACGGCCAGGGCGCGAAGGCCCTGGACTTCGGGCCGGTAACGGCGTTCGGCAGTTGGGGGCGCCCCCTGATTCACGGGGTGCAGAGCGGCAGCGTGCTGCTTGGGTGCTGACACTCGCAGGTGTCCTTTCTCCGGGGCAAATACCGCAAGAGTTTACCGGTGATCGCTCCGGGCAGCTGCATCCCGGCTTTCCAACGGGTCTGCTCCGCAAAGACCGGGGACGCAAAAGGACCCCGCCCGGTACGGAGAAAACCGTGCCGGACGGGGCCCAAATGGTTAGCCGGTGTTAGTGGCTGTGCCCGTGATCATCTTCGTCGTCAGCAGGCTTTTCGACGACGAGCGCTTCGGTGGTCAGGACCAGCGCAGCGATGGAGGCAGCGTTCCGCAGTGCAGAGCGGGTGACCTTGACCGGGTCGATGATGCCGGCTTCGATCAGGTTGCCGTATTCGCCGGTGGCGGCGTTGAAGCCGTGGTTGACTTCCAGCTCGCCAACCTTGGACACAACAACCATGCCCTCCGCGCCGGCGTTCTCGGCGATCCAGCGCAGCGGCTGGGCCAGCGCACGGCGGACCAGGCCAACGGCAGTGGCGGCGTCGCCGTCGAGCTTTGCCACCTCGGAATCCGTATCCAGTGCACGTGCGGCGTGAACCAGTGCGGAGCCGCCGCCGGCAACGATGCCTTCTTCGAGGGCAGCGCGGGTCGAGGACACAGCGTCCTCGATGCGGTGCTTCTTTTCCTTCAGCTCAACCTCGGTGGCAGCGCCAACCTTGATCACACCGATGCCGCCGGACAGCTTGGCCAGGCGTTCCTGGAGCTTCTCGCGGTCCCAGTCGGAATCCGTGCGCTCGATCTCGGCGCGGATCTGGGCAACGCGGTCAGCGACGTCGGCTTCGGAGCCGGCGCCGTCAACGATCGTGGTGTTGTCCTTGGTGACGGTGATGCGGCGGGCCGAACCCAGCACCTCCAGGCCAACCTGGTCGAGCTTCAGGCCGAGGTCCGGGGACACAACCTGGGCGCCGGTGAGGGTGGCGATGTCCTGCATCATGGCCTTGCGGCGGTCGCCGAAGCCCGGTGCCTTGACGGCAACAACGTTCAGCGTGCCGCGGATCTTGTTGACCACGAGGGTGGAGAGCGCTTCGCCGTCCACGTCTTCGGCAATGATGAACAGCGGCTTGGAGGCCTGCAGTGCCTTTTCCAGCAGCGGCAGGAACTCTGCAACCGAGGAGATCTTGCCGGAGTTGATCAGGATCAGTGCGTCTTCAAGGACGGCTTCCTGGCGCTCGGCGTCGGTGACGAAGTACGGCGAGAGGTAACCCTTGTCGAACTGCATACCTTCGGTGATGACCAGTTCGGTGGACGTCGAGGAGGATTCCTCGATGGTGATGACGCCGTCCTTGCCAACCTTGTCGAAGGCTTCGGCCAGGAGCTGGCCTACCTCTTCGTTCTGTGCCGAGATAGCGGCAACGTGGGCAACCTGGTTGCCTTCGACTTCCTTGGCGTTCTCCAGCAGGCGGGCGGCCACAGCTTCAACTGCGGTCTCAATGCCGTGCTTGAGGGCACCGGGAGCGGCACCTGCGGCTACGTTGCGCAGGCCTTCCTTCACCAGGGCCTGGGCCAGCACCGTTGCGGTGGTGGTTCCGTCACCGGCGACGTCGTTGGTCTTGGTGGCAACTTCCTTGGCCAGCTGTGCGCCCAGGTTCTCGTACGGATCGTCGAGCTCGACCTCGCGGGCGATCGTCACGCCGTCGTTGGTGATGGTGGGGGCGCCCCAGGTCTTGGCGAGCACCACGTTGCGGCCGCGCGGGCCGAGGGTGACCTTGACGGTGTTGGCGAGCTTGTCGACACCGGCTTCCAGTGAACGACGGGCGGAGTCGTTGAACTCCAACTGCTTTGCCATGTGTGTGTCCTTTCAGAACTACATCTACAAAGAAGACCCCGGCCGAATCTGGCCGGGGTCTTCGAAGACTTACTTGACGACGATGGCCAGCACGTCGCGTGCGGAGAGCACCAGGTATTCCTGGCCGCCCTGCTTGACCTCGGTTCCGCCGTACTTGGAGTAGATGACGACGTCGCCTTCGGCAACATCGATCGGCACACGGTTGCCGTTGTCGTCAACGCGGCCGGGGCCGACTGCTACGACTTCACCTTCCTGGGGCTTTTCCTTAGCGGTGTCCGGGATGACCAGGCCGGAGGCCGTGGTCTGCTCAGCTTCGAGCGGGCGAACAACGATGCGATCCTCAAGGGGCTTAATAGAGACCGACACTCGGGCTCTCCTTTGCTTAGTTACTAACGGGTTTGTGGACCGTCGGTAGGCGCTTGCCGTCGTCGCGGGTGCCGGTGGGCGCTTCCCTCAGGAATTAGCACCCTCACTAGGGGAGTGCTAGCTCCGACTTTATGCAACGGTTAGCACTCGGTCAAGGTGAGTGCCAACAAAGATTCAAACGGGCACTGCAGGGGTACCTGGTTGGTGCGCCGAGGCATTTCTACGTTCCGTTACACGGACGGCCGCTTCACCTGTCCCAAAGTTGCTTAGCCTTGCCTAACAAGATAACTTTCAAGGGCGCGCAAAAATTAGCAAACAATTTTATACCCTAATGCCGATCCCCCTGGCAGCCGGGCCACAATCCAAGAGAAATACTGGAGCACCCTTCGTGAAGACGACAATGAAGTCCCGGCTGCTGGCCGGAACCGCCCTCGTTTCCCTGCTTGCCGTCAGCGCGTGCGGCCAGGAAACAGATGCCGCCGCCGAACCCGCTGCCACCGAAGCGGGCACGATCACTGTGGAGCACACGCAGGGCACCACCGAAGTCCCCGTGAACCCGGAGGTTGTCTACACCTTCGATTTGGGCGCCCTGGACACCCTGGATGCCCTGGGCATCGAGGTGGACGGCGTCCCGGCAGCAAACTTCCCCGAAAGCCTCTCCAAGTACGGCTCGGATGACTACGCCAAGATCGGCAGCATGAAGGAACCGGACTTCGAGGCAATCAGCGCCGGCGCTCCGGACCTGATCATCATGTCCGGCCGCACCGCCGACTCCTACGAAGAGTTCTCCAAGATCGCCCCCACGATCAACCTCAGCACTGACGCTGCGGATCCCTGGAACTCCTTCATCGAGAACACCGAGATCATCGGTGAGATCTTCGGCAAGGAAGCCGAAGTCGAAGACAAGCTCGCCGCGCTCGACTCCAAGGTCGAAGACACCAAGGCAACCGCAGCCGACGCCGGCAACGGCCTGATCATCATGACCAGCGGCGGCGAAATGACTGCTTACGGCGCAGGCTCGCGCTTTGGCCTGATCCACGACGTCCTTGGTGTTGCCACGGCTGCTGACATCAAGTCCGAAGCCCAGCACGGCGAATCCGTGTCCTTCGAATATGTCGCCGAGATCAACCCGGACAACCTGTTCGTCATCGACCGCGACGTCGCAGTCGGCAACGCCGGTGAAGTAGCCTCCGCGGTGCTGGACAACGAGCTTGTCATGGGCACCAAGGCTGCCAAGAACGACCGCATCACCATGCTCGATTCCTCCAGCTGGTACCTCGTGGGCTACGGCCTGAACAACGTTGACGCCATGGTCAGCGCTGTCCAGGACGGCATCTCCTAACCACCCCGTCCCCTTACCTGCTAGATCCTCGCTGGCCGGGACCGCCTTCGGGTGGCCCCGGCCAGCGAGGGAGACGGAACCCTCATGACAACACAGATCAGCCCCGCAGCTCCGGCCACCGCCGGGGCCTCTGCCGCATCCGGACCACGACGGCGGGTCCCCGGCCCTGCAGCCATGCTGGTCCTGGGCGGCACCGCCGTCCTTCTGCTCGCCATCGTGAGCATGTTCGTGGGGGTCAGCGACGTCTCCCTGTCCTCGCTGCTGGCCGGGGACGAACACGCCTGGAACATCTTCTGGATCAGCCGCGTGCCGCGGACACTGAGCATCATCCTCGCCGGCATGGCGCTCAGCGTGGCCGGGCTGATCATGCAGCTGATGGCACGGAACAAGTTCGTTGAACCGTCCACCGTCGGCACCATCGAATCCGCATCCCTGGGCATCCTCGTGGTGACAGTCCTCATCCCCGGCGCCTCGCTGTTTATGAAAATGTCCACGGCAACCCTCTTCGCAGTTGCCGGAACCGCACTCTTCCTGCTGATCCTGCGCCGCATCCCGCTGCGCAACACGCTGATCGTCCCCCTCGTGGGCATCATGCTCGGCGGTGTCATTGCCGCCGTCACCACGTTCTTCGCCTACCGGTTCGACCTGCTGCAGACGCTGAACTCCTGGATGACCGGCGACTTCTCCGGCGTGCTGCGAGGACGCTACGAGCTGCTGTGGATCGTGGGCGCCCTGACCCTGATCGGATTCCTGGCCGCCGACCGGTTCACGGTTGCCGGCATGGGCCAGGAATTCACCACCAACCTGGGCCTGAACTACAACCGCGTGATGACCCTGGGCCTGATCATCGTGTCCCTGATCAGCGCCGTCGTGGTTGTCAGTGTGGGTTCCGTGCCGTTCCTGGGACTGATTGTCCCGAACCTCGTATCCCTCCTGGTGGGAGACAACGTCCGCCGCGCCATTCCCTGGGTAGCTATCTTCGGAGCCGGATTTGTGCTCGCCTGCGACATCATCGGCCGGACCATCCGCTACCCCTACGAAATCCCCGTGGGCGTGATCGTTTCCGCCGTGGGCAGCGTCCTGTTCCTCTACCTGCTCCTTCGAAAGCGCTCCGCCCGTGCCTAGCTCCCCCACCAGCGTCCTGCCCTCCGCTTTGACAGTGCAGCGCCGCCGTCCCGTCCGCAACATCTCCCCCCGGTTCTGGATCATTGCACTCTCCGTCGTGGCCGCAGCCCTCGTCGCCGTTTTTATGACCATCGAACTGCGCGGAAACATCGGCTACGTCCTGCCGCGCCGCGCCATCAAGGTGGGCTCCATGATCCTGGTGGCTTACGCCGTCGGGGTCTCCACCGTGCTCTTCCAGACCGTGACCGCCAACCGGATCCTCACGCCGTCGATCATGGGCTTCGACGCCCTGTACGTGCTGATCCAGACCGTCCTGGTCTTCACCTTCGGCGGCGGGCTGGTGCTTTCCATGTCCGAGCCCCTGCGCTACGGAATGGAAGTCGCCCTGATGGTGGCCTTCTCCTTCCTGCTCTACCGCTGGCTCTTCACCGGCGGGGGCAAGTCCCTGCACCTGATGCTGCTGGTGGGCATTGTCCTCGGCACCATGTTCCGGGGCATGTCTTCCCTGTTGCAGCGGCTGATCGAGCCGAGCGAGTTCATCATCCTGCAGGACCTGTTCTTCGCTTCCTTTAATAATGTGGACGGCGCGCTGCTGGGTTATTCGCTGATTGCAGTGGCGATCGTCAGCGTTCCGGCCTGGCGGATGCGGCACTCACTGGATGTGATGTCCCTTGGCCGGGAAACCTCGATCAACCTGGGCGTGAACCACAAGCGCTCGGTGACCGGCGTTCTGGTGATCTGCTCGGTCCTGGTTGCCGTCTCCACCGCGCTGGTTGGCCCGGTTACGTTCTTCGGGCTGCTGGTGGCCTCCCTGGCCTACCAGCTGTGCTCCCACTTCTCCCACAAAGCCGTGGTTCCCATCGCCGTCCTGCTGGGCATCATCGCCCTGGTCGGCGGCCAGCTGGTCCTCGAACGCATCTTTGCCTTCGATACCGCGCTGAGCATTGTCATTGAATTCGTTGGCGGGATCGTCTTCCTGATCCTGCTCCTGAAAGGCTCCCTCAAATGATCCAGGTCACCGGCGTCACCAAGCAGTACGCGGGCAAAACGGTTGTTGATGAGGTGAGCTGCCACATCAAGGAAGGCGGCGTCACCTCCATCATCGGCCCCAACGGTGCCGGCAAGTCCACACTGCTTTCGATCATCAGCCGCCTGCTGAAGTCCGACGCCGGTTCGGTCACCGTGGACGGCCTGGACGTTTCCAGCGCCCCCGGCAAGGATCTGGCCCGCAAAATGGCCATCCTGCGGCAGGACAACCACCTGACCGTCCGGCTGACCGTCCGCGACCTGGTCGGTTTTGGCCGCTACCCGCACAACGGCGGACGCCCGACGTCGGTCTGCCGCGAGAAGATCGGACAGGCCATGGCCTTCCTTGACCTCACCGAGCTGGCCGACCGCTTCGTTGACGAGCTTTCCGGCGGCCAGCGCCAGCGTGCGTTCATCGCCATGGTGCTGGCACAGGACACCGATTACCTGCTGCTGGATGAGCCGCTCAACAACCTTGATATGAAGCACTCCGTGGAGATGATGCGCCTGCTCCGCAGGCTTACCGATGAGCTGGGCAAGACCGTTGTCCTGGTCATCCACGACATCAACTTTGCCTCCTGCTACTCCGACGACATCATTGCCATGGCGGACGGCAAACTGCTCCACCAGGGGCCGCCGTCAGCGATCATGCAGCCGGAAGTCCTGAGGGACATCTACGAGATCGACATCCGCATCGAGGAGATCGAGGGCAACCGGATCGGCGTGTACTTCGCCTAGCTGTGCCTAAGCGTAGTCCGCCCAGACCTTTCCTTCCGGTGCCGTGCCGTCTTCCGGCCGCTGGTCGAAGCCCGTCAGCTCCGGGATCCAGAGCGGGGTTCCTTCAACCGCTGCATGGATAAACCGCACCAGGGTGTCCCAGACAACCGCCGTGGAGACCGGCTCCAGCATCACCGAGCCGGTCCCTGCGGCCGGCCCCAGCCGGTACTGGCCGGCAGATCCCGCGTTGACGAAACCGAACCAGCCGCCGTCCCGCTCATCGACGATTTCCCAATCAGTCCATGGTTGTTCCCACATACGTCTGGCAGCCTCACCCAGGCCTTCCGGGGCGCTGACCTGGGCGGACTTCATTCTGGCCTCGTACTGGTCCTTCGTCAGGACCACCGGTTCATGCGCAATGCTCCATGCCGGCGAGAAGCCCAGCCAGTCCGCTATGGCTTTGGGGACGGCATTGGCTTGAAGCACCTGAACGGACAGGTCATCCGGGCCCGGTACCTGCACGGATGGAGTGGAGAAGCGCGACGGTTCCGCGGTCACCCTGCCGATGCCGCCGCCTGTCCATACCTGGAGAACTGCCCCGCCGTGTGCGTCGCCAGCTGTGACACTGAAGGCTGCGTCCGGACTGCGCAACGGTGCCACGAACGCAGTGCCTGCCGGTGTCAGCGAGCCGTCTGCGGCAAGGAAACCTGCGTCCCGAAGCGCTGCGAATTCCGAGCCCTTGCGCTGGAACATTCCCAGCCGGTTCCGCTTCGTCATGCTGTCCATTAGTTCCAGGGCAGGGATGGGCAGCAGGAGGGCCGGTTCCTGGTAGGGCTGGGATGCTGCGAGACGGTCCAGATCCTCCCGGTCCTCTCCTGCCAGCCGGGTTGCCCCTTTATCCAGGCGTGGTTCTGTTGGTGCGATGGTGTCCATCAGGCTGGTTTCCTGGTCTTCCGCGGCCCCGTTCCCTGTTTCGTCTCCGGGATCGATCCGAAGATCCATGATCATCTGCTCGAACAGCAGCTTCATTCCAACGAGCTGGTCAACGGTGTAGCTTGCCGTCGCCTCGTATACCCGGTTGCCCGCGATCCACAGCCAGCGGTCCACGCAGACCGGATGCTGTTCTATCTGGTGAACGAAGCGCTGCCTGCGGCCGGTTACCGGGCCGTCCGGGGCGGCGTTGAGTGTCCACACCTCGTGGGCAATGATGCGGATCTGCTGCGCTGTCTGCATAGTCGATGCCAGTGCCGCGGTTGCGTAACGGGCCAGTGAGATCCGGTTCGCAGGTGCCCAGCGCAGTACCATGTTGGGCCGAAAAATCCCGGAGGGTACCGGTGGATGCGCGACGGCAATCGTGTTGCCGGAGCTCTCGGCAATCTCCCAGCCATCCGGGCGGGGGAACCGGATACCGGTTGCGCGTTCGTAGCTGAAGCCGGCAGCATTAGTCATTGCTTCTTTTCCCCGTTCGAGTCGTAGAAGTCCCTCACAAACCGGTCTTCCCCTCGCGCCTCCAACTTGTCTCCCTCTTTCATCCACTTGGGTTGGAGGAACTTCGGCATCCAGAACCAGCCCATGAGTCCGATGGCGAGGCATCCGAGAAGAAGAGCACTGTAGGGCATGATCAGTGCATCAATGCCGGTTTCATTCACGAAATGCTGGGGAGCCATAAGAAGGAGCCACGCCCCTAAAAAGGTGGTGGCCAGTGACGGTTTCCCGGGCATGAAACTATCCAGGATCAGCAGCCCAACGAACTTCTTTGTATAAAGAAGGACACCACCTACAAACGGGACGATCCCCAGAAAGAAGAAGATCGCTGCGAGCATCCACTCGTTAGTTTCAGATTCCATGTCCTGCCTTACGTTTCGTTGTGTTGCCGATGGCTGTCCTGCTCGACAGATCCCAGGATCTTCCGTGCCTCGCGTGGTGCGAGCAGCCTATTCTCCGAAGAGTTTGTTCCACCCGTTGGCGAAGTTATCGATGGCCTCCATGACACCATCAGCGGCAAAGTCCTTCGGGGTCCGGCCCCCCAGGAAATCGAACTCTATTGACGTGACCACGGAAATCCCGATCCCGATTCCGGCACCAAGCAGGGTGCCGGCGGGACCTCCGATAGCGGTACCAATGAGTGCGCCCGTGGCCGCAGCCGTGAGGTCTATGCCGACCTTGGTACCGCCCTTGACCCCGCCCTCGAGGTTTGCCCGTCCGTTGAGTTCATCCCGGCTCCATCCCGGGTTCGCCTGCAGCAGTTCGTTGTAGGCGTCCTCCCGCTCCCCGGCAATCGTGAATCCCGCTGTAACAGCTGTGAATACACCGCCGCTGATCTTGATCCCTTTGGCTGCTGTGCCGAGGTCTTTGAATTTGTCCGGCAGCACCCAATTTGATGGGTTCGCACTGACCCGGTTGCGGTACCAGCCAGAGTGGTTATAGAGGCCCCTGAATACATTAGGCCGAAGATCGAAACCGAAGACGGTAGTGAGTTTCCATTCCCCGTCAGTGATCCAACGCCCCCTGGCCATATGCCGTATACGCTCCTCCGCCGTTAGGTATCGGCGGTACACCGGGACGGGTGTCGGTACTTTGGTAACAGTTTGGCGAGCAGTGGTGGCGCTTATCCCCTTGGCGACCATTCCATTGATAATCGTCGCCGGGATCCCTGTTGCCAGATCGAGGAGTCCACCGTCTCCGTGAGATGCGGACCGCAGTTTTGCAGCAGTTTCCTCTTCCAGGGCACGGTACTGGGCGGCCAGTGCAGATACCTCGGCAGGCAGGAGCAGGTCCGCCGTGGCTGCCGGCTGTGGCGTGTATACCGGCTCTGCGCGGCAGACGGACTCTTGTTCTTGCGCAGCGCGCAGGTTTGCGGCTTTCACTCGTTCCAGGAGCGCCGTCCGCCGGATTTGCAGGAAACGAATCCCATCGGCGAATTCCGTCAGCGCCCTGCTGACAACTTTGGCTGTGTCCGCGAGCAGCCCGGCGTTAGGCGCCACGTTCCGATACGCAGTGATCATTTCGGTGGCGCCGTCTCCGGCGTAGTGCGGTCCAAGCTGCTTCCAGGTGTCGCCGGTCTGTTCCACACTTTGGAGATACGCATCCCCGCTCCGTTTCACTGCTGGTGCCGCGCTCTCCACCGCATCCGGCGAACACCAGCCAAAGAGACTGGATGTCTCGATCGGCATCAGCTGGCCCTGTTCAGTTGAGGTTCCCGCAAGAATCCGGCCTGAAGCTCCGCGAGGCCGGCCTTCGCTGTTTCAGCCATTTCCTGGTCCGCGCCCGCAAGAATAAAGACGGCTTTCCGGACGCCCTCAGCCGCGTTGCGGATGCGTGCCTCCGCGGCCTCTATCTGCAGGCTCATAGTGTCCTGCCATACCTCGGCGAGCGCCTGCGCCACCATTCCAAAACCGCCCGTACACGCTGCCTCTGCTGCGCACATGCCATTCCGCAGGGCGGACACCGCCTCGTGCCTGGCGTCGTCTTCCTCTACCTGGGAAAGGACGCTTGCGCATCCTTCCGGATTGACGCTGTAGCCATTCAACGGCATGTCCCCTCCTGAAACCCTCCATAGTTTGCGCCGGGAGGTTCCCTGCCCCCGCCGGCGCTGTGCTCCGTTTCGGGTGAGCGTACGGGTTTCCAGGCAGTTAACCTCTGGCTGCGCTCAATCTGTGGATAGCTTCCTCGAGCACCTCGGGCGCACAGCCGAAGTTCAACCGGGCGTAGCCTGCCCCGGCTGTCCCGAACTTTAGGCCGGGTTCCAGCGCCACACGCGCCTTCTCCAGGGCATACTCCGCTGGATCCGTCCCCCAGCCCAGTGCACGCAGATCCAGCCACGCGAGATAGCTCGCGTCCGGCATCCGGTATCCCACTCCCGGCAGCTCCGCGGCCAGAAGCTCGCGTAAAAGTTCCCGATTGGAGGCCAGGACTACCAGCACACCGTCGAGCCACTCCTCGCCCTCCGCATACGCGGCGGCCGTGCCGTGCAGGCCCAGGATCGAGGTCCGGAAGCCAACTTCCTCCGGCATTTCATCCAGCAGCAGCCGGGTTTCGGGGGCTGAGGCAATCATCAGCGCGCACTTTGACCCGGCGATGTTCCACCCCTTGCTGGCCGCAGTGACACATACACCGTGGGCGCGTGCCTCGTCGGACACCGAGAGAAAGGGAGTAAAGGCCTCCGGGGAGTAGACCAGCGGCGCATGGATTTCATCGCTGACCACGGTGGCACCGTACCTGGCAGCAAGGCGGGCGACGGCGTCGAGCGTTTCCTTAGGGTGCACCAGGCCAAGCGGGTTGTGCGGGTTGCACAGTAGCAATGCCCTGGCACCCGCGGCGAAGGCCGCCTCGAGTCCGCCCAGATCCAGCGACCACCCGGCGTCGTCCTGCAGCAGCGGCACCTCACGTATCTTGCCGCCCGCCTCCAGCGGAAGGTCGAAGAACGGCGGATAAACCGGTGGAGTGATGATGACCTCGTCCCCCGGGTCGAGAACCTGCCGAAGAGTCTCCACGATTGCCACGCTGACGTCGGTGGTGGTCCGTACATCCTCGGGGTCCACCTCCCAGTTCCAGCGCCGCTGCGCGAAGCCGGCGAACGCCGGACCCACCGGACCGGGTCCGGAAACGTAGCCGACGTCGGACGCTTCGATCCGCCCGATCATCGCACGGGCCACGGGCGTCGCGAGGGGATAGTCCATCTCCGCCACGAAAAGCGGGAGGACATCCTCCGGATGGGTGCGCCATTTGGCACTGGTGCGCCGGCGCAGAACATCGAGGGAATCAACAGCCATCTCAGTCATGGCCCCCAAGATACCCGGTCGTGTGCCTTGGCTCGCGTACCCGTGGAGGGTCCGCCGCTCACCGCGGGTCGAATGCTCCTTGGGCTGCCGCAAGGATGAAATCGACCAGGGTGTCCCAAACCGCCGACGCAGGCTCAGGTTCAAGGGCCACGCCGCCGTTCCGCGGATCGGCTGTCGCCAGGAACGGGCCCGCGTCTCCTGCCGTGACCCAGCCCAGCTTTCTGCCGCTGTGCACATGCTCAACGTTCCAGCCCACCCAGGGCTGGGCCCACATCCGCGCTTCGGCTTCACCCAGTCCTGCTGGAGCCTCGACGTCGGAACCCCCGTTGAGGCGGTGCTCAAACAGGTCTCCTGACAGCCGCAGCGGGTACTGGCCCGCGGTCCAGGCTGGTACCAGGGGAAGCCATTTTGCAAGAAAGACTGGCAGCGCTGCAGCGTCAACGCAGAGCAGCTCGCAGCTGCCGAAAGGTATGACCGTGGACTGCATCTCGGAGGCGGACGGGCCGGCGGCGACCAGCGCCGAGCCGGCTCCCAGCCAGGCATCCATGCCGGTGGAGCCATCAGGGCCGACGGCACTGACCGTGAACTGCGCCTGGAGCCCACGCAGCGGCTCCACGAATTCCCTTCCTGACGGAGTCAGCCGCCGGCCGTCCAGCAGCCCCAGTGCCTGCAGTTGGGCGGCAGATTCCCTGGCGCCGGCGGCGTCAAACCGTCCCAGCGCATCCCGGTTTGCCATGGACAGCAGCAGGCTGAGGCTCTCCGGACCAATGACCTGTCCGCTCACCCGGTGGCGCTGCTCGGCCCGCAGCGGCGCCAGATCCTCAGCAGCTGTCTGGAGCAGCCGCGAAGCTGCCGGGTCAAGTCGGGGCTGGGCACCGGCAGGACTGGCTGGGGCTCCTGCTGCCACAGGAGCTGCACGGCGCATCTGGAAGACCATGTCCTCGAACAGCGGGCGCATTCCGGTGTGCTGTTCGAGCGCATAACTTGCCGTGGCTTCCAGCGAACCGCCGCAGTCGCTGAAAAGCCAGCGGTCCACGCACACAACCTGTCCCTCGGCCACCCTCACGAAGCGCTGCCGGCGGCCTTCGACCAGAGCCCCTTGGGGGTCCAGCTGCTGATGCCACAGCTCATTGGAGATGATGTGTGTTCCGGGAAGGACCAGGGTGCCCGCGAGCGCAGCCGTTGAGAGCCGGGGCAGCGAAACAGAATCTGATTCGCTGCGGCGCAGAACAAGGTTCGGGCGGAAGTGTCCTTCCGGGACGGGCGGATGGGCCAGCACAACGCTGTCCGCCGGGGCGTCCAGCTGTTCCCAGCCCTCGGGCCGGGGTACCACAAGCCCTGCGGCCACTTCCGAGATGAGTCCCCCGCTCACGGCTGCTGTCCGTCTGACGGCTTGCCCTGCCCTTGAAGGAAACGTTTGGCGAAGAGGTCTTCGCCCCTGGCCTGCAGTGCTGCGTCACGGCGCATCCAGCGGGGCCGGAGGAACATTGGATACCAGAACATTCCAACCACGCCCGCAATCATGGCAGGGAACAAGATCAGCCCCAGGAGACCCGGTACCGGATCCGGCAACCTCTCCGTCCCCACCAGGCCGCCCAGGGCCAGCAGACAAAAGGACAACCCAAGCCACGTCGTCGCCAGGGCCGGCTGCCCCGGAAACAGTCCGTTCATGAGCAGGAGCCGCAGCCACCGTTTCAGGTGGACCATAATGCCGCAGAGCAGCAGGAAAAGCCCCAGCCCTCCCAAGATTCCGAAAACCAGTAAATCACTCACAATGCAACGTCCTTCTCTGGCTGGTTTCCGCGAGGCGGGAGATGATCCGGTGGTGCTTCAACACTAGATCGGGCGGTCATTTCCCCCACAATCTGTCCCAGGCGTCGCCGGCAGCTTCAAAGCCGTCAGATATGAGATCTTTCGTCTTGTCATAAGCATCAACCGCAATATCGGATGCCTTGTCCTTGAAGCTGTTGCCGTCGCTTCCGGCATCCGTCAGCCAGGAGATGCCCATGCCTATACCGAAGCCTACGATTGTTCCCACCGGACCGCCGACCATGGTGCCGATGGCAGCACCGGCGGCACCTGCTCCGACGTCGATCACGACGGAAGTACCGGTTTGCACAGCCGCCATCTCGTTGGCCCGGAATTCCCGGTCGGCGGCGCTCATGTCCGGGTTTTCGCGCAGCAGCTGGTTGTGGTTCTCGGCCCTGTTGTCCGCGAAAGTGATGCCGGCCATCGCTAATGTGAGTGCACCACCCCCGATCTTGACCGCCTTCAGGGAGTTGGGGGTCTCCGCCCAGCGGGGAGTCTGCGGATCCGGAACGTGCCAGCGGCCAGGGCTGGCATCCACCCGTGTCCGGTACCACCCGGACTGGTTGTACAGGGTCCGGTTTACCTCTGGACGCCATTCACGCACCGTCCGGTAAACCTCCTGGGTAAACCACTGGCGCCGGGTGATACCGGCGTCGGGGTGCAGGGGAGAATGAACAGAAATCCACTGGCCGTTCTGCCTCAGCCAACGGTGCCCCTGCTGCTCCGGACCCGTGAGCAGGTCATAGGAGCCAAGCAGCGGAGTGAAGCGCCGCTCCAGGACCGGCATCGGGACCTCGCGGACGTTGACAACCGTGACGCGCTGGAAGGTATGGACCCCCATGACGTTGTCCGCTGCTGCTGCCACAAGACCAATATTCGGGCCGGCGACAGCCCCCAGCCAGCCTGGATCGTGTCCGGTGACGCTGTTCAGGGCGGCCGCACACGTTTCTTCCGCTTCCTGGTACCGCCGCGCAAGACCATCGATTTCGCTTTGCAGCACTAACCGGGACAGTTCCTGCATGCTGCCGTCCGGGTCCTCCGGTGTGCAGGCCGCCGGACCGAACGAGCCTGCGCGTTCCAGGAGCTGCTGCCGCAGCGGTTTGAGTGCAGCGACGTGTTCAGCGAAGTTGCCCAGGGCTGCTGCCGCTTCCTCACTCGCAGAACCCACCAGTTCCGCGTGCGGCGTGATGTTTGTGAAAACAGCCAGGACATCTTCCCGCTCGGGCGCGCTGTAGCAGCCGGACAACGCGGACCATGCTGCTGCCTGGTCGGCGACCGCGGACCGGAAGGCTGCCCCCGCAGATTTCACTGCGTCGGCACCGGCCTGCGTGGTTTCCGGCTCCGCCCAGCCCTGCAGGCCTGTGGTGTCCAGCATCAGATGCTCTTCACATCGTCGAGTTCGAGGTCCGGTGCCTGCGTCGCTGCCCTGCGGGCTTCCTCGGCCATCTCCAGATCGCCGGCGATGTAGGCGTCCACGGCTGACCCGACACCGGTGACCGCATTGTGTACCCGCGCCTGGGCCGCTTCGCATTGGACGTGGAGGGTGCTGTTCCAGAGTTCCATCAGTGCAGAGGCGATGGACGGGCTGGGCATGGCTGCCAAGGCCTGATCGACCGCAGCGCTCAGTTCCCTGTGCGCGGCCTCCGGTCCGGGATCAGTGCCAACCGTATTCAGGATCCCCCGGCACGCTTCTACGGATATGTCATAGCCTGGAACAGCCAATTTTCCCCCTGGATGAGACGCGGACCCTAAGACTCTAAAGGAACGAAAGGAACACTGCGATGGGGAGAACTCCCCATCAACGCCTCATGGCACCCTCATGGGCGGTCTGCCAAACGAACTAGGCTTGTATCCATGCCCGACACTTCCCTTGCCCACGTCCTGACCCCCGAAGGCTGGGCCCTGCTCAACTCGCTCGGCCCGTATCTGGAGTCCGAGTCCCTGAAGCTGAACACCGACCTGCGCAAGGCCGGGCACTCACCCGAGCTCGTTGCCGCCGTCCTCACCCAGGCCAAGCTGCGGATGAAGGCCCGCGCCAAGTTCGGGCCCTTCGCCGAGCACATGCTGTTCACTCCGGCCGGCCTCGAACAGGCCACCCGCCTCAACGTCGCTGCCCTGCATGCCCAGCGCTACCAGGAAGCGGGTCTGGAAAAGGTGGCCGACCTGGGTTGCGGCATCGGCGCCGACTCGCTGGCCCTGGCCACGCTGGACCGCCAGGTCACCGCCGTCGAGCTTGATGAAATCACTGCCGCCGTGGCCACCATCAACCTCATGCCCTGGCCGGAAGCAAAGGTAGTGCAGGGGGACGCGGAGTCCTTCGACCTGACGGGATTCGACGGCGTGTGGCTGGATCCCGCACGGCGTACCACGTCGACGTCGGGCACCTCCCGCATCTTTGACCCGGAGGCCTTCTCCCCTCCCCTGTCCTTTGTGGAGTCCCTCGCCGATCGCGGGATGCCCGTTGGAGTGAAGCTTGGCCCGGGAATTCCGCATGAATCGGTCCCGGCGAACTGCGAAGTCCAGTGGGTATCCGTGGGCGGCGACGTCATCGAAGCCACCCTGTGGTTCAACGAACTCCGCCGTCCTGGCATTCGCCGCGCGGCATTGGTCATCGGCCCCAATGGTGCCGCGGAGCTGACCTCGCACGATGACTACGTTCCAGGCGCACAGGACGTACGGACCGGCCCGGCTGAAGGCTATCTTTATGAGCCCGACGGCGCGGTGATCCGCGCGGGTCTGGTGGCCGACGTCGCGCGTTCCCTGGGCGGGCACCTGCTGGATCCGCACATCGCCTACATTGCCGCACCGGAACTGATGGAGACCCCGTTCGCCCGTGCCTACCGGATCCTCGAAGTCCGGCCCTACAACGTCAAGGCGCTGAAGGCCTGGGTCCGTGCGAACGACATCGGGGTCCTGGATATCAAGAAGCGCGGTATGGCCGTCACTCCCGAAGAACTGCGCAAGCAGCTGCTCACCGGCTCAGGCAAGGGCCCGAACAAAGCCACCCTGGTCCTCACCCGGATTGGTGAGGACCGCGTGGCGATCGTCGTCGAACCCGTTTCCTTCCCCGTGGAAAGCTAGCTGCGCGAAAACTCGCTGGCTTCGCGCACCTGCTCGGGCGCTGGGCGGACTCCGGTGTAAAGCACAAACTGTTCCTCGGCCTGGATCGCGATGACCTCAGCACCGGTAATGACTTTCTTCCCGGCAGCACGGGCGGCACGGATCAGCGGCGTCTCCGAGGGAAGGGCGACGACGTCGAACACCGTCTGCGCGGCGGCAATGGTTTCGTTTTCGTAGGACTGAATGTCCTCGTCGGCTCCTGCCATGCCCAGCGGTGTGACGTTGATGAGCAGGTCCGCGGTTGCATCGCCGGGTTCCGGGATCCAGTTGAACCCGTACAGGTCCGCCAATGCCCTGCCCGTGCCTTCATTGCGCGCCACGATCGTGACACCGCCAAAACCGGCGTCGCGCAGTGCCGCGGCCACGGCCTTGGCCATGCCGCCGGAACCGCGCAGCAGCACCGAGCCGGCCGGGGAGACCTCGTGGTCCGCGAGCAGCCGTGCGATCGCGAGGTAGTCGGTGTTGTAGGCAGTGAGGACGCCGTCGTCATTGACGATTGTGTTCACTGAATCGATCGCCGCGGCGGAGGGATCCATGCGGTCCACGAAGGCAATGACGTCTTCCTTGTACGGCATCGAGACGGCGGCTCCGCGGATAGGCAGGCCACGGATGCCTGCCACGGCCTGGGCCAGATCTGCGGGTGCGAAGGCCTTGTAGATAAAGTTCAATCCCAGCTGTTCGTACAGGTAGTTGTGGAACCGCGTGCCGATGTTGCTCGGGCGGGCTGCCAGGGAGATGCACAGGGTCATGTCTTTGTTCAGGATCGGCATTGCTCCATTATGGCGTGCGGCACCCTCCGACGGAGCTTTCGCAGCGGGACTGAGCAGGCTGACAGCCGGGCTACGATTGAAGTCAGCTCTAAGAACGCAATGGTGCGGAACCGGAGACACCTTTCGAAGCGCACAGCAGGAGACGTATTGGATATTGAGTTCGCAGCTTCACCGCAGTCGACCCTGGGGGTCGAGTGGGAACTGGCCCTGGTAGACCGGGAGTCCGGTGAACTGCTCTCGGTAGCCGACGAAGTCCTGCGGGCAGTGAACGCCAATGATCCGAATCTCAGCCCGGACGACGAGCACCCGCACATTAAGCAGGAACTGCTTGAAAACACCGTTGAACTGGTGACCGGAATCTGTTCTACCGTCGCTGAGGCGAAAGCTGACCTTGCCCGTTCCATGGCTGCCGTCCGGGCGGTCACAGATGAGATGGGTGTGGAGCTGTTCTGCGCCGGCACCCATCCCTTTGCCGTGCCGCGTTCCCAGCCGGTGACGGACAAGGAGCGTTACGCCAAGCTCATTGACCGCACCCAGTGGTGGGGCCAGCAGATGCTGATTTACGGTGTTCACGTTCATGTCGGTCTGGATTCCAGGGACAAGGTCCTGCCGGTACTGGATGGCCTGGTGAACTACTTCCCGCATTTCCAGGCCTTGTCCGCGTCTTCTCCGTTCTGGTCCGGTGACGATACCGGTTATGCATCCCAGCGTGCGCTGATGTTCCAGCAGCTTCCCACTGCCGGACTGCCTTTCCAGTTCCGTTCCTGGGCCGAGTACGAGTCGTATGTACAGGACATGTTCACCACCGGCGTGATTGATTCGATCAGTGAGATCCGGTGGGACATCCGTCCGGTTCCTGCGCTTGGAACCATTGAGCTTCGCGTCTGCGACGGACTCTCTACCGCTACCGATATCGGAGCCATCGCTGCGCTGACCCAGTGCCTGGTCGACGAGTTCTCCACCATTCTGGACAATGGCGGAACGATTCCGACCATGCCCCCGTGGCATGTGCAGGAGAACAAGTGGCGTGCTGCCCGCTACGGTCTCGATGCCATCATCATTCTCGATGCTGCCGGCAACGAGAAGCTGGTCACCGAGCACCTCCTGGAGGACGTGCTTCCGCGTCTGGCTCCGGTCGCCGAGAAGCTTGGCTGCAGTGCCGAGCTCGCTGATGTTGCGGGCATTATCGAACGCGGTGCGGGCTACCAGCGCCAGCGCCGTGTGGCCGAGGCTAACGGCGGCGACCTGCGTGCAGTGGTGCACGACGGCGTCGCCCAGTTGCGCGGCGAGGGCTAGCCTTCCGTTTTGGCCGCGTCGGTGGCGCGGCTCAACTCCGGGGCCGGGGCAGTTCCTTTCCCCGCTTTTCCGCGTTTCCTGGCTGTGAGCTTAGGGGTTCGGTGCCAGCAAAACAGCTTGGTACCGCCGTTCCGCTTCCTCAGCACGTAGCGGCTGTCTGCCCGTATTCGTCTGAATACCGGCCGCGAAAAGCGGGTGAGAGACCCGTAATCGAGGACTCCGAAAAGGGCCATCTAGGGCCCTGAAATGTCAGTGGCAGCTGAGAGTGTTGGGGTATGAACCGCTCCTCGGACACCACTGATTTCCGGTCTATTGACCGGGAACAGGATGGTGCCGCGGGCGGGGTGCCGGGTGCGGACTCCTCATCCTCAAGCTGTTCAGCCACCAGGTTTGCGGCTTCTGGTGGCGCCGTATTCTGCGCCGATCCGGCGCTGGTCGATGACACCCCCGTGCCGGCGCTGCCGGAGGGGTTTTCCGGTCGGTTGTCGCTGCGTGGGGCCGAGTCGCTGAGCTATGAGGAGACCGTGTCGGCTCTGCAGCGTCTGGGCATGTTGGTCTCGTGGGCGCAGGCCCAGCAGGCCCGGGTTGCTGCCCGGTTGGAAGTGCTCTTCGCTCGCGACATCGCCGACGCCTCCGGACGCGAAGAACCCGCCCTGGCCATGAGCCTTGCCGCGGCCGAGGCATCCACAGTTCTGAACATTCCGCACATGACCGCTATGCAACTCATCAGTGAATCTTCCCGCCTCTGCTCCGATGCGCCGCAGACTCTGGCCCAGCTGGCCGAAGGACGGATAGCGCTCCAGCACGCCCGGATCATTCTGGAGGAAACCCAGAACCTGCCCACCGACTTCCCCGAGTTACCGGAGGTCGACGCAGATGCCGAAGACGCTGCCGCACCAACTGGCGCCGGTACACCGTCTGATGGGGAGTCCGGTCAGCTGGACCTTGGCCTCGAGGACTCGAATGCACGGTCCGGGCAGTCCGGGCCGGACGGCCCGGGCGGAGCAGACGCACCGTGCGGGGCAGATGGAGCGCCGGCAGGCACGGCAGCGGGATCGGACGGGCCTGGCGAAGCGGCCACAGCAGGCAATGTTCATGCCGGCGCGGTCCTGAGTGTGCGCGGTGCGTTTGAACGGGATCTGCTGGCCGCTGCCGAGGGACGGACTGCCGCCGGGTTCGGGCGCCGTGCCCGGCGGTTGCGTGAATCCCGGTTTCCGGATCTGATTCCTGTCCGGCATCGTCAAGCCAGGGACAAGCGCCGGGTGACGTTCCAGCCCCTGCCTGACGGCATGTCCTGCCTCAGTGCGATCATCGCCGCGGAGAAGGGCCAGGCCATGTTCGCTGCCCTTACCGATGCTGCCAAAGCAGGGAAACGAGCCGGTGATCCGCGGACCATGGACCAGCTCCGCGCCGACACCCTTGCCGAGCTCCTCCTCGAAGGCGAACCGTCTGCCACCCCGCCCGGAGCTCCGGAGACATCCGGCATCCGTCCCGACCTCCCCACCGGGCTGGAAACCACTTCCCTTTCCGGCGGTCCGCAGATCTCCGGTTCCGATTCCGCCATCGGGCCTAGGGCGGCTTCCGTTCCCGGAGACCTCCATGCTTCCAGCTCTCATGTCAGCCGGGTACGGAAGCGTCCACGACGGGCCGAAAGGCACCGGGACCAGTACCGCTCCAAAGTCCGCACCGAAGTCATGGTCCTGATCAGCGCAGACACCCTCGCCGGGCTAAATGAAAACCGCGCGGAGCTCAGCGGCTACGGTCCCATCACCCCCGAGACCGCACGCTCAATGATCCTTGACGCCCTGCACTGGACACCCCTGCTCCAAGACCCCACTACCGGCGAAATTCTCAACGTGGGACGGACACGGCGGATCCCTGCCGGGCTCAAACGCTGGCTTCAGGCGAGGGACGGCACCTGCCGCTTTCCCGGGTGCTCAGTTGCAGTCACAAACGCAGAGATCGACCACACCACGCCCTACTCGCACGGCGGGCCAACCGATCACGCGAACTTGGAACACCTCTGCCCCAAGCACCACCGCTTCAAAACCCTCGGGCACTGGAAAGCACGCCAGCCTAGGGCCGGAACCATCGAATGGAACTCACCGACCGGCCGCACCTACACTACAGACCCCGCACTGGACTCCTTACTAGACGGGAACACCGGCAGCAACCGGTTCGCGGCGTCGCGGAGTTCGGTTGCGAAAGCTCCAGGGCAGGGCCCGGTTACGAAAGGTCCAGGGGACGACCCTCCGCCCTTCTAGGCCCGTCACCAGCCAAGAGCGTGGGCTGCATCAGCAAGGCGGCAAACGCACCGGCACCGAGACTGGACTACAGCACAGCAGGGCTGGCGGGGATACCGGGCTGCGAGGCTTCAGGGCTTCCGGGCTGCGAGGCGTCCGGGCTGCCGGGATTCCCGGCTCCCGGCTCCCGGCTCCCGGACTAGGCAACCCCTTCAGCCCGAAGGACGCCGCAACCTGAGCGCCGGCCTCCAGCTAGGCGGCAGGAAGGTGAATGCTGGTCACAGGCTGCGAAGGATCCGGAGTGAAGTCCACACCGGAAGGCTGCCCACCAGCCATGACAATCTGCGCACCCAAAGCAGCAACCATCGCACCGTTGTCAGTACACAAACGAATAGGAGGAACACGAAGCGAAATCCCGGCAGCAGCACAACGCTCCGCAGTGAGCTCGCGAAGCCGGGAATTGGCAGCAACACCACCGCCAAGCAGAAGGTTCGTAATCCCCTGCTCAGTACACGCAAGAACAGCCTTGGAAGTAATCACGTCCACAACAGCGTCCTGGAACGAGGCAGCAATATCCGCAACCGGAAGCTCCTGCCCGGCAGCCTCATACTGCTCCACACAACGGGCAACAGCAGTCTTCAAGCCGGAGAAGGACCAGTCATACCGGTGCGGACCCGGAGCCTCGGCAGTACCCATGTACTTCGGCTGTGTCAGTCCGCGGGGGAAACGGATAGCCTTCGGATTCCCCTGCCGGGCAAGCTTGTCGATAGCCGGGCCGCCTGGATACCCCAGGCCCAGAATGCGGGCAACCTTGTCATAGGCCTCACCGGCAGCATCATCAATAGTGGAACCAAGCAGCTGAACGTCCGAGGTCAAAGACCCAACCCGCAGGATCTCGGTATGCCCGCCGGAAACAAGCAACGCACCAAGGTTCTCCGGAAGTTCGCCACCATCAAGAACGCCAACGCCCACATGGGCCACCAGATGATTGATGGCATACAGCGGTTTGCCCGTGGCCACAGCCAAAGCCTTCGCCGCGCAAACACCAACCATCAATGCCCCGGCCAGACCGGGACCGGAAGTCACGGCAATCGCATCGACCTCGTCCAGCGTCACACCGGCCTCGTCCAGGGCCTGACGCAGCGTGGGGACAAAGGCATCCAGATGGGCACGGGAGGCGATCTCCGGAATGACTCCACCAAAGCGGACATGCTCCTCCATGGAAGATGACACGGCATTTGTCAGCAGGGTATCGCCGCGGACAATACCGACGCCGGTCTCGTCACAGGAGGATTCGATGCCAAGCACCAAGGGAGCGGTGCGGTTCATTGGACGTCCTTCACAGGGTTGGATTCGCGCACCGGAGCACCGTGCCAGGAGGAAAGCTCCAGCCGCATAATGAGAGCATCCGCTCCATCGCGGTAATAGCGCGGACGGACATGGATCTGTTCAAAGCCGAACCAGCGGTAAAGCCGCTGCGCCCGGGGATTGTCGGCACGCACTTCGAGCAGCACATCATCTGCACCTCGCTGCTTTGCCTCATCAAGGAGGGTAGCCAGAAGCCTGGAGCCTGTGCCGGCACCTTCATGGGCGCTGTCCACAGCAATGGTCTGCACATCGGCGATGGGCAGCACACACATCAGCCCGGCATATCCGATGACTGTGCCGTCGGACCCCTCGGCCACATAGTAGGAACGGGTATCCCGCTGGTGCAGTTCGTCGTAGAACATTTCGGTTGGCCAGGCATCGACGGGGAACATCGCCTTCTCCAGCGCGTCCACAGCAGGAATATCGTCCTCGGTCATCGCCCGGATCACGGCGGGCTGCCCGCTCACAGTGCGCGCTTCCGCGGGCCAGGCACCTTCGCATCGGATTCGCGCAGGTAGAGCGGCAGGTCCGGAAGCAGCTCCAAACCACGAACCAGGCGTACGACGGCGGTGCGCCCCAGCGCTTCAGCCGTCGGCTGGGCGCCGGCAAAGTCCTGCACCGTGCGCAGCACGTCCGGGTAGAGGCCTGCACCTGCACCGTAGGCGGGCAGCCCCGGAACCTCAGCCGGAGAGCTGACATGCGGGCCATCGAGGAGTTCCGCAGTCCCGCCGGTACTGCGGTAGCGGGCCCAGTAGACCTCTTTGCGCCGGGCGTCTGTGGCCACAATGAACTCATCCACCCCGGCCCGCCAGGCATCCAGGGCCGCGTCCACGGCGATGGCATCCAGGCTCATGAGGCCGTGCAGCGGTTTGTTCCAGGCAAAGGCCAGTGTCCGGGCGGTCGCAATGCCCGACCGCAGCCCTGTGAACGGCCCGGGACCCACCCCGGTGACTATCGCATCGATCTGTCCCCCGGAAACACCGGCATCAGCCAGCAGTTTCTGGATACCCGGCGCCAGCACCTCGGCATGGGACTTGGTGTCCTCGGTGGCGAAGGCCGCAAGCGTTTCACCCTCACCGTTGAGTAGTGCCGCACTGGCTATGGCAGAGGTGTCGATGGCGAGGATAAGCACGGTGTTCAGTTTACGCCGTTGCCCGCAGTTCCTGGTGCGGGAGGGCAACGACCGGACAAACGGTCAGGCCAGCTCGGCGCCGACCGCCTGCAGCAGGCGTCGGTAGGCCTGCGCTGCGGGCCAGGGCTTCAGCAGCAGACCCCCGGGGCTGTTCACCAGCTGCCAGGTTCCCGCGGACCCCGCCTGGATACCGGTTTGCAGGCCGGTGCTACCCCCAACCTGCTGCCAGACGAACCACTCCTGCTCCCACATGTTCCGCACGGCCGCGCCCGCATCTTCGGGAAGGGGAACCTCTGTGCCGGATGCGCCGGACATGCGTGCCTGGACTGCGTCCGGGGAGATGTTTGCCTCAGCATCCAGGAGCCAGGAAGGTCCAAGGCCGAGCCATGCTGCGAGCGCGGGAAAAAACTGGTCGAGGGACAGAAAATCGACCTGACGCCGACCCGTTTCTGTTTGGCCCCCCATCCGCAGCCTGGTACATGACGGTCCGGCCAGCACCAGGACACCTTCGCTGCCCAGCGCACCGTAGAACGCCGACTTTTCGCCGCCGCAGCCCGCGGTGAACTGCACGCTGCCTGATGTGCCGCCGAGCGGGGAAGCCACAAGCCTTCCTTCGGCGGTCAGCCGGCCCCTGCCCGTTGCCAACCCTGCTGCCTCTAGCTCAGCCAAGCCCTCCTGCGCACTGCCTAATCCGAAGCGTCCCAGCCTGCCGCCCCTGCCCAGCAGGAGAAGCACATCCTGGGCACCCGGTGAAAGCCACGGGCCCTCAGAGCGGAAATCCTGGCTCGCCGCCAGCCCGGAAAGGGCTTCGAGCGGTTCAGCTGCCTGCTCTGAGGCAAAAGGCTCAAGGCGCGGCTCTGCCGCGGTAAAGTCACTCATCCCCTGTTTCCGTCCGTTACCTCGATGCTGCCGGCCATGGCTGAAAAGTCGTTGTCATAGGCCGGAAGCTGAGACGTCCGGCATGTGGCGGTGCAGGTGGTAAGCAAACCGTCCCGGAGGTGGAACCACTGCTGGACGTGCAGAACCGCTTCCGAGGTTTCATAGGTGTACTCAATCCAGCGGCCCTCTGCGCCTTGGCCGTACGGCCACAGGTTCCAGCTGAGCACCTGGGGGCATCCAAGCGCGGCAAGGACACCGGCGATCTCCTGGGTTGCAGCCCGGCCCGCCGTGCCCTCAAACGGACGCGTTCGGAGGGTCAGGTTGGCGCGGAAGCCACCGGTTGGGGGTGCCAGGACCAGGGCCTCGGTTCCCTCGCGGCTGGCTTCCCAACCAGGCGGAACCTGCATGCACACAGAATCTGTGGTGATGACGTCCGCTTGTTTCACGCTGTCCGTTCCATAGCGTTCTCGGCCATTTTGACCCACCGGGGAAGCATGAAGCGCGGTAGCCAGACCAGGCTCATGAGGAAGGTCCAGATTCCGCCAAGCATGAGTACCAGCAGCACTCCTAGGAGAGGCCTGGGCAGGGAGTCGCCGTCCACATCCCACAGCAGCGTTCCGGTCAGCAGCCCCACGCCGCCGTAGAGCATGCCCAGGGCGGGATAGGCCTTCACCTTCGGCAGAAGGCCGGGGTGGCCTACCCAGGTACGCCAGCGGCCGGTGTAGGCGCGCCACCCCATGGTGAGCACCACAAGGCTCAGGATCAGCCCCAGAATGAATCCCATAGGTCCTTGGCCTTCTTTCCGATCTTTTCTCCGACGCCGCTGCCTATGATGCCGCCGGCAATGCCACCCACGATACCGCCTGCGACCGCGCCGGCTGCCGTTCCCACCACCGGGAACCAGCTGCCAACAACACCACCGACGACGGCTCCGGCCTTTGCTCCGGCCCAGGCACCTCCGGCACCGCCTGCCAGGGAAGCGCCTCCAACAATCGCCACGTTCTCGGTGACGGACAGGGCCCGCTGCCCGGGAGTCCAGTCGGGATGTTCGGTCCTGTCTGCGTTGTACTGTTCGCTGCCCTGGTCCCAGGCGGTTATACCCGCATCCAGCACAAAAAGACCCCGTCCGCCCCAACGCGCCCAGGCAGGAGGAGTCGCTGCCTCAGGATTGAGCCGCAGCTCAGGCCCCGGACGTGCAAAGTCGTCTGCCGGGAACGGGACCCGGGTCAGGTCCACGGACCGTTCCACGGGAATCAAGATGCCGGAGGGAGACCGGGTGTAGCGCACGCCGCCGTCCATGACTTCGTACGGAATGTTGTCCAGACGCAGCTCCGCGGCCAGATCACCGCTGACATCGACGGTTTGGCGAATGTGCAGCTGTGACTGATGGACATGTTCCAGGACGGTGTCTGCCAGGGACGTGGTGGTGCCGAATCCGCTGCTGCCAAGGATGCCGCTGTCCGGCAGCAAGCCGGTTGCCGCCCGGATTGAGTCAGCGCACCGGGCCTCTGCTGCGGCGTAGCTCCGGCAGATCTCCTGAACCTGCAACTGCAGCGATGCGATCTGGGCTGCACGGCTTTCGGGGTCTGCATCCGCTCCCGCCTGGGCAGTGCACTGGCCCGAAAGGGAAATCAGGTCATCGGCCTGCCGCCTCAGTGTCCTGGCCTCCCGGGCAAATTCCACCAAGGCTGTGCGGATCAAGCCCGTGACGGTTCCGGCTTCGTCACCGTATGCCTCGACCTTGTCGAAGGCACCGTATGCGGTCTGCGCTTCCGGGGCACGGTACACCGCGCCCAGACCCTGCCATATTTCACGGCAGGCCGTGGTGGTGCCGGAGGCATCTGTCCCGGCAGCGGCCAGCAGCTCTGCCTGGCGTTCAAGTTCCCCGGCCTCCGCAAAATCCGGAAGTGAGGAAAAATCCACCGTCTTCATCCCGCCGCCGCAGCGTTTGCCTGGGCGCGCGCCGCCATATCAAAGTCTGCATTCTGGTAGGCGTCCAGTGCCTGGTGAAGAGACGTGCAGGAGGTCTCGGCCCGCTTCCTGGCGTTAGCGATCAACAGTCCGGCGTATTCCTCGTACGCCGCCTTCAGTGCATCCCCGACCACAGCGCTTCTTGCAGCAGCCTGCGCCCCCTCCGCCGCCTCCTGAAGGCTTCTCGCCGCATCGGCTAAGCTGGCGGCCTCGTCGGCGGTGCGGTTCACCACCGATCGTGCTGCTGCCAGGTCAATGTCCCAGCTGACCATACCCTCCCCCAAAGCGCTGTCCGGTTCCGGTTATCGTATCTGCGCCCGGCTGCACCCGCGATGGGGAGAACTCCCCATTGCCCATGCCCGGGTTAGGGAGCCGGCACGGGCGCCTCAGCCCAGCGCGGACCATACCCGGCGATCCGGATGGTCCGCTCCTCGTCGTCGTCCTCCGCTGAGAAGTCCGTGACCAGTTCACCGGTTGCACCCGATGCTCCCCCGGTGGCACGCAGCAGGGTGATTTCAAGCCGGCTCTCAGAGAGATGCTCAACGAGTCCGTGTCCCCACTCCACCACCGTTACGGCTGTGTCCATGGTGTTCTCCAGATCGATGTCGTCGATTTCCGCCGGTGAACCCAGCCGATAGGCGTCTACGTGTACCAGGTCCGGTCCGGTGCCCAGCGCTGGATGAATGCGCACCAGGACAAATGTGGGGGAAATGATCCCTGCCCGTACACCCAGGCCTTCGCCCAGACCCTGGGTGAAAGTGGTCTTCCCAGCACCCAGCTCTCCCGTCAGGAGCAGCAGGTCTCCTGCCCGCAGCGCACCGCCGAGTGTGCGGGCCAGTTCCCGGGTCTGCGCAGCGCTGGAGGTACGGTATTCGTGCTCCCAGGCCGGAGCTGCGGCGTCAGCACTCACGGCAGTACTGCCTCGGAGTCCGCGTCGAGGGAAACGTCAGCACTGCCGGCCTCCGAGTCCACATAGCTGCGGGTCACCCGGCCGCTGATCCTGGTAATGATCTCGTAGTTGATGGAACCCGCGGCCTGCGCCCATTCGTCCACGCTGGGTGCGCCGGCAGCTCCGAAAAGCACCGCTTCCTTCCCCAGGAAAGACTCAGCCGTTCCTGCAATCCCGGTGCGGCCCAGATCAATGACCATCTGGTCCATGGCAATGCGCCCGACTACCGGGAACACTTCCCCGTTCACCATCACGGGGCCTCCGGTGGCAACCCGCGGGATGCCGTCGGCATAGCCGACAGGCACCAGTGCCAGGGTCGTTGGTGCCGCTGTCCGGTAGTGCAGCCCGTAGGACACGCCCTGTCCGGCTGGTACTTCCTTGCAGTTGGCGATTCTTGTCTTCAGTGTCATGGCCGGGATCAGCCCCAGCTCTGCCGCGCTCTGTCCTGGGAACGGGGAGAGTCCGTACATGCCCAGCCCCACCCGCACCAGGTCAAAGTGCGAATCCGGCCGTGAGAGTACGGCAGGGGTGTTGGCGATGTGCCGGACCTCGTGGTCGACTCCGGCGTCCTCCGCCACGGCCACGGCATCACGGAACTTCCGCAGCTGCTGGTCGGTTTCCGTCCGGCGCGGCTCATCTGCCACGGCCAGGTGGGAGAAGATTCCGACGACGCGCAGCAGTCCCTCTTCCTGCCAGGCCAGCGCCTCTCCCACGAAGGACTCCCACAGTTCTTCGGGGCAGCCGTTGCGCCCGAGCCCGGTATCAATCTTCAAATGGACCCGGGCCGGGACTTCGAGTTCCCGGGCAGCGGCAACTACAGCGTCAAGTTCCCAGCCGGACACCCCAATGTCTATGTTCGCGGCTACCGCGGCGGAGAAGTCGCTGTCCGCGGTGTGGAGCCAGGCCACGATAGGAGCAGTGATTCCTGCTGTCCGCAGCGCCAGTGCCTCGGAAATATGGGCAGTTCCCAGCCATGCCGCACCGGCGTCGAGCGCTGCTCGGGCCACCTCCAGTGCACCGTGCCCGTAGGCATCGGCTTTCACGACGGCCATGAGCCGGGCCGGCTTAGCGATTTCTGCGAGGTGGCGGACGTTGTGGCGGATAGCAGCAAGATCAACGACGGCGCTGCGTTCCGCCGCAGGGACAGTTTCGAGGTAATTCACGGGTCCATTCTTTCACTGACGGCCCGGCAACGAATCACCGGCCGCCGTCGACGAGGTCCTTGTGCATGATGTGCAGGCCGGTAAGGCCGTGCACAGGATGCCGAAAGGAACGCGGAACGGTCGCCAGGATCTGGAAGCCCAGTGACTGCCAGAGGGCGACCGCCCGGGTATTGGTCTCCACCACCGCGTTGAACTGCATGGCGAGGTAGCCCTGGGCAGCAGCCTGTTCCAGGACATGAGCTGCCAGGGCCCGGGCAACGCCGCGTCCGGTGGCAGCCGCAGCGGTCATGAAGGACGCGTTCGCCACATGGCTGCCGCCTCCGCCCCGGTTTGGGTGAAGCTGGGCGGTGCCGAAGATCCTGCCGGCTTCCTCCGCGACGTAGACATAGGCGGGACGGGGCTCAAGCCAGGTTTCCCGAGCCCCGTCCTGTTCCATGTCCCGGTCCCAGCAGTAGGTCTCGCCCGCGCGGACAGTTGGTTCCATCAGTTCCCAGAGCCCGGGCCAGTCCCCGGGCTCCGCTTCGCGGATGTTCAGCCCCAAGGATTTCCTCAGGCCTTCAGGGCAGCAGCCCAGAGATTGATGTCCGAGTCCTGGGCGAACGTGTCGATGTCCGTAAGTTCCTGGTCCGTGAAGGAAAGGTTTTGTACCGCGCCGACGCTGTCTTCAAGCTGGCGGACGCTGGAAGCGCCGACCAGCGCCGAGGTCACCGAGCTGTTCCGCTGCGGGCGCAGCACCCACGCGATGGCCATCTGGGCCAGGGTCTGGTTCCGGGCCTCCGCTATGCGGTTGAGTCCACGTACCCGTTCCAGGTTCTCCTCCGAGAGCTGCGCGGGGTCAAGCGACTTGCCCGCAGCCGCACGTGAATTCTCCGGGACCCCGCCCAGGTACTTGTTCGTGAGCAGGCCCTGGGCCAGCGGCGAGAACGCGATTGAACCGGTGCCGGTCTCGGCCAGCGCCTGGAGGAGGTTCGGTTCGCCCTGCTCCACCCACCGGTTCAGCATGGAGTAGGACGGCTGGTGGATCAGCAGTGGTGTTCCCATCTCTCCCAGGATCCGCGCCGCCTCCAGCGTCTTTTCGGCCGAGTAGGAGGAAATGCCTGCGTAAAGGGCTTTGCCGGAACGGACCGCCGTATCCAGGGCTCCCATGGTCTCTTCCAGCGGCGTCTCGGGGTCCGGCCGGTGGCTGTAGAAGATGTCCACGTAGTCCAGGCCCATCCGCTCCAGCGACTGGTCCAGGCTGGCCAGCAGGTACTTCCGCGAACCCCAGTTGCCGTAAGGACCGGGCCACATGTCATAGCCGGCCTTGCTCGAGATAATCAGTTCATCCCGGAATGGCCGGAAGTCGTCCTTCAGGTGCCGGCCGAAGTTGGTTTCAGCGCTTCCGAACGGCGGACCATAGTTGTTGGCCAGGTCAAAGTGGGTCACCCCCATGTCGAAGGCCCGGCGCAGGATGGCGCGCTGCCTGTCGAACGGCACGTCATCACCGAAGTTGTGCCACAGGCCCAGCGACACAGCCGGCAGCTGCAGTCCGCTGCGTCCAACGCGGCGGTAGGGCATGGAGTCATAGCGGTCCGGAGCAGGGGTGTAAGTCATGACACCATCCTGCCATCGGTACTGCGGTGAATCGAGGATGCGGGCGGGGTGTCCGCGCGCTCAGGAACCGGAGACAATCGCCGCACCAAACCCGGGGAGCTGGATCGCGCCGTCGTACATTACCGAGGGCGCCGTCTCGAGCGCGACCTTGACCGGTCCCTGCAGTGGAAGCGGCAGTTCCCTCGGCGAGTCGGCAAAGTTCAGGGCCACGACCACCTTCCCTCGCTGGATGCTGAGCCAGCGGGAGACTTCGTCAAAATCAACGTCGATCTTCCGGAAATCGGGCTCGGTGAGCTCCGGCATGGATTTCCGCAGGGCCAGCAGATCGCGGTAAAGCCGCAGCAGCTCTCCGTGATGGTCATCAGTGAGTTCTGACCAGTCGAGTTTCGAATTCTGGAAGGTGGCCGTGTCCTGGGGATCCGGGACAGCTGCAGGGTCCCATCCCATCCGCGCGAACTCCTGAAGCCTGCCCTCAGCGGTGGCCCTGCCCAGGTCTTCCTCGGGATGGGAGGTGAAGAACTGCCAGGGTGTAGACGCCCCGAATTCCTCGCCCATAAAGATCATGGGAGTGCAGGACGACGCGAGGTTCAGGACCGCGGCGAGCGCCAGCTGCTGGTTCCCCAGGGTGGCAGTATTCCTGTCCCCGGCAGCACGATTGCCCACTTGGTCGTGGTTTTGTGTGGCTACCACCAGCTGTCGCGCCGAGTGCAGTGCTGTGTCCAGCGGCCGGCCGTGGCTGCGGCCCCGGAAAGACGAGAACCCGCCGTCGTGGAAATACCCGCCCTGCAGCACCTTGGCCACGGCAGCGAGGGAGTCGAAGTCCGCGTAGTACCCGTCAGTTTCGCCGGTCAGGTTACTGTGGGCCGCGTGGTGGAAGTCGTCAGACCACTGCGCTGCAAGGCCGTAGCCGTTGAGGTCTCGGGGAGTTATCAGCCGCGGATTGTTCAGGTCGGATTCAGCTATCAGGAACAGTGCACCGCCGAGGTCTGCGGAGAGGTCGTCCGTGAGCGCAGCCATTTCTTCGAGGATGTGGAGGGCCCGCTCATCCTGCAGTGCGTGCACCGCATCCAGCCTCAGTCCGTCCACATGATAGTCGCGGAACCACATTTCAAGGTTGCCCAGGATATATGCGCGGACCTCGTCCGAGTCCGGACCATCCAGGTTCACCGCATCGCCCCAGCCGGTGCCGCGCCCCGAATGAAGGTAGGGACCAAAAAGGTTCAGGTAATTGCCGCTGGGACCCAGGTGGTTGTAGACGACGTCCTGGATGACTCCGATTCCGTGCGAATGCGCTGCGTCAACGAACCGCTGATAGGCGGCCGGTCCCCCGTAGGATTCCTGCACGGCGTACCAAAGCACGCCGTCGTAGCCCCAGTTATGGGTGCCGTTGAAGGCGTTGACCGGCATCAGCTCGATGTACTGGATACCGAGGTCCGCCAGGTACGTCAGTTTCTGCGCCGCGGAGTCCAGCGTTCCTTCGGGCGTGAAGGTGCCAATGTGCAGTTCGTAGATCGCGCCTCCGGTCAGCCCGGGTGAGATCCAGGCCGAATCCGTCCAGGGGAAGGCCGCGGCGTCAAAAGTCCGGGACAGCCCGTGCACGCCTCCGGGCTGGCGCCTCGAGCGCGGGTCGGGAACTGGATCAGTCGCGTCGTCGAGGAGGTAGCCGTAGTCAACGTCACCCGGCACCGCCTCCGACGCATGCCACCACCCGCCGGTCCCCTGCGTCATCTGCTGCTGCTGCCCGTTGGCAACAAGCCGCATGTTGCCGGCGTTCGGAGCCCACACATCAAAGTTGGTGCTCATCGTTCCTCCTCGAGGGACAGCAGGGCAACGGGATACACAGCGAAAAGCTCATCAGCGTGGGCAGCGCCGCCGCTGAAAGTGCGGCCGGTCAGCCTGTCCCGGTAGGAACCGGGCGGCAGCGCCACAGTTGTTCCCCGCCATCCGCCGTCGCGGGCGAGCCCCAGCGGAAGCCGGGTCACCAGCGTCATCGCGCCCCCTCGGTCAAAGCCAAAGAAGTGACCAGCCGCCGGGCCGCTGGCTATCAGCGCCGAGTAGCCGGAAAAGAGATCCGGTCTGTCCCGGCGCAGCCGCAGCGCTTCCCTGGTCACCAGGAACTTTGCCTCACCTGCCCGGTCAATCCCGGGCAGCTTGCCGGTCCCCGCCCAGTCTGGCGAGGCGGCAGAAAGGGCCGTACGGGTTTGAAAGTCCACCGGCCGTCGGTTATCCGGGTCCACAAGGGAATAGTCCCAGAGTTCGGTCCCCTGGTATACGTCCGGGACACCCGGCATGGTCAGCTGAACCAGTTTGGCGCCAAGGGAGTTGGAGAATCCGGCGCTGCTGATACGTTCTGCGATTGTTTCCAGAATCGCGTTTGCCTCCGGGTGGTCGAAGGCACCGTCCACCAGAGAGTGAAGCTGCTTCTCGAAAGCCTCGTCCGGCGCTGTCCATGTGGTGCTCTGCCCGGCTTCCCGCGCCGCTTTCTCGGCGTAGGCATGGGCTCTTTCCCGGTCCAGCGGCCACGTCCCGGAAAGCGCCTGCCACATCAGGTCGGCCAGTGGGCGGTCTCCCAGCGGCAGCAGTTCCTCAAGCCGGAGAACAGCCTCGGTCCATTCCTGCGGCATCTCGGACAGGACACTTATTCGTGCCCGGGTGTCTTCACTCCGCTTGGTGTCATGGGTGCTGAGCGTGGTCATGGCATCCGGGGCTTCCTGCTGGCGGACCAGCATCCCCAGGTGCAGGTCGTGCGGTTCCAGGGCAAACAGGGAAGGGTCCGCGCCAACCTCGTTCAGGGATGTCAGCCTGGTGTAGCGGTAGAAGGCGGTGTCCTCGACGCCCTTGGCCATAACCATCCCGGAGGTCTGCTGGAACCGCACGGCAAGTTCACCGAGCCCGTCCCGGCTGTCCGGCGTGTTTCCACGCAGCAGGGGCACCAGCACGTCGAAGACAGAGTCCAGGTCAGGACGACGAACGCGGGCGTTCAGGGCTGCTTCCTCAAGGTAGCCGGCGCCTTCGGGAAGATAGCTGCGGTACACCGGGAAACAGGCCAGCAGCTCCGCGAGGGCGTCTGCAGCTGTGCCGGTATCCAGACCGGACCCGGCGGGCAGCAGCCGCACCAGGCGCTGGACTTCCGAATGCAGCAGCCCGTCGGCGACCGCGCGCTTGGTGTCATGGATCATGTGCCGGTAGGGCTCTGCATCGGAAGCTTCGGTGAGCAGCCCGGCCGCGGCCTGATCCACGAACAACCGGTCAACCTCGGCGAGCGCGTCATACCCGGTGGTCCCGGCTACTGGCCAGCTGCCGGGCAGCTTTTCTCCCGGTTCCAGGATTTTCTCCACAAGGACGTAGGCCCCGCCGGTCAGCTCACTGAGCTGTTCCAGGTAACCTTCGGGGTCTGCCAGCCCGTCGGGATGGTCAATCCTCAGTCCGTCGGCCAGGCCTTCGCCGAACCAGCGGCGGATCTCGGCGTGGGATTCCTCGAACACCCATGGCACCTCCACCCGGATTCCTGCCAGGGTATTCACCCCGAAGAAACGGCGGTAGTTGAGTTCGCTGTCCGCGCGCCGCCAATTCACCAGCTCGTAGTGCTGGCGGGCGTGTACATCCCGGGCCGTATCACCGGGGCCGGCGGTTCCTTCAGCGATGGGGAACGCCTGCTCGTAGTACCGAAGCTCACCGTCCTCGATGCGCAGCTCGTCCAGGGCATCCGCGTTGTCCCCCAGCACGGGCAGCCGAAGCCTGCCGCCGCCCGCGGCCCAGTCAATATCGAAGGCCTCCGCGTAACGTGAGCCGCGGCCCTCCTTCAGCACGGACCACCACCAGCGGTTGGCGCGCGGCGTGGCGACGCCCATGTGGTTGGGAACAATGTCTACGAGGACGCCCATCCCCGCTGCATGTGCAGCGTCCGCCAGGGCACGGAAACCGTCCGGGCCGCCGCGTGCAGGATCAATGGAGGAGGGATCCGTCACGTCGTAGCCGTGGGTTGATCCTTCTTCCGCCGTGAGCAGCGGGGAGAGGTAGATCCAGTCCACTCCGAGGTCCTGCAGGTACGGCACCAGCGCTGCCGCGTCATACAGGGTGAAGCCGGAATGGATCTGCAGCCTGTAAGTCGAGCGCGGTGTCCTCATACGGTGCCCTCCCGGGTTTTCGCACCCGCCAGGGCGGCCAGCGAAGCTGCCACGGAGTGGTCGTGGTCTTCTTCCTCCTGCTGGTGCTCGCGGAGCACAACGAGGGACTTCGCCTCGACCTGGAGCTTTCCGTCAGCGCCAACCGGTTCACCGTCGGCCCCGGCACCGGCGGTGTCGATGACGTTGTCCCACAGCGTGCCGTACTCCTTCGGAGGCAGGGTTACTGTCACAGGCTCGTCGTCGGCGTTGAAGTACAGCAGGAAGCCGGCGTCGGTGATGCGCTGCCCGCGGCGGTCATTGCCGCGGATTCCTTCCCCGTTCAGGAAAACGCCGAGGGAGCGGCCCAGCTGGCTGTCCCAGTCCTCGGGCCGCATGGGCGTTCCGTCTTCGTTCAGCCAGACAATATCCGGCAGGACGTCCCCTTCCCCGCGCTCCGCGGGGCGGCCGTCGAAGAACCGGCGACGGCGGAACGTGGGATGCTCCGCGCGCAGCTTGTTGACTGCGGCAGTGAACTCCATGAGGGGTGTGTCCATCTGTTCCCAGTCAATCCAGGTCAGCTCGGAGTCCTGGGCGTAGCCGTTGTTGTTGCCCTGCTGCGTTCGGCCGAGCTCGTCTCCGTGGGAGATCATCGGCACACCCTGGGAAAGGAGCAGTGTGGCCAGGAAGTTGCGCTGCTGGCGTGCCCGAAGGGAGAGGACCTCAGGGTCATCCGTGGGCCCCTCGACTCCGCAGTTCCAGGACCGGTTGTGGGATTCACCGTCGTTGTTGTCTTCCCCGTTGGCCTCGTTGTGTTTCTCGTTGTAGGAGACAAGGTCGCGAAGAGTGAATCCGTCGTGGGCGGTGACAAAGTTGATGGAAGCCACCGGGCGCCGCCCGGAGGATTCATAGAGGTCCGCCGAGCCGGTGATGCGGGAGGCAAACTCGCCCAGGGTGGATGGTTCCCCCCGCCAAAAGTCCCGCACTGTGTCGCGGTACTTGCCGTTCCATTCAGTCCACTGGGGCGGGAAGTTCCCCACCTGGTAGCCGCCGGGACCGATATCCCACGGCTCGGCGATCAGTTTCACCTGAGACACCACAGGGTCCTGCTGCACCATTTCAAAGAAGCTGGAGAGCCGGTCGACGTCGTAGAACTCCCGTGCCAGCGCAGAGGCGAGGTCAAAGCGGAAGCCGTCTACATGCATTTCGGTCACCCAGTAGCGCAGCGAATCCATGATCAGCTGCAGCGAGTGCGGGTTGCGGACGTTCAGCGAATTGCCGGTACCGGTGTAGTCCATGTAATAGCGCTGGTCATCCTCCATCAACCGGTAGTACGCCGCGTTGTCGATTCCGCGGAAGGACAGTGTGGGGCCCAGCTGGTTGCCCTCCGCCGTGTGGTTGTAGACGACGTCCAGGATGACCTCGATGCCGGCCAGGTGCAGGGCCTTCACCATCGCTTTGAACTCCTGGACCTGCTGGCCGTCGTCCCCCGTGGAGCTGTAGGTGTTCTGCGGCGCAAAGAACCCGATGGTGTTGTAGCCCCAGTAGTTGGACAGCCCCTGGTCCTGCAGCGTGGAGTCATTGACGAACTGGTGCACGGGCATCAGTTCAAGCGTGGTGATGCCGAGTTTCTGGAGGTGCGCGATCACCGCCGGATGGGCAATGCCTGCGTAGGTTCCCCGCTGCTCCTCCGGGACCTCAGGGTGCTGCTGGGTCAGGCCCTTGACGTGTGCTTCGTAGATCACCGACTGGTGGTACTCGGCACGCGGCCTGCGGTCCCCGTCCCAGTCGAAGAACGGGTTGATCACGACTGCCTTCATCATGTTGGCGGCGGAGTCGTCGTCGTTGCGGGAATCCTCGTCGCCGAAGTTGTATCCGAACAGTGACTGATCCCAGTTGACCTGGCCGGACACCGCCTTGGCATACGGATCCAGCAGAAGCTTATTGGGATTGCAGCGGTTGCCGTTTGCCGGGTCGTAGGGTCCGTCAACGCGGTATCCGTACTTCTGGCCGGGAACAACATGCGGCAAATAGCAATGCCAGACGTACCCGTCGACTTCGGTAAGCGGTATGCAGGTCTCAGTACCGTCGTCGTCGAACAGGCAGAGCTTTACCGAATCTGCGACTTCACTGTAGAGAGCAAAGTTGGTGCCGTTTCCGTCATAGGTGGCTCCCAGCGGGTAGGCATCTCCGGGCCAGACTTCCATTCAAAAGCTCCTGACTGCTGTGGGTGGCAGGCAAAATACTATGCCTGCTTACTTTTCTACAGTATGTCAGCTTCAACGGAACCGGGACGCCACCTTTCGAGGCCTGCCACCACTGTCCGGACCGCAGCCGGCAGCTGGGAGGGCTGCACCGGTCCGTCGCTGGCAGCCAGGGCTCCGGCCCTCCCGTGGATGCTGGCTGCCGCAGCGGCCAGCCGGGCGTAGTACCCAGGCTCCGGAGACTGCGTTCGGGCCGTGGAAAGGAGCGCCCCCAGGATGCCGGAAAGGGTATCTCCGCTGCCGGCCGTAGCCAGCCAGGGGGTTGCTTCGGCCTGGCTGTAGACCGGGCCGCCGGGGGCCGCGACCAGGGTCGCCCAGCCTTTCAACAACACCGTGGCCCCGGTAAGCGCGGCGGTCCTGCGCACCCAGTTCAGGGGATCTGCCTCGATTCCCGCACGGTCCGCGCTTTCTCCCAGCCTGTTCAGGAGTGCGGTCATTTCCCCGGCATGCGGGGTCAGGATGACCTGTGGCCCAAGGCCGGGTTCGACAGCAGAGAGAGCATCGGCGTCGATCACGCAAGGGAGTCCGGAAGCCATCGCGTCCACGGCCCGGCGCCGCTGGGTCTCATCTGTTCCCGCACCGGGGCCGGCAACCCAGGCCTGCACGTGCGTCAGGGAGACGGTGCTGTCCGCGCATACGGCTTCAGGGTGTGCCTGGTTGATCAAACGTCGAACGGGTTCGGCCCCGAGGTACCGCACCATGCCGGTGCCCGTGGCCAGCGCAGCTCCGGTAGCCAGCACGGCTGCTCCCGGGTAGGTCTCTGAGCCCGCAGCGATGCCCAGCACTCCCCTGCTGTATTTCTGGTCGCCGGGGACCGGCTCGGCCAGCAGTGCGGCTATGTCCTGCAGCTCAAGGCGCTGCACCTCGGGCGCGCCAAGATACTCAGTGATACCAATGTCTATGAGTTCGATCCGCCCGGCTGCCTCTGCTCCGGGACCAGCGGCCAGACCGGTTTTCAGCGCCCCGAACGTCACGGTCACATCCGCCCGTAAGTGCTTCCCCGGTGTCTGGCCGGTGTCGGCATCAATGCCGCTGGGCAGGTCGCAGGCGACGACGGCGGGAGACTGCCCGCGCCGAAGGCGTGCGGGAAGGAGCGCCGCCAATTCCGCGGCGGGTCCCCGCAGGCCGCCCCTGCCTCCGGTGCCCAGGATTCCGTCGAGTACCAGGTCCGCGCTGCGGCACAGCCGCACCGTTTCAGACGCGTTCTCCGCACTGAGCTCCAAGACCCTACCGCCCAGGCGCCTGAAGGCCTCAAGTCCCTGTTCATGGGCCGAAGAAGCCGTGAGGACGGCAGTTGCCGACGATCCCCGCCGAAGCAGGCGGGCCGCTGCATACAGCGCATCGCCGCCATTGTTGCCGGCACCGGCCAGGACCACCGTGGAGGCTCCGTAAATCCGTCCGCGGCGTTCCTTCAGAAGCCGTGCAGCGGCGGCGTAGAGCCCGTGGGCAGCCAGCTGCATGAGTTCGCTGCCGGCCCCTGCATCCAGCAGCGGACGCTCGGCAGCCCGGACCGTGGTCCCGGAGTACGCACTGATCATGCGTACCAGACTAGCCCTCTGCGACCACCATGGCAGTGGCCAGGTCCCCGTCATGGCTCAGGGACAGGTGCCAGGTACGGACACCGCGGGCTTCCGCGGCAGCCGCGACTGTGCCCTCTACCCGAATCCGCGGCGCTCCGGCGGAGTCGAGTTCAATCTGGCAGTGCTGCCAGTTCATGCCGGCGGGAGCACCGAGTGCCTTGGCCACAGCTTCCTTTGCAGCGAACCGGGCGGCCAGCGACCGCAGGTTCAGTTCGCGCTCGGCCGGGACGAACAGCCGTGACCGCAGGCCCGGGGTGCGTTCAAGCTGGCGTCCAAACCTCGGAACGTCCACCACGTCCACGCCAATACCAACAATCACGGTGTTCCCCCAGGTCTCTGGCTGCTGCTTATTCGACGGTTACGGACTTTGCCAGGTTACGCGGCTGATCGACGTCGTAGCCCTTGGCCGTAGCCAGTGCGCACGCGAAGATCTGCAGCGGAACCGTGGTCAGCAGCGGAGCCAGCAGCGTGGGCGACTCCGGGACATAGAAGACGTGCTCAGCGTAGGCCTTGACGGCGTCGTCGCCTTCTTCGGCGATGACGATTGTCTTGGCACCGCGGGCGCGGATCTCCTGGATGTTGGAAACAACCTTCGCGTGCAGTGAATCGCGGCCGCGGGGAGAAGGAACCACCACGAAGACGGGCTGGCCCTCTTCGATCAGGGCGATCGGTCCGTGCTTCAGCTCGCCGGCAGCGAAGCCTTCAGCGTGGATGTACGCCAGTTCCTTGAGCTTCAGCGCACCCTCCATGGCAACGGGGAAGCCCACGTGGCGGCCCAGGAAGAGAACCGAGGACGTCCCTGCCATGAGGTTGCCGAGTTCCTTGATGGACCCGGAGCTGTCCAGGACCTGCTGGATCTTGGCCGGAACCTTGGCCAGGTCCGCCAGGATGTCCTTGATCTCACCCTGGAACTTGTTGCCGCGGATCTGCGCCAGGTAGAGGCCAAGCAGGTACGTGGCAGTGATCTGGGCCAGGAATGCCTTGGTGGACGCAACAGCGATTTCGGGGCCGGCGTGCGTGTACAGGACTGCGTCTGCTTCGCGCGGGATCGTGGATCCGTTGGTGTTGCAGATCGCCATGACCTTGGCGCCCTGCTCCTTGGCGTACCGGACAGCCATCAGCGTGTCCATGGTCTCACCGGACTGGGAGATTGCCACGATCAGCGTGTTGGCATCAACGATGGGATCGCGGTACCGGAACTCGTGGCTGAGTTCCACCTCAACCGGGATCCGGCACCAGTGTTCGATTGCGTACTTGGCCACCTGGCCGGCGTAGGCGGAGGTTCCGCAGGCCAGCACCATGATCTTGTTGATGGACTTCAGCTCTTCCGGGCTGACGCGCAGTTCATCCAGCGTCAGCCGTCCATCGGCGTCCGACCGTCCCAGCAGGGTATCGGCGACGGCCTGGGGCTGGTCGTTGATCTCCTTTTCCATGAAGGAGTCGTAGCCGCCCTTTTCAGCAGCGGCGGCGTCCCAGTCCACCTCAAACTCGGTACCCTCGGCGGGGTTGCCCTGGAAGTCCGTGATCTGGACGGTGTCGGGGGTGATGGTGACGATCTGGTCCTGGCCGAGCTCCACCGCGCGGCGGGTGAAATCGATGAACCCGGACACGTCGGAGCCCAGGAAGTTTTCCCCGTCACCAAGGCCGACGACGAGCGGGGAGTTCCGGCGCGCGGCCACAACGGTGTCCGGAGAGTCTGCATGGACTGCCAGCAGGGTGAAGGCACCTTCGAGCCGCTGGCAGGCAAGCTGCATGCTGCGGGCCAGGTCCTGGCCGCCGTCGCCGGCGTAGATACGGCCCAGAAGCGCTGCAGCAACTTCAGTATCCGTTTCTGAACGGAACACTGTTCCGTCTGCCAGGAGCTCTTCCTTGAGCTCGGCGAAGTTCTCGATGATCCCGTTGTGGATCAGAGCGAGCCTGTCCCCATCTGCGAGGTGCGGGTGTGCGTTGCCGTCGGTCGGTCCACCATGGGTCGCCCAGCGAGTGTGCCCGATGCCGGTAGTCGCCACAGGCAGGGGCGTTTCCTCCAGCACAGCCACGAGGTTGGCCAGCTTGCCCGACTTCTTGCGGGACTCGACACGTCCTGAAGTAAGCACGGCGACGCCGGCTGAATCATAGCCGCGGTATTCAAGCCGCTTGAGGCCTTCCATGACAACGTCCAGGGCACTGTGGCCTACTGCTGCGGCTGCGCCCGGGCGGCCGGTATAACCTACGATTCCACACATGGTCCTAAGCGTACCGGCAGCAGTCGCTGCCGGTCTAAACGCCATCCACCGCTCCTCCCGTCCAAACTTCTTCTGCGTTTGGATTGCCTGCCCGGGCAGTGCACAATTCCTAGAGTGACCGAACCAACTCCGAAGCTATCTTCCGGCAACGGCCAAGAGACCAACTTCACTCCCTTCGTTGAGCTGGACCGGCAAACCTGGTCACGTCTGTCCCATGAGATTGAGTCCCCGCTCAACCAGGAGGACATCACCCGGCTTCGCGGTCTCGGCGACCAGCTGAACCTCGATGAGGTGCGTGAGGTCTATCTGCCTCTCTCCCGGCTGCTGAACCTTTACGTCGCAGCGGCGGGCAAGCTGCACAGTGCCACCACAACCTTCCTCGGGGAACAGACCACCCGCACGCCCTTCGTGATCGGCGTCGCCGGATCGGTCGCCGTGGGGAAATCGACCACAGCGCGCGTGCTGCGGGAAATGCTTCGCCGCTGGCCGGACACGCCCAACGTAGAGCTGATCACAACGGACGGGTTCCTCTACCCGAACGCCGAGCTGAAGCGCCGCGGACTGATGGAACGCAAGGGTTTCCCGGAAAGCTACGACCGCCGCCGGCTGCTGCGTTTCGTCAGCGCGGTGAAAAGCGGAGCCGAGGAAGTCCGGGCGCCGCGTTACTCCCACCTGACTTACGACATTGTTCCGGATTCGGAAATCGTCGTCCGCCGCCCCGACGTCCTGATTGTGGAAGGCCTGAATGTGCTCGCACCGGCACGGACGCGCCCTGACGGCCGCTCAGGCCTGGCACTGAGTGATTTCTTCGACTTCTCGATTTACGTGGACGCACGGACCTCCTACATAGAGGAGTGGTACGTCCAGCGTTTCCAGTCGCTTCGCAGCGGCGCATTCGCCAACCCTGCGTCCTACTTCCACCGCTACGCGGGGCTGACGGACCACGAGGCACGCCAGACAGCCCTGGACATCTGGAAGCGGATCAACGAACCGAACCTCGTTACCAACGTCCTGCCCACCCGTGGCCGTGCCCAGCTGGTGCTCACCAAGGACGCGGACCACTCGGTTCGTCGCATGTTGCTGCGCAAGACCTGAAATCTTCGGTGAGAGAGGCGCCGCGGACCCCTGGGCGGTTACTCTGGCGAGATGCTAAAGGGATTCAAAGACTTCATCATGAAGGGCAACGTCCTGGACCTGGCGGTCGCCGTAATCATCGGCGCTGCGTTTACGACTGTTGTGAACGCCCTGGTCAATTCAGTGCTTATGCCGTTCATCTCCGGACTCGTCGGTTCGCCGAATTTCGACAGTTTTGCGGTGGTTACCTTCAACGGGAACCAGATTCAGTTCGGCGTGCTGCTGACCGCCGTCGTCAATTTCCTGCTCGTGGCAGCGGCCGTGTACTTCGCGATCGTGCTGCCGATGAACAAGATGATTGAACGCCGGAACCGCCGGCTGGGGATCACCCCGGAACAGAGCGCGGATCCCCAGGTCATGCTGCTGACTGAGATCCGGGACGCGCTCACTGCACAGCCCCCGAACGGAGCAGCGCAGGCACCGGGCGGACCCAAACACTAGCTCCGCCGGGGGCCCGGCGGAGTTAGACTCCTGCGCCTTCGGAGGCTTTCAGCGAGAGGTTCGCTTCGACCACGGCCGCGAGCTTGGCTGCAACACTCTGTGCGGTGTCCATGTCTGCGGCTTCAACCATCACGCGCACCAGGGGTTCGGTCCCCGAGGGACGCAGCAGGACCCGGCCGGTTTCACCAAGCTTCTCCTGGGCATCGATGACTGCCTGGCGGACGGCTTCGTTGCTGGCTGCCGCGTTCTTGTCTACGTTCTTGACGTTGATAAGGACCTGGGGCAGCTTCTCCATGATGCTGGCCAGCTGTTTGAGGCTGCGGCCGGTACGTGCCACCTGGGCGGCGAGCTGGAGTCCGGTCAGGACGCCGTCGCCGGTAGTGGCGTACTGGGAGAAAATCACGTGGCCGGACTGCTCCCCGCCGAGGCTGTAGCCTCCCTCGCGCATGGCTTCCAGCACGTAACGGTCACCCACACCGGTTTCGCGGATGCTGATGCCGGCTTCCCGGAGCGCCAGCTTGAGACCGAGGTTGCTCATGACAGTGGCTACGAGAGCGTCATCCTTGAGTTCTCCGGACGCTTTCATGGCTACGGCCATGATGGCCATGATCTGGTCACCGTCCACGATGCCGCCTTCGGCGTCCACAGCGAGGCAGCGGTCAGCATCGCCGTCGTGCGCTATACCGAGGTCCGCGCCGTGCTCCAGGACTGCGGCCTGCAGCGGCGCCAGATGCGTGGAGCCGTACCCGTCATTGATGTTGATTCCGTCCGGTTCGGCGCCAATGACAACGACCTCCGCACCGGCGTCAGCGAATACCTGCGGCGAGCAGCCGCTGGCTGCGCCGTGTGCGCAGTCCAGCACCACTTTGAGGCCGTCAAGCCGGTTGGGCAGTGTCTGCAGAAGGTGCACAACGTAGCGGTCTTCAGCATCGGCGAAGCGTTTGATCCGGCCGACTCCGGCACCGGTCGGGCGCAGGCTCGGGGCATCCATTTCAGCCTCAATGGCGTCTTCAAGCGCGTCGTCGAGCTTCTGGCCGCCGCGGGCAAGGAACTTGATCCCGTTATCCGGCGCCGCGTTGTGGGAGGCAGAGATCATGACGCCGAAGTCTGCTTCAAGGTCAGCGACCAGGTATGCGGCGGCTGGTGTCGGGAGGATCCCGGCGTCATAAACATCGACGCCGGAGCTGGCGAGTCCAGCTTCTATGGCCGCGGAAATGAAATCACCGCTGATGCGCGGATCCCGTGCCACGACTGCGACCGGGCGCTTTCCGGCCGGCACCTGCCGATGTCCCAGAACCACTGCTGCGGCCTGCGCCAGTCCCAGGGCAACCTCAGCCGTGATCAGTCCGTTGGCCAGGCCCCGAACCCCGTCGGTACCAAACAGTCGTGTCATAGAAAAAATCCTTACAGCATGTGGTCGCCGGGGAATGAGTAGCCCGGTTCAGGGTGCACAGGCGCATCCCCCGGGCCTATTCTGCCACCTCAGTATCGCCTGCGGCGAAACGTGGTGCGGCAGAACGCAGCCCGGTTTCCCGATCATTTTCGGGCTCCAATGATCGAACCCGGCATTGGCTAGGGGGTTTACTGCTCCCTCCGTTCGAGCTGGTGCCGGGTTTTCCAACTCCGCAAGCGCGTCATCGGACACGCTCCCCGGCGGCCCTTGGCACGTGACAACCAGGGGATACACCGCTATCCCGGCGTGAATACGGCTGTGAGCAATATGGCCTAGTCTGGCGGTCTAAATCACGCCCAACCGAATCCTGGCAAGCAAAAAGCCCCCGGTAAGAACCGGGGGCTTTGAGCGTCCGTGCCTGGATTAGCGCTTGTGGAGCCAACCCATACGCAAAAACCCCCGGCAGGACCGGGGGTTTGCGAGCCACGCTGGATCAGCGCTTGTGGAGCCAAGCACTGAAAAGCGCCGCGGGCCCCTTTGTGCTGACGCGCCAGCGGCAGCACAAAGGGAAGGCGCTTTTTAGCGCTTGGAGTACTGAGGTGCCTTGCGGGCCTTCTTGAGACCTGCCTTCTTGCGCTCGATGACGCGGGCGTCACGAGTCAGGAAGCCGGCCTTCTTCAGGGCCGGGCGGTTGTTCTCGCGGTCGATCTCGTTCAGCGAGCGGGCAACGCCGAGACGCAGTGCGCCGGCCTGGCCGGAAGCGCCGCCGCCGTGGATACGGGCGATGACGTCGTATGCGCCGTCCAGGTCGAGGAGCTTGAACGGCTCGTTGACTTCCTGCTGGTGCAGCTTGTTCGGGAAGTAGTCAGACAGCTCGCGGCCGTTGACGATCCACTTGCCGGTGCCGGGGACAACACGCACGCGGGCGATTGCTTCCTTGCGGCGGCCAACAGCCGAACCTGCGACGGTCAGTGCCGGGCGCTCCTTGACTGCCGATTCGGCAGCGTCAGGGGTTTCCGAGGTGTAGCTGGTGAGCTCCTCGGTGTTTTCATTGAGCTCTTCAGTGTTCTGAGCCACGATTCTCCTTGAATTAATTTCTTAGTTGGCGGGCCAGAACTACTGGGCGACCTGGGTGATTTCGAAGGTCTTGGGCTGCTGGGCTGCATGCGGGTGCTCGGCACCCTTGTATACCTTCAGCTTGCCCATCTGCTGTGCAGCGAGGGAGTTCTTGGGCAGCATGCCGCGGATGGCCTTCTCAACTGCACGCACCGGGTTCTTTTCCAGCAGTTCGGCATAGTTGACAGAGGACAGGCCGCCCGGGAAACCGGAGTGGCGGTAGGCACGCTTCTGTTCGAGCTTGGCGCCGGTCAGGGCAACCTTCTCAGCGTTGATGATGATGACGAAATCGCCCATGTCCATGTGGGGAGCAAAGGTCGGCTTGTGCTTTCCGCGCAGCAGTGTTGCGGTCTGGCTGGCAAGACGGCCTAGGACAACGTCGGTGGCGTCAATGACGTGCCACTGGCGGTTGATGTCGCCGGGCTTCGGGGTGTACGTACGCACGGTTTTTGCCTTCGTTTCTTCTTCTTAGGTGGCGCGCCGCGCATGGATGCCATACGCAGTGCAGCTTCTCTATGCGTTACCGGATGGTCAGGTGAGGACTGAATTAACCAGTGGTCCTGAGATCTCGGCTATTTCCCCGGGGCCAGGTGGCTCTGCAACTGAGCCGCTCCCGTGGGCATAGGCCTATCGAGGTAGGACACGCACAACGACTATAAACAATAGCCTGCTTGCCGGGTCAGGTCAAAAGTCCCGGCAGGCACGCTGCTGCTGGAGTCCATTCTACCCTCTGAGTGCCCGTGTCGTTTCCGCTCGGGCGGCCAGCTCAGCACCGCTGGGATACTTCACCTCTTCAAGTACCAGCGGATGCGGCGGGGCCAGCTTGGAGTTTGAATCCCGAATCCGGGCAAACATCCGCTCGGCCAGCCAGGCCGGCTTCCGCTCCCCCGTTCCAACCAGGAGGGCGCCTCCAATCAGGGACCGGACCATGTTGTGGCAAAAGGCATCCGCCTTCAGGTGCGCTTCCAGGATCCCGTCCGGGCGCCGGGAGAAGTTGAACTCCTGCAATTCCCGGATAGTGGTGGCACCCATGCGGGGTTTGCAGAAGGACAGGAAATCCTGGACGCCCAGCACGCTCTGCGCTGCCTCATTCATCGCATCCTCATCCAGCGTCGTTTTGTGCCACAGGGTGACGTTGCGCTGAAGCGGGTCCCAGGTCTGCTGCCGGTCCGCAATGCGGTAGCTGTAGCGGCGCCACAAGGCGGAGAAGCGGGCATCGAAACCGCGGGGCGCTATGGACGCCTGATGCACCTCGATCGCCCCTGCCATGGCCTCAACCGTGCGCTTGGAGAGACCGGCTTCCTTCAGCGGAACCGTCAGCTCGCGGTTCAGGACTCCCCGGAGCCTGCGCCGGAAGGCTTCGGCGGGTTCGAGGTCGGTACTGCGGGCCTGCGCTATCCACTGGTCTTCCGGGGTATCGAAGTGGACCACCTGTCCACGGGCGTGGACGCCCGCATCGGTTCGGCCGGCCACAGTGACACGGACCGGACGCCGGAACAAGACGGCAAGGGCGGTCTCCAGCGTTCCCTGGACAGTCAGCAGCCCGGGCTGGGTTGCCCACCCTGCAAACGGCCCGCCGTCGTAGGAAAGGTCCAGGCGAATACGAAGAGGCCCGCCGTCCGGGTTAGGGACAGCGGGCCTCTCGATCGTCATACCCCAATATTAAGGGCACAGCGGGCTAATCAGAGAATTACTTCTTCTCTTCGGTTTCCTCAGCAGCTTCGTCAGCAGACTCAGCGGACTCGGCCGAATCGGCGGAGTCAGCAGACTCGGCAGACTCTGCGGAGTCAGCGGACTCGGCAGAATCAGCGGACTCGGCAACCGGAGCCGGAGCTGCGGCAGCAGCAGCGGTGGATGCTTCTGCTACGACAGACTGCTTGGCGGAAAGCGGTTCCAGCACCAGTTCGATGACAGCCATGGGAGCGTTGTCGCCCTTGCGGTTGCCGATCTTGGTGATGCGGGTGTAACCGCCGTCGCGCTGGGCGACAGCCGGTGCGATCTCGGTGAAGAGCTCGTGAACGAGTCCCTTGTCAGAGATCAGGGCCAGGACGCGGCGGCGGGAAGACAGGTCTCCACGCTTTGCGAAGGTGATCAGGCGCTCGGCGTACGGGCGCAGGCGCTTGGCCTTGGTCACCGTGGTGGTGATCTGCTTGTGCTCGAACAGCTGGGCTGCCAGGTTCGCCAGCATCAGGCGCTGGTGAGCCGGGCTGCCTCCGAGGCGCTTACCCTTGGTGGGTGTAGGCATTACTTTTTCTCCTCAAACGGTGCCGCTGAAGTACCTCATGGCACTTACGGCAAGATTTTGCGTGTTTAGAGCTCGTCGTCCGAGAACTCGGACTCGTCCTCTTCGATGGCTGCGGCGCGGGCGGCCAGATCAAACCCGGGAGGGGAATCCTTCAGGGACAGACCCAGTTCGACCAGCTTTGCCTTCACCTCGTCGATGGACTTCGCACCGAAGTTACGAATGTCCATCAGGTCAGCCTCGGAGCGGGCAACGAGTTCACCCACGGTGTGGATGCCTTCGCGCTTGAGGCAGTTGTAGGAGCGCACGGTCAGCTCAAGGTCCTCGATCGGCAGGGCCATGTCGGCTGCCAGTGCGGCATCCGTCGGGCTCGGGCCAATTTCGATGCCTTCAGCTGCGGTGTTCAGTTCACGTGCCAGGCCGAAAAGCTCAACCAGGGTGGTGCCTGCAGAGGCGACAGCGTCGCGCGGTGCAATGGCGTCCTTGGTTTCGACGTCGACGATCAGGCGGTCGAAGTCGGTGCGCTGCTCGACACGGGTGGCTTCCACGCGGAAGGTCACCTTCAGGACCGGCGAGTAGATGGAGTCAACCGGAATACGGCCGATCTCCTGGTCGCCGGACTTGTTCTGGCTAGCGGAAACGTAGCCACGTCCACGCTCGATGGTCAGTTCGAGCTCGAACTTGCCCTTCGAGTTCAGGGTGGCAATGTGCAGATCCGGGTTGTGGAACTCCACACCGGCCGGCGGAGCAATGTCCGCGGCGGTGACGACGCCGGGGCCCTGCTTGCGCAGGTAGGCCACGACGGGCTCGTCGTGCTCGGAGGACACCGAGAGGTTCTTGACGTTAAGGATGATCTCAGTGACATCCTCCTTAACACCCGGAACGGTGGTGAACTCATGCAGAACTCCGTCGATCCGGATGCTGGTTACAGCTGCACCGGGGATGGAGGAAAGGAGCGTACGGCGAAGCGAGTTGCCAAGCGTGTAACCGAAGCCGGGTTCCAGCGGTTCGATGATGAACCGTGACCGGTTGTCGGCTACTACTTCTTCAGTGAGGGTGGGGCGCTGTGCAATGAGCACTTGCATTTCCTTTCAGCGAGCGTCCGCTATATGACGCAACACAAATGGTGGAAACGACGACGACGGGTCTTCCGCGGGCGTCTTGGACGGCTAACAGCCAGCCCTGGACCGGCTCCTCCGGCGGACACCCGCTTCGAAAAGCGAAATGCCCGCCGGAAGGAAACCGGAACCGCAGTGCTGCTTATACGCGGCGGCGCTTCGGGGGACGGCAGCCGTTGTGTGCGCTCGGGGTGACATCCTGAATGGTGCCAACTTCCAGGCCGGTGGCCTGCAGCGAACGGATCGCGGTTTCGCGGCCGGATCCCGGACCCTTCACGAAGACGTCGACCTTGCGGACGCCGTGCTCCTGTGCACGCTTGGCAGCAGCTTCGGCAGCCATCTGTGCAGCGAAGGGAGTGGACTTACGGGAGCCCTTGAAGCCAACCTCACCGGCGGAAGCCCATGAGATAACAGCACCGGTCGGGTCCGTGATGGAGACGATGGTGTTGTTAAAAGTGCTCTTGATATGCGCCTGGCCCAGCGCGATATTCTTCTTATCCTTGCGACGCGGCTTGCGTACCGCTCCACGAGTCTTGGGGGGCATTACTTCTCCTACAAAGAGTTTGGAATAGGTGACCTGCTGTGCAGGCCGTTGGCCTGGAGACCGCTAGATTTAGCGGCCGGCCTTCTTCTTACCGGCAACGGTGCGCTTCGGGCCCTTGCGGGTACGAGCGTTGGTCTTGGTGCGCTGGCCATGGACAGGCATACCGCGGCGGTGGCGAATGCCCTGGTAGCTGCCGATCTCAACCTTGCGGCGGATGTCGGCTGCTACCTCGCGGCGGAGGTCACCCTCAACCTTGAAGTTGCCCTCGATGTAGTCACGCAGCTGAACGAGTTCAGCATCGGTGAGGTCCTTGACGCGAGTATCCGGGCTAATGCCGGTCTCGGCAAGGGTCTGCTCTGCACGGGTCTTGCCCACGCCGTAGATGTAGGTAAGCGCAATGACAACCCGCTTTTCGCGGGGAATGTCTACGCCGGCGAGACGTGCCATATTGGCGGTTCTCCTTTGGTGTTACCGGAGGTCTGAAGCAGTACGTCCCTGTTTCCAGGTCCCCGGCCTCCGTACCGGGGGTGTGCGTCACGCGTATCAGACGCTGTACTGCCATATTCAATTACTACTACGCGTGGGCTTGGGCGCGTCCGCGGCCTGGGGCCGGAACAAAGAGCGCTTGTTAGCCCTGGCGCTGCTTGTGGCGCGGGTTCTCGCAGATCACCATGACTCGGCCGTTACGGCGAATCACCTTGCACTTATCGCAGATCTGCTTGACGCTCGGCTGGACCTTCATGGTTTTCCTTTGCGTGGTTGCAGGGTTGAACTCCGGTCCCCTCCTGGGAGGAAGCCGGAGCCTTGGTTGTTACTTGTAGCGGTAGACGATACGGCCCCGGGTGAGGTCGTACGGGCTAAGTTCCACCACAACGCGGTCTCCGGGGAGGATGCGAATGTAGTGTTGACGCATCTTTCCCGAGATGTGTGCGAGCACAATGTGGCCGTTGGCCAGCTCAACGCGGAACATCGCATTGGGCAGGGCTTCGTTGACCGAGCCCTCAATCTCTATGACGCCGTCTTTCTTGGCCATATCCTCCGCTAACGTCTGTGCCGCCCTTAATTGCAGGGGCAGCGGTTTTTGGTGTTAGATGGTCTCTCCCCAAGCCCATCCAGCCGGTCGAAACCGGTTGGAAAAGGGCACGAATGTAGAGACAACCAACAGATAACTCTACGGCACAGGGCCGGATAAGTTAAATCCTGCCGCCGCTGCCGCGTCCGTCAAGGGGTATCCGGGATGCCCGCGATCCAGGCGGCAAGCTCGGCGGGCCGGTCAGTAATGATCCCGTCGACTCCCGCGGCTGCTGCTGCCGCCCACTGCTCCGGCAGGTTCAGTGTCCAGGTGCAGACTTTCACGCCCGCAGCCTGGAGGGCTGAAACCAGCTGCGGCGATGCTTCCAGGACACCCCCGTGGGGGTTGCAGTAGCCGGCACCGGTTTCTGCCAGGAAGCCAAGGAGGTGCTGCTCCTCCCCCGGAGCGGGGGGCAGCGTGATGAGCAGCCCGCGGTCAATGTCCGGTGCCGCCGCCTGAAGGCTGCGGAGAGTGCGCGGAGAAAAACCCTGCAGCACGCAGCGTCCGCCGAGACCTGCATCCCGCAGCATGCCGGCCGCGGGTGCGGCCTGGTCCGGTGTCCAATCGCCCTTGAACTCGAGCAGCCAGCGCAGCCCGGTGTTCCGGGCGGCAAAGTCCACCAGGTCTTCGAGCCTGGGAATGGGTTCCCCGGCGAAGATCGGCGAGAACCAGCTTCCCGCGTCTGCCTGGCCCAGTTCCGGGGCAGTCAGCTCGTCAACCCGGCCGGCCCGGCCACCCGTGCGGTCAAGGGTCTGGTCGTGGATCAGCACGACGGCTCCGTCCGCGCTGAGCTGCAGATCGGTCTCGATCATCCCCGCCCCTGCAGCCGCAGCCGAGGCGAAGGCAGCCAGGGTGTTTTCCGGTGCCTGTGCAGAGTTGCCGCGATGGGCAATGTTCAGCAGGTTCACAGGTACGGCTCAACGTTCTGCTCGAAGGACTTGGCAATGGCATCCGATGCCGCCGCGAAGGCTTCGGCCGCCGGAGTGTCCTGAAGCATGATCTTCTCCAGGGCGGTGGTCAAGTGCTGGTCGCCGGATGGCACGAAGGAGCGTGCCCAGTCCTGTACCCGGGTTGTGCCCAGCTGGTCGACGGCGGTACGGAACTGCGGTGCCTTGGCATAGACCGCCTGCATCTCGGCGCCGTCCGCGGCAGAGGTCCGCACCGGCATGTACCCGGTGTTCGCGGAGAAGTAGGCGGTCTGCTCCGGCTCGCCGATGAACTGCAGGAACATGGCCGCTGCCAGCTGCTGCTCGGGAGACTTCTCCGCGGCGATGGCAATGCCTGTTCCACCCGTAGGACACGCGGGCCCCGCAGGACCTTCGGGAAGGAAGCCCGTACCGACGTCGAACTTCGCCGCTTCCATAATCCCGCTCAGCGATCCGGTGGAAGCGATGGTGCAGGCGCTCACTCCGGCGGTGAAGTCCGCTACGTAGTCAGCGGCCGAAACCGCCACGCTCCTGCGCTCGTGGATCATCCCACGCAGGAACTCTCCTGCTTCGAGTGTCCTGGGATCGTCCAGGGTGAGGGTCCAGTCCTTGGAGTACTGCCCGCCCATGCCCCACATGATGTTGCAGAACCACCAGGCAGACCAGGAGGTGTCCGATCCGAGGGCCATGGGGACGGCACCGCCGTTGGCCTCTGCCAGGGCCGGCGCCCAGGAGTTGTACTCTTCCCAGGTTTTCGGCGCACGGTCGGGCAGTCCCGCCGCCGCGAACAGGTCGCGGTTGTAATAGAACAGCGGGGTGGACCGGGCGTATGGGAAGGCCCAGTGGTTCCCGTTGAACTCGTAGTCGTTGTACAGGCCGGTGTTGTAGTCGGCCGTTTCGATCCCCAGGTGTGCGGCTACGTCGTCGACGGGCAGGATCTGCCCGTTGATCATGTAGCGGAACCACCAGACATCGCTGGCGCCTACGAGGTCCGGAACGTTGTTTGTGCCGGCCGATGCCTGGAAGCGCTGGGCAACTTCGTCGTAATCGGCGCCGGCGGTCACCAGCTCCACCTCAATGCCGGTCTTGGCTGTGAACCGGCGGATGAGTTCCTCCTCGATCGGCTTCGAGGCACCGGGGTGGTTGGACCACCAGGTGATTTTGCCGGCGGCGTTGATGGACGCCCAGTCGGTTCCGGCAGTTTCCATTGCTCCTCCGGTGCCGGCAGTGGACGGTCCGCCGCAGGCTGCCAGGGCGGCGGTCCCGCCCAGGAGCCCGGCAAGGGCCAGCATGCTGCGGCGGGTCAGCCCGCCGGCGGGAGCTGCTGCGGCGACGGCGGGGGCAAGACGCTTGTTCATGGTTTCCTTCGGTTATGTAGCGGAAAGCGGGGCAATGAAAGAAAGGAGATCGGGACAGGTGGGATACGGGGGCGGGTATACGGACGGGGTCAGCCGGTCACGGCACCTGCGGTCAGGCCGGAAACGATCCGGCGCTGGAGAACGAAGAACAGGGCCAGGACGGGAACCGTAATGAGCACAGTTCCAGCCATCAGCACGCCCCAGTTGGTAACGCCGTCGTTGTTCTGCAGCAGCGTCAGCCCTACGGGCAGCGTCATCATCTCCGCGCGGTCCACTACCAGCAGCGGCCAGAGGTACTCGTTCCATTCGTTGACCACGGAGACCAGGGCAACTGCCGCGATCGTGGGCGCTGACATGGGAACCACAAACTGGAACAGCCTGCGCAGGTGGCCGGCGCCGTCAAGCACCGCGGCTTCCATGACCGACTGCGGCAGGGAGAGGAAGTGCTGGCGGAACAGGAAGGTTCCGAAGGCACTGGCCAGCCCCGGAAGGATGATGCCCTGGTAGGTATTGAGCCAGCCCAGTTCCGCCACCAGCGTGTAGTTCGGGATGATCACAATCTGCTGCGGAACGAGCAGGGCGAAGATGACGACGGCGAAGAACACCTTCTTGAACGGCACATCCAGGAAGACCAGGGCATAGGCAGTGGTGAGGCCCAGGAGAATCTTGAGCCCGGCACCGATCACGGTTACCAGCAGCGAATTGGCAAAGAAGGCTCCGAACGGGACGCGTTCAAGTGCTGCCGCATAGTTGGACAGGTCCCATCCGGCGGGCAGCCACTGAATTGGCACTGTGTAGATCTCATCCGGTTCCTTGAAGCTGGCCAGCATCATCCAGACCAGCGGCAGGATCATGACGGCGACGGCGGCCGCCAGGGCAGCGTAGCCGGCCGGACGTCTCCGGGTTCCGGGACCACCGGGCCGCCGGGCGGTCAGGGCGGGGCGCACAGCGTTGCTCACGAGTAATGCACCTTCCGTTCAACGAACTTCAGCTGCAGCAGGGTTACGGCGAGGAGCACCAGGAACAGGATGGTCGCGATCGCCGACGAGTAGCCGGCGGTCCCGGCTACGAAGCCCTGCTGGTAGATCTGGTACATCATGGTGGTGGTGCCTTCCAGCGGTCCGCCCCTGGTCATGGCCTGAATGATGTCGAAGGACTGCAGTGAGCTGAGCAGGGTCGTCACCGAGAGGAAGAAAGTGGTTGGCCCCAGCAGCGGAAGGGTTATTCCCGCCAGCGTCCTCAGCCGTCCCGCCCCGTCCAGGGACGCGGCTTCCAGCAGGTCCCTGGGAATTGCCTGCAGGCCCGCCAGATAAATGAGGGCCACGTAGCCCACGTTTTTCCAGAGGTAGACGATGATGACCATGGCCAGTGCGTAGCCGGGATCGTTGTACCAGTCCGGCGAGGACAGGCCAAAGGCCTGCAGCAGCGCGGACGTGACACCAAAGTTCGGGTCAAAGACAAAGAGCCAAAGCAGTCCGACGGCGACGCCGGAGAGCACGTACGGCGCGACGACGATGGTTCGGGCTGCTCCCCTGAGCTTGAGCCTGCTGTTCAGGAGCAGGGCAAGGGCAAGTCCGATGACCATCCCTCCGCCCACGGTAGCCAGGGTGAAGATGAGGGTTACGGTGATGACCTGCGGGGTGCCGGGTGCGGTCAGCCAGTCGGTGTAGTTCCGGAAACCGACTGGACGGGCGATTGCCGAACCGATGTTCCACTGGAGCGTGGAGTAATACAGGGACTGAAGCAGCGGCTTGAAGGTGAAGACCAGCAGGAGCACGATGTTCGGGCCGGCCAGCAGCGCGAACAGGAGCCAGTTTGAGGGTTTGTTCCGGCGCCGCGCGTCCGGCCGCCGTGCTTCGGCGCGGCGGGGCGGCATGCCGGCCCGCGCGGACCCGTTTCCCGGACCGCTGGCGGCGGCCTGGCCGGGTGGGGACAAAGTGGAAGATGACATAACAGGTGCGAACCTTCGTCGGGAGATGATTGACGCCTTCAGCGTAGGTTTCAGCCCCGCGGCAAACGGCCGGAACCAGGGCATTTGAAGAAGACTTCAGCGTCCGTTGGAAGTGCTTTCAGCCGGAGTTAACAGGGCGTTCATTTAGTGACGCGGCCACCGCTCGTCTCCACTGCGGGTCTTGGTCCGTGTTCCCCGCCGGCGGGTCCTGCGCGTCCGTCCTGCTGCCATGCCGGAACACTCTTGCTAGGGTCGGGGCCATGAATTCCCCACGCACCGAAGTACTCAGGCCGGCCCGCAGGAACGTGCTTTCCGGAGTCCTGGTGGGTATTGGCGTCGCAGCGTTCGTCGACGAGGTGGTATTCCACCAGCTGCTGCAGTGGCATCACTTCTATGACAAGTCCACCGCTTCCGTTGGCCTGTTCTCTGACGGCCTGTTCCACGCGTTTGGCTGGTTTGCCATAGTCGCCGGCCTGTTCCTGTTCGCTGACCTTCGACGCCACAACGTCCTGAACCCGGCGCGCTGGGCCGGCGCAGTGCTTCTGGGCACCGGTGCCTTCCAGTTTTATGACGGCACTATCCAGCACAAGCTGCTGACCCTGCACCAGATCCGCTATGACGTTGAGCTTCTGCCCTACGACCTGGCCTGGAATATTGCTGCTGTGGTCATGATTGCGGCGGGGATATTCCTGCTGCTGCGGACGCGGGCAGCGGCCGCAGGCGAACCTGGACGCTAATGCAGCATCCTTCGGGCGCCTTTCCGGTCGAAGTTCTCTTCCTGGTCCCGGCCTGCGCAGCTGCCGCCGCCTATGTGGCCGGCGCCTGTTCGCCCAGGGCCAGGGGGTGGCCGCTGCACCGTACTGTCCTGTTCATTCTGGGCGTGGTCCTGGCGCTGCTGACGGTCCTTGGTCCGCTGCCCGGCCTGGCCCACGGCAACTTCACTCTGCTGGCACTTTCCCACGTCATTGCCGGCATGCTTGTACCCCTGCTGCTGGTGTTTTCCCGGCCCGTGACCCTCGCTCTGCGGTCCATGGACCGGATGCCGGCGCTCCGGACCGTAAGGATCCTGCGCAGCGCTCCGGCCCGGATACTCGCCAACCCGCTCACTGCGACGGTGCTGAACCTCGGCGGCATGTACCTGATGTTCCGGACTCCGCTCTTTGATGCGATGCGCGCTTACGCACCGGTGCACTGGATCGTCACGTTCCATCTGGTGGCAGCGGGCTACCTGTGGACCGCGGCGCTGATCGGACGTGACCCTAATCCCCACCGGGCAGGCCTGCGGCTGCGGGCCGGTGTCCTGGTGTTCACTGCTGCGGCGCACAACATCCTGGCCAAGTCGCTGTACGCCCAGCCACCCGCAGGTATTCCTGCGGGTGAAGCCGAGACAGGGGCCATGGCAATGTACTACGCCGGCGGAGCCGTCGAGCTGGCCGTCATGGTCGTCTTCTGTCTTCAGTGGTACCGGCGGTCCGCCCCAAGGGACGATTCCGCGGCCGCCGCCGCACCGCCGTACCGGGAAACGCAGAAGGGCCTGTCCCGCTAAAAGCGGAACAGGCCCTTCTGCAGAGCTGCCTTACGGAATCGGCACGGGGGTCACGCCCAGGGGCGCAAGCCGCGACGCACCGCCGTCGGGCGACGTAAGCACCCAGATCCCCTTTTCGTGGATCGCAACTGAATGCTCCCACTGGCAGGAACGGGCGCCGTCGGTGGTAACGACGGTCCAGTCATCATCCAGCGTGGCCGTTTCAATGCCGCCGCGAACGAGCATGGGCTCGATCGCCAGGCACATCCCGGCCTTCAGCTTCGGTCCCCGGTGGCTCGTGCGGTAATTGAGCACATCCGGAGCCTGATGCATTTCCGAGCCGATGCCGTGTCCGACGTAGTCCTCGAGGATTCCCAGCGGTTTCCCCGGAACGGAACTGACGTAGTCATCGATGGCGGCACCGATGTCCCCGACAAACCGGCCCTTGGCTGCAGCCGCGATGCCGTGCCACATGGCGTTCTCGGTGACGTCGGAGAGCCGCTGGTCCTCCGGATCAGCTGTACCGACAATGACGGTGCGTGCCGAGTCGGAGTGCCAGCCGTCCACGATGGCACCGCCGTCGATGGAGATAATGTCGCCGTCGGCCAGTACCCGGTTCCCGGGGATGCCGTGAACGACTTCCTCATTCACCGAGGTGCAGATGGTGGCCGGGAAATCGTAATACCCGAGGAAGTTCGACGTCGCCCCCGCCTCGGCGAGCACTCCGGCGAAGACCTGGTCGATCTCTGCCGTGGTGATGCCGGGGCGGGCGGCTGCAACCGCCGCGTCCAGTGCCTTGATCAGCACCAGGCCTGCCTCGCGCATGGTGCGCATCTGCGCATTGGTTTTGTACTGGATCCGTGGCTGGGCCAACGTCTCGCCTTCTGTCTGTTCTAGCTGGTCTGCTTGAGTGCCTGCATGACGCGCTCGGTAACCTCGTCGATGTCGCCCAGGCCGTCAACGCGGGTAACGATTCCGCGCTTCTCGTAGGCGTCGACGACGTCGGCTGTCTGCTGCTTGTACAGCTCGAGGCGGTGCCGGATGACTTCTTCGTTGTCGTCGGTCCGGCCCTCGATCTCCGCACGGCGGAGCAGGCGGGAAACCAGTTCCTCGTCGTCGGCCGTCAGCAGCAGCACGGCGTCAAGGCTGTCGCCGCCGGCTGCAAGGATGTCATCGAGCTCTTCGACCTGCGCAACAGTGCGCGGGTAGCCGTCGAGCAGGAAGCCCTCCGTAACGTCTTCTTCCAGGAGCCGGGCACGGACCATGTTGTTGGTGACCTCGTCCGGCACGAAGTTTCCGGCGTCGATGTACTTCTTGGCTTCGATGCCGAGCGGGGTCAGGTTCTTCACATTGGAGCGGAAGATGTCTCCCGTTGAAATCGCGCTGACACCAAGGCGTTCGGAGATGCGGGAAGCCTGTGTTCCCTTGCCGGCACCGGGAGGCCCAATAATGAGCAGACGTGTCATCGCAATAACCCTTCGTAGTGACGCTGCTGGAGCTGCGCGTCAATTTGTTTGACCGTCTCGAGTCCCACACCAACCATGATGAGGATCGAGGTTCCGCCGAACGGGAAGTTCTGGTTTGCCCCGACCAGCACCAGGGCAATCAGCGGAATAAGGGCAACAATGCCCAAATACATGGCGCCGGGCAGGGTAATGCGGGAAAGCACGTACTGCAGGTATTCGGCGGTGGGGCGGCCGGCACGGATGCCGGGAATGAAACCGCCGTACTTCTTCATGTTTTCCGATACTTCCTCCGGATTGAAGGTGATCGACACGTAGAAGTACGTGAAGAACACGATCATCAGGAAGTACACGGCCATGTACAGCGGGTGGTCTCCGCTGGTCAGGTAGTTGTTGATCCAGACAACCCATTCCGGCGGAGCAGAGCCGTCCGAAGGGGTGTTGAACTGAGCCAGCAGGGAGGGCAGGTACAGCATGGAGGACGCAAAGATCACGGGGATCACGCCGGCCATGTTGACCTTGATGGGGATGTAGGTGTTCGTGCCGCCGACCGTGCGGCGCCCAACCATACGCTTGGCGTACTGGACCGGGACACGGCGCTGGGACTGTTCCACGAAGATCACCAGCGCAACCGTCACGATACCGATCGCGATTACGCCCAGGAAGATGGTCCAGCCCTGTGCGGACAGGATAGCTCCGAGCGCGCTCGGGAAGCTGGCAACGATCGAGGTGAAGATCAGCAGGGACATGCCGTTGCCGACGCCCTTTTCGGTGACAAGCTCACCCATCCACATGATCAGGCCGGTGCCGGCCGTCAGCGTGATGATCAGCAGCAGGATGGTGATGATGTTGTCGTCCGGGATGATCGGCACGGAGCACATGTTGTTGAACAGTGCGCCCGAACGGGCCAGCGAGACCACGGTGGTTGCATTCAGCAGGCCCAGTGCGATGGTCAGGTAGCGGGTGTACTGCGTGAGCGTGGACTGACCCTGCTGGCCTTCCTCATACAGTGCCTGGAAGTGAGGGATCACCACGCGCAGCAGCTGCACGATGATGCTGGCGGTGATGTACGGCATGATGCCGAGGGCGAAGACTGAGACCTGCAGCAGGGCGCCGCCGCTGAAGAGGTTTACGAACTCGTAGAGGCCACCGGAAGTGGCACCAAGAGCCAAGCACTGCTGCACATTGCCGTAGTCAACACCCGGGGCCGGGATAAAAGCACCCATGCGGAAGATAGTGATGATTCCCAGCGTAAACAACAGCTTGCGTCGCAGGTCTGGCGTCCGGAAAGCCCGGCCAATAGCGCTAAGCAAGCGTCCTCCTGAAGAAAGTGTGGAAATGAGTCCCGGCGGGACTTGAACAAAACCTGAGTCTATCCGCTCAGGGCCGCTGTTGCGTTATCGAACATGGCAGCGGCGGGAGCGTTAAAGGCACCAAGCCCCCGGCTGGCCGTTTAAAGGCCTTCCGGGAGCTTAGTAGCACGCAGGTGTGCGCACAACCCGCTGCCGGCACCCGGGAAAACCCGGGGCCGGCAGCGGAGAAGTGCACGGAAAGTCACGGAGCTTAGAGCGCCGTGGTCGATCCGCCTGCTGCAGCGATCTTTTCAGCGGCGCTGGCAGAGAATGCATCTGCCTTCACATCAACCTTGACGGTGATGTCGCCGGTGCCCAGCACCTTGACGGGCTGGTTCTTGCGCACGGCACCCTTGGCAACGAGGGCCTCAACGGTGACCTCGCCTCCTTCGGGGAACAGCTCAGAGATCTTGTCCAGGTTTACAACCTGGAACTCGACCTTGAACGGGTTCTTGAAGCCGCGCAGCTTCGGCAGGCGCATGTGCAGCGGCAGCTGCCCGCCTGCGAAACCGGCCTTGACCTGGTAGCGGGCAGCCGTACCCTTGGTACCGCGGCCTGCGGTCTTACCCTTGGAACCTTCACCGCGGCCAACACGGGTTTTAGCCGTCTTGGCACCCGGAGCAGGACGCAGGTGGTGGACCTTCAGAGCTTTGTTATCTTCGGCCATGTTACTTCGCCTCCTCAACCTTCACGAGGTGCGGAACCGTGTTGATCATGCCAACGGTCACGGCATCTGCACTGCGGACGACGGAGTCGCCGATGTGCTTCAGGCCGAGTGAACGCAGCGTGTCGCGCTGATTCTGCTTACCACCGATGGTGGACTTAATCTGGGTGATTTCCAGCTGTGCCGAGCTGACGGCAACGCGCTTCGGAGTAGTCATCATGCACCAGCCTTCTGCATGTTGCGGATCATCGCTGCGGGAGCAACTTCGTCCAGCGGCAGGCCACGGCGGGCAGCCACAGCCTGGGGCTCTTCGAGGCGCTTCAGCGCGTCAACCGTGGCGTGCACGATGTTGATCGCGTTGGAGGAACCCAGCGACTTGGACAGCACGTCGTGGATACCGGCGCACTCGAGGATGGCTCGGACCGGACCACCGGCGATAACGCCGGTACCCGGGGAAGCCGGACGGAGCAGGACAACGCCTGCGGCTGCCTCGCCCTGCACCAGGTGCGGGACGGTGCCGGCAATGCGGGGAACGCGGAAGAAGGACTTCTTCGCTTCCTCGACTGCCTTGGCGATAGCCGAAGGAACTTCCTTTGCCTTGCCGTAGCCAACGCCGACCATGCCGTTGCCGTCACCGACAACTACCAGAGCGGTGAAGCTGAAGCGACGACCACCCTTGACCACCTTGGCGACGCGGTTGATGGTAACGACGCGTTCAATGAACTTGTCCTTGTCATCGTTGCGTCCGCCGTCGCGTCCGCCGCGTCCGCCGCGGTCACGGCCTCCACGGTCAGAGCGCTGCTCGCCCCGGCGGCCGCCGCGGCGGTCGTCGGTGCCTGCGGCAGCGGTTTCCTTGGTCTCAGTTGCCTCAGCAGATGTAGCTTCAGTCACCTGATTTTCCTTTTCCTTGTTTGCCTCGGTCACAGTGCCAGCCCACCTTCGCGTGCGCCGTCTGCAACAGCCGCGATGCGGCCGTGGTAGCGGTTGCCGCCGCGGTCAAACACCACGGCTTCGACGCCGGCAGCCTTGGCACGTTCGGCAACGAGCTCGCCGACGCGCTTCGACTTGGCAGTCTTGTCGCCCTCCATGGAACGCAGATCTGCTTCCATGGTGGACGCGGATGCAACGGTTACGCCGCGGCTGTCATCGACAACCTGGACGAACACGTGGCGCGAAGAGCGGTTGACGACCAGGCGCGGACGGGCCGCGGTGCCGGCAATGCGCTTGCGGATCCGCAGCTGACGGCGGCTCCGGGAAGCGGCCTTGCTCTTGGAATTGCGCTTCTTATTGATGCTGATGGCCATGATTACTTACCAGCCTTTCCGACCTTGCGGCGGACAATCTCGCCGGCGTAACGAATGCCCTTGCCCTTGTAGGGGTCAGGCTTGCGCAGCTTGCGGATGTTGGCGGAAACCTCGCCGACCTGCTGCTTGTCAATGCCGGAAACGGTGAGCTTGGTCGGGCCCGTAACGGTGAGCGTGATGCCCTCCGGAGCCTTCACGGATACCGGGTGGCTGTAGCCCAGGGCGAACTCGAGGTCCGAGCCCTTGGCCTGCACACGGTAACCGGTGCCAACGATTTCCAGGTCCTTCTTGTAGCCTTCGGTCACACCGGTGATCATGTTGGAGATCAGGGTGCGGGTCAGGCCGTGGAGGGAACGGGATTCGCGCTCGTCATTGGGGCGGGCGACGGTGATGGTGTTCTCGTCCATGGAAACCGAGATCGGGCTGGGCACAACGTGGCTCAGCTCGCCCTTGGAACCCTTGACCGTGACGGTGTTGCCATCAATGGCAACGTCGACACCGGCGGGGACAGAGATGGGCAGACGTCCAATACGTGACATTATTCTTTCCCTTCCCTGCTACCAGACGTAGGCGAGGACTTCCCCACCCACACCCTTCTTGGCGGCCTGGCGGTCGGTCAGCAGACCTGACGACGTCGACAGGATGGCGATACCCAGCCCGCCCAGAACGCGCGGCAGGTTGGTGGACTTTGCGTATACACGCAGGCCCGGCTTGGAGATGCGGCGGACGCCAGCAATCGAACGCTCGCGGTTCGGACCGAACTTGAGGTCCAGGGTCAGCGTCTTGCCAACCTGTGCCTCTTCTTCCTTCCAGCCGGCGATGTAGCCTTCGGCCTTCAGGATGTCGGCAACGCGTGCCTTCAGCTTGCTGTACGGCATGGACACGGTGTCGTGGTATGCCGAGTTTGCATTGCGCAGACGCGTGAGCATGTCTGCGACAGGATCTGTCATTGTCATGTGGGCTCTAGCCCTCCCTCGTAACGGTTTCTGCTGCTCGGCGCAAAGCGTGCCCTGCGTTAAGCAACAGACCTTTTACGTAGTAATTAATCTTCGGATTTGAACGGGAAGCCGAGCGCCTTCAGCAGCGCGCGTCCCTCGTCATCGGTCTTGGCGGTGGTAACCACGGTGATGTCCATGCCGCGTACGCGGTCGATCTTGTCCTGATCGATTTCGTGGAACATCGACTGCTCGGTCAGACCGAACGTGTAGTTGCCGTTGCCGTCGAACTGTTTGCCGCTCAGGCCGCGGAAGTCGCGGATACGCGGGAGCGCCAGGGTGACCAGGCGGTCCACGAATTCCCACATGCGGTCGCCGCGCAGCGTAGCGTGCGCACCGATCGGCATGCCTTCGCGCAGCTTGAACTGTGCGATCGACTTGCGTGCCTTGGTGATCTGCGGCTTCTGGCCGGTGATGGCCGTCAGGTCGCGTACAGCACCGTCAATGAGCTTGGAGTCCTTAGCGGCATCTCCAACACCCATGTTCACAACGACCTTGACGAGGCGCGGAACCTGGTTGACGTTTGCGTAGTTGAATTCGTCCTGCAGAGTCTGCTTGATTTCCGCTGCGTAGCGGGTCTTCAGACGGGGAACGATCTTGGTGACAGTCTCAGTCATTAGAGGTCCTTCCCAGAGCCCTTGGCGACGCGGATGCGCACGGTGCGGGTCCGGCCGTCTTTTTCGACGATTTCGGTGCGGTAGCCAACGCGGGTGGGCTTCTTCGTCTCGGGATCCACAACGGCCACGTTGGAAACGTGGATCGGGGCTTCAACAACCTCGATGCCGCCGGTCTTGGAACCACGGGAGGACTGGCCAACCTTGGTGTGCTTGGTGACGCGGTTGATGCCCTCTACGAGCACGCGGTTGGTCTCCGGGAAAACCTTCAGTACCTTGCCCTGCTTGCCGCGGTCTCCGCCGCGCTCAGCCTTGGCACCGGTGATGACCTGAACCAGGTCACCCTTCTTGATCTTTGCCATGATCTACAGCACCTCCGGAGCCAGCGAAATGATCTTCATGAACTTCTTGTCGCGAAGTTCGCGGCCGACCGGGCCGAAGATACGGGTACCGCGGGGGTCGCCGTCATTCTTCAAGATCACTGCAGCGTTCTCATCGAACTTGATGTAGGAACCGTCCTGGCGGCGGCGTTCCTTCTTGGTACGGACGATGACGGCCTTGACCACATCGCCCTTCTTGACGTTGCCGCCGGGAATTGCATCCTTGACGGTGGCAACAATGGTGTCGCCAATGCCTGCGTAGCGACGGCCGGATCCACCGAGAACGCGGATGGTCAAGATTTCCTTGGCACCCGTGTTGTCGGCGACCTTCAGTCGCGACTCCTGCTGAATCACTTATTACTCCTGTCGTCGCGCCGGTTCTCAGTGTTTCCTGAGCCTTGCGGAACGGATATGGGTGGACCCCGTAATACTGGTACTCAGCACCGGCCCCTACGGGCCGCTCTGCAGCGCAAGCCGCAGCACCATGCTGAACAAGATTATCGGGCTTTTGTCTTATTCGGCGGTGAGGATGGGTGTCCAAAAGAGGACATGCTTCCGCACCACACAGACAAGATTTCAAGTTTACCGCGAAAGGGCCCCGGAAACGAAATCGAATGATTCCGCCGCCGGGGCCCTGACGCTTTGGACGGCGCCTGCGTGCCGAAGGAGCTGCTTCTCAGCCTCTCCCCCGGCACACGCTCCGGCCTGTTATGTGCTTTGCAGCTACTGTGCCTTTCGGCGTTTGGCTACTTGGCCTTTTCGATGATCTCGACCAGGCGCCACCGCTTGGTAGCGGAGAGCGGGCGGGTCTCGGCGATCAGCACGAGGTCACCAATGCCGGCAGCGTTCTGCTCGTCATGTGCCTTGCGCTTCTCGGTGCGGCGAAGAACCTTGCCGTACAGCGCGTGCTTCACGCGGTCTTCAACCTCGACGACAATGGTCTTGTCCATCTTGTCGGAGACCACGTAGCCGCGAGCGGTCTTCCGGTACCCGCGGGCATCGGCTCCGTTTGCGTCAGTTGTCACTGCTGCCTCATTCTTGTTTTCGCTCATTTGGCATCATCCTCGGCAACCGCAGCTTCGGACTCCGCAGCCTTCTTCTTGGACTTCTTCTTCTCGGGGGCTGCTTCCTCGACGGGAGCAACTGCCTCGGGACGAATTCCCAGTTCACGCTCACGCAGCACCGTGTAGATGCGGGCGATGTCGCGCTTTACGGCACGGAGCCGTCCGTTGTTTTCCAGCTGGCCGGTGGCCGACTGGAAACGGAGGTTGAACAGCTCCTCCTTGGCCTTGCGCAGTTCTTCAACGAGACGCTCGTTGTCGAACCCGTCCAGCTGATCAGTTGCAAGTTCCTTTGAACCGATAGCCATTGCTATTCACCACCCTCGCGACGCACAATGCGTGCCTTCAACGGCAGCTTATGGATCGCCAGGCGCAGTGCCTCGCGAGCTACCTCTTCGGAAACACCGGAGAGTTCGAACAGAACCCGCCCCGGCTTGACGTTTGCAACCCACCACTCCGGCGAACCCTTACCGGAACCCATACGGGTTTCAGCAGGCTTCTTCGTCAGCGGACGGTCCGGGTAGATGTTGATCCAGACCTTGCCGCCGCGCTTGATGTGGCGCGTCATGGCAATACGTGCAGCTTCAATCTGGCGGTTGGTTACGTATGCAGGCGTAAGAGCCTGGATACCCCATTCACCGAAGCTGACAGCGGTGCCACCGGTTGCAGCGCCGGAACGACCCGGGTGGTGCTGCTTGCGGTACTTGACTCGACGTGGGATAAGCATTTAAGCCTGTCCTCCTTCTGCTGCGGGGGCAGCTGCCTCAGCGGCCGGAGCCTCTGCAGCAGGCGCGGCGGCCTTGTCGCCGCGGTCGTTACGACGACGACGGTCCCCACGGTCGGCCGGGCCGCGGCCCGGACGGTCGTTGGAACGTCCGCGGGACGGTGCAGCAGCCTGCTGTGCAGCCAGTTCCTTGGAAGTGACGTCGCCCTTGTAGATCCAGACCTTCACGCCAATGCGGCCGAAGGTGGTCTTGGCTTCGAAGAAGCCGTAGTCGATGTTCGCGCGGAGGGTATGCAGGGGCACACGGCCTTCGCGGTAGAACTCCGAGCGGCTCATTTCAGCGCCACCCAGGCGGCCGGAGCACTGGATACGGATACCCTTTGCGCCTGCACGCTGTGCGGACTGAATTGCCTTCTTCATCGCACGGCGGAAAGCCACGCGGGAAGAGAGCTGCTCTGCAACACCCTGGGCAACCAGCTGTGCTTCCATCTCGGGGTTCTTGACCTCGAGGATGTTCAGCTGGACCTGCTTGCCGGTGAGCTTTTCGAGCTCGCCGCGGATGCGGTCTGCTTCGGCGCCGCGGCGGCCGATCACGATGCCCGGACGTGCAGTGTGGATATCCACACGGACACGGTCGCGGGTGCGCTCGATCTCAACCTTGGCGATGCCGGCGCGGTCCATGCCGGTGGACATCAGCTGACGGATCTTGATGTCCTCGCGGACGAAGTCCTTGTAACGCTGGCCCGGCTTGTTGCTGTCAGCAAACCAGTGCGAAACGTGATCAGTGGTGATGCCGAGTCGGAACCCGTGCGGGTTTACCTTCTGTCCCACTTAACGGTCCTCCTCGTTCTCGGGGGTTGCGACAACCACGGTGACGTGGCTGGTCCGCTTGTTGATGCGGTAGGCGCGGCCCTGGGCCCGCGGCTGGAACCGCTTCATGGTGGGTCCTTCGTCAACGAATGCTTCGCTGATGTAGAGGTCACCTTCGTCGAAGGCCACGCCGTCACGGTCCGCGAGGACACGTGCGTTGGCCATTGCCGACTGAACTACCTTGAATACCGGCTCCGAAGCTGCCTGGGGGGCAAACTTCAGAATTGCCAATGCCTCATTCGCTTGCTTGCCACGAACAAGGTTGACGACGCGCCGGGCCTTCATAGGCGTTACGCGGATATGACGCGCAATTGCCTTGGCTTCCATTGCTTTCCTTCTCTCGTCTTCTGCCGAAAGAGCAGCGCCTAGCGGCGCTTGCCCTTGCGGTCGTCCTTCACATGGCCGCGGAATGTACGCGTCAGAGCGAATTCGCCGAGCTTGTGCCCGACCATCGACTCGGTGACAAACACCGGAATGTGCTTGCGTCCGTCGTGCACGGCGATCGTGTGCCCGAGCATGTCGGGGATGATCATCGAGCGGCGGGACCACGTCTTGATGACGTTCTTGGTGCCCTTCTCGTTTTCGGCCTGCACCTTAAGGAAGAGGTGCTGGTCGACGAAGGGGCCTTTCTTCAGGCTGCGTGGCATGTTTCCAGGCTCCTATCGCTTGTTCTTGCCGGAACGACGGCGACGCACAATAAGCTTGTCGCTCTCTTTGTTGGGGCGGCGGGTACGGCCCTCGGGCTTACCGTTCGGGTTGACCGGGTGGCGTCCACCACTGGTCTTGCCTTCGCCGCCACCATGCGGGTGGTCAACCGGGTTCATGGCGACACCGCGAACGGTCGGGCGAACGCCCTTCCAGCGCATGCGGCCGGCCTTGCCCCAGTTGATGTTGGACTGCTCGGCGTTGCCGACCTCGCCAATGGTGGCGCGGCAGCGGACGTCGACGTTGCGGATTTCGCCGGAAGGCAGACGCAGCTGGGCGAAGCGGCCTTCCTTTGCAACCAGCTGAACCGATGCACCGGCGGAGCGGGCCATCTTGGCACCGCCGCCCGGGCGCAGTTCAACGGCGTGGATAACGGTACCCACGGGGATGTTGCGCAGCGGCAGGTTGTTGCCGGGCTTGATGTCAGCCCCGGCGCCGGCCTCTACGAAGTCGCCCTGCTTGAGCTTGTTCGGCGCAATGATGTAACGCTTGGTGCCATCAACGTAGTGCAGCAGCGCAATGCGGGCGGTGCGGTTCGGATCGTATTCGATCTCGGCAACGCGAGCGTTGACGCCGTCCTTGTCGTGCCGGCGGAAGTCGATCAGGCGGTACTGGCGCTTGTGTCCGCCACCCTTGTGCCTGGTCGTGATCTTGCCGGTGTTGTTACGGCCGCCCTTTTTGGGCAGCGGACGTACCAGCGACTTTTCCGGCGTCGACCGCGTGATTTCGGTGAAGTCGGCTACGCTCGAGCCGCGGCGGCCCGGGGTAGTCGGCTTGTATTTACGGATTCCCATTATTTATTCCTCGTTAAAGTGGTCTCCGCCCTAGCTGAGCGGACCGCCGAAGATGTCGATTGTGCCTTCCTTCAGGGTGACAATCGCACGCTTGGTGCTCTTGCGCTGTCCCCATCCGAATTTGGTGCGCTTGCGCTTACCGGCACGGTTGATGGTGTTGATCGAGTCGACCTTGACGGAGAAAATCTTCTCCACGGCCAGCTTGATCTCGGTCTTGTTCGAGCGGGGGTCGACCAGGAAGGTGTACTTACCTTCGTCGATCAGGCCGTAGCTCTTTTCCGAGACGACGGGTGCAAGCACCACGTCGCGAGGGTCCTTTGCGGTGGTCGCGCTCACTTGGCGTCCTCCTTGACAGTGTTCTTGCCGACGAACTCGTCGTAGGCAGCCTGGGTGAAGACCACGTCGTCAGCAACGAGCACGTCGTAGGTGTTCAGCTGATCTACGTAGATCACGTGAACATCGGTGAGGTTGCGCACGGAGAGTGCAGCAATATCGTTGGCGCGCTCGATAACAACGAGCATGTTCTTGCGGTCGGTAAGTGAACGCAGCGCTTCGCGTGCAGCCTTGGTGGACGGCGTTTCGCCGGCTACCAGGGTTTCCAGCACGTGGATGCGGCCGTTGCGTGCCCGGTCAGAGAGAGCTCCGCGAAGTGCGGCGGCAATCATCTTCTTGGGGGTGCGCTGGCTGTAGTCGCGGGGCGTCGGTCCGTGGACAACGCCGCCACCGGTCATGTGAGGAGCACGGATGGAACCCTGACGGGCGCGGCCGGTGCCCTTCTGCTTGAACGGCTTGCGGCCTGCACCGGAAACCTCGGCGCGGGTCTTCGTCTTGTGCGTGCCCTGGCGGGCGGCAGCAAGCTGAGCCACAACTACCTGGTGCAGCAGCGGAACGTTCGTCTGAACGTCGAAGATTGCTGCGGGGAATTCAACAGTTGCTTTGTTAGCCATGAGACTAAGCTCCCTTCACGGCGGTGCGTACGAGGACGACCTGGCCGCGGGCGCCGGGAACGGCACCCTTGATCAGCAGCAGCGACTTCTCGGTATCCACAGCGTGGACGGTGAGGTTCATCGTGGTGTGGCGGACGGCGCCCATGCGGCCGGCCATCCGGAGACCCTTGAAGACGCGGCCGGGGGTGGATGCGCCACCGATGGAACCGGGCTTGCGGTGGTTCTTGTGGGCACCGTGGGAAGCGCCAACGCCGTGGAAGCCATGACGCTTCATGACACCGGCGAAGCCCTTGCCCTTGGAGGTACCGACGACGTCGACCTTCTGGCCGGCTTCGAACATCTCAACAGAGAGTTCCTGGCCGAGCTCGTAGGTGTCAGCGTCAGCGGTGCGCAGCTCAACAACGTGACGGCGAGGCGTAACGCCGGCCTTCTCGAAGTGGCCGGCCAGCGGCTTGGTTACCTTGCGGGGATCGATCTGGCCGTAGCCGATCTGAACGGCGGTGTAGCCGTCCTTCTCCGCATTGCGCAGCTGGGTGATGACGTTGGAATCAGCCTGGACCACGGTGACGGGGATGAGCTTGTTGTTCTCGTCCCAGACCTGGGTCATGCCCAGCTTGGTGCCCAGGAGGCCCTTAACCTGGCGGGTAAGTGAAGAAGACATAATTATCTGCTCCCCCCTACAGCTTGATTTCGATGTTCACGTCTGCAGGCAGGTCAAGACGCATCAGCGAGTCAACGGCCTTAGGCGTGGGGTCAATGATGTCGATCAGACGCTTGTGCGTGCGCATTTCAAAGTGCTCGCGGCTGTCCTTGTACTTGTGCGGCGAACGGATAACGCAGTACACGTTCTTTTCCGTGGGCAGCGGCACGGGGCCTACTACCGTTGCGCCTGCACGCGTGACCGTCTCAACGATCTTCCGTGCTGATACGTCGATGACCTCGTGGTCATACGACTTCAGCCGGATGCGGATTTTTTGTCCCGCCATGGCGTCGTGCCTCTTTCTTCGAGTATTGCTCTCTGTACAGTTTTTGCCCCTGGCGGCCATGTTGGCCCCGGCGCTCCTCCAACAAGCTGAATCCGGAAGCTCCGGGTTCCTCAACCTGCCGAGGCTCCGACCCCCGCGCTCGGGCGTGTCGCAGATTCGAAACTGGCAACACCCGTTCAAGAATGGGGGCGGGTTATATATGGGCTTTTCCCCTGAAGGATCCGACCCTGCGCCAGGCATTATCCTGACCGGGACGCAATCTCATCACGCACACAGTGCCGCGTTAGCGGCCTGCTGAAGCGCGTGCGGGCACAAAAGCGCTTGAACAACTTCTCTAGTCTGCCAGATCTTCCGGCAGAACGCGAATCAGCGTCCACCTTCTGTTTGTGGCTTTTAGCATATGGAGTTGCCGCGAACCGGGATTGCCCGATTCATGGCGCGTCATTTTCTATCAGTCTAGCCCAGCACTGTTCACGGCTAAAATCAGCCGCCGGGCCATGCTGAACATTCCGCGGCCCGGTGGGGGCTCTCCGGGAATGGCCTACGTGTCGCGGCGGTTTGCCCGGCGGATCCGCTTGGCCCGGTCAATCTCATGGGAGAAGTGCCGCTTGCCCCACGCTACGCCGCCAATAACAACCACCGCGATGACCAAGAAGATAAGAAGTTCCATCTCCCGAGCCTAACGGAGCGGGCTGCAGTGTGTCAGCGCACTCCCGGACTCTCTTCTCCCCGCCCTCCCCGGTCCTCCCCCGCACCGAAAAGGGCCGGGCGGATTGGCCGGTCCCCAGCGTGCCGGGAGGCTGGTCTGTTCCGGCTCCGGAACCCAGCTGGTAGCGTCGGCAAGCGGGGTGGCCGCCTGAAAAGGACAGCTGTTCGAAGGGCATCGGTGCCATGTATCTTTCAGTCCTGGGAACACAGCAGCGCATCTTTGGTGAAGCACAGGTGCCCAACTCGAAATACCATGCCCACCGGGCGCTGATCCTGGCTTCCCTGGCGCCCGGCATCAGCCGCATCACCGGTCTTACGGACGCCCGGCACGTCCACTACACCGTGGCCATGCTGCGCCTGCTCGGCACCCGGATCGATATAGACGGCGGCACTTATGTGGTGCACGGCGGGCCTTACCGTCCCGTCCGGAACGAGGTTTCGGCCGGGAGCTCCGGAACCACGCTGTATTTCATGGTGGGACTGGCTGCCCTTGGCTCCAGCGACGTCACCGTAACGGGCCAGAAGTACTTCCAGCGGCGCCCAGTCGGCCCGCTGCTGGCAGCGCTGACGGATATGGGCCTCGACGTCGATTCACCAACCGGCTGTCCGCCGATTCGGGTCCGTGCCCGCCGCCCCTCAGGTGGAGAGGTCCACATCGCCGGGACGCTGTCCCAGTGGATCTCCGGCCTGCTCCTGCTTGCCCCGTTTGCCGACCGGCCCACTTCTGTGGTGGTGGACGGAACCCTCAACGAGAGGACGTATCTGGAGCTGACCGTCAACATGATGCGGCGCTTCGGCCTGGAGGTAGAGGTTCGCGATGACTGGCACCGCTTTGAAGTACCTCCGCAGCAGGAGGCACTCCCCACGGACATGCGCATGCCGGAAGACATTGGTTCAGCCGCCTTTGGCCTCGCGGCGGCGGCCCTGCATCCCGCCGACCTGCTGTTGAAGGGACTGCGGTCCGTCACTGCAGGAGGTGCCGACCATCCCGAGTCGGACTTCCTGGATATTGCCGGGGCCATGGGGCTTCCCATGGAGTACGACGCCGGGGCTGACGGCGTGCGCGTTCGCCACAACGGGCTGAGGCTTCAGCCGGCGGAGATCGACTGCCGGACGGTCCCTGACATGCTGCCGGTCCTGTCCGCGATGGCTGCCTGCGCGGACGGCGAAAGCATCTTCCGCAACGTGGGCCACGTGAGGCTGAAGGAATCGGACCGGGTAGCGGCCATGCTGCAGCTGAACTCCATGGGCGCGGGGGTCCGGATTTCAGGCACCGACCTGCTGGTCAGCGGCACGGAACAGCTCACTGCAGCAGATTTGTCCTCCTTCAACGATCACCGGGTCCTGATGTCCCTGGCCGTGGCTGCCTCCGGAGCAGTGGGGCGCAGCACCTTGAGCTATCCGAACGCCTACCGCATTTCCTACCCGGAGTTCCTGGACGCGATGAACTCCTTCGGGCTCCCCATGAAGGTCCAGGAAGGCCCGGTACCGCGGCAGAAAACCAGCCGCACGGCCAGCGCCCAGGCGAACCGGCAACAGGTCCTGTCACCGGACGAGGCAGCCTCGGTTACCGGCGCGGACTGGGTCCGCCGCTGGGCGGCGGAACGGCCGGACCAGACTGCGGTCACAGACGGGAGGGAGGACGGGCACCTTACCTGGGCCGAGCTCGACGCCGGTGCCGACCAGGCCGCGGCCCTTCTGCTGAACCTGGGGGTCCGTCCCGGAGACCGGGTGGCTTTCCAGTTGCCCAACTGGTCCGAGTTCGTCCTGCTCTCCGCAGCGGTGCTGCGGATTGGAGCGGTCGCTGCACCCGTTATGCCAATCTTCAGGGAACGGGAAGTCGCCTTTGCCCTCCACCGCTCGCGTGCCGCCGTCGTAGTGGTTCCGGAGGAATTCCGCGGCCGGCGCTACGCGGAGGAACTGCGCGGAATCCTTTCCTCCGGGACCGGCGCGGATCCGGCCTATGAACTCGCGGTACGCCATGCAGTGGTCATAGGCGCAGCCGCTCCCGCCCTGCCGCCGGCCGACGGCGGCCTCACCTGGCACGCCTGGGAGCAGGCACTCGCTGAGACATTCGTGGACCGTACCCGAATCGATGCAGCGGCCCCGGCGTCCGATGCCCCGGCCCAGCTGCTGTTCACCTCGGGCACCACAGGCGAACCCAAAGGGGTACTGCACCGGCATTCCACCCTCTCCATGGCTGCCGCCCTGCAGGCCCGGCATCTTGGGCTGCAGCCGCAGGACGCCGTGTTCGTGCCTTCGCCACTGGCTCACCAGACGGGCTTTCTCTACGGAATGTGGCTTTCCTTCGTACTGGGAATTCCCCAGATCCTGCAGCCGGTCTGGGATCCGAACCGGGCACTGAACCTGCTGCAGGGTTGGAAAGGCAGCTTTGTCCAGGCAGCCACCCCCTTCCTCAGCGACCTGGTGAAGGCCGTGGAAGCCGGGGCACCGGCACCTGCCAGCCTGCGGATTTTCGTCAATACCGGTGCAGCCGTCCCGCGCCATCTGGCCGAGCGGGCCACCCGGGTCCTCGGCGCCTGGGTCTGCGGAGCGTTCGGCACCACAGAAACCTGTCTTGGCGCGGTCTCCTCCCCCGGGGGCGACCCGGCCCTGGTCTGGGGAACGGACGGACAGCTGCTGCCCGGTGTGCGGGCCCGGATCGTCAGCGACAACGGACAGCTCCTGCCGCCGGGGACGGAAGGCAACTTCGAGCTGCTGAGCCCCACCATGTTCGAGGGTTACCTGGACCGGCCGGACCTCACCAAGGAAGCCTTTACCGAAGACGGCTGGTACCGGACGGGAGACCTGGCCGCGCTCGACGACGCCGGCTACCTGCGCATCACGGGGCGGGTTCGGGACGTAATCAACCGCGGCGGGGAGAAGATCCCGGTGGCCGAAATCGAACAGCTGCTGTACCGGCACCCGTCCGTGGACGACGTCGCACTGGCAGCCATGCCCGACCCCCGGCTCGGTGAGCGTGCCTGCGCGTTTGTTGTCCCGGCTCCGGGCACCCCTGCACCGACCCTGGCGGAACTCACGGACTATCTGGACAGTTGCCAGGTGTCCAAGCACTATTGGCCGGAACGGCTGGAACTGCTCGAGGCCATTCCCCGCAACCCGGTCGGAAAGGTACAGAAGTTCCTGCTGCGGGAGCGGGCACGGCAGGCAGCGGGGAATCCCTCTGCCGGAACAGACAGGAGCCAGTCGTGAAGACCAGCAGCGTCAACCCCAGCAGCGTCATCTCCAGCACCGTGACCGCAGACGGACGCGGAAGTTCAATCCCGGAGGGCGAGTACCGGGAACTGCTGGCCCGGGTGACGGACTGGGTCCAGGGGCCCGGTGAGGCCTGGGCAGAGGAAATCGAGTCCTCCGGAAGCGTCTCCGATGACCTGTGGAAGGAGCTGCGAAGGGAAGGCTTCCTGTCCCTGGCCGCGCCGCGCAGCCTAGGCGGGGCGGGGCTTAGTTTCCTGCAGTGGATGGGCCTCATGGAAGTCTTTTCCAGATCCCATGCCTCCGTGCGGATGATCGTGCACGTGCTTAACGGAACGTGGCGCGCCATGAACCCGTTCGCAGACGAAACGCAGCGGCAGAAGTTCATTATTCCGGCGGTGGCCGGGGAATCCGTGGTGGCGTTCACGCTGACCGAACCGGCGAACGGCAGCGGCGTGGACATTACCTCTTCGGTCCGCCGTGACGGCGACACCTACTACCTCACCGGGCGCAAGCACCTCATCACATTCGGAGTCCGCTGCGACTACTGGCTGCTCTTCGCCCGGTTGGAGGGAAGTACGGGACGCGGGGGCACTGTTGCCCTGCTCGTGGACCGGAACACGCCGGGCACGGTCGTGGAGGATACGTCCCGGACCATGGGAGTGCACGGCACCGACCATGCATCACTGACTTTTACCGATGCCCCGGTTCCTGTGGCCAACCGGCTTGGCGCCGAAGGGGACGGATTGGCGGTAGCCCTGGGCGGTTTCCTCACCCCAAGCCGCATCTCCGTGGCCATGAGCTGTGTGGGCCTGGCGCAGCGTGCCCAGCAGCTCGCCGTTGACTATGCCCGGCAGCGCACCACGTTTGGCAAGCCGCTGACTTCGCGGCAGGCAATAGCCTTCAGTCTTGCGGAGAATGCGGCGGACATCGCTGCTGCGCGGGCACTCACCCTCACGGCAGCGTCGGCATGGCAGGACGCGGATCCGGGTGCCGCGGCGTTGTCTTCCATGGCCAAGCTGACTGCCGTGGACATGCTCACCCGGGTCACGGACAAAGCCCTGCAGGTGCACGGCGGAATCGGTTACTGGCAGACCCAGCCCATTGAGCGCGTCTACCGCGACGCCCGTGCGCAGCGCTTCGAAGAGGGCACCAATGAGATCCAGAAGGCGGTCATCGCCAGGGACCTGCTGGGCGGGGACCTGGGTTAGGAGCAGCCCGGTGCCCGATGATCCGCGGCTGGGAGTCCGCAGCTTTCCGCACGTGTTCTCACCCGGCGGCATAGGCGGGCTCGCCCTGCCGCACCGGATCATCATGGGCTCCATGCATCTGAACTTCGAGTCCAATCCCCAGGCTCTCGCCGCCTTCTACGGGGAGCGCGCTGCTGCCGGAGCGGCACTGATCGTCACGGGAGGTGCTGCCGTCAACCGGGAGGGTTCCGGCGGCAGTACCTACCTTGTCAGCGCCGAAAAGCCTTTCCTCAAAGCCGCTCGCTCAGCGCTGGAGGCAGTGCACGACGCCGGCGGGCGGCTCGCCCTGCAGCTGTTCCACGCCGGGCGCTACGGCTTCCAGGACACCTACGGGCTGCAGCCACTGGCGCCATCGGCTGTGTGGTCCGCCTATTCCAGCGTCCTGCCGCGTGCCATGAACGAGTCCGACATCGCGCGCACCGTCCAGGACTTCGCCGCCGCGGCGTCGCTGGCCCGTGAACTGGGCTTTGATGCGGTCGAAATCATGGGCTCCGAAGGTTATCTGGTCAACCAGTTCGCTTCCCCGCTGACAAACCTGCGGGACGATGAATGGGGCGGAGACGCGGAGCGCCGTCAGGCATTTCCGCTGGCGGTGCTGGCTGCAGTCCGTGAGGGAGCGGGCTCCGGCTTTCCGGTAATCTTCCGGATGTCCGGCGATGACCTGGTTGAAGGCAGCGGCCCGCCCAGGGAACATCTGGCACTGGCAGCGGCCCTGGCACGCGCAGGTGCCGACGCACTCAATATTGGCATCGGCTGGCATGAATCACGGACACCAACGGTCCAGGCGCTGGTACCCCACGGCAGCTGGCTGCCGGTCGCCGGCCGGATCCGCAGGAACCTGCGCGGGCAGGGACTCAGCGTCCCGGTGATTGGTTCCAACCGGATAAACTCCGTGGCCCAGGCGGAGGCTGTGCTCACGGACGGAACCGTGGACTTCGTGTCGATGGCGCGGCCGTTTCTGGCGGATCCCCGGATCCTGGCGAAGACCGAGGCCGGACGGATGGATCTGGTGAATACCTGTATTGCCTGCAATGAGGCGTGCATCGACAGGTCGCTGGGAACTGAACCTGTTTCCTGCCTGGTGAATCCGCGTGCCGGGCGTGAACTGGACTATCCTGCCCTCCGTTTAACCGGGCGCATTTCCGGAGACAGAGCACGTGCCGCTGTAGTCGGTGGTGGACCTGCCGGAATGCAGGCTGCTGCCACGCTGGCCGCCGCGGGTATTCAAGTAGTCCTTTTCGAAGCCGAAGCGGAGCTGGGAGGGCAGTTCCGCCTAGCCCGTTTGGTGCCCGGCAAAGCCGACTTCGACGAGACAATCCGTTATTTCAGTGTGGAACTGCCCCGCCTGGGCGTGAAGATCCGCACCGGATTCCGTGCCGGTGCGGTGCACCTGGCCGGCTTCGACCACGTGCTGGACGCCACCGGTGTCCTGCCCCGCGCAGTCCGGCTGGCCGGTTCCGGCGGTGTGCCCGTTTTGGACTACCACCAGGCGTTCGCCGACCCGGATGCTCTTCCCGGGCGGGTCGCTGTCGTCGGCGCCGGAGGCATAGCCGTGGACCTGGCGCACCTGCTCCTGCAGCCCCATGCACTCCCCCGCTCCGGGCCGGAATCAACGGATGCCGCAAGGGCACGTTTCGCGCGGGAACACCTGCGGGACGGAACCGCGCAGCCGGGCGGCCGGTGCGTCACCCTGCTTCGCCGCGGCGGACGCATCGGCGAAGGAATCGGACCGTCGACGCGCTGGGCGGCACTGCAGGCCCTGCGCAGCGCCGGGGTCCGCCTGTACACCGGCGTGAGCTACCGGGGGCTGGCTCCCGGCGGCCTTGAAATCACCGCTGCCGGCGGCACTGAGGAACTCATCCCCGCGGAGGCGGTCATTGTCGCTGCGGGACAGGTGGAGAACACCCGCCTGCAGCGGGATCTTCGCCGCGCCGGCGTGCCCCACACCGTGATCGGCGGTGCTGCCTCCGCCGCGGGACTCAACGCCGTCCGCGCCTTCGCCCAGGGGCTGGAAGCCGGCACAGCTGTCGCGCAGCAGCTGGCCGGCGTCACCCGGGAACGCAAAAGGGCCCCGCTGCCGTAGCAGCGGGACCCTTTAATGCTGAACCGGATGGTCCGAGCGTCAATAGATCAAATTACTTGATGATCTTGGTGACGCGGCCGGATCCAACGGTGCGGCCGCCTTCGCGGATAGCGAAGCCGAGGCCCTCTTCCATTGCGATCGGCTGGATCAGTTCAACGGTCATTTCGGTGTTGTCACCGGGCATAACCATTTCCGTACCCTCGGGCAGGGTGATGACACCCGTGACGTCGGTGGTGCGGAAGTAGAACTGCGGGCGGTAGTTCGAGTAGAACGGGTTGTGGCGGCCGCCTTCATCCTTGGACAGGATGTAGACGTTGGCCTCGAAGTCGGTGTGCGGGGTGATGGAACCCGGCTTCACGACAACCTGGCCACGCTCTACGTCTTCGCGCTTGATGCCGCGGAGCAGCAGGCCACAGTTCTCGCCGGCCCATGCTTCGTCAAGCTGCTTGTGGAACATCTCGATACCGGTAACCGTGGTCTTCTGGATCGGGCGGATGCCAACGATCTCGACCTCGGAGTTGATAGCGAGGGTACCGCGCTCGGCGCGGCCCGTAACAACGGTGCCACGACCGGTGATGGTGAAGACGTCCTCGATCGGCATCAGGAACGGCTTGTCCTTGTCGCGAACGGGGTCAGGAACGTTGTTGTCAACGGCTTCCATCAGTTCTTCGACGGACGCAACCCACTTGGGGTCGCCTTCCAGTGCCTTCAGGCCGGAAACGCGAACGACGGGAGCGTTGTCGCCGTCGAACTCCTGGGAGCTCAGCAGTTCGCGAACTTCCATTTCCACGAGGTCGAGGAGTTCTTCGTCCTCAACCATGTCGGACTTGTTCAGTGCGACCAGCAGGTAGGGAACACCAACCTGGCGGGCCAGCAGAACGTGCTCGCGGGTCTGAGCCATCGGGCCGTCAGTAGCGGCAACCACGAGGATTGCGCCGTCCATCTGAGCAGCACCGGTGATCATGTTCTTGATGTAGTCAGCGTGGCCCGGGGCGTCAACGTGTGCGTAGTGACGCTTCTCGGTCTGGTACTCAATGTGCGAGATGTTGATGGTGATACCGCGCTGGCGCTCTTCCGGCGCGGAGTCAATAGCAGCGAAGTCGCGCTGCTCGTTCAGGTCAGGGTACTTGTCAGCAAGCACCTTCGAAATGGCAGCGGTCAACGTGGTCTTTCCATGGTCAACGTGACCAATGGTGCCGATGTTGACGTGCGGCTTAGTCCGCTCGAACTTTGCCTTCGCCACGGGTTCCTCCTAGAAAGGTTAGAAGACTCAATCACCAGCCGCGCTTCTCGCAACTGATCCGATACAAGTCTACTGGGGGCTGTTTATTTGATGAAATTGCCTTGTGCCACGGTTCCCGCAGGTCCCGCCCAGTCTGGCCGTGCGGCCCGTCCGTCCGGGTTTCCCCTTAGGACGGGCCACACACGGCCGGCGTTCCGGATGTCCGGAACGCCGGCTTGGTCTTACTCGCCGCGCGTCTTCTGGATGATCTCGTCGGCTACTGCCTTCGGGACCTCTGCGTAGCTGTTGAACTGCATCGAGTAAACGGCGCGGCCCTGGGTCTTGGACCGCAGGTCACCGATGTACCCGAACATGCCGGACAGCGGAACGAGGGCACGAATGACCTTCACGCCGCTGGCGTCTTCCATCGACTGCATCTGCCCGCGGCGCGAGTTGATGTCACCGATGACTTCACCCATGTATTCCTCAGGGGTGCGGACTTCGACATCCATGATCGGTTCCAGAAGAACCGGGCTGGCCATCTTCGCAGCTTCCTTGAAAGCCTGGCGGCCGGCGATCTTGAACGCCATTTCGGAGGAGTCAACATCGTGGTAAGCGCCGTCAATCAGCGTTGCCTTGATGCCCACCACCGGGTAGCCGGCGAGGATGCCGTCGTTCAGGGCGCTCTGGATGCCCTGGTCAACGGAGGGGATGTACTCGCGCGGAACACGGCCACCGGTGACCTTGTTGTCGAACTCGTACAGCGCACCTTCTGCAGTATCCAGCGGCTCGATGGCAATCTGGATCTTTGCGAACTGGCCGGAGCCACCCGTCTGCTTCTTGTGCGTGTAGTCGTAGCGCTCGACCGTACGGCGAATCGTTTCGCGGTAGGCAACCTGGGGCTTGCCCACGTTTGCCTCAACCTTGAACTCGCGGCGCATGCGGTCCACCAGGATGTCCAGGTGGAGCTCGCCCATGCCGGCGATGATCGTCTGGCCGGTGTCTTCGTCGAGGGAGACCTGGAAGGTCGGGTCCTCTTCGGAGAGCTTCTGGATGGCCGTGGAGAGCTTCTCCTGGTCACCCTTGGTCTTCGGCTCGATTGCCACGGAGATGACGGGCTCGGGGAAGCTCATCGATTCCAGGACGATCGGGTTCTGAAGGTCGCACAGGGTGTCGCCCGTGGTCGTATCCTTCAGGCCGATGGCTGCATAGATGTGGCCGGTGGTGATTTCATCCACCGGGTTCTCCTTGTTGGCGTGCATCTGGAAGAGCTTTCCGATGCGCTCCTTCTTCTGCTTGGTCGAGTTCATGACCTGGGCGCCGGAAGCAGCCTTGCCGGAGTAAACGCGGATGTAGGTCAGACGGCCGAAGAACGGGTGCGTCACAACCTTGAATGCCAGTGCGGAGAACGGAGCATCAGCGTCAGCGGCGCGTTCGAGGATGACCTCTTCGTCGCGGATGTCGTGGCCCTTGATGTTCGGGACATCGAGCGGGGACGGCAGGAAGGCGACGACGGCGTCAAGCATCGGCTGAACGCCGCGGTTCTTGAACGCGGAACCGCACAGCACCGGGTAGACCTCGGAGTTGACGGTCAGCTTGCGGATACCGGCCTTCAGTTCCTCAACGGTGAGTTCTTCACCTTCGAGGTACTTTTCCATCAGCTCTTCGCTGGCTTCGGCAACGGTTTCAACGAGCTTGGCGCGGTACTCTTCGGCCTTTTCCTGCAGGTCTGCGGGGATCGGCTCAACTTCGTACTTGGCGCCCATGGTCACGTCGCCCTTGGCGTCGCCGCGCCAGGTCAGTGCACGCATTTCGAGGAGGTCAACAACGCCCTCGAATTCGCTTTCAGCACCGATCGGCAGCTGGAGGACCAGCGGCTTGGCGCCAAGGCGGTTGATGATGGTGTCGACGGTGAAGTAGAAGTCGGCGCCCAGCTTGTCCATCTTGTTGACGAAGCAGATACGCGGAACGTTGTACTTGTCAGCCTGGCGCCAGACAGTCTCAGACTGCGGCTCCACGCCTTCCTTGCCGTCGAATACGGCTACGGCGCCGTCAAGCACGCGCAGGGACCGCTCAACCTCGACAGTGAAGTCAACGTGACCCGGCGTGTCGATGATGTTGATCTGGTTGTTGTCCCAGTAGCACGTGGTAGCTGCGGAGGTAATGGTGATACCCCGCTCCTGCTCCTGTGCCATCCAGTCCATGGTCGAAGCGCCGTCGTGCGTTTCGCCAATCTTGTGGTTGACACCGGTGTAGAACAGGATGCGCTCGGTGGTGGTGGTCTTGCCGGCATCAATGTGCGCCATGATGCCGATGTTGCGGACCTTGTTGAGGTCGGTAAGCACGTCCAGTGCCACGGTTACTCCCTAGTTTTGGTTCTGGCCCCGCCGGTCACCTATTCGGCCTTCGGCCCTGGGCCCGCCGAAGCGGGCCGCAGGGCCTTGGCTGAAAAGATGTACGTGGTGCTTATTACCAGCGGTAGTGGGCGAAGGCCTTGTTGGACTCGGCCATCTTGTGGGTGTCTTCGCGACGCTTCACAGCAGCACCAAGACCGTTTGAGGCGTCCAGGATTTCGTTGCGCAGACGCTCAGTCATCGTCTTCTCGCGGCGGGCCTTGGAGTAGCCAACCAGCCAGCGCAGGGCCAGTGCGGTTGCACGGCCCGGCTTGACCTCAACCGGAACCTGGTAGGTGGCGCCACCAACACGGCGGGACTTGACCTCAAGGCTCGGCTTGATGTTGTCCATGGCCTTCTTCAGGGCTGCAACCGGATCCTGGCCGGTCTTCTCCTGTGCGCCTGCAAGTGCACCGTAAACGATGCGCTCTGCGGTGGACTTCTTGCCGTCGACGAGGACCTTGTTGATCAGCTGCGTGACCAGCGGGGAGCCGTAGACGGGATCGACTGCGAGCGGCCGCTTGGGGGCCGGACCCTTGCGGGGCATATTACTTCTTCTCCATCTTCGCGCCGTAGCGGCTGCGAGCCTGCTTGCGGTTCTTGACACCCTGGGTGTCCAGTGCGCCGCGAACGATCTTGTAACGGACACCGGGCAGGTCCTTCACACGGCCACCGCGGACCAGCACGATGGAGTGTTCCTGCAGGTTGTGACCCACACCGGGGATGTAGGCAGTAACTTCCACGCCGCCGTTGAGGCGGACACGGGCTACCTTGCGCAGAGCCGAGTTCGGCTTCTTCGGGGTGGTGGTGTAAACACGGGTGCACACACCACGGCGCATCGGGCTGCCCTTAAGGGCAGGAGCCTTGGTCTTGGAGACCTTGGGTGAGCGGCCCTTGCGGACCAGCTGCTGAATCGTAGGCACTTATCAGTTCTCCGTTTTATCTCGAGAAAAATTCTCTGGTTGCGCTTGCTCCGGCCCGCATCCTGCAGGCCCTCAGCGAGGCTTTTCAAAGTTGTTGCCGCAGTACCCCCGAGACGTTCCGTGATCCGAAGCGACCGTAGGCGTGCAAAAGTGTGGCATTCGTTGCACAAGAACCCTGCAACCCGGAAACAGGCCCCCACCCGCGCCTCGGAGACGGAATCCGAGAGAACATGCGAGCGGCCTTCATCCACTGCCACACAAACAATTATTAACAGTCTAGCAGACTTCCCGGCTGGATTAATCCGGGGCTGCAGCGGACCGGTTTAGCTCGGTTTAGCTCCGTGCCGCCAGCGCCTGCGTGATCTTCCGTGACGCCTCCTGCAAATGCGGCAGCACCTGCGCCGCCGCTTCCTCCAGTGTAGGCCCGTCAAGCCCAAGGGTCGCCTGCATGGAGGTATTCAGCGCAGCGATCACTTCCCCGCCGGGGCTGAAGATGGGCACTGCCACCGAGCGAAGGCCCCGTTCAAGTTCCTGGTCGACCACGGCCCAGCCCTGGTCACGCACTTTCCGGACCTCCGCACGGAGCCCGGACTCAGTGGTGATGGTGCGCTCTGTCAGCGGGGTGAGTTCCACCGCGGCGAAGTAGGCGTTGAGTGCTTCGGCGTCCAGTCCGGCCAGCAGCACCCTGCCCATGGAAGTCGCATAGGCGGGGAAGCGGGTACCAACGGTAATACCCACGGTCATAAGCCGGCGGGTATGGATCCTGGCAACGTAGACAATCTCGTTTCCGTCCAGGATCGAGGCAGAGGTCGATTCGTGGATTTCCCGCGAGAGATCCTCCAGGAGCGGCTGTGCCAGCTGGGGCAGCGACTGCCCGGCCAGGTAGGAATAACCCAGCTGCAGCACCAGGGCCGTGAGCTCGAAGCTGCGTCCGTCCGTGCGGACATATCCCAGTTCCACCAGGGTCAGCAGGAACCGGCGGGCGGTTGCCCGGGTAAGGCCGGTGCGGCGGGAGACATCACTCAGCGTCATCTGGACGTGTTCTGCGTCGAAGGCCCGGATGACGGCCAGGCCGCGGGCCAGTGACTGGACGAACTGGTCACTGGCCGCGATGGTTTCGCTCATGTCTCCCCCGCTGATGGTCTTAGTCGGTACCGGCTGACGGGCCGATCAACGGCACGTCCACCTTCGCGGCAAGCTCCTCGAAGCTGATCCCGTAGGTCTCGCGAACGTGGACCCCGTCCTCCTTCAGGAGAAAGACCGCCTCATTAGTGTAGACGCGGGTGACGCAGCCAACGCCGGTGAGCGGGTAGGAGCACTCCGCCACGAGCTTGCTCACGCCCTCGCGGGTGAACAGGGACATCATCACGTAGACATCCTTGGCGCCGGTGGCGAGGTCCATGGCACCACCGACGGCGGGAATCGCGTCAGGTGCGCCGGTGTGCCAGTTGGCGAGGTCGCCTGTGGCAGACACCTGGAAGGCCCCAAGGACGCAGACGTCCAGGTGTCCCCCGCGCATGATCGCGAATGAATCCGCGTGGTGGAAATAGGACGCACCGGGCAGTTCCGTGACCGGGATCTTGCCTGCGTTGATGAGGTCACCGTCGATTTCCTCGCCGCGGGCCTCCGGACCCATGCCCAGCATGCCGTTCTCGGTGTGGAGGGTGACATGCTGCTCAGGCTTGAGGTAGTTGGAGACCAGGGTCGGCTGGCCGATGCCCAGGTTGACGAAGGAACCCGGCGCAATGTCCCCGGCAACGAGTTCTGCCAGGGAGTTGCGGTCCAGTTTTTCGCTCACGGTGGTATTCACTGCCTTCTCGCTCATGCTGCTGCCGGTTCTTTCTCGCGGGATACCTGGACCAGGCTGTTGACGTAGATGCCTGGAGTCACGACGGTTTCCGGATCGATCCCGCCTACTTCCACGATCTGGCGCACCTGGACAATTGCGTTCTTTGCCGCTGCCGCCATGATCGGGCCGAAGTTGCGGGCAGTCTTGCGGTAGATCAGGTTTCCGGCTTTGTCAGCTTTAAGTGCCTTCACCAGCGCGAAGTCCGCGTGCAGAGGAGTCTCGAAGACATATCCGCGCCCGTCGATGACACGGGTTTCCTTGCCCTCCGCCAGCGGAGTGCCGTAGGCGGTGGGGGTGAAGAACCCGCCGATGCCGGCTCCGGCGGCGCGGATGCGTTCAGCAAGGTTGCCCTGCGGCACCAGTTCCAGCTCGATCTCCCCGGCACGGAACTTCGCATCAAAGATCTGGCTGTCGGACTGCCTCGGGAAGGAGCAGACAATTTTCCGGACGCGGCCGGCGCCGATGAGTGCCGCCAGTCCCTCTTCTCCGTTGCCGGCATTGTTGTTCACGACCGTCAGGTCTGTCGCTCCCTGGCGCAGCAGCGCTTCAATGAGCTCAACCGGCTGTCCGGCTTTGCCGAATCCGCCGATCATCACGGTGGCTCCGTCGTAAATCGGTGCGACGGCTTCGTCGACATCCTGCAGTATGTTCAGCACGGTTCTCCTAGGCGTTGATGTTTTCGAGTACGACGGCGAGGCCCTGCCCGACGCCGATGCAAATGGCTGCGACGCCCCACCGTTCGCCGGTGGCTTCGAGCCGGCGGGCGAGTGTGCCCAGGATGCGGGTGCCGGAGGCGCCCAGCGGATGCCCGATGGATACGGCGCCGCCCCAGGCGTTGACGATGTCCGGGTCGATATCCCACGCATCAAGGCAGGCCAGCGACTGTGCCGCAAAAGCCTCGTTGAGTTCCACAGCACCGACGTCACCCCAGGAAATCCCCGCGCGCTTCAGCGCGGTATTTGCCGCTTCGACGGGTGCGTAGCCGAAGAACTGGGGCTCATTGGCCGCAGCGCCCCGGCCTGCGATCCGGGCCAGGGGCGCCAGGCCCAGCATCCCCGCTGCTGCTTCACTGCCCAGCCATGCGGCGGAGGCGCCGTCGTTCAGGGGCGAGGCGTTGCCCGCCGTGACCGTGCCGCCGGCAGGCGAATCGGAGACCGGACGGAAGACCGTTTTCAGGGTTGCGAGTTTTTCCACCGTGGAACCGGCACGGATGCTTTCATCCCTTGCCAGGTCTGCGCCGTCGACCGCAATGGTGAGGTTCGCGTAGCGGCCCTCATCCCAGGCGCGGGCTGCCGCCTCATGGGACTTCGCGGCGAATTCATCCTGGCGTTCTCGGGTGATTCCGTATTTTTCACGCAGCTGCTCGGTGGCTTCGCCCAGCGAAACTGTCCATTCCCTGGGCATGTTCGGGTTCACCAGGCGCCACCCGAGGGTGGTGGACGCCAGGGTCTGGTCGCCGGCGGGGAACGGCTTCTCATTCTTGGGGAGCACCCAGGGCGCCCGGCTCATGGATTCAACACCGCCCACCAGCATCAGGTCGGCCTCTCCCGTGTTGATCTGGCGGGAAGCGATCATGGCGGCATCGAGTGAGGAACCGCAGAGGCGGTTCACCGTCGTGCCGGGAATTGATACCGGGAGGCCTGCAAGCAGCGTGGCCATCCGCGCCACATTTCGGTTTTCCTCACCGGCACCGTTTGCGTTGCCAAGGATGACTTCGTCGATCCGTCCTGGATCAAGTTCCGGTGCGCGGGACACCGAGGCCTGAATCACCTGCGCAGCGAGGTCGTCGGGCCGGATGCCTGCAAGGGCACCGCCAAAGCGCCCGAACGGAGTGCGGACGGCGTCATAAATGTAGGCCTGGTTCACCATGGCTCCTTTGGCTGGTTCCTGTACGCATCGTTCCGGGCAAAACCCCGAATGTTCATTCAGCGAACATGCGTACAAGATGCGAATTTATCCGAGATCGGCTGTTTGTGCCAGCCTTATTTCTCAGCGGCGTCGAGTTCCCTGAAGACGTTCTGCGCCGTCTTGAAGGCCGCGTTGGCGGACGGCACGCTGCAGTAGATGGCGGACTGGAGCAGGATTTCCTTGATCTCGTCCCGGGTCAGCCCGTTGCGCAGCGCTGCACGGACATGCATGGCGAGTTCTTCCAGATGTCCGTGGGCGATGAGCGCGGTGAGCGTGACGGCGCTGCGCATCTTCCGGTCCAGTCCGGGGCGGGTCCAGATGGTCCCCCAGGCGTAGCGGGTGATCATGTCCTGGAAGTCGGTGGTGAAGTCATCCTTGGCTGCGTTGGCGCGGTCCACGTGGGCGTCACCCAGGACTTCGCGGCGTACCGCCATGCCCTCGTCGTAGATTTCCTGCTGGGTCTTGGCGCTGGAGGATTCGTTCACTGTGTTGCCTGTTCTCTGGACTTCAGGGGTACTCGGATGCGTTGGTTACTGTGCCGCGCGGAAGAAACTGCCAAGCAGTTCGGCGGTATCGGCCGGCTGTTCGGCAGGCACCAGGTGGGCGGCATCGGGGACGACGGCGGAACGGCCGCCTGGTACGCCGTCGGCGATCAGTTCGGCGAAGGATGCAGGCGTCACCACATCTTCGGCGCCGGCCACGGCCAGGACCGGGACCTGGATCTCCGCCAGCCGGCTGCGGACGTCGAAGGCAGCCAGGGCCTGGCAGCAGAAGGCGTAGGAGAACCGGTCGGCGTCTTGGAGGGAGTGAAGCAGTGCCGCGGAGGCGCCCTTCTCGCGTTCGATGAACCCTTCGGCGAACCAGCGCTGGGCCGAGCCAATCAGCACCGCAGGCGTGCCCTGGTTCCGGACGGTCTCAGCGCGGGCTTCCCAGCTGTCGGCGTCGCCGATCTTCGCGCCGGAGCACAGGATGGCCAGGGACTTGAAGGTGGACGGGAAGTCCAGTCCCAGCTGCAGGCCCACGGCTCCGCCCAGCGAGACACCGGCGTAGTGCAGCTCCTGTGCCGCGGAGATATCGCCGGCAGAGACGGCGCCTTCCACAAGCCGGGATACAGCGGTGGCCAGTTCTTCCATGGAGAAACCGTCGGCGGCGGCCGGGCTGTTTCCGTGTCCGGGCAGGTCCCAGGCGATGACGGTGAAACCATCCAGCAGCGCCGCGGTGCTGGCCCAGAGTGCAGTGCCGGAGGTGCCCAGGGAAGGGCCGGCGATCAGCACGGGTGCAGAGGGGCCTGCGTTGGAGAGCTGGGTTGCTTTGATCTGCGGGACGCTCACGCGTTGTTCCTTCCGGGGTAGGCCGAGATAATTCGTTCGATCAGTGCGCTGGACTGGCCGACGTAATTTGCCGGGTCCAGCAGCTCCTTGATTTCGGCATCGCTGAGGGCTTCGGCCGGAACCGCCGAGCGCAGCAGCGCAGCGAAGTCCTCGCCTGCCAGTGAGCGGGACACCAGTTCCTGGACCTTCTTCTTTCCCTGGCCCGGCGTACCGGCGTCCAGCAGCGGGGCCACGCGTGCCATGACCTTCTCGCTGACAACGAGCGGGCCGGCGAGGGAGAGGTTCCCGGCAACAGCGTCGGTATGGACCTGCAGACCGCTGGTGAGTTCGGCGAGTTTGGCTGCTGCTCCCCCGGCCAGCCGCAGCATCTGCCGCAGTGCCTGCCATTCGACATGCCAGGATCCGCCGGGACGCTCATCGTCGGCGGCGCCCGCGGCAGCCTGCAGCATCGCTGCGTAGCCGGGGGCGGACAGGGCAGCGCTGCGGATCAGCACCGAAAGAACGGGGTTCTGCTTCTGCGGCATGGCGGAGGATCCGCCGCGTCCGGCTGCCCGGGGCTCGCTGACTTCTCCGATCTCCGGCCGGCTGAGGAGCAGAACGTCGTTTGAAACCTTCCCGGCGGCAGCCAGCAGGTCCGCCAGGGCTGTGCCCAGAGACGTGACCGGAAGCCGGTTGGTCTGCCACGGAGCCACTGGATCGGCGAGGCCAAGGCGGGCGGCAAGCTCGGCAGCAAGATCGAGCGGCGACGCCTGGGTTCCTTCAACCGTTGCGGTGAGCGCTGCCATGGTGCCGGATGCTCCGCCCCACTGCAGGGGCAGCGACGCAGCTGCACTCTCCAGCGCCGCCGTTGCCTGCCCAATTCCGTGGAGCCACTGGGCTGCCTTGAGCCCGAAAGTGGACGGGAGCGAATGCTGGGTGAGGGTGCGCGCCACGCTGAGGGTTTCGGCGTGGCCGCGTGCGAGGGCGGCCAGTCCCGCCTGGGCCCGGTAGGCGTCGGCGAGGATGGTTTCCAGCGCCCGCGCCGACATCAGCATGAGTGCTGTGTCCAGGATGTCCTGGCTGGTGGCAGCTCTGTGAATTGGTCCCACTGCTGCCGGAGCTTCTTCGCGGACAATTGCCCGGAGGTCTGCGAGCAGCGGAATGACGGGGTTACCGCCGCCCTGCGCCCGGGCTGCCAGGTCCGCAATGTCATAGCGGGCGGCCTGGCAGGCCGGGGCAACGGCGTCGGGAACATGCGCATCGATCAGGCCCGCGGAAGCGAGCACCCGCAGCCACTCGAGTTCGACGTCGAGCATCGCCTGCAGCAGCGCCTCATCAGAGGTCAGCGCGGCTGCGCGGGTGCCGGCCCATGCCGGCGACAGGAGTCCGTAGTCGGCAGTTTCCGCAGAGGCCAAGGGATTACGCTTCCGGGTAGGCGAGGAAGACGGTTTCGTCTTCGCCCTGCAGCTTGATGTCCCAGCGCAGTCCGCCGTCGGCTTCGCGGGTGGCGATCAGGGTGCGGCGGCGGTCCTCCGGGAGGGAGGACAGCAGCGGATCGCTGGCCAGGGCAGCTTCGTCTTCCGGCAGGTACATCCGGGTGTGGAGCTTGTTCAGCAGGCCGCGGGCAAAAATGACCACCGAGATGAAGGGCGCCGATCCTTCTTCGGTTGGCCCGGGGTTGACCGTGGTGAACGTGTAGTTGCCGGTGTTGTCAACGGGGACCCGGCCCCAGCCGGTGAACGTGTAGCCGTCACGGACCAGCGAACCGGTCTTCTGCGGAATGTTGCCGTCTGCGTCGGCCTGCCAGATCTCCAGCAGCGCGTCGGGAATCGGGTCTCCGGCTCCGTCACGGACTGTTCCCTGCAGCCGGATCGCCCCGGGCAGGCCCGGGGCCAGCAGTTCCCCGCCCTTCTCGAAGGGGAGGGCATAGCCGTAGAAGGGACCAATAGTCTGGCCGGGCGTGGCGGTGAGTTTCTCGCTCATTACTCTGCGTCCTCTTCTTCCATCCAGGTGCGGTTGCTGCCGGTCAGCACGATGTCCCAGTTGTAGCCGGTGGCCCACTCATGGGAGGTGATGCCGTGATCGTAGGTCGCCACGAGGCGGTCGCGGGCTTTCTGGTCGGTAATGGACTGGTAGATCGGATCCAGTGCGAAGAGCGGATCACCCGGGAAGTACATCTGGGTGATCATGCGCTGGGTGAAGTCAGTCCCGAAGAGGGAGAAGTGGATGTGTGCCGGGCGCCAGGCGTTGAAGTGGTTCTTCCACGGGTAGGGGCCGGGCTTGATGGTGGTGAACTCGTAGGAGCCGTCATCACCGGTAATGGCACGGCCGACACCGGTGAAGTTCGGATCGATCGGCGCCGGATGCTGGTCCCGCTTGTGAATGTAGCGGCCGGCAGAGTTGGCCTGCCATACCTCGATCAGCTGGTTGCGGACCGGACGGCCATCGCCGTCGAGCACCCGTCCGCGCACGATGATGCGCTCGCCCAGGGGTTCACCGTTGTGCTGGATGGTCAGGTTTGATTCCAGGGGATGCACGTCCTGGTGCCCGAACGCCGGCGACCACAGCTCAATGGTCTCCGGGTCGGTGTGGTGCAGGTTCTTGGTGGGATGGCGCAGCAGCGAGCTGCGGTAGGGACGGAAGTCCACGCGCGGCTGGGTTTCCTCAGCAGCACCGTTTTCCACGCCCTTCCGGTACGCTTCGTGGATTGTCCGGATCTCATCGGAGATCTGGTCCTGCGATGCCTCAGCGGCATCGAGCCGCTCGATGACATGGCTGTCCGCGAAGAGGTCTTCCGCAAGCGCGGAACCGTTGTCCGTGTCCATGGTGTTCTCGTCCATGGTCCTTCTTCCTGTCAGGGCAGGACGCGTCGCTGCGTCCCGCGATGGGTAGGCATCCCGTGGATGGAACCCACAGTACACCCGTGTTCACTCTTAGTACAGACGTTCACAATGTGAACATTTGCTGACAGACCCTAGTGTTCCGGCCAGCCGGTATAGGCCTCGGCAAGGTACGCCTGGCCGTGGCGGGAAGACACGACGCCGTTCAGCTCACCCAGCGCGCGCTTGCGCTCGAAGTCCGTGGCATCTGGACGGGTGTGCAGCATCGAAGTCATCCAGTAGGAGAAGTTCTGCGCCTTCCATACCCGCTGCAGGGCCTTGTCACTGTAACCGTCAAGCAGGTCCGCGGACTTTGTCGCATAGAAGGAATCGATGGCCTCATGCAGGACCTTGACGTCAGCCAGGGCCAGGTTCAGGCCCTTGGCACCGGTGGGGGGAACGGTGTGCCCGGCATCGCCGGCCAGGAACATGTTGCCGTAGCGCAGCGGCTCGCAGACGTAGGACCGGAACTTCAGGACGGTCTTTTCGAAAATGGGACCGCGCTTGAGCTGGAATCCGTCCGGCCCGTCGACCCGTCGCTGCAGTTCATTCCAGATCTGTTCATCGCTCCAGGCATCGGCATCCTCGTTGGGATCGGACTGGAAATACATGCGCTGGACGTTGTCATTGCGCTGGCTGATCAGCGCGAAGCCGTGCTCGGAGTTCGCATAGATAAGCTCGGGCGCGCTGGGCGGAGCTTCGGTGAGGATGCCGAACCAGGCGAACGGGTATTCGATGAAGTTGTCCGTCCGCAGCTCCCTGGGGATGGAGCGCTTGCAGATGCCCTGGGAGCCGTCAGCGCCAACCAGGATGTCGCAGTGGATTTCGAAGTCGGCTCCCTCAGCGTCCGTGAAACGGATCTTGGGCACGGACGTCGTCTGGTCCAGGACTTCAGTGTCGCTGACCGCATAGCGGACGTCTCCGTTGTCCCGCTCCCGCGCTGCGGCGAGGTCCACGAAGACCTCGTTCTGCGGGTAGAGCCAGACGGACTCCCCCACCAGGTCTTCGAAATCGATCCGGTGGCTTTCCCCGCCGAAGCGCAGGTCGATTCCGTCATGCTTGTAGCCGTCGGTCAGCACACGCTTGCTGACGCCGCCTTCGGTCAGCATCCGGACGCTGCCGTGTTCCAGGATGCCTGCACGGTGGGTGGTGCGGATGGTTTCGTGGTCACGCTTTTCCACGACAATGCTCTCGATGCCGGACTGGGCCAGCAGGTGGGAGAGCATCAGTCCTGCAGGACCACCTCCGACTATGCCGACTTTGGTCTTCAGGACGGTACGGACTGCAGCCAATGCAGGACTCCTTTAATGCGGGCAGGCGGGACGGGGGCGCGGAACGCCTTTCTCCAGTGTGAGGACCGGCACAATCCCGGCGCGAGCCGTTTCCCATTCAATGAGAACAACTCCCCCGGAGTCCTAGTCCGCGGGCCCCTCATTACGCGGACCGGCTTCTGAAGCAGCAGTGCCAAGGCCCCGGGAGATCCCCCGCGCAGCCGTCATGAGGGCAGGTACCGTGGCTGCCGTGTTCTCCTGCCCGCGCGGCACCACCACACCCAGCGCTGCGACGGCGGACCCCTCGGGACCGAAGACAGGTACCGCGATTCCGGTGGTGTCCGGGTCTACGACGCCGGGCAGCGTGGCGCACCCCTCCCGGCGGATCCCGGCCCACTGCCGGCGCAGGACGTCTGCTGCCGGGAACGGGCGCGGTGCATCACGGTGCCGCTTCAGGAATTCCTCCTGCACATGGCGGGGCGAATGCGCCATCAGGACCATTCCCGAGGAGGAGATGTGCAGCGGCAGGCGCCCTGCCACTTTTGCAAAGTTGGAGACTGATCCGCGGCTGGAAAGGCGCTCGATGAAGAGGACCTCATCCTCCTGGAGCACGGAGAGCTGCGTGTGCTGGCGGATGACTGCCTGGATGTCTTCCATAAAGGGCATCGCCACCTGTCTCAGGTCCAGGGCAGATGAACTGCGGCTGGCAAGTTCCCACAGCCGCAGGCCGAGCCGTAACTCACCTGACGTCGTCCGCTGCAGCAGTCCCAGGGAAACCAGTTCCCCGGCCAGCCGGTGGGCGGTGGACAGCGGCAGTCCTGCCCTGCGCGCAAGCATGGCGACCGGCATTGCGGGGCGCTCGGCGTCGAAAGCCGAGATCACGCGCACGATGCGCTCCGCCATGGAGTCGCCGGAGGGGGAATTGGCCATACCAGTACTTTGGCATACGACGGCGGCGCCTCCCGCCGTGTGTACTGCGGCGGTCAGGCTGGAGAGTCTCCGTAATTCTGCGCCCGGATAAAAAGTTCATCCCCCTACCGGAACTATGGCCTCAGGCCACGGACTTAAACGGGGAAGGACCCCGCCTTTCGGCAGGGTCCTTCCTTCGCGGTGTGCGGTTCGTTTTAGCTTTTCAGCCTTAGCGGAACTCGCTGCCCATGTCGTAGTCATCCAGCGGGATGGCGTGGAACTCGGGGCTAAGGCCACCGTCAACTCCGGCGTAGTCGAAGTCGCTGAAGGCGCTCGGGCCGGTGAAGAGATTGGCCTTTGCTTCCTCAGTCGGTTCAACCGTGACCTCGGTGTAACGGGGCAGGCCCGTTCCGGCCGGGATCAGCTTACCGATGATGACGTTCTCCTTCAGGCCGAGCAGCGGATCGCTCTTGCCTTCCATGGCCGCCTGCGTCAGGACGCGGGTGGTTTCCTGGAAGGAAGCAGCGGACAGCCAGGACTCGGTCGCCAGGGATGCCTTGGTGATACCCATCAGTTCCGGACGGCCAGCGGCCGGACGGCGTCCTTCGGAGACCACACGGCGGTTCTCGCTTTCGAACCGGCGGCGCTCGGCCAGCTCACCCGGGAGCAGGTCGGAATCGCCGGATTCGATCACGGTTACGCGGCGCAGCATCTGCCGGACGATGACTTCCACGTGCTTGTCGTGGATGCCTACGCCCTGGCTGCGGTACACGCGCTGGACTTCGTCCACCAGGAACTCCTGAGCCTTGCGCGGGCCGAGGATGCGGAGGATCTGCTTGGGATCCACTGCACCTGCAACCAGCTGCTGGCCAACCTCGACGTGGTCGCCGTCGGCAACCAGCAGGCGGGCACGGCGCAGGACCGGGTACGCGATTTCCTCGGAGCCGTCATCGGGAGTGACAACCAGGCGCATCTGGCGGTCGGTCTCTTCGATGGTGACCCGGCCGGCCGTCTCGGAGATCGGAGCAACGCCCTTGGGGGTACGTGCTTCGAAGAGCTCCTGGATACGGGGCAGACCCTGGGTAATATCTTCGGCCGATGCAACACCACCGGTGTGGAAGGTACGCATGGTCAGCTGGGTACCGGGCTCACCGATGGACTGTGCGGCGATGATGCCTACGGCTTCGCCAATGTCCACGGTCTTGCCGGTGGCCAGCGAGCGGCCGTAGCAGAGGGCGCAGGTTCCGACAGCCGACTCACAGGTCAGCACGGAGCGGACCTTGATGTCGGTGACGCCGGCCTTGAACAGCTTCTCGATCAGCACATCGCCGACGTCGTCGCCGCCCTTGGCCAGGACATTGCCTTCTGCATCGGTGACGTCGGTGGCCAGCGTACGGGCGTACGCCGAGTTCTCGACCTCTTCGTGCAGCACCAGTTCACCGTTGTGATCCGGAACGGCAATGGTGACGTTCAGGCCGCGCTCGGTACCGCAGTCCTCTTCGCGGACAATGACGTCCTGCGAAACGTCCACCAGACGACGGGTCAGGTAACCCGAGTTGGCGGTACGCAGAGCGGTATCGGCCAGACCCTTACGGGCACCGTGCGTGGCGATGAAGTACTCCAGAACCGACAGGCCCTCACGGTAGGAGGACTTGATCGGACGCGGGATGATCTCGCCCTTCGGGTTGGCCACCAGGCCACGGATACCGGCAATCTGCCGGACCTGCAGCCAGTTGCCTCGTGCACCGGAGGAAACCATGCGGTTGATGTTGTTCTGGATCGGCATGTTGTCACGCATAGCCTTGGCAACCTCGTTGGTCGCCTGGTTCCAGATGTCGATGAGCTCCTGGCGGCGCTCGTCTTCAGCGATCAGGCCCTTGCCGTACTGGCTTTCAACCTTGGCAGCGCGTGCTTCGTAAACCTCCATGATGGCCGGCTTGTCGATCGGAGCAGCGATGTCGGAGATGGCGACGGTAACGCCCGAGCGCGTGGCCCAGTAGAAACCGGCATCTTTCAGGTTGTCCAGCGTGGCAGCGGTGACGACCTTCGGGTACCGCTCAGCGAGATCGTTGACGATCTTGGAGAGCTGGCCCTTGTCGGCAACAGCCTCGACCCACGGGTAGTCCGCGGGCAGGGTCTGGTTGAACAGCACCTGGCCAAGGGTGGTCGGGATGAGCGCAGGAGTGCCCTCTTCCCAGCCTTCCGGAGCCGGCTGCTCATCGCTGGGCACAAAACCGTCAACGCGGATCCGCACCGGTGCGTTCAGGTGCAGCTCGCCCAGGTCGTGTGCCATAACGGCTTCAGCCGTCGAGGAGAACACACGGCCTTCGCCGGCAGCGTCTGCCCGCTTGGTGGTGAGGTGGTGCAGGCCGATGATCATATCCTGCGAAGGCAGGGTGACCGGGCGGCCGTCCGACGGCTTCAGGATGTTGTTCGAGGACAGCATCAGGATGCGGGCTTCAGCCTGTGCTTCGGGGCTCAGCGGCAGGTGTACTGCCATCTGGTCACCGTCGAAGTCAGCGTTGAATGCGCCACAGACCAGCGGGTGAAGCTGCAGTGCCTTGCCCTCAACCAGCTGCGGTTCGAAGGCCTGGATGCCGAGGCGGTGCAGGGTAGGTGCACGGTTGAGCAGCACCGGGTGTTCGGTGATGATCTCTTCCAGCACGTCCCAGACCTGCGGACGGAATCGCTCGACCATGCGCTTGGCGCTCTTGATGTTCTGGGCGTGGTTGAGGTCAACCAGGCGCTTCATCACGAACGGCTTGAAGAGCTCCAGTGCCATCTGCTTGGGCAGGCCACACTGGTGCAGCTTCAGCTGCGGACCAACGACGATCACGGAACGGCCGGAGTAGTCCACGCGCTTGCCGAGCAGGTTCTGGCGGAACCGGCCCTGCTTGCCCTTGAGCATGTCGGAGAGCGACTTCAGCGGACGGTTGCCCGGTCCGGTGACCGGACGGCCGCGGCGGCCGTTGTCGAACAGGGAGTCAACAGCTTCCTGGAGCATGCGCTTTTCGTTGTTCACGATGATCTCGGGGGCACCGAGATCGAGCAGGCGCTTCAGGCGGTTGTTGCGGTTGATCACGCGGCGGTACAGGTCGTTGAGGTCGGACGTCGCGAAACGGCCGCCGTCCAGCTGCACCATCGGGCGCAGTTCCGGCGGGATCACCGGAACGGCGTCGAGGACCATGCCCATGGGGCTGTTCGACGTGGTGAGGAACGCGTTGACAACCTTCAGGCGCTTCAGGGCACGCGTCTTGCGCTGGCCCTTGCCGTTCTGGATGATCTCGCGCAGGTTCTCGGACTCCTGCTGCATGTCGAAGTCCTCAAGACGCTTCTTGATGGCTTCGGCACCCATGGAGCCTTCGAAGTACAGGCCGTAGCGGTCGCGCAGTTCGCGGTACAGGCCTTCGTCGCCCTCGAGGTCGCCGACCTTGAGGTTCTTGAAGCGTTCCCAGACCTGCTCGAGGCGCTCGATGTTGTTGTCGGCGTCGCGGCGGACCTTGGCCATCTGGCGGTCGGCGGAGTCGCGTGCCTTCTTCTTGTCCGCTGCCTTCGCACCTTCACCTTCAAGGCGCGCCAGTTCGCCTTCGAGGTCCTTGGCGATCGCGGCGATGTCGGAGTCGCGCTGGTCAACCAGGTGCTTGCGCTCCAGGTCGTGCTCGGCCTGCAGGTTCGGCAGTTCGGCGTGGCGGTTCTCTTCGTCGACCGAAGTGATCATGTAGGCAGCGAAGTAGATGACCTTTTCGAGGTCCTTCGGAGCCAGGTCAAGGAGGTAGCCCAGGCGGGAGGGAACACCCTTGAAGTACCAGATGTGGGTTACCGGAGCGGCGAGCTCAATGTGGCCCATCCGTTCGCGGCGAACCTTTGCGCGGGTAACTTCGACGCCGCAGCGCTCACAGATGATGCCCTTGAAGCGCACGCGCTTGTACTTGCCGCAGTAGCACTCCCAGTCACGGGAGGGACCGAAGATCTTTTCGCAGAAAAGACCGTCCTTCTCCGGCTTCAGGGTTCGGTAGTTGATGGTTTCCGGCTTTTTGACCTCGCCGTAAGACCAGTTGCGGATTTCGTCCGCAGTGGCAAGGCCGATTCGCATGAGGCCGAACGTGGAATCGTTGGACATGGGTCCCTGTTCTCTCTTGTTCTCTAAATCTGAATGTCTCGGGTACGGGAAGAAGCGAAGGCAACCATCCAACCCCAGCCCCGCGCCGGTGTCCGGAGGAAGGCGGCTTTAATATTCCTTGCGAGCTCTGCGAGCTGGGAATTTCGTTGCCGCCGTTCCGGGCACCGGTGCGGAGCCAGGACGGATGAAACCTAAACCTCTTCTACTGAGCTCGGCTCTGCGCGGGACAGATCAATACCCAGCTCTTCCGCGGCCCGGAAGACTTCTTCATCCGAGTCACGCATTTCAATCGTGTTGCCCTCGGTGGAGAGTACTTCCACGTTCAGGCAGAGCGACTGCATTTCCTTGATGAGCACCTTGAACGATTCCGGAACGCCGGGCTCCGGGATGTTCTCACCCTTGACGATGGCTTCGTAGACCTTGACGCGGCCGTGGATGTCATCGGACTTGATGGTGAGCAGTTCCTGCAGGGTGTAGGCGGCACCGTAGGCCTCCAGGGCCCAGACTTCCATTTCACCGAAGCGCTGGCCACCGAACTGTGCCTTACCACCCAGCGGCTGCTGGGTGATCATGGAGTACGGACCTGTGGAGCGAGCGTGGATCTTGTCATCGACAAGGTGGTGCAGCTTCAGGATGTACATGTAGCCAACGGAAATCGGATCCGGGAACGGCTGGCCGGAGCGGCCGTCGAACAGACGGGTCTTGCCGGAAGCACCGATCAGGCGGTCGCCGTCGCGGGTGACGTTCGTGGAGTCCAGGAGGTTGGTGATCTCATCCTCGCTGGCGCCGTCGAACACCGGGGTGGCAACGGTCGTCGGACCGGTTTCACGCGGCAGTGCAGGCAGGTCCTTGACCCAGTCCGGCTCGCCTTCGATCTTCCAGCCCTGCTTGGCAGCCCAGCCCAGGTGGATTTCCAGAACCTGGCCGACGTTCATTCGACCCGGAACACCCAGCGGGTTCAGGACGATGTCAACGGGGGTCCCGTCTTCCAGGAACGGCATGTCCTCGATCGGGAGGATCTTGGAGATGACGCCCTTGTTGCCGTGGCGGCCGGCCAGCTTATCGCCGTCCGTGATCTTGCGCTTGTGTGCCACGTAGACGCGGACCAGCTGGTTTACGCCCGGGGGCAGCTCGTCGTCGTTGTCGCGGTCGAAGATGCGCACGCCGATGACGGTTCCGGACTCGCCGTGGGGAACCTTCAGGGAGGTGTCGCGGACTTCGCGGCTCTTCTCGCCGAAGATGGCGCGCAGCAGGCGCTCTTCGGGGGTCAGTTCCGTTTCGCCCTTCGGGGTGACGCGGCCAACGAGGATGTCGCCGGCTTCAACCTCGGCACCGATGTGGATGATGCCGCGCTCGTCGAGCTGCGAGAGCACTTCCTCGGACACGTTGGGGATGTCACGGGTGATTTCCTCGGCACCAAGCTTGGTGTCGCGGGCGTCAACCTCGTGCTCCTCGATGTGGATCGAGGTCAGGACATCGTCGGAGACCATGCGCTGCGAGAGGATGATGGCATCTTCGTAGTTGTGGCCTTCCCAGGACATGAACGCGACCAGCAGGTTCTTGCCCAGGGCCAGTTCACCCTGATCGGTGGAGGGACCGTCGGCGATGACGTCGTGGACCTCAACCCGGGTGCCCTCGGAGACGATCACGCGCTGGTTGTAGGCGTTGCCCTGGTTCGAGCGCGCGAACTTCATGATCGGGTAGCTGGTCTCGGTGCCGTCGTCGTTCATGACGGTGACCAGGTCAGCCGAAACTTCGGTGACGACGCCGGCCTTGACGGCGGTGACGGAGTCGCCGGCGTCGATGGCTGCGTACTTCTCCATGCCGGTGCCCACAACGGGACGCTCGGAACGGAGCAGGGGAACAGCCTGGCGCTGCATGTTGGCACCCATGAGTGCACGGTTGGCATCGTCATGCTCGAGGAACGGGATCAGGGCCGTTGCGACCGACACCATCTGGCGCGGGGAAACGTCCATGTACTCCACGCCTTCGGGCTCAACGAGCACGGGCTCGCCGGATCCGCCGCGGGCACGGACGAGGACCAGGTCCTCTTCGAAGTGCATGTCTTCGCGCAGCGGGGCGTTTGCCTGTGCGATGGTGCGCTCAACTTCGTCATCTGCGGTCAGGTAATCAACCTGATCGGTAACGACGCCGTCCACAACCTTGCGGTACGGGGTCTCGATGAAGCCGAAGGCGTTGATCCGGGCGTAGGACGCCAGCGAACCGATCAGGCCAATGTTCGGGCCTTCAGGGGTTTCGATGGGGCACATACGGCCGTAGTGCGAGGGGTGGACGTCACGGACTTCCATGCCTGCACGGTCACGGGACAGACCGCCCGGGCCCAGCGCGGACAGGCGGCGCTTGTGCGTCAGGCCGGCCAGCGGGTTGTTCTGGTCCATGAACTGCGAGAGCTGGGAGGTTCCGAAGAACTCCTTGATCGCAGCAACGACCGGACGGATGTTGATCAGCGTCTGCGGCGTGATGGCTTCGACGTCCTGGGTGGTCATCCGCTCGCGGACAACACGCTCCATACGGGACAGGCCGGTGCGGATCTGGTTCTCGATCAGTTCACCGACTGCGCGGATGCGGCGGTTGCCGAAGTGGTCGATGTCGTCGACCTCAACGCGGATATCCACGTCCTGGCCGTCGCGCTTGCCCGGGATGGTCTTTTCGCCGGCGTGCAGGGCCACCAGGAACTTGATCATCGCGACAATGTCATCGATGTTCAGTACCGAAGCGTCCGAGTCACCGATCGGCTTCTCGACACCGAGCTTGCGGTTGATCTTGTAACGGCCAACCTTGGCCAGATCGTAGCGCTTCGGGTTGAAGTACAGGTTCTCCAGCAGCGTCTTGGCAGCCTCGACCGTGGGCGGCTCTCCCGGACGGAGCTTGCGGTAGATGTCCAGCAGGGCATCTTCCTGGGTCTCCGTGGGGTCCTTCTCCAGGGTTGCACGGATCGAGTCGTACTCGCCGAACGTCTCCAGGATCTGGCCTTCGGTCCAGCCCAGGGCCTTCAGGAGGATGGTGACGGACTGCTTGCGCTTGCGGTCCAGGCGGACGCCCACCTGGTCGCGCTTGTCGATTTCAAGTTCGAACCAGGCACCGCGGGAAGGGATGATCTTCGCGGTGTAGATGTCCTTGTCACTGGTCTTGTCAGCGGCGCGCTCAAAGTAGGCGCCCGGGGACCGGACCAGCTGGGAAACGACGACGCGCTCGGTGCCGTTGATGACGAAGGTACCCTTGTCGGTCATCAGCGGGAAGTCGCCCATGAACACGGTCTGCTGCTTGATTTCGCCCGTGTTGTTGTTCATGAACTCGGCCTTAACGTACAGCGGGGCCGAGTACGTTGCGTCCCGGTCCTTGCACTCGGCCATGGTGTACTTCGGGTCAGCGAATTCCGGCTCCGAGAAGCTCAGGGACATGGTGCCCTGGAAATCTTCAATCGGGGAGATTTCTTCGAAGATGTCCGCGAGGCCGGAGGTTGTCGCGAAGCCCGCGTCGCCCTCTTCCTGGGCCTTGCGCAGGCGTTCCTTCCAGCGCTCGTTGCCTACAAGCCAGTCAAAGCTGTCTGTCTGCAGGGCAAGAAGATTGGGAACATCCAGCGGTTCGTGAATCTTTGCGAATGAAATCCGGGAAGCTGCGTTCTCCGGAGTGGTAGCGGTTGCATTATTAGAGGTGCTCGAGGCGACCAAGAGGGATCCTTCCACAGACCTTCAGGCGTGTTCGCGCTCCCACTCTGCACTGACGGACCTGGTCCGCGTGCGTCCTGAACGGGTTTTGGGCACCGTAACTGTCTGCCGCGTTTACGAGAAACGCCTGCATGAACACTCCGGACGCCGCCTGGCCCGTGACACAGCCCACCGCTATATGAAGGCTGAAGGTTAAGAGAGGGAAGCAAATATCTACTATAGGGCATTGGGGACACAGAAGTCTACCCGGTAATCGAAACCCCTGCCAGCTCGACCCCGGATCCTGAGGCCGGAACTTCAAAGTTCCTGCTCTGAGGCTTCCTGTCGGGGAGCTGCGGGCGGTGCCAGCGAACCGATATGACGCTTGGCTACCCACATAGAGTACCCCAAGTCAGGCGGATGCGCGCGTTTTCCCTCCCCAGGTTGCACGGTGATCTTCCCTGTCCTCTTCCCGGCACTCTTCCCTGCCCTCCTCCCGGCACTGCACAGCAGGCGCCCGGGACGCACCGTCCGACGGCATCCGATGGCATCACGCGGGCCCGGGCCCACGTGACGGAGTGTGTTCCCGGCCACGTCAAACGGGTAGCCTAAGGGCAAAACCTGTTGGAAAGTACGACTCGCCTTCGATGAAAGTGGACTTACCGCATGAGCACTGAGGCATTTGCAGGACCCGGGACGGACTCGATCCCGGAGGTAGTGATCGTCGGCGGGGCACGCACCCCGCAGGGCAGGCTCAACGGCCAGCTCGCGTCCTTCACGGCCGTTGAACTCGGCGCCTTCGCCATCTCCGGCGCCCTGGAGCGCTCGGGCGTGGACGCGTCCCAGGTGGACAGCGTGATCATGGGCCACGTGGTGCAGGCCGGCTGCGGCCAGAATCCCGCACGGCAGTCCGCCATCAAGGCCGGCCTGGGCTGGGATGTGCCCACCGTGACCATCAACAAGGTCTGCCTCTCGGGCCTGGCAGCGGTCATCGACGCTGCGCGGCTGATCCGCGGGGGCGAGGCCACCGTGGTGGTGGCCGGGGGCCAGGAATCCATGACCCGCGGCCCGCATGTGCTGCCCGGTTCAAGGCAGGGCTGGAACTACGGCAGCATGTCCGTGCTGGATTCCGTGGCGCACGACGGCCTGACGGATGCCTTCGACAACGAATCGATGGGCGTTTCCACTGAACGCGGCAACTCTGCACTGGGGATTGGCCGTACCGCGCAGGACGAGGTCGCTGCTGCTTCCCACCAGCGCGCCGCTGCCGCAGCCGCGGCGGGGATTTTCGACGTCGAAATTGCCCCCGTAACGGTGCCGCAGCGAAAGGGCGACCCGGTGGTCCTCACCGCGGACGAGGGCATCCGCCCCTCCACCACCGTGGACACGCTGGCCGGGCTGCGTCCCGCCTTTGATCCTGAAGGCACTATCACTGCTGGAAATTCCTCTCCGCTGTCCGACGGCGCCAGCGCCCTGGTCCTTACCACCCGTGCCTTCGCCGAGGAGCAGGGACTGGAGATCCTGGCCGGTGTGGGAATGCCCGGACAGGTGGCCGGGCCGGACAACAGCCTGCACTCCCAGCCTTCGAATGCGATCGCCCAGGCCCTGAAGCGGGCAGGCTGGACTGCAGCAGACCTGGACTTCGTGGAAATCAACGAGGCCTTTGGGTCAGTGGCCGTACAGTCCCTGCAGGAGCTTGGTGTTGAGCTTGAAGACTGCAACATCCACGGCGGAGCGATCGCGCTGGGCCACCCGATCGGTGCGTCCGGTGCGCGTCTTGCGCTGCATGCCGCACACGAACTGAACCGCCGCGGTTCCGGGCGCGCCGCCGTCGGGCTCTGCGGAGGCGGCGGCCAGGGTGAAGCCCTGCTGCTGTACCGGAACTAGTGCCGGAGTCCTCCCCCGCCGGCCGTGAACGGGTGCTGGCAGCTGCGGAGCGCCTTGGCCTGGATGTCCAGGTCACCGAGCGCCCTGCTGCTGCCAGCCTGGCCGAGGCGGCAGCACTGCTCGGCATCACCCCGGCAGATATCGTCAAGTCGCTCGTTGTCCGCCGCAAGGCCGGTGAGTACCTGTTTGTCCTGGTCCCCGGCGACGCCCAGATCTCCTGGCCCAAGCTTCGTGCCGCAGCAGGGGCAAACAAGCTGATGCTGCCGCCCGCGGACGAGGCGTTCGAGGCTACCGGGTATACCCGCGGAACCATTACGCCGCTGGGCAGCACTGTGGCATGGCCTGTCTTTGCTGCTCCGGACATCCGGGGCCGGCGTGTATCGATGGGTGCCGGCGAGCACGGGGCCAGCCTCTTCGTGGACGGAGATGCCCTGCTGGCGGCCCTGGACGCAACCATCGCCGACATCACCGACCCTCTCCCCTAGGCTGCCGGCATCCCGGATACGCAAAGAACCCCCGCCTCGAAACGAAGCGGGGGTTCTTTCTGTACTGCGGCAGTGCCGCAGAAGCAGTACTACTTAAGGGTAACCGTGGCGCCGGCAGCCTCGAGGGCCTCCTTGGCCTTGTCAGCGGTCTCCTTGTTGGCGCCTTCGAGGATAGCCTTCGGAGCACCGTCAACCAGGTCCTTGGCTTCCTTCAGACCCAGGGAAGTCAGCGCGCGGACTTCCTTGATCACTGCGATCTTCTTGTCGCCGGCGGCTTCGAGGATAACGTCGAATTCGCTCTTCTCTTCAGCAGCTTCAGCAGCGCCTGCTGCCGGGCCGGCAACTGCAACAGCAGCAGCGGTGACGTCGAAGGTCTCTTCGAAGAGCTTCACGAAGTCGGAGAGCTCGATGATGGACAGTTCCTTGAAAGCTTCAATGAGCTCTTCGTTGGTGAGCTTCGCCATGATGTGGCGTCCTTCCTATAAGTGGTGCGCTGGGCACCGGGAGTTGAGGGTGAAGAGTTATTACTCTTCGGTGGCTGCTTCGGCGGCCGGTGCTTCTTCTGCGGCAGCCGGAGCTTCCTCCGCAGCGGGAGCAGCAGCGCCGCCTTCTTCTTCGAGCTTGACGCGCAGGGCATCAACCGAGCGGGCCAGCATGGACATCGGGGCCTTGAGGACACCGGCGACCCGTGCAAGCTGGAACTCGCGGGACTCGAGCGCAGCCAGGGCAGCAACACCGGAGGCGTCAAGGGCATTGCCCTCGAAGACACCGGTCTTGATGATCAGCTGCGGGTTGGTCTTTGCAAAATCCGTCAGGCTCTTCGCAGCGGCAACTGCGTCACCCTTGATGAAGGCAATTGCAGTGGGGCCGGAGAGCTGGCCATCGAACGCGTCGATGCCGGCTTCCTTGGCTGCAATGCCCGTCAGGGTGTTCTTGACGACCGAGTACTTGGTGTCCTGGCCGAGCGAACGGCGCAGCTCCTTGAGCTGTGCAACGGTGAGCCCGCGGTATTCGGTTAGGACAGCAGCGGTTGAATCCTTGAAATCATTGGTGATTTCTTCAACTGCTGACACCTTGATTGGCGTTGCCATAACCCTCCTTCCGGGGAAAATAATGCCGGTGGATCGGGTCCCGAACACAAAAAACGCCCCGGGCAGATGCACGGGGCGGCACTCAACGGAATAATCTTCCGGAGCTCACTTCGTTCACCTGCGCAGGCCGCCCTTGGAAGGGACTTTCGGATGGTTCTCCAACCGGATTCCACACACGTAAACTGAAGGTTCAGCTTGGCTGTGGGATTGAAGGCACATCGACCGACGGTCTTTGGTAGTTCAAGAGTACGGGAGATCCCGGGCAGGGACAAATCGGGGTGCCTAGCTCACCGAGAGCTCCTTCTGCCACTCCCCCGCATAGCCGATGGGGCGGAACCCGAGCTGGACGTTAATGGCCAGCATGTACCTGTTCTCCTCGGCGTTCCAGGTGTAAACCCGCTGCACTTCGGGAAAGAGCCGGCCCAGCCGCTGGAGGTTTCCGGCCTTCAACATCATGCCCAGCCGGTTGCCGCGGTGATGCTGCAGCACCAGCGTATCGTCCTGATAGGCCACGCCTGGGTTACTCCGCGCGACTTCCAGCACGGTATGGCCCGCGAGCTCGCCCGAGGCCGTATGGCGCACGGCGCACACCAGCACGTCATACCCCATCCCCCGTGCCTTCTCCTCAGCTTCCCGGACCCTCGGCACGTCCCAGACCTCCGGCGTCAGGTCCAAGCCACCCAGGGGGGCGTCGGTACTCATCTTCTGCCTTAGTTGGGCGTAGGCATCCGCCAGGGCATCCGGGCACGCGTCCTGCCAGAAGACGAGTTCGTAGCCTGAGCCATCGGTGCTGCCCGGGAGCCCTTCGCCGGCACTGTGCACCGGAAGGTCGAGCCGGCTGATCCGCTCAATGAGTTCCAGGCTGAAGCCACAGGCCGAGGCGAAAGAAGCCGCTGCGTCCTGCGGGATCGACGGCGCCGGAACGTCGCCGGCGGTTAATTCCCCGCCGTCCTGCCGATGGTCGGTCTCCGCTATCAGGGTCCGCCGTCCGTCAGCGGCAGCCAGCTCCTCAGCCGCAGCACAAAGCGCCGCACCGACGCCTCTCCGCCGCGAACGGGCATCCACCACCACGTTCAGGGTGGCCGTGTGCAGATTGTCGGTCAGGGGAAGGTTGAGCCGGGCAACGCCGAGGATTTCCTGCCCGGAACCGGCCCGTGCAACCAGCAGCTGCCGCCGTCGGGTGGACGTGCTCCGGAGCCCGGCCAGCTGCGCCTGGGGCGTTTCGAAGAAGTCGTCATTTCCCCAGATCTCTCGCTGCTGGTCATTGAAGAGCCGGGCAACAGCCAGGAAGCCGCCCGCGTCCGGGGAGTCGGAGCTTTGCGGCAGGACAAACGGTTCCACAGCCAAGGGAGTCATGGCCCTTATCCTGCCGGAGAGCTCCGCCGGAACCAAAGCGGGTTCCGCCGCGGAAACACAAAACGGCCGCAGCTTAGGAGCTGCGGCCGTTTTGGGGAGGAGGCCTCCCGAAGTAATGCGCTGACTATGCGTCTGCGAGAACCTTGGTGACGTTCGGGTCCACGGCGATGCCGGGGCCGAAGGTGGTGCTCACGGTTGCCTTCTGGATGTAGCGGCCCTTGGAAGCGGACGGCTTCAGGCGGAGTACTTCTTCAAGGGCAGCAGCGTAGTTCTCGGCCAGCTTCTGGGCGTCGAAGGACGTCTTGCCAATGATGAAGTGCAGGTTGGAGTGCTTGTCGACGCGGAAGTCGATCTTGCCGCCCTTGATGTCGGAGACAGCCTTGGCGACGTTGGGGGTAACGGTGCCGGTCTTCGGGTTCGGCATGAGGTTACGCGGGCCGAGCACGCGGCCCAGGCGGCCGACCTTGCCCATGAGGTCCGGGGTAGCCACTGCGGCATCGAAGTCGGTCCAGCCTGCTGCAACCTTTTCGATCATGTCATCGGAACCAACGAAGTCGGCGCCCGCAGCGATAGCTGCTTCAGCCTTCTCGCCGGTGGCGAAGACGAGGACGCGGGCGGTCTTGCCCGTGCCGTTGGGCAGGTTGACCGTGCCGCGGATCATCTGATCAGCCTTGCGGGGGTCAACGCCCAGGCGGAAGACAACCTCAACGGTTGCATCCGTCTTGGACGGGTTCGTTTCCTTGGCCAGTGCTACGGCGTCAACCGGCGCGTACAGCTTGTCCGCGTCGATCTTTGCCACAGCGGCTTCATATGCTTTGCTGCGCTTTGCCATCTGCTTTTTCTCCTTGTGCAGTTGTGGTCTGTCGGACCGCGCTCGGCCCTGCCACGTGCCGGCGTACCCTCATGGGCCGTCCGGCTGAATGAATTTGGTGATGCCCGGCTTCTCAGCCGTGCGGTGAAGCTTTATTAGCCTTCGACGGTGATGCCCATGGAACGGGCGGTTCCGGCGATGATCTTGGCGGCAGCCTGAACGTCGTTGGCGTTCAGGTCTTCCATCTTTGCGGTGGCGATCTCTTCGACCTGTGCCTGGGTCAGCTTCGCAACCTTGACGGTGTGCGGGGTGCCGGAGCCCTTGGCAACGCCTGCAGCCTTCTTGATCAGTTCAGCCGCCGGGGGCGTCTTGGTGATGAAGGTGAAGGAGCGGTCTTCGTAGACCGTGATCTCGACCGGGATAACGTTTCCGCGCTGGGATTCCGTTGCAGCGTTGTACGCCTTGCAGAATTCCATGATGTTGACACCGTGCTGGCCAAGGGCAGGACCAATCGGAGGAGCCGGGTTTGCGGCACCTGCATTGATCTGCAGCTTGATAAGGCCGGTGACCTTTTTCTTGGGGGCCATGAAAGGGTCCTTCTCTAAAATAAGTTCCCGAAGGACAGGAGCGTCCGTCCGGGTTGGTGGCCGCCGTGGCGCGGCGGCCGTACGCTGCCGTACAGGATAAAGCGGTCCTGCGCGGAGCGAAGTCTGTTACTGGATCTTGGTGACCTGTCCGAAGGAGAGCGTAACCGGGGTTTCGCGCTCGAAGATGGTCACCAGAACCACAAGCTGCTGGGATTCCGGCTTGATCTCGGAGATCGTGGCCGGGAGGGTCTCGAACGGGCCCTCGTTGACGGTCACGGACTCGCCGACCTCGAAGTCCACGGCAATGGCGGACTGCGCGGCCTTGGCCGGAGCTCCGGAAGCAGCTGTCTTCGGGGAAACCACGGTGTGCTCAAGCATGGAGAAGACTTCGTCCAGGCTCAGCGGAACTGGATTGTGTGCGTTGCCGACGAATCCGGTGACACCGGGGGTGTGGCGGACAACGCCCCAGGAAGCGTCCGTGAGTTCCATCCGGACCAGGACGTAACCGGGGATGCGCACGCGGTTCACGATCTTGCGGGTGGTGTTCTTGATCTCGACGACTTCCTCCATCGGGACCTCGATCTGGAAGATGTTGTCTTCCATGTCGAGCGTCTGGATGCGGGTCTCGAGGTTTGCCTTCACGCGGTTTTCGTAGCCGGCGTAGGAGTGGATGACGTACCAGTCACCCTCCTGGCGGCGCAGCTTTGCCTTGAACGCAACAACGGGATCTTCTTCGGGCTCAGCAGCAGGAGCCGCTTCAGCGTCCTCGGAGGCAGCCTCTTCGGCTTCCTCAGCGGGAGCTTCTTCAGCGTCTTCGGCCGATGCGTCACCGGCAGCCGCCGCGGCGTCTGCTTCGGTCACCTGATCCTCGGTGTCCAGATCAGCGGTTTCGTCATTGATCTGTGAATCGAGTTCTTGCTCGGACACGTAGATTCCTGCTTTCTTCTTCAGCTCTATTGGGTTTGTCACTAGCTCAGTTCTTCGAACGGACCTTCCCCGCGCTGCGGGCGGAAGGGACTTCGATGGCTAGCTTTCGCCGCCGCCCGAACCGAAGATCCACAGTGCGCCAGTTCCAAAGACAAAGTCCAAAAGGGACACGATGATGATCATGACCACCACAAAGGCGAGAACCACGACGGTGAACCGAAGCAGTTCCTTGCGGGTGGGGGTCACCACCTTCTTCAGTTCGGCAATGACCTGGCGCAGGAAGAGGGCGATGGCGCCGAAGAAGCCCCGCTTCTTCGCTGGCTTGCCGGAGGGGTGTCCCTTGGAGCTGCTGGCAGCTGTCTCGGTCACCTTTCGCCTCACTCATCTGTTCGGTTCACAGTGCCGCAGCCTCAGGCCGGGAACTGCTGCTTCATGAAGGACTGCTTTAGACGGCGAAACCGACGTCATGCGCAGGGCAGACAGGACTCGAACCTGCAACCTGCGGTTTTGGAGACCGCTGCGCTACCAATTGCGCCACTACCCTTCGGGAGAGTTCCACTCTACCGGTACATCCCGCTTCCGGCCTAACCGGTTCGCGGGCATGCTCCAGCATCGAGAGAACAACACCGAGGAACTAGTCTACGCAATCTTTTGCCCGGAGTCGAACCGGGCCCGCAACAGGGCATCGGGCCCCCGCTGCCTCCTCCGGCAGGCAGTGCTGTGAGCCCGGCAAATCGCGGCCCTGAACCGGGCCGCGGAAGTGTAAAAGACTGAAATGTGCTCCCCGCACGCCTAAGCTTGGCTTGCATAAAGTGACGGTGCGGACAATCCCGAGCCCCCCGGCTCAGAGGGACTTCCAGCGCAGGTCACAGGCAACACCAAACCGAACACTGCACGCATCCAGTACAAAACCAGACGGGAACGCCATGCCTTCCAACGGCCGAATCTCAGAGCGCATCGCCTCCATTGCAGAATCCGCCACCCTTGCAGTTGACGCGAAGGCCAAGGCCCTGAAGGCCGCCGGCCGGCCGGTCATCAGCTTCGGCGCCGGCGAGCCCGATTTCCCCACCCCCGGGTACATCGTTGACGCCGCCGTGGCCGCCGCGCGGGAGCCCCGGTTCCACCGCTACTCCCCTGCCTCGGGACTGCCCGAACTGAAGAAAGCCATCGCCGAGAAGACCCTGCGGGACTCCGGCTATTCCGTGGACCCGTCGCAGGTGCTGGTTACCAACGGCGGCAAGCAGGCTGTGTACGAGGCCTTCGCCACCCTGCTGAACCCGGGCGACGAAGTCCTGGTACCCACCCCGTACTGGACCACGTACCCGGAGGCCATCCGCCTTGCCGGAGGTGTTCCGGTGGAGGTCTTCGCGGGCCCCGAGCAGGATTATCTGGTCACCGTGTCCCAGCTGGATGCGGCCCTGACGGAGAAGACCAAGGTGCTGCTGTTCGTTTCCCCGTCCAACCCCACCGGAGCCGTCTACCCGGCGGACGACGTCGCGGAGATCGGCATGTGGGCCGCCGACCACGGACTGTTCGTGGTGACGGATGAAATCTATGAGCACCTCACGTACGGCGACGTGCCCTTCACCTCCATTGCGACCCGCTGCCCCGAACTGGGCGACAAGGTGGTTATCCTCAACGGCGTTGCGAAGACCTACGCCATGACCGGCTGGCGGGTGGGATGGATGATTGCCGCCCCCGACGTCATCAAGGCAGCCACCAACCTGCAGTCCCACCTGTCATCCAACGTTTCGAATATCTCCCAGATGGCTGCGCTGGCCGCCGTCTCCGGTCCGCTGACGGCCGTGGACGAGATGAAGATTGCCTTCGACCGCCGCCGGAAGGCGATGGTGGAGGCACTCAACTCGATTGACGGCGTCGACTGCCCCATGCCGCAGGGCGCGTTCTACGCCTACCCGGACGTCCGCAGCCTCCTCGGCAGGGAATTCCCGAATGCCGCAGGTCCCGTGCGTCCGCGGACCTCAGCGGAGCTGGCCGCCCTGATCCTGGACGCGGTGGAAGTCGCCGTGGTTCCCGGCGAGGCCTTCGGACCGTCCGGATACCTGCGCCTGTCCTATGCCCTGGGCGATGAGGACCTGGCCACCGGAATGGAACGCCTCAAGGACTTCCTGGGCCAAGCCAAGCCCTAAAGCAGCCTGCGGGCTGCAGCCCACCTGGTGAGTTCATGCCGGGATGAGAGCTGCAGCTTCCGCAGGACGGCGGAAACATGGGTTTCGACCGTCTTGACCGAGATAAACAGCTCCTTCGCAACTTCCTTGTAGCTGTAGCCCCGGGCAATCAGGCGCATCACTTCGCGTTCCCGGACTGAGAGCCGGTCAAGTTCGTCCTCGACGCTGACGGTGGTCGATGCCCCGAACGCGTCGAGGACAAAGCCCGCCAGCCGGGGCGAGAAGACGGCGTCCCCTCCGGCGACCCTCGTAACGGCGTCGGAAATCTCCGCACCCGAAATGGTTTTGGTGACGTATCCCCTGGCTCCGGCACGGATCACCGTGACCACGTCCTCGGCGGCATCGGAAACGCTGAGGGCAAGGAACCGCGTGGTTCCCAGCATGTCGGTACAGCCGGCAATCACTTCGGCCCCGCCGCCTCCGGACCCGCCGGGCAGGTGCACGTCCAGGAGCACAACCTGGGGCCGGGCCTCACGGATGGCCGCTACAGCCGTTTCAACGGTGGCGGCCTCAGCCAGGACCCTGATCCGTCCGTCCAGGTCTGCCTTGAGGCCGGACCTGAAAATGGCGTGGTCGTCCACCACCACCACCGTTATGGGTTCTGCCGCGATGCTCACGAGTTCTCCGCTTCCCTTTCCTGCGCCGCCGGAGCGTCTGCTCCGGCCAGGGGCAATGCCAAATGTATCTCGGTGCCGTCCGCGCCGCTTCGCACCCTTGCTGTGCCGCCGTGGCGCTGCATACGGCCGATGATCGATTCCCGCAGGCCCAGCCGGTCCTGCGGAACGGCGTCGGGATCGAAGCCGGCACCCCGGTCCCGGACGAAGACTTCCGCCGCTTCCGGGCTGCACTCGAGGTAGAGCGAAATCTGTCCGCCCGCGTGCTGGGCGGCGTTGAAGAGCGCGGCCCTGGCTGCCTGGACCAGTGCGGAGCTCTGGGCAGTGAGCTCAGCGGTCCCCACGGCCACGAAATCCACAGGGTGCCCGTAGGCGTCTTCCACCTCGGCGGCAGCGCTCTTCAGGGCGTCCGCCAGGGTCCCCGTCCCCTTCTCCGGATCAGCGTAAAGCCATTGGCGCAGCTCGCGTTCCTGGGCCCGGGCAAGTTTGATGACGTCGGCCTCGGAACCGGCACGGTTCTGGATCAGGGCCAGTGTCTGGAGCACGGAATCGTGCAGATGGGCCGCGATCTCGGCACGTTCGGTCTGGCGAATGCGGCCGGCACGCTCTGCATGGAAGGCACGCCATGACTTCACGGCCCACGGTGCAAGCACCAGTGCGATGCCGGCGAGGACAGCCAGGGAAGCCAGCGACGCCGCCAGCAGGACATCCCAGCTAAAGGATCCGGAAATCACGAGCAGGAACCCGGAAACTACAAGCACCAGTCCAGTGACCAGACGGACCAGGCCCATCTTCCGGTCTGCTCCTGCCCCGGCAACCAGCCCGGCTTTCCTGCTTGCGTCCAGCTGGGACCAGGCCAGGACTGCGCCGGCCACGATCACGGCGAACGGGAACAGCAGCTGCAGATTGATTTGTGCACCAAGCGCCTGCGCAACCATGGCCCCTGCCGCCAGCAGCAGCCCCACTCCCACGAGGATCTCCCGGGTGCCAAGCAGAGAGGCACCGGTGCCGTTGGCGGTTCCCTGTCCCTGCTGGAGATAACGTGCAAAGTTCTCCGCCACGCTGCGTGGGTTCTGCGGGCCCGCTGCAGCTTCCTCCTCCGCCGTCGGGACCATGATCCACAGCCAGCCGTAGAGGACAACACCGGCGCCCGCCAGGGCCGAGAGCACCATCATCAAAATGCGGACCGTGCGCACCGGCATGCCCAGATGGGCAGCAAGGCCGGCGCACACGCCGGCAACCACCTTCTCGGGCGAACGGAGCAATGGGGGTCTCATGCTCCAATCCAAGCACGGCAGAGGGCCCGAACCGCCATCATTTCGGTTCCCGCAGCACAGATCAGGGACACGTTCAGGGGTGGCTCAGGGGAATCCCCGATGTGGTGCAGGACCGTTCCGGGAAGACTGAAGGCATGAACTCGCATCCAACTGACCCCGGACGCCCGTCCGGGGACCCGTCCCAGCCCTTCCCCCCGGCTGCTCCCGGCGCAGCACCCCAAGGCACACCCAGCGGTGCTCCGGGCGAAAACTCGTTCTTCAACTGGCTGCGGCAGCTGGGTATCCGGCGCTCCCCGGACCGCTGGATCGGCGGCGTCGCCGGAGGAATCGCCCAGCGCACCGGGCTGGATCCAATCCTCGTCCGCGGAATCGTGATCGTCCTTGCCCTGTTTGGCATCGGCATCGTGCTCTACGGCGTTGCCTGGGCCCTGCTTCCGGAGCCCGACGGCCGCATCCACCTGGAAGCAGCAACGCGCGGCACCTGGACCGCGGGAATGACCGGCGCCCTGACCTTCACCATCCTGGGCTTCAGCGGCCCGGGCATTTCCTTCTGGGCCTGGGACGGCTGGCTGGGCTCAATCTTCTGGGGCCTGTTCTGGGTGGCCGCAGTGGTGCTCGTCATCTACTGGCTCACCACGCGGAACAACAATTCCCCAAACCGTGCCCCGCAGACGCAGGGACCGTCAGCGCCCGGCCAGCAGGGCTGGCCTTCCGCCGGCGGATCTACTGCCCCTGGCCAAGGCACCAATCTCCCCGGTCCGTTTCCCGAAACGCCGGCCGCCAACCCGCCGGCAGCCGGATACCCCGGCCCCGATGCTCCAACCATGCCGCTGCCGTTCGGTGCGCACGCTGCCGGCTCCACGGGCCAGCCACCAGCACCCGAGCGCCCGTTCGACGGACTGTATGTGCAGTTCCCGCCGCCGGCTGTGGTCAAGGACACGCCTAAACCGCCCAGCACCACCCCGCCCGGGGCCTGGGTAGCCCTGATCTGCGGCCTTGCACTGCTTGCAGCAGGAGTCCTGCTGGCACTGGATTACTCCGGCATTTACCAAACCGGGTCCCCCGCGGCCGTAGCACTGGCAGCGGCAGGGGTGGTCCTCGGCCTGGGAATCGTCGGGCTCGGCGCTGCAGGCAGGTCCTCCGGGCTGGCGGGAGGCCTCGGTGTCATTACGCTCATCGCCGCCCTCCTGTTCACCGGCAGCTTTGCCTACCGGAATCTCGTGGTGGCCAACCAGTCCAACTGGAGTGCGGACCGTTCCGGGACAGCAGCCGAGGGCTACAGTGTCGCGGCTGCGGACGGCAACCTGGACCTGCGCGGGGTGGCTGCGGACCTGAGGGACGGAGACGTTACCGTGCCCGTCAGCGTCGCCGCGGGCGACCTCACGATCCTGGTTCCCGACGACGTTCCCGTTTCCGTGTACTCGGAAATGGCGATGGGCAATGTGGAACTGGAGCACGACGGGACGCACACGTCGTCCGGCGGGCTGTGGGTTGGCCCGCAGGAGCGGAAACTCAACCCGGATGCCCGGGGCAACCGCATCATCATCGAAATCAAGGGAATTGCCAGCAGCGTGCTGGTAACCACGAATGAAAGCAGCCTGGACCGATGAGCGAATCCAGAAACGAGCCGAAGAACTACGACGCCGATCCCGCCTCTTTCGGTACGCCTTCCGAGGGAAGGTACGTCCCCGAGCTTGAGCCGGAGCACCGCCCGCTGCGGGTCGGAACCATCGTGTGGGGGCTTGTCCTGGCGGCGGTCGGTGCCCTGATCCTGACGGTCCAGCTCACGGGAATCCGGCTCGATGCGGGCATGGTCCTGCTCGGCCTGCTGATCGGAGCCGGCACCGCACTGGTGATCGGCGGCCTGCTGGCAGTCATGGGCAGAAAGCGGACCTAACAGCGCTGCTCCGCCCCACCCCGCATCCAATTTCGCCGCTGGCCAAAAGCGGCAGGAAACCCCACCCGTCCCCTCGAAAGAAGGCAGAATCTCCAGATGGACAAGTTCTTTGACGTACTGCGCACCTCCCCGATCAAACGTGCCCCCGGCGGCTGGGTGGCCGGCATCTGCGCCGGCATCGCCCAGAAGTTCGGATGGGATGTTTCGCTGGTCCGCATTGCGGTCCTGCTCAGCTTCCTGCTCCCGTTCATTGGCCTGGGCACCTACCTTGTAGCCTGGCTGCTGCTGCCGAAAACCGACGGCACGATCGTGCTGCAGAAGCTTCTGAACCGCTGAGCAGCGGTCAACAGCGCAATATTGGGCGTCACACCGCGCCCAACCAGGCACGAAGTACCGGGCCGCCGCCCGCTGGTGGATAGAATCGGAGAGGCCGCCGCCCACCTACCAGATCCAGGGGTCACGCAATGAAGATCGGCATCCTTACCAGCGGGGGCGACTGCCCCGGACTCAACGCGGTGATCCGCGGAGCGGTACTCAACGGAATCAAGACCCACGGAGTGGAGTTCGTCGGCTTCCTGGACGGCTGGCGCGGAGTGGTGGACGGCGACATCATCGACCTGCCGCGTGCCCGCGTCCGCGGCATCTCCAAGCAGGGCGGCACCATCCTGGGTACCTCCCGCACCAATCCCTTCGAGGGCCCCAACGGCGGACCGGAGAACATCCGGAAGACCCTGGACCGGCTGGGCATTGACGCCGTGATCGCTATTGGCGGCGAAGGAACCCTGGCCGCCGCCCAGCGCCTCACCGATGCCGGGCTCAAGATCGTAGGCGTTCCCAAGACCGTGGACAATGACCTCGACGCCACTGATTTCACCTTCGGCTTCGATACCGCCGTGCAGATCGCCACCGAAGCAATCGACCGTCTTCGGACCACGGGTGAATCCCACCACCGCTGCATGGTGGCCGAGGTCATGGGCCGCCACGTCGGCTGGATCGCACTGCATTCGGGCATGGCCTCCGGTGCCCATGCCATCCTGATTCCGGAGAAGCCCGTAAGCCTGGACCAGATTGCCCAGTGGGTCAACGAAGCCCGGGAACGCGGACGTGCTCCCCTGGTTGTTGTTGCCGAAGGCTTTGTCACCACGGATATGGAAGCTCCGCACTCCGAACGCGGGCTGGATTCCTTTGGGCGTCCGAGGCTGGGCGGCATCGGTGAACTGCTTGCACCTGAGATTGAGGCGCGTACCGGAATCGAGACGCGTGCCACCGTCCTTGGACACATCCAGCGCGGCGGCGTGCCCACGGCCTTTGACCGCGTGCTCGCTACCCGGCTGGGCATGGCGGCGGTGGACTCCGTGGTTGACGGGCTTTGGGGAACCATGGTTTCCCTGGATGGAACGGACATAGTCCGCGTCGGATTCGAGAAGGCCCTGGGCAATCTGAAGACCGTTCCACAGCACCGCTATGAAGAAGCCGCCATCTTATTTGGTTAGGGCGCCTATCAAATTCGTTCCCCAGCCTTGCTTTGTCCGCCGCCCATGCGTGTAGCTTGACTCTTATGGATCTTGACCCCGGCACGATTGCCATCATTCAGCTCGCCTGGTCGCGCAGGCTCGGCCTTGAGGATGACGCACTATCCGGCGCGGAGTGCGAAGAACGCATCTACGACGTGCACGATACAGCCAGCGAGGTTCGGTTTGTCCGTCTCTTCGACCGCGAGGTTTTCTCGGGGCCCGAGTGGGCAGCGGACCAGGTACGTTCCAAGAGCACCGCGGAAATGGTCAGGCAGTCCACCCTGCTGCGTCTCTCCATGGACCACGGCGGGCGCGGCATGGCCGAAGAGCACCTGTACTACACGGATTCCTATCCCCCGGTCCCGGCAGCGGAGGAACTCGCAGTCGCTGATGACTCGCGGTACGCGGAGGCCCTGGAAAGGCTGTGCCCGCCGGACGACGTGGTGGAGGCAAAGCTCTCCCGCCACGACATCCTGTTCGTGCTGGTAGATGACCGGGGGCCGGGTACGCCCGTGCCCGTCGCCGGTGCCGGCTACACCATCCGGGAAGGGATCCTTGCAGACGTCGGTACGCTGACTGCGCCCGACCACCGGATGCGGGGCCTGGGATCCTATGTGACATCCATCGCCGTGGAAGACGCCATGGCAGCCGGGCTGATCCCCCAGTCGCGCATCCAGAGCAATAACCTGGGGGCTACGCGCACCGCGGCCGGAGCCGGGTTTATCCCGGCAGGCCTTTGCACTTCGGTTTCCCTCCCCGCCTGAACGGCCGGGAACGCTAGGAATCCAGCAGGTCCCCGCGCTGGAAGTAGGCGGCTGTTGCCCGGGCGGACGGGTTGCCGGTGTCGGCGTCAGCGCCCGCGGCCAGCAGGGTGCGCACAACGTCCGCGTAGCCCTTGAACACCGCACCTGCCAGCGGGGACTGTCCCCGGTCGTTGAGGGTATCCACGTCCGCACCAAGGTCAATGAGGAGCTGCACTGTCCCCGCATGCCCGTGGTAGGCAGCCAGCATCAGCAGTGAATCACCGGCGGCGTTGGTCAGGGTCGCAGGAACTCCCGCGCTGATGTAGCTGCGCAGCAGCTCCGTGTCTCCCTGCCGGGCGGCGTCGAACAGCCGCTCGGCGAGTTCGAGCATCTCCTGGTCTTCTGCGCCGTCCTGGGCCGGTTCCGGGGAAATCGTCATGTTTGTGTCCTTCCGTGCCGGCTGCAGCCGGCAGTCCTCTGTATCCGCTGACCGTACAGCGGGACCTTGGCAGGCTAGCTGCGGGACCTGGGGGCACGCAGCAGTCCGGCGGGACGTCCCACGGCAGCTCCGGCATCAGGGGAAACAATCAGTTCCTGGGCCGCTGCGTAGAGTTCGCCTTCGTCTTCCACAACCAGCTGGGTATCGGGGGCAACCGAGCGCTTGATGAGTGCCAGGGCCACAGCGCCCATTTCGTAGTGCTGGGCGACCGACGTAACCCGGCCGACTGCACGCTCACCAAGCTTCACCGGGCTGCCGGCGGCCGGAAGCGTGTGCTGCGATCCGTCCAGCTGCAGGAAGACCAGCCGGCGCGGAGGATGGCCCAGGTTATGGACGCGGGCGATTGTTTCCTGGCCCTTGTAGCACCCCTTTGCGAGGTGGACTGCGGTACGAATGAGGTCCAGCTCGTGCGGAATTGCCTTGTCGTCCGTCTCTGCGCCCAGCCGCGGACGCCACGCTGCAATCCGCAGTGCCTCGGCGGCCATCGCGCCGGCGAGTGACCGGCCGGATTCGTCCACGGCCGCTTCAAGTCCATCGCGCGGAATCAGGTACTCATACCAGGGCCGTTCATAGCCCGGGTGGGCTGCATCTTCGGTTTCGGTGTAGGCGTGGCCCCCGGATCCCACGCGGGGCCACGGGTCGGTCCAGACCAGGAAGTCAGCCCAGGCCGGAACCGGAGCCGTGGAACCGACAACAGCCCAGTCCCCTGAAACGTCGCTGATCTCCACCCGGAGCATGAATTTCATGCTTTCGAGCCAGGCCGCCAGGTCCGCAGCCTCGGAGCCTTCCACAATCAGCCAGGCCCGTTCGCCGTCGTCCAGTACGTGGGCATCGTGCTCAATCCTGCCCTGCACGCTAAGCAGCAGCAGCTCAGTGCTTTCTCCGGGAGCCAGGGAAAGGACCTGCTGTGAAGAAAGGGTGTTCAGCCAGCTCAGCCGGTCCGGCCCCGATACGGTTACCACGCCGCGGCTGGAAAGGTCGGTTACAGCTTCACCTCGGGCCAGGGCACGCTGTTCACGCAGCGGGTCGCCGTAGTGCGCTGCGGTGCCTGCATCCGCTCCGGCCGCTTCAACGGCGCCGGGACGGGCAAGGAGGGGGCTTTGAATGCTCATGTCAGGTGCAACGTCCTATCCGGGGACCGGTATTCCGAACGAATGGATGACCTGGGCGAACGGTGTGGCTCAGGCCTGCTTTTTCAGGATGGCGGAAGCGTGTGCTTCAAGCGCCTTGCCCTCTGCCGCAACGTCCCAGCGCCAGTAAAGGTCACCGTTGACCAGGCCGTAGATGCGGGTGGCCGCGGTGTACTCCTTTGAGTTGACACCGCGCATCACCAGGTCCGTGGTGAGCTGGATCTGCGGACCCTTGATCTGGCCGTAGTAAAGTTCGGCGATTCCGCCCGGGTGCACGATCGTTGCCGTGATGTCGAAGCCGCCGGAATCGTTGCGGAGCGCCTCAACCTCGTCCGCGCTGCGGAGGGCAGGAACAATGTCCGCGGGGATAAGGCCGGGACCGCCGTCGGAGTCGTTCAGCGGCCGGTCCAGCGCCCAGAAGCCGGTTTCCACGGCGAGCGGGCGCAGCACTGTGCCCGCCTCATCCGTGAGCCAGCTCTCCGCGGTGTACTGCAGGTAGGGCAGCCCGTTCTGCCTAAAGGTCACACGCTGGGAGAAGTGCTCGGATTCGGCGTCGCCCTCACCTAGGCGGCCGGATCCTTCCCAGGTTCCCAGCAACCAGGAGAGGGGAACGAGTTCGGGCGTGAGGTCTGTGGGGATCTCCATTGGCATGGCCGGACCCTTCCCTGTGGAATTCGGGTGGTGTTAGCGGGTTCGGGCTACTTCTGACCCTTGTACAGGCGAGCAACAACCAGGGCTGCGAAACCCGCCATGGCCAGGCCAGTGATACCCAGAAGGACAATAAAGAAGATTTCGAGAGCAAGAAGCGACATGCCTACATCCTAACCCGCCCGGCGGGTGCTTTGTCTCTTGTGACTCCCTGTGCGAGGGGTGGTCAGGGGACCAAAAGGCGTCCGGCGAAGTAGACCGCCGTGCCCAGCGCCAGCACCGGAGCCATGCCCGCGGCCAGGATCCCGAGGACTCCGGGAGAGTCGTCCCGGGTGAGCGCGAGGCGGCGGACGGCGACGATCACCGCAGCACACAGTGCGCCAAGGAAAGCTCCGGACAGGACGGGCAGTCCCGGTACCAGGGCCGCTGCCGCAGCTGCTGCCAGCGCGCCGGCAACCACTCCGAAGGGAGCGATGATCCGGTCCGGCAGGGGGATCAGGGAAACGAGGACGGCGACGAGGACTGCGGCTGCACTTGAGGTTATGAGACCTTCGGATCCGGCTGCGCCCGGCAGGCGGTCTGCCGCCACCCAGCCCGCTGCCATTCCGGCTACCAGGGCTCCGGCAATGACGCCGATGGTGGATTCCAGCCGGTGCGGCTGTCCTGTACCGCGGAGCAGCTGGATGAGGAAGACGGCGCCTACGCCAACGGCGACGACGCCGGGAAGCCAGGTCAGCATGGCTGTGGCGGGAGCGAAGTAGGCCGCGGCAACCCCGCCGGCGCCAACGAGTCCGAGCACCAGGCCCTGGCTCCTGCGGGCCGGAACACCCAGCAGATATGGCCAGCTGAAGCCGGCCAGTGCCGCAGCAGCCCCGGTAAAGAGCGCCGTGGCCCCGGGTGAGACAAAGGATGCCACCACAATGCCGACCAGTACAGTTGCCGCCGGCACCGCTATGCTCCAGAGTTTCACCCTAGCCATACTGCCTTATTACGCAGCGCGGATAAAAGCTACGGGCTGGCGGACCCCTGCTGGGTATACTTTCAACCACTCTTCGGCCGCTGGGGACCGGATGGAACAACGTGCCCGATGATGTGCGCCTAACTTTCGGAGGATCTATGTCGCACATTCTGCTCCTGACCAACAGCCCTGGGTCATCTGTCGACGTCCTGCCTGCCCTGGAACTCCTCAACCACCGGGTCCATATCGTCCCCGCTGAACCGACTGCGCTGCTGGACATCGACCCCTGTGACGTCGTCCTGATTGATGCACGCAAGGACCTCGTTGGAGCACGGTCGCTGACCCAGCTGCTGAAGGCAACGGGGCTGGGCACCCCCTTGGTCCTGGTGCTGACCGAGGGCGGAATGGCAGCCGTCGCCGCGAACTGGCTCGCCGACGACGTCGTACTGGACACCGCTGGGCCGGCCGAGCTGGAGGCCCGGCTGCGCCTGGCAGTCTCCCGCACCCAGGCCGCCGCCGAGGACACCAACTCCGAAATCCATGCTTCCGGCGTCGTCATTGACGAGGCCAGCTACACGGCACGGGTCAGCGGCACCGCGCTGAACCTGACATACAAGGAATTCGAGCTCCTGAAGTACCTCTGCCAGCACCCCGGACGTGTCTTCACCCGGGACCAGCTGCTGCACGAGGTCTGGGGCTACGACTACTACGGAGGCACCCGCACCGTGGACGTGCACGTCCGGAGGCTGCGGGCGAAGCTTGGCCCGGACCACGAAAACCTCATTGGTACTGTCCGCAACGTCGGTTACCGCTTTGCAAAGGCCCGGATCCATGAGGACCAGGCTGCCGGGGCGCGGCACGAAGCATAGGCAGCCTCCCGCGGCGCCCTCTGTTTGGTTAGTCTTCTTCAATGAGCGAGAACCCCCTGACCACATGGCCTGTCCTGACTACCCGCGGAACCCCGGAAGCGGCAGCGCTGCGCGGTGTCCTGGAGCTGGCGTCCTCCGCCGCCGAAGCCGACGGCAATCCTCCCCTCTCGGAACAGACCCTGGTGGAGCTGCGCTCCGCCTCAGCCGACCCGGACCTGCTGCGGGTGTATCTCGCGCTCACCCACGACGACGGGTCTGACCCCGCAACCGCACAGGAGCTCGCCGGCGTCGCTGTCCTCACCGCCCAGGCCGGAGACCCGGCAGGTGTGCTGGAACTCGTGGTGCATCCGAACTACCGCAACAAGGGCGTCGGTTCCTCGCTGGCCTCTGCTGTCCGGCAGGACACCGGACTGGAGTTCAAGGCCTGGTCCCACGGCAATCATGAGGCAGCGGTCAAGCTCGCAGCCCGCTTCGGCTACCGGCCGGTGCGCGAACTCTGGCGGATGCGGCTCTCCCACGATGCCCTGGCTGACGGCCTGCCGACCGCAAAGCTGCCCGAAGGTGTGCTGCTGCGTCCGTTCGTGCCGGGACAGGACGAAGATGCCTGGCTTGCTGCCAACGCCGCGGCCTTCGCCCATCACCCCGAGCAGGGGGCAATGACGCGCGCAGACCTCGAAGCGCGCATGGCTGAGGACTGGTTCGACCCCAGCGGTTTCCTGCTTGCCGTACGCGAGTCCGACGGCGAGCTGCTGGGCTTCCACTGGACAAAGGTCCACCCCCGCACCGGTAACCATCCGGCCATCGGGGAGGTTTACGTAGTAGGCGTGACGCCACAGGCACAGGGAAGCGGACTGGGCAAGGCACTGACCCTGGCCGGCATCAACCACCTTCACGAGTCCGGGCTGGACGCAGTCATGCTCTATGTCGACGCTGACAACACTCCCGCAGTTGCCCTGTACCGCAAGCTCGGTTTCGTGCAGTGGGACGTGGACGTGATGTACGCGGCCGAATAGGCACCGGCTGCTTGTAGTGTTGAGGATGATGGCCTTAGCCGCTGCACAGCAGTGGTTCCGGGCCTGCCAGAACTGCCAGGGAGAGACACTATGGATTCCGACACCGTAGCCAGCGCGCGGTCACCCTTCGGTTCGTCCGAGGCGATGCCGGCACCGCGGGCCACGCAGGACCGCATCGACATTCCGGACTTTGGGCCGGCGCTCCTGCCCAGCGGTGACATCACGCCGGAACGTTTCCTTGACCGGGAGATCAGCTGGCTCCACTTCAACGCCCGGGTGCTGGAGCTTGCGGAGGATCCGGATCTCTATCTCCTGGAACGCGTCAACTTCCTCTCGATTTTCGCTTCCAACCTGGACGAGTTCTTCATGGTCAGGGTTGCCGGACTCAAGCGGCGCATTGCCACGGGACTGGCCGTACCCTCCGCGGCCGGCCTCAGCCCGGTGGAACAGCTGGAGCAGATCACCGAAGCGGGCTACCGGCTGCAGCAGCGGCATGCCGAGGTCTTCGCCCGGCAGATCCGCCCGGCGCTGGAGAAGGAGAACATCCATCTGGTTGGCTGGCAGGACCTCGACGACGCGTCCAAGGCCCAGCTGCACCGCCAGTTCGCGGCCAAGGTCTTCCCCATCCTCACGCCGCTGGCTGTGGACCCGGCCCATCCCTTCCCGTACATCTCCGGGCTGTCCCTGAACCTCGCCGTCGTGGTCCGCAATCCCGTGAGCGGCAAGGAGTTCTTCGCCCGGGTGAAGGTTCCGGACCAGCTTCCCCGCCTGATTTCCGTGGATGGCCCCCGCGCGGGGAACATTGCGGGGCGGACAGCCCGGTTCATCCCGCTGGAAGACGTGATTGCCGAGCACCTGGACCAGCTCTTCCCGGGCATGGACGTCATGGAGCATTACACCTTCCGCGTCACCCGCAACGAGGACCTGGAAGTCGAGGAGGACGACGCCGAGAACCTGCTGCAGGCCCTGGAGAAGGAACTGCTGCGCCGCAGGTTCGGGCCGCCCGTGCGCCTGGAAGTCACCCCGGACATCAACCCGAGCATCCGGGAACTGCTGGTGCGTGAGCTCGGTGTGGAGGCAGACGAGGTATACACGCTGCCCGGCCCGCTGGACCTGCGCGGGCTGAGCCCGATCAGCCAGATTGACCGGCCGGATCTCCACTACCCCAAGCAGGTGCCGCACACTTCCCTTCACCTGAAGGAATCCGAAACCTCCAAGCCTGCGGATGTCTTCGCTGCCATGCGCCGCCGGGACATCCTGCTGCACCACCCCTACGATTCGTTCTCCACCTCGGTCCAGGCGTTCCTGGAGCAGGCAGCGGCTGATCCCCGCGTACAGGCGATCAAGCAGACTCTGTACCGGACCTCGGGCGACTCCCCCATTGTCGATGCCCTGATTGACGCCGCCGAGTCCGGCAAGCAGGTCCTTGCCCTGGTTGAAATCAAGGCCCGCTTCGACGAGCAGGCCAACATCTCCTGGGCCCGGAAGCTGGAGCAGGCGGGTGTCCACGTGGTCTACGGCATCGTGGGACTCAAGACGCACTGCAAGCTGTCCCTCGTGGTGCGGCAGGAGGTTGACGGGCTTCGGCGCTACTGCCACATCGGCACCGGCAACTACCATCCGCGCACCGCCCGCTACTACGAGGACCTGGGCCTGCTGACGGCGAACGAAAAGGTGGGCGAAGACCTGACCAAGCTGTTCAACCAGCTCTCCGGGTACGCCCCGAAATCAACGTTCAAGCGGCTCCTGGTGGCGCCGCGTTCCGTGCGCTCCGGCCTCATCGACCGGATTGAACGGGAGATCGCCAACAAGAAGGCGGGACTGGACGCCCGGGTGATCATCAAAGTCAACTCCATGGTGGACGAGGCGATCATTGATTCCCTTTACCGCGCCTCGCAGGCAGGGGTGCGCGTGGACGTGATTGTGCGCGGCATCTGTTCCGTGCGTCCCGGGGTACCCGGCCTCAGCGAGAACATCACCGTACGTTCGATCCTGGGCCGGTTCCTGGAACACTCGCGGGTCTTCGCCTTCGCCAACGGGGGCGATCCCGTGGTGTACATCGGCTCAGCGGACATGATGCACCGCAATCTGGACCGCCGTGTTGAAGCGCTGGTCCAGCTGGGTTCCACGGACGACATAGCGGATCTGATTGAGCTCATGGACCGCTACCTGGATCCCAAGACAGCCAGCTGGCATCTGGACGCCGACGGTATCTGGACCCGGCATCACAAGGACGAGGACGGCAGCCCGCTTGAGGACGTGCAGTCCTGGCTGCTCGCCTCCCGCTCGCGCCTGCGCGCCCTGGCACGCCGCTGATGCAGGGGACAGAGAAGAGCGGCGGCGAACAGCCGGATCTGGAGGTTCCCGGGGACGGCCGGGATGCCCCCGCGGAAACCGCCGCACTGCTGCTTGGCGAACGTGAAATCGCCCTCGATCTCACCGGCGAACCAAAGGTCATCGCGGCCGGTGCGCTGTGCTGGCGGGTCCGTGCCGAGCAGCTTGAAGTACTGCTCATCCATCGCCCCCGCTACGGCGACTGGTCCTGGCCGAAGGGAAAACTCGACTCCGGGGAGACCATTCCCGAGTGCGCGGTGCGGGAAGTCATGGAAGAGGTGGGCCTGGAGATCCGGCTGGGTATTGCCCTCCCGGAAACCCGTTATCCGGTTGCTTCCGGGCTGAAGTCGGTCCACTACTGGGCAGCGCATGTAAGCACTGCCAAGCCTCGTCCGGACGGCAAGGAGGTGGACGGTGTCCGGTGGTGTTCCCCGGAAGAAGCGGCGTCCCTCCTCACCAACCCCACGGACCGGCTGCCGCTGGAAGCACTCGCCGTCGCGCATGAAGCCGGGGACCTGGACACCTGGCCCCTGATCATCGTGCGGCATGCAAAAGCCAAGCCGCGCTCCTCCTGGGCACGTGCAGAAGGTGACCGCCCTCTGGCCGCCACCGGGCAGCGTCAGGCCAAGGCCGTGGCGCGCCTGCTGCAGGCCTGGCATCCGGACCGGGTGGTATCCAGTCCGTGGCTGAGGTGCGTCCAGACCATGGGCCCCTACGTGAATGCCCGCAAACCCAAGTTCAAGACAGTCGATGCCCTTACCGAGCACAACGCCAAGCGGAAACCCGGCAAGGCCCGGCTGGCGGTGGACAACCTGTTTGAGAAAGCACGGCCGGTGGCGCTCTGCACCCATCGGCCGGTGCTCCCCCTCGTCTTCGAGGTCCTCTCGCAGCAGATGACGAATTCAATGTCCTCCCTTCTTCCGGAGAAGGATCCGTATCTGGCGCCCGGGGAAATGATCATCTGCCAGGTGAGCAGGCGAAACCCGCGCCGGATAGTCTCCCTGGAGCGCTACCGCCCGTTCGACGACTAGCTTTGGGGTGAGCTGAGCTGAGCCAACCCTTAGCGAGCTAAGCCTATCCGTCCTTTCTTTGCGCAGGTCAGCGGGCATATTGTGAGACCATGAGCAAATTCACGGATCTTCTGGAAGCCCAGATCGGGAACGAATTCAACGCTTCGCAGCAGTACGTGGCCATGGCCGTGTACTTCGACGGCGAAGACCTTCCGCAGCTGGCCCGCCACTTCTACGCCCAGTCAGTGGAAGAGCGGAACCACGCCATGATGCTGGTGCAGTACATGCTGGACCGGGACCTGCCCGTCCGCATTCCCGGCGTGGACCCCGTAAAGAACGACTTCAGTGACGTGGTGGAGCCGATCGCACTGGCCCTGGACCAGGAGAAGCAGGTCACCTCGCAGATTGAAGCGCTCTTCGCGGCAGCCCGCGAAGAAGGCGACGCCCTGGGTGAACAGTTCATGCTCTGGTTCCTGAAGGAACAGGTCGAGGAAGTTGCCTCGATGAGCACGCTGCTGACCGTCGCCCGCCGTGCCGACAACCTGTTCGATCTGGAGAACTTCATGGCGCGCGAGCGGGTTGGTGACGGCGGCGACGACGCCGGCGCTCCCGAGGCTGCCGGCGGCGCCCTCTAACCCCTGAGAGGCCAGTTGCGGCTGGTTTCAGCCTTCAGAAGAGCCGCAACTGACCTCTCGACGGACCAGGGCGGGGGGTTGACGGAGAAAGTTATGTACCAGAGACTTGGCACAATCTTTTGTCCATCGTTTCGGGGGATCCCATGGCTGCAGCCGCTCTATCGGTTTTCGGCACAATCACGTTCTGCGCGGTAATCGTCGCTTTTTTGGTCCTCACGGTGCGGCCAAAACCCGGCACGGATCCACGGACCATTACCGAAGCAGCGCAGAAGTATGCCCGCCGGATTGGGATGGTGGCCCTGGGCACGGCTCTGTGGTTTCCGGGGGTTCTGCAGCCGGTGCTCCGGGAAACCGGCGGCGAACTCTGGTGGGACGGACACTATGCCTTTTCCTCCGCCCTGGTGCAGCTGGGAGCTCCCACAGTCTTCGCCCTGGCGGTGCTGGCCGTCGGAGAAATCACGTGGCCGCGGCCGCGGGGAACCGTCCGCACTGCGCGGCTGGAGCACCGCGGAGCCCGCGCGCTGATCCCCCGCTACATGACAGGCATCGCCGGCGCCTTCCTGGCCTACAACCTGCTCATCCTGGCGACGACGCTGGCCCGTGATCCCGGATCCGCTTCCGCGCAGCACCTTCTGACAGGCTGGGCGCCCTGGCTCTTGGTCACCGTGGCCGCGGTTGCCGGGGTCCTCAAACTCATCTCCGTGCGGCCTGCCGTTCCGGGCACGGCCCCGGAAGCCGACGCCGCACTCCGCCTGGCCTCGGCCCACCGGGTAATGCGCACAGCGGCCGGCATCCTGATCATGCTGGCCTGGTCCGGAGGCGTCTTTCTCTCCAACTATCCGAACCCTCCCGGGCTCAGCGCAGGCGGCGAGGCACTTCGGTATGTGTCTCTCTGGATTGTCTTTGCCGGCATTCTGGCTCTGCTGGTCCGGGCGCCCCGGGTTCCCCTGCCGGAGCCGTCCACCACGGACGCCGAAGTTTCTGCTCCATCCAGGCTCGCTGTAAAGTCGATGGCTACCAGCCTGCGCCTGAGCATTGCCGGTCCCGTAGCTGCGGCAGCAGCCGGTGCGGGCGTGCTTGCCCTGAGCTGGGGCCATCGAATGGCAGCTCCCCTGGCACTGGCGGCCGCCGCTGTGCTCTTCACCGTGCTCTGCCTCGGAACGGAAATCATTCATGCCCGCCGGATCCGGCAGCACACCCCCGGCAACGAACAGCCCGGCCCGGATGCGCAGAACTTCCTCCGGCCGCCTCGCTGGCTCGGCTGGACCGGAACGGTTGCCGCAGCGCTGAGCCTCGCGGTCCTTCTGGGAACGGCGATGCTCGGACCGTCAGTGGACCGGGCGGCGTGGCAGTACGCCCGGGACATCGCCAGCCGCCCGGATCCATCCGGAGGACTCGGTGCCGTCCAGGAAGCCAGTCCGGTTATTGCCCCGGAGCCCTTTTTCGACTGGCGGTTCGCGCTGACCATTGCGCTGCTGGTCCTCCTCCTGCCGCTGCTGACAGATCTGGTGTCCCGGAAGGTGCTTTTCCGGCCGGCTCTGCCTGCAGACCGTGACGTTGACCTTCGTCTGCGCCGGGTTGCCCTGTTCCGGCTGACCCGCGCCAGCACTGCCACGTGCCTCGCCGCTGCGGGCCTGGTCTTCTGGGACTTGTCCTCTGACAACCGCTGGGCCAGAACCTACAACGGGGACATCGACCTCCAGCCGCCGCTGACCTGGCTCACTCCGCTCGTTCAGCAGACCAATGCTTTGTCCTCCCTGCTGCTGCTCGCTGCGATCGTCGTCGCATGGCGCCAGTTCGGCCCGTCCCATTTCCCGGATGATCCCCGCTACACGGAGCAGGCGGACCTTCCTCCGGCGCAGCGGGCATGAGCGCCCAGATCCGGGTCGACCTGGCCTCCCCTGTACCTCCCTACGAGCAGATCCGTTCACAGGTGAGCACGCTTGCGTCCACCGGCACCCTTGCGGTGGGAGACCGGCTGCCCACCATCCGCATGCTGGCCGCTGACCTTGGTGTAGCCCCGGGGACGGTGGCCCGGGCCTACAAGGAACTCGAAGCCGAGGGAACCGTCACCGCCCTGCGCCGCCGAGGCACGGTCATAGCGCAGCGCGCTGCCCCGCCCGCCGCCGAACCGGATGCTGCTCCGGACGAGGTACGCGCCGCCGTCGGGCAGCTTGCCGAAACTGCACGCAGGCACGGACTCAGCGACGCCGTTGTGCACAGCCTGCTGGCTTCAGCCCTGGCCCGCCCCACTAGACTGGAGCCGTGACCACGATTCCCACACCGTACGAAGACCTGCTCCGCGACATCCTGGCGCACGGCACCCCAAAATCCGACCGCACGGGCACCGGAACGCGCAGTGTCTTCGGCCGGCAGATGCGCTTTGACCTCAGCGAATCCTTCCCGCTGATCACCACCAAGCGGGTGCATTTCAAGTCCGTTGCCCTGGAGCTGCTGTGGTTCCTGCGCGGGGAGTCGAATGTGCGCTGGCTGCAGGAACGCGGCGTCACCATCTGGGACGAATGGGCGGACGACGACGGCGAGCTGGGCCCGGTTTACGGCGTCCAGTGGCGCTCCTGGCCTACTCCGGACGGGGGCCAGATCGACCAGATTGCCAAGCTCATCGATGGCCTGAAGAACAACCCGGACTCTCGGCGTCACATCGTCACGGCCTGGAACCCCGCAGAGGTAGAGAACATGGCCCTGCCGCCCTGCCACGCCATGTTCCAGTTCTACGTGGCGGACGGCAAACTCTCCTGCCAGCTCTACCAGCGTTCGGCGGACACCTTCCTGGGCGTCCCGTTCAACATCGCTTCCTACGCGCTGCTCACACTGATGGTGGCGCAGCAGGTGGGCCTGGAGCCGGGCGAGTTCGTCTGGACCGGCGGCGACGTGCATATCTACGACAACCACCTGGACCAGGTCACAGAACAGCTGTCCCGCTCGCCGTTCCCGTATCCTAAACTGCGGCTGAGGCGGAAGCCTGACAGCATCTTCGACTACGAGCTTGATGACTTCGAGGTCCTGGACTACCAGCACCACCCCGGCATCAAGGCACCTATCGCCGTGTGAAAGGGCACCCGTCTTGACTGAATCGAACAGGTTCGCAGATTCAACCCGCTATTACCCCGTCGGCCGCGCCGGCGAAGAGGGGCTGGAACTCGACGACGCCCTGGCAGCCCGGGGCTACGGGAACACCGGCGTGCCGCTCGTTGGAATGATCTGGGCGCAGACCACCGACGGCGTGATCGGCAAGGACGGCGGTATGCCCTGGCACCTGCCGGAGGACCTTGCCCATTTCAAAGCCAGCACGCTTGGCCACCCCGTCATCATGGGCCGGCGCACCTGGGAGTCCTTCCCGGAGGCGTTCCGGCCACTGCCTGGCCGCAAGAACATCGTGATCTCCTCCCGCGAGGGTCTGGCCGCCGAGCTGGAACCGACGGGCGCCGTCGTCGTGCCGTCCCTGGAAGCTGCGCTGGAAGCCGCTGAAGGCAGTGAGGGCAGCAGCCGAATCTGGGTCGTTGGAGGATCGCAGGTGTATGCCGCGGCCGAACCGCTGGCAGACATTGCGGTTGTCACAGTGATCAATACCGAGACCGAGGGCGACAGCTATGCCCCTCATCTTGGGTCAGACTGGACGTTCAGCGGCGTCAGCCCTGCCCAGGACTGGTACACGTCCGCGAACGGCCTGCAGTACCGGTTCGCACTGTGGACCCGGAACCGGAACGTAACCGAGCAGGACGGCTGAGAGCGGCTGCCCTAGACTGAAGGCATGACTTCAGCAGCTTCTTCTGTTCCCACCGCGGGCTTCGTCGGCTGGCGGGGCATGGTCGGTTCCGTCCTGATGCAGCGCATGCAGGACGAAGGCGATTTCGACCTGATCAACCCCGTCTTCTTCTCAACCTCCAACGCGGGCGGCGCAGCGCCGTCCTTCGCTGAAGGTGCCGGCGCCCTGCAGGACGCCTATGACATTGAGACGCTGGCCAAGCTGCCGATTATTGTCACCACCCAGGGCGGCGACTACACCTCCGAGGTCTACCCCAAGCTGCGCGACGCCGGCTGGGACGGCCTGTGGATCGATGCTGCGTCGACGCTGCGCATGGATGACAGCGCCATCATCGTGCTGGACCCGGTCAACCGGGACGTCATCGACGCCGGCCTGGCCCGCGGCGTGAAGAACTTCGTGGGCGGCAACTGCACCGTGTCCTGCATGCTCATGGGCCTGGGCGGATTGTTCCGCAACGGCCTCGTTGAGTGGGGCACGTCCATGACCTACCAGGCAGCCTCCGGCGGCGGCGCCCGGCACATGCGCGAACTGCTCAACCAGTTCGGCGCGCTGAACTCCGCCGTGGCTTCGAACCTGGCCGATCCGGCGTCGGCCATCCTGGAAATCGACCGCGCAGTGCTGGCCCAGCAGAAGGATCCGTCCATGGATTCCTCCCAGTTCGGCGTACCGCTGGCCGGCTCCGTGATTCCGTGGATCGACGCCGACCTGGGCAACGGGCAGTCCAAGGAAGAGTGGAAGGGCGGCGCGGAGACCAACAAGATCCTCGGCCGCCACACCGTTGACGCGGCCCGCATCCCCTTCGACGGTCTCTGCGTCCGTATCGGCGCCATGCGCTCACATTCCCAGGCACTGACCCTGAAGCTCACCGAGGATCTGTCCGTCGCAGAGATCGAGCGGATCATCGACGCAGACAACGAGTGGGCCAAGGTGGTTCCGAATACCAAGGAAGCCACCATGGAGCAGCTCACCCCCGTGGCCGTGACCGGCACGCTGGATATCCCCGTGGGCCGTATCCGCAAGCTCGAAATGGGCCCGGAGTACATCAGCGCGTTCACCATCGGCGACCAGCTGCTCTGGGGTGCAGCCGAGCCGCTGCGCCGGATGCTGCGCATCGCGACCGGCAACCTCTAGGTTCCAGCTTCCCCTCATCGAGAGGCCAGTTGCAGCTCTTTTCACGCCTGGAAAGAGCCGTAAGTGGCCTCTCGCTGGTTGGGGGGACGGACGTCCCCACGGCGGCGCGCTAGTCGGCGCCGACGGCCGCAGCTTCCTCCGGTACCGCGTGCGGTTCCGGATCGCCGGCACCGCCGCGCAGGAGCAGCAGTCCCGCAGCTACGGCACAGCAGATGGCTCCGACCCAGAACGGTGCGCGCATACCCAGCCACTGCGCGATGTGGCCCACCAGGATGGCCGAGACAGCTCCGCCGAACCAGCGCAGGAAGTTGTAGCCGGCGCTGTTCACCGCTCGCGGTCCCGTACCCGAGCTCATCGCGGTGCCGGTGAAAAGGGTGTTCAGGATGCCGGAGAAGATGCCTGAGACAACGATCCCGATCACCACCACGGTCTTGTTTCCGGCAGCCATGCCCAGCAGCACCAGTGCGTAGATGAGCACCGTAATCACCGCTCCCCCGCGCTCACCGAACCAGCCGGCCACCTTCGGTGCCAGCACCACTGATGAGACCGCCACGCACAGGCCCCAGCCGAAGAAGACAAAGCCAACGAAGAAGGCACCTTCTTCCAGCACAAACGGCGACCAGGCAATAATCGAGAAGAACGCAGCGGTGTAGAACGCCGAACCGAGGGATGTCATCAGCAGGTTCCGGTTGCGCAGCGCCAGGATCGGATCAACCAGGCGGATTTTCTGCCGCTGCGTCCTGCCTTTGTCCTTGGCCAGCATGGCTGAGCACAGGATCACGCCGATGGCCATCAGCACGGCCGTTCCGGCGAACGGACCGCGCCAGGAGATGGTGCCCAGGGCAGCGCCCAGAAGCGGCCCTACAGCGAGGCCGACACCCAGTGCTGCCTCATACAGCAAGATGGCTCCGGCCTGTCCGCCGGCTGCGGCGCCAACGATGACAGAGAGTGCCGTGGCGATGAAGAAGGCGTTGCCCAGCCCCCAGACTGCCCTCAGCCACACGAGTGTCTCAATGCTGTTCGCCAGAGAGCAGGCCCCTGCAGCGAGCACAATGAGCACAAGCCCGGCCACAAGCGTGCGCTTGGCGCCGAAGCGGTAGGACATCACGCCGGTCAGCAGCATGGCGAGGACCTGGACGCCTAGATAGGAGCCGAAAAGGAGGGTGGTTTCCGTGGGGGACGCACCCAGGTCCTCGGTGATGGTGTTCAGAATCGGGTCAACCAGGCCAATGCCCATAAACGCGATTACTGCGGCGAATGCCGTGACCCAGACAGTTTTCGGCTGTCCGCTCAGCGCATCCGCGAGCCGTGGATGTGCGGGAGCCTCCCGCACGGCTGCAGCTTTAGTCATTGGTTGTGGTGCCTTTCGGAGAATGTCTTTTTAGTCGGCGGCGGGGGCGCCGGCAGTATTTCGGGCCTCGGGATCCGGGGTGTTTTCGGGGGCAGGCCCCATGGACAGGAGCCGTTCAACAGCCGGCAACGCGTCCTGAAGCAGCCTGCGGTCCTGGGCCGGAAGCCGTTCCAGCAGCAGCGCAAAAGAATGGTTGCGGCGCTCCACGAGCTGGTCTACCTGGCGGCGGCCCTTCGCGGTCAGGTCAATGACGACGGCCCGCCGGTCAGCGGGGTCGGCCCGACGTTCCACCAGGCCCAGTTTGACGAGGCCGTTCACCACGGAGGTGGCCGAGGGCAGCTGAACGCCTTCGAGGGCCGCGAGCTCTCCCATGCGCAGCGGACCTCTGTCTACGAGCGTGGCCATAGCCGAGGACTGGGAGCCCGTCAGGTCCCAGCCCGGGATGCGGCGGCGGCTGAGGTGGTAGAGCCGGGGCAGCATGGGGCGCAGCTGCCGGGACAGTTGCAGGGAGTCATCGAAACTCATAGTTAAAGATTCTAAGTATTAGAATCCCTAAGCACAATCCTGCCCGTATCCGGACACCCCGAAATGACAGAAACTGCCCGTTTGGAGCTCCAGACGGGCAGTTTCTGTAATCTCGGTGGTTAGGCGGCTGCTACAGCGCGCAGTTGATCAGCAGCGGCTCCGGCCGGAGCCGGATTCCAAAAGCCTGCTCGACGCCGTCGGCCACCGCCCGTGCCACGGCCAGCAGGTCCTCTGCCGAGGCCGACCCGCGGTTGGTGACTGCAAGGGTGTGCTTTGAAGACAGTGAAGCCCGGCCTCCGGCGAGGCCGGCACCTGCTGTTCCGGGAAGTCCGAAGCCCTTGGTAAACCCGGCATGCTCAATCAGCCAGGCAGCGCTGAGCTTGACCATCCCCGGTTCGGCAACCGGATAGCGCGGAGCGTCTGCAGGCAGCCGGTCGGCATCCGGGGCGGGAAGGATTGGGTTGGTGAAAAACGATCCGGTGCTGAAAGTGTCAGGGTCCTCCGGGTTCAGGACCATGCCCTTCCCGGCCCGCAGGCGGAGCACTTCACGCCGGACGTCGGCGGTGTCGGCGCTCTCTCCCACTTCGACGCCAAGTGCCCGGGCGAGTTCGGCGTACCGCACCGGCGCGCTGGCACTTCCCCGGGCCAGGGCGAACTGAACGGACAGGACTACGTAGCGCGGCGAGCCGTTAACCGTGGTGCGCTTGAGCAGTGAATCCCGGTACCCGAACTCCAGCTCGGCGGCACCAAAACGCCGCCGCTCCCGGGCGTGCCGGTCCCAGGCCAGCACGGAGACGATGCTGTGCGAGACGTCGGACCCGTAGGCACCCACGTTCTGCACCGGCGTCGCACCCGCCAGCCCCGGTATTCCGGAGAGAGCCTCCAAGCCTGAGTAGCCTTCAGCAACGGTAGTCGCCACCAGCTCGTCCCAGGGATGTCCGGCCTGGACATCAACGACGGCGGTGCCGCCTTCTCCGGTCCGGAACTCAATGCCGCGGTTACCCACGTGTACAACGGCGCCGTCGAAGCCCGCGTCGGAAATAAGGAGGTTTGATCCTCCGCCGACAATCAGCAGCGGTTCGGATGCTTCATCGGCTGCCCGGACCATGGAGATGAGCTCATCCGGGGTCTCAGCGTTAAGGTAGCGGCGGGCAGGTCCGCCCACCCGTGAGGTAGTTAGCGATGCAAGCTGCATCGAGGTCAGCGCGCTCACCAGGCCCGTACAACCGCCTGTGCTTTGACCAGCACCTTCTGACCGTTGAACGTGACCGTCAGGTCGATCCGCGCGGTTGAGTTGTCGGGGTCCAGGGCGCCCACGGTGCCGGTGATTTCGACGACGGCACCGGGCGCGTCATCGACGTCCTCCACGGTGACGGGCCGGGTAAAGCGGGTCTGGTAGTCCAGGACGGCCCCTGGATCCCCGATCCAGTCGGTGACCAGCTGGACGGCGGCACCCATGGTGAACATGCCGTGTGCAATGACGCCGGGCAGCTCAACGGACCGGGCAAACCGTTCGTTCCAGTGGATCGGGTTGAAGTCTCCGGAAGCACCGGCGTAGCGGACCAGGTCCGCCCGGCTGATTTCAACAGTGGTGCGGCCTATTTCCTGGCCGGCAACAAGTTCGCTGAGTGCAATGGACACGGTTACTGGCCCTCTCCGCGGACGAGAATGGATGAGAGAGTGGTGGCGACTTTTTCTCCCTCGACGGTGGTTATTTCGGCGCGGGTGGTGATGAGTGCGCCGTCGCCCATCGCCCGGATGCTGTCCACGTGGAGCTCCGCAAGAAGCTCATCTCCGGCCACAATCGGCCGGTGGTGGGTGAACCGCTGGTCAGCGTGGACCACACGGGAAAAGTCGATGCGGGCTTCGGGATCATTGATCAGCTGCGCGTCGGCGCGCTGCGCCACAATGATCGCAAAGGTCGGCGGAGCAACGACGTCGGAGTAGCCGAGCTTTTCCGCCGCCGTGGTGTCGAAGTGTGCGGGGTGGGTCGCTTTCACGGCCAGGGCGAACTCACGGATCTTCTCCCGGCCCACCTGGTACGGCTCAGTGGCCGGGTACCGGCGGCCCTGCAATTCAGTGTTGATGCTCATTGGTTGTCCTTCATCCGGCGTTTGGCGTCGCGGGCTCGCACCACCATACCGCTCAGGTGTGCGCTCATGCCCACGACGATCACCGGCAGCGCCAGGTACATGATGATCTGCTGGTTGGTCACGGCTCCCAGAAGGACCATCAGGATTCCCGCGCCCGTCACCGACAGGGCGATGACAACCAGGCGGCGGTAGAGCGGAGAACCGGTTTCCCAGGGGGTGTTAAGCATGGCTTCAGAATACAGTCGGGGCACCTGACCCGCCGAAACGGCCAAGCCAGGCGCAGGGGAACCACAGGTCAGAAGAGCGGCTCCTGGAGGGCCGGAAGACTGGTCGAGTAGTCGCCCAGTTCCAGCCGCTGCCCCTTCAGCGAGGTGAGATCGGCGAGGAAGTCGAGCCCGGCGTCGTCTGTGCCTGCGAGCGCCGTGCTGCCGAGTACGCCGCGCAGAACCAGCCCGTGTTCTCCCGCCGTGAGCGGAAGGGGATACACCCCCGCCCCGTAGTTCTGCAGCACTGCATCGAACTCCCGGGGACGGCCCCAGGATTCCTTCACCACTTCAAAACCGTCCTGTCCAAGATCAAACAGCACGGTACGGGCGGCATCGGCGTGGCCGGCGTTGATGGCCTCGAGGGTCGCGGAGGGCAGCGGCGCGGACAGGGCAGCGCACTTGTGGCCGGAACGCACCGCCTGGGTAAGTCCCAGTGCCGAGGAGAGAGTGTCTTCCAGGACCCGGACGCGGATTCCGTTGTCTGCGCGGGCCACATACTGGGCGGCCAGGGCACCCTGCTCGGTCAGCCGCAGGACCTTCCGCCGGTCCGCTGCGGTGCCGACCTTCGTGGTGCCGTCCGCAAACGTGGCGATGTAGAGCCACTGCGGGCGGGCAAGGAAGCTGCGAAGTCCGGCCGGCAGGTCACCTCCGCGGTGGCTGTTGTGAACCAGCCTTCCCTCGTCCTGGAAGAAGCAGCGCCGGCACTGGTAGCCGCGTTCGGCGCAGGCCTGGTCAGGACAGGGGTGGGACGTGCGGCCGTCTTCCCGGACCAGTTCATAGCCCAGGCAGTAGCGCCGGGCTTCGGAACGGTTCCTGAAACGCAGCTCCGTTCCCGGGGCGAGGCGGAGGAACGCTGCTGCTCCCCCGGGTTCGGCCAGGCGCAGGAATGCACCGTCGCCGTCCCAGGCGGTGCCGCCGCACAGAAAGAAGGAACTGGTCATGCTGCGGAGGCCTCCAGGGTGCGGTACGGGTTCCATTTCACGGTACCGCACCCTGGTGGCAGCCCGGCCGGGCAGGCGGGCAGCTGCCACCGGACAGCGTCCACCCGGCGGCTGCCACCGGCGCGGGAGGGCTAGCTCCGGGAGACGAACCCTCCGGCCGCGACCCGGCCCAGCAGCTCCGTCAGGAGATCCAGGCCGGCCAGCATGTCCTCATCGCTGGTCAGTTCCTTCTCGTTGTGGGAGATTCCTTCGACACTGGGAACGAAGAGCATGATGGTCGGCACCACGTCCTTGAGGTTGGTGGAATCATGGCCGGCCAGAGTCCGGACAGTTCCGTGGGGAAGGCCCAGTTCCTGCGCACAGGCTCCGGCAAGCTCCATCCCGGCCTGGTCGTAGGCCTTGGCCGCCCAGACATGCTCAGCGCCGCGTTCGATCCGCACGGATGCGCTTTTCTCGATCGCCGCCACCCGTCTGTGCAGTTCGGTGTCGGCCGCAGCCAGTACGTCAGGGTCCGTGCTGCGGATGTCCACCAGGAGATTGACCCTGCTCGCCACCACTACGGGAGAGTTCGGGAACACGGTGAACTCACCGCAGGAGGTGATGACGGCATGCTCGGCAGTGCTGAAGGTATCCGCGATTTCCCTGGCTGCCATTACCAGTGCACTGGCACCGAGCAGTGCATCGTGCCGGTCCGCAATGACGGTGGCCCCGGTGTGGGCCTGCTCGCCATGCACGATGAACTCATACTTGTTCGCACCCCAGGTGGACTCCACGAGTCCAATGGTCAGGCCTGCATCTTCGAGGGAGCGGCCCTGTTCGATGTGGATTTCCAGGTACGCTGCCAGGTCAACTTCAAAGTCCCCGATGGTCCCTATGCTTTCAAGCGCTTCCTGCACTGTGGTGCCCGAGGGGTCGGTGGTGGCAAGGACCTGCCCAAGCGGCAGCTTCCCGGTGAAGACCGCGCTTCCCATCATGGAGGGCTTGAACCGGCATCCTTCCTCGTTGAACCAGTTCACCACTGCGATGTTGAACTGGGCGTCGAGTTCCCCGCGGCGCACCTTCTCCAGCAGCCGGATCGCCGCGTGGGCCCCGGCAAGGACACCGTACGCGCCGTCGTACTTTCCGCCCAGCGGCTGGGAGTCCAGGTGGGATCCGACGGCGATGCACGGCGCTCCCGGCACGAGTTCCAGAACGGCGAACTGGTTTCCAACCGCGTCGTAGCGGACCTCGAAGCCGTGCCCTTCAAGCAGCCCCCGGAACCAGTTCCGCACCTGCCCGTCGGCTGCCGTTCCGGCCTGCCGGTCCACGCCTCCCCCGGCAGTAGCTCCGAAAGTGCTCATGGACCTGAAGTCGGCGAGAAAGGACCCTGTTTCCTGCGCGGACCCGGGGGAAGTGCTCATGCCTGTGCTCCTGTACGTCGGTTGGCCGGGGACAGGACGGACCCGTCCCACGCTGCCAGCTGGTTGTAGGTGAATTCCCCGCCTGCGACTGTAGCCAGCACGGAGAGCTCCGAAATGTCCGGTGCGGTCAGCGGTGATCCGGAGAGGACAGCGAAGTCCGCGAGTTTTCCGCGGCGGAGGGTTCCTTTGTCTGCGAGGGCGCCTGTGGCGCGGGCAGCCCATTCGGTGTAGCTGCGCAGCGCTTCCTCAGGGGTCAGGCATTCTTCGGGTCCGCCCAGGATCCTGCCGCCTTCCGTGCGCCGGTCCACGCAGGACTGCAGTGCCCGCAGCACGTTGTTGTCTGCAACGGGCAGGTCGGAGCTCCCCGCTACCAGGATTCCTGCGTCTACCAGGGACCTTCCGCGGTAGAGCCAGCCCTCACGCTCCGGACCGACCATCTGTGCGAACTGGTCGCCCAGCGGGCCGATGAAGGCTGCCTGCGGTGTCACGGCGATCCCTGCTGCTGCGACCGGTTCCAGCTGGTCCGGCCGGGCGATGCCGTAGTGCTCGATCCGATTCGGCAGCGCGTTGCGGCCGTACTTTTCCTGGCAGCTGAGGATGATCTCCGTGGCCAGGTCGATTGCGGCGTCGCCAATGGCGTGCAGCGCAATCGGCCAGCCTGCGCGGTACGCTGCATCGACCCGTTCCCGGTAGGTGTCGGGGGCATCCAGCAGGTAGCCGCTGGTGTGGTGGTGTCCGCAGTAGTCCTCGGTGACCGCTGCGGTGGCTCCCAGCAGGGAACCGTCCATGAACACCTTGACCGGCCCCAGGGATATCCAGTCATCGCCGAAGCCGGCGCCTGCTCCGAGGTCCAGGCCCCTGCCGGTTCCCGTGCCGTGCATGTCGCCGGCGTTCGATGTAATCGGATGCAGCGTGTCTAGGGCCGGCATCAGCTGTGCGCGGGCGTGCAGCTTTCCGGCCAGCCGGGCCTGCAGGTAGGCCTGGAGTTCAACCGGGCTGTGGCCAATCCATCCTCCTCCCACCCCGGCTTCGGTAAAGCTGGTGATTCCCGCCATCGCATACCGGGTGGTGGCCGCGTCCAGTGCCTCGATGATCTCCTCGACCGGGTACGGCAGGAGCAGGTTCTGCAGCAGCTGCTGCGCCGATTCCTCCACGATCCCGTTCGGGTAGCCCCCGGCACCGCGCTGCACCGCTCCGCCCGTGGGGTTTTCGAACCCGGGCTCGAAGACCCCTGCCAGCCGCAGCGTCGCCGAGTTGGTGATTGAAAGATGGCCGGAGACGTGACGCAGGTACAGCGGGTGGTCTCCGGTGATCTCATCCAGCCGGCGGATGTCAGGATAGGCGCCGCCGTGGTGCTTGTGGTTGAACCCGGTGCCTTTGATCCAGGCGCCCGGGCTGTCCTTCAGCCGCCGGGCCTCCTCCTCGATCAGCCCATACAGTTCCTCAAGGCCGCGCGCCTGTTCCAAATCCACGGCGCTGAGCCCCAGACCCCACCAGGTGGTGTGGCAGTGGGCATCAATAAAGCCGGGAACCACAACAGCGCCGCCCAGGTCGATGTCCCGCTCCGCCGTACAGCCTTCGAGTTCCTCATCGAATCCGGCGATACGCCCGTTGAGCACTCCGACGGCGTGGGCCGAGGGACGTTTGGGTTCCAGGGTGAGAATGTCTGCGCCGCGCAGGATCAGGTCAAGTTTCATGCCGGGCCTCCTGCAGAAGCGGTCTGTTCAGAGTTGGACGCCTCGGGTGGCATCAGCTTCGGATCGACCACAAGGTGGATCAGCGCCAGCCGTCCGCTCTCCATCGCCCGGTCAAGCGCCGGGCCAAACTCGCTGGTCTTCTCCACTCGCTCGCCGTGTCCGCCGAAATTGGCAATCCAGCCGGCAAAGTCCGGGTTGGGAATAGCGGTTCCGGAAGGCCTGCCGGGATAGTGCTTCTGCTGGTGGGCCACGATGGTTCCGTAGATGCCGTTGTCCACCACAATCACAAGCGGCGCCGCCCCGTGCGCTGCCGCCACGGCCAGCTCCTGGGCGTTCATCAGGAAATCCCCGTCTCCGCAGACGGCAACGACACAACGCGATGGATGGACCAGCGACGCGGCTACGGCCGCCGGAACGGCCAGTCCCATCGCACCGTTGCGGGGTCCCACCAGGGTGCCCGGTCCGCTGTGGGCCAGGTACCGGTGTCCCCAGATCGTGGCGTTTCCCGCGCCATAGGTCACGACGCGGTCCTGCGGAAGGCGTTGGTCCAGCAGCGCAAAAGCCGCAGCGAGGTCGACGCCGGTGCCTGCGTCCTTCTGTATGTCCGGGACCCGCGGGGCGCAGAAACGCTGCTGGTCCGCGGCGAGCGCCTTCACCCAGGTGCGGTCCCGTTCGCCGGAGACCGCGTCGGGGTCCGGGAGCGCTGCCGCAAAGGACGCCGGCTGCACCGCGATGTGCTGGTCGATCCTTCCGGCGTGGCCGGAAGCCTCAGGGTCCGGCAGTACCAGGACGGTGGGTGTCTCCATGCCCCGTGTGTAGCCGTCGCTTGGCACGTCGGTGCGTGCACAGCCCACATAGACCAGGAGATCCGCCTCGTCCAGGCGCTGCGCCAGCGTGTCAGCCCTTCCGTACCCCAGCCAGCCTGCGAAGGCCGGCGACTGGTGCGAAACGGCGTCGTAGGCCCGCCAATCCCCTGCCACCGGAATCCGGGCGGCCGCCGCCCACCTCGCCAGCTCATGGCTGTCTCGGGCTGCCCAGCCGTCTCCACCCACGATCATCAGCGGGCGGCCGGCGGCGGACAGTCGTTCCGTGAATTCCTGCATGGCCGGTGCACCGGGGTCCGCAGCAGACTGCTGCCGGGGCGGAACGGTACCGGCGGAGGCAGTACGCACAAGGACGTCTTCCGGCAAGCCAACGATGACCGGGCCGGGGCGTCCCGCCGAGGCAATGCGCATCGCGTCTGCCACCACCTCGGCGGCCCGCAGTTCATCTTCCAGCACCAGCACACGCTTGGCCGTGGTGGAGAACCATCCTTCCAGGCTGAATTCCTGGAAGGCGTCCCGGCCCCGGTCCCCGACCGGGACCAGACCGACGAAGAGGACGAGCGCCGTCGCGTCCTGCCAGGCCGTGTGGACGGCGATCATGGCGTTCGCTGCCCCAGGGCCGCGCGTGACCATTGCTATGCCGGGGGTACCGGTAAGCCTCGACTCCGCGAGCGCCATAAAGCCCGCGCCTCCCTCATGCCTGCAGACCACGGTTTCGATCGGTGAGTCATGAAGCCCGTCCAGGACATCAAGGAAACTCTCACCGGGCACGGTGTAGATGCGGGGCACTCCATGGGCTTCGAGCTGGCGGACAATCAGGTGGCCGGCGGACGTCATACGGGTCTCCTCGTGGTGCTAGTGCTTGAAGCCGGGCAGGTCAACGCTCAGCCGCGGAGCGAGAATCCCCGCTGCCGCGGTGAACAGGCTCAGGCCAACCAGCAGCGCGGCAGCGGGCCACCAGTGGTCCGCCGCGGCGGCCACCATTCCCGTTGCCGCCAGCGGGATGAACCCCGAGACCATGCCTGCAGTGTTCTGGGCGAATCCAACACCCGTGTACCGGGTCCGGGCCGGGAACAGGCCGGTGAGAATGGTCCCGTTGGCGGCATACGGCAGGGAAAGGGTGGCTACGGCCAGTGTCATGCCCAGGATCACCAGCACCGGGGTGCCGCTGGTAATCAGGAGGAAGGACGGAACAGCGGCGACGGCAGAGCCGATTCCGCCGTAAAGGATGACGCGGCTGGCCCCGAAGCGCTCGCCGAGCCGTCCGCCCAGAATCAGGACCGGGATTTCAACCACGGCAGCCACCATGCCGCCGAGCAGCATGAGCTGCGAGGAATAGCCCAGGATGGACACGCCGTAGTAGACCACGAATGCAGTGACGAGATAGAAGCCGCCGACGCCCAGGAGCGCCGCTGCCATGCCGATGAAGATCTGCCGCCAGGATTCGGACAGGGTGGTGCGGATCGGAGTCTTTTCAACCTGCCCGCGTTCAAGCAGTTCTGCGAAGACCGGAGACTCGTCGAGTTTGCTCCGGATGTAGACGGCGACCAGGAGCATGGGGATCGCAGCCAGGAAGGGGATCCGCCAGCCGAAGCTGTCGAAGTTCTCCTGGGAGAAGATCAGCGTCATGATGAAGAAGCCGCCGGAGGAAAGAATCGTTCCGATGGGCGAACCGATCTGCGGGAAGGCGGCGTAGCGTGCCCGGCGTTCAAGCGGGGCGTTCTCGACGACGATGGTCATGGCCCCGGACCATTCGCCGCCGACGAAGAGGCCCTGCGCGATCCGCAGGAGGACCAGCAGCACCGGTGCCGCTATTCCGATCGCAGCGTAGGTCGGCAGCGCGCCGATCAGGCCGGTGATGACTCCAATGCCCACGATCGTCACCATGAGCGTCTTCCGGCGGCCGATCTTGTCTCCCATGGATCCGAAGATCATTCCGCCAATGGGGCGGGCCACAAGACCCACGCCGAAGGTTGCAAAGGAGGCCAGGGCTGCAGCAGTTGCGTTCTCGTTGGAGAAGTACTGGACGTTGAAGACGAGTGCGGCAGCGGCGCTGAAAAGGAAGAAGTCGTACCACTCCATAGCGGTACCAATCAGGGCTCCGACAGAGACCTTCATGGCCTCCTTGTCGGTGAGGGTGCGTGCCGCACCCACCTCGAGGTTCGTTGTCTGTGCCATTGGGGGCCTCCGCGTCAACTGGAGTCCGCAGGAACCGGCTTTGCGCTCCAACGGACGGGAACGAGCCAAGCTTGTCAGGGAACCTAACGTGGCGGGAGTAACAAATCGCGCGGGTTTGGGCCGCTAGGATGTGCGAAAGCCCAAAAATGGAGGTTTTCGCGCCGTGGTAATCACACAGAAACGCAGTATTAACACGCCCGAGTCTGAGCGCTGGAACACCCTCCTGGACGGCCTGAGTGTAGAGCGCCTCACAAACTGCTTCCTGGACCGGGTCCTGCAGCTCGAGGACTACCGTGACGGCACCCTGCCGGCCAGTGAAATCCGGCGTACCGCCGCTGCATCCTTCGAAGCACTGATCGAGAGCCTGCGCAGCGGCCAGGACAGTCCTGAGCTGGTCGCTGCCCGGCAGGACATTGCCCTGGAGGTCGGAGTTTCCCGGGCACGGGCAGGACTGCCGGTGGAGTCGCTCATGACGGCGATCCGCCAGGACTTCACGGTGCTATGGAGCGAGCTGACCGCACTGGCCGGCAGCAGCGACGCGGAGCTTATGGTCCACCGTGCCGAGACTGTCTGGGAGGTGGTGGACTCCTACGCTGCACAGACGCAGGCGACCTACATGCGTGAACGCCAGCGGATGGCCCAGGAAGCGTCATCTCTGCGTCAGGGACACGTCGCCGCTTTGTTCGGTACCGCCGTTCCGCCCCCGGAAATACTCTCCCGCATTGCCGAGGGACTCGGTGTTGCGGCCGGCGCGACCCTCGTCGTGGCAGCTACGACCACCGAGAACACCCCCGCACTGCATCTGGTGGTGGCTGCGGCCGCGCGCCGGGGAACGGACCTCTTCACCCACCCCATGCCTGACGGGCTGACCGCCTTCTGGGCGGCGGACGACCGCCCCGGAAGTCCCCGCCAGGAAGCCACCGCGCAGGTCCGCAGCCTGCGGTGCGGGCTGGTGGAGCAGGTACCCGGGCTCGCAGGGGTGCGGACGGCAGCACAGACGGCACGAACCCTGGCGTCCCTGGCAGGGGAACAGGACTCCGGGGCCCTGACCATGAGCAACGCCTGGGCCCGGCTCGCCCGGCTTCGCCTCGCGGAGACCGGCGCTCCGGTTGTTCCCGATGTTGACAGCGCCCTGGCCTCCTGCGGCCCGGCGGAGAGGGCCCGGCTGAGCGAGGCCGTCCGCTCCTACCTGGCCAGCGGCAGCGTGGCGCGGTCAGCAGAGGAACTCTTCTGCCACCGCAACACCCTCATGAACCGGCTGCACCGCTTCGAGCAGCTGACGGGAATCGACGTCACCGTCCCGCAGCAGGCTGCCAGGCTGGTTGTGGCCTGGTCCTAGCGCCGGTCCACGGACAACAGCCGGGCCGGCCGCTAGCGTCCCTTCCGGGCAGCCAGGCGTTCCAGCAGGTTCTCTTCGGCACCGATCCCGGGACGGATCCCGGCTGGAATCCGGAACAGGAAAACCATGCCCAGGATCCACCACAGGCCGAACATCACCCATGGCGCCAGGCCCAGGGCTGCGGGCATTCCGGGCAGGTAGAGCGAAAGCAGTCCCAGGCACAGGATGAGCGCCGCGATCCCGATTACCTGCCCGCCGTTGCCCCGGCCTCCGATCCGCAGCGGCCGGTCCATGCCTGGTTCGCGGCGGCGCAGCAGGACGAACACCAGCGAGACCATCGCGTAGGCGATCACGATGCTGGGTGAGCCGGAATCCACCAGCCAGCCGAGCATGTTCTGCCCAAAGAACGGTGCAAGGACCGATAGTCCGCCGATGAACAGCAGTGCGTTGGCCGGGGTGCGGTACTTCGGGTGCAGGCGGCCAAACCACTCCGGCAGCATTCCGGAACGGGCCATTGAGTACATCAGCCGTGATGCTCCGAGAAGCAGGGAATTCCACGAGGTGAGGATGCCCGCTATACCGCCGGCAATCAGGACCTTGGCCATGGTGTCGCTGTTGAACAGCGCACCCATGGCGTCCGCCGTCGCAATGTCTGCTCCGGCCAGCTCTGAGGCGGGCATGGCGGACGAGGTCGTGAGGATTGCACCCACGTACCAGACGGTGGCGAGCACGACGGCGATGACTACCAGGCGCCCAATCTGCCGGGGCGGGATTTTGGCTTCCTCTGCGGACTGGGGAATCACGTCGAAGCCGACGAACATAAACGGCACCACCACCAGGACGGCGAAGAATCCGCCCAGGCCGCCGCTGAAGAACGGCTCCATGTTCACTGCGGAACCGCCGGTAAAGGAGCCAAAGACCAGCATGAGGCCGATGACGAGCAGCAGCAGGACCACGAAGGTCTGCGCGATACCCGCCTGCTTGACGCCGAGGATGTTGATGCCGGTAATTACAACGGCGGCAATCACGCCAACCAGCGCCCAGGTCAGGTGCACCTGGTCCCCGGCTATCTCCCACAGCGGCACGGCGTTGAGGTTGGGGAAGAGGTAGGTGGCGGTGCGGGGAAGGGCAACGGCTTCAAAGGCAACAATGCTGATGTAACCGCCGGTGATCGCCCATGACCCAATGAACGACCAGCGCGGCCCCATGCCCCGCAGCAGGTAGTTGTGCTCGCCGCCTGCTTTGGGCATGGACGCCACGAGCTCTGCATAGGTCAGCCCCACGACGGCCATGATCAGCCCGCCCGCCGCCATGGCCAGGACGGCGCCCATGGTTCCGGCGGAGGATATCCAGTCCCCGGTCAGCACCACCCAGCCAAAGCCGATCATGGCTCCGAATCCAAGTGCCAGGACGTCCCAGTTGCCCAGGACCTTCAACAGCGAGGGTTCCGCTTTCGCGGCGCCGACTTCCGATGTAGCCATTCCCTTACCCCTTTGGTTGCGGTGCGTGTGATGCAGAGCGTTGGTGAAGGTGGTGCAGAACCAGCGGTTCGACTGTTGGAGGGAACAGTACTAGCCGGGGGTACCCCCGCGGAGGTAAACGGTGGTGGTGTGGGTGAAGAACTCCCTGGCGGACTGGCCCTGCTCCTTGGGTCCGTACCCCGACTTCTTCGCCCCGCCGAACGGAACGTGCGGGTCTGCACCGGCGGACTCGGAATTTACGTGGAGGATCCCGACGTCGAGGCCGTCCACGGCGTCGAGCACCCGGGTGACGTCCTGAGTGAAGACCGCGGCGGAGAGGCCGTAGTCTCCCTGGTTGGCCCATTCGAAAGCCTGGGCGGTGCTGGCCGCCCGGCGGACTGCCAGCACCGGGCCGAAGAACTCCTCAGTCCAGGCCGGGTTGCGTTCCGCTTCGGAGCCCTCCGGCAGTTCCAGGATGGTTGGCGCCACGAACGCCGAGTCTTCGCCGGCGTCCCGGGGAATTGAACCCTGGAAGGCAACACGGGCGCCGGCGGAAACTGCGGCGTCGATCCCCCTGCGCACGTCCGCTGCCGCTGACGCGCTGACCAGTGGGCCCATGTGGATTGAGGGGTCGGCCGGGTCCCCCGTGGACCACTCCCCCAACCTGCTGGTCAGCCTGGCCAGCAGGTCATCCGCGACCTGTTCCTCCACGATCAGCCGCGACGTTGCCGTGCATTTCTGCCCCGTGGACCGGAACGCACCGAACAGTACCTGCTCTGCGGCCAGGTCAAGATCTGCCCCGGCCAGGACAACGGCGGCATTCTTTCCGCCCATTTCCGCCTGCACGGGGACTCCCCGTGCAGCGCCGGCCGCCGCGAGCTTCCGGCCCACCCCGGTGGAACCGGTGAAGGTGAGTCCGTCCAGCAGTGGATGTTCCACCAGTACACTTCCCAGGGCACCCGGACCGATCACGAGGTTCAGGACACCCTTGGGCAGACCGGCTGCGTCAAGGGCCTCGGCGAGCCGCTGTGCCAGGAGCGGCACGGTGCTGGCAGGCTTCCACACCACGGTGTTGCCGTACACCAGGGCAGGAGCGATCTTCCAGGCGGGGATGGCGATGGGGAAATTGAACGGGGTGACAACGCCGATGACGCCGAGCGGCTTGCGCACTACCAGGATCTGTTCGCCGCGTCTCGGAGAGGAGAAGATTTCTCCGGCACTGCGGTCTCCCTCGTTCCCGTAGTACCTCAGGATCTGCGCTGCGCGGGCCACTTCTCCCCTGCCCTCAGCCAGGGTCTTGCCTTCTTCACGTGCCAGTTCCAGCCCGAGTTCATCGGCTGACCCCTCCAGCAGGGCGGCAGCACGGAGCAGGACGGCGCCGCGTTCGTGCATCGGCACCGCTGCCCAGGACCGTGCCGCGTCAGAAGCCGCAGCTACCGCTTGCTTCAGCTGCTCCACCGACGCCTGGTTCCCCTCCGCCACGGTTTCCTGCGGACGGGCGGGATTGGCGGAACTGAGCCGGGCGGCCTCGCCGTCTTCCCATTTGCCGGCGATGAACTGCCGGAGCGCTGCGGCAGGTGTGTTGTTGGCCAAGGGGTTCTCCTGTGTGGTGTGCGGACTGGTTAGCGGAAGGCTGGGACGCCGGTGAGGTGCTGGCCGAGGATGAGCGTGTGTACCTCGTCCGTGCCCTCGTAGGTGCGCACCGATTCAAGGTTGTTCGCGTGGCGCAGCGGCGAGTAGTCCAGGGTGATGCCGTTGCCGCCCAGGATCGTCCGCGCTTCGCGGGCGATCGCGATGGCTTCGCGGACGTTGTTCAGTTTCCCCACGGAGATCTGGTGGTTCTGCAGGGTGCCCGCGTCCTTCAGGCGGCCCAGATGCAGGGCAAGCAGGAACCCCTTGTTGATTTCCAGGGCCATATCCACGAGCTTCTGCTGGGTAAGCTGGTACCCGGCCAGGGGCTTGTCGAACTGCAGCCGCTCCTTGGAGTAGGCCAGCGCAGCTTCGAAGGAATCCCGTGCCGCGCCCATGGATCCCCAGATGATTCCGTAGCGTGCCTCGTTGAGGCAGGAGAACGGACCGCGCAGTCCGCGTGCCCCGGGGAGCATCGCGTCGGCGGGCAGGCGGACGTCGCTGAGCTCGATTTCGCACTGGATGCTGGCTCGCATGGACAGCTTGGGCTCAATCGGCGTTGCGGTGTAGCCCGCAGTTTCAGTGGGAACCACAAAACCCCGGATTCCCTCCTCGGTCTGTGCCCAGATGACTGCCACGGAGGCTACGTTGGCGAGGCCGATCCAGCGCTTGGTGCCGTTTAGTACCCAGTCATCGCCGTCGCGCCGGGCGAAGGTTTTCATGGCTGAAGGGTCCGAACCGGCAGTGGGCTCGGTCAGGCCGAAGCAGCCGATTTCCTCGCCGCGGGCCATGCCTGGAAGCCAGCGGGTCTTCTGTTCCTCGGAACCCCACTTGGAGATCGCGCTCATGGCCAGTGACCCCTGGACGGAGACGAATGTCCGCAGCCCGGAGTCTCCGGCTTCCAGTTCAGCCCCGGCCAGTCCGTACTCCACGGCCGAGCGTCCGCCGCAGCCGTACCCGTGCAGGTGCATGCCCAGCAGGCCAAGCTTCCCCATTTCCGGGACTATCTCCAGCGGGAAGTGTGCTGCCTCGAACCATCCTGCAATGTTGGGGCGGATAGCCTCATCCACGAAAGTGCGGACGCGGGCGCGCAGCTCCAGTTCCTCGCTGGTCAGCAGCGAGTCGAAACTGATCAGGTCCGAGGGGTCCAGGGTCTCCGTGGCAGGTGCGGTGGTTGTGCTCATGGTGTTTCATCTCTTTCGGACGGCCGGCGTCAGCCGGCTGGCGGTGGTTGACCGGTTGGCAGCTGGCTAGGAATTCGCCGCGGCTTCGAGGATGGCCGAGCGCAGGACATGAAGTCCGTCGAGGAGCAGGTCCCGGGGTATGACCAGCGGAGGCAGGAGCCGGATGACGTTGCCGTAGGTGCCGCAGGTGAGTGTCAGCACGCCCTGGGCGTGGCAGGCTGCGGACGCGGCCTGGGCCAGGTCCGCACGCGGTTCCAGAGTTTCCGGGTCCGCGAATTCGAGGGCCAGCATTGCGCCCCGGCCGCGGAACTCGGCAACCGCGGGCACTTGGGCCACCAGCGGTTCGAGGACTTCGCGGACCGTCTCTTCGATTGCACGTGCATTCGCCAGCAGCGTGCCGTCCTCGAATTCTTCGAAGACGGCGAGTGCCGCTTCGCAGGCCAGCGGGTTGCCGGCGTAAGTTCCGCCCAGGCCACCGGTGTGCACTGCGTCCATGAGGTCCGCGCGCCCCGTGACTGCGGAGAGGGGCAGCCCGCCGGCCAGGGCCTTGGCGCTGAGCGTGATGTCTCCGGCCACACCTTCGTGCTCGCTGGCATAGAGGGTGCCGGTGCGGCCCATGCCGGCCTGGATTTCATCGATAACCAGCACAATCCCGTGCTGGTCGGCCAGGGACCGCAGCCCCTGCAGGAAACCGGGGGCCGGGACAACGAAACCGCCCTCTCCCTGGATCGGTTCGATCACCATTGCTGCGAAGGACCCGGCCCCGTGCTCGGACAGGAGCTCTTCGACGCCGGCCAGCGCGGCAGCGGCAGGATCGGCCCCGGGAACGGACGCCCGGGACGGACGCAGCGGATTCGCTGACGGTGCCCGCAGCACTTCTCCCGGCAGCGGGCCAAAGTTGAGGCGGTAGGGGTTTTCCTTTGCCGTCATGGCCATGGTGAGCAGGCTTCGGCCGTGGTATGCCTCGTCAAAGACCAGGACGTTCGGCCGCCCTGTCGCGGCGCGGGCGATCTTGACGGCGTTTTCGACCGCTTCCGCACCGGTGGAGAAGAGAGCCGTCCGCTTCTCGAAAGTTCCCGGGGTGTGTTCATTGAGCCAGCGGCACACCTGTGTGAAGGATTCGTATTCGGTGACCATAAAGCAGGTATGGGTGAACCGCTCCAGCTGTGCTGCGACCCGCTCCCGGACCCGGGCGTTGGACGCGCCAACGCTGGTCACTGCGATGCCCGAGGCAAAATCGATGAAACGGTTTCCGTCCACGTCCTGGAGGATTCCGCCCTCTGCCCGCTCGATGAAGACCGGCAGCACCGTGCCGAATCCAGAACTGACCTGCTGCCTGCGTTCAGCGTGCAGTTCCCGGGAGCGCGGCCCCGGAACTGCGGTGGCAAGATGACGGGTCTGGGGCAGCGTGGCCTCGGATGCAGTGAAAGTCATGACCACACGCTACGGACGCCTGCGACATGCGTCATTGAGCATTCCGGCCAAGTTCCGGCCCGATAGCGGATGATTTATCCCATGGTCTCCCTTTCTGAGCTTTGCGCGGTGCTCGGCCCGCATCTGGTTCCCGTCAGCGGCCACTCCCTCCGGGGCAGGCAGCTGACCGGCGTCCACGTCTCCGAGCTGGAGGATCCCACGCCGTACCTCGACGGCGGCGAGCTCCTGCTGACCACGGGCATGCCCCTGGGAGGGAGTCCGGCAACGACTGCCAGGTACGTGGAACGGCTGCGCGCCAAGGGCCTGCATGCCCTCGGCATTGGCCTGGGGCCCTGGCTTGCGGAGGTGCCGGACTATTTGTCCCAGGCGTGTGACGAGGCAGGCATCCATCTGCTCGCCGTCCCCGACGGCGTGCCTTTCCAAAACGTTTCCCGGGCATTCTGGTCCCTTTCTGCCCGCAGCGGGCAGGCCGAGCTGCTGGGCAGCCTGGGAACCCAGACTTCGCTGGCACAGGCCGCCATGCGGCCGGACGGCGCCGCCGCCGTCGTCCGCGGACTTGCCCAGGCGCTGGGCGGGTGGGCCGTGTTTTTACCCTCGGGTACCGAGCCTGCACGTTACTGGCCGGAGAGCACCGGCGCCCTGCTCGAGCCCCTGCGCGAAGAGACCATCCGGTTAAACCGCGCTGGTACCCATTCGGCTGCGACTTTCGAGCTGCACGGCCAGCCTGTGGTGGAGTACCCCATTGCGGTCAACGGCCGGATCCACGGCTTCCTGGCGGTGGGCCCGGGGCGGAAGCTCGCAGCGCCCGACCGCCAGGTAATCATGACGGTCTGCACGCTCCTGGCTCTCAAGGCGCGGCAGCGTGAGGCTGCCTCCGGTGCCGCGGCAGTCCTCCAGTCTGCAGTAGCCAAGCTGATACTGCACGGGCTCACCGAAGCAGCACGGATACTGGCCGAAGACGCAGGGCACTCCGAGCTCCCCCGGCGGGTGCGGGTCCTGGCACTCTCCGCACCCGGCGGGCACGCTGCGGAGCAGCTGGTGCGGGCGGCGCTGTCACTGGAACCTGCTCCGGGGGTAGAGCCGCTGCCGGCGCAGAGCACTTCCTGCACGCTCCGGCACGAGCGTGACAGAGTGCTCTACGTCCTGGTGCCCGACAACGGCCAGGAGGCCTGGGCGGCAGCTGAGTCCGTGCCGCTGCCCGCAGAGGTGCCGGAGCTGTCCGGCGCGGTCAGCGAACCCGTCACGCTGGGCGAAGTCCCCGGGGTGCTTCCTGGCCTGCGACGTGCGCTCGGCCAGGCGGCCGCCGGCGCACTCGCCGGGACAGCAGGACCGGCACATCCGGCTGCCCAGGCCTGGGCTGCTGCCCTGGCGGAGTACCCGCGAACGGACCTGGCGGGAACCGTGAGGGAGTACCTGCGGCACCGCGGCCACTGGGAGAACGCTTCACGGGCGTTGGGCGTGCACCGGAATTCACTGCGCCACCGCATCGGACTCGCAACGGCGCTGCTCGGCGTCGACCTCGATGACCCGGACGTTTCGGCGCCGCTGTGGCTGGAGCTGCGTCAGCGCGAGAGATGACCTTCGTGCACTGGTGTCCGAAGCCACGCCCGGATCTCCTCCGTGTGCGCACCAAGCTTTGGCGGAGCCTCAGCCCGGGTCGCCAGGGGCGGTTCCCACGTGGCCGGGTGCCGGATCTGCCGGCCTGCCGGATCGCCGTTGGAATCCAGGACTTCCAGAACCGGGTCCAGGCCGAGGGACTCGGCGAACGCTATGCCCTCATCGATGCCGGAGACCTTTCCTGCCGGTATCCCTGCCTTGCTTAGCCGTTCCTGCCACTGTGCTGCCGGTGCGGCGGCCAGCCGGCGCTCCAGCAGGGGAATCAGCACTTCCCGGTGTGCAACCCGGGCACTGTTGGTGGCGAACCGCTCATCGGAAGCCAGCTCCGGGACTCCGAGCTCCGCGGCAAGCCGGGCAAACTGGGCGTCGTTGCCGCACGCGACTGCCAGCGGAACATCGCCGCAGTCCAGCAGCTGGTAGGGCACGATCGACGGGTGGGCATTGCCCATCCTGCCGGGGACCACTTCGGCGCCAAGCCAGGCCTGGGCCTGGTTGGCCAGCGCACCCTGGAGGCTTGAGAGCAGATTGACCTGCACATGGCTGCCCCTGCCCGTCGCCCGCCGGGAGGAGAGCGCAGCCAGGACGGCGATGGCGGCGTCCTTGGCGGTGAGTACATCGACCAGCGCCACTCCGGCCTTCAGCGGGGTGCCGTCGGCTTCTCCGGTTATGCTCATCAGCCCGCCCAGGGCCTGCACCACAAAGTCGTAGCCGGGAAGGTCACGGCCTCCGGCTGACCCGAACCCGGAGATGGAAGCGTAGACGAGTCCGGGGTTCGCGGCGCTCAGTTCTGCGTAGCCGAGTCCCAGCCGGTCCAGGCCGCCGGGCTTGAAGTTCTCCACCAGGACGTCGGCCCGCAGGGCCAGTTCGCGGGCCAGCTGCCTGTCACCCTCATCTCCCAGGTCCAGGCAGACCGACTCCTTGTTCCGGTTGACGGACTCAAAGTAGGTGGACCCGGTGGGCGACCAGGGCGGGCCCCAGCTGCGTGTGTCGTCCCCGGTCCCGGGCCGTTCCACTTTGATGACCCGGGCGCCCAGGTCCGCGAGGGTCATGGTGCACAAAGGCCCGGCGAGGACACGGGAAAAGTCTGCCACCACAATCCCCTCCAGCGGCCGCTGGCCTGGGCCCGCCGGTACGTTGTCGCTGCTGGTCGCAGGCATACTCCCCCTTTGCTCGGCCGCCGATGCGGACTCCATGGTTGCCACCCACCCTAGGGAGCCTGGGGCAAAAGACCATGGACGTCTCATCCAATGCCTGGGTCAACCCGCACAGAACCCCGGACAGCACTCCGCCCCGGATGCCTGCCGGCATCCGGGGCGGAGAAAGGCGGGAAGAGGCCTAGGCGTGCTGTCCCGCGTGCTGGCCTTCGGAGATCTCCTCCACAACCTTGGCGTTGAACGCCTCCAGGTCATCCGGGGTGCGGCTGGTGACCAGTCCCTGGTCGACGACAACTTCCTCGTCGCTCCAGTTGGCACCGGCGTTGCGCAGGTCGGTGGCAAGGGTGTGGAAAGACGTCAGGTCACGGCCCTTCACAACTTCGGCGTCGATGAGCAGCCACGGTCCGTGGCAGATCGCGGCGACCGGCTTGCCAGCTTCGAAGAAGTCCCGCGCAAACTTCTGGGCGTCCTTGTTCACGCGCAGGTAGTCGGCGTTCACAACCCCGCCGGGGAGTACCAGTGCGTCGAAGTCCGAGGCGTTGGCATCGGCGACATCGAGGTCGACGGAGAACGTGTCGCCCTTGTCCACACCGTTGAAGCCCTGGATGCTGCCGCTGGACGGCGAAACCAGGACCGGCGATCCGCCGGCTTCCTTTACGGCTTCCCAGGGGCTGGTGAGTTCGACCTGCTCTACGCCGTCCGTGAGCAGGAAAGCGACCTTCTTGCCGGAAATATCATGTGCTGACATTTTGCCTCCGTTCGTGGGTCTGGCGGTCCGGTCTGAACCGCCGCTGCTACCTACCCTAGGAAAAAGAGGTAAAGATAAGCAAGCTGATCTTTCTAGAGGCCGCCCGCAACAGCGGCCGCTGCCCTCAGCCACGCCCGCTGGGTTACCGGCCGGAGCGAGGCATACCGGATCTGTCCCTTGACCAGTGCAGGGTCGTAAGGAATGGTCACCGCCGCCCGTGCCAGCACCTTGAACGCCTCGGCCACCCTGCGTGCCTGGGCTTCGGTCCCGTTACGGTCTGCCTGGGAGACAATCACGACGGCGCCGCGCGCCAGTTCCGCATATTTCCCACCACGTTCCTGGAGGGCTTCCAGGAGCAGGGCACCGGCCTCGGCATGCTCTTCGACCGTAGTGGTGGCAATAACCAGCTGGTCCGTGTGGTCGATCATCCGCAGCCAGCGTTCGGCACTTTCATCGTTGCCGGAGTCCACGATGTTCAGCCGGAAGTACTTCGACGCCACGGAGTGCAGGGAATCAAAATCTGCCTTCGTGACCTTCTGCTCCGAGGCGAGCACGTTCGGGTTGGAGCGCAGGACGTCGTATTTGTCGTCCGTCTGGTGGTGGACAAACTTCGCGAGCATGGCCGACTGTGCGGCAGGCGAGAGCAGGAGCCCCGTTTCGGGGAGCAGGTCCATAACGGTGGCATCGTGCTGCGCCTGCTCGGTGCGCCAGCCCAGGGTGCCGCGGGTCTCGTTGTTGTCCCAGGCCAGGACCGGCCCGCCGCCGTTGCGGGCAAAGATGGCGGCCAGCATCACGGTGGTGGGCGTTTTGTTAGCTCCGCCCTTACCGTTCACCACGGAGATGGTGCGCGGGCCGGGCCAGTGCTGGCTCACCATGCGGGTGTCCCGCCGTTCCTCCAGCTCACGGGCAGACGGCGCTATCCGGATCCCCAGTGAAGCCAGGAATCCGCGGAAACCGCGGGTGGCGGGGATCTTTGCGGTTTTGGTATCCAGGAAGGTGGCCCTGCGGACGTCGTTCGGTTCGCCGCGCACTGCCTGGCGAGTGCGTTCGCGCAGGTCAGAGGGCATCAGTACTGGATCAAGCGGCAACCCCGCGGGATGCCCCGCCTCAACGTCCAGTTCCGCCTCAAGGTCCGGTTCCGCGTCCACCGCGGCTTCCGGCGAGGTTTCGGATTCCGGTTCAACTACAGCTTCCGGGACCGGTTCAACTACGGCCCAAGCTTCTGATTCTGGTTCTGATTCCGGTTCCGGTTCCAGTTCCGGTTCCGGCTCCAGGAAAACGGGCTCAAACGCATTGCCTGCCGTGGAGCCGAAGCCGTCTGCCAACGGGCGGTCCTCCCCTTCCGGCTGCGGCAGGGCCGGCGGAGCCTCCGGCAATTCGGGAAGGATGACGGCGGTGCGGGGATCAAAGGACGCCGCGCTGGGCGCCTCCGCTATGGCAGCCGCCGGTTCCGGCTGGATCACGGGTTCGGGCGGAGCCGCTTCGGTCCAGTCCATATCCGGCTCCTGGCCGGTTTCGGCTGGGCCCTGCGGGACGGACCACTGGGGCACGGAATCGTACGCCGCGGATTCGGTGGAGGGACGGGCGCTGGGACCGGCGCTTTCGGCGGATGGGCCGGCATGGCTGGTGGAAGGACCGGCATGCTCAGTGGGAACATCCGAAACGGGTTCCTGCCCGGCAGTGACATCCGCGGCGGTCTCCACCGGCACCCGCTCCGCAGGAACACTCTCTGCCTCGGGAATATTCTCTGCCGCAGGAACCGTGCTGCCGCCCCAGGACCGGAGTTCCGCCCGGGCACGCCGGCGGGTGAGGGGTTCCTCCACAGGCGCCTGCACTGCTGAACGTTTCACAGCGGAGGCAATGCCGTCGCCGGCACCGGGATGTGTCCCTGAACCGGATTGAGCCCCTGGATCAGACTTTGCCCTTGAATCGCGCCGTGTAACCGATCCGTCCGCGGCGGAGGCACCGGCGTCGGGGTTCTGCGCAGCCCTGCGGGCCCGCCGGCTCGGAAGGGCCTGCTCGGCAGCAGCGGGAGTGTTCTCTGTCATCGGGTCTGCATCTTTCGTTCCGTGCTCGGTGCGATTGATCGGGACGGCGCTCTGATGTGATCCTACAAGCCGGTCCCTTCCGGCCAGGTCCGGGCGCTGCGTGTCCCTGCGTAGTTTCCAGGTGCCGGGGCAAACAGAAAACCCCCGGGAAGATCCCGGGGGTTTTCTTTTGGTAGCGGTGGGGAGGCTCGATCTCCCGACCTCACGATTATGAGTCGTGCGCTCTAACCAACTGAGCTACACCGCCATAAATGAGTCAAGCCCGCGCACCTGGCCTAGTGTGGAACAGCAGGCTTAGAAACGCGGACCCTCCCATTGAGAGCCCCGACCGGGAATCGATCCCGGGACCTCCATCTTACCAAGATGGCGCTCTACCACTGAGCTATCGGGGCATCGCCCCTGTCCGGGGCAACGACATAAGACTCTACCAGTACTTTCTGCGCATCACGAAATCGATTTCCCCCAAACCGCCCCAGTGTGATTGAAGACACTGTTTCTGCATGTCAGCGGCCTGTCTTGCGGCACCTGGAGGCAAGAGCGGACTTAGACTGCATAACAGGGAACAACAGGGTTTCCACACCGCCGTTCCCCTGCCGGCCGGATCAGATTCTTACAGGAGTGCGTGGATGCCTAGGCAAATGGGTCCCGGAACGGTCGTGGGCGGCAGATACCGCCTGCAGGAGCGGATCGGTTCCGGCTCCATGGGCTCGGTCCACCGCGCAGTGGATGAACTGCTGGGCCGCGATGTAGCCGTGAAACTCATTGCTTCCCGAGCCCGGACGGAAGAAGAACGCAGCCGCAACGAAGCGGAAGCCAAAGTCCTCTCCCAGCTCAACCACCACAGCCTGATCACACTGTTCGACGCCGGTACCGAAGTTTCGCCGTCGGGCACCTCGATTGTGTGGCTGGCCATGGAACTGGTCCAGGGTTCCGATCTGAGCCGCAGGCTGGCCACGGGCAAGCTGCCTGCCCGCCAGGTAGCGCATCTCGCGTATGACCTGGCTATCGGCCTCGATTACATGCACCGCGGCGGCATTGTGCACCGGGACATCAAGCCGGCGAACATCCTGCTCTTTGACTACCGGGAAGACGAAACCCGGCTGCGCGCCAAACTGACCGACTTCGGCGTGGCACAGATGGCCGGAGATCCCAACCCGCAGGGAGAAGAGTTCACCGGGACTGCTGGGTTCATGAGCCCGGAGCAGGTGCGCTCCGAGCCGGCGGGGCCGCACAGCGATGTCTATTCGCTGGGACTGGTACTGCTTCGCTGCCTGACCGGAGAGCGCGCCTTTCCCGGCCTGGCGGTTGAAAGCGCACTGGCACGCCTGTTCCGCGGTCCGGAGATCCCCGATTCCCTGGGACGGCAGTGGGCTGGAATCCTCCGTGCCATGACGGCCCTGGACCCCGCTGAGCGGCCATCGGCCCACGAGGTGTCCGAGGCCATGCAGGACTTGGCGACGGCAGGCCGCGGACGCCGCAGCATGGCTGCAGGTGAGGATCCCGAGCGGGTCCGTGCGGCCGAGGAGCTGGGAGCGGCGTCAGAAGACGAAGCGGATCCAATCCTGGACCGGATCACCGCCCTCACCGCACGCGTGCTGGGCGTTCCAGTGGCGGCAGTTTCAATTGTGGGCGGGGAACAGGTCTGGACAGTGTCCGGCAGCGGCGCCAGCAGGGGTTCCACGGATCAGAGCGGCTCCCTGTGCCCGGTGACGGTCCGGGAAGACAATCTGTTCATCGTCGATGACGTGCAGAAGGACCCGCGCACCTCTGATAATCCGCTGGTGGCCGCGTCCCCCGGTTTTGGCTTCTATGCCGGAGTGCCGCTGCGCAACGCCAACGGGCTTGCCCTTGGCACCCTCTGTGTCATGGACCGCAGGGCGCGCAGCCTCACCGGGGAGCAGGAAGCGACGCTGCGCGACTTCGCTGCACTGGCAGCCGATGTACTGCAGCTGCGCAGGGACGCCAGGGACGCCAGGCATGCCGCTGAGTTCCTGAACGGCGAGCCTGCTGTGGCAGACTGACTCGGAACCGCGCCGAAAGGCGGCAAGCGTTCAAAGAGGAGCCCAGCATGGACCAAGGCACCAATCCGGCCGTTCCGGCAGTATGGGAGTTCATGGTCACCGCCATGGGAGCGGTGATCCTGGCGCTGACAGTCGCTGCGGTCATTTCCCTGGCCCGGGATCGTACCCTGACGCCAGGCACGAAGTTCCTGTGCCTGCTCGGCATTCTCGGGTTTCCCGTCCTGGGACCAGGCGTATGGTTCTTCCACCTCTACCGTGTCCGGCGCAGCCGCCGCGTAAACCAGACAGAACCCGCGCCGCCGGCGGCAAACCGGCAGCACCAAGGGCGTTAAACGCAGGTTGGGTGCCCCCTTTCCGGGGACACCCAACCTGTTAGGAACTCTTAGTCGCGGAAACGCGGCTTGCGCGCACCGGCGCCGGCACCGGCAGGCTTGCTGAAGCTGCGGTCGCCGTCGAACTTCTTCTTGTACGGGCGGTCCGAGCCGCGGTCACCGAAGGACCGCTCGCCGTCGCGCTTCTTGAAGTCCTTCTTGAAACCGCGGTCAGCGCGGTCGTAGGAGCCGCCTTCGCGGGAAGGACGGCGTCCCTTGTCCAGCTCCAGGTGGATCAGCTCGCCGCCGATCCGGGTGCGGGACAGGGCACGCAGCTGGTCCTTGGAAAGGTCAGCCGGCAGTTCCACGAGGGTGTGGTCGGCACGGATGTCGATGCCGCCGATCTGCGAGGAGGACAGGCCGCCCTCGTTCGCGATGGCGCCGACGATCGAGCCGGGCATGACGCGCTGGCGGCGTCCGACGGCGATGCGGTAGGTCGCGTTGCCTTCGGTCAGCGGGCGCGTCGGGCCGCGGGAGCCGAAACCGTCGTTTCGGCCTTCGGAACGCTCGCGCTGGCGGGCCGGTGCCTGCGGAATCTCTTCCATCAGCAGCGGGCGTCCGCCCTGGGCCATAACGGCCAGTGCAGCGGCGATTTCCTCGGCGGGAACGTCGTTCTCGGCGATGTACTTGGTAACCAGGTCACGGAAGACGGAGAGGTCTTCGGTGTTCCGGGTCTCGGTGATGCGCTCGGAGAACTTGGCAAGGCGCTTGGCATTGACCAGGTCAACGCTCGGCAGCTGCATGTGCTCAACGGGCTGGCGGGTGGCCTTCTCAATGGCGCGCAGCAGGTACTTTTCGCGCGGGGTCATGAAGAGGATGGCGTCGCCGCTGCGTCCCGCGCGGCCGGTGCGGCCAATGCGGTGCACGTATGACTCGGTGTCGTGCGGGATGTCGTAGTTGAAGACGTGGCTGATGCGCTCGACGTCCAGGCCGCGGGCGGCGACGTCGGTGGCAACCAGGATGTCGATCTTGCCGTCGCGCAGGGCCTCGACGGTGCGCTCGCGCTGCTGCTGCGGGATGTCGCCGTTGATGGCGGCAGCCTTGTAGCCGCGGGACTTCAGCTTGTCAGCCAGGTCCTCGGTAGCCATCTTGGTACGCACGAAGGCGATGACGCCGTCGAAGTCCTCGGTCTCGAGGATGCGGCTCATGGCGTCCAGCTTGTGCGGGCCCATGACCTGAACGTACCGCTGGCGGGTGTTGACGCCGGTGGTGGTCTTGGACTTGACCGTGATTTCCGCAGCGTTGTTCAGGTACTTCTTGGCAATCTTGCGGATGGCCGGCGGCATGGTGGCGGAGAACAGGGCAACCTGCTTGTCCGCCGGGGTGGAGGAAAGGATCTGCTCCACGTCTTCGGCAAAGCCCATGCGCAGCATTTCATCGGCTTCGTCCAGCACCAGGTATTCAAGGTTGGACAGGTCCAGTGAGCCCTTGGCGATGTGGTCGATCACTCGGCCGGGGGTTCCAACAACCACCTGGGCGCCGCGGCGCAGTCCGGCAAGCTGGGGGCCGTAAGCGGATCCGCCGTACACGGGCAGGACGGTGATGGCATCCATGTGTGCTGCGTAGGAGGTGAAGGCCTCTGCGGACTGCAGTGCCAGTTCACGGGTGGGTGCCAGGACCAGAACCTGGGTGTCCTTGGTGGCCGGGCGTCCGGCCAGCAGGGACAGTGCGGGAACAGCGAAGGCGGCGGTCTTGCCGGTACCTGTCTGTGCCAGGCCTACGACGTCGCGGCCTTCGAGGAGAAGCGGAATGGTGGCTGCCTGGATAGGCGACGGCGTCTTGTAGCCAACGTCCTTCAGAGCGGCAAGGACGCGGGGGTCCAGATCGAAATCAGAGAACAGCACCTCGGCTTCTTCAGCTTCGGGGGTGGTGTTTTCTTCAAGAATGTCTTGGGCGTTATCAAGCAAAGGAGTATTCCTCATCAGTGGGACCGGGCAGCGCGCTCTAACGGCTGCGAGTACATAAGTCCGGGCACTGTTGCAATCCCAGGCAGGACTCTCCGTCACAGCTGTGGGCCTGTATCACTGGGTTGCGACCGCGGCTCGGTGTGACGATTTCTTTGCCGGCGCTCCCAGGAGATGAATCTGCCCGCATGTTTCATGCGGGCCCCAACACAACGTACCTGCAATGGACTCAAGTCCGCAGGGAAATCAGGGAATACCGGAGTGGGGGATTCCTCAAGTGTACGGCATGGCAGCCGCTATCCCCGAAGATTAGGGCAGTGAGGTCCGGCACACAGCCTAAACGGCGTCCTGGACTGCAGCCTGCCGGCGGAGCACCTTGCGGATTTCCGGAGACAGGTACATGCCCTCCGAATGTGCTTCTGACAGGCGGAAATGCTGCTCAGCGGAGAGGCCGGTAAACACGTCCGCCACGCTTACTCCGTGCTCCGGGCGGGAAATGACTTCCACTGCGTCTCCGGCCTGGATTGAGCCGCGGCTGACAACGCGGAGGTAGGTTCCCAGTCGTCCGGCCGCGGCGAACCGGGCCACCCACTTCGGCTGGCCCATGTACTGGGCGAAGTTCCGGCAGGGTGTGCGCGGGCAGGTCACTTCCAGGACCACATCCGCACCGATCCGCCACTGCTCCCCCACTACCGCGTGGGACGCGTCGATGCCTGCCACCCGGAGGTTTTCACCGAAACGGCCCGGCGGCACCGGCTCGCCCAGTTCCGCAGCCCAGTAGTCCGCGTCCTCCTGCGAGTACGCGTAGACAGCCTTGGATTCACCGCCGTGGTGCCGGCGGTCTGCCTGCACATCGCCGGTGAGCCCCAGCGAGTAAAGCTTGACGGGTCCCTCAACGGCACGCTTGTCGATCGCGCTCACTCCCACCGCGTCGGAGGTGGGCCGCAGGGCGTGCACGCGGCAGATAGCCAGGAGGGATCCGGTAGTCATGGGCAACAGTCTAGGTCCGAGGTACCTGGATATCCCCGGAAACGGGTGCGGCGCGCCACCAGCGGCGGGGCCGGGCGGGCCACAGCAGGACCAGGAACCAGGCCAGCAGGCCGGCGCCGCAGAAGACTCCGGCGCTGGCGGCCATCAGCCACAGTCCCGGGGCTTGGGAGTCAAGGTCCCCCGCGCCCAGCAGAGTGGCAATGCCCTTGGGTGTCAGGTAGAAAATCACCGTCGTGGCGGCCAGCAGGATCCAGCCGGTGGCACGCATCGTCCTTCGCCGTCCGGGAAGCCCCTGCACCGCTGCCGCGGTCAGGGGAAGGAAGATGGCCACCCAGACCCAGTGGTGGGACCAGGAGACCGGTGAGGCCAGCAGCATCAGCAGTGCTGCGGCCGCCAGAGCCAGCAGATCCATCCCGGCCAGTGTTGCCAGTCGGATGATGACGGCTGCAGCAGCCGCTGCGGCGAGGCACAAGAGCAGCCAGGGGGCAGTCACGTCCGCATCCGGTCCGGCGAAGTGCAGCAGCGCGCCGCGGAAGGAAAGGTTGTCCACGTACGCTCCCCCGCCGACCCGTGACGTGTCCGGGAGCAGTTCTCCCCAATAAGTCTTCGACTCCCGGGGCAGGATCAGGAACCCCAGCCCGAAGGTGGCAAGGAAGCCAAAGGCCATATTCCGCAGCCCCCGCCAGTCGCCGCGCACCAGGTAGTAGAAGGCGAAGGCCAGCGGAGTCAGCTTGAACCCGGCGGCCACACCGGTGAGCAGCCCCCGCGGCCACTGCTCGCTGCGGTTGAGGAAGTCGATCATTACCAGTGCGAACAGGATGATGTTGATCTGGCCCAGCGCCAGTGTGTCCCGCCATGGCCCCAGGGCTGCTATGAGCCCAAACGCCACGATCGCCGCCGGCCGGAGCCAGAACCCCCTCAGCACGGCCCTTACACTGCCGGAACCGCTGAAATGAGCCACCAGCCACAGCGCAGTCAGCGCGGTCAAGGCCAGGGAGAGCCCGAAGAAGATGTTGAATCCGATGACGTCGCCGAAAGGCGCCAGGACCGCGAACAGCAGTGCCGATACGGGCGGGTAGGTAAACATCAGCGAAGGATTAGGCGGATTGGGGATCCCCACGGAATAGAGTTCACCGCTGGCTTTCAGGACAGTCTGCCCACCGGCCACGTAAACCCGGAAGTCGATGCCGTCCCGCGGCGCCAGGACCATGGCGAGTGCCAGCAGCGCGGCGCAGACCGCGGCCGCACCGAGCACCAGCGCCGCGCCTGCGGCCTGAGAACGCAGTCCCTGCGCCATGTGCTTCCCTCCTGTGCTGCCGCCCTTCGGCGAGCGGGCGGGCGAGCGACACTCTACCTGCCGGCCTTTCCCAAGTGGCCTCAGGAGGGGTTTTTCCCGCTGAACTTCCCCTAATCGGTTTAAAGCTCTGCGGCAGGGTCGGTCATGTTCGGGCAGCGCGTCCCCTACTGCCGCTACGGTAGTCAGTGAACGGGATGCCTGCACAGCCTCCAGCGGCGGCAGGATCCCCGATAAGGAGAACCAGCTTGAGCAAGACACATCCACTGACTCCCATGCCCGGGACCATGCGGCTGGCGACGGCAGCCTGGTCAGTCGCCGCCGTCGTCCTGTTCCTGGCCGGCGGTTCGTTCCTGTTTACAGCGCAGACGCAGCGCCAGGATTCCCAGGGCCTGCTGACGCTGGGCATCCTGGGGATTGCGCTGGGTGCCCTCACCGCCTTCTACGCCCTGCGGCTCCGCCGCGGCAGGCGCAGCAGCAGGGAAACCCTGACCACACTGGGGCTGATAGCCGGTGTCCCCCTGCTGTTCCGCGGCCCCTCGCTCATGGCGCTGGGCGCGCTGCTGCTGGCCTGCGCCGTGCTGCTGTGGCTGCCGCAGAGCACCCGGTTCTACGCCCAAACGGACCCGAAGGTGCGCCGGCGCCGTCTCACGGGACGCCGCTGAGCGCAGGACGGCTGCGAAATCAGAGCTGCTTCAGCGCCTGGTCCAGGTCCGCAATGAGGTCCTCAACGTCCTCAATGCCCACGGAGAGCCGCAGCAGGTTTTCCGGCACGGCCAGCTCGGTGCCCTTCACGGAGGCATGCGTCATTTCCGAGGGGTAGTTCATCAGGGACTCCACCCCACCCAGGGACTCGGCCAGGGTAAACACCTTCGTGGACTCGGCAACCTTGCGGGCTGCTGCTTCCCCGCCCTTGAAGCTGACCGAGACCATGCCGCCGAAGTCCTTCATCTGGGCCTTGGCCAGGTCATGGCCGGGGTGCTCTTCCAGCCCCGGGTAAAGCACCGACTCGACCGCGGTCTGGTCCTTCAGCCACCGCGCCACCGCCATGGCGTTGGAAGAGTGCCGGTCCATGCGCACTCCCAGGGTCTTCAGCCCGCGGGTGGTCAGCCATGCTTCCATCGGAGCTGAAACGGCGCCCACCGCGTACTGGATGAACCCGATCTTCTCCGCAGCGGCGTCGTCGTTCAGGATCACTGCCCCGCCCACCGCGTCCGAATGGCCGCCGATGTACTTGGTGGTCGAATGCACCACGATGTCCGCTCCGAAGGCCAGCGGCTGCTGCAGGTACGGGGACGCGAAAGTGTTGTCCACTACCAGGAGGGCACCGGCGTCGTGTGCGGCCTGCGCCACTGCGGCGATGTCTGAAATCTTCATCATCGGGTTCGACGGCGTTTCAAGCCACACGATTTTTGTGTTTCCCGCTGAGATGGCCGCTGACAGGGCAGCGGTGTCGGACATGTCAACGGCCGCGTTGGTGATGCCCCAGGCGGAAAGCACCCGGTTGATCAGGCGGTACGTTCCGCCGTAGGCGTCGTTGCCCAGCACAATATGGTCTCCGGGTGCCAGCAGCGCGCGGATCAGGGCGTCCTCAGCGGCAAGGCCGGAGCTGAAGGAGAACGCGTGGCGCCCGCCTTCCAGCGCCGCGAGCTGTTCCTGCAGCGAATCCCTCGTGGGGTTGGTGCCGCGGCCGTATTCGTAGCCGTTGCGCAGTCCGCCGATCCCGTCCTGGGCATAGGTGGTGCTCTGGTACAGCGGCGGGATCACGGCCCCGGTGGTCGGGTCGGGGGTCTGTCCGGCGTGGATGGCGCGGGTGTTGAATCCTGAAGTCATGGTTTTCCTCCTGTGCCGGCGCGGCGGCGCTCGGGGTTTACGGGTCTAGGCGCTGAGGTAGGAGAGCAGGTCGCGGCGGGTGAGGATACCGTGCCAGGTGCCGCCGGAGGCGACCAGCAGCGTGTCTGCCTCTGCCAGGCGTTCCATCGCTGCGGATACGGATTCCCCGGCACCAATCTGCGGCAGTTTGGCCGAGAGGTGCTCACTGACCGGGTCCCCGGGCTTGGCTTCGCCACGGAAGAGTTTCTCACTCAGCGAGCGCTCATCCACCGAGCCGTGCACTTCACCCAGCACTGCCGGCGGCTCGTGGGACAGCACCGGAAGGCTGCTGCCGTGCCGGGCCAGCAGTTCAACGGCTTCCAGGACGGTGGCCGTCTTGGGTACGTACGGTGCAGGCTCGCCGCCGCGGGCTGCCAGCACGTCCGCTACGGAGGCATCCTGATCCTGATCGGCCAGGAACCCGTGGGACTTCATCCAGCCGTCGTTGAAGATCTTGCCGATGTATCCCCGGCCGCTGTCCGGCAGCAGGACCACCACAACGTCGTCGGGCCCCAGATCCTTGGCGGCACGCAGCGCAGCCACCACGGCCATGCCGGAGGACCCGCCTACCAGCAGGCCCTCTTCCCGCGCCAGGCGGCGCGTCATCGCAAAGGACTCGGCGTCGTTGACGGCAATGACCTCGTCCGGAACCGACGGATCGTAGTTGCCGGGCCACATGTCCTCGCCGACGCCTTCCACGAAGTACGGGCGTCCGGTGCCGCCGGAGTAGACCGAACCATCGGGATCAGCAGCGATAATCTTCACCGGGCCTGAGGGGCGGTCCGCGGAGACTTCCTTCAGGTAGCGGCCGGTGCCGGTGATGGTTCCGCCGGTGCCTGCACCTGCAACGAAGTGGGTGAGCTTTCCCTCGGTGTCGTTCCAGATCTCGGGTCCGGTGGACTCGTAGTGGCTGGCCGGGGCGGCCGGGTTGGAAAACTGGTCGGGCTTGTAGGCGCCGTCGATCTCCCGGACCAGCCGGTCGGAGACACCGTAGTAGGATTCGGGGCTTTCGGGCGCGACGGCGGTGGGCGTCACCACCACCTCGGCACCGTAGGCGCGCAGTACGTCGCGCTTTTCCACACCAACCTTGTCCGGCGTGACGAAGATGCAGTTGTAGCCCTTCTGCTGGGCCACCAGGGCAAGGCCGACGCCGGTGTTGCCGCTGGTCGGTTCAACCACCGTCCCGCCCGGGCGCAGTTTGCCTTCCGCTTCCGCCGCTTCGATCATCTTCACGGCGATGCGGTCCTTGATGGAACCGCCGGGATTGAGGTACTCCAGCTTCACCAGCACCGTGGCTTTAATGCCTTCGGTGACGTGGTGGAGTTTCACCAGCGGGGTGTTGCCGATCAGGTCCAGGACAGTGTTGGCATACTTCATGCGCACCACGTTACTGGCTGAGGCGCGAAGGAACAGGCCGGGCTGAACACTGCGTAGCAAACTTGCTTACAGTCCCCGTGGTTTTGGGACAGAAGTTCACTCCGGGCGTGCGAGCATGGTGGCATGTCTTCCGGATCGGCCTCCAGTCGCGGTGAGTTCGAGTTCTCCCGCCCGCTGGAGCTGGTACGCACGCTGCGGACCCTGGCGAACGGGGCCTCCGATCCCACCGTGCAGCTTTCCGATGCAGGGGTCTGGCTGGCTTTCCGTACCCGTACCGGACCGGCAACGCTCCGGCTCACCCAGCATGCCGGCGCGCTGCGTTCGCCCGCCCGGGTTTCGGCCCAGGCCTGGGGTCCGGGCGCGGAGGAGGCGCTCGCCTCCGTTCCGGCGCTGCTGGGCGAGCACGACGACTGGTCTTCTTTCGACGATCCGGCCTTCCTGGCAACCCTGCCTGCGGCTGTGCGTGAGGCCCGCAGGCGCCACCCCGGCCTCCGGCTGCCCAGCACCGGAAGGATCCTCCAGACCCTGGTGCCCATGGTGCTGGGCCAAAAGGTAACCCAGATGGAAGCGGTCCACGCCTGGCGGTACCTGGTACAGCGCTTTGGTGAGCCGGCGCCGGGGCCGGTGCCCCCGGGGCTGATGCTCGCTCCCGAGGCCTCGGGATGGCGGAGGATTCCCAGCTGGGACTGGCACCGGGCCGGCGTTGATTCGCACCGTTCCCGCACCATCCTGCGGGCCTGTGCCTCGGCGTCGGGCCTTGAACGCCTGGCCGGCATGCCGCTGGGAGAGGAAGTCAGCGCCAAGCTGCAGTCCCTTCCGGGAATCGGGCCGTGGACCGCGGCAGAAATCCTGCAGCGCACGCACGGCTCCCCCGACCATGTTTCCGTGGGAGACTTCCACCTCGCCGCAGATGTGGGTGCCGCGCTGACCGGCAAACGGACGGACGACGCCGGGATGCTGGCGCTGCTGGAACCCTGGCGCGGGCACAGGCAGCGGGTAGTGCGCATGATCGTCCTGACCGGTTTCCGCAAACAGGCCTACGGTCCGCGGCTTGCGCCCCAGGACCACCGCAGGCACTGACGCTGCCCGGTGTGCCGGTCGCCTAAGGTTGGTTGAATGAGCGCACCCGTAGATCTGACAGCCGTATTCGTTCCCAACCCCGGAGAGTTCTTCCGCGTGAAGCTGGCCCTGGAAATCGCGATCGAACAGGTTCAGGCCGAGCCGGGCTGCCTGCGGTACGAAATCACTGAGGAATCAGAGGACCGGATTGTCCTGACCGAACGCTGGGCATCCGAAGATGACCTGGCCCGGCACGCTGCCGGCGCGGCCAAGCAGGACCTGGATGAATCCCTCAGCGCCCTGCTGGCAGAACCGGTCGCACTCCACCGCGGCTGATCCCCCTCCCAAAAAAACGGAACAGTTCCCGGGCAGCCAAGGTGCGGCCCGGGAACTGGCTAAATCCGCGGCCGGCTACGGACTGATTTCCAGCCGGTGGACCGATTCAGGTTCAGCACCGAAACGCCGCAGGACGGCGGCTACGGCCTCTTCATGCTCGTCGTCGACGGCTGCGTACACCCGCATCCGTTCCTCGAAGTCCAGCTTCCGCACGTCGGAACGGAAAACCTCGGTACGGACCCGGCCGGTATAAACCGTGGTCTCCATCAGTTCAATGGATCTGGCGCCGGCCATCAGCAGGGCATCGCGCAGCCCGTCGATCCGTTCGGTGTTGACGATCGCGCTGATCACATGCCGTGGTTCGCCCGGCCCGGCCGCATCCCCCTGAGGTGCACCGGCACCGCGTCCGCTGGTCGTGGGGTGGGCAGTAACACCGCTCAGGGAATATCCCGACTGGCCCTGCTGTACCTGATCCAGCGAGTCCTGTTCCGGGCCCGGTTCGCGCAGGCCAATGGTCCGGTTGATGAGCGCTGCGACGATCCAGCTCAGCACGAACGAGAACACCACGACGCAGACGATTGCCACGGTCTGATGCCACAGCAGGAGCCCGCCGCCGCCGGCGAACAGGCCGTCGGCGCTGACCGGGTTCACGGCGCTGTCCGCGAAGAACCCCAGCATGAACGAACCGATAAGGCCTCCGACGAAGTGCACGGCGATTACATCCAGTGCATCGTCGTAGCGCAGCAGGTGCTTAAGCCGGACCGCGAAGCAGCAGACGCAGCCGGCGATCAGCCCAATGAGCAGCGCGGAGCCGGTGTTGACGAATCCGGCGCACGGGGTAATCGTGGCCAGCCCCGCCACGGCTCCGGACACTGCCCCAACCAGCGTGGAGTGTCCGCTGGTGAGGCGTTCAACCAGCAGCCATGTCAGCATGGCGGCTCCGCCGGCCACGTGGGTGTTGATCAGAGCCTGGGCGGCGATGTCGTTGGCCTGCAGCCCATCGCCGGCGTTGAACCCGAACCAGCCGAACCACAGAATCCCCGCACCCACCAGCATTAGCGGCAGGTTGTTGGGTGAGGTCTTGAGCTGCGGCCAGCCCCGGCGGCGTCCCACTACCAGGAGCACTGCCACGGCTGCGGCACCGGCGGAGGCATGAACCACGAGGCCGCCGGCCCAGTCCTGGGCGCCGAGCTGGGCGAGCCAGCCCTTGGGATGCCAGAGCCAGCGGGCCACCTGGGGATAGACCAGGATTGAAAAGGCCACCAGGAATACCGTCCAGCCGGCGAATTTCAGCCGTCCGGCGGTGGCACCGGTGAGCAGGGCAGGAGTGATGATTGCGAACATCATCTGGTATGCCACGAACGCCAGGGCAGGGATGGTCACCCCTGCGGTGACGGTATGGAACTGGGGTGTGTCCACGGTAATCAGGGCGAAGGCATCGAACTCTCCCAGAACGGAGTTCCCCTTGTTGCTGAAGGCCAGTGTGTAGCCCACCAGAATCCACGTCAGGGTGATGACGCCCAGCGGGATGATGTTCTGCATCATCATGGTGAGCACGTTCCGTACGGGAACCATCCCGCCGTAGAACAGTGCCAGCCCCGGCGTCATGAACAGCACGAGCCCGGCGCATACCAGGACCCAGGCGGTATCCGCCCCGTTCACTGCACTGCTCCGTCAGGTTGAGGGCATATTGGCCAACTGCACCCAGGCGGCGGGGCGGTGCCCCGGCGGAGGGGTTGTAACCCGTCCCGGCGTGTGAGGATTGTGCGCATCTGGTCCCCGCTTCCAACTCGTGTCCCGCATGAGTGGTGCAGCCGAAGGTCCACGAAAATACTGGGAGGGGGGTCTCCGGCTCATCGAGTCTAGCGAGGCGCCGTCAGCGGGCGGAAGGTGCGGTCGCGCAAAGAGCCGCCGGGGAACGCAATTCGTGCGTCCTTCCCGGCGGCCCTTCACCTCCGGACCCTAGTTGGCGTTGGCTCCGGTAACTCCGTGCGGGTCAATGACATACTTCCTGGCCGCACCGGAGTCGAACTCCCGGTATGCCTCCGGTGCATCATCGAGACGGATAGCGGTGGCGTTCACCGCCTTGGCAATCTGCACGCGGTCATTGAGGATGGCCATCATCAAGTCGCGGTTGTACTTCATCACCGGACACTGGCCGGTAGTGAAGGACAGCGACTTGGCCCATCCCGTTCCCAGGCTGATGGACAGCGAGCCGACCTTGGCTGCCTCATCAATTCCGCCGGGGTCGCCGGTGACGTACAGGCCCGGGATGCCCAGCGCCCCGCCTGCCGCAGTGATGTCCATCAGCGAGTTCAGGACCGTCGCCGGAGCCTCCTGTCCGGATCCGTGCCCGTGCCCGCGGGCCTCGAACCCCACGGCGTCCACGCCGCAGTCCACTTCCGGAACACCCAGGATCTGCTCGATCTGGTCCTTGGGATCGCCCTTGGAGACGTCCACGGTTTCACAGCCGAAGCTGCGCGCCTGCGCCAGCCGGTCCTCATTGAGGTCACCGACGATGACGACGGCGGCACCCAGCAGCTGTGCACCCGCTGCCGCGGCCAGCCCGACGGGGCCGGCACCGGCGATGTAGACGGTGGAGCCGGTACGCACGCCCGCCGTGACGGCGCCGTGGTAGCCGGTGGGAAAGATGTCGGAGAGCATGGTCAGGTCCATGATCTTCTCCATGGCCTGCTCAGAATCCGGGAACTTCAGCAGGTTCCAGTCCGCGTAGGGCACAAGCGCGTATTCTGCCTGGCCTCCCACCCAGCCGCCCATGTCCACATAGCCGTAGGCGCTGCCGGGACGGTCCGGGTTCACGTTGAGGCAGATCCCGGTTTTCCGCTCCTTGCAGTTCCGGCAGCGGCCGCAGGAAATGTTGAAGGGGACGGACACCACGTCGCCAACCTTGATGAACTCCACATCCGGTCCGGTTTCAACTACCTCGCCGGTAATCTCGTGTCCGAGGATCAGGTTCGCCGGTGCCGTGGTGCGCCCGCGGACCATGTGCTGGTCGGACCCGCAGATGTTGGTTGTCAGGACCTTCAGAATGGCCGCGTGGGGCAGCTTGCGTCCCACATTGGCCGGGTTCACCCCCGGACCGTCCCGGAGCTCGAAGGTTGGATAGTCGATGTCCTGGACTTCCACAACACCGGGCTCGATATAAGCAACTGCTCGATTACCGCTCATTTGGTATTCCTCGCCTTGTAACCTTGGTCGTCGTTGACTGGGTTCCCCCGGCAGACGGGCAGCCGGCGTCAGCGCGGCTCCCCCGGGATGCACGAGCCTACAACTCGTCAAAGCTCGCGGCTAGGGAAAATACTTATCGGTCAGGGGGCTCCGGCAGCGGCTCGGAAGGTTAACGCGCAGCAGGGAACCCCTCCGCTGCCGGAGGAGCTCCCTGCTGGTGTTTAGCTGTGGAGCGCTGGTGCGCTAGCTGACCTGTCCATCCTGGCCGGCTGCTGCCTGGCCCTGTTCCTGGGCGGCGATCTGCTCGTGGACAGCCTTCATGTCCAGTCCCTTCACGGCTTCGACCAGTTCGCTGAACTGGTTCGCGTTGAGCGCGCCGGGCTGGGAAAACACCAGCACCTTTTCGCGGAACGCCATCAGGGTGGGGATGGAAGTGATGCCAGCGGCTGCGGCAAGTCCCTGCTCAGCCTCGGTGTCCACCTTCGCGAAGGTGATGTCCTCGTGCTGCTGCGAGACGGCGTCGTAAACCGGTGCGAACTGCTTGCACGGGCCGCACCAGTCCGCCCAGAAGTCAACGAACACAATGTCGTTTTCCTCAATGGTCTCGGGGAACGTTGCCTCGGTGATGTCAATAGTTGCCATAGCATCCACGCTATAGCGCCTGCCGGACGATGTCTGCAATTGTTCGCTCTGCGGTGAAGACCGGGTTCAGCCGACGGTGGAGAATCCCATCTGCGTGACCTTGGCGATCACCGGCAGCGCCTCGCGCAGTTTCTCCTGCTCTGCGGCGCCCAGCTGGCCCAGCAGGTCCGAGAGCAGCGACTCCCGGCGCTCGGTTTCAACTGCCAGTTTGCGGCGTCCGTCCGGAGTCAGGCTGACCCGTACACCGCGTGAATCCTCGGGGTCCGGACTCCGCCGCACCAGGCCTGCATGCTCGAGGCGGATAATCTGCTCCGTGGCGCTGGGAACCTTGACGCCCAGGTTCCTGGCGACGTCGGAAACCCGCATGCCGTCGCCGTCCACCATCCGCAGCGTACCCAGCTGATTAGAGGTAATGCCGAATTCCGTGTCCATGTGGCGCACGAGGAAGACGGCTTCGCGCAGCGCTTCCCGAAACTGTTCGGCAAGACGGTCCAGAGCCAGGTCCTCTTTCATGCTTAGAAACACTAGACGGCCTAGTCACATAGTTCTTGGGGGCGTGCCCATAACCGGTGCTTTTGTGCCGAGATTTTGGCTGCCGGTCGCTTCGGCGGCGGTTGGGACGTGGGAAAACAAAAAAACATCCCCGGTCCTAAGACCGGGGATGTTCTCTCTTCGGTGGCAGATGAGGGATTCGAACCCCCGTAGGCATTGCCAGCTGATTTACAGTCAGCCCCCTTTGGCCGCTCGGGTAATCTGCCGAAGGCCTTCTTGCGAAGACTTTGTCCGCGGTAACCGCGGGCAAGACAACTTTACAGAACATTGGCCCAAGAATCGAATCGGCGCCCCGGGCTAGAGTCCGCGGGCAATCCGGGCGCTGATCTGGGCATAGAAATGCTCCGCCTGGGAAGCAGTCACGCTGCCCCATGCGACCGCATTGGCGAGGTCCCGGCGGACGCCGGCAAGTCGCTCGGCACCGTCCCGGGCTGCTGCAGCAGGGCTGGCCAGCGGCAGCTGGGCGGATGTTTCCTCCACGTCTTCGGCGGGGACCAGCCACGCAGCTTCCTGCGGTTCCCGGGCCTGCGCCGATGCCGCACCCACACCCGTCACCGACACGGCAGCGATCATGGAGGATGCTGCCACCCGCCGCAGCCGGATTCCGGCAGACAGACGCGGCGATGCCGCAGACACCAGCGCCGCTGCCCCGGGCGGCACGGGCGTTCCCGGCGGCACGGGGCTCTGTCCCTCTGGTTCTTCGGTCTCCGCCTTCGCGGCTGTGCGCGGAGGCTCCTTGGGTTCAGTGGGGTGCGTGCTCATGGTCCCAACCTTTTCCCAGGCAGATGTGAGGACGGTGCGCTGGGGCTGAATACTGCCTGTGAGCACCCGCGGCTGCCCGGGGGCCCTGCCCACCTATTAGGCTGGTGCACAGGAGAAGTCCACCTACCCACGCACACCTAAGGAGCGCATTATGGCCAGCGAGTCATCATTCGACGTCGTCAGCAAGATCGACAAGCAGGAGGTCGCCAACGCCCTGAACCAGGCCCAGAAGGAAATCGCACAGCGCTACGACTTCAAGGGTGTCGGTGCGGAGGTCGATTTCAGCGGCGAAAAGATCCTGATGAAGGCCAACTCAGAGGAACGCGTCAAGGCCGTCCTGGACGTCTTCCAGTCCAAGCTGGTGAAGCGGGGAATCTCGCTGAAGTCCCTCGATGACGGCGAGCCCTACGCCTCGGGCAAGGAATACCGGATCGAGGCCTCCATGAAGGAAGGCATCGCCCAGGACCAGGCCAAGAAGATCAACAAGATGATCCGTGACGAGGGCCCGAAGGGCGTCAAGTCCCAGATCCAGGGCGATGAGCTTCGTGTCAGCTCCAAGTCCCGCGACGACCTGCAGGCCACCATGGCAATGCTGAAGGGCGCCGACCTGGACGTCGATCTGCAGTTCATCAACTTCCGCTAATCACTGCATCTAACGCAGACGAAGAAAACGACGGCGGCGCCCCCCCCTTCCGGGAAGCGCCGCCGTCGTTTGTTGCCGGGCTCAGGGCGTGAGCTCGACGTCCTCGCCCGCCGGGCCGTCAGCCCCCGGGTCCTCCAGGGTGGAACCGCCGACGGCCTCCCCCTGCCAGGTGAGCAGTTCCCAGGCATGCCCGTGGGCTTCCGGACGCGGTTTGGACTCAAGCACCACGATTCCCGTATTGCTCAGCGTGTTGTGGACAATGAAGTCCGGCCCCACATTGCGGGCGCGTGCGGTGGCCCAGGCCCGGATGATCGCGCCGTGGCTGAAGATCACCGGAGTCTGCTGTCCCGTGCGCTGCAGTTCGGAGACCACCTCATCGAAGCGGCCCAGCGTCTCCGCGCCGTCCGGACCACCGGGCATCCTCACGGAGAGATCGCCCTGCACCCACGCGTAGACCGTGCGCAGGTAGGCCTGGATGGATTCGCTGTCCCCGCGCATCTCCAGGTTGCCGGCGGAGATTTCGCGCAGCCCTTCCCGGACCTCAATGGGCTGGGCAAGGGCGTTGGCCAGCGGCGTGGCGGTGAGCTGCGTGCGCACCAGGTTTGAGGCGTAGACGCCGCTGATCTGCTCATGCCCGAGGGCCTGAGGCAGGGCCGCTGCCTGGGCCAGGCCGAGTTCGGTCAGCCCGGGCCCGGGGGCTCCGGTGTCCAGCAGCCGTTCAATGTTCGACGGCGTCTGGCCGTGGCGGACGAGGATCAGCCGCATGTGTGCTCGCTTTCTGTGTCGATGCCGCTGCGCTTAGGAACCGAGTGGGCGTCCCGCCATGTTTTCGAGGCGACGGATCCGGTCAGCCATCGGCGGGTGGGTGGCCAGCAGGCCGCGCACGCCGTTGCGGAACGGATTGGCAATCATCAGGTGGGAGGTGTTGACCAGCTTCTGGTCCGTGTTGGGCAGCGGGGCCTGCTGGGTTCCGGTTTCAAGCTTCCGTAGCGCCGATGCCAGCGCCAGCGGATCGTCGGTCAGGGTCGCGCCGTCCTCATCGGCGTCGTACTCCCGGGTACGGCCGATGGCCATCTGGATGAGGCTGGCCGCCAGCGGAGCCAGGATGGCCATGGCGATCATGGCCAGCGGGTTCTGGTTGCGGCGGTCGCCGCCGCCGAAGAAGAGCAGGAACTGCCCCAGCGAGGTGATGACGCCGGCAATCGCAGCGGCAACCGAGGAGGTCAGGATGTCCCGGTTGTAGACATGCATCAGCTCGTGGCCCAGTACCCCGCGCAGCTCGCGTTCGTTGAGCAGCGCCAGGATGCCCTGGGTGCAGCAGACAGCGGCGTTCTGCGGGTTGCGGCCGGTGGCGAAGGCGTTCGGCGCCATGGTGGGCGAGATATACAGCCGGGGCATCGGCTGGTTGGCCTTGGCCGAGAGCTCACGGACAATCCGGTACATTTCCGGGGCCTGGGCTTCGGTTACCGGCACGGCATGCATGGCCCTGATGGCGAGCTTGTCGCTGTTCCAGTAGCTGTACGCCGTCGTGGCCAGGCCGATCACCAGGAAAATCCAGATGAACGAGGAGTTCCCCGTGCCGCTGGACAGCAGCCCGCCGATTCCCAGCAGCACGGCGAAGAGCACGCCAAAGAGGAGTGCGGTCTTCAAACCGTTGAAATGTCGGTGCACGTGTACACGATCCTTCCTGGGCGGAAGGCCCCACCCTCCCATCAGGAGCGCAGGTCCAAAACCTTCCGCGGTACTTTTCCTAAGCGTTAACGTATCTGCCCCGCTCACTGTTCCACGGCGGTTCTTCCCGGTCCTTGGCGAATTATGGAGCCGGGTGCCTGGCGTCGTACCGCGCAAACGCGGGCTGCAGCCGGGCCAGGACCACGACGGCGGCAACGCACGCCAGTCCTCCCGCGACGGCGGCCCAGCCCTCTCCCAGAAGGGAAGCGTCGATTCCGGCCACCAGGTCTCCCAGCCGGGGACCGCCGGCGACCACCACCACAAAGACTCCCTGGAGCCGGCCGCGCATGGCGTCCGGTGTGGCGGCCTGCAGGATCGTGGAACGGAAGACTCCGCTGATCGAGTCGGCGATGCCCGCAGCCCCCATGGCCAGCGCCGCCGGAAGGAGCCACGGTGAGACGCCGCCGCCGTCGTGCTCACCTGCCAGCACCACCACCACACCGAATGCGGCAACTGAGAGTCCCCAGGCAACCACCGACCACATAACGGCCAGCCCCTGCCGCCGCACCAGGCCCAGGGGCCCGGAGAAGAGGCCGGCGAGGAACGCGCCGGCAGCCGTGGCAGCGAGCAGGATGCCCACTGTTTCAGCTCCCCCCGCCCAGCATCAGCGCCCCAATGGCGGGCAGCAGCGCACGCGGCTGGGCCAGGACCATGGCCGCCAGGTCCACAATGAACGTCATGCGGATGTTGGGGCGTGTGTCAAGGAAGGTGAAGCCCTCGAGCACGGACTTCAGCCCGGCCTTCTGCACCTGGCCAACCGGAGGCATTGGATCCAGGCGGTACAGCGCCCACATGGCGGCTGTGAATGTAACGACGTCGATCGTGTAAGTCCAGCCGTAGCCCACCTGCCCCACCAGCACACCTGCCAGAAGCGGCCCTACCGCCATGGCCAGGCCGAAGGTAATCATGCTCAGGGCGTTTGCTGCCGGAAGCAGCTCGGTGCGGATAAGCCGCGGAATGATTGCACTGCGGGCGGGATGGTTCAGGCCTCCGGCACCGGCGTTGACGGCCACCAGGGCAAAGAGCAGCCACACGTTTTGAAGGCCGAGCCAGGCCTGCACCGCGATGCCGATGGTGGTAAGCCACAGAACGACTGCGGAGAACAGTGCCACCTTGCGCCTGTCGTAGGCGTCCACCACTGATCCGCCGTACAACCCGGCCAGTACAAGCGGCACCAGGCCGACCACGCCGAGCATTCCCACGTACAGGCTGGACTGGGTCAGTTCATAGACCTCCAGGCTTACGGCGACGAGGGTGAGCTGTGTACCGACCGCGGAAAGCGCTGTTCCGGTCCACAGTCGGCGGAAATCCCGGCTTTCGCGCAGCGGGGTGAGGTCAGCGAGCAGTCTTGGCACTCGAGCAGTCTAGGCGAGCGCTGCCCGGTGGCCGGTCAAGGTGACCCCTTGCGGCGGAGCTGGCACCATCAGGCGGAAAGCAAGCTTAGGATTGTCCTTTCACCGCATGCCTAGGAGGAACCATGCTGACCCGCAACGTTGCTGACGGTATCCACCTGATCGAGCACGCCTACACAAACGTGTATCTGGTCGAGGGTGACGGCGAGGTGATGATCATCGACTCCGGACTGCCTGCCGCGCAGCACGAGATTTCAGGAGCCGTCCGGTCCCTTGGCTACGGCCCGGGTTCGGTCAGTGCGATTGTGCTGACACATGGACACTTTGACCATGTGGGCACCGCGGCGAAGCTGCGCATCGAGTTCCGTGCTCCCGTCCTGGCAGATCCGGCGGACCACTACATCGCTGCCCACCCGTACCGGTACGCCCATGAACGGGCCCGGTTCCAGTATCCGATCCGCTTTCCCGGTTCCCTTCGGCAGCTGGGGGCCATGACTATGGCCGGCGCCCTGATGGTCCGCGGCGTAGCGGACGTCCATGCGCTCGACGCCGGGTCTGCGGCGGTCCTGCCGGGTGCTCCGCAGGTGATTCCGACGCCGGGACACACCGCCGGGCATGTGTCCCTGCATTTTCCGGACCGCGGGGCACTCATTGCCGGCGATGCACTGGTCACCCTCAACCCCTATACCGGCCATCGCGGCCCGCAGATTGTCTCAGGGGCGGCGACGGCCAACAGCGCTGCGGCGCTTGAATCCCTGAACGCGCTCGCCGAGACGCGGGCTCCCCTGCTGCTGACAGGCCACGGCGACCCCTGGACCGCCGGCGTTGAATCCGCCGTTGGACAGGCGCTGGCGCACGGAGCCAGCTAGGGCCGGCTTTGAGCGCTGCCCGGCGCACCCTGGTTCTCCAGCACCTCGGCAACGAGCCGGTGCACCTCGGGGTCTCCGACTGGGCGGAAGTGTCCCATGGCCTCGAGCTGGATGTTGCGTGCGCCGTCGAGCCTGCTGCCGCCGGGGATGTGCGGGTCAAAGCCGGCATAGATGGAGGTAATCCTGGCATTCGCATCCAGGCTTGCCTGCAGGCTGCGGAGCAGGGCATTGCGCGGGGAGAACGCCCGGATGGACGGGAGGAAGAAGAGCCGGGCGTACGGTGAGCCGGAGAAAGGCGTGTTGATCGCCACCAGGTGCCGGATGCGGTGCCCCTTCGGCCCGAGCAGGACCTGCTTTCCAATCAGGCCGCCCTTGCTGTGCGCCACGATCGCCGCGTCCTGCAGGCCGGCGGAGTCCAGGTAGGCCTCCACCAGCCGGGCCATCCTGTCCACCCGGCCCCGGTTGTAGCCCAGGCTGTTGACGGTGTGCACCGGGTGACCGCGTTCGGCTAGCGCAGCGGCCAGCGGCCGGAGGAACTGCCAGTTTTCGTAGACGCCCGGGATCAGCACCACCGGCAGCCGGGGCGCCTGGCCTCCCGCAGGCTCCAGATAGGGGGCCGGATCAAGACGGAACAGGAATCCCTGCACCTGCCACCGCGCCACGTAGGCGTAGTCGGCCGCCCACGCCGCAGCCAGGCGCAGCCGGTACCGGACCCGCCGCAGAAGCCCCGGACGTTCTGCGCTTCTCCCGGTACCGGTCACGGGACTGCTTTCCCGAGTTTGCGCACCCACTGCGCTGTCTGGGCAGGGTGCGTCCACATCAGTACGTGCGGGGCCGCAGGAACTTCGCCAAGCTGCACGCCGGACCCGGCCTGCTCCAGCCGCAGGAGCCAGGAGCGCGGCACGATTGGATCCCTGCTCCCGCTCACCACCGCAGCCGGGCAGGCTGCAAGGGCAAGGCGTTCCTCAAGCCTGTGCTCCATCATCCGGCGAAGGGTGCCCAGGTACCAGCGGGGCCCGGTGCGAAGGTAGTCCGAGAAGACAGTCCAATTGACTGCCGGGTGTTCACGCAGGGTGTCCTGGCCCAGGCGCAGCGCCTGCTCGGCGATGGTGCGTTCGGCCCGGTTCACTGTTGGAGCGAGCAGCAGCAGTGACCTGGCGAGGTCCGGATCCGCGAGGGCCGCCTCCACCACCACCTGGCATCCCATCGAATGGCCCACCAGCACTGCCTCGGAAATTCCGGCCTGGCGCAGCGACTGGGCAACGGCGGCGCCGTACCCCGCCATGCTGAGCGGCTCTTCCGGCTTCGGCAGGCCCGCATGCCCCGGCAGCTCTACACAGTGGACGGAGTGGTCCCGCGAGAGCTCACGGACCAGGGGCTCGAAGTATCGCGGTGACGCGCCGATCCCGTGGACAAGCACCACTGATGGCCCCGGCGTCCCGGATGAGCGCAGCCCCACCTCGGTTTTGCCCACTCGCAGGCGGAGCGCCTGGGGCCGGGCAGCTGTTGCGGACACTTTGCCTCCTGGTTGGCTGCAGCACACGTTGCCGCACCACCACCCTAAGCGTGCACGATTAGGGTCACCTTATTATGAATAACTCAGAATAAACGGTACTGTTGACGCATGACTTCCACAGCAGCCTCCGCGGCAGCCACTGACAAGTGGTCAGCGCAGCTGCGTGCACACGGACGCCGGGTCACCAAGCAGCGCCTGGCCGTGCTGGACGCCGTCGAACATTCACCGCACGCAGGTGCGGATGAAGTCGCAGCTATTGTGCGGACCACCCTTCCGGACATCAGCCTCCAGTCCGTCTACGTTGTGCTCACCGATCTCACGGAAACGGGCATGCTGCGCCGGATCGAACCGCCGCACTCTCCCGCCCGTTATGAGACCCGCGTCGATGACAACCACCATCACGCGATGTGCACCGGCTGTGGACACATCGAGGACGTTGACTGCGCCGTCGGACACGCACCGTGCCTGACCCCCAGCAACACCCATGGCATGACCATCCAGATTGCGGATGTGCTCTACCAGGGCCTCTGCGCCGACTGCGCAGCCAAGCCGGACACTGCCGGCAAGACTTCCTGACCCATCGACTTAAACACTCCACCCAAAGAAGAAAGAGAGAGAATGTCGAACTTCACCACCACCCAGACCGGCACTCCGGTTGCCAGCGACGCACACTCGCTGTCCCACGGAGCTGACGGCGCGGTTGTACTCCACGACCGTTACCTGGTTGAGAAGCTGGCCCAGTTCAACCGGGAGCGCATCCCGGAGCGCATCGTGCACGCCAAGGGCGGCGGCGCGTTCGGCGAATTCACCGTCACCGAAGACGTTTCCATGTACACGCGTGCCGCTGTTTTCCAGCCCGGCACCACCACCGAAACCATCCAGCGGTTCTCCTCTGTTGCCGGTGAAATGGGCTCGCCCGACACCTGGCGCGACGTCCGCGGTTTCGCGCTGCGTTTCTATAGCTCCGAAGGCAACTACGACATCGTCGGAAACAACACCCCGGTGTTCTTCATCCGCGACGGCATCAAGTTCCCGGATTTCATCCACTCGCAGAAGCGCCTCCCGGGTTCCGGCCTGCGTGACGCCGACATGCAGTGGGACTTCTGGACCAACTCCCCCGAGTCCGCACACCAGGTCACGTACCTGATGGGCGACCGCGGCATCCCGCGCTCCTGGCGTGAAATGCCCGGCTTCGGCTCGCACACCTACCAGTGGATCAACGCTGCCGGTGAGCGCTTCTGGGTGAAGTACCACTTCACCTCGAACCAGGGCAACCACGAGATCACCGGTGCAGAAGCAGAGCGCATCGCCGGCGCCGACGCTGACTACTACCGCCGCGACCTGTACGAGAACATTGCCGCCGGCAACTTCCCGTCCTGGGACCTGCACGTTCAGGTCATGCCGTACGACGACGCCAAGAACTACCGGTTCAACCCGTTCGACCTGACCAAGGTCTGGCCGCACGCTGACTACCCGCTGATCAAGGTGGGTACCCACACCCTGAACCGCAACCCGGAGAACTTCTTCGCCCAGATCGAGCAGGTGGCACTCTCCCCCGCCAACCTGGTTCCGGGCATTGCAGCCTCCCCGGACAAGATGCTGATGGCCCGCATCTTCTCTTACCCGGATGCCCAGCGCTACCGCGTTGGCACCAACTACAACCAGCTGCCGGTCAACGCACCGAAGGCCCCGGTTAACAACTACTCCCAGGACGGCTCCGGCCGCTTCTTCTTCAACTCCCCCGAGACTCCGGTCTACGCCCCGAACACCCTGGGCGGCCCCGTGGCCGACCCGGCACTCGCCGGCGAAGGCACGTGGGAGAACGACGGCGCCCTGGTGCGTTCCGCGGCGACCCTGCACTCCGAGGACAGCGACTTCGGCCAGGCCGGCACGCTGTACCGCGAGGTGTTCGACGACGCCGCCAAGGCCCGTTTCCTGGAGACCATCACCGGTGCAGTCTCCGGTGTGCAGCGCCCGCACATCCGCGAAGCTGCAATCCAGTACTGGACCAACGTTGACGCCGACCTCGGCGCCAAGCTGCGTGCCAACCTCGCCACCGGCGAGACCACGGCCAACGAGCAGGCTGAGTTCGTCGGCGTTGCTGACTAATCAGCGTCCCTTCGGCTAGCGAAAGCGGCCGGTCCCTTAGGGGGCCGGCCGCTTTCGTCTTCCCACCGAGAGGCCAGTTACGGCTCTTTTCAGCCCTGAAACCAGCCGCAACTGACCTCTCGATGGTGGGTGGGGAGGGGGAAGGGAAGGGAGGGGGCGGGGGATCAGCGGGAGGGCCAGTACCAGATGAGCAGCATCGTTACGAGGAAACCGGTCAGGAAGTTCAGCTTCAGGAACCGCTTCCAGCCGGCGTTGGCTTCCTCCGACCGTTCGTCCGTGATGGAGAGGAAGGGCAGCAGGTTCAGCAGATACGGCAGCGCCAGCAGGGACCCGAGCAGCGCGGGCCACGGGGTGAACAGCATCAATGCGCCGGCTGCGGCGTAGGCGCCGAAGGCCAGCCGCACCACAGACTTGCCGCCCAGCACGGTGGCAATTGAAGACAGCCCGCCTTCCCTGTCAGGAATGATGTCCTGCACCGCGCCGAAGGCCTGGCTTGCCATCCCCCACAGGAAGAAGGCGCCCAGCACCGCCCACAGTCCGGGCGTGAACTGCGCCCCGGCCAGCACCAGCGCATACACGGCAGGGGAGACAAAGTGCGTGCTGGAGGTAATCGAGTCCAGGAAGGGACGCTCTTTGAACCTCAGACCCGGAGCGCTGTACGCGATGACCGCGAACACACTGACGGCCAGCACCAGCCAGGACAGCGGGGAGCCCAGCAGCGCCAGCACCACAAGAAACGGCACATTGGTCACCACTGCGGCGAACAGGGTGACCCGATGGAAGCTGCGGTCCAGCAGGGCGCCCTCGACGCCGCCCTTCCGCGGGTTACGCAGGTCGGATTCATAGTCGAAGACATCGTTGATGCCGTACATGGCCAGGTTGTACGGGATGAGGAAGTACAGCGTCCCAATGATCCAGGCGGCATCAATACGGCCGGTGGTCAGCAGATACGCCGCAGCGAACGGGTACGCCGTGTTGACCCAGGACAACGGCCGGGACGAGACCAGCAGCATCCGCAGGGTGGAGCCGGGCGTCCGGGTGGCAGGGGCGCTCATCGTTTTTCCTCCGGGAGAGTGGTGGTGCGCGGGGAGAGCAGCTCCCAGAGCGCCGGCAGTGCAAGCACGGCCGCCAGCGGGTAGGCGAAGTCCTCCAGCGGGGCCAGCCCCAGGAACGCGCCGGAAATCCGGTACGGGTTGTAGCCGAAGAGGTCCACCGCGATCATCAAATTGTCGAACACTGCTGTCAGCAGGAGCAGGACCGCCGCGGTAGCGGCAAGACGGAGCAGGAAGGTCCGGTTGCTGCGTCCGGCACGACGGCGGCGCAGCAGTGCTGCTGCCAGCACCAGGGCTGCGGGCAGCAGGAAACAGAGGTTCAGTAGCCAGTAGGTCACCGTTCCACCGCCTGGCCGCTGCGGGGCCGCCCATAGTGCGTGGCGGCAACCTTCAGGAGCCCAAAAAGCACCATGGTGAGGTAACAAAGGAACGCCAGGAAGAAGGCTTCCTCCACAGGCAGGTGAGGGGCCAGTTCCAGTCCGAGCATGAACTGTGTCTCTCCCCGGTAGAAGATATCCAGTCCAATACCAAGGAGGTCCCAGGCCAGGAAAAACACCAGCCCCGCAGCCAGTACCACGGCAGCCCGCAGGGGCGCGCCGGAAAAGAAGAAGAGCTTGAAGCGGTGGTCGAGCAGTACCATGCAGCCAATCGAGGCCAGCAGGAACAGCAGGTAGAGAACCCCCATCAGTCCAGCCGTTCCGCCGGGCAGGCAGGCTCGGGAAGCGCCTCGGTGCTGGTGTCCCCGCGCAGCCGCTTCAACACCAGCTCAGCGCTGATCAGGCACATCGGCAGACCGATGCCGGGCAGTGTTGACCCGCCTGCGTACAGCAGGTTCTCCACCTTGCGGCTGGCGTTGGTGCCGCGCAGGAAGGCGCTCTGCTTCAGAACGTGCGCCGGACCCAGCAGAGTCCCGCGCCAGGAGTTGAAGTCCGCACTGAAATCGCCCGGGCCCACGGTCCGGCGGACCGTTATTCGTTCGGCCAGGTCCGGAATCCCGGCCCAGTCGGCGATCTGCCCAATGACGGTGTCTGCCATCGCTTCGAGCCGGGGGTCCCCCGCGCCGTCGATTCCGCCGGCCCCCAGCGCCGGGTCGGAGGGAACAGGGACCAGCACGAAAAGGTTTTCCTGGCCGGCCGGGGCAGCGTCCTCATCCGTGGCCGAGGGTTTGCAGATGTACAGTGACGCCGGATCCGGAACTGATGTGTGCTTTCCGAAGATCTTCTCGAAGTTCGCTTTCCAGTCCTTCGTGAAGAGCAGGGTGTGGTGTGCCAGCTGGGGCAGCTCGCCGCGGACGCCCAGGTGCAGCAGGATCCCCCCGGGGCCCGGGATCCGGGATTCCCAGTACTTGGGCGGGTAGGTCTGCAGCTGGGCGGGAAGCAGGCGGGTTTCAGTGTGGTGCAGGTCCGCAGCGGAAACCACCAGGTCGGCGTCGAGCGCCACCGGGTTGCCCGCAGCGTCCCGGTACTCGACGCCGGTGGCACGCGCTTTGCCCTTGCCGGAGCCCTCCGTGCGGATCGCAGTAACGTTCGCTTCCAGCCGGATCTTCACACCCTCGGATTCAGCCAGCGCGGCAATGACAGTGATCAGCCGGTGGAAACCCCCGCGCGGATAGAGGACACCGTCCTGGAGGTCCAGCCGGCTCATCAGGTGGTACATGCTCGGCGTCGTGTACGGGGAGGAACCCAGGAACACTGCCGGGTAGCCGAGGATCTGCCGGATCCTTGGGTCGGTGAACCGCTTCGCCACGAAGGAGCTCAGCGGCTGGAGCAGCAGCTTCGCCAGCCGGGGCCCGCGGGAGAGCACATCCGGACGCAGCAGCGGCAGGAAGGAAGCGAACGTGCTGTACAGGAAGCGCTTCTTGGCCATGTCATAGACCTCGGCAGCGGAATCCAGGTAGGACGCCAGCCGGGCCCCGGCACCCGGTTCCAGCGACTCAAACAAGGCAATGTTCTTTTCCCGTGTGGCCTGCACGTCTACGGGGGCCTCGTCACCCTCGAAATACACCCGGTAGCCGGGGTCCAGCTGCACCAGGTCCAGCTGTTCCTCGGCACTGGTTCCCAGCATGCGGAAAAAGTGGTCGAACACCTCGGGCATCAGGTACCAGGACGGACCGGTATCAAAGCGGAACCCGTCTGTTTCCCAGCTTCCGGTACGCCCTCCGGCAGTGCTGTTCTTCTCGAGTACGGTCACGTCCAGGCCCTCACGTGCCAGCAGTGCAGCGGTTGCCAGTCCCGTAATGCCTCCGCCAATGACGATGGCCGTGCGCGGGCGGGACTTGGTTTTTGCGGAGTTCATGGCGCCCTTTCGGCGTCGGGGGCGGAGAGCTGCGGCGCCGAAGCGCGGCGGAGCCGGTGAGTGTAGACGGCGTCAGCAGCGATGCGCAGCTTCACCGGGTTGGGCACCCGGATCCGGGTGGTGCGCAGCTGCGACGCCGGGGTCCGGCGCAGCCTGCGGGCCAGTTCCGCGAAGAGCTCCTGTGCCAGGGCAACGGCGGCCCGGCACTCACGCGGCAGCTCGGCAATGGCGGCACCGGAAACCACAAGGTCCGCTTCAATGTCATCAAGGAGACGGTGTTTGTCCGTCTCGGTGAACGCGTCCACAGTTATGCCCGGGAAATAGCTTCGGCCCAGTGCCTCGAAATCCTCTGCCAGGTCCCGCAGGAAATTGACCTTCTGAAAGGCCGCGCCCAGGCGCTGCGCCCCTTCGCGCAGCCGCTTCTCCTGGTCTGCAGGCACCTCGCGGCCGTTCAGGAAACACTGCAGGCACATCAGGCCCACTACTTCAGCGGAACCGTAGACGTAGTCCTCAAAGCTTGCCTGGGTGTGCTCGGCCCGGGTGAGGTCTGCACGCATGGAGCGGAAGAACGGAGCGGTGAGGTCGGTTCCGATTCCGGTGCGGCGTGCAGTTACCGCAAAGGCGTGGACCACCAGGTTCACGCTGTAGCCGGTGCGCAGGGCGCTGGCGGTCTCGGCTTCAAGGTCATCAAGCATGCGCCGGATTTCGGCCGGGGGAATTTCCGCGGCCAGTGCAACGCCGTCAACAATCTCGTCGGCCAGCCTGACCAGCGCATAAATCGTCTCAATCTGCCGCCGGGTGCGGGAGTCGAGCAGCCGCGACGCGAGGCCGAAGGAGGTTGAATAGGCCCGGATCATCACGGCCGCGGTCTCAGCTGCCACCCGGTTGTACAGCGGGAGGCCGGTTTCCTGTGCCATGCCTACCGCCCCCGGTTCACGGAGGAGGAGACGACGTCGTCAAGCACCGAGGCCAGCCCTGCCGGTACTTCGGCGCACTCGAGGTGGCTGCGTGCGGTGGAGGCATACCGGTCGGCGAGGTCCTGGGCGTACGCGAGTGCCCCGCAGTCCACGAGGATCTGCCGGGCGCGGTCGGCATCGGCCGGCCGCATGTCCGGGCGGCCGATCAGTCCGGAGAGTTCTTCCCAGCAGGGAGTCTGCGCAGCGTAGGCAATCAGGACCGTGCGCTTGCCTTCGCGGAGGTCTCCCATGCTGGACTTGCCCGTGGCGCTCTCATTCCCGAAGACGCCCAGGAGGTCATCGACCACCTGGTAGGCGATTCCGGTGTCCCGGCCGAAGCGGCCCAGGGCCGCTGCCACCTCCACGCCGGCACCGGCCAGTACTGCTCCGGCACGCAGCGGAGCTTCGAAGGAGTAGACCGCCGTCTTGAGCCGTTCCATGTCCAGGATCTCTGACACGGGCGGCGATCCTGCGGCAAAGGAAAAGTCGACGTCGATGAGCTCCCCTCCCGCTGATGCGAACACTGCCTCATCCAGGATTCCGGCAAGGACCTCCCTGGTCAGCGGATCCGTGGAGACGGAATCCAGCATCCGGAAAGCGCCGCTCAGGGCCAGGTCTCCGGCGATGACACCAACTGAGAGTCCGCGGTGCCGTGCCACTTCATTCGGCTCACCTGCGGTTTCGGCCATCCGCCGGTAGACCCCGGCGACGTTGTCCTGCCCGCGGCGGACAAAATCCAGGTCGATCACGTCGTCGTGGACAATCAGGGCGGTGTGCAGCAGTTCGAAGGCCGCACCCACGCGGGCCGCGGCTTCCAGGTCTGTTCCGCCAAGGTGCGTGTAGGCCGTCATGACGATTTGGGGGCGCAGCCGCTTGCCCCCGACCGTAGATTTTTCGAGAGTCTCCCAGAGGCTAAGGTAGCTGGGACTGATACGCTCCGCGCGCTCCTTGGCCGCGGTGAAAAACCCGTCCAGGACACGTTCCACCTGCTTTTGGCCAATTCTCTCGTCTGGCAAGTGTTCTGTCTCCATGCATAAAGTAAACACGCTGATCGTTAGGGGAAGAAATGCCGCAACGCCGGGAAGAAGTCATTCTGGTCGATAACGAGGGTCAAATGATAGGTACAGCGGACAAGATGACCGTCCACACCACGGACACGCCGCTGCACCGGGCCTTCTCCACGCACGTCTACCATCCGGACGGACGGATCCTGGTCACCCGCAGGGCGCTGTCCAAGCTGACCTGGCCGGGAGTCTGGACCAACTCCTTCTGCGGCCATCCCGGACCGGGTGAAGCCACGGAGGACGCCGTGGTGCGCCGCGCCGAACGCGAGCTGGGCCTGAAGCTTCGGGACATCGCCGTCGCGCTCCCCGACTTCCGGTACCGGGCTGTGGATGCCTCCGGAATCGTTGAGAACGAAATCTGCCCCGTGTACACAGCCATAGCTGAGGCCGACCCGGTCCCTGCCGCAGACGAAGTGATGGACTGGACCTGGGCAGATCCTGCCCGGGTGGTTGAATCCGTCAGGCTAACGCCGTGGGCCTTCAGTCCCTGGCTGGTACTGCAGCTGCCCCTGCTTTATCCCGAAAACGCCTGACCCAACGCTGCCACGGCGGCTCAGCCTGCCAATGTACGGCCAGCGTATGGAACGCCCGGCGGAACCGGCGGGCCAGGTTCGCGCCGCCCAGGACAGCGCGCGGAGCCATGCCCACCACCAGCGTCCTGTCCCAGGCACACCGGTAATCCAGGCCCAGATGCGCGCTAAGGCACACGTCGTCGTGCTGTTCGGGATCCTCCCGGTGGACAGCATCCTTCACCTCGTGCCAGACCGCTGTCCGCAGGCCGAGGTTTGATCCAAAAAGCGGCCGGTGGGCCAGGGCCAGGGTCATAGCCTGATAGTAGGACCCGAGGTAGATCCGGGAGAGCGCCCTGCCCAGCCACGGGGAAAAACCGTAGAACCTGCCGGGTCCACTCACAGCGGCAAGCTGCGGATCGGCAGCGAAATGTTCAGCTAACTGCTGAATCCAGTTGGGCGGCAGGATGCAGTCCGCGTCGCATCGGGCAATGATTTCCGACGCCGCAGCGTCATAACCGGCGGCCGCAGCCGCCGGGATGCCCGGCCGCGGCTCGAACACCACCTTCGCACCAAACTCCGCCGCCACCTCCGCACTGTTATCGGTGCTGTTGTTATCCACCACCACGATTTCCGCCGGCTGCATGCTTTGTTCAGCCAGGGAGGCCAAGCATGTCCGGAGCACCCCGGCGTCATTCAGGCACGGAATCACAACGCTCACTGCGGGAAGGTCTGGGGCTTGCATGCCAGTGATCCTACGTGCAATTCCTGCGTTGCCTGCGGCGTCCGAGGCTGGGCGGCGCCAACTCTGCTCGGATACCGTAGCTACATGATCGATGCCCTCCTGCGCCGTCCGGCCTCCACAGCGGAGGTGGCTTCGGACGGAGTCCGGCTTCTCGGCGTGGTGAGCCTGCTGGCAGTACTGCTTTGGCACGGCCCGGTGGAGGCCGCATTGTTCGCGCTGGTGCTGCTGGGGCTTCTGGTCTCCCGCTGCCTGCCGGCGGCACCCCTGTTTTCCTCTCTTTACGGCCTCACCCTTCTTCTGGCGGCCTGGAGCAGCGTGATGGACCTTTACGCCCGCATCTCCTGGTGGGACCTGGCTGTGCACTTTGCCGCTACGGGGACCATCGCGGTGATGGCCTGGTATCTGCTAGCCGCCTACGGAGCAGTGACAGCCTGGCATCCTGGAGGCCGTCCGGTGCCGCGGTTCGCGGTTCCCGCCGTTGTCACTACCCTGGGCCTGGCACTTAGTGTCCTCTGGGAGTTCGGCGAGTGGTGGGGACACAACTATGTGGATGCCACCATCAACGTCGGCTACCAGGACACCATCGGGGATTTGGCAGCCGGTGGATTTGGTTCGCTGCTTTCAGGCTTCCTGCTGGGCCGGATGATTCGGAGAAACCCCGGGGCGGCAGTTCCCGGCGTCCGCCCGGGCGTTCCGCTGCAGCGGCGCCTTCAGGAATAGGGAAAACCGGCTCCGACCGGGTCTTGACACGAATGGGCCCGCCCCAGCTCAACGGCTGCGGCGGGCCCATCAATACTCCGGGGAACTACTTGCTGCTGTAGCGGGTGTGCTCCTCATGGGCACGGGCCACCTCGGCACGGATGTCCTCGATGTCCTTCACCTTGTCCCGGTACTTCTTGTCCATCTGCAGGATCTGCTTCTCCTCCTCGCACAGCGCCCGGTAAATCCGCTCACGCTCGGAGTCATCCGAGGTGTAGGAGAGGTCCAGATAGTCGTTGGCGTGCCGGCGCGCGTTGTTCACGGCGGTCTGGGCCTTGCCTGCCGGGCTGACCAGCGACGCAATCACGGTGACGAGAAGGACGCCGATGATCACGCTCAGGGACAGGCCGGTGCTGACCTCGATGACTTCCACATGCTCGCCGTTGTTGATGAACGGGAGCGTGTTCTCATGCAGGGCGTGCAGCACCAGCTTGACGCCGATGAAGGCCAGGATCGCTGCCAGTCCGTAGGAAAGATAGATCAGGCGGTCCAGCAGTCCGTCGATCAGGAAGTAGAGCTGGCGCAGGCCCATCAGGGAGAACGCGGTGGCAGTGAAGACAATGAAGGTGTTCTGCGTCAGGCCGAAGATCGCCGGAATCGAATCCAGGGCGAACAGGATGTCGGTTCCGCCGATTGCCACCATGACGAGCAGCATCGGGGTGAGGACCTTCTTGCCGTTCTCGACGGTCATCAGCTTGTCGCCGTCGTAGTGGTCCGTAGTGGGCAGCACCCGCTTGGCGATCCGGATGATGAAGTTGTTCGCTTCGTCTTTTTCGCTGTCCTCGGGCTTGAGCAGGTTGCCGGCCGTGATCAGCAGGATCAGCCCGAACAGGTAGAAGATCCAGGAGAAGGAGTTGATCAGCGCTGCGCCAAGGAAGATGAACCCGGTGCGGGCAATCAGAGCGAAGACAATGCCGAAGAGCAGGACCTTCTGCTGGTCCTCACGGGGCACCCGGAAGGAGGCCATGATGATCAGGAAGACAAACAGGTTGTCCACCGAGAGGGCCTTCTCCGTGATGTAGCCGGCGAAGTACTCGCCGCCCATGGTGACCCCGCCGAAGACCAGCACCAGGACACCGAAGATGATGGCCAGTCCCACGTAGATGGAGGACCAGATGGCCGCTTCCTTCAGCGTTGGAATATGTGCCTTGCGGATGTGGAAGAAGTAATCAAAGGCCAGCAGGCCGAGGATGACGGCTATCGTCACGCCCCAGATGAGGGGGGAAACAGTCATGGAGTCTCTGCTTTCGTAGGGTACGCCAAGGGACCGCAAGTCTCTCCGGCAGCCTGTGGCTGCCCGCTGGCCCCGGCCGGGCGTCGGTGCCCTACGTGTTGACGAGGTTCAGCGTGGGTGGATACTCCCCTACGAACGGTCAACTCTACCTGATGCCGGGCCGGCGCAGCGATATCCATGTCCTAGCCCTCCGCTTCGGCGGGACCACGGCTCTCCAGCAGGGTCAGGTCCGCCGGGGTATCTATGTCACGGCCTTCGGCTTCCGCGCCGCACGCCACCAGATCCACCAGGCCGGGGTGGGCTGCCAGAAAGGAACGTGCCCCGGAGTCACCCAGTGCTCCGGCGGCGGCTGCCCGGGCCAGCTGCGGCGCGAAAAGCACGGGGTGCCCGCGCAGCAGGTTCCCGCCCGGGAGCCGGTAGGCCGCGCAGGACACCCTCGCCGGTGCGGCTCTTTCGATCAGCCGGGCCACCGTTTGGGCTGTGAGCCCCGGCTGGTCGGCAAGCGCCACGAGTACGGGCTCCCGCGGTGCCAGCGTGAGTGCTTCGGCGATTCCGGCCCGGAACGATGAACCCATCCCCGTTTCCCAGTCCGGATTGATGACCACGTGCGAATCCGCCAGGTCTGCTTCAGTCCGGACCCTGGCTGATCCGGAGCCAAGGATCACGACGACGCGCGTGCACCCTCCGCGCCGCAGTTCCCCGGCGAGATGCTCGATCAGCGGCCGCCCGTTGAAGGGCAGGAGGGCCTTGGGACCACGGCCCAGCCGAATCCCTGCCCCCGCTGCCAAAAGCACCGCGCTGACCATGCATGGAACCAAAGCACACCGGACGGCTTAACCACAACAGCCGCTCGCGTTTTGTACGGAGCGGCTGTTGTACGCCCGGTTTCGGCCGGGCACCCGGGGACTTACCCCTCGCAGTCTTTGCAGTACTTGGTGCCGTTCTTCTCGACAGCGAACTGTGACCGGTGGCGGACCAGGAAACAGGAACCGCAGGTGAACTCGTCCTCCTGGGCCGGCACTACCCGGACCAGCAGTTCTTCGCTGGAAAGGTCGGCACCGGGAAGCTCAAAGGCTTCCGCGGCTTCGGATTCATCTACGTCCACCACAGCTGACTGCTTGTCGCTCCGCCGGGCCTGAAGTTCTTCGATTGAGGCGGTTCCGGCGTCCTCTTCGGCCTTGCGCGGTGCGTCGTAATCAGTTGCCATATTCAGGCTCACTCTCCAATGCTTGGTGGGGAAAGGTGTGGTGGATGGAGCGGTGCACCCCGATGGTAACTGTTACTGAAGGGTGTGCCGGTCTAAAGCGCAACAAGTGTGACACATTTCCGCTACCGTCCTGCCGAAGCGAGCTCCGGTTCTGCGTCGTCCCGGTCTGCAGCGGTTGTCCGGTTCAGCAGCTTGGCACCCTCAACATCGACATCCGGCAGAATCCGGTCCAGCCACTTTGGAATCCACCAGGCCGACTTGCCCAGCAGATGGAGCACGGCCGGAATCAGCGTCATCCGGATGACAAAGGCGTCCAGCAGCACGCCAATCGCCAGGGCAAAGCCAATCGGCCGAACCATTGTCAGGTGCGCGAAGATGAACCCGGCAAACACAGAGACCATGATGATCGCCGCGGCTGTAACCACCCGTGAGGCATGGTCGAAACCGGAACGGACAGCCTGCCTTGGGTCTTCACCGTGGACGTAGGCTTCCCGCATTCCGGAGACCAGGAACATCTGGTAGTCCATAGCCAGCCCGAAGAGCACGCCGATCAGGATGATCGGCAGGAAACTCAGGACTGCGCCGGGATTGTGCACGTCGAAGATGCTGCCCAGCCAGCCCCACTGGTAGATCGCAACGACGGCACCGAAGCTGGCGGCGAGCGAGAGCAGGAAGCCGCCGGTGGCGATCAGCGGTACCAGGACGGACCGGAAGACCAGCAGGAGCAGGACCAGGGACAGGCCAACGACGATTAGCAGGTAGATGGGCATGGCATCCATCAGTTTGTCCGAGACATCGATGTTGATGCCGGTCTGCCCGGTGATGGCTACCTCGACGCCGGTGTCCGCCTTGATCTGGGCGGCATCATCGCGGATGGTGTGGACCAGGTCTTCGGTGCCTTCGGCGGCCGGGCCGCCTTCCGGAATGACCTGGAAAACAACCATGGTTCCGTCTTCGCTGGTGGATGCCGGGACCACCGTGGTGACGTTGTCCAGTCCGCGCAGCGAGTCGGCTACCTGGTACGTCATGTCCGATGCTTCAGACTCGGAGACCCCGTCGGGCAGGTAGCCCACAACGATCACGGGTCCATTGATGCCTTCGCCGAAGCTCTCGCCCAGCAGCTGGTAGGCCTGGTAGGCCGTCGAATCCTCGGGTTCGGAGCCGCCGTCGGGCAGTCCGACCCGCAGCGAACCGGCGGGGATGGCCATGGTGCCCAGCAGCAGGACGCTGAGGATCACGGTGATGACGGGGTGGTTGGTGACCAGGCGTCCCCAACGCCGCGGGTTTCCGTTTTCCCTGTGTTCGACGGCCGCTGCCCGGTCCTGGGGGGACAGCGCAGCATGCGCCGCGGGAGGGGTGATTCCCGCCTTTGCCCAGGCCTTCTTCGACAGGATGCGGTTGCCGATGAAGCCCAGGAAGGCCGGCGTCAGGGTGAGGGCCACCAGGATGGCCATGGCCACCGTACCGGCCGCTGCCAGGCCCATAACGCTCAGGAACGGCAGTCCCGGGACTGCGAGCGCCGCCAGGGCGATCACCACGGTCAACCCGGCGAACAGCACGGCGTTGCCGCTGGTGCCGGTGGCGACGCCGGCGGATTCTTCCAGCTCCATGCCGTGCAGCAGCTGTGTGCGGTGCCGGTTAATGATGAACAGGGAGTAGTCGATGCCCACGGCCAGCCCCAGCATCAGCGCAAGCATGGGGGAAATGGATGTCATGTCCACGACGCCGGTAAGGGCCATCGTGGTGCCGACCCCTGCAATCACGCCAACGAGTGCCATCAGCAGCGGCAGGCCGGCGGCAACCAGGGTGCCCAGCATCAGGATCAGCACAACGGCGGCAACGGCAACGCCGATCGCTTCCGAAGGTCCGAAGAGGGAGGAAACGTCCTCGACGATTTCCTTGCTGTAAAAGACCTGGACGCCGGAATCAGTGATCTGGTTGGCGGTGTCCTGGACTTCCTGGCGCTGTTCCGGGGTTACCGAGTAGGCCTGTTCCTGGAACTGGACTTCGGAGAAGGCGGTTCCGCCGTCCTCGGAGACGAAACGCAGTCCGCTGGTGGCTTCGGCCATCCGCTCGGCATCCTTGAGCTCCTGCTCCCCTGCTGCCAGCTGGGCCACGCCGTCGTCATAGGCATCCTGCTGCTCAGCCAGCTGGGCTTCACCGGCCTGCAGCTGCTGTTCCTGGGTTTGAAGCTGCGCCCGCATTGCTTCTGCCTGCTGGGTCTGGCCGGCAGCTTCAAGCTGGCCGGCCTGCATCTGGGCGAGGGAGAGCTGCTCCCGCCCCGCTGCCAGCTGTGCCGCGGCGGCATCCAGCTGCGGCTTGCCCGCTTCGAGCTGGGCTCGGGCGGCATCGAGCTCTGCCTGGCCGGCAGCCAGCTGCTCACCGCTGCCGTCCAGCTGTGCCTGCATCTCAAAGGGATCGCTGACCGATTTCAGGAAGTCCAGGCCGTTGAGTTCCGCCACCGTGTCGATGACCGCCTGGCGTTCGGCCTCGGTGAAGGCCTCTCCGGATTCCGTTTCGAAGACGATGCGCCCGGATCCGCCCGAGACGTCTGGGACGCGCTCGCGCATCTCGTCGAGCACCCGCTGGCTTTCCGACCCGGGAATCGTGAAGTTGTTCGACGTCGGCGCGCTAAAGGCGGCGAACGCGCCGCCAATACCTAGCAGCAGCACCAGCCAGGAGCTGAGGAACCACCAGCGGTGACGGAAGCTGAACTTACCGAGCCGGTAAAGCAGGGATGCCATGGGGTGTCTTTCTTTGAGCGGGTCGGGTTGAGTGATCTAGCGGCTGAAGCCGTCGCGGAGGAAACCGATGGCTTCGCTGAAGAGTTCTTCGAGCAGAGTGAGGGTCTGCGGTGTGATCTCACCGTGCGTACGGTGCTGCCATTGCGCAAACGCACTGCGCCCGCAGGCCAATACTGCAGCGACGAGGGTGCCGGTGTAGAACGGGTCCGCTTCCTGCCCCAGGCGGGTCCGCAGGGAGTCCACGATCCGGTGTTCGGCGTGGTCCCAGGCTTCAAGGTGGACCCGTGCCATCTCCGGGCGCTCTTCAGCCAGGCCGTGCAACTCGGCCATCACTGCAAGGTTCGCCGGATCGGCTGGCTGGGAGAGGGCATGAAGCATCGAGTCAACGATGTTCTCGTTCTGCGGACGTGCCTGGAAGTGGCCCAGCACCCCGTCCAGGAAGTCCTCCATGGCGACGTTGAGTGCTGCCGTCGTGCTGGGGAAGTAATTGAAGAAGGTCCGGCGGGAGATCCCGGCGGCCTCGGCAATGTCGTCAATGGTGAACTGCCCGGCACCTTTGCTGCGGACCAGCTGCAGCGTGGCATCGGCGATCGCCCGGCGGGTTGCCGTTTTGTTCTGCTCCCTGCGGGATACCTGCTGCTCAGTCACATCGCTACACTAAGTGCAAATTTGCACGAGAGGCAAATTTGTAGCACCCGAGGGGCATCAGACACACTAATGCCCGCCCCGGCAGACCGGAGCGGGCATTACTGGTGCTGTGGAACCCGGCGCAGGTTCCGGCTGCGGACTAGCGTCCGTCAGGCTGCGGCTTGGCCGGATCCATGCTGTAGTTCCCGCCCGAGGTGTGGGAGCGGTCGGCCGGATTCGATGACCCTGCAACGGTTGATGCACCGGCAGAGGATCCTCCGCCGGTGGACCCGCTGCCGGAGGACCCGCTGCCGGAACCTGAGCCGGAACCGCCGTTGGAGCTGCTCACGCTGCTCTTGGCAGACGATGCCGCATCCTTTGCTGACGAGGCGGCATCCTTGGCCGCATCCGTCACTTTGTCCTGGAGAACGGGGGCCTTCTGCTTTGCCCATTCCGTACCCTGGTTCACCGTGTCCTGAACCTTCGGATCATTCCACAGCGACTTGATCTTCTCCCGGCCGGCTTTGGAACCGATCAGATAACCGACGCCGATCCCTGCCAGAAAAGTCATCTTCTTAACCATGCTGTTCCTCATTCCCGCCCCGGCTGAGGCATCATGATGCATCGGACAAATCCCGTGGCCGTGAGGCCATAAAGGAATTAAACAGCAACCTTACTACTTCATGCTTCCCCTGCAACGTCCATCAGCCGCGAGCGGATGAGGAACCGTTTGCCTTCCGGCGCCTCAACGGAGAATCCGCTCCCCCGGCCGGTCACCACGTCAACGGTCAGATGGGTGTGTTTCCAGTACTCGAACTGCTCGGCGGACATCCAGAATCCAATGTCCTCACCGTCGAGGTCGAAGACACCCAAAAGCACGTCGGCTTCCGAGGTGATGAAGTCTCCCTCCGGGTAACACATGGGAGATGACCCGTCACAGCATCCGCCGGACTGGTGGAACATCAGGGGCCCGTGCTGCTGCTTCAGTTTCCGGAGCAGGTCCCGCGCCGCGGCGGTAAGCCCCACCCGGGAGGTTGTCTCCCCGGGCAGGGCCGGCGCCGCAGCCAGGACGGGCGGTGCGATCGGGTCCATCAGTACTGGACCACTACCCGTCCGTCGATCCGGCCTGCGGCCAGTTCGTCGAGGACGTCGTTGATGTCCTCGAGCGGACGCGTGGTGATTTTCGGGTGGATGAGTCCCCGGTCGTAGAAGTCCAGTGCCTCCACCATGTCCTGCCTGGTGCCCACGATCGAACCCCGGATGGTCAGTCCCTTGAGCACGATGTCGAAGATCGGTGCCGGGAAATCACCTGGCGGCAGCCCGTTGAAGACAATGGTTCCGCCGCGGCGGGCCATTCCGATTGCCTGGCCGAAGGCTGAAGGGTGCACGGCCGTGACCAGCACGCCGTGCGCTCCCCCGGTCTGCGCCTGGATGGCTTCAACCGGGTCCTCGTCCAGGGCATTGACCGTCACTTCGGCACCGAATTCGCGTGCCAGGGCCAGTTTGTCCTCGGCAATGTCCACGGCCGCAACCCGCAGTCCCATCGCCTTGGCGTACTGAACGGCAATGTGCCCCAGCCCGCCGATTCCGGAAATCACCACCCATTGCCCCGGACGCGCCTCCGTCATCTTCAGTCCCTTGTAAACGGTGACGCCGGCACAGAGCACGGGCGCGACCTCCACCGGGTCCGCTCCCTCGGGGATATGCGCGGCGAACTTCTCATCCACCAGCATGTACTCACCGAAGGAACCGTCGACGCTGTAGCCGCCGTTCTGCTGCTGCTCGCACAATGTTTCCCATCCGGTGCGGCAGTATTCACAGATGCCGCAGGCGGACCACAGCCAGGCATTGCCCACCATGTCCCCTTCCTTCAACGCGGTCACGCCCTCGCCCACCGAGACCACGCGGCCCACACCCTCATGTCCGGGAATGAAGGGCGGGCTGGGCTTCACCGGCCAGTCCCCCTGGACTGCATGCAGATCCGTGTGGCAGACCCCGGTTGAGATGAGTTTGACCAGCACCTGCCCGGGCCCGGGGCTCGGAACATCCACCTCTCCTACGGTGAGAGGTTCACCCAGGGTGTTTGCGACGGCGGCATGCATGTGTTCCATGTCGATCTCCTTGCTGTTTAGATGGCGAAGCTGAGCGGGACTGGCAGATGGAACCGGCTTAGAAGAACCCCTGCTTGGATTCGGCGTAGCTGACCAGCAGGTTCTTGGTCTGCTGGTAGTGGTCCAGCATCATGGCGTGGTTTTCGCGTCCGATGCCGGATGACTTGTAGCCGCCGAACGCCGCGTGTGCGGGGTAGGCGTGGTAGTTGTTCACCCAGACGCGGCCGGCCTGGATGTCCCTGCCTGCGCGGTAGGCGGTGTTGCCGTCCCGTGACCAGACGCCCGCTCCAAGGCCGTAGAGGGTGTCATTGGCAATGGAGAGCGCCTCGCCGTAGTCGGAGAACCGCGTCACGGACACCACCGGTCCGAAAATCTCCTCCTGGAAGATGCGCATGTTGTTGGTGCCTTCAAAAACGGTGGGCTGCACGTAATAGCCGCCCGCCAGGTCGCCGTCGAGCATGTTGCGCTGTCCTCCGGCGAGGACCTTGGCGCCTTCCTGCCCGGCGATATCCATGTAGGAAAGGATCTTTTCCAGCTGGTCATTCGAGGCCTGGGCTCCCACCATGGTGTTGGTGTCCAGCGGGTTGCCCTGCACCATGGCGGCGGTGCGGGCAAGGGCATCGGACATGAAGCTGTCGTAGATGGAGTCCTGGACCAGTGCACGGGACGGACAGGTGCAGACCTCACCCTGGTTCAGGGCGAACATGTTAAAGCCCTCCAGGGCCTTGTCATAAAACGCATCGTCCTGGGCTGCCACGTCCGCGAAGAAGATGTTCGGGCTCTTGCCGCCCAGTTCCAGCGTCACCGGAATCAGGTTCTGGCTGGCGTACTGCATGATCAGGCGGCCGGTGGTGGTCTCACCGGTAAAGGCGATCTTGCGGATGCGCTTGGAGGATGCCAGCGGCTTGCCCGCTTCCACACCGAAACCGTTGACGATATTCAGCACGCCGGCCGGCAGCAGGTCTGCAATGAGTTCAGCCAGCACCAGGATCGAGGCAGGGGTCTGTTCGGCTGGTTTCAGGACTATGGCGTTGCCGGCCGCGAGTGCAGGAGCAAGCTTCCAGACCGCCATCAGAATGGGGAAGTTCCACGGGATGATCTGGCCCACCACCCCCAGCGGCTCATGGAAGTGGTACGCGGTGGTGTTGTCATCGATCTGGGAGAGCGTGCCTTCCTGGGCGCGGACAGCGCCGGCGAAGTAGCGGAAGTGGTCCACGGCCAGCGGCATGTCCGCAGCCAGGGTTTCACGAACCGGCTTGCCGTTGTCCCAGGTCTCGGCAACGGCGAGCATCTCCAGGTTCTCTTCGATGCGGTCGGCGATGCGGTTCAGGATGTTGGCGCGCTCCGCGACGGAGGTCTTGCCCCACGACGGCGCTGCCTTGTGCGCTGCATCCAGGGCCAGGTCAATGTCCTCGGAGGTGCCGCGGGCCACCTCGCAGAAGACCTTGCCCGTAACCGGTGAAACATTCTCGAAGTAGCCGCCCTTGACCGGGGGGACCCACTCCCCGCCGATCCAGTTCTCATAGCGGGGCTTGAATGAAACAAGTGCCTCGCCTTGGCCGGGCTGCGCGTAAACGGTCATGACTTGTTTGCTCCTCATTTTCGAGCGTTGGTACACGACCTCGGTGTCGTGTCCGTCGGTGTGGTGAACAGTACGCAGGCAGACGTAGCATCTGCGTAGCAGGGACGCTGCACACCGGCTAGCGGCCCGCTGCAGGCGGGTTTATGGTTACCTAAGGCAATTTCTTAGTAATCGAGATATAAGGAACGCTAATGACTTCCGAACTCACGGGGAGCGGCGCAGAACCGCAGCCGGGCCGGTACATCCGCTACCGCTGGTGGGGCCTGCTGGCCATCAGCCTCGGCGTGGCAATGATCATCATGGACGCCACCATCGTGTCGGTGTCCGTCCCCTCGATCGTTGCGGACCTGGGGATTTCCAGCACCGAGATCCAATGGGTGCAGGAGATCTACACGCTGCTGTTCGCTGCGCTGCTGCTGACCTGGGGCCGGATTGCGGACCGGGTGGGCCGGCGGCGGATCATGCTGACCGGCGTCGTGCTCTTTGTGGCGGCCTCGGTGCTTTGCGCCGTCGCCGAGTCCGGAGGCATCCTGATCCTGGGCCGTGCATTGCAGGGCCTGGGCGGCTCAATGATCCTGCCCACCACCCTCGCCCTGCTGAACGCCAACTTCCAGGGCCGGGAACGGGGCATTGCCTTCGCGGTCTGGGGTTCCACAATCGGCGGCATGGCAGCCATCGGCCCGCTGCTGGGCGGCTGGCTGACCGAGAACGCCAGCTGGCGCTGGGCCTTCGGCATCAACATCCCGGTGGGTGTGCTGGTAGTTGCGGGGCTGCTGCTGTTCGTGGCCGAATCATCCGAAGCCGTCACCGGGGCTGCACAGCGCCTGGACCTTGGCGGAGCCGCACTGTCCATTCTGGGCTTCGGGGCGCTCGTCTTCGGCCTGATCGAAGGCCGCAGTTACGGCTGGTGGAACGCCACCGAGGACGCGCCGTTCCAGGCAGGGACGCTCTCCCCCGTCCCGCTGGCCTTCCTGCTGGCGGCCGTGGCCCTGGTGGGTTTTGTGCTGCTGGAGCGTTCGCGCACGGAAGCAGGGAAGGGCGTAATCCTGGACCTCTCCCTGTTCCGTATCCCGTCCTTCGCCAACGGCAACGTGACCGCGCTTATTGTTAGCTTCGGCGAGTTCGGGCTGATCCTTTCACTGCCCCTGTGGTTCCAGAACGTGCTGGGCTACACCGCCTTCGAAGCCGGCCTGGCACTGCTTCCCCTGGCACTGGGCTCCTTCCTGGCCTCCGGAGGTGTTGCCGCTCTGGCCAGGAAGTACAGTCCGGTGGTGGTCGTCCGGATGGGCCTGGGTCTTGAAATCCTAAGCATCGCCGCCCTGGCCCTGCTGATCCGACCGGACAGCTCAGCCTGGCTCACTTCCCCGATCCTGCTCTTCTACGGCATGGGCGTTGGCCTGGCCACTGCCCAGCTGACGTCGGTCATCCTGGCCGAGGTTCCGCTGGCCAAGAGCGGCCAGGGTTCAGCTACCCAGAGCACCGCCCGGCAGACCGGTTCGGCGCTGGGCATCGCCGTGCTTGGAACGGCATTCTTCACCACGCTTCGCACAGGCACTGAGAACCAGGTGGCGGATGCCGTTGCCGGCGCACCGCAGCTGGCCGGGGCGGTGGATTCGGTAAACGCCACCTCCGGCGGCAGCATCGCGGCACTGGCAGCAGATCCCCAGACCGCGTTTATTGCCGACGCCGCCCGTGACGCTATGACCAGCGGCGCCTCGCTCGCGGGCTGGATCGCCGCCGGCGCACTGCTCATTGGGTTCCTGACCAGCCTGCGGATCAAGCCGGTTATCGGCCCGCAGGCCGGCGATCCTGCCGGAGTGCGGGCTCCGGAACCGGACAACGAAACACGCGGCTAGGCGAGCTCCCGCTCCATCCGCTGCAGGCCCGCGACTATGCCGGCCCGCCGCGGGGAACGCGGCGGGAGCAGCTGCAGCGCCAGCCGCCACGCCTCGGCGTCGTGCGCTGCTTCCTCCAGCTTCAGGTACTGAAGGACAGTCTCGATTCCAGCCTCGCCGAGGACTGCTTCGCGCAGTTCGGCGCTGAGGCTCTGCCGCAGTTCCACGATGCCCGGAGCCTCAGAGTGCGGCAGAACCGGCCCCTTGTAGATATTCAGCGCCAGCCGGTGCGCACCGCGGCCCAGGCAGGCGCGGACCTGCCCCGCGTCCAGGACCAGGTCCACCGGCAGCCGGTATGGGCGGGAGTCCGGGACAATCCGCGCTGAGGAAGACTTGGAGAGCAGCTTGCGCAGCCGGAGCATCTCCGCGCGGACACTGCCCACGGAGGCTTCGGTCGGGTAAGCGAGCACAGCCAGCTCCTCAGCGGTAAGGCCGCGGGGATGCAGGGCAAGGAGGGTCATCAGCTCCGAATGCCGCTGGCTCAGCTGCAGGCGGACGCCATCCACGCAGAGGTCCGCGGTGTCTGTACCGAGAACCTGCAGGCTGTCCTGGTAGAGGCTGGACCGCGAGGCCCGCTCCGTCGAGCGGCGCAGGCCTGTGCCCCCCAGCTGCAGCCGTTCCACCCGCAGCTGGGCGGTGGCAGCGGCCACAGCTGCCTCGACCAGGGCGAGTGTATGGACAGCCACGGCTTCTTCCTTGCCGGTAATGTCCACGACCCCCAGTACGGACCCCGTTTCCGGATCCTGGACCGGAACCGCTGTGCAGGACCAGGGGTGCACCTGCGGGCTGAAGTGCTCGGCCCCGGCAATCTGCACGCTCCGTCCGGTGGCCAGCGCGGTGCCCGGAGCGCTGGTACCCACAGCGTTTTCGGACCAGTCGGCGCCGGGCATGAACATCATGCTCTCAGCGCGGCGCAGCAGTTCGGGGTCCCCGTCGACCCAGAGCAGGCGTCCCAGCTGGTCTCCGACGGCGACGAGCAGTCCGCTGTCCCGTCCCGGTTCGACCAGCAGCCGCTGGATCACCGGCATGATCGAAGCCAGGGGGTGGGAATCCCGGTACGCGTTCAGATCGGGCCCTTCGAGCACGAGCGCAGAGCGGGCGGCATCGGGATCGGGATGGTGCCGGAGGGAACGCTGCCAGGATTCCCGGACGCCGGGACGCAGCATATCCAGGATCTGGCTCTGGGACCCAAGGCTCTCGTGTGCCCGCCAGGCATCACGCTGCAGGGTCTCAGGGCTCCGAAAAGCCATCCCCTGCAAGGCACTGGAAGACTTCTGCACCGTCCTGCCTATCCGCGTTGATAAGGAGACCGTCCGATCCGGTCCTGCCATGTTGAAGGCAGGATTCCGGGCAGCGGGTGGCTGCCCGTCCATAGTGACATGCGCCACGGCACAGTTCCAGAGCACCGCGGGCCGGGAAACCCGGCTGCCGGCAAGGCCGGGGATTAACGGCCGAAGCCGGGCACCGCACAGCGGCACCCGGCTTCGGTCAACAGTTTGGAAAGAGCAGCCTACTCGGAGCCCTCACGGGAGATCCGGGTCATTTCCTCCCGGTCAACAACCTTGACCCGCTCGCGGACCAGGTCGCCGATTCCGGGGTCACCGTGCACGTACTTGGCGCCCAGGGACTTCTCGTAAGCGTCCAGGCGCTTCCATCCCTCCCACGTGGTGTACTCGACGCCGCGTTCTTCCAGCAGCGCGATGATCGCCTCCGGCTGGGGCTCTTCGGCTGCGGGCAGGGACCGGCGGTCTTCGAGCAGGTAGCCGATGGTCTCAAGGGCGTCGCCCTTGGTGTGGCCGATCAGGCCAACCGGACCGCGCTTGATCCAGCCGGTGGTGTAGATGCCCGGGACCGGCGTGCCGCTGGTGTCGACGACGCGGCCGCCTTCGTTGGGAATGACACCGCGGCGGGAATCGTAGCCAACTTCCGGAAGCTCGGAGCCGAAGTAGCCGACGGCACGGTAAACGGCCTGGACCGGATAATCGATGATCTCGCCGGTGCCGCGCGCATTGCCGGTTCCGTCGAGTTCCGTGCGCTCCATTTTGATTCCCGCAACCTTGCCGGGGGTGGAGGGATCGTCGTGGATCTCAACCGGGGAATGAAGGAAGTGCAGGTGCAGCCGGCGGGACGCGCCGGTGTCCTGTTCCTCGACCAGCCAGTTCGTCAGGGTGTTGACCATGGTCTTGGTCTGGTTGTTGGTCCGGATCTGCTCATCCGAAGCTTCGTCGAATTCGAAATCTTCGGGGTAAAGCACAATGTCCACGTCGCGTGAGTGCGAGAGCTCCCGCAGTTCCAGCGGAGTGAACTTCACCTGGGCCGGGCCGCGCCGCCCAAAAATGTGCACGTCGGTGACCGGGGACTTCTTGAGCCCCTCGTACACGTTGGACGGAATCTCGGTGGTCAGCAGGTCATCGGCGTGCTTGGAGAGAATTCGGGCAACGTCAAGGGCCACGTTGCCGTTGCCGATGACGGCGATTTCCCTGGCATCCAGCGGCCAGTCGCGCGGCACGTCCGGGTTGCCGTCGTACCAGGAGACGAAGTCCGCGCCTCCGAAGGAGCCTTCAAGATCGACACCGGGGACGTTCAGCGGAGCGTCCTTCAGGGCACCGGTCGCGAAGATGATCGCGTCGTAGAAGTGCCGGAAGTCCTTCAGGGTAAGGTCGCGGCCGTAATTCACGTTCCCCAGGAAGCGGATGTCACCGCGGTCCAGCACCTTTTCCAGGGCGTTGACGATTCCTTTGATACGCGGATGGTCCGGGGCCACGCCGTAGCGAATGAGGCCGTAGGGTGCCGGGTACTGATCAAAGAGATCAATGCTGACTTCGAAGTCGCGGTCCGCTTTGGTCAGGATGTCTGCGGCGTAAACGCCTGCCGGACCAGCACCGATAATTGCGACTCGCATGGGACGCTGCGAGCTGTCCGGAGCTGAGTTAGACACTTAGAGTCCTTCTACTTGGGAGTCGTGGCACGCAAATGGCGCACACTTTTCTATTCTAATTGGCACTCACCATCGCGTCTAAACGTCGTGCCCCCGACATACGGGAATACGCCCACGGCGTAGCCGGTTGCACCCCACATGCCCAATGAGCAATCTCCTGCCGGAATGCCGGCCGCGTCCGCCACGCAGTCACCCGGCGGAACCTCCTACGTTTCGTCCAGGCCGGCGGGCGGGACTCCGCCCGATGACAAGCCCAGTACTTCGGGGCTGCTCTTCGGCATCGGCGCCTACGGAATCTGGGGGGTCCTCCCCCTCTATTTCCTGTTGCTGGAACCGGCCGGCCCCGTGGAGATTGTGGCAGCCCGGGTCCTCTTCTCCCTGGTCTTCTGTGCTGCACTGCTCACGGTCATGCGCTCCTGGCGGCTGGTGTTCGCGGCTGCTCGGAACCTGGCCGTAGTAGGCACCCTGACCCTGGCTGCGTTTTTGATCGCCGTCAACTGGCTGGTGTTCGCGTGGGCCGTCCTCAGCGGACACGCCGTAGAAGCCGCCCTGGGTTACTTCATTAACCCGCTCATCTCCGTACTGCTGGGCGTCCTGGTGCTCAAGGAACGCCTTCGGCCGCTTCAGTGGGCCGCGATCGCCGTCGGCTTCATAGCTGTGCTGGTTCTGGCGTTCGGCTACGGAACTGTGCCGTGGGTCGCGCTGGCGCTGGCTTTCAGCTTTGGCCTGTACGGGCTGGTGAAAAAGAACGTGGGCGGCAAGGTGGACGCCGTTTCCAGCCTCACGATTGAAACCGCCGTCCTCACGCCAGTCGCCGCCGCAGTCCTGGTGATCCTTGCCGTCACGGGCTCCGGGACCCTCCTGACCGAGGGGCCGGCCCACTTCTGGCTGCTCGCGGCCTCCGGCATCGCCACCGCGGTTCCGCTGGTGTTTTTCGGTGCCGCAGCACGGCGGCTGCCGCTGAGCACCGTGGGACTGCTGCAGTACCTGGCGCCCATCCTGCAGTTCACGCTAGCGCTGCTGGTCTTCAAGGAGGCCATGCCTGCTGAGCGGTGGGCTGGATTCGGTTTGGTCTGGCTGGCACTGCTGATGCTGAGCATCGACATGCTGGGTTCCCCGCGGCGCGCACGGATCCGCCGCGCGGCAGCTGCCTAGCGGCGCTGGAACCTGCTGCTTAAACGCCGGACGGCGAAGGGAAACCCTTCACCGTCCGGTTTTGTTCGTTATGCCGCTGGCAGCCTAGCTTGCGGCTACGGTCGCGGTTTCAGGCCGCCGGCCCTGGATGCGAAGTGCCAGAAGCACTGCGCCGCCGGCCAGAGCCATCAGCACGCCTGCACCGCCGACGAGCATCTGCGCCGGAGTCACACCGGTTTCCGCCAGCACGGCGGGAGCGGTTCCGGCGCTCTGCCCCGGGGCGCCCAGCACGGTCACTGCCGGCTGGAGCGTGAAGGACTGCCAGCCCGCCAGGGTTCCGTCCATGTCGTAGAGGGCAACCCTGTGGTCTCCGGCTTCGAGATCGGCCGGGATGCTCACCGGGAGTACCCCGGCAGCGTCAACGGTCAGTGTGCCGACCTTGACCGGCGTCGAATGCAGGAACACCTGGTACTGGGTGCCCGGCGTCAGACCTGCAACCACCAGAAGGCTTCCGCTTGCCTTCGCCTCAAACGTGCCCCGGGCTTCCGGGGTCAGGACGGCGGGATCGCTGGTCAGGAGTTCAGCCCGTGAAGCGGCCGGCGCTGGTTCTTCCGCTGGGTCTTCCTGAAGAACGGCGGGTTCTTCCGGTGCCGTGTTTTCATCCACAGCAGGCTCGGACTCAGGCAGCGGCCCGGTTTCCGCGGCAGGCACGTTGTCCGCATCGGGCGCCGTGCCTGCCACCTGTACAGGTGCAGGGGCCGGCTCTGCTTCGGGTGTCGGTTCCGGTTCGGGGGCCGGTGCAGGCTCGGGTTCGGGGGCCGGTGCAGGAGCGGGCTCAGGGGCCGGTGCGGGGGCCGGTGCCGGGGCCGGTGCAGGCTCGGGTTCGGGGGCCGGTGCGGGGGCCGGTGCAGGGGCCGGGGCAGGAGCAGGCTCGGGTGCCGGTGTCGGCGTCGGGTCCGGCTCGGGTGCAGGGACCGGTGTCGGGTCCGGCTCCGGAGCGGGCTCAGGTTCAGGAGCCGGCGGGACCGGTGCGGGCGGAGGGGTTTCGTACTGGCCGAAGTTGACCGTTGCCAGGTACACACCCCTGTTCGGACCTTCAGTAAGCTGCACAACACCGATGCCGAGTTCGGTGTCTGCCGCCCGCAGCATGTTTGCCTTGTGCGGGCCCGAGTTCACCCACCACTGGAATGCCTGGTCCACGCTCATGTTCCAGGCGATGTTCTCTGAGGCATGCTTCGCCCCTGCCGGATACTGTGCTGCGAAGGACGGGTTGTGCAGGAACGTTCCTGCTCCGGACACGCTGGCAGTCTTGGCGGAGTCCAGTGTCCACTGCTGCGCCACGTTGGCAATTCCCTGGTTCCAGGCCAGGGGCTTGAGCGCGTGGACTTGCCGGTAATCGTTGATAAGGGTGTGGAGGCGGGCCGCAGCCGAGCCGTCCAGCGATGTAGCAGACGCTGAAGGCATGGCCACCGCCGTCGCCCCCAGAGCCAGCGCGAGCGCAGCAAAAACGCCCGCGAGTTTCCTCAGTCGCATTTCAATCCTTAGTGCCTCGAGACCCTTGGGGGGGTACCCCCGTGGAGGCCTTCCTTGAGCGCCCGTCCCCAAACGGGCGCGACACGCCGCATGCGTGCGGTGCTTGACACTCAATCTAACCCAACGCCTCATTCTTCACAACGACCCCTCTATTCACACCGACAACAGGCGTCCCGAAATGCCGCGACGTCGGGTCTTATGGCTCTTCCAGGCACCCCAGGACTTCCGTGGAGTCGGGGCTGCTGCCCAGACCGGATATCCCGCGCTTTGGGACTTCCCTGCCGTCTCGGGACAATCCTCCGCGGCGCCACGGCAGGATTGTCCCCCTGCGGCGGGGAAGTCCCAGGCCGGAGGATATCCGCCGCCCAATCCTGGCCCTGGCCGGTTCGCTCCGGTTTGTAGCGCTTCCCACCGAACAAAGCGGAGCGAAAGCCACAAACCGGAGCGATCCCGGGGCGTTCCCGCGGAAACAGCTGCGATCGCCCTCCGCCGGAGGACGGGCCACAACAGCAAGCCGGACCACGTCAGGGCAGACCGAGCCAGACCGGGCCAGCCGGGTCGGCCGGGTCGGCCCATGCCAGCCAGACCGAACTGCGCCGAGCCCGGGCAAGCCGGGAAGGACCCACGCCCGGCCACACGGTCCCGGACAGAAACCGGGCTATACCAAAGGAGCCGATTCGGGCTGGGCAGCGGAAACCGAATCTCCGGTGCGCAGCGTCTCACCGCGGAAGAAGCCCGGGTTGGCTCGGTACATGATGAGCATCAGCACAGCACCGAGGACAATTACGCCCATTCCCAGGACGAACACCAGGCCAACGCCGCCCACGGAGGAGCCGGACCCGTAGTCCGGGTCCATCGAGTCGAAAGCGGTCTTGATGAACATGATGAAGAGGATGACGCCGCCCAGGGCGGGCGCCAGGAACTTCAGCAGGAAGGACCGTGCGCTGGCGAATGCCTCCCGCCGGAAGTACCAGACACAGGCCAGGGCCGTGATGCCGTAGTAGAAGCAGATCATCAGGCCCAGCGCTGTAATGGTGTCCCACAGCGCGTTTTCAGAAAGCAGCCGGGTAATGACGTAGAACCCCGCTGCCGCCACTGCAGCAGCCACCGTGGCATAGCCCGGGGACTTGTGCGCCGGGCTGATCCGCCCGAAGCGCCGGGGCAGGGCGCGGTAGTGGCCCATTGCCAGCAGTGTGCGGGCAGGAGACACGAACGTCGACTGAAGTGAGGCCGCCGAACTGGAGAGGATGGACAGGGACATGAGGATGGCAAAGGGGCCCATGACCGGCGTCGCCAGTACCGCGAAGATGCTCTCCTGGTTGTCCGGGTTGCCGGCACCGAGCTCCCCGTCGCCTACTCCGGCAAAGGAGATGACGGCCAGCGCGATCATCATGTAAATGAGCACGATGACGAACACGGTGGCGGTGGCAGCCCGGCCCGGTGTCCGGTCCGGATCCCTGGTTTCCTCGTTCATGGTCAGGGTTACGTCCCAGCCCCAGTAGACGAAGATTGAGAGGGATACGCCGGCCGCAAATGCGGAGAAGGACTCAACCGCGAACGGATTGAACCAGTCCCAGCTGATCTGCGTGGCGTCGAATGCCGTTCCGCCGGCAACGTGGGCGAAGGCCGCCACCGAGAACCAGGTGAGGACCACCAGCTGGAAGGCCACCAGTACGTACTGCACTGTCTTGGTGGTCTCCACGCCGCGGTAGGAGATCCAGCAGGCTATGGCCACGAAGACCAGGGTTGTTGCGATATTCAGGGGCAGGTTCAAAGTCAGGTCGGCGAGGGAATCGTTGCCTGTGACCTGGGCGAGCATCAGGTAGAAGAAATCGACCGCTACAGCTGCCAGGTTGGAGAGGACAATGATGGTCGCCGCAATCAGTCCCCAGCCGCCCATCCAGCCCACCCATGGACCGAAGGCCCGCGTTGCCCAGGTGAAGGACGTGCCTGAGTCCGGCATGGCGTTGTTCAGCTCCCGGTAGCCAAGCGCCACCAGGATCATGGGAATAAACCCGACCAGGAAGATCGCCGGAAGCTGCACCCCGACCTCTGAAATGGTCGGCCCGAGTCCGGATGTGAGGGTGTAGGCGGGCGCAATGCAGGAAATGCCAATGACGACGGCGCCGATCAGCCCGACCTGTCCTCCCTTCAGCCCTTTGCTGCTCAGCCCGCTTGCGGCGGCTCCGCCCTGTGCCCGGGTGCGTGTCTTCACTGGGTATCTCCTGACTGGGGTGCCTGGCCGTGTGCGGCGCGGGAATAGTTACGCGGGACCACGACCATTGGCACCGGGAGGCTGCGGAGGACTTTGGACGCGGTGGTGCCGAGGAAAAGCTGGTTGCTGCGGGCCAATCGGCTAGAGCCGATGATCAGGACCTCGCCGTCGTCGAATTCAAGGTCGTCGACGGCGTTTTCGATGGTGCGCCCGTGGGCGACAACACCGGTAATGCTGCTCTTTCCCTTGGTAAGTTCCTCAGCCCGCCGGACCCGGTCCGCAACGTGCAGCCGTGCTTCGTCCAGGGCCGCACCGCCGGAGGAGTCCAGCGCCAGCAGGGAGAGCAGGCGCAGCGGCAGGCCCCGGCGGGCAGCTGAATCACAGGCAACCTCCAGGACGTCTTCCGCACCCCGCCGCTCCCCCACCGCACAGGTGATCCGCGTGAGCGGTTCCATCCTGCTGTAGCCGCGGGGAGCAAGGGCCACCGGGACGCCGGCAGCATGCAGCAGCGCGTTGGCAACGCTGCCCACCGTGAAGCGCTTGAACAGCCCGTTGCTTCCTGCGCCGACCACAATGAGGCCGGCGCCGAAGGCTTCGGCCGCTTCGATCAGTCCACGCGCGTCCGAGTCGGCAGTGCGGATGTGCCCCCTTGCCTCGATGTCTTCGGGCACCAGGGCCAGGGCTTCATCCAGCCAGTCCCTGAGCTGCTTGGCCAGGAGGGACGCGTAGGTCCGCTCCGGCGGGTAGACAGCCGTGTAGGGAGACTCTTCGGGGTCAACGATCACCAGGTCCAGGGATGCTCCCTGGCTCCGGGCGATTGCACAGGCCAGGAACAGCGCGTCCCTGCCCCGTTCGGTGGCCGTGTAGCCGACTACGTAACGCACGGCTGATCAGCCCTGGAACCGGGAGATGATGCGTTCGGCGGTCTTCGCGCCCATGCGGACGGCGCCGTCGACGTGCTGGTAGCCCTCGGCTGCAAGATCGGAACAGGACCAGTAGATGGGGCCAACCGGGGTCAGCTGGTCCGGACCGTAGCGGTGCAGGCCGCCCAGGTCATAGCTGGCAGCGTAGGCGCCGCGGGTCCATTCCTCCGAGCCCCAGTCGGATTCGTAGTAAACCTCGGGGGTGAGTGCTTCGTCGCCGAGGTAGCGGGCGATCGATTCGAGGATTGCCTGGCGGCGTTCCTCAGCGGTCAGCTCGAACATGGCGTCGGCCTTTTCATCGGAGACAAAGCCCACCAGGGTGCCGCGGGAATCCCCGTGGTTCGTGTTGTCGTAGACCTCCTGCACCAGTTCGTGGGCGCCGAAGCAGGTGCCGGAAAGACCGGACTCGCGCCAGAACGGCTTCTCGTACACGGCATGGACCTTGATGACCAGGCCCAGAGAGACATGCTGGTGCATCTGATGCTGCCGGCGAGGAAGCGGCGGGTCGTAGGAGACGCGGGAGTAGAGGTTCGGCGGGACTGCCATGATGGCGTAGCGGGCGTGGACGGTGACGCCGTCGGCCTCTGCCGTTACGGAGTGGCCGTCCTCGTTCCAGCGCAGGGTGCGCACCGGCGCGCCGAGAATGACGTCTTCTCCCAGCTCCGCGGCCATCCGCTCGGAGACCTGCTGCATGCCTCCGGCCACGCGGCGGTCCAGAATGAAGTTCTCATCCACCAGGTTGGAGAACGATCCGGCAGAGGAAGCCATCAGCAGCGCCTGCAGGGCGGAGAAGGAATGCGCGGGCTTGGTGAGCATCCCGCCGGCGACGAACAGGCCGATGTTGTTGCAGGCTTCTTCGTCGGAGGACTGTTCACGCAGCCAGGCGGAGAAAGAGATGGTATCCAGTGCCCGGGCGTCGGGGTGTGTCCACGGAGTTGCCGGATCGGTCTTCGCGGTGAGCTCGTCAAGCAGGGTGATGAGCCGTTCCATTTCCCGGGCTGTTGACTCGGCTACGGGGAACATGTCTCCCGAGTAGCGGACGGCGCGGTGGTCCGAGCCGATGTACACGGATTCGCCCTCGCGGTACCGCGGGAAAGTCTCCAGTCCCAGCTCCTCGACCAGTTCGCTGAGCGCTTCCTGGTCAGGGGAGATCCACTGTCCGCCGATTTCGAGGAAGGCACCGTCGATGGTGTCCGACCAGGTGCGGCCGCCTACCCGGTCCCGCGCCTCAAGCACTGCCACGCTCAGGCCTGCGGCCTTGAGTTTCCGTGCCGCAGTGAGGCCGGAGGGGCCTGCGCCGATGATGACAACGTTCCGTTCCAGGGTTTGCACTTTATTCCTCTCTCCAGCGGCCGACCTCCGGCCGCTCAAATGCCACGCCACATAAATGAATAGCGTTCATTTTGTACCGACACTCTAACCGACGCCCGGCTGTGGAGGGAGAGTCTGTGCGAATATTAATTTCCGGCACCGGAAGTGCCGCAGACACCTGGAGGAATGGATGCCGGCAGCACGCACGCGGCGCAGCGCGGGCCGTCCGTCCAAGCGCGTCCTGACAAGGGAGAATATCGCCGCAGCTGCCCTGGAAGTCATCACCGCAGGGGGCTATGAGGGCTTCACCATGTCCTCGCTGGCAGCCAGGCTGCAGGTGGCGCCGTCGGCCCTCTACAACCACGCCTCCTCCAAAGCGGAAGTGCTGCGCTGGATCCAGGACGACCTCATGGCGGAGGTGGATGTGGCCTGCTTCGCCGAACTGCCCTGGAACGACGCCGTGCGGACCTGGGCCCGGTCCTACCGGGCAGTCTTTGCCCGGCACACCCCGCTCATTGCCGTGATTGCCGTCCTGCAGGTCTCCGGCGCTCCGCGCACCCTAGCCATGTACGAAGCGGTCACGGAGGGCTTCCTGCGGGCAGGCTGGAAGCAGGCACAGATCATTCCGGCGATTGTGGCCCTTGAGTCGTTTATCTTCGGATCGGCCTTCGACGCCGTTGCCCCGGAGGACATTTTCGACACCGGTTCACTTGCCGGGGCCAGCCCGCTGTTCACCGCGGCTGTGGCCGCCGCCCCCGGCAGGGAAAGCGGCAAGGCGGCCGAGCAGGCCTTCGAGACCGGACTTGATGCGATGATCCGCGGCTTCGCGGGGTTCTCCCGCGCGTAGGCTTCGCGGGAAAACCGGGACCGGGAAACACCAAAGGGCGGCATCCGGGTGACCGGATACCGCCCTTTGGCCAATAGGAGTTATGCCTGGGCGCGGATGGCTGCTTCCAGCACGTCGAGGCCGTCGGAGAGCAGCTCCTCGCCGATCACCAGCGGAGGCAGCAGGCGGATCACGTTGCCGTAGGTACCGCAGGTGAGGATGATGACGCCCTCGGCCAGGCAGGCGGCGGCGACCGCCTTGGCGGCAGCGGCGTCGGGAGTCTTGGTACCGGGCTTGACCAGCTCGAGGGCAAGCATTGCGCCGCGTCCGCGGACATCGCCGATAACCCCTGTCTCGTCTGCAAGCCTGCGCATCCTGGGAACGGTGATTTCCTCGATGCGGCGGGCGCGCCCGGCGAGATCCTGGGTTTCCATCGTTTCGATCGCTGCCAGTGCCGAGGCACAGGCCACGGGGTTGCCGCCGTAGGTTCCGCCCAGGCCGCCGGGGTGCACTGCATCCAGCAGGTCGGCGCGGCCGGTCACAGCGGAGAGCGGCATGCCGCCGGCAATGCCCTTTGCCATGGTCATAATGTCCGGAACAACACCTTCATGGTCCACGGCGAACCACTCGCCGGTGCGGCAGAAACCGGACTGGACTTCATCAGCGATGAATACGATTCCGTTGGCCTTGGCCCATTCGGCCAGGCGGGGCAGGAAGCCTTCAGCGGGGACAATGAAGCCGCCTTCACCCTGGATCGGCTCGATCAGGATGGCTGCGAGCTGATCCGCGCCGATCTGCTTTTCGATGGCCAGGATGGCACGCTCGGCTGCCTCGGTGCCGGTGATTTCCGGGTTTTCCTCGCGGTACGGGTAGCTCATGGGCATCCGGTAGATCTCGGACGCGAACGGCCCGAAACCGGTCTTGTACGGTGCGGCCTTGGCGGTCAGGCCCATGGTGAGGTTGGTGCGGCCATGGTACGCGTGGTCGAACGCGACGACGGCCTGGCGGCCGGTAGCCGAGCGGGCGATCTTGACGGCGTTTTCAACGGCCTCGGCGCCGGAGTTGAAGAGCACCGTGCGCTTTTCGTGCGTGCCGGGAGTAAGTTCGGCGAGCTTCTCTGCGACGGCAACATAGCCCTCGTACGGGGTGACCATAAAGCAGGTGTGCGTGAAGCGGGAAACCTGTTCCTGCGCGGCTGCAACCACGGCGGGATCGGACGCGCCGACGCTGGTGACAGCAATGCCTGACCCCAGGTCGATGAAGGAGTTACCATCCACATCCTGGATGATGCCGCCGTCGGCATCCTGGACATACACCGGGACGCTGGAGGCAACACCCTTGGCCACGACGGCGGCACGGCGCTCGCTGAGGGCAGCGGACTTGGGTCCGGGGAAGGTCCCGGTGATGTTCCGCTTCTGTTCCAGCCGGAAAGCCGGGGCGGTGGCTGATGTGCTCATTGGTTCATGCCTCTTTCGACGGGGTGGAGTGATGGGAGTTATACGCCGCAGTGATCCAAATTTACGCGGCGGGAGGACTCGATGGGACGGCCATCCGCACAAAGAAGGCGCGAGTTTGCGGTGCAGGCGCCCAACGGAAGCTGCCTATAGTTGTGGGGTGCCTATCTCGCTTACCGATCTGCTTTCTGCCGAAGACCTGGACCTGGTTGTCCGGGGCACTGCCGCCATTGAACCGGTGCCGGTGCAGTGGGTGGCCGTCACCGAACTTGAAAACCCGTCCCCGTTCCTGAGCGGCGGCGAAGTCGTACTCACCACCGGCATGCGTCAGCGCACCGGCGCCGTGCAGCGCAGGTTCGTTGAAAGCGTGCACCGGGCGGGGGCCCTGGCAATCGGGTTCGGCACCGGCCTGAGCCTGGACCGGGTTCCCGGTCCGCTGCTGGAGGAAGCCAACCGGCTGGGCCTGCCGGTCTTCGAAGTCCCCTACCGGACTCCGTTCATTGCCATAGGGAAACTTGTGGCCGATGCACTGTCCTCAGACCATGTGGAGCACCTGCACGAGCTTCTCACCGGACACCAGGTGCTGGCGAAAGCCCTGCTGTCCGGCCAGGGACTGCCGGGGCTGCTTGCAGAACTGGGGTCAATCCTGGAAACGGATGTGGCGCTGCACCAGTTCGGCACCGAGGTCTTTTCCACCGGCGGTGCAGCGGCGGACAGTGAATGGCACCGGGTTCCGATCGCCACCGGGCTGCGGGACCGCTGCACGCTCTCGGTTGCCCGCCCCTTCCGCCAGCCTGACCTAATCGCCTACGCCCAGAGCCTGATCAGTGTGGAGCTGAACAACCAGGCCCGGCGACGGGTTCGGGAACGCGCCGTCAACGGGCAGCTGCTGGATGACATTGTGGCCGGCAAACTCACCGGGCAGGATGCCGACCACAGACTTCGAGCATCCGGGGTCAGCACCGGCCGCCGGCAGCTGACCCTGCTGGTGGAGGCGGCCCCGTCCCAGGCAAAGGCGCTCACCTCGCTTCCACTCCCGGCGGCTTTCGAATCCGCAGTCAGCGCCATCTGCGAGGAACGGCTGGCCGTGCTGGTTCCCGAGGGTAATCCCGCCCAGCTGGCTCCGGCCCTGGGCGCATATCTTCAGGAAGCCGGCATCCCGGCCAAAATTGGCGTCGGCGGGCCCTATACCGAGCCGGCAGGGCTCCGGTGGGGCTACTACGAGGCCAAGGAAGGACTCCTGCGCGGTGCTGCGGTCAATGAGCCTGACCGCCTCAGCCTGGCCTCGCTGCTGATGGGAAGCCGGGATGTTCCGCTTGCCGACCTGGCCGCCGAGGCACTGGACCCGCTGCTGGCCTTCGACCGGACACACGACGCCGAACTGGTGCCAACACTGGAGAAGTACCTGGCCCTGAACGGGTCGGTGGCCAAGGTGGCACAGGAACTCGGCCTGCACCGCAACACCGTCCGGTACCGGCTGACGCAGATCGCTGACCTCTCCGGCTATGACCCTGCGGTCACTGCTGACAGGGTGCATCTCTACCTGGCGCTGAATGTGCGCAGGCTCGCAGGTTGAGTGCGGTGCCGGGCCCGCGGAGAGCGGAACACCCGCGCGCAGTTTGGTCCGGTTTTGAACCGGACTTTAGGCTGTAGGGATGGACTCGCCTGCGCAACCCGCCAAGACCCTTCACTGGGCGGGCATCGATGACCCCGGACGCCGGGATTCAGCGGTCGTTTCCTTCCGCGAAAGCGAACTGGCAGCCAGCGGCACCACCACATGCGACGAGTACTGTGCCACCTGGTCCCTCTCAACGTCTCCGGGGTGGGTAACCCGCCGGCTGCACGTTGAAGTCACCGGCAACGGCTGGTCCCGCACCCTGGAACTTACGCGGTCCGTGGACGGCCGCTGGGATTCGCACGTCACCGCCAGCGGCACAGTTGACCTTCCCGGACCGGGGATCGAGGACCCCCGGTCCCTGGACAATGCCCAGGACTGCGACCTGGGCCTGTGCCCCCTGACAAACACCATGCCCATCCTCCGGCTGGACCTCCTGAACAATGCCGCTCCCCCGGACGAGACCCGGCTGACCATGGCCTTTGTCCAGATGCCGAGCCTGCGGGTAGTTGCCAGCGAACAGGTCTACTCACAGGTCTCTCCCTACCGCGGGGAACGCGGCAGCGCGATCGTCCTGTTCTCCTCGGATTCCGGGGGCTTCACGGCGGAGATCACGGTTGATTCCGACGGCGTGGTGCTGGACTATCCGGGGCTGGCGCACCGTACCGCTTAGCGCCCGGCTGCAGCCCCGCCCGCTGGCCGCCTCCGGCCGGCCGGTCAGGGACTGTCCCTGCCGCGGCTAGGATAGAAGTACGTCCGCCTGCAACGTTGGAGCCCCAGCAATGAGTGAAATGTTCCTCGAAAAGTTCCGTGCCCTGGTCCCGAAGTACCTTGAGGACAACTGGCGGCCCGATGACGGCCTCAGCGCGGATGAACTGGACGACATGCTCGATGAGCATGACTTCCCCATCCCTCTGGTCCTGCGTGAGTTCTACCTTGCCCTGGGCGGCTGCGAAGACCTGATGGAGGCATACCACTTCTTCTGGGACCCCGACGAGCTTGAGGTCGAGGACGGCTTCCTGCTCTTCCTCGAAGACGAGGATGAAAAATTCACCTGGGGTTTCCGGGCCGACCAGCTGGACATTCCGGACCCGATCGTCTGGCGGCGCAACAATGCGCGCGGCGAATGGCAGAGCGAAGAGGGAACCTTCAGCGAGTACGTTTTTGACATGTTCGAGTGGGTTTTCGAGGACGACGAAGACTGATCCGGCAAAACTAAAAGGCTGCCCCGCTGGTTCACCGGGGCAGCCTTTTTTGTTCTTAACCGTTCAGACAAGGACCTATGCTTCGCGCTCCACAACAGCTTCTGCAAACGCCGCCAGGGAAGACTTGACCAGGGATTCGGGCATGGGCGCCAGCGCTGCGACAGCATCGGCTGCCCACTGCCGGGCAACCTCCCAGGCCTCAGCGGTGGCACGGTTGCCCCGGACTGCAGCCACGGCGGCAGCCAGGGCTTCATCGGAACTCAGGTCGGCGTCGACCAGCTCCAGGACCGCGGCAGCTTCGGTGTCCCCGGCAGCAGCGTTGCGGCGCAGCAGGAGTACGGGAAGCGTGGGGACACCTTCCCGCAGGTCCGTTCCCGGAGTCTTCCCCGACTTGTCCTGCAGGCCGGCTACGTCAATCACGTCGTCAGCCAGCTGGAAGGCAACACCGACCTTCTCTCCGTATTCGACCATGATCTCCACGGTCTCCCGGTCTGCGCCGCCAAAAAGCGCACCCAGCTGGCCCGAGGCCGCGATCAGGGAACCGGTCTTCCCCGCGATGACGGAGAGGTAGTGCTCCAGCGGATCCTCGCCGTCGGCCGGGCCGAGAGTCTCGTGCAGCTGTCCCATGACCAGCCGTTCGAAGGTGCGGGCCTGGATCCCCAGGGCCTCGGCCCCAAGGACGGACACCAGTGAGGAGGCGCGCGCAAAGATGAGGTCGCCCGTCAGCACGGCAACTGAGTTGCCCCAGACTTCGTGGGCGGTGGGGGCTCCGCGGCGCACGGGCGCGGAGTCCATCACGTCGTCGTGGTACAGGGTGGCGAGGTGCGTTAGTTCGACGACGACGGCGGCCATCCGCACCTGCTCGTTGCCGGGGTTGGGACCAAGGTGCGAGGCCAGCAGTACCAGCAGCGGGCGGATCCGCTTGCCGCCGGCTTCCATCAGGTGACGGGAGGTTGCGTCCGCGAACGGATCGGAGTTGGCGATGGCTTCGCGCAGCTCATCCTCGATCTTCCCCAGTCCGGCGACAATCGCAGGTCCCAGAACGGGATCCTCGGCGATGGGGGTGAACCCGGGAGGCAGCGCCGTCTCGGCGTCCCCGAGGGCATCCGGGCTGGCATTGGTGGATTCAGTCACTGTTCAAGGCTAACTTCTCGTGGGGACGGGTTGGCAGGGGTCAAACTCTGGCATTGCTGCCCGCGCCCCGGACGGGCTGGGGCGCGCCGTCCTGGTTGGAGGCGGCAGGAACCAGCATTTCCATCAACGCAATCACTCTATCCTCGATCCCGCGGGGTGAGGCGTCCCTGAGGTTGGCCAGCATCCGAACGACGAAGCGCATCAGCACCGGGATGGGCATCCCGGTCCGCAGTGCCAGCTTCATGACAGCCGGTTTGCCGATCAGCCCGGCGAAGATCCGGCCGAGGGTAAAGTGGCTGCCCCACTCGTTCCGGACACGCTCCGCGTAGCCCGCCAGCGCGGCGTCGTACGCTGCCTGCGGGGAGAGGACCCCGGGGGTGCGGCGCGCCTGTTCGGCGGAGACAATGTAGTCCGCCGCGAAGCGTGCGGACTCCATGGCGTAGGAAATGCCTTCTCCGTTGAACGGGCTGACCATCCCGCCGGCGTCGCCGAGCAGGAGCAGTCCGGGAGAGTAGTGCGGGGTCCGGTTGAAACCCATGGGAAGGGCGGCCCCGCGGATCTCGCCGACTTGGTTCTCCGGGGTGAAGCCCCATTCTTCGGGCATGCCGGCGGTCCAGTCCCGCAGCACCTGGCGGTAGTCCAGTTTGCCGAACTCCTTGGAGGAGTTCAGGATGCCCAGGCCCACGTTGGAGGTGCCGTCGCCAACTCCGAAGACCCAGCCGTAGCCGGGCAGCGGGTTGCCGGCAGCGTCAGGAAGCTCCAGCCAGCCTTCCATCCAGTCGTCATTGGTGCGCGGCGAGGTGAAATAGGTGCGCACGGCCACACCCAGCGGGCGGTCATCGCGCTTCTCAATGCCAAGGCTCAGGGCCGTACGGGTGGAGTTGCCGTCGGCAGCCAGGACGATGTCGGCGGTGAACTCGCGTGCCTCGCCGGTCTTGCGGCCGTTTTCATCAAGCACGTTCGCGACGACGCCGCGTACCCTGCCGTCTTCGTCCCTGATGGCTTCGGTGACGCTGTGCCGCTCCAGGATTCTTGCGCCTGCTGAACGGGCGTGCTGCGCCAGCTCCTCATCAAAGCCCAGGCGCGTGCGGACCAGCCCGTAGGAGGGGAAGTCCGCCAGGTCCGGCCAGGGGAGCTCGATTGTCCGTCCCGCGGCGATCAGCCGAAGGCCCTTGTTCCGGCGCCAGCCGTCTGCCTCGTCATGGGGAAGGCCCAGGAGCTGGATTTCGCGGACAGCGCGGGGCGTGAGCCCGTCGCCGCACACCTTTTCACGGGGAAACGCGGTCTTCTCGAGAACCGTTACGTCAATACCCGCAGAGGCGAGGTAGTAGGCGGCGGTGGAGCCGGCCGGGCCGGCACCGACGATGAGGACGCTCACGCTCCGGCGGCCTCCGCCGGCTTATCTGCAGGATTAACTGCAGGATTATCTGCAGGCTTCACTGCACGGTGGATGGCGACGATTCCGCCCGTAAGGTTGCGGTAGGCGACGTCCTCCCAGCCTTGTGCGGCGATCCAGCCCGCGAGTTCGTCCTGGTTCGGCCAGGCGCGGATTGACTCGGCGAGGTAGACGTAGGCGTCCGGGTTGGATGCGACCTTGCGGGCGATCGGAGGCAGCGCGCGCATGAGGTATTCGGTGTACATGGTGCGCCACAAAGGAACAACCGGCGATGAAAACTCGGCAATAACAAGTTTCCCGCCCGGCTTGGTGACCCGCAGCATCTCAGCCAGGGCCTTCTTGGGCTCGTTAACATTGCGCAACCCAAAGGAGATGGTGGTCGCGTCGAAGGAGTTGTCCTCGAACGGCAGGTTGGTGGCGTCACCGGCTACGAAGTCGATGTCCGGGCGGCGGCGTTTGCCAACCTTGAGCATGCCCAGGGAGAAGTCACAGGCGACCACGGAGACACCGGCGTCGGCATAAGGCTCGCTGGAGGTTCCGGTACCGGCCGCAAGGTCCAGCACACGGGAACCGGGACGGGCGCCGACGGCGTCCACCACCAGACGGCGCCAGCGGCGGGTCTGGCCCATGGACAGCACATCGTTGACGATGTCGTACTTGGGAGCCACCTCATCGAACATGGCAGCGACTTCATCGGGGCGTTTTTCCAAAGTTGCGCGCTTCACCCGCTCATTGTCTCAAACAATGTTCCGGCAGCCGAACCGGCCGCAAGGTGTTTGCGTTTGCTCACAAACGCATGTGTTCCCTCCCGCCGGGCCATGGCCTGGATATGGGGCTTGCAGGCAGGCGGAGTAGGGTTGGAGGCATTATGACCTCCCTGCGTTCCCTAACCATCCCATTGAGCGTGCCCTCGGCCGCGATCGGGCTGCTGGAGTATCTGGTCCGCAATGACCAGCTGTGCTGGATCCGCCACGGCGAAGGCCTGGTGGGATTCGGAGAAGTCCTGCGCCACACTTCCACCGGCCCGGACCGGTTTGATTCAGCCCGCCGATGGTGGAACGCAGTCCGCGCCGAAGCCGCCGTCGAGGACGAGGTCCAGGTTCCGGGAAGCGGCCTGGCCGCCTTCGGTTCCTTTGCCTTCTCCAAGCGGTCCCCTTTTCTTTCCCGGGTTGTAGTCCCGGAGATCATCGTCGGCTCGCGGAACGGAACCGCATGGGTCACGCAGACCACGCTCGATCCCGACGCCGTCCTGGACCGGGAGTCGGTGGTAGCTGCCCTGGCCGGCTACCTGGAGGAAATCTCCGCAGATTCACTTTCAGACGGCAATGACACCATCCAGCCCGGTGTGCTCTCCGAGTCCGAATGGAAAAACGCCGTCGCCCGGTCCGTGGCGCACATCGCCGCCGGTGAGCTCAGCAAGATCGTCCTGGCCCGGGACATTGTGGCCAGCCTGTCTTCGCCCGTCGCCACCGCGCAGGTGCTTCGCGAACTGGCACTGCGGTACGAGAGCTGCTGGACGTATTCAGTTGACGGACTCATTGGGTCCACCCCTGAAATGCTGATCAAGGTTGAAGAGGGCAAGGCCCGTGCCCGGGTGCTGGCAGGCACCCTGGACCGTGCCACGGCTCCCCTCGACGATCCGGACTACGCCAAGCGCGTCCTGGCCGGCTCCGAAAAGCAGCAGCACGAACATGCCATCGCCATCGATTCGGTCACCAGCCATCTTGAACCGTTCACGTCTTCGATGACTTCGCACAGCGAACCATTCGTCCTTGAGCTGCCCAACGTCTGGCATCTGGCCTCGGATGTCACCGCGGACCTCCGCGTGGACGGCGGCACTGTCCCAACATCGCTGGACCTGGTTGAAGCCCTCCACCCAACCGCTGCTGTCTGCGGCTACCCGACCAGTGTTGCCGGGGAGCTCATCAGTGAACTTGAACACATGGACCGGGGTCCGTATGCAGGTCCGGTGGGCTGGTTCGACGCCGCCGGCAACGGGGAATGGGGCATCGCGCTGCGCGGTGCCGTGATCGAAGACCCCCAAGCTGTCCGCTTGTTCGCAGGCTGCGGGATCGTTTCGGGTTCCAACCCGGCAGCAGAGCTGGAAGAAACCTGGTCCAAGTTCCGTCCCATGCTTGAGGCCCTGGGACTGGACCGTGCCCGGGTGCTCTCCGGCCAGCCTTCCTGAGCGGCGCGTACAATTTATTCCCGGAGAGCGGCTTTCTGCCGCCTTTTTCCTGCCCCCAACCGGAGCCGAACGCTCCGTCACGACCTAAGGTTCTAAACCAATGCACCACAAAGCACGCAAAGCCGTCGCCGCTGTCCTGGCCGTCGGTGCCCTCAGCCTCGCAGCCTGCGGCTCGGGGTCCGATTCAGCTGATGAGTCCGGTCTGGGACTGGTCAATGACGGCACGCTGACTGTCTGCTCCAACCTGCCGTTCCAGCCTTTTGAATACGTAGATGACAACGGTGAATACGCCGGGTTCGACATGGACCTCTCGCGCGAAATCGCCGCCGGGATGGGCCTGGACTGGGAACTGCAGAACGTCGGCTTCGACGGGCTCCAGAGCGGCACCGTCCTGGCCGCCGGCCAGTGCGACCTGATCGCTGCCGCAGTGACCATCACTCCGGAACGCGCAGACAAGCTCGCCTTCTCCGACCCGTACTACGACTCCCTCCAGTCGCTGCTGGTTCCCGAGGGCTCCTCTGTGCAGTCCCTCGAAGACCTGGCGGGCAAGAAGGTTGGCGTGCAGCAGGGCACCACCGGCGAGTCGTACGCCCGGGAGAACGCCGCCGACGCCGAGATTGTCTCCTACCAGTCCGACGCCGAGCTGTTCCCGGCCCTGCAGGCCGGCAACATCGACGCCGTCCTCCAGGACCTGCCCGTCAACCTGGACCACACGGACGGCGGTGCCTTCACCATCTCCGCGACGTACGAAACGGATGAAGTGTACGGCTTCGCCATGAAGAAGACCGGAAGCGAAGACCTGGTGGCTGCTGTCAACGCAGAGCTGGCAGAGCTGCGCAGCAACGGCAAGTACCAGGAAATCTACGACAAGTACTTCACCGAATAACCCATCTGCTGCTGCATGACGGCGCCGGCCTTGTTCACAGGCCAGCGCCGTCTGTTGTAAAGGGCACGCCCCGCGCTGTGAGCTGCGGCACCCGAAACGTGATGGATGCGTACAATCGAGACTGCTTACCAACAATGTTCGGGACCGCAGGCGGTCCTGCCCGGCACCAAGAGAAGGTACCAATCCATGCCGTACAAAGCACGATCCTCCGTCCTGGCCGCTGCGGCACTGTCCGCACTTGCCCTCTCCGCCTGCGGCGGCGGCAGCGACAGCGCGTCTGATTCGGGAATGAACCTGGTTTCCGATGGGAAACTCACCGTCTGCTCCGACATTCCCTACCCGCCCTTCGAATACGAAGAAAACGGCGAGTACGTGGGCTTCGACATGGACCTCATCAAGGAAATCGCATCCGGCATGGGCCTTGAGGCCTCCATCCAGGACGTCGGTTTTGACGGCCTGCAGGGCGGCACCGTCCTGGCCGCCGGACAGTGCGACCTGGGCGCCAGCGCCATGACCATTACCGAGGAACGCCAGAAGAACCTGACGTTCTCCGATCCCTATTACGATTCGCTGCAGTCCATCCTCGTGCCCGAGGGCTCGGACATCACCGGCATCGAAGACCTCGCCGGCAAGAAGGTTGGGGTCCAGCAGGGCACCACCGGCGAGGCCTACGCCCGGGACAACGCTGCCGACGCCGAGATCATCTCCTACCCCTCGGACGCCGAACTCTTCCCCGCCCTGCAGGCAGGGAACGTCGACGCCGTGCTGCAGGACCTCCCCGTGAACCTGGGCCACACCCAAGAGGGCGCCTTCACCATCGCCGCGAAGTTCGAGACGGACGAATCCTACGGTTTCGCCATGGCGAAGAACGCGAGCGAAGAACTCGTATCCGGCGTGAACGAACAGCTGGCCGCCCTGCGTGACAACGGCAAATACCAGGAAATCTACGACGAGTACTTCACCGAATAACACCGACTGACCCACGGCCGTCCCTGGCACATCCCGCCAGGGACGGCCCTAAACTTCCGCGGAAGGCCTTTACTTGAAACCGTCCACCCGCAGACGCCTCACCCGGGGCATCCTGTACGCCGTCTTCGTCCTGGCAGTTGTTGCCGTAGTCCTGCTCGCCGACTGGCAGGCCATCGGCGTGAACTTCTTCGACCCGGAGGTGGCCCGCGCGGCCTTCCCGACCATCATCACGGTCGCCGTCAAGAACACCGTCGTCTACACGATCATCGCGTTCATCGGCGGCCTGATCCTCGGCCTGATTCTGGCACTGATGAAGCTCTCCCCGGTGGGCCCCTACCGTTGGGCGGCAACGGTCTACATCGAGATCTTCCGCGGCCTGCCCGCCCTGCTGGTGATCTTCGCGATGGCCTTCGCCGTCCCGATCGCTTTCTCCTGGCGTCCGCCCGGAGGCAACGCGGGAGCCGGCCTGATCGCCCTGATCATGGTGTCCGGCGCTTACATTGCCGAGACCATCCGTGCAGGCATTCAGGCCGTACCCGCAGGACAGACCGAAGCGGCCCGCTCGCTGGGCATGGGCCCGGCGTGGACCATGGTCTCCGTGACCCTGCCCCAGGCGTTCCGCATCATCACCCCGCCGCTGACCAATGAGCTGGTGATCCTGATCAAGGACACCTCGCTGCTGTTCATCGCAGGCATGGCGATGCAGGACCGGGAGCTGACCACCTTCGCGCGGGATGCGGTCTCGCAGAACGCCAACTCCACTCCCCTGGTCCTGGCTGCGATCATGTATCTGATCATTACCCTGCCGCTGACACAGCTGGTCGCCAAACTCGAACGCCACAACCAGAGAGGCCGGTAATCCAGCGTGAGCACACCTGTACCTACCCCGTCCGCAGGCACTCCCGCCATTGAAGTCCGGAACCTGCACAAGTCCTTCGGCGACAACGAGGTCCTCAAGGGCATCGACTTCCACGTCAACCAGGGCGAAGTCGTCTGCGTGATCGGTCCGTCCGGTTCCGGCAAGTCCACCCTGCTGCGCTGCGTGAACCGGCTCGAGGAACCGACAACGGGAACCATCCGGGTCGAGGGCACGGACATCACCGATCCGGAGACGGACCTGGATGCCGTCCGCACCCGGATCGGCATGGTATTCCAGCAGTTCAACCTCTTCCCGCACCTGAATGTGCTGCAGAACCTGACCCTGGCCCAGCGCCGTGCCAAGAAGCGCGGCAAGGCCGAGGCTGAGGCGACGGCCATGAAGAACCTGGCAAAGGTTGGCCTGGCCGACCGCGCCAAGGCGTTCCCCGCCCAGCTGTCCGGCGGCCAGCAGCAGCGCGTTGCGATTGCCCGGGCCCTGTCCATGGATCCGGACATGATGCTCTTTGACGAGCCCACTTCCGCACTGGACCCGGAGCTCGTTGGTGACGTCCTGGAAGTCATGCGCCAGCTGGCCCAGGAGGGCATGACCATGATGGTGGTGACCCATGAGATGGGCTTTGCCCGCGAGGTCGGTGACCGCGTGGTATTCATGGACGGCGGCGTGGTTGTGGAGCAGGGTGCACCCGAAACCGTGCTGGGCAATCCGCAGCACGAGCGGACCCGCTCCTTCCTCTCCAAGGTCCTCTAGGACCCGAATTCAGCACAAAGAGCTGCGGCCTGCACCTTCCGGTGCAGGCCGCAGCTGCGTCCGGGTACGTTAGGGAGCTGCAGGAAGGGCGCCGGTCACCGCTTCTTCGATCCGGCGGTGCAGTGCGCGCAGGGCGGACCGCTGTACTTTGACTTCAAGGATGGACCGGCCCCGCACCGGGGCCCGCAGCGCGGTGTCGAGCTCCCCCGCCGTGTCCAGGGCCTGGTGGCGTACTCCGTAACCGGCGGCCAGCGCTCTCAGGTCGGCCCGGTGCGGGGTACCGAAGAAGCGCTCGACGACGTCGCGGTATTCCTCGCGTTCCCCCAGCTCTCCGTGTTCGAGCGTGGTGAAGATGCCCCCGCCGGCGTCGTTGAGCACTACCAGCTGCAGGTCGGGCTCCGCCTCTCCGTCGCCGAGCAGCAGCCCGCCGGCGTCATGCAGGAAGGTGAGGTCCCCCAGCAGCAGCCGGGTCGGAATTCCGTTGGCCAGGGCAATGCCCGACGCCGTGGAGATAGTGCCGTCAATGCCGGCCAGGCCACGGTTTGCATAGACATCCAGCGGGTGCCAGCGCCCCGCGGCCACCAGGTCAACGTCCCGTATGGTGTTGGAGGATCCGAGCACCAGGTTGGCGTCCGAGTTCTCCCAGACCAGCCGGGCCACATGCAGGCCGGACAACTCGCTTTCGGCATCCAGCACGGCGTGGATTGCGGTTTCTGCGGCGGCCGAGGCACGCTGCCACATCTTCAGCCAGCCCGGCGCTCCCCTGCCGGCAAACGCGAGCAGCCCTGAAAGGTCCGTTACGACTTTTTCCGGCCGTTTGCCGGGTGTAAACCAGTTCACGGGACGGGGAACGTAGAGGGCTTTCGCTACGTCCGGGCGGGCCAGCAGGGCGGACACCGGACGGGAAAGCGTGGGCCGGCCAAAGACCACCACGCGTTCAATCTGCGGACCAAGCTCCGCCAGGAGCAGGCGGTAGGCGGTGACTGAGTTGGGGCCAAACCGGGCGTTCGAGGATGGTTCAGCCAGCAGCGGCAGTCCGGCACGCCGGGCAAAGATAGCTGCTATTTCCCCGGCGCCGTCGCCGGCAACAACCACGGTCCGGTGCACGCCGCCCAGATCCGCCAGTGCTCCCGGGGCCGCTTCCTCGGCTGCTGCCAGTGCCTCAACCGGGCCCGCCTCTGCAGCCCCCAAGGCATCCGCCTCCGTGGGAATGAGGGGATCACGGAACTGGAGGTTGATGTGGACGGGACCGTAGGGTGACGGGCCGCCCACTTTCGCGAAGGCCTCTGCGATGGCACCCTGCGGATCCAGGCCTGCTTCAATGTTGGCTTGGGCGGCCGGGAAGCGCCCGAAGATTCCGTCCTGCACCGTGGTCTGGTTGGCGCCGGTACCGTGGAGTTCAGCGGGACGGTCAGCGGAGAGAACCACCAGCGCAATCCCTGCATGGTGCGCTTCCATCACCGCCGGAACCAGTTCACCTACGGCTGTGCCCGACGTCGTTACTACGGCTGCCGGGCGTGCGCCGCCGCGCGCGAGACCCAGGGCAGTAAAGCCGGCAACGCGTTCATCAATGCGGACATGGACCTGGACGAGTCCCTGCGTCTGCGCTTCGGCCAGGGCGTAGGCCAGAGGTGCACTGCGGGAGCCCGGTGCCAGCACCACGTCCCGCACTCCGGCGCGGGCCAGTGCCCGAATGGCAGAGCGGGCCGACTGGAGGGAGCTCAGGCTGTTTCCTGCGCCCTGCCCCGAAGGGCTGGCGGAGGAGTTCTGGCTGGGGGACTTCGAGGATCCGGTCACCTCTCCATCCTAGGGTTCGGCATCCGGAGCGTGCGGTCCGGAAGCGCGAATTGGCTATTGGCCTGCCTGACCCGGCTGACTGTCCGGCACAGTGAGCGCCGGGCGATAGATCCTCAGCGTCCGGTTTCCGGGGCCAAGGCCAGTTTCGAGTACACCCGCTCCAGCCGTTCCAGCCACCACTGCTGCCGGTCCGGGGCGGCCGCGTAACGTTCCAGCAGGTCCGGATTAACTGGTGCGTCGCGCACTGCCAGCGCCCCGCCGTCGGGCAGCAGGGGTTGATCCGAAACGTCACCTTCCATGAGGGAGAGTGTCCCCAGTCCGCAGGCAAACGGAAGTTCAGGCAGGGCTGCGGCCAGCGCAACACCGGCCCGGATGCCCACCGAGGTATCCAGTGCGGAGCTTACGACGGCGGGAAGACCGGCCTCTGCCACTACTTCCAGTGCCCGGGCCACCCCGCCCAGCGGCGACACCTTAACCACCAGCAGATCCGCGGCGTCCTCCCTCGCCACCAGCAAAGGATCCGATTCCTTGCGCACAGACTCATCTGCCGCCACCGGAACCGGGATCTGACGGCGTGCCAGCTCCAGGCGAACCGCGCGCAGGCCGGGAATGTCCGCAGCCGGCTGTTCCGCATATTCGAGGCCGTACTCCGAGAGCAGGGTCAGGGCATGAACGGCCTCCTCCACGCTCCAGCCGCCGTTCGCGTCTACCTTGATCCCCGCGTCCGGAAGCAGCCGCCGCACTTCGGAGACCCGCTCAAGATCGTTGGCCAGTATCTGGCCCCGCTCGGCCACTTTCACCTTCACGGCGGGCACGGCTCCGAACCGGGCCAGGACTTTCTCCACCTGGTCCGCTGCCACTGCGGGGACCGTTGCGTTGACCGGAACGCTGCTGCGGACCGGCTGCGGAAACGGTTCCCAGGCAGATTTGACGGCTGAGGCCAGCCACGGAACCGCTTCGTCGTCGTCATACTCGGGGAAGGGCGAGAACTCTCCCCAGCCAGCGGGTCCCTGCAGCACCAGGGCCTCACGGTGGAGGATTCCGCGAAACTTCACGCGCATGGGAAGGGACACAACGTGCGCCCCGTCACGCAGGACAGGAAGGCCGGGATAAGGATTTGGTTCCACAGTTCCAGCCTAATGGCCTGCACGGCGGCTATTCACAGCAAACCGGCAAGGACCTATGGCACGCTTGAGGGGATGGATACGCGCAATCTCCTGAACAAGCGGCAGCCCGTGCGGCGGCCGGCCGGGCACAACCCCGCACTCTTTCTTTTCGCGGCACTGCTGGCGGCAGCGGGCGCGGCAGTAACGTACTTTGGCTTCGTCCGAACCACTACGGGCCAGGCGGCAGACGAATCCGCCTGGCGCGAGGCGGAGCTGGTGGCACCGGGGACCCGCGTCCCGTCGCTGCAGATCCTGGACAGCCTTCCGCTGGCATCCGTGTTCATTGCGCTGGCGGTAATCGCCGGCGTCACGATTTACCGCAGGCGCCTCTCCCCTGCCGTCATTGCCATCGCCACCATGGCCGGTGCCAACCTGGTGACGCAACTGCTGAAGAACCTGCTGCTGGACCGTCCGGACCGCGGTGTCGCCACGCTCGCGTTCAATTCCCTTCCCTCCGGACACACCACCATGGCTGCCTCCGCCATGGCAGCTGTCTTTCTGGTCTCTTCCCCGCGGTGGCGGCCGCTGACCGCAGTCCTGGGCGGCACCTACGCCGTCCTGGCCGGCACGGCAACGTTCTTCAATCTCTGGCACAGGCCCGCCGACGTCGTTGCAGCCTTTTTTGTTGTTGCCGCCTGCACGCTGGTGGGGGGCCTGGTGATGATGCGGACCAACCAGGACTGGAACACCCTCCCCCCGGGCAGCCGCGGCGCGGGCGGACGGCTCTGGACCGGTCTGTCCGCAGCGGGAGGCATGTTCTTCCTGGCCCTTTCAGCTGCCCTGTATGCCTATGCCCGCTGGGGCGCAGGCGTGGCTGGGCTGGACGGCCGTCCACTGTACTTCTGGTGCGGACTGAGCCTGATCCTCGGCGTGGGGTATATGATCGCGGCCCTTGGCTCCTGGCTGTTCACCCAGCAGGCCGGGGACCGCTAGGGGCCGGTCCGGCGTCCCTTCGGAACGTACCGCCACAGCACGGCGGCACCGGCAAGACCCATCACCGCGGTCGCGGCAATTCCGGCGGAAAGCGAGATAAGCGCGGTGACCAGGGACAGCAGTCCCGGCCCGCTGAGAATCCCAATGTCCGAGAGCAGCCGCCACAGCCCCAGAAACTGCGGCCGGCCCGGCTGCGGAGAGAAATCCGCGCCCAGCGTCATCACGATTCCGGATCCGATTCCGTTGCCGAAACCGATGAGCAGGGCCGCCAGCAGCAGCTGCAGCGGAGATGACGTGAGCGGCAGCAGGCCAAGCCCTGCAGCCATCAGCAGCATGCAGGGCACCGCCACTGCCCGGCGTCCGCGCAGGTCCATGACCCGTCCGGCCGGATAGAAGATCAGCATGTCGATGCCGGCGGAAATGCCGTAGATCAGCGCGGTCTGGGCAGGATCGATGCCCAGGTGCTGGGCCCACAGCGGAATGACGGCCTGCCGGGTGGCCCGAACCGCCGCAATCAGCAGCACCCCGATCCCCACTGTGCCGAAAACATGTGAGTGGCTGCGGAGAATGGACCTGATGGTGGGCGCGGCCACGGCGTCGACCGCTTCCTCCAGCTCCTCACTGCGCGAGGCCCAGTTTCCGTGGCCTGGCCCGCGCACGCTCAGGTCTGGAACGGTCAGGCTCAGCAGTCCCGCACCCAGGGCGGCCACAGCACCTACCCAGTAGGCGCCTGGAGTTCCGGCGAAGGACATCACCCCGGCGGCAGCGAACGGACCGATAAAGACACCGATCCGGTTGGATCCGCCCAGAGTGGAAAGCGCACGTGCCCGGTAGTGCAGCGGAACGGCTTCAGTGACGTAGCTTTGCCGGGCCAGCCCGAACACGGCTCCCGCCATGCCGACCATAAAAACGGCGACGGCGAAGACCCAGAGCACGGGCACTGAAGCTGCCAGAACCATGGCAGCTGCGCACCAGGCTGCCGCGCCCACCAGCGCCCATTTCTCCCCGAAGCGGGTGGTAACCAGCGTCGCCGGAACGTTGGTCAGGAGAGAACCGATGCCGGTCAGGGTGACAATCGCGGCAGCCAGCGCCACTGTGGCACCGAGGTCGCGGGCGGTCAGGGCTACGACGGGAAGGATCGCCCCGATCGCCGTTCCGTACAGCACCGTTGGCCCGAAGGCCGGTACGGCGATACCGCGCAGACTGAAGGTATCTATTGCTTCAGCCACTTCCAGCGGGCCAGGGTACGCAGGCGCATCAGCAGGGCCCGGGACTGTTCGGGCCCGTAGGGCAGGATCGGCACGGCCTTGGTCATGTCCGTGGAGGCCTGGTCCATGGCACTGCGGGTCACGGCAACGGCGGTGCGCATCTTGTTCATCTGGGTGGTCACGAAGTCCATGTCCACCGGTTTTCCGTGCCCGGGAACCACGGTTCCGTAAAGGTCTTCCAGCGCAACGATCTTGCCCAGCGTGCGGATCCACTCCTTCGGGTAGGAGTCTCCGAAATTCGGGTCTGCGCCCTGTTCCACCAGGTCTCCGGCGAAAAGCACGTCGCCGGCACCCACCAGAAGGTCATGGTCGGTGTGGCCGCGGCCCAGATGGAACAGGGTCACGGAAATCCCGCCGAGGTCCAGGTCCACGGGTGCCCCCTCAACCAGCCTGGTGGGTGCGGCTATGGCCGTACCCGGGCCGGTCCCGGCTGCCATGCCCGGTTCGACGACGGCAACAGCGGAACGCTGCTCCTCACCTGTTGCCGTAATGGTCCCGACGCAGGCGCTGGTTGCCCAGATCTCTTCAACACCGTTGTCCATCAGGTAGGCGTTGCCGAAGAAGTGGTCGAAGTGGGCATGGGTGTTAACCGCGATGACCGGCAGGCTGGTCAGCTTCCGGACGCCGTCGAGCAGCGCCTTGGCCTGGGCCGGTCCGGCACCCGTATCCACCAGCAGCGCCCGTTCCTCGCCGATAACCAGCCCGGAGTTCATTCCCCAGCCCGGGCTTGCCCGCACATAAGTGCGCGGCGCCAGCTCTATCCAGTCATCGGGAGTCTGCGGGTGGGTCTGGGTCATGGCGTCCGTCCTTCGGGGTGTCTGCGCTAACCAACCTACCGTGTGCCGCAGGCTACAGGTCAGCCAGGACGCTTCCCGGGTTCTCTATTGCGTCGGCAACGTAACGAAGGAACCCGCCGGCAGTCCCTCCGTCACAGACCCGGTGGTCAAAGACGAGTGTCAGTTCAGTCATTTTGCGTACCGCGAGCTGTCCGTCCACGACCCACGGCTTGTCGATGATGCGCCCGATGCCAAGGATCGCCGATTCGGGATAGTTGATGATCGCCGCGCTTCCGTCAACGCCGAATACCCCGTAGTTGTTCACGGTGAAGGTGCCGCTGGTCAGCTCTGACGGAGTGGCGGCTCCGGACCGGGCCGACGCCGTCAGCCGCCGGATTTCCGCGTCCAGTTCCCGGGCGCTCAGCTTTTCGGCGTGCCGGATCGAGGGAACCATCAGGCCGCGGTCGGTCTGCGCAGCGAACCCCAGGTTGACGCCGTCGAAGGCCACCAGTTCGGCATCCGGGCCGGTTCCGGCGACGTAACGGGTGTTAAGTTCCGGGAACCGGCGCAGGCCGGCCAGGGTGAAGCGGGCGAGGAAAGCCATCAGGCCCGGGGTGTTCTCCGGGTCCCGCCGTTTGAGGTCCGCGCGCAGTTCCAGCAGGGCGGTGGCATCCACATCCACCCAGACGGTCGCTTCCGGGATTTCGCTGCGGCTGGCGCTGAGGTTCGCGGCGACGGTGCGGCGCAGTCCCTTGACCGGGGTGCGGGACGCGACGCCCAGTCCTGATCGGGGGTCCGTATCGCCGGCTGCCGGAGCAGCCGGCGACGCAGGGACAGGTGCTACCGCTGTGTCTGGTGAGCCGGCGCTGATGGCCAGTTCGACGTCGCGGCGCAGGATCAGGCCGTCCGGGCCGGTGCCGTCCACGGTGCGCAGGGCGATTCCGGACTCGCGGGCCAGGCGGCGCACCAGCGGATTGATGCAGCGCGGAGCCTCAAGGGTGGCGGTTGCGGCTGCGGCCGGAGCCAGGTCAGCGACGGCGACGGCTGCAGGAGCCGGAGCTGCGGGGACGGCCTGCACAGCCGAAGCGCGGCGCGGGGCGCGGGTGCGGCGGTTAGTGCCGTGGCTGGTCTGATCGGGAGTCCCGTAACCGATGAGCACGTTGCCCGAACCGGCCCGTTCCTCCTGCCGGTAGGCCTCGCCGGCAGGATCCGGGTCGCTGGGGGCACTCGGCGAGGTTTCGCCGGGTGCCGGGGCGTCCGCCGTCGTGCGGACCGAGATCAGCGGCTTGCCGACGTCGATGCTCTCCCCCGCGGCGCCGTGCAGTGTCTGCACCACGCCCGCGAACGGCGAGGGGACTTCCACCAGTGACTTGGCGGTCTCCACCTCGGCAACGGGCTGGTCCACCGCAATGGTGTCGCCCTCGGCAACGAGCCAGTTCACCAGTTCCGCGTCGGTCAGGCCTTCGCCCAGGTCCGGGAGCAGGAAAGTGCGCACGCTCATTTGTCCTCCCACTGAAGTTCGTCCACAGCGTCCAGGATGCGGTCCACACCGGGCAGGAAGAAGTGCTCCAGCTTCGGGGCCGGGTACGGGATGTCGAAGCCAGTCACGCGAAGCACGGGTGCAGCCAGCGAGTGGAAGCAGCGTTCCTGGATGCGGGCAACGATTTCCGATGCGACGGACGCAAAGCCGGGGGCTTCAGAAATGACGACGGCGCGGCCGGTCTTCCGGACCGAGGCGCACACCGTTTCGTCATCGAAGGGGACGATGCTGCGGATATCGATGACTTCCAGGCTGCGGCCTTCAGCGGCAGCCGCCTCGGCCGCGGACAAGGCAGTGGATACGGACGGACCGTAGGCGATCAGGGTTGCGTCGGTGCCTTCGCGGGCGACGGCGGCCTTGCCGATCGCCGGGTCTGCGGCCGGTGTGCTGTCTTCGAAAGGCGCCCGCAGGGCAGCCAGGTCAACGTCTTCCTTGGTCCAGTACAGCTTCTTGGGTTCCAGGAACACCACCGGGTCCGGGAAGCGGATGGCTTCGCGGAGCATGGTGTAGGCGTCCGCAACGGTGGCCGGGGCCAGGACGGTCAGGCCCGGGGTGTGCGCGTAGTAGGACTCGGAGGAGTCGCAGTGGTGCTCCACTCCCCCGATTCCGCCGGCGTACGGAATGCGGATCACCAGGGGCAGTTTGACCTTGCCGCGGGTGCGGTTGGACATCTTGGCGACGTGGCTGACCACCTGCTCGAAGGCTGGGTAGGCGAAGGCGTCGAACTGCATTTCGACAACCGGGCGGATTCCGTTCATGGCCATGCCAACGGCCATGCCCATGATGCCTGATTCGGCCAGCGGGGTATCGAAGCAGCGTTCCTCACCGAAGCGGGCGGTCAGGCCGTCGGTGATGCGGAAGACGCCGCCGAGCGGGCCGACGTCCTCGCCGAACATCACCACGGCGGAATCCGCGGCCATTTCGTCGGCCAGGGCGGTGTTCAGTGCCTTCGCGAAGGTCAGGCTGACACGGGTATCTTCGGGCGCAGGCGCCTGTGCTGTGACTGTCATTGGTGGCTCCTGTTAGTCCTGTGCCCGGGACAGCTCGTCCTGCAGCAGGGCGGCCTGCTCGGCGAGCTGCGGGGTGCGGCTGTCATAGACGAAGTTGAAGAGGTCCATGGGCTCGGGCACGGTGTCCGTGTTGAGGCCGTCGCGGATGCGGGACGCGATGGTCTCGGCCGAGGCCGCCATCTCTTCCTCAGCGGCGTCGTCAAGGACGCCCAGTCCGGTGAGGTAGGTGCGCAGCCGGGCCAGGGGATCCCTGGGAACCCACTGGGCGACGTCCTCCTCGGAGCGGTAACGGGTGGCGTCGTCGGCGTTGGTGTGGGCCTGCATCCGGTAGGTGTGTGCTTCCACCAGGGCAGGGCCGCCACCTTCACGGGCACGCTCGACGGCGGCGCCCAGCACGGCGAGCAGCGCCGCGGCGTCGTTGCCGTCCACCCGCTCGCCCGGCATGCCGTAACCGATGGCCTTATGGGCCAGCGAGGGAGCTACGCTCTGGTTCTTCAGCGGCACAGAAATTGCGTACTCGTTGTTCTGCACGAAGAAAACCACGGGAACGTGGAAGACCGCGGCGAAGTTCAGGGCCTCATGGAAGTCGCCTTCGCTGGTGGCGCCGTCGCCGCACATTGCCATCACCACGGTGTTCTCGCCGCGCAGCTTGGCCGCGTGGGCCACGCCCACGGCGTGCAGCAGCTGGGTGGCCAGCGGCGTCGCCTGCGGAGCCACGTTGTGCTCATACGGGTCATAGCCTGCGTGCCAGTCACCCTTGAGCAGGGTCAGGACCTGCAGGGGGTCCACCCCGCGGTGTACGACGGCGACGGTGTCGCGGTACGTCGGGAAGAGCCAGTCGCCGTCGGCCAGCACGGCAGCGGCTGCAATCTGGCATGCTTCCTGTCCGTGGGAGGAAGGGTAGACCGCCAGCCGGCCCTGCCGGACCAGCGCGTTGGCCTGGTCGTTGATGCGCCGGCCGGACACCAGGCCCTCGAAGGCGGCCTTGAGGGCGTCACCGTCCGGGAGCGGGTACTTCTCGCTGTGCCGGTGGGTGCCGTCAGCGTCGATCAGCTGGACCGGTTCGGCGGAGGGCAGCATGGTTGCGGTGCGGTCCTCATTGTCTTCCGGCCGCGTGCCCTGAGCGGACCCGGCGCGAGTGTTGCCGGTGGGAATAGTCATTGAAGCCTCCGTCTGCCGCGGCGGATGCCGGATGGGTTCCGGGCGTCCCGGTTCCTCCGGCTTGGATGGAATTTCTGTAAGCCCAGTATGAAGAAGCTGACGATTCGCATCCACCGGACGCCGGAATCCTAGATTTATTGTCGTTCTCTGCGTATTGTGATGGACGACTTGTAAAAGTGAGCTCGATTACTTTGAAGGACGTAGACACTATGGCGGAGACGCAGGCGACACTGGATGAGATCGATAAGCGGATCCTTGAGGAGCTCACGCGTGACGGCCGGGCCTCAGTCAGTGCCGTGGCCGAGGCCGTGCATATCTCCCGGGCGCACGCCTACTCGCGCATCTCGAAGCTGACCGGCTCCGGCGTCCTGACCCGCTTCACCGCACTCGTGGACCCGGTCAAGGCGGGACTGCGGTCCAGCGCTTACGTCACCTTGAAGGTTCGCCAGCATTCCTGGCGCGAATTGAAGGAAGCCCTGCGCAAGATTCCCGAGGTGCACCATGTTGCCCTGGTGGGAGGGTCCTTCGATGTGATCCTGCTGGTGCGGGCCGAGGACAACCTTCACCTGCGGCAGGTCATCTTCGACCAGCTGCAGTCTGCGCCCGGCGTACTGGACACCCAGACTTTCCTGGTGTTCGAGGACCTCGACGTCCGCTGACCCTCCATCGCGATTGCAGAAACTGCCCGTTTGGAGCTCCAAACGGGCAGTTTCTGCAATCTCGATTAAAGAAGGGACGGACGCGCCTAGTCTTCGTCGTGTCCCTGGTCCATGCTCATCTGGTCCTCCGCAGGAGGAGTCTCACCCGGCGGCACCCCGCCGCCGGGCTCCAGTCCGGTGATGTTGCCTTCTGCCGGGTCAGGGTTGACCCGGCGGCCCTTCTCACCGCTTCCGGCATGGTTTCCGGTGCCCTCCTGCGTGCCCGGGCCTTTCTGGGCCTCAGCAGCGTTGTCAGCTTCCTTGGGCTTGTCCGGATTGGCCGGATCATTATTCGGATCGTAGCTCTGCGTCATTGTTGCCTTTCGGTGATGCCCCGCCAGGGGAACGTTAGTCAGCATACTGACATTCCCAACCTAGCGGGGCCACCTGCAGCGGAGCAATCCCTATGTGAAGAGCTCCTCCCCCACAAAACCGCCCTTCCGCGCACCCGGCGGCACGGCAAAGACCGCTGAGCCAATCGGCGTCGTCCACTCATTGAGCAGGTCCAGCTGGTCCAGGCGCTGCTGGATCGGCACGAACTGTTCAGTCACGTCAGCCTGGAACGCCACAAAAATCTGCCCGGCATTGGAGACGGACCCTCCCGGCTCCGGGGCGTCGTCATAGTTGTAGCCGCGCCGGTAGATCCGCTGACGCGGGTTGTCCGGCCTGGCCCGCCGCATGTGCGCGTACTCCGGAATGACCTTGAAACCAAGACCGGTAACGGCGTCAAAATCCGGTTCGTCATGTTCGGCTTCCCCGGTGAGCGGGGCGCCGTCGGAGAGCCTGCGGCCCACCGATTCTTCCCGTCCCCTCCGGTCCAGCTCGTCCCAGGTGTCCAGGTTCATGGCGATGCGGCGAATGACCATGGATGTGCCGCCCTCCAGCCATGCCGGAAGCTCGGCGTCACCCCAGACCACGCGCTCGAACTCCGGGGTCCCCGGCAGCGCATTCGCGCTGCCGTCTACCTGTCCGAAATGGTTGCGCATGGTAGTGCCCGCGGGTTCGCTGCCGTAGGCACGCCGGAATCCGGTCTGCACCCAGCGCACGGAAGCGAAAGACCGGCTGTCCTTCAGCAGCATCCGCTGGGCGTGGGCCAGGGTCAGCGGATCATCGGCGCAGAGCTGCAGCACCAGGTCACCGCCGTTCCAGCGGTCCTGCAGGGCGTCGATGCCGAACGCCGGAAGCGGGCCGAGCCAGGCAGGCACTCTGTCGGGGGCTGCCGCGGCTACCAGGCTGCGGCCGAAACCGATGGTCACGGTCAGCCGGGCGGGATGCACTGCCAGCTCGGGTTCCGTGTCGGCCAAGGCCGGCTGGCCCTGGGTCAGCGCCGCGGCGTCGTCTGTGAGCAGGCGCAGCCAGGACTGGATCCGGTCGCGGCCGATGCCCTCGCGGAGGTCCAGGGCCACAAAGGCAGCGTAGGCCGCGGGAGGAGTTTCGATTCCGGCCTGGTGAAGTCCGTAGAACGGAACTGTTTCCTGTCCGTTGCTGCCGGCTTCATCCAGGCCTGTCCGCTCCAGATCAGGCGTGCTGCGGCTGCCCAGAAGGTGCCCGCCGGCGGCAGCCACTGCTCCCAGACCGGCCGCAGCTCCCCCAAACAGCAGCCTGCGCCTTCCGACGCCGCCGGGTGCTTGGTCCTGGGCCATCAGTTGTCCGCGTGTCCGTGGGTTTCGGTGGAACCGTGGTCTCCCTCAGTCCCGTGGCCGTCAGCGCCGCTGATGTCTCCATAGCTTTCATTGGCGCCGGCAAAGTCCTTGGTGGTCGCGTCCATCTCCACCGTCGAGCCGTCTTCCAGTTCCAGGGTGATGGTTACGGTGTCTCCGGCGAGCAGGCCGTCCTGCAGGCCCATGAGCATCAGGTGGCTGGCCCCGGGTTCGAGCAGGTACTCACCTCCGGCGGGGACCACAAAGCCGCCTTCGATTTCGCGCATGACCATGGCGCCGTCGTCGTCCATGGCAACTTCATGCAGCTCAACCGCGGTAGCGGCGGGCGTGCTGGCAGAGACGACGGTGAGGTCCTCAGTGCCGGAGTTCTCCAGCGTGCCGAAGGCGCCGGTCATACCGCCGGCGTCGGCAGCCTTCGCCCAGGCTCCCGTTACGGACAGCGCGGCTGCCTGCTCGGCAGTCTGTGCGGTTTCGGCAGCCGGGGTGTCTGTTGCGGCGCAGCCGGCCAGTCCGGCTGCGGAGAGCGCAAGGACAGCGGCGGCGAGGGTCAGTTTTTTCATGTTTCAGGTACTCCAAAGGTGTGTTCCGCGCCCGCGGGCACGGAAGAGAAGACGGGGGCACTGCATTTGGGCAGGCCAAAGAAGCGTGCCGCAGCATGACGCGGCGGGGCGGCTGGAAGCTAGGCGTGATCTCCGCGGCGCTTTTGCATCTGGACAACGATCGCCCAGGCAGCGAGGGCTGCAGCCGCTCCTACGCCGGCACCGGCGAGGGCCCACGGCAGGTGGGATGCCACATCTGACTCCTCCGCTGCCGGTTCTGCTTCTGCCGGGTCTGCTGAAGCGCTGGGAGCGGGCTCGCTGGCTGCCGGGATGGAAGCGGATTCGGAAGCCGCCGGAGCGGTGCTTTCCTCCGCTCCGGCCGGAGCGTTCACAGTGAAGCTGAAGGTGCCGGTGATCGGGTGCCCATCGCTGGAAACCGCACGCCAGTTCACCTGGTAGTCCCCCGCTTCGAGTGCTGGAACTGCCTGAACCAGTGTTTCCCGGTTTAGCACCGGCTCCGACTCGGCAACGTTGTTGCCGGCAGCGTCAGCAACGATCACCTGGTTGCCCAGATCCATCAGCGCGGAGCTGAAGACCAGTTCGATTTCGGACGGTGCTTCTTCCAGCACGGCGCCGTCGGCCGGATTGGATGAAATGAGTTCATCGTGCGCGTGTGCCGGTGCTGCAAGGAAGAGAACCGCTGCGAAGGCTGCGAGGAGAGCTGCGGCAAGGAGCGAGGCACGGGTGCGGGCCTGGCGGTAAAAAGTGGTAGGCATAACTGCTTTCCGTTCCGGGAAGGAACTGGGATTCGTGCGGAGTGCGCGGGTGCGCCTAGCTGGACACGAATACAGCAGGTGGGCCCCGGTGCCGGAGCGTCAGGAGCGGAATGCCAAGGTTGCGCAGCCCCAGGGGACGGACGGCCAGGGCCGAAGCGATGGGGCGGGGAAGGTGCGCGGGACGGAACAACGGCAGCAGGGCACCGGGCCGGACACCAAGTGCCTCGAGGATGCGGATTAGGGTCCGCTCGCCATGGGCCACGATCCACACCGTGGCGGCCGCGGCCAGTGCGTGGCTCAGCCACATCATGAGTCCGTGGACAGGGGCCGACGACGCCGCGGCGGCAGTGCCGATCTCAGTCAGGGAGGGCCCTGAGTGGTGGGCATGGCCGGAACCTGCGACGACGGCTGCGGGGGCAGAGCCGAAGCTGAAAATGAGGTGGAACAGCCCCTGGCTGAAGACGACGGCGGTGGAAAGCCGGGGCAGGGAGAGCCCGCGTCCGGCCAGCAGGCAGCTGACCATTCCCGAAACTGCCAGGCAGAACAGCACGAGGGCCGGTTCGGGAGCGGCACCGCCGCCAAGCACATGCGACGCAGCGGCCACGGCTGTGGCCGCGAATGCTCCGGCCCAGCCGCGCACCAAGCGTGCGGCACGCGCTGTCATCGGTCCTCCTCAGGCACCGTGTGCCGGGCGGGATCGCATCCGGCCCTGCAATTCTCCCGAAGTTTCGACGCCCTGTCGAATATCCGCTCCCCGTTCCCATCGAGATGGCAGAAACTGCACGTTACAGGGCTGTATCGTGCAGTTTCTGCTATCTCGATGAGAGGGGAAAGCTAGCCCTTGAATACCGGCTTGCGCTTCTCCTTGAAGGCGGCGAAGCCTTCGGCATAGTCCTCGGTGCCGCAAAGCACGCCCTGCGCCTTATTCTCGTCTTCGACAGAATCCCATAGCCCCAGCCGGGCATCGCGGATCTGTGCGACGAGTTCCTTGGAAGCACGGAAGGCTCCAGTTGCACCGGAGGCCACGCGGGCCACAGTGGCACGGGTGGAGTCCAGCAGCTCGTCGGCCGGGAACACCCGGCTGAACAGGCCGGCCCCTACGGCTTCAGCTCCGCTCATCAGGTCTGCCGTGTAGATCAGGTCCAGCGTGCGGTGGGCGCCCAGCCGCTCGGTGAAGAGCCAGTGTCCGCCCGAATCCAGGGTTGCCCCCAGGTTCGCGAACGGCGAGCCGATCTTCGCGTTGTCCGCCACGTAGACCACGTCCGTCGCCACAAGCAGGCCCAGCCCGACGCCGAGGCAGGCGCCGTGCGCGGCGGCAAAGGTGGGTGCCGGGAAGGCAGCCATCTTCTTCAGCAGCGGCGTAACCAGGTCCCCCAGGTAGGCATAGGCGTCGTCTTCGGCCGGGACGACGCCGGAGATGTCGCGTCCGGCGCAGAATGCACGGCCCTCGCCGCGCAGCAGCAGTGCCCGCACGCCGGCGGCAGCGGCGTCGTCGTAAGCCTTGGACAGGTCCGCGAGGGCCTGCTCGTCCAGCGAGTTCAGCTTGTAGGGGGCGTTCAGCACAACCTCTGCGACGCCGTCGGAAAAGCTGAGTTCGACCATGGACTCAGGCTGGTTCTGTTCGCTCATGGGTTCCGCGCTCCTAGGCGTCGTAGTCGACGGTGACTTCGGGGCTGGTAGGACGGCTCTGGCAGGTCAGGATGTAACCCTTTTCGATTTCATCCGGTTCCAGTGCGTAGTTCTCTTCCATCTCCACGGTGCCGGAGACAACCTTGGCGCGGCAGGTGCCGCACACGCCGCCGGCACAGGCGAACGGAACATCCGGACGCACGCGCAGGGCTGCATTGAGGATCGATTCGCGGGCGTGCGTGGGGCTGGCAACCTTGCCCTGCAGTCCGTCCAGGCGGAAGCTGATCTCGTAGTTGTCCGCTGACGGGTCCACCTGGATGGGGCGGCCGATCTGGCCTTCCGGCTTGCCCGGCTGGCCAGTGGTGAACAGCTCAAAGCGAACCTTTTCCGAGTCCACGCCGCGCTCTGCCAGGGTGTCCCGGCACAGCTGCACCAGTTCGAACGGGCCGCAGAGGAACCACTCGTCAACGTCGCGGGTCGGCAGAACGGATTCGATCAGTGCAGACAGCTTGTCAGCGTCGATCCGGCCGGAAAGCAGCGGGGAGATGCGCTGCTCGCGGGAGAGCACGTGGTGCACGGCGAAACGTGCCGGGTACTTGTCCTTCAGGTCCGCCAGCTCTTCGAGGAACATGACGTCCATCGCCGCCTTGTTGGCGTACACCAGGTCGAAGCGCACGTTCTCCGAGGCAGCCAGCACGGTGCGGGCAATGGAGATCACCGGGGTGATCCCGGAACCGGCAGCGACGGCAACGAAAACGTTCTCGTCCGCTACGTCGATGTCTTCGGGGTGGTTCAGCGCCGTCATCGGGTGCTTGGAGATGAAACCGCCCGTGGGGCTCATGACGTCCAGGACGTCCCCGGCCTTCAGGTTTTCATTGGCCCAGGTGGAGAACTTGCCGCCGAGGTCGCGCTTAATGGCGACCCGGATTTCACCGGGCTTCGGCTCCGCGCAGATGGAGTAGCTGCGGCGGATTTCCGCGCCGTCCAGCGTGGTGCGCAGGGCAACGTACTGGCCGGGCAGGTAATCGAAGGAACCGGTCAGCTCTTCGGGAACCGCGAAGGTGACTTCGATGGCGTCTTCGGTGAGCCGGCGGACAGCACTGACCGTCAGCGGGTGGAAGGCGGTGCGGCGCGAGGCGGGAGCTGCGCCCGCCTCGGTGGTGGAGGTTGTCATGGTTTAGAGCACCTTGAAGTAGTCGAAGGGTTCCTGGCAGTCGCGGCAGACGTACAGCGCCTTGCAGGAAGTAGAGCCAAAGCGTGTCATTTCACGCGTGTTGAGTGAGGAGCACTGGGGGCACTTGACGCTAAGGCCCAGCCGGACGGGTCCGGCAGCGGCCCGGCCGGTGGGCGGGGCGATGCCGTACTCGTTGAGTTTGGTCTTGCCGGATTCGCTCATCCAGTCCGTGGTCCAGGCCGGGGCCAGGACCAGGTCCACGCGGACCGGTCCGTAGCCGGCGGCAACGAGCGCGGCGGTGACGTCGTCGCGGATCGCGTCCATGGCGGGGCAGCCGGAGTAAGTGGGGGTGATGGCCACCCGCACCGAGTTGTCCTGCTGGACCTGAACGGCCCGCAGAACACCCAGGTCCTCAATGGTCAGGACCGGGATTTCCGGGTCGCAGACTGTCGCCGCTACGTCCCAGGCGGCCGCTGATGCGGGGTCCGCGGGTCGCAGCTGCGTACTGGCTGCGGCGTCGACGGGGGGTGCTGCCTCAGTCTCGTTCATAGCTGTTACCAGGTTGCACCGGGGTGCTGGCGGGCCAGCACCTGGAGCTCAGCCAGGATGTAGCCGAGGTACTCGCTGTGCTCGCCGCGGCGTCCGCCGCCCGGTGCGGGCTGCACCTCTGGGGCTTCGAGCTCGGCTTCGGCCAGCACGGCACCGACCTTCTCATCGAAGGCAGCGCGGAGCGTGGAGGGCACGACGGCGATTCCGTCGAGGGAGCGAACCAGGTCATCGTCCTCGAACAGCTCGCCCACGTACGGCCAGATGAGTTCCAGGGCGCGGATCATCCGGGTGCGTGATTCCTCGGTTCCCTGGCCCAGGCGCAGCACCCACTGGGCGCTGTGGTCGCGGTGGTAGTCGACTTCCTTCACGGCCTTGGCCGCGATGGCCGCCAGGGTCTCGTCCTTGGAGGAGAGCATGGCGGTGTAAAGCTCGTACTGGAAGAAGGAGACCACCAGCTGGCGGGCAATCGTCTTGGCGAAGTCGCCGTTTTCCTGCTCCACGATGTGGGCGGAACGGTATTCCTCTTCACCTCGCCAGTAGGCCAGGTCATCCTCGGTCTTGTCCCAGGCAGTGCCGGCGTAGGTGAGGAAGGACCGGGCATGACCAATCAGGTCCAGGGCGATGTTGGAAAGGGCAATGTCCTCTTCCAGCTCCGGGGCCCGGGCAACCCACCAGCCCAGGCGCTGGGCCAGGATCAGTGCGTCGTCGCCCAGGCGGAGCGCGTACTCCGCGACGGCTTCGGGGGCCTTGGCATCAGAGGCTGCAATGTCCTCCGGGCGGAGGGCGTTGCCCGGGGTGATGCGGGTGGCGCTGTCCGTGTTCACAGGTGCTTCACCCCTTCGGACTTGCGGTAGTACGTTGCGTGCCGGTAGTCCTTGCCCTGCGGGGACTCGAAGAACTGGCCCTTGGCATCGGGGTCGGAGGAGATGATCGCCTCGGCCGGAACCACCCAGAGCGAAACGCCTTCGTTGCGCCGGGTGTATAGGTCGCGTGCGTTGCGCAGCGCCATGTCGGCGTCGGGCGCGTGCAGCGAACCTGCGTGGACGTGGGAGAGTCCGCGGGAGGAGCGGACAAACACTTCCCAGAGCGGCCAGGCCGCGTTTACGCCCGTGTCGGGCGCCACCGAACCGGACGTTGCCGCCGTCTTCGTGCCGTCATCGCCCGTTGTGGAACCGGAAACCATGCTTATGCCACCTCTGTCTTTCGTGCCTGCTTTGCCGCGTACGCAGCTGCTGCTTCGCGCACCCAGGCGCCGTCTTCGTGTGCTTCGCGGCGGCGGGCCAGCCGCTGCGAGTTGCACGGGCCGCGTCCTGCAAGGACTTCCTTGAACTCGTTCCAGTCCAGCGGTCCGTGCTCCCATTTGCCGGTTTCTTCGTTGAACCGGATCTGGTCATCGGGGAGGGTCAGGCCAAGGACCTTGACCTGCTCGTAGATCATGCCGACGAAGCGCTGGCGCAGCTCGTCGTTGGAGAAGCGCTTGATGTTCCAGGCCATTGACTGGCGGGAGTTGGGGGAATCATCATCCGGCGGGCCGAACATCATCAGGGCCGGGGCGTACCAGCGGTTGATGGCGTCCTGGGCCATCTGCTTCTGCGCCTCGGTGCCGTTGGCCAGCTCGAGCAGGATCTCGAATCCCTGGCGCTGGTGGAAGGATTCTTCCTTGCAGATACGGACCATGGCACGGCCGTAGGGTCCGTAGGAGGCGCGGCAGAGCGGGACCTGGTTGCAGATGGCGGCGCCGTCAACGAGCCAGCCAATGGCGCCCATATCTGCCCAGCTGCGGGTGGGGTAGTTGAAGATACTTGAGTAGCGGGCCTTGCCGGCGATGAGGTCTTCGGTCATCTTGTCCCGCGGCGTTCCGAGGGTCTCGGCGGCCGAGTAGAGGTAGAGGCCGTGGCCGGCTTCGTCCTGGACCTTGGCCAGGAGGATGGCCTTGCGCTTCAGTGAGGGGGCACGGGTGATCCAGTTGGCTTCAGGCTGCATGCCGATGATCTCGGAGTGCGCGTGCTGGGAGACCTGGCGGACCAGGGTCTTCCGGTAGCCTTCCGGCATCCAGTCGCGGGGCTCGATCCGCGAGTCGTCGGCAATGATCGCGTCGAATGCTGCCTGCCCGGCTGCGTCATCGTCCTGCTGGGCCGGGACGGCGTACAAGTCACGCTCTGTGTCTGCCTGCGTAGCCATAGATGTCACCTCACTGTTTTCCACGTGGCCGCGGACAGCTCCGCGGAAGTCGTTCGGCCAATAATTACCGACCGTTCGTTCAGGATATGCGTGTGAGCGATGGCACGTCAAGGCGGAGCGGGTTCTTTGCGGCCGCCCTGGACACACCGCCCCATGCCCGTAGCGGTGTCAGGCGGCCACGCTGACACCGGATACCTTTGAAGGGACAGCCGCATCCAGGAGGAAACGTATGGCCAGCAGGGGAACGCCGGAGCGCGTCCGTGTGCCGGAGGGGTTCAGGAACGGCAGCGCCCCCGCCCTGGCCGCCCACCTGCTGGTACCAATCCTGCTGGGACTCCTCGGCTTCTGCGCCGTTGCCGCCGCCGTTGCCTCAAGCGGCGGCATCCTGAAGATCACCGCAAGCGGTCTCGCCGTAGTCCTGACCCTGCTTCTCGCTGCCGGTGCCGCACCCCGGTATCTGCCCGCGGCCCTCGCGGGAAAGCCCGGCCGCCCGCTGGCCGTCCTGGCCGGCGTCGTCCTGGCTCACATCCTCCTGTACTGGACCGCGGGCAGCACAGTCCTGTTAACCCTTCCGGCCGTTCCGGTAGCCCTGGCCGGCGGCGGCCTGCTGCTGGCCACGTCGCTGTGGTCCCAGTTCCGCCGCGGACCGGCCACCGAAGATCCCGTGACCGTGGTGCCCAGCACCGGCCCCCGGCCCTTCGCGCACACTCTTATCCTTGTCTTGGCGAACTGGGTGTTCTTTGCCGCTGCCGGAATGTTCAGCGCCTGGATCCTGCTGGGACGCTAGCCCACCCGCGCCGGGGATCCTGGGCGCTGCCCGCTCCGCCCGAAGCATAAAGGGGCGCGGCCCGTCGCCGCCGCCGGTCCGGCTCGATATATTCGGGACCATGACTACACCTGTTCCCCCGGCTGCCAAAAAAGTCCCCGTCGAGCGCACCCATCACGGTGAAACGTTTACCGACGACTATGAGTGGCTGAGGGAGAAGGAAAATCCCGAGGTCGTTGAGCATCTCAATGCGGAGAATGCCTACACCGAGGCCGTCACTGCGGATCAGGAACCGCTGAGGCAGCAGATCTTCGACGAGATCAAGGCCCGCACCGTTGAAACGGATCTTTCCGTTCCTGCCCGCAAGCGAGGCTGGTGGTACTACACCCGCACCGAGGAAGGCCAGCAGTACGCGATCCACTGCCGCACTGCAGCCCAGGACACCGGTGATCTGCACGCGGACTGGACACCGCCCGTCGTCGAACCCGGCGTTCCGGTCCCCGGAGAGCAGATCCTCATTGACGGCAATGCCGAAGCTGAGGGCAAGCCCTTCTTCGCGCTCGGCGGCCTGGCCGTCACCGAGGACGGCAACCTGCTGGCGTACTGCGAGGACAACGCAGGAGATGAGCGGTTCACCCTTCGCATCAAGGACCTGCGCACCGGTGAGCTGCTGCCCGACGTCGTTTCCAACGTCTTCTACTCCCTCGCTTTCTCCCCGGACGGAACCCGGGTGTTCTACACCGTCGTAGACGATTCGTGGCGCCCCTACCAGATCAAGGCTCACACCCTGGGCACGGATGTCAGCCAAGACGCCGTGATCTACCAGGAGGACGACGTCGCCATGTGGACAGGCTTCGACCTTTCCGCCGACCGCAGGCAGCTCCTGATCGGCATCAGCTGTTCCGAGTACAGCGAATACCGTGTCCTGGACTTCGATGATCCGTCGGATACCGTGCGTACCCTGATCCCGCGCAGCGAGCGGATCCTGTACGAAGTCGAACCGTTTACCGGGGACGGTGTGCGCCAGTACCTGATCACTCACAACAAGGACGCACTGAACTCGATGGTCTCCCTGGTCGCGGAGCCGGAGTTCGCCAAGCCGCTGCAGGAGCAGCAGTGGCACACCGTGGTGGCCCACGACGACGCCGTCCGGGTCAACGGGGTATCCGTCACCTCCACGCACGTCCTGGTTTCGGTCCGCAAGGACACCACGGAGCGGGTGCAGATCCTGCCGCTGGCCGGGATTGGCACTGTGGAGCAGCAGGCGCCGGCCGAGCCCGCGTTCGATGAGCAGCTTTACACGGCAGGCCTGACCAACGCTGAATACGACTCCCCGATCATCCGGCTCAGCTACACGTCCTACCTCACTCCCCCGCGCGTCTATGACTATGTGCTGGCCACGGGCGAGCTGGAGCTGCGGAAGGAAACCCCCGTCCGCGGCGGGTACAACCGCTCCGACTACGTTGCCGAGCGGGACTGGGCGACGGCGGCGGACGGCACCCGCATCCCGCTCTCGGTGCTCCGCCGCCGGGAAGTGGCACAGGACGGTTCCAACCCCGCACTGGTCTACGCGTACGGCAGCTACGAAATCTCCATGGACCCGGCGTTTAACATTGCCCGGCTCTCCCTCCTGGACCGCGGCGTCGTCTTTGTGGTGGCGCACATCCGCGGCGGCGGCGAGATGGGCCGCGCCTGGTACGACCAGGGCAAGAAGCTGAACAAAAAGAACACGTTCACCGACTTCGTGGCAGCGACCGACCACATGGCTGCCTCAGGATGGGTGGACCCGGAGCGGATCGCGGCCATGGGCGGCTCCGCGGGCGGACTGCTGATGGGCGCCGTCGCGAACCTGGCACCGGAAAAGTACCGGGCGATCCTGGCCCAGGTACCGTTCGTTGATGCACTGACCTCCATCCTGGATCCCGACCTGCCGCTTTCAGCTCTGGAGTGGGAGGAGTGGGGCAATCCGATCACCGATCCCGAGGTTTACCGCTACATGAGCGAGTACAGCCCGTATGAGAACATCCGCGCCGTGGACTACCCGCGCATAGCAGCGGTGACCAGTTTCAACGACACCCGGGTGCTTTACGTAGAACCGGCCAAGTGGGTCGCGAAGCTGCGCGAAACCACCACCGGTTCCGAGCCGATCGTGATGAAAATCGAGATGGACGGCGGCCACGGCGGCGCATCCGGCCGTTACGAAGCCTGGAAGGACCGCGCCTGGGACTATGCCTTTGTACTCTCGGCGCTGGGCGCCCGGGACCTGCTGCCTGGAGTGGTTTCTCCGGCTGCGGCCCGGTAACTCTCAGGAGACGCAGGAAGCCGGGTACCCCGCGGGGTACCCGGCTTCCGGTATGTCTGGTCCGGGCAGGTCCGGCTAGTCGATCCCGCCGGCCTCCGGCGCTCTCGGGCGGGGCCGCGGCACTGGACGGATCCGCGGACGCGCTTCCTTCCCTGCTTCCTTCCCTGCTTCCTTCCCTGCGGGGCCTTTGCCCGCAGCGCGCTGCCGCTTGCCCGGGCGGAACAGCCCTGCAACCACAAAGATCAGCGTCAAGGCGATAACACCGAGGAAGATCAGGTCCAGGTTGTCCCGTACGAACGGCACGCGGTCGCCCAGAATGTACCCCAGCAGCGTGACGCTCAGCGCCCAGAAGGCCCCGCCGATGGCGTTGTAGGCGATAAAGGTTGCGTAATGCATCCGGCCGACGCCGGCGACTACCGGCGTGAAGGTCCGGATCACCGGGATGAAGCGGGCGAGGACCACTGCTTTGCCACCGTGCCTGGCAAAGAATGCCTCGGCCCGGCGAACGTTGTCCTGGTGGAAGAACCTGGATTCGGGTCTGTTGAAGACCACGGGTCCCGCCTTGCGGCCTATGTAGTAGCCCAGCTGGTCACCGGCGAAAGCGCAGAGGGCAATCAGCAGGATCAGCACCCAAATGTTGATCTGCATGGCACCTGTGGCTACCAGGAGACCTGCGGTGAAGAGCAGGGAATCCCCGGGGAGGAAAAACCCGATGAGCAGGCCCGTTTCCACGAAGACGATTCCGCAGATCAGCAGGACTACCCAGGGGCCCACGGCGGGGTCGGAGAGGAAGACCTGGGGATCCAGCCATTCGGGTAAGAGCGAGGACTTGGGCTGCAGCACTCCCGGTGCGGCTGTGGCAAACATCACTTTGTCAGGTTAGACCATGAGCCTTTGCGGGGGCTGGGAACGCCAAGTATTACGGCCGGCCCCCGGTGTCACACACCCGCATGAGACTGCTTCAACTTGACAGTGATAACGCTCACAGGATTACCTAATGAACATTCGGTAAAGAAAAAAGTGAGGGCATCCATGGCTGACTACGGCGTCACCGCACCGGTTCGCGAAACGAACCCCGCGCATCCCATCCTGGAACACGATGCCACTTCGGAATGGCTCGGAATTAAGGTAGAGCACCTCGCTGACGGCGAGGCAGTCATCACCATGGATCTGCGTCCGGAGATGCTGAACGGGTTTTCGATCGCGCACGGCGGCATGGTTTTCGCCTTCGCGGACACCGCATTTGCCCTTGCGTGCAATCCGGCCGGCGCAGACTCGCTGGCAAACATGGAGACCATCACCGTGGCTTCCGGAGCCGACATCAACTTCATCTCTTCAGCCCGTTCCGGCGATAAGCTTCGGGCCGAAGCCAGCCGCCGTGCAGCGGCAGGCCGCAGCGGCGTGTACGACATCGAAGTCACCGCCGAGTCTCCGGACGGCGCGACGCGCGTCGTTGCTGAATTCAGGGGCCGCTCACGCACCATTCCGAATCCGGCCCGCCGGTCCTGAACCGGCCCTTCCGCCCGCACCGGGTTACGCACTTCCACTTTCTTTCCCAACACTGCACAATCAAGCCCTACCCCTCTCCCAAAGGTTCTACGCAATGAATACCGCCTCCGCAATCAAGGCCACCGCAGCAGATCCCGCCACCCTCGACGCCGAGGAGCTCATGAGCCGGGATCAGATCGAGGCCCTGCAGCTCACCCGCCTCAAGGAGACGGTCCGCTACGCCTATGACCGCGTGCCGCTGTACACGAAGAAATTCGACGACGCCGGTGTCCACCCGGACGATCTCAAGGAACTCTCGGATCTGGCCAAGTTCCCGTACACGACCAAGGAAGACCTGCGCCAGAGCTACCCGTTTGGCATGTTCGCTGTGCCGATGGACGAGGTGTCCCGCATCCACGCATCCTCCGGGACCACCGGCCGTCCGACCGTCGTCGGCTACACCAAGGGCGACCTTGACCGCTGGGGCACCCTGGTGGCCCGCTCACTGCGTGCCTCCGGAGTGAAGTCCAACTACAAGGTCCACAACGCCTACGGCTACGGCCTCTTCACCGGCGGCCTGGGCGCCCACTTCGGCGCCGAGAAGCTGGGCTGCACGGTCATTCCGATGTCCGGCGGCCAGACCGAACGGCAGATCCAGCTGATCCAGGACTTCCAGCCGGACACCATCCTGGCTACTCCCACCTATCTGCTGACCATTGCCGATGCCATGAAGCGCGCCGGGATCGATCCGCGCTCCACCTCGCTGAAGAACGCCGTCCTGGGCGCCGAGCCGTGGACTGAGGAAATGCGGCATGAGCTTGAGCAGATGATGGACATCGACGCCTGCGACATCTATGGCCTCTCCGAGGTCATGGGCCCGGGCGTAGCCGGGGAATGCGTTGAAACCAAGGACGGCGCCCACATCTGGGAGGACCACTTCCGTCCGGAGATCATCGATCCGTTCGATGACACCAAGGTCCTGGACGACGGTGAGCACGGCGAACTGGTCTTCACGTCCCTGACCAAGGAAGCACTGCCGATCATCCGCTACCGCACGCACGACCTGACCCGTCTGCTGCCCGGCACGGCACGTCCGGGCATGCGCCGCATGGGCCGCATCACCGGCCGCAATGACGACATGATCATCCTGCGCGGCGTGAACCTCTTCCCGAGCCAGATCGAGGAGATCGCCCTGCGGATCCCAGCCCTCAGCCCGCACTTCCAGCTCGAAATCACCCGACCGGACCGTATGGACGAGCTGGCCGTAAAGATCGAGCGCCGCGCCGAGTCTTCGGCTGACGAGTGCGTCAAGGCCGCCGCTGAGCTGAAGAGCCAGATCAAGATCCACATCGGATCCTCCTGCGCCATCCACGTGGTGGAGCCCGGTTCACTGGCCCGTTCCAGCGGCAAGCTGCGCCGGATCTACGACCTGCGCAAGCAGGAAAACAAGCCGGCCTAACAGCCGCAGAAAGTGTTCGGTTGGCCGGGACGTGTCCCGGCCAACCGAACGATCATGCGAAAATATCCAGATGCCTAGTCCAACGAGTTCCGCGACTTCCTCTCCCTCCGGCGCCAACGGCACCCGCAGGGGGCGGCCCGGCTATGACCAGCAGACCGTGCTGAACATAGCCGTTGACGTGTTTAACCGTCACGGCTACGAAGCGACGTCGATGGGCATCCTCGCGGAGAATCTGGGCATCACCAAGTCCGCGATCTATCACCACGTTCCGTCCAAGGGCGACCTGCTGCGCCTTGCGCTCGAAAACGCCCTGGGCGGCCTCGAAGGCATACTGGACGACCCGCAGGCTTCCTCCGGTCCGGCCGACGCCCGGCTCGAGTTCGTGCTCCGGGGCACCATCAAAGTCCTGACCGAGCGGCTGCCGTTCGTCACCCTGCTCCTGCGGCTGCGCGGCAACACTGAAGTCGAGCGTGACGCCATGGAGCGCCGCCGCCAGTTCGACCGCCGCGTGGCGGAGCTCGTAGACGCCGCCCGCTCCGAAGGGTCACTGCGCAGCGACATCGATCCCCGGACCACTACCCGCCTGCTTTTCGGAACGATCAACTCGATCGTTGAGTGGTACAAGCCAGGCGGCTCGCTGAGCGCGGAGAAGCTCGCCGACGACATTATTTCAATGATGTTCGACGGCCTGCACGGCAAGCCCTGATCCCGTTCCCTTTCTTCCCCCCCAAACGAGATGACAGAAACTGCCCGTTAGAAGCTTCTAACGGGCAGTTTCTGCGATCTCGATGGAGGTGAGGTGAGGTGGAGGCTAGGCGCGCTTCTTCTCCACAAGGGTCAGCACGTCGTAGGTGGCCACGATCTCGTCGTTCTGGTTGTGCAGGACGGCGTCCCAGGCAACCTCGCCGTACTCGTCGGTCTCACGCGGGGTGATCTTCTTGGCCGTGAGGGTGACCCGGATGGAGTCGCCGGCAGCAACCGGCGTGATGAACCGCAGGTTCTCCAGCCCGTAGTTAGCCAGTACCGGTCCCGGAGCAGGCTCCACGAACAGTCCGGCACCCCAGGAGAGCAGCAGGTAGCCGTGCGCCACGATGCCCGGGAAGAACGGGTTCGCCTCAGCAGCTTCCTGGTTGGTGTGCGCGTAGAACGTGTCGCCGGTGCTGTTTGCGAACGCGGTGATGTCCTCCAGGGTGACTTCCCGCAGTTCCGAGGCCATCGCATCGCCGATCTTCAGCGTCGAAAGGTCCTTGCGGAACGGGTGGGTCTCATCGAAGAACTGGTCTGCGCCGGTGTGCCAGACGCCGGTAATGGCGGTGAGCATGTTCGGTGAACCCTGGATGGCGGTGCGCTGCATGTGGTGCTTGACGGCGCGGATGCCGCCGAGCTCCTCGCCGCCGCCGGCGCGGCCGGGACCGCCGTGGACCAGGTGCGGCACGGGCGAACCGTGGCCGGTGGAGGTGCGGGCGGTTTCCCGGTTCAGGACGTGCACACGGCCGTGGTGGCCGGCGATGCCGGCGACAACTTCGCGGACGGTTGACGGGTCGTTGCTGCAGACGGTGGCTACCAGCGAGCCGCCGCCCAGGGCAGCCAGGCGCACGGCGTCGGCGGTGTCTTCATAGCCGACCACGGAGGAAACCGGGCCGAAGGCCTCAACCGAGTGCAGTGCCTCTGCGTTGGGGTCATCCCAGGTGAGCAGCACCGGCGCCATGAAGGCACCGTCTTCGACGACGCCGCGGCTGCCGTCAGCCTGCACGGTTTCGGGGGCCTCCAGGCTGCCGAACGCGATCTTCGCGCCGGCATCCAGGAGCGTCTGGACGGAAGAACGGACGCCGTCGCGCTGCTCAGCGGAAGCCAGCGCACCCATGGTGACGCCCTCAGCGCGGGGGTCGCCGAGGACAACGCGCTCTTCGATGCGCTTGGCGGCGGCAGCAACGACATCATTCACCAAGGCCTTGGGCACAATGGCGCGGCGGATGGAGGTGCACTTCTGGCCGGCCTTGACGGTCATTTCGGTGACCAGCGACTTCACGTACGCATCAAATTCCGGGGTACCGGGAACAGCGTCCGGGCCGAGGATCGAAGCGTTCAGCGAGTCGGTTTCGCTGGTGAAACGGACGCCGCCTTCGATGACGTTGGTGTGGTTCTTCAGCTTGTTGGCGGTCGACGCCGATCCCGTGAAGGAGACCATGTCCCGGTAGTCGAGGTGGTCCAGCAGGTCGCGCGCGGAGCCGGAAATCAGCTGGAGGGAACCGGCGGGCAGGATGCCGGATTCGATCATCATCCGCACGGCGGCTTCGGTGAGGTAGCCGGTGGGAGTTGCAGGCTTCACGATCGTCGGTACGCCGGCGATGAAGGCAGGGGCGAACTTTTCCAGCATGCCCCAGACAGGGAAGTTGAACGCGTTGATCTGCACGGCGACGCCCGGGATGGACGTGTAGATGTGCTCGCCAATGAAGGAGCCGTCCTTGGACAGGACCTCAGCGGTGCCGTCGATCACCACGGTGGAGTTCGGAAGCTCGCGGCGGCCCTTGGAACCGAAGGTGAAGAGGACGCCGATGCCGCCGTCGATGTCCACCAGGGAGTCAATCTTGGTGGCGCCGGTGCGTGCGGAGATCTCGTAGAGTTCCGGGCGGCGTCCGTTGAGGTACTGCGCCAGTTCCTTCAGCTTCAGTGCCCGCTGGTGGAACGTGAGGCCGGCGAGGCCGCGGTGGCCCACCGTGCGGCCGTGTTCGACGGCTGCGGCGGTGTCCAGGCCGTCGGTGCTGACCAGTGCCAGCAGCTCGCCCGTGGAGGCGTCGCGGACTTCAGCGGGGTTGGCCGAGGTGCCTTCCGGGGTCCACCATTCGTCCTGGACGAAACTGGGGACGACTTGCACGTCTATGGCGGTTGAGGTCATCTTTGACGGACCCTTTCGATACTGGACGTTCATTTTCCAGTCCGGACCGGTTCCGCTGGCCGCAGCTGCGGCGGCGCAGGCCGATAACTGACCGGACGGTCGGTAATGAATCCAGCCTACATGAGAGTGCCCTGCGGCACATCACCCAAAAGCGGACCGGCCCATACTTTTCCTCCCCGCTCCGTTCGTCCTCTTCGTATTCCGCCGCAGGTGCGCGGCCGCTACCGTAAGCGGTTACGCGGCACTGCACTGCAGACGACGACGGCGGAAGGCAGGAACATGTTCCAGTTACGCAAGTGGGGACGGGCAGCGGCGCTGCTGTCCGCAGGATGCCTGCTCACGGCAGGGTCCCTGGCCGTACCCGCGGCGGACGCGGCAGGTGCTCCCCCGGGCTGGACCGCAGCCGGTACCGGAGCGGACCGCGACCGCGGCCACCACGGGCCCCACAATGGGTGGGACCGCGGGCCCAAAAGGACAGTTGATTACGTAGCACTTGGGGATTCGTATGCCGCCGGATTCGGCGGCGGAGCAGTCCTCGGTGCCTGCGGCCGCACCGCCGAAGGCTACCCGGCCCTGTTGGATGAACTCCGCAAGGTTGAACTGGACGCTGATGTCACCTGCGGCGGCGCGACGGCGGCCAGCACCCCTCCCTCAGCGCCCACAGGCCCCGTGGACCTGCCGGAACAAATCGCCTCCCTGCAGGCTGCAGGCAGCATCGACCGGAACACCGACCTGGTCACGCTGACCATCGGCGGCAACGATGTGCGGTTCGGCGAAGTCGTGGCAGCCTGCGCCGGTGCCCAGCTCCCGGCCACCTGCGCTCCGGCACTCGCGGCGGCACAGGAATACGCGGAAACAGCCCTCGCACCCCAGGTGCGCCAGTCCCTCGGGCAGCTGCGGGCCCTGGCCCCCCGGGCCGAGCTGGTCCTGACCGGATACCCGCATCTGTTTGACGGGGCCGGTGTTCCCGGGCTTCTGAGTCCTGACGCCGCAGCGCTTTTCAACGCCGGAACAGACGCACTGAACGCAGTTCTCGCCGCCCAGCTGCCGGACCGCAGGTCCACCTATGTTGATGTGGTGGACGAGTTCGCCGGCCACGGCATCGGCTCAGCCGCTCCGTGGATCATCTACGCAAACAGCCCGTTCGACCTGCATCCAAATGCCACCGGCTACCGCGAGGGTTACCTGGCCGCCATCACCGCGGATGTGGACCTGCACCCCGGCGGCGGCCATCCCTGCCGCGGCCGCCTCTGACCAGTACCGTTCACGCACCTGAGACGACGGCGGTGCCCACCAGACGCGGGCACCGCCGTCGTGCCGTGAGGTTCGGAAGAAGGCCCGGGCCGTCTGTATGTACGGGTGTCCCCGCGGCCTGCTAACGTAATCAGTGCTTCACGAGACATGGCCTCCGCGCCCGCAGGGTGTGGAAAAGCTCCGACTGGCCATGCACCAACCCCAATGTTCGGCGGGTGGTTCGGATGACGAAGCGGCCCGCGTCCAACCGGAGCGGGCAAGGACACTCATCTCGAAGGACACGCTGTGATTCCCTCCAGTGACCCCCGCTGCACCGCATTTGCCCCCGGCCACAAGATCCATTGGATCCATGGCGGCCGCCTCATGAAGTACGACGACTGGATCGACGTCGAGGTCCACGCCGACCCGGAACTGGACCTGATCTGCCTGGTGCTCGATGGACGGCAGCAGATCATGTGGCACCACGACGTTCCTCTGCTGGCCGAGGCCCTGGCCGCCAGCCCCGGGACGCCCCAGTGGTGCCCCCGGTATTCCTCGCTGATGGTCCCTGGCGCCTTTGAGGGCCGGAACAGGAGCTCTTTTTTCTACTTGGCCACCACGGAAAGGGTTTTCCCATGCAGGGGCCGGCTTCCGCGCAATGACATAACCATGCAGGACCAGTCTGCTTAGAAGTCCTCCTGCAGCAGCCGGGACCGGAGCCGGGCGAGGGTTCCCTCACCGGCACCGGCCCGGCGCAGGTAGGCTGCGGCGTCGAAGTTCCGCAGCATATCCAGCAGCTCCGCTTCGGCGGAGCCGGCGCGGGCCGCGAGCTCGGAGTCGTCCAGCGGCCGTTCCCGTGGCCGCTGCTGGGTGCGGTGCCAGTCGTTGATGCCGGTCAGCGCTTCGCGGTAGTCGGCTGCGATCTCCCCCGGCGCCACGCCGGCCAGGTCCAGCAGCAGGGCGGCGACGAGTCCCGTACGGTCGCGACCGGCTGAGCAGTGCAGTACGACGCCGCCGGGCGGCGCATCAGCGACGGCGCGGGCGATTGCCGCGAACTTTTCCGGCCAGCGGCGCAGGTTCTCCGGGTAGAACCGGGGTGAGCTCATGTACGGTCCGGTCAGCGCGGTGAAGTCAGGATCGTCCGCTTCCTGGGTAGGCAGATTCAGGAACCGGATTCCGGTAACAGCCGACGGGGGGACTACGGGATCCGTGTCGCGGCGCCCGATCTCGGAACTGTTGCGCAGGTCAACTACCGTCCGCACACCGGCGTCGTATGCCTGCTGCCAGCCGCGGGCGGTGAGCCATTCGGAGCGGCCCATCCGGTACACACGCCCGGGCTGAATGTGCGAGTTGGCTGCGGGAATTCCGCCCAGGTCCCGGGCATTGGCAGCGCCTTCCCAGTCCACGTTCCGGCTCCTCGGCTCACCCATGCCTCCAAGACTAGGCGGACGCACGCCCAACCGGCCTCTGCAGGCCCCAGCCAGTCATACTTGACCCTGACACTGTGGAAGGCAGGAGAACTGGACCATGTTATCCATCGGAGCGTTCGCGCAGATCGGCCAGGTAACCCACCGCATGCTTCGGCACTGGGATACTTCCGGCCTGCTCGTACCTGCCCACGTGGATGTTTTCAGCGGCTACCGTTCCTACGATCCAGCCCAGCTTGAACGGCTGCACCGGATCGTCGCACTGCGTTCCCTGGGCTTCGGGCTGGAGGACATCTCCGCCATGCTCGACTCCGGCGTGGACTCAGGGCGAATCGCCGCCCTGCTGCGCCTGAGGCGGGCAGAGGTCGCAGAGGAGGCACGGATTGCTGCCGCACGGCTCATCGACGTGGAGCGCAGGCTCCATCTCATCGAAAAGGAAAAGCACATGGCCCAGATCGAAATCATTGAAAAACCCCTTCCGGCGCTCCGCCTCGCTGCCCGCCAGGCAATGGTGGCCGAACAGCCCGAGGTCCCCGGCGTCGTCGGACCCCTCTTCGACAGCGTCGCCGCCCGGCTGTCTCCATCCGGCGCGCCGTCAGGTGTACCGGTGGCGCAGTACGACATGGGTGAGGACGGCATGCGGATTACGGCAGGCTTCGCCAGCCCAGATCCGGTTCCCGACGGCGTCGAGGCAGTGGAACTGCCCAGCGTTCCGATGGCGATCTGCGGGGTCCATCTTGGCTCCATGGACGGCATCGCCGACAGCTGGCAGGCGGTCCACGCCGAAATCATTGCCCGCGGGCTGACCCCCTCCGGCCCGTGCCGGGAGGTCTACCTGCGCTCCGGGTCAGAGGACCAGGCGGATTGGGTGACCGAGCTGCAGCAGCCGGTCGGCAAGGCTTAGCTGCGGCCTGCTGAGGGCCGGACAGTTTCCATAAGGAGGCGGCACATGGACACGGCGCAGGTGCGGTTGTGGTGGCTGCCTGTTGGCGCCGGCGGACATCTGGTGATCCACACCAGCCGCTGGTGGGAACTCTGGCGCTCCGTGCGGGAGCGGCGCCGCCCCCAGCCGCTCTTCCACGCAGCCCTGGAGGTCGCGGCCGACGGTTCCAGCTACGCGATCGAGATGACGCCTTCGTGGGGCCAGGGCAGCGGTGAACGCGGCGTGGTGGCCGAAGGTCCAGTCGGTCTCCGGGTGCTCGGCCGCCTGAAGCTCTTTCGGTATGAAGTGCGGTGCTGGCGCGGTGGGGTCATTCCGGACCTTGGCTATGCTCCGGAGCCGCCCCTGGTGTTCAACGTATCCACGTCCGGTGCCGATGCCCTGCGCGCCAGGGTGCCTCAAGTTCCGGACATGGTGTGGGGCGCCAAAATGCCCGACGGCGATATGTGGAACTCAAACTCCCTGGTCTCCTGGCTGCTCCAGAGCTCAGGCATTGATGCCGGGGCCCTGTACCCGCCGCACGGCGGGCGCGCTCCGGGATGGCGTGCCGGGATTGACGCCGCGCGCTGACGGCCCCAGTTCCGCAGACACCGCAAAGCTTAAGAACAGCAGCCCGCATGCTCCCTCAAGAGGCGAAGCATGCGAGCTGCTGCCAGGCGCAAACTAGCTCCAGTCGAAGAAGCCCTTGCCGGTCTTGCGGCCAAGTTCGCCTCGGGCAACCTTGTCCCGCAGGATCTGCGGCGGCTCGAAGCGCGGACCGAGCGTGGAGGCAAGGTACTCGGCGATGCCGAGCCGCACGTCCAGGCCCACAATGTCGGTGGTCTTCAGCGGACCGGTCGGGTGCTTGTAGCCCAGGACCATGGCGGCGTCGATATCCTCGGCGGAAGCAACACCTTCCTCGACCATGCGCATGGCCTCGAGTGCGATGGCCACGCCCAGCCGGGAGCTAGCAAAGCCCGGGGCGTCATTGACGACGACGGGCGTCTTGCCGAGGTCTGCCACCCAGGTCCGGGCGGCTTCGGCCAGCTCTTCGGAAGTCTGCTTGCCCAGGACCACCTCAATCAGGGTGGACGCCGGAACAGGGTTGAAGAAGTGCAGGCCGCAGAAGCGCTCCGGGCGCTGGAGCTTCTCCGCCAGCTCGGAAACTGACAGCGAGGAGGTGTTCGACGCAAGCCAGGCATCGGCGTCGAGCTGTTCCTCCACAGCCGTCAGCGCGGTCGCCTTCAGATCGAAGTCTTCAGGCACGGCTTCGACGACCAGACCGGAGCCGGCAAAGTCGGCGTAGTCCGTAGAAACGCTCAGCCGGGCGACCAGGGAATCGAGGGTCTCGTCCGTGGTGCCGCGCTCAACGCTCTTGGCCAGGTTGGAGGCAACGCGCTCGTACGCCGCGCTGGCCGCCTGTTCGTCGCGCTCAACAACGACGACGGAGGCACCGGCGGTGCAGAAGGCGTGGGCAATGCCTGCACCCATGCGGCCGCCGCCGAGGACACCGACCTTGGAGGGAACTGTCATTTCTTTTTCTTCCTTTCCAGGAATGCCTGCATGCGGTCGAACTTCGCCTCGGACTCGAAGAGGATGCCCTGGGCGAGGGTGTCGATCACGGGGTGCGCCTCGGCGGGCGCGTGGAACACGGACTTGGTAATGCGGACGGCCAGCGGATCCTGCCTGGCGATCCGGTCAGCCAGTGCATTGGCAGCGCCCAGCAGGTTCTCCGCCTCGTGGACCTCGGTGACCAGGCGGGCTGCGAGTGCTTCCTCAGCGTTCAGGATGCGGCCGGCCAGCAGGATCTCCTTGGCCATTGGTTCCCCGACGAGTTCCTTCAGCCGCCAGGTTGCCCCGGCCGCGGCCATGATGCCGAGGGAGGTTTCAGGGTTGCCGATCTTCACGGTCGGGGTGGCAATGCGGAAGTCGGCGGCGAAGGCCAGCTCCGCTCCCCCGCCCAGCGCGTAGCCGTCCAGCGCGGCGATAACCGGCATGGGCAGCTTGGCGATGCGGTGGAAGATGGTCGAGTTGATGCCGCGCAGTGCGTCTTCCCGACGGCGTTCGCGCAGCTGGGCGATGTCCGCGCCGGAGGCGAAAACTCCGTTGGTCCCGGAAAGGATCAGGACCTTCGGATCGCTTTCAAGTGCCGCACAGAGCTCGTGCAGTTCATCAACCATGGCCTGGTCAATGGCATTGCGGACCTCCGGCCGGTTCAGGACAGCAGAGATGCGGTCCTCCCCGACGGTGACCTTAAGCGTGGTGAAGTGGTCGAACCCTGCCACTAGACAGCCTCGATCAGCATGGCCGTGCCCTGGCCAACACCGACGCACATGGTGGCGATGCCGCGGGAAGCACCTTCGCGCTCCATCCGGCCCAGCAGGGTGATGGCAATGCGGGAGCCGGAGGAACCGAGCGGGTGCCCCAGGGCGATTGCGCCGCCGTCGTTGTTCACAATGCCCTCGTCCAGGCCCAGGCGGCGGATGCACGCGAGGGACTGCGTGGCGAAGGCTTCATTAAGCTCGACGGCGCCGATCTGGTCCAGGCGGACACCGCTGCGCTCGAGGACCTTCTGCGTGGCCGGGACCGGGCCGATGCCCATGATTTCCGGCGGTACACCGGCGGAGGCGCCGTCGACAATCCGTGCACGTGCGGTCAGGCCGTACTTCTTGATGGCACGTTCGGAGGCGATGATGATCGCGGAGGCGCCGTCGTTCAGGGAGCTGGCGTTGCCCGCAGTGACAATGCCGCCGGGCTTCACGACCGGGCGCAGCTTGCCCAGGACCTCCATGGAAGTGCCTTCGCGGGGGCCTTCGTCGGTATCCACGACGGTGTCGCCTTTGCGGCCCTTGACGGTGACGGGAACGATTTCGTCCTTGAAGCGTCCGGCAGCGATGGCGGCCAGGGCGTTTTCGTGGGAGCGGACGGCGAACGCGTCGGCGTCTTCACGGGAGATGTTGTCAGTGGACGCTAGTTCTTCTGCCGTTTCGGGCATGGAGTAGGTCATCTTGCCGTCGCGGGACAGGTCGCCGGAGACGAAGCGTTCGTTGGCGAAGCGCCAGCCGATCGAGGTGTCGAAGGTGTCCCCGGGCTTTGCGAAAGCTTTGGTGGGCTTTTCAGTGACCCATGGAGCACGGCTCATCGATTCCGTGCCGCCGGCAATCACGATGTCCGCGGCCCCTGCCTTGATCATGTGCGAAGCCATGATGATGGCAGACAGTCCGGAGGCGCAGAGCCGGTTCACGGTGATGCCGGGAACGGTCTCGGGGAAGCCCGCCAACAGTGCGGCCATGCGGGCCACGTTGCGGTTTTCCTCGCCTGCACCGTTGGCGTTGCCGAGGATGACTTCATCAACGACGGCGGGGTCCAGGCCTTCGCGTGCTACGAGTTCGCGCAGTGTCAGCGCTGCCAGGTCATCGGGGCGGACGCTGGAGAGCGCACCTCCGTAGCGGCCCACGGGGGTCCGCACTCCACCAACGAGAAAAGCCTCAGCCATGTCTGCTCCCAAAGAGTTGCTAGCCTGCCGCCGGGCTTCACTGCCTCCGCGGCCGCCGGATTTACCGACCAATCGTTCTATAAACAATCGCAGAACCGGCCGGGACGGTCAAACACGTGACGGTTCTTCCGGAGCGTCCGGGTAACGCGGCCGCATTCGACGCGTGTACTCCGCAAGTCCTCTTGCGGACGGCAATTGTCCGCAAGGGCCACGACACCAGCTGCGCACCGGCCTAGGTTTGGTCCATGGCTTACGACATCCAGATCTGCATCGACTGCGAAAATGCCCATGACCAGGCCGACTGGTGGGCGGAAACCCTCGGCTGGCCGGTCGAGGAAACCAATCAGGACTTCATCGACGAAATGCTCGCGAAGGGCTTTGCCACACCGGATGACGTCATTGACCACAACGGCGTCCGCATGTGGAAAGCCGGGTCTGCGATCCTGCAGCCGGTTCCGCGGGTTTCACCTGTCGCCCCGATGCGGATCCTGTTCCAGCCCGTGCCGGAACCCAAGACCGTCAAGGACCGCATTCATCTGGACATCCGGCTCTCCGGAGATGACATCAACGCCACCAGGGCCGCACTGGAAGCACGCGGCGCGAAATTCCTCTGGGAGGCCAGCCAGGGTCCACACCTCTGGTACACAATGGCAGACCCGGAAGGCAACGAGTTCTGCATCAGCTAGGTTATTGCTGCAGCAGCTCCGCCGGCACCGCGTAGGTGAGGACAACGGCCAGCAGATTCTTCGCGGCGTGCACAAAGTAGGAGAGCATAAAGTTGTTGCCCGCCCAGACGTAGACGCCCACCAGCACAGCTCCCATGGCCAGGTATGGCACCAGCACGGCCAGGGAGAACTCAGACTCCCCCAGCACATGGATGCCGGAGAAGACAAGCACGGACAGCAGGCTGCACACCCAGATGTTCCAGCGGCGCGAGAGCTTGCCGATCAGGAGGTGGCGGTAGATGTACTCCTCCACGAACGGCGCGAGGACAACAAACAGCGGCACAATGAGCCACGGTGACACCGAGGTCATCAAATCCTGGGCCGCCACCTGGTTCACCGCGGTCTCCGGCGGTCCGGTGAGCAGCACCAGGATCATGGTGGCGACCAGCATCGCGATGATGGACAGCGGAATGACTCCTAGGGTCAGCCACGGCCGGGTTGCCAGAATCCGGGTTTCACGCACCACGTAGGAGCGGGCGGCAATGAACGCGAGGATTCCGGCGATCAGGTAGAACGTGAAGTTCACCGCGTACGACGCCGTTACCGGGTCCGTGATCACGGTGGTTACCGCAAGCGCCGCCGGCGTCAGGCTCAGCAGCAGCATCGCACCGACATAGAACGCCAACGCTGCGCCGTCGCTCTTTGTAAAGCGGTAGGACAGCGGCGCTTCCTGCAGGACAGTGCGGCGGGAGCGGGCCGGGAGGTCAGGTGTTGCCATCAATCCACACTATCCGCCCGGCGCGGCGAGGGCATCAGCCCGTCTTGTTCCGCGGGGGTTTTCTGCTCCCGTTCCAGGAGAGCCTCCAGCCCGTCCAGAATAATCCCCAGACCGAAGCCGAACTCGTTTCCGAAGGCGTAGCCGGGCTGCATCGCGCGGTGCATAGCTGTCTCGGCTAGGTACGGCAGGTCGGACGGAGAGAACGAACGCGCCATTGACTGCATCACGTCCGGGTCGGAGTCCGGAGTACCCACCGGCAGGCCGGCTTCCTGCAGTGCAAAGCCATAGATAAAGCTGTCCAGCAGGGCATACGCATGCCCCGCCCCTTCAATACTGAAACCCGTCCGGCGCAGGACGCGGAGCACTGAGTCGTGGTGCTGCAGTGTTGCGGGTCCGGGTGCCGTCCGGGTCTCCAGCAGGCCAATTGCCCAGGGATGGCGGCCCAGGGTGCCGCGCAGGGATGCGGCCCGGCGTTCCATCACCGTGCGCCATGACCCGCCGTCAGCCGGGAGGTCCACTTCGGCGAAAACGACGTCCACCAGGCCGTCCAGGATTTCCTCCTTGCCGGCGACGTGGTGGTACAGGGACATCGGCTTGACCTCAAGTGCCTGGGCCAGGGAACGCATGGTCAGTGCTGCCAGCCCCCCGGCGTCAGCCAGCTCGACGGCGCGGCGCAGCACCAGTTCTCGGGTCAGCGGTGGGCGGGGAGTCTGCCGTTGTTCATTCATTTCGGCTAACTCTACCGCCGCCTTACTTTGTAAGGTAGCGTCCGCCTTACAAAGTAAGGTTCGAACGCCAACACGAAAGGGCTCCCATGTCTGGGACGAATGCCAACCTCCCGCTGGACCGGCCTGCTGCCGGCAAGAACAGCGTCCTGCCCGCACGGATGAAGGCAGTGCTCCAGAACGGCTACGGCGGGCCCGAGGTCCTCACACTGCAAACCGTCCCCCTCCCCTCCGTCTCGGACAAGGAGGTCCTCGTTCAGGTGCGCGCAGCCGGACTCGCCAAGGGAACCTGGCACGTGATGACGGGTACTCCGTACCTGCTGCGGGCATTCTTCGGCCTCCGTACCCCGCGTCGGCCGGTGGCAGGACTCAACCTCGCCGGAGAGGTAGTCGCCGTTGGCTCCTCAGTGACGCGGTTCAAGCCCGGGGACAGGGTCTACGGAATCGGAAAAGGATCCTTTGCCGAGTATTCAGCGGCGCTGGAACGGAAGCTGGCTCCGATGCCCCGGGGCCTGGACTTCGAACAGGCTGCCGTCCTTCCGGTCTCTGGCCTCACCGCGATGCAGTCCGTCACGGACGTGGCACGCGTTTCCGCCGGCCAGCGGGTGCTCATCCTCGGCGCGTCCGGCGGCGTGGGCAGCCTGTCGGTGCAGCTCGCGGTGGCGGCAGGCGCGGAAGTCACCGGGGCCTCGTCGGCAGCCAAGGCCGATTTCGTACGGGAGCTGGGGGCTCAAACCGTCCTGGACTACCGGTTGGAGGACTTCGCTGCGTCACCGGACGGCTATGACGCGGTTGTCGACATAGCCGGCAATCCTTCCCTGTCCCGCTTGAGGCGGGCACTGAAGCCGGGCGGGACCGCCGCGCTGGTGGGCGGCGAAGGAGGCGGCAGAGTGACCGGCGGAATGTTTGAGCGCCAGATAGCCGGCGGCGTCCTGTCCATACTGGATCGGGGGCACCGGCAGTTCCGGGCTGTCCTTGCCAAGGAGAGCGGAGCGGAGCTCGAACGGCTGACCGGGCTGCTTGAATCCGGCGGCATTGTGCCGCACATCGACAGCCGGTTTCCGCTGGCCGCTGCTGCGTCCGCGATGGAACGCCTCGAATCCGGCAAGGTGCAGGGGTCCATAGTGCTGACGGTCTCCAGGGACTAGGCCGTTCGGACTGATGCTCTGCCGTCCGGCACCCGGGCATTAGACAGTCAGTTCGGTCATGATCTGCGGCATGGCTTCCAGCAGTTCACTGGCCAGGAAACTCAGTGGTCCCTTCGACGAAGACAGGCGGTCACCTGCCGCGGCATGCAGGTAGGTGCCCCAGCAGGCTGCCTGGTCGGGCGAGGCACCGCGGGCAAGGAACCCGGCCACCGCTCCGGCCAGGACGTCTCCGCTGCCTGAGGTGGCCAGGCCGGGATTGCCCGCCGGTATCTCCCACGCCCGGCCGTCCGGGGCCGTAATGCGCCCCTTGCTGGTGACCACCGCACCGTACACACGCGCGATTTCCAGGGCTGCGGCGTCGGCGTCCTGAACCTCATCGGTGTCCAGCAGGCGTGCGGCTTCGGTCCGGTTGGGTGTGAGCACAAGCCTGCCGGAGAGAAGTTCACGCAGTTCCGGCAGCCCGGGCAGGACGCCCAGCGCGTAGGCGTCCAGCACCACCGATGCTCCCTCCGGGATTCGAGGGCTGATGCTGCGCAGCAGGTCTGCGGTATCCTCGGCATCGTCCAGCCCGGGTCCCACCACCAGCACGTCCGCACTGTCCAGGTCGGTGCCCAGCGCATCGGCAGCAGCATTGCCGTTGATGCGTTCCCCGTTTTCCGGCAGTCCAACAGTGCCGCACTCGGGCAGCACAACAGCAGAGGCTACGGCTGCCGTCTCAGCCACTGCCAGAGTCAGTCTCCCGGCACCGGCACGCAGCGCCGTCCGGCCGGTAAGGATTGCGGCTCCGGGCGTGCGCCGGGCTCCGCCGATCACCAGGACAGTGCCGCGGTCGTCCTTGCCCTCGGCGTCGCGGGAGACCTGCCAGGAACGCAGCAGCGCAGGGGTAACCAGTTCAGCGCGGGTGGACATTTTCATCTCCTGCATGCTCGGTGACCGGGGCGCCTCCCGCGGCCAGGTGCTCGACGCCGTTGAAGGACGCCACTTCCCAGAAACCGGTACCGGAGGGCCGGACCAGGCGGGTGATTGAACCGTTGCGCACACTGGACGCGGAGGCAATGTCCAGCAGTTCTGCCTCCAGGAGTCCTTCACAGACGTAGCGCAGCAGCAGGATCACTGCGTCGTGGCAGACCACCGCTACGCGGCGCCCGTCTTCGGCGTCGTCCAGGTCCCGCAGCAGCGAGCGCAGGCGCAGGGCAACGTCCGCCCAGGATTCACCGCCGGGCGGCCGGTAGGCGAACTTGCCCAGCCACTGTTTGCGCTCGGCCTCCACCGGATACCGGGCAGCGACCCCGCGGGAAGTCAGCAGGTCGAGGATTCCGAGTTCGCGGTCCCGCAGGCGCTCATCCACCCGGAAGGGTGACAACCCGGCCAGTTCGGCGGTTTGCCGGGCGCGCAGGTAGGGCGAACACCATACCGATTCAGGCCGCTCATCAGCGGGCAGGGAGGCGAGCCACGCCCCCAGCGCCACCGCCTGCCGCTCCCCGTCACCGCTGAGCGGCACATCCGGATCCCGGAGCCCGACGTCGATCACCTCGGCACCGGTCCGCTGCGCCTGCGTGGCGGCGACGTTTCCGGCACTCTCGCCGTGACGGATGAGGATCAGCTCTGTTGCACCCATCGTCCGACTCTACTCAGCAGGCTCTCCGTGCCAAGGGTCTAGGCGGGCGCCCGGAGCCGCTCGTCGGTTTTCCCTCCGTTGCGCACGGTAAAGGTCAGCAGCAGGGCCAGTGCGGCGAACACGGCCAGCAGGGTCAGGCCAATGAAGTAACTTGAGTTTTCGGCGTCGTAGGTTGCCCCCATGACCAGTGGCGGGAAGTAGCCGCCCAGGCCGCCGGCTGCCGCGATGATGCCGCCGACCGTACCAACGTCCTTTGGCGGCGTTGCCCTCCCAACCCAGGCGAAGACCCCGCCGGTGCCCAGTCCCAGGAACAGTGCCATCAGCAGGAACGCCGTTCCGTACACCCGTTCCTGACTCGGCTGGAAGGCGACCACCATGGCCAGGACAACTGTCCCCGCGAAGGAGGTGAGGGTGACGATCTTGGGCCCAACCTTGTCCGCAACGGTTCCGCCGATGGGACGGGCGATCACTGCAGCGACCGCAAATCCGGCGGTCCGGGTTCCGGCTGCGGTCGCGTCATAGTCATAGACGTTGCCCAGATAGGTTGGCAGGTAGTTCGAGAACGCCACGAAGGCGCCAAAGACCACGCCGTAGAGGAAACACAGCTGCCAGGTGACCTTCAGGGTAAACGCGTGGCGGATCTTCGGCAGCGTCGGCTCCGTGGGGCGGCTCCAGGCCGGGGATTCCCGCAGTACCAGCCAGCTGATCACCGCCATCAGTGCCACAACGCCGGCGATGATCAGGTGGGCGTTGAAGTACCCCACGCCGCTGACCAGCCGGGGGGTGAAGAACGCCGAGACTGCGGTACCCACCATGCCTGCGCCGAACACCCCGGTGGCAAAACCCTTGCGGCTGCGGTCATACCAGGCGGAGCAGAACGGGATGCCGATGGCGAAGACCGTCCCGGCAATACCCAGGAAAAATGCGACGACGATGATCAGCCCGTAGCTGCCGGTCTCTCCGGCAACCGCCGTCAGCAGGACCAGCGGGGCTGTCACGCCCAGTACCAGGGTGAACATCCGCCGTCCGCCGTAGCGGTCCGTCCAGGCCCCGACCGGGATCCGGGCAATGGACCCAACGAGGATGGGCATCGCGACCAGGATGGAGGCCTGGCTGGGGTTCAGATCCATCGTCTGGGTGTAGCGGGCAGAGAGCGGACCAATGATGGTCCAGGCCCAGAAGCCGACCGTCGAGGCGATGGTGGCCGTGATGAGGTTCAGCAGCTGCCCGGATTTCAGGTCCGGGGCAGCGGGAGCGGATGATGCGGATGCCATGACGGTCCTTTCACATAACCCTTACTGCCGGGGAACTCCCTTGCGGACCCGGTCCGGTGTGCCAACCGGTGCCCAGCCGCGGCGCGGCGGTACGGCACCGGGTGTATTCCGCTTCCCGCGCGAGCGGTAGACGATGTAGGGGCGGAACAGGTACTGCAGCGGTGCAGTAAAGGCATGCACCAGCCGGGTGAAAGGCCAGATCGCGAACAGCGCCAGGCCCCACAGCGTATGGATTTTGAAGGAGAGGCTCGCAGCGGTCATCGCGGCGATGTCCGGCTGGAAGATGAAAACGGACCTGAACCAAGGTGAGACGGTTTCGCGGTAGTCCGTGATGTTGGGGTCGAACACCGAGATGAGGGTTGTTGCCAGCCCGGCGAACAGTGCGGCAACCAGGACCACGTACATCAGCTTGTCGTTCCGGGTAGTGGCCATGAACACCGGCCCGGTGGTGCGGCGCCGGTAGATCAGCAGGACGACCCCCACCATGGTGCCGATTCCCGCGATGAGCCCGATCCCCAGTGCCATTGCGTGGTACAGCCCCTCGGAGATCCCAACGTCCTTTGTCCAGTCCTGCGGAATCACCAGCCCGATGAAGTGCCCGGCGATTACTGCCAGGATCCCGAAGTGGAAAAGCGGCGAGGCGATCCGCAGGATCCGCGCCTCGTAGAGCTGGGATGACCGGGTGGTCCAGCCGAACTGGTCATACCGGTAGCGCCAGATGGATCCCAAAACCAGAACCGCTATCACAACATACGGAAGCACTCCCCAGAGCATGACGTCGCCCAGAGTGACGGTCACGTTTTCAGGTGGCAGCACATCAGCGGGAAAACGGGAGGCTGGGGTGCTCATGTCCGGTTCCTCTCCGACAGCGGCAGCAGCCGCGAACTGTAGGGCTCCAGGCCCACGGTTTCCGTAGGCGGCCCGTACCCGGCTGTGCGCATCACCGTCTGTGCGTCCTCCGGTGAGACACCGGGAAGCGTGGTGCACACCAGCGCCAGCACGTGGTGGTACGGAAGCCCGGCGTCCCGAAGCGCCAGGCGCAGCAGTTCCAGTGAAGGACGGTAGCGCTGCAGGAGTTCATAGCCGTCTTCCGGGGAAACCTTCGCTGCGAACTCCAGCACCAGCGGCAGGTAGTCGGGCAGTTCCGTGCCCTCCGGCAGCATCCCGTGTTCCCGGTAGACCTCTTTGAAGGCTGCGAGCGCTTCACCCCGCCGCCTGGTGTCCCCGTCTGTCCAGTAGGTCAGGTGCAGGCTGTGGCGTTTGGAGAGGTCGAACTCCTGGACGTAGACCGACTGCACGCCGGGCAGCGGACGGGCGGCCAGCCAGCCGAAGAGCTCCTGCACCCCCGGCTCCAGCGCACCTGATTCTTCCAGCGCGCTGCGCAGGACCGGCAGGGAGGCAATGAGGTCCTCCTCCGGATACTGCAGCAGCAAAGAGGCCACCTGGCGGACGACGGCGCTGCGCCGCGGATTGCGGTCCGCGTACCTTTCCGGAGCCATGGTTCCCTTGCCGGGTTTCCCCAGCAGCTTCTCCAGCAGGCTCATGTCCGTTCACCGCCGTCAGTCTGGCCGGGCGGGAAAAGTCCCCGGGGTGAGCCCCGCCCGTCCCAGTTCAGGAGGTTGACCCGGCCCGTCATGTCCCGGTTCCCTGCCGGGTCGTCGCCGCGCTGCCGTGCCTCCAGGGCGGCGAAGTTCTCCACCGCCACGGGCATGGGGCGCCCGGATGCCTCACCGAACACCCCGGTCTGGCCCATCCCTGGTCCGCCGTCGGTGTCCAGGGAACAGCCGATTTCCTCCAGGTTGTGGGCGTCTTCCAGATGCGCGCTGGGGATGACATACCGCTCTTCGTACTTGGCCACCGCCATAAGCCGGTACATCCGCACGATTTCCTCGCCGGTCATGCCCACGTCGGAGGCGATGGTTTCATCCGGCGCATCGCCCAGGGTGATGTCCCGCATGTAGGCGCGCATGGCGGCCAGCTTCCGCAGCACTGAGGTCACCAGATCGGTGTCCCCGGCGGTGAAGAGCTCGGCCAGGTATTCCACCGGGATGCGCAGCGCTTCAATCGCCCCGAAGAGGTTCTCGGCCTTCTCGCCGTCGTGTCCCTGTTCCTTTAGTACATCCACGATCGGAGACAGCGGCGGGACGTACCAGACCATGGGCATGGTGCGGTATTCCGGATGCAGCGGCAGAGCCACCCGCAGTTCCTTGGCCAGCGCGTAGACCGGTGAGCGGCGGGCTGCATCCAGCCAGTCCTCCGGGATTCCCTCCGCGCGGGCGGCCGCGATGATCTCGGGGTCGTTCGGGTCCATCATGAGGTCCAGCTGGGCCTCGTAAAGATCCTGTTCATTCGGTGTTGCTGCCGCTTCGGTGACCCGGTCGGCGTCGTACAGGAAAATTCCGATGTACCGCAGCCTGCCTACGCACGTCTCCGCGCACACGGTGGGCAGCCCCACCTCTATCCGCGGGTAGCAGAACGTACATTTCTCAGCCTTGCCGGAGCGGTGGTTGAAATAGATCTTCTTGTAAGGGCAGCCGGTGACGCACTGCCGCCAGCCGCGGCAGCGGTCCTGGTCCACCAGGACAATGCCGTCCTCCTCACGCTTGTAGATCGCGCCGGAAGGACAGGATGCCATGCAGGAGGGGTTCAGGCAGTGCTCGCAGATCCGCGGGAGGTAGAACATGAAGGTCTGGTCGAATTCGAACTTGACCTTGTCCTCAGCGTCCTGCCGGAGCTTTTCCACCACCGGGTCCTGCTGCGCCGTTTCCGGTGCACCCCCGAGGTCGTCATCCCAGTTCGCCGACCATTCGATCTTCATGTTCTCGCCGGTGATCAGGGACTTGGGCCGGGCGACCGGGAAATCGTTGCCGGCAGGTGCCTGGATCAGGTTCTCGTAGTCGTACGTCCACGGTTCGTAGTAGTCGCTGAGCTCCGGCTGGACCGGGCTCGCGAAGATCCCGAAGAGCTTGGCCATCCGGCCGCCGGCCTTCAGTTTCAGGTTCCCGCGCCGGTTCAATTCCCATCCGCCGCGCCATTTCTCCTGGTCCTCATAGCGGCGCGGATACCCCTGCCCGGGGCGGGTCTCCACGTTGTTGAACCAGACGTACTCAGTACCGGCCCGGTTGGTCCAGGCCTGTTTGCAGGTCACCGAACACGTGTGGCAGCCAATGCACTTGTCCAGCGCCATGACCATTGCAACCTGCGCCATGATCCTCATCAGTAGCTCACCTCCTGCGAGCGCCGGCGGACCACGGAGACAATGTCCCGCTGGTTGCCGGTGGGGCCCAGGTAGTTGAAGGCCCAGGACAGCTGGGCGTATCCGCCGATCATGTGGCTGGGCTTCACCAGGATCCGCGTTACCGAGTTGTGGATGCCGCCGCGCCGGCCGGTGGCTTCGGACTTCGGCGTATCGATGATCCTTTCCTGCGCGTGGTAGACGTACACGACGCCGGCAGGCATCCGGCTGCTGACGATCGCCCGGCCCACCAGCACCCCGTTGGTGTTGACGCATTCAACCCAGTCGTTGTCCCGGACCTGGATCAGCTCCGCGTCCTGCGGGCTCATCCAGACGGCTGTGCCGCCCCGGGAGAGGGAGAGCATAAACAGGTTGTCCTGGTACTCGGAGTGGATGGACCACTTGTTGTGCGGGGTCAGGTAACGCACCGCTACGGAAAGCTCACCCCGGGTGCCCAGCTGCGGTTCGCCGAACAGCCGTGCCATATCCAGCGGGGGCCGGAAGACGGGCAGCGCCTCCCCCATGTCCCGGATCCAGTCATGGTCCAGGAAGAAGTGCATCCTCCCGGTTAGCGTGTGGAAGGGTTTCAGCCGTTCGATGTTGATGGTGAACGGGGCGTACCGGCGCCCGCCCGTCTCGGAGCCGGACCATTCCGGTGAGGTGATCACCGGCGTCGGGCGGTCCTGGGTGTCCCGGAAGGTGATCAACTTGTCCTCGGCGCCGATCGCCAGGTCAGCCAGCGGCGTTCCGGTGCGTTTCTCCAGGGTTTCGAAGCCCTGGACAGCCAGTTCACCGTTGGTGGTTCCGGAGAAGAGCAGGATTGCCTCTGCCATCCGGGCGTCGGTATCCACGGCAGGCCGCCCGCGGGCGGCGCCGGAGTCGAAGACGCCGTGCTTGGCTGCCAGCTGGCGCACCTGCTTGGAGACCTCATAGGTGATGTATTTGGTGGTGAACCCGGCTTTCTCCGCCAGCGGTCCCATGGCCACGAACTTGTCCGCGATCGCGGTGTAGTCGCGTTCCACCACTGCGAGGTTGGGCAGGTTCTTCCCGGGCACCGCCGGTATATCCGTGTTCTTCCAGTCGGGGGCGTGCCCGCCGGGCTGGGCGATTTCCCCCGGGGTGTCGTGGGTCAGCGCCGTGGCGACCATGTCCCTGCGCACCCCCAGGTGCTTTTGTGCCTGACGGGAGAATTCCACGGAAAGCAGGCGGAAAAGCTCGAAGTCCGACTTCGCCTCCCACGGCGGCGCGATAGCCGGGGTGAACGCATGCACGTACGGGTGCATGTCTGTGGAGGAGAGGTCGTACTTTTCGTACCAGGTCGCCGCCGGGAACACGACGTCGGAGAGCAGGGTGGAGCTCGTCATCCGGAAGTCCGCGGAAACCAGCAGGTCCAGCTTTCCCTGCGGTGCATCCTCCCTCCACACCACGTCCTTGGGGCGGGCATCGCCGTGGTCTTTGCCCATCACGTTGTTCAGCGTGCCCAGCAGGTGCTTCTGGAAGTATTCCTCTCCCTTGGCGGAGGAACCGAGGAGGTTCGACCGCCACAGGATCAGGGTGCGCGGCCAGTTCTCCGGCGCATCGACGTCCTCCACGGCAAAGCGCAGGCTGCCCTCCTTGAGCCGGTCCGCCACCCACCGAGCCTCGTTGGGCGCTTCACCGCGGGCGACGCCGTCTGCGGCCTCGTCGGCGACGTCCAGTGAGTTTTTGGCGTCGAACTGCGGGAAGAACGGCATCCAGCCCATGCGGGTGGACTTGGCAATAACATCCGCCGAATGCATGCCCCGCAGGTGGCCTTCCGCCAGCGGCGACTGCACGGCGTCGGTGGAGTACCCGTCGGAACGGAACTGGTCCGTGTGCATGTACCAGAAGGCCGTACCGATCATGAACCGCGGCGGCCGGTTCCAGTCCCCCGCCGAGGCCATCGCGGCCCATCCGGTGATCGGACGGCACTTTTCCTGCCCCACATAGTGCGCCCAGCCGCCGCCGTTGCGCCCCTCGCAGCCGCAGAGCATCAGCATGGCCAGGATCGCCCGGTACGTAACGTCACCGTGGTACCACTGGCAGATGCCCGCACCGAGGATAATCATGGACCGGCCCTTGGACTTCTCAGCGTTGGCCGCGAAATCCCGGGCTGTGCGGATGACCGCCGAGGGCTTGATGGACGTCAGTTCTTCCTGCCATGCCGGGGTGTAGGCGGTGGCGGCGTCGTCGTATCCGGAGGCCCAGTCTCCGGGCAGCCCGTCCCTGCCCACGCCGTACTGCGCCAGCATCAGGTCAAAGACCGTGGTGACCTTCCTGCCCGCCACCGTTGTTACCGGAACCCCGCGGTGCACCACCGTTCCTGCGCCGGAGGGGTCGGAGAACACCGGCAGGTCAACCCCGCTGGTCTCCCCGAGCCAGCCGGCACCGTCAGCCAGGGACAGTGCCGGATAGACACCCTGCAGATCCAGGTTCCATTTCCCGGCGTCGTCATCGTTGTAGCGGAACCCCATGGAACCGTTGGGCACGGTGGGGGCGCCCGTTTCCCGGTTCAGCAGGACAGTCTTGAACGCGGCATCGGCAGCCTGCGCGTCCTCTCCGCCCAGGTCCTGTGCGGTAAGGAATTTTCCCGGAACAGTGGTTCCGCCCGGGCCATCCACCAGGGTGACCAGGAACGGCAGGTCCGTGTACTGCACCACGTAGTCCTCGAAGAACGGCACCCGCCGGTCCACGAAGTTCTCCTTGAGGATCACGTGGCCCATGGCCATGGCGAGCGCTGCATCGGACCCGGCCTGGGCGGGCAGCCATTCGTCGGCGAACTTGGTGTTGTCCGCGTAATCCGGGCTGACCGACACCACTTTCGTGCCCCGGTACCGTCCTTCAACCATCCAGTGCGCGTCCGGGGTCCGGGTCACCGGAATGTTCGAGCCCCACATCATCAGGTAGGTGGCGTCCCACCAGTCCCCTGACTCAGGGACGTCTGTCTGGTCGCCGAATACCTGCGGTGAGGCGACCGGCAGGTCCGCATACCAGTCATAGAAGCTGTTCATCACCCCGCCAATCAGGTTGATGAACCGTGCACCGGCTGCGTGGGAGACCATGGACATGGCGGGAATCGGGGAGAAGCCGGTGCACCGGTCCGGACCGTACTTCCTGATCGTGGCAACGTGGGCTGCCGCGGTCATTTCCAGGGCTTCCTGCCAGCTTGAACGGACCAGGCCGCCCTTGCCGCGGGCCTGCTGCCACGTCCGGCGCTTCCCCTGATCGGCAATGAGGGATTCCCAGGCCAGCACCGGATCCCCTCCGGTGGACCGCTTGGCCTCCCGGTACATTTCAAGCAGCACGCCGCGGATGTAGGGATAGCGCACCCGTGTGGGTGAATAGGTGTACCAGGAGAACGCTGCGCCGCGCGGGCAGCCCCGGGGTTCGTATTCGGGCCGGTCCGGGCCAACGGTGGGATAGTCAGTTTCCTGGGCTTCCCAGGTGATGATCCCGTCCTTGACATAGACCTTCCACGAGCAGGAGCCCGTGCAGTTCACGCCGTGGGTTGAGCGGACCACTTTGTCGTGGCTCCACCTGTTCCGGTAGAAGGCATCGCCCTTGCGCCCACCTTCGCGGAAGACAGCGCGGCCGTCGGCCGTTTCGTCCCAGCGGGTGAAGAACCTGCCAAGTTTTAGGAGTGCATCGGAGGCGGGGCCGTCGGTCCCCGTAACGGAGCTGCTAGCCATTCACTCAAGCTACGCCGGTGCTGCGGAGGCTAGAAGGCAGTAGGCGGAAACCGGTCCGGAGCCGGCCAAGATGCTGCCGCGATAAACTCGAGACCGTGACTACACAACTTCCCGCGCAGGTCTCTGACATCTTCGATCCCCGGCAGTGGAGGGTGGTTGGCGGTTTTGAAGATTTCCAGGACATGACTTACCACCGCCAGGTGGAGCGCGACGCCGACGGCGCCGTCGTGCGCGACCTGCCCACGGTGCGGATCGCCTTCAACCGGCCGGAGGTCCGCAACGCGTTTCGTCCCGGTACCGTTGACGAGCTCTACCGCGCCATGGACCATGCACGGATGACTCCCGATGTTGCCACCGTGCTCCTCACCGGCAACGGCCCCTCTCCCAAGGACGGCGGCCATTCCTTCTGTTCCGGCGGTGACCAGCGCATCCGCGGGCGTGACGGGTACCGGTATGCAGAGGGCGAGACCCAGGAAACGATTGATCCGGCCCGCGCTGGCCGGCTGCACATCCTGGAAGTCCAGCGCCTGATGCGGACCATGCCCAAGGTGGTCATCGCCGTCGTCAACGGCTGGGCCGCCGGCGGCGGACACAGCCTGCACGTAGTTGCCGACCTGACCATCGCTTCCCGCCAGCACGGCAAGTTCAAGCAGACCGACGCGACGGTGGGAAGCTTCGACGCCGGTTACGGCTCAGCGCTGCTGGCACGCCAGATCGGCCAGAAGCGTGCCCGGGAAATTTTCTTCCTGGCCCGTGAGTATTCGGCTGAGGACATGGTTGCCATGGGAGCCGTCAACGAAGCGGTGGACCACGAGAACCTGGAGAAGGTTGCCCTCGAATACGCCGCGGACATTGCCCGGCAGTCCCCGCAGGCGATCCGCATGCTGAAGTTCGCCTTCAACCTGGCCGATGATGGCCTGGCCGGCCAGCAGGTCTTCGCCGGCGAGGCAACCCGCCTGGCCTACATGACCGACGAAGCAGTGGAGGGCAAGGAAGCGTTCCTGTCCAAACGGGACCCGGACTGGTCCAACTTCCCCTACTACTTCTAGGACGTCATGGAACTGCTTCCCGTCCACACACCTGCCGGATACAACGCCGGGGACCTGCTGCCGCCCCTGGCCGCCGCGCTGGCCGGTGAAGGTCCTGCCGTCGCCCCGCACTCCGACCCGGCGCAGACGTTCACCGGGGAACTGCCCAACGACGACGTCGCCCTGGTCATCAGCACTTCCGGCTCCACCGGAGTGCCGAAGCAGACCATGCTCAGCACGGATGCGCTGGCGGCCTCCTCAATGGCGACGGCGATGCACCTGGGCAGGGACGGCCAGTGGCTGCTGGCCCTGCCGGTGCATTACATTGCCGGCGTGCAGGTGCTGGTGCGTTCCCTGTATGCGGGAACCGAACCTGTGCTCATGGACACCGGAGCACCGTTCAGCCCGGAAGCTTTCACCACCGCGGCTCAGGCGATGACGGACCGCACCCGGCTGACGTCCCTGGTCCCCACCCAGCTGCACCGGCTGCTCACCGATCCGGCACCGGACACGCTGGCCGTGCTGAAGCGCTTCGACGGGATCCTCCTGGGCGGGGCAGCCGCCAGCCCGGCCCTCCTGGCACAGGCCCAGGCCCAGGGCCTGAACGTGGTCCGCACCTACGGCATGAGCGAGACGGCGGGCGGCTGCGTGTACGACGGCGTGCCTCTGCCCGGCGTCGAGGTCCAGGAGTCCGAGGGCCGGCTCTGGATTGCCGGAGACATGCTGGCTGAGGGTTACCTCGGCGCGCCGGAGCTCACCGCTGAACGGTTCGCCTTCCATTCGGGCAAGCGCTGGTTCCGCACCGATGACACGGGCTCGGTGACAGCGGACGGACTGGTTTCCGTGTCCGGACGGCTCGACGACGTGATCGTCACCGGCGGCGTGAAGGTCTCCGGCGCTGCTGTGGCAGCCGCGGCCGAACAGCTTCCCGAAGTGCACCAGGCGGTGGCCATGGGACTTGAGGACCCGGAGTGGGGCGCCGTGGTGGGACTCGTCGTCGTCGGCTCGGTGGACACCGACCTGCTGCGGGGCGCGGTCCGCTCCGCGCTGGGCGCACCGGCAGTACCCAAGATTGTGGTGGAGCTGGAACGGCTTCCCCTGCTCCCCGGCGGCAAGACTGACAGGCTGGCCGTCCGCCAGCTGCTCGCCGCCGCCCGCGGCTAGGACCCGTTTCGCCCTCCCGCCGGTGGTGCGGGAGAATGAAGCTGCCCGGCAGCCTTTTCCTGCCGGAGCACACCAGCACGAGCTAACGAAGGAATTGACTGTGGCCACAGCGGCGCAATGGTTCGAGGGGGCACGCCCCAGGACACTTCCCATGGCAGTTGCTCCGGTGATTATCGGTTCCGCGGCTGCGTTCGATCTGGGCTCCTTCCGCTGGTTCAACGCGCTGCTGGCCGCACTGGTGGCAATCCTGCTCCAGGTGGGCGTGAACTACGCGAACGACTATTCCGACGGCGTGCGCGGCACCGATGACAACCGGGTGGGTCCCCTGCGGCTCACGGGCTCCGGTGCCGCTGCCGCCAAACACGTGAAGTACGCGGCATTCCTGTGCTTCGGCCTGGCCATGGCGGCCGGCCTTGCGCTTGTAATCCTTTCCCAGGCCTGGTTCCTCCTGCTGGTGGGCGTGGGCTGCATCGCTGCCGCCTGGGGCTACACCGGAGGCCGGAACCCGTACGGGTACCTTGGCCTGGGCGATGTGTTCGTTTTCGTCTTCTTCGGCCTGGTTGCCACGCTGGGCACCACCTACACGCAGGCCGGGCAGGTCAACGCTGCGGCCTGGATCGGTGCCATCTCCACCGGGCTGATTGCCACGGCCCTGCTGATGGCCAATAACGTGCGGGACATCCCCACGGACCGGGAATCCGGGAAGCGGACCCTTGCGGTTCGCCTGGGTGACGACGCCGCCCGCATCAGTTACGTGATGATGCTCGCGCTGGCGCTTCTCCTGCCGCTGCTGCTGGTGGGCGACTATCCGTGGGTGCTGCTGGTCCTGCTGCTGCTGCCGGCCTGCCTGATGCCCAGCTGGCTCATGCTCAAGGGCAAGAAGCGCCGCAGCCTGATCCCGGTGCTGAAGCAGACGGGCCTGATCAACCTGGGCTTCAGCGTCGTCTACGGGCTGGCGCTGGTGCTGACGCGGGTGCTGGCCTAGCGCGAAGCCGCTCTGCGGCTGACTCACCGCCTTTGCCGGTCCCGAGGACACCGAGCACTGTCCCAAGGATCAGCACCGCTGAAGCCAGGAGTGCCAGAAGCGTAACCAGCCATGCGGCGTCCCCGCCTGCGGACCCTGCATTGGGTCCGGAAATCCCGGGAGCTGCCAGGATGCCGACCATGCACCAGGACAAGGCGTGGACCGCGGCGGCCACTATCCCCAGGTGACCGGCAGCGTGCAGCCCTCTGGGTTTCCCGCGCCCGGTCCTTGTCACGGGTTGTCTGCGTACCGGCATCCCGGTCAGCTGCCCAGCAGCCGGCGCTCGTGGGCGAAGGACACCAGCTGGATCCGGGTGCGCAGCTGCAGCTTGTCCAGGACGCTGCGCAGATGGGTCTTCACCGTGGCTTCCGAGACGAAGAGGCTTTGTGCCATTTCACCGTTGCTCAGGCCCTTTGCCGCCAGCAGGAACACGTCGCGTTCCCGTGCGGAGAGGACTTCTAGGACGGCAAGATCCGGTTCCCGTGCCGGTGCGTTGCGGGCCGCGTGGTCGAAGAGGGAATGGATTGACCCCGGAGCAATCACTGAATAGCCCGAGTGGACGGTCCGGATGGCGGCCAGGAGGAACTCCGGCTCAGCACTCTTGAGCAGGTATCCGCTGGCCCCGGCCTGAACAGCCTGAACCACCGCCTGGTCGCGGTTGAACGTGGTGAGCGCGATGATCCGGGGCGGTTCTTCCCCGGTGCCCTCCGCCTCGGCAACAATGCGCCGGGTAGCTTCCACACCGTCCAGGACAGGCATCCGAAGGTCCATCAGGATCACGTCAGGGCGCTTTTCGGCCGCCAGCCGGGCCGCCTGCAGCCCTTCCCCGGCGTCCCAGGCGAAGACCATGTCCTCTTGGCTCTCGACCAGCATGCGGATTCCGGCCAGGAACAGCGGCTGGTCGTCCACCAGCGCAACTGAGATCCGTGTATCTGTTTCAGACATCGCCGGGAACCTTCCCTCCGCTGCTCAGTGCGAGCTGTGGGGTCTCCCCCGGTTCCTGGCCGGCTGCAGGATCAGCTGCAGCAGGACGGCCCTCGGCTGGGCCGTAAGGCAGGAACAGCGTCACCCGGAACTGATCGCCGTCCGGACCCGCCGTAAGCCAGCCGCCGGCCAGGCTGGCCCGCTCCCGCATTCCGGGAATCCCCCGGCCCGTCCGCTGCCCGGCCGTGCCTTCCGTCGCATTCGGATGCCGCGCACTGGATGCGTGCAGGGTCAGTCCCGGGCCGCTCCAGTCGAAGTTGAGCCGAACGGTTGTGCGGCGCCCTCCGTGCTTCAGGGCGTTGGTCAGGCATTCCTGCACAATCCGGAACACCGCCAGCTGCTGGCCGCTGGAGAGTTTGACCGGCTCTCCGGAAATCCCCTCCTGGATGTCCAGGCTGCTCCTCATGCCCTCGATCAGCCCGGCAATATCGTCCATCTGCGGCTGCGGAGCGCTCATCCCGTCATCCTGCACTCCCTCGATGACCCGCTGTGCGTCAACCAGCGCACTCCGTGCCGAACCGGCAATGGTCTCCAGCGCCCTCAGCACAGGTTCGGGCTGGTTCTTCACCGAGTACCGGGCGCCGTCGGCCTGAGCCGCGATGACCGCCAGGGAGTGGGCCAGGACATCATGCAGGTCCCGCGAAATGCGTGTCCGTTCCCGTTCAACAATCAGGTCGACTTCCCTGTCCTTGAGCGTCGACTGCGCGAGTTCCCGGGCCCGGAACAGGCTTCCCCGCTCTTCGGCCAGGGCCAGGAGGAGTCCGACGGTGAAACAACCTGCGGCAATGAGCAGCAGAAGGGCGAACAGCTGGAGGCCAAAAGCCTGCAGGGTTGCCGAATCCCCGCCGTAGAGCGGCGGGAACCATCCCACGCCCTCCCCATAACGCCAGGAGAGCATCATGAACGCCATGAGGGCCGCAAAAACGGTGTTGACGACGACGGCGATAATCCGCAGCTGCCGGGTACCGGTCCAGGCGATCAGCCCGAGGCAGATGAACGACCCGAGATAGATGGGCCACTGGGTCGAATAAAGCGGCGGAACCGCCTTCACAAGCTGGCCGGCCAGCAGCAGTCCTGTCAGGGCCAGGGACAAGACGGGCCACCGGACCGCCACGCCGATTGCCGTCGTGATCATCAGCAGGGGAACGGCAGCGGTCCAGAAGATGGGGAGAACACCGACAACCGGCCCCATGCGGCCCGCCTCCGCAACGCACCAGAGCACGAAGAAAGTAGCGGCCGCCACCGGAGCGGCCCAGCGCCGTGCGCTGGTAAGGAGGGACTTCATTCCAGCCACACTAGCCACGGTCCGTGCCCTGGGTCTCCGGGAACCGCGGTGCCCGGGCGAATCTCAGACTGCAGGTGGGTGGAAATCATCCCCGGAGCCAGTCCGGTAGGCGCTCACCAGTGCGCAGGCGCGGGCGGCGGTCTCGGCGTCGGGCATCGAAAATACAAAGCGCTGCTTGAATCCGGCAGTCAGGACCAGGGCAGGGCCGCTGCGCATAATGAAGCCAACGCTTCCTCCGGTCAGCCGGTAACCCCAGCCGCCAAAGTCCATGGCAATGATGTCCTCAACCGATTCCCCCCGAATCTCTTCGTAGGACAGCGGCATGAGTTTCCAGAACCCGCCGGCCAGGACACGCACGCCGTCAGGGTCAATGACGATCTTTCCCTGGCAAAAGGCCAGCATCAGGGCCGCGGCCGGAATGCCGAGCAAACCAAGCGGCGGAAGAATGAAGACCAGGCTTAGGGTAACCACCGCACCGATGCCCATGCTGAGCAGCCACTTGACCGGACCCATGGAAACGTTGACGGCAAGACTCTGCTGTGCGGCAGCGGCAGCGCGGGCTGTGGCAGAGAGCAGCGGGCCGGAAGCAGCGTTCGACTGTTCCCGGGTCTCGGGACTTTGCAGCCGCTCAACCTCTCCTGGACGGTAAAGCCAGCCCAGAACTGCTCCTGTCAGGGCCGCAACCAGTACCGATGTCCAGATGACCGGTGCAGAGGCTGAAGCCTGTGATGCGTCGTCCAGCCCTATCTGGCCGGCAACAACGGCTACAGCCAGCCCTGTCATGGCAATGCCCATGGCCAGCCCGAAGCCCACGCCGATCCGGGCAACGGCCCGTGAGGTGGCACGCGCCGCGATGGCGAGCCCTGCCACAAGGGCTCCGCTCCCGCCGCAAACAAAGACAGCGATTGCCGCGTTGCCCGGGAGGGACATGTAGCCGTCGACGCCGTCCGGACCCCAGTGGCTGGCCAGCGGGTCAGGCAGGTTCCCGGCGACTGAGAACATCCATGCCCCGGCGAGCAGGCCCGCAGCAAGCGGACCGGCAGTGACACCGATGAGCCAGCGCTTGTTGTATTCCTGTTCCGCCCGGGAGCTGCGCACTGCAGCGTCCGTTCCTGTCTCCATGCCTATCCCCCGTTTGCCGTGCGCCGGAAAGATTCCCCGGGCAAAAACCCGACCCTAGCAGAATCCGCCGGGCCGGCAGGGGCAGCGGTCTAGGAGTCGCGGGGCTTGGGTTCCCGGGGCTTGCGGTCGGAATCGATCGTCACATCCGGGTTGGCGTCAAGCATGGAATCCTCTGCCGCGGAATCGTCCAGTTCAGCGCGGTTGCGTGAGGGAGGCGTCCTTTCACTGAACCGGCTCTGCAGGCCCTTGGCAGCGGCGTCGCGCATGTCGCGGAAGAACAGGTACGTCACGCACCAGGCCAGCACTGCGGCCACGATCGCGGACAGCACCAGGCCCAGCTGCAGGTACAGGCCTGCAACAAAGAAGACGGCCACCAGAGCAAGGCGGAGAGCGGTAAATTTCCAGAAAGCCACGTGCCCATTCTACGGGCTGCCCCTGAACCAGTCTCCCAGCCTGCCGAACGGGCTGAAACTGCCTGATTGAGTGCCTTTGGAAACTATTCAGGCCGCCTCCAGCTGCCTCCACTACACTGGGGGCATGCCCCGCTTCGTACTCCTCGGCGTCATCGTCGTCGCAGCCGTAATCATCTACGCAGTCATCGACTGCCTTATGTCCCGTGCACACGAAGTCCGGAGCATTTCCAAACCCGCCTGGATCGCTGTGATTGTTCTGCTGCCGGTTCTGGGTGCCATTCTGTGGTTCCTTTTTGGCCGTCCGGCCAGCGGTCCCGAGCCCAAGCCCCGCGCACCGCGCCACCCCACTGCTCCGGACGATGACCCCGAGTTCCTCCGCAACCTGGAGATCCGCCGCCGTCAGAAGCAGAAGGAAGAAGAGCTCAAGCGCCGGGAGCAGGAAATCGCCGACCGCGAGAAGCGTTCAAAGCAGAACGACGACGAGAAGCCCAGCAGCAACTAGCCACCTTTAACGGGAAGGCCCGTCCGGGGTCGTGATGGTGGGGGTGCGGATCGGCTTGGCGCGGCTTCCCAGGGAGGGGACGTTGAGGGCGGAGACCGCGACGCCGCAGACTACCAGCGCCGCCCAGCCCCACCCGCCTACATCGCGGTAGGCGGGCGCGAAGTCCGGCGAGGCCGCGGACAGGATTGTGCCCACCGCCGCGATGCCGAAGAGCTGACCGGTCTGCTTCGACGTCGAGAACAGCGACGAAGCCAGGCCCGCCTCCGAGCCGGGAAGCGATGCGAGCTCCTCCACGCTGAGCGGATCGTTGAGCAGTCCGTAGCCGAATCCGAAGACGATGAACGCCGCCGCGACCACCCACAGCGAGCCGTCCGACCACAGCAGCAGCATCACCGAACCGACTGCCATGACCACTCCGCCCGCCACCAGGTCCTGGCCCGCCCGCCCGGCCGCGACGATCCGCCCGGACAGCTGGGCGGAAGCCAGAGCGGCGAGCGCGAGCGGCAGGAGGAAGATGCCCGCCTCCAGCGCGCTCTCCCCGCGGATCGAGCGCAGATACTGCGGGGCGATATAGAAGAAGCCTGCGGCGGCGGCGAAGCCGATGATCGAGGTGAGCGAGGCCCGGACGAAGGGGCGGTCGGCGAAGAGCCGGAGCGGGATCAGGGGATCCGGCCGGCGCCGGGCACGCAGCAGCCCGACGGTGAGGAGCACAGCCGCGGCCCCGAGCGCGATCAGGATCGGCGCGGAAGTCCAGCCAAGCTGCGTGCCCTCGATCATCGCGAAGGCCAGCGCAGCGAGGAACCCCGACAGCAGGATCTGCCCGACGGCATCGAACGGCAACGGCGAGGGGTTGCGTGACTCCTTGACTGAGATCGGCACCAGGATCAGGCCGATGAGGGCGACCGGGACGCTCATCCAGAACACGCCGCGCCATCCGAAGTACTCGCTGAGGACGCCACCGATGAAGGGTCCGGCGGCCAGGGCGACACCGCCAATCGCGGCCCACCACGCGATCGCGCGGACCCGCACCGCGGTGACGGTTGACTCGGCCGAGACAGCGGCGAGCCCCGACGAAGCGAGCATGGCTGCGCCGACGGCCTGCACGACGCGCCCGGCGATTAGCACGGCAACATCGGGACTCAGCGCGCAGACCAGGGAGCCGATCAGGATTACGGCGAGTCCGGCGATCAGGATGCGACGGCGGCCGAGGCGGTCGGCCGTGTTGCCCGCCGCTGTCAGGAGGCACGCGAAAGCGAGGACGTAGACTCCTACCGTCCACTGCAGCAACGTCATCGAGGAGCCGAACTCCCTCGCAATGTCGGGAAGGACGATGCTCACGATCGAGCCGTTGACCGTCAGGACGAACTGCGCGATGCAGCACGCGAGCAGCGCGACGACGGCTTTGCCCCCCGGCTTCATGAACGACCAGACGTGTCGACCCGGACGAGTGCTGCGCGCCGGCTGTACCCTGCGCGGTGACTCATTGGCCCAGTCTGGCACCGTTCAGAGCGCTTGCGGAATGGGTCCGGCGCAAAAGCCCGCGTGCCTCAACCACGTGCCGCAGCCTCACGACACCGGCCGCGAGATCCGCCCCAAGCCGCACCCCACCCGAAACAGCAAATGGCCCCGCCCCGGCAGAAGCCGGAGCGGGGCCTTGAAACGGCAGGGACTAGACCCCGGAGTAGCTGTGCAGGCCGGCGAAGTAGACGTTGACGATGGTGAAGTTGAAGACCACGCAGAGGTAGCCGACGATCGAGAGCCAGGCGGCGCGGGTGCCGGTCCAGCCGCGGGTTGCGCGGGCGTGCAGGTAGCCGGCGTAGACAACCCAGATCACGAAGGTCCAGACTTCCTTGGTGTCCCAGCCCCAGTAACGGCCCCAGGCCTGCTCGGCCCAGACTGCGCCGGCCATCAGGGTGAAGGTCCAGAGCACAAAGGCAACGGCGTTGATGCGGTAGGAGAAGTTCTCCAGGGACTGTGCCGAGGGAACGATCTTCAGGAACCCGAAGCGTTCCTTCGCGCCGGCACGGGCCTTGGCCTCGCGGTCAGCCTGCAGCAGCTGCAGCACCGACATGGCAAAGGTCAGGGTGAACAGGGCCGAGGCAATAACCGCAACGGAAACGTGGATGATCAGCCAGTAGCTCTGCAGCGCGGGGATCAGGTGGCCTACCGGGGTGGGGAAGCCGATGGTCGCAGCCATCATCATGATCAGCACCAGGCCCACCACGAAGGTGCCCAGGAACCGCAGGTCGCGGCGCAGCAGCACCAGCAGGAAGATCACGGACACCACGAGGGCGCCGGTGGTGCAGAATTCGTACATGTTGCCCCACGGCACACGGTGGGCAGCCAGGCCCCGGGCCACGACGGCAGCGGCATGGATCAGCGTAGCCAGCGCGGTGAGCGCAACCGCGACCCGGGCCGCATTGCGGCGTGGTCCGGTGTAGCCCATGGCGTCGTCAGCGGTGACTGCTTCGCTGCTGTCCCACTGGCGGTTGGAGTCTGCCGGTCCCGTGGGAGCGCCCGCGGTGGCCATGACCTTCTTCGCCGGGGCCGCCTGGGCTGCGGCCTTACGGTCAACGGCCTGCAGCGTCTTGCTGCTCTTGGCCAGGTCCCAGGCGAAGGCGAGCAGCGCGACCGTGTAGGTGAACGCCGCCAGCAGCATAAATAGGTCGCTGTATTCCGCGAGCTGGTAGTCGATGGAGGGCATTAGGAGTCCTTACCTGTTTCTTCCGTGCGTCCGGTGCTGCCGGCCACTGATGCGTCGGCCAGGGTATCCGGGCCTTCCGCAGGGTTTGCGGCGGGAGCTCCCGCCAGCCACTTCTTTTCGAGCAGGTTCCGCAGGGCTTCAGCCTCGGTTTCCAGCCGCGCGTCTTCACCGCGGGCCAGCAGACCGTACTCGACCATTATGCGTCCATCTTCGGCCGTTCCGGTACGGACCCAGACCCGGCGGCGGGCCAGGAACAGGGAGGCGGACAGCCCCGCAAGGCTGAGTACGGAGAATATGAGCACCCCGGTCTTGGCCGGATCGTAGTGGACGTCCAGTGCTGCATAGCGCAGCAGGCCGTCGAAGCTGATCGAGCCCTTGCCCTCGGGCAGGTCGTACGTCTGGTTCATGCCCAGCACAATGCCGCCCGAGTCCAGGTCCCGGTTATTCAGGGGCGTGAGGTCCTCGGTATCAAGGACGAACACGTTGGTGGGAACACCGTCGTCGAGCCCCAGGTCCCCGTAGTAGGAGTTCAGGTTGAGCTGCGGGTTCACCGGATCGGGGTCACCGGAGAAGGAAACCCCCTGCGAATCCAGCATGGCGGTGGGAAGGAAGAATCCTACGAAACCGAGCTGGTCCGGCTTGGCATCCGGAGCCTTGATCACCATGAGGGACGTGTACACACCGTCAGTGGGTACACCGACCACCGGGCCCTGGTACGCAATCTCGCCTTCGCCGTCGCGCACTGTCACCACGGGTGCGTATCCGTTGCCGACCAGGTAAACCTTGGTTCCGCCGATGTTCAGCGGTTCATTGACCTTCAGCGTTTCCTTGCGCGGTTCCTCGTCCGGGTCCTCCTGCACCGTAACGTCCGCGTGGAAGTCCAGCGGCTGGACGTTGCCGTTTGGCTGGCGGTCGAAAGTGACTTCGAATTCATCCAGGGTCAGCGAATACGGAGAAAGCTGGGACTCGGTGAAGTTGGTGCCGGGAGTGAAGGTGTCGTAACCCACCAGGGTGTTCACGAAGGTATCGCCTTCCACCACAACCCGCTGGCCGTTGTAGCCCAGCAGTCCGCCCACGGCCACGGAGGCCAGGACGCCGATCAGGGACACGTGGAAAACCAGGTTTCCGGTTTCCTTCAGGAAGCCGCGCTCGGCGCCCACGGACGGGCGGTCCCCGTCCAGGTCCCGGGCCTCGACCCGGTAGCCGCGCTTGCGAAGAATTGCCTCAGCGTCGCGGGCGGCCTGTGAAGCAGTGAGTCCGGTGCCGGCCGGCACCGCAAGGGTGCCGTACTCCGGCAGGCGGGAGAGCTTGGTGGGAGTCCGCGGCGGCTTGGAGCGCAGCGCCCTCCAGTGCACCTTGGCGCGCGGAATCACGCACCCGATCAGGGAGATGAACAGCAGCAGGTAGATCGCGGAGAACCAGACGGAGGAGTACACGTCGAAAAGCTGGAAACGGTCCAGCCAAGGTCCTGAACCCGGGTTGTCCTGAATGTACTGCGTGACCGCGGCGGGGTTCGCGGGCCGCTGGGGGAAGAGCGACCCCGGAACGGCAGCCACGGCCAGCAGGAGCAGCAGGAACAGTGCAGTGCGCATGCTGGTGAGCTGCGTCCAGGCCCAGCGGAGGGTGCCAAGCAGCCCAAGGCTGGGAAGCGCGACGTCGCTGGCCGCCTTTTTGCCCTTGCCTCCCGCCGCAGCGGTCTTGGTTCCCGCATCAGGTGCCGGCGGAGTGGGCGTCTTTTCGCTGTCCGGTTCAGGTTTCAACTGGTTCTCATTGTTCTCTGGGGACGGGTTCGAAGGAGTGTTCATCAGATTGGAAGCGTCACACTATCCAACCAGCCCTGGAGCTGGTTGATCCAAATGTTCCAGACACCGGTGACCATCAGGAGGCCAAGGGCGATCAGCATGCCGCCGCCGAAGCGCTGCATGGCGACGCGGTGCCGGCGGAAGAAACCGAGTGCTCCCATTCCGCGCCGGAAGCCCAGGGCAATCAGCAGGAACGGCAGCCCCAGGCCCAGGCAGTACACGAAGGTGAGCAGCGCACCCTTCGCCGCGGACGCGTCGTCGCCGGAGAAGGAGAGCAGCTGCACGGCCGAGAGGGTGGGGCCCAGGCACGGTGCCCAGCCCAGCCCGAAGGTCACGCCGAGCAGTGGGGCGCCCCAGAGTCCGGCCGGGGGGCGCGCCTCGATCTTGCGGTCGCGCTGGAACCAGGACAGGCCACCCATGAAGATGATGCCCAGAAGGATGATCAGTGCGCCCAGGACCTGCTGGATCCAAGCCTGTTCGGCGCCGCGCAGCCAGGAGCCGAGCTGCCCGATTCCCGCGCCGATGGCCACAAAAACCACGGAGAACCCGAGCACGAACAGCGCGATTCCGGTGAACATCCGTCCGCGCCGCTGTTTCTGCAGGTCAATGCCCGTCAGGCCGGTGACATAGCCGAGGTAGCCGGGCACGAGCGGCAGCACGCAGGGGGACAGGAATGAAACCAGCCCGGCAAGGACGGCAACCGGGATCGCCAGCAGCATCGATCCGTTAAGGATCGTCTCTGCGAATACGTTGGCAGCCGGCACTGCGGCAGCTGGGATCACGGGCGGCACAGCGGCTACGCGGCCAGCGCGTCGCTGATGAGCGTCTTCAGGGTGCCCTTGTCCGCAAGGCCCAGGATGCGCGCAGCGACCCGGCCTTCGCGGTCAAGGACGAGCGTGGTGGGCACAGCCTGCGGCGGCACGAAGCTGGTCATGGCCAGCAGGACTTCACCGTTGCGGTCCTCGAAGCTCGGGTAGGGAATGGCGAAATTGCGTTCGAAGGCCTCGGCAGTCTTGGCCTCGTCACGGATATTCACACCGTAGAAGCGTGCGCCCTCGGGAGCGTAAGTGTCATGCAGCTCCACGAGGTCGGGGGCTTCCTTGCGGCAGGGAGCACACGCTGCGTACCAGAAATTGAGGACGACGACGTCGCCGGCCCAGTCAGCAGCGCTGACTTCCGTGCCGTCAAACAGGGTTCCGCTCAGGCGAACCGGTTCACCTCGTTCGGACGGCGCGTATTCAGTGACGGACCCGTCTCCGGCGATGTAGTTCTTGTTGTCTCCTGCTTTGGCCTGTTCGGCCAGCGGATCATCCGTTGAGCAGCCTGCGAGGGCAGCCGCCAGCGGCACGCCAACGGCAAGCCCGGCACCAAGCCGCAGGAAGGACCTGCGGTGCATGGCGGCAGGCGGTGTTTCGCTTTCGGGTTTCTTCACGGAGATCCAGCTTTCATCGCGGCAGGGGGCGGCCACTTCTACAACGCGTAGTAATTGTATTATGCGCCAGGCAGATTCGCTGCCCCGGGCAAAAGATCAGCGGACGGCTCCGCATAGCGGACGCCGGTGAGTTCCATGTCATTGAATTCCAGGGTGGTCACCGAGGTGAGGGTGCACTCCCGGCTGCGGGGATCGTGCCAGAGCCTGCGGCCCTCAGCAGCCAGGCGGGTCACCCAAATCGGCAGCTGGTGGCTGACAAGGACTGCTTCAGCACCGGAGCCGCCCAGTTCCAGAGCCCGGATGCGCGCGTCGTGAACCGCTGCCATGACCCGCTCCACCTGCTGGGCATACGGCTCTCCCCAGGAGGGTTTCATCGGGTTGCGGAGAAGCGGCCAGTACCGGGGATTGCGGAGCTGGCGCTTGACGCCGGGAAGGCCTTCGAAGCGGTTTTCCGCTTCCAGGATCCGTTCGTCGGTCATGGTTTCGAGGCCCAGGGCGCTTGCGATCGGGGCTGCGGTCTCCTGGGCACGCGTCAGGGGCGAGGCAACCAGATGAACCAGCTTTGCGCCGTCGTTCCTGCGCTGCTCGAAGTGGCCGGCTACACGGTCTGCCATTTCGCGGCCCAGTTCGGAGAGGTGGAACTCCGGCAACCGGCCGTACAGGATGCCGTCGGGATTAAAGACTTCACCATGGCGGACGAGGTGGATAGAGGCACGGGACATGCTTTCAAGTCTCGCAGAGTCGCCGGGATAGATTAAATCTTCACGAACACTTGAACCTTTGACCAATGTGTGCAATAGTAAATGCAAATGCATCTACTGGCGGTGGTGCAGACAGCACACCGCCGCATCCCAGAAGGAGAACCCCATGATCCCCACCGGTCTGACTGCAGGCACCTGGAACCTCGATTCCTCCCACAGCGAGGTTGGCTTCACCGTCCGCCACGCCGGCATCAGCAAGGTCCGCGGCAACTTCGACAAGGTGACTGCCGTCCTCGAGGTTGGCCAGGACCTGAATGATTCCAAGATCAGCGCCACGATCGACGCCGCGTCGTTCAATTCGAACGAGCCGAACCGTGACGGACACGTCAAGGGCGCCGACTTCTTCGACGTCGAGCAGTACCCGGAACTGACTTTCGCGGCAACCAGCGTCGAAGGCTCCGGTGAAACCTACAAGCTCACCGGCGACCTGACCATCAAGGACACCACCCGCCCGGTCACCCTGGACGTCGAATTCAACGGCGTAGCAGTCGATCCGTTCGGCGCCACCCGCGCCGGGTTCTCCGGTTCCACCGTCATCAGCCGCAAGGAATTCGGCCTGACCTGGAACGCGGCACTTGAGACCGGCGGCGTCCTGGTTGGCGACAAGGTCACCATCAACGTGGACGTTGCCTTCGTCAAGGCATAAGCACACGCATTCATCCAGCAGGTCCGGTACGCTCTCCCGCGTCCCGGACCTGCTGTTTTTGTACCCCGCGCACCGTCGATTCGCGCGCCAAACCGTGTTGCCGCGTGCCAGGACAGCTAGACTGAACCCCGACTTCGCAGATGGGTTATCTGCCCTGCCGGAGGCTCTTTCGGCAGGCCATCCACTCGGCAGGCGGGCACCAATGAGCACTCCCAGCGATCCCCATGAAAACCAGGACCTCCCGGGCCGGCAGCCGGAGACCGGCGAAGGCCAGGACCAGCGTCCGGAGCCGAAATACGGACAGTACAGCCCTCCTCTCCAGCCGAATCAGCCGAATCAGCCGGCACAGACCCACATCCCGCCGGAACCCGGCCAGCACCCGGGACATGCCGCAGGGCCGGGCCCATATCAGCAGCCGGGGCAGCCCTACGGGCAGTATGGCCAGGGACAGTACGGGCAGTCATACGGCTACCAGCCCGCGCAGCCCTCCGGCTACAGCTATCCCGGAGCCGTGCAGGGACCGTCGACCCAGCCCAAGGGGCCGGCACCCCGTGAAGTCGTGACGGGGTTCTGGCTGATCATCGCCGCGGGAGTCCTCTCCCTGATCAACAACATCGTGACCGCAGTCCGTCTGCCGGATGTCCTGACCATTTCCCAAACCGACGCCCTGCGGGACGCCAACATAGATGTCCAGGACGCCGGCGGGTTCCTGATCTGGTTTTCGGTGGTGCTGAGCATCATCGGACTGGGCATCTACGTCCTGATTGCCTGGTTCGTCCTGAAGGGGCACAACTGGGCCCGGATTGTCGGCACAGTGTTCGCAGCCTTCTCGGCCTTCGGGCTGCTGTTATCCCTTCCCGCCTATGTGACCTCGCTGATCGGCTGGATCTCCCTGCTCTCCTCGCTGGCCGGGATCGCAGGAATTGTGATGCTCTACCTGCGGCCCAGCAACCCATACTTCCAGCGCCATAATTTCAACCCCTACCGCCCTTACTGAGACCTCCCGGGCCCACCCGGATAATTTTCGGGAAAGCGCATGCAGGTTTGGGCCGGCTGAGGTCACAGCCGCCGCCGCGGCACGTAGCGTGGAGTCCCCGCCGAGGTCCCCGGACCCCTGGCGGGCAATGATTTCCCGGTCTTGTGAAGGCGGCGACGACTATGGCAACTACTCCCGCAGCGCCCAGCTCATCCGGAGCCGGGTCCAAATCCCTCCCCCGGCGAATCCTGCACACCGGCCTCCGCCGGCACGGCCGCGAGCCGCTTCCTCCCACGGGACGCACCCGGGAACTTCCCGCGGACGGTTCTGCCGGCCGGCAGCCAAAAACCGGAGTCGGGGATCGGCTGTTTGGCTGGGCCCGTTTTCCAGATGCAGTCATCAAGCTGGCGCTCACTTCCCCGGCATCCGTTCACGCGCCGGAGGCTGAGCCCGTTCAGGCCCAGGCTGACACCGCTTCTGAGGCAACCACGACGGCGCCTGCACCGGCGGGAAGGAAGTCCCCCGCCCGGCCGCGGCCGGCAGCAAAAACCCCGCCGCGTCCGGACCACCGCCCGTCCCCGGTTGCAGCACCCGCCCCCGCGCCGCGGATCACCGACCGCAGGTCCCGCCGTCGGGCGCCCCTTCCGGTGAACCTGGCGGCCCTCCTCATCACCGGGGGCGGCGTGCTGACCCTGCTGATCGGGCTCCGGGAGGCAATGGACCCCCAGCGGGCGGCACCCGCCGCAGCATCTCAGCTGGAGGCGCTGGGCGTCCCGGTGGAGACTGTCCTGTCAATGGCCCGGGTAGCGGACGCGGCCGTGGCTGCTGTGGCTTTCGGGTTCTACGTTCTCCTGGCATCGCTTATCCGCGACGGCCGGAGCTGGGCCCGGGCCGGCTGTGTCGTGCTGGTAGCCGCGGCCCTGTTCTTCGGATTCAAGGACCTGGCGTACCAGCACGTCACAGCTGGAGTACTGGCAGGGCTGGGAACCGGTCTGCTGTTTATCCCGCAGAGCGCCCGCTACTTTGCTTCACGGGGAAACCGGCTAGTTCCAGCCTGAACAGAGCTCAGCGCATCAGGCGTGCCTGGGCGTCCGTCGCCAGGGCGGCCACCTGGGCACGCTGTGCGTGATAGGCAAGGATCTGCAGCTCCGTGGCCATATCGACCTTCCGGATCTGTACCTCCGGCGGGGCCTGGAGAACAACCGGGGCAAAGCTGAGGATGCTGGTGATTCCGGCCTTCACCAGACGGTCACACATTTGCTGTGCTGCCTCCGCCGGGACGGCAAGGACCGCCATATTGGCCCTGGTAGTCTCCAGTACCCGTTCAAGGGAGTTCACCGGGCTGATCCGCAGCCAGCCGATTTCCTGTCCAACCGTCATTGGATCCGCGTCGAAAAGTGCCACTACTTCGAACCCGCGGGTCCCGAACCCCGGATAACCGGCCAGGGCACGGCCAAGATGCCCGGCGCCCACGATCGCGACCCGCCAGTCGAGGGTCAGGCCAAGCGCCGCAGAAATCTGGCCGCTGAGGTACGGAACGTCATACCCAACACCGCGGGTCCCGTAGGAACCCAGATAGGAGAGGTCCTTGCGGAGTTTGGGCGAGTTGACGCCGGCTGCCTCCGCGAGTTCCTCTGAGGAGACCCGTTCCACGCCCTCGGTCAGCATGGTGCCAAGCACCCTCAGGTACACGGTCAGGCGGGCGAGGGAAGCCGGCGGGATATGCCGTCCATGCGCGGACGCACCAACGGCCGTTACATCCTGCTCATCCGGCATACTCACTTCTGCAACTCCGTTAGCTACTGGGCAACTGGACGGTCCTGCGGACCGCCAGGCCCGGTAAGCACCCACTCTAGGACCGCATCCGCTCCCGCACCAAGTGTGTTTGGCCCCCGGTTACGCGGACAGGAGCCGGCGCAGGCGCGATTCGTCGATCTGCCAGAAGTCACGCTGCACACCGTCAATCATCAGGACGGGAATCTCCTCGGCGAACCGTTCGAGCAGCTCCGGGTCATCTGCAATCGAACGTTCCTGCCAGGGAACTCCGAGATCCGCGGAGACCCGGTCCAGAACTTCCCGGGCAGCCTGGCACAAGTGGCATCCCGGACGGGTCAGCAGAAGCAATTCGGGCACCGCGGCGTCGGGAAGGACATCATTCATGACTTCCAATTTAGTCTCCAAGCCGCATATCCGAGGCCGGGAGCTCTTTTTCAGTAGACTTCTTCCATGCCCCGATCCACGTTTGTCCGTGCCGACGATTCTCCGGCCGCGGCAGGCAACCCGGGAGAGGCCGCATTCTTCGACGTAGACAACACACTTATGCGCGGCGCCAGCCTCTTCCACGTGGCCCGGAAGATGTACCAGAAGAGGGTCTTCACTCTCCGTGAGGCCGCCGGGTTTGCAGCCAAGCAGCTGCGCTTTATGCTCCAGGGCGAAAACCTGAAGGACGTGCACAGCGTCCGGGACGCCGCGCTTGCATTCGCCACGGGCCTGGCCGCGGAAGACGTCCGGATCCTGGGCGAGGAAGTCTATGACGAGATGATCGTCTCCAAGATCTGGCCTGGAACCCGTGCGCTGACAGAACAGCACATGAGGGCGGGACGTCCGGTCTGGCTGGTTACCGGCACGCCGATTGAAGTGGCTTCAGTAATCGCCAGCAGGCTCTCCCTGACGGGGGCCCTGGGGACCGTTAGCGAAGTCAGTGACGGACTCTATACCGGCCGGCTGGTTGGCGAATTCCTGCACGGACCCGCGAAGGCCGACGGCGTCAGGGTACTTGCGCAGCAGGAGGGCCTGGACCTGGACCGGTGCTGGGCATACAGCGATTCCTACAATGACGTGCCGCTGCTCAGCATGGTGGGCCACCCAGTGGCCATCAACCCGGATGCACGGCTCCGCCGTCATGCCCGGGAGAAGAACTGGCCCGTCTACGATTTCCGTTCCGGCCGCCGTGCGGCCACCCTTGGGCTCAAGACGGCATCCCTCGCAGGGGCAGCCTACGGCCTGTGGCGGGGTTTCTCCTGGGTCCGGTCCCGCTAGCAGTCCCGACCGAAAGGGACGCTTAAAAGCGGAAGCCCGCCAAGTCCTGACGGACGGCGGGCTTCAACGGCAGATAAGAAGAATCTACTTCTTATTGCGGCGCTGGTGGCGGGTCTTACGAAGCAGCTTACGGTGCTTCTTCTTGGCCATACGCTTGCGGCGCTTCTTGATTACTGAACCCACAGAGTCCTCACAAACTTGAATTAGGAGCCATGCCGGTCCCCGCTTCCGCCAGGCCACATGGCCCGCCAGCATCGGTTCCGGCAGTTACTAGCCAGAATGAAAACGTTCCTTAACAGGGTACCGCCTCCGCACAGCCTTTACGGACAGCGCAGACAGCACCCCAAATCAGGTTACGGCCGGAACGGATTTAGGCCGTACCAGACTGCCTGTCAATGACGGCGTTGCGCAGAACCTGCTGCACAGCAGACTCCGGAACGCGGTACGACCGCCCAAAACGGACCGCCGGAAGTTCGCCGGAATGCACGAGCCGGTAAACGGTCATCTTGGACACGCGCATGACATCCGCGACCTCTGACACCGTCAGAAACCGCACGTCCGAGAAATTGCTCTCGTCTGCCATTTATCTCTTGTTCCTTCGCTCGGAAGCAACCTGCGCCCTACACAACTGCGGCGGCGTGTCGCCTTGATGACCATCTCGTGACCGTCTAGCACTCTACTCTAGTGGCTGGAGTAACCATAGTGGAAGTTTTCCACTCCAATAGGCCGCGCTTATGACGCATTTCTGCGGGTCCGTGCTGCCTGTGCGAGCACCGAAAGCACCCCGGCGGACGTCTCCCAGTCCATGCACTTGTCCGTGATGCTCTGGCCGTACACCAGCGGGCCCGGATTGGCGGCGTCGTGGGCCTGGGCACCTCCCACCAGGAAGCTCTCCAGCATTACCCCGGCAAGCTGGTGGGCGCCCGCAGTTCCGGACTCAAGCTGGGCCGCCAGCTCCAGAGCGACTTCCGCCTGCCGGTGGTGGTCCTTGTTGGAGTTGGCATGGGACGCGTCGACAATCAGGCGGGGGTTCAGTCCCCGTGCGGCCAGTGCCTCCGAGGCGGCAGCGACGTGCGCTGCAGAGTAGTTGGGGCCCGAATTGCCGCCGCGCAGGATCAGGTGTGCATCCGCGTTCCCCGCGGTGCGGACCATGGAGGCGCGGCCGGAACCGTCGATTCCAAGGAACGACTGCGGAGCCGAAGCCGCGGTGCACGCGTCCAGGGCGATCTGGAGGGACCCGTCAGTGCCGTTCTTGAATCCCACCGGCATGGACAGGCCGGAGACGAGCTGGCGATGGATCTGGCTTTCTGTGGTCCGGGCTCCAATTGCACCCCAGCTGACCAGGTCGGCCACGTACTGGGGGCTGATGGGTTCCAGGAATTCGGTGGCCACAGGAAGTCCCAGTTCTCCCGCAGCGATCAGGAACCTCCGGGCTGCGAAGAGGCCGCTCTCAATGTCATGGCTGCCGTCCAGGTGCGGATCGTTGATCAGGCCCTTCCAGCCCACCGTGGTCCGGGGCTTCTCGAAGTAGGCGCGCAGCACTATCAGCAGGTCCGAACTGTGCTCCTGCGCTGCTTCGGCAAGGCGGCGGGCGTAGTCCAGGCCGGCATCAGGGTCGTGGATGGAGCAGGGTCCGACGACGACGAGCAGGCGGTCATCAACGCCGTCGAGCACTGCACGGACGGCTTCGCGGCCCTGGCTCACCGTCTGCGCCAGCTCCGCAGAGAGCGGCAGTTCGGCCAGCAGCTCTTCCGGTGCGGGCAGCGGGCGGAATTCGCTGACGCGAAGGTCGGTTGTGGCTTGGGAGTGCTGTGCGGTGGTGAGGTTCATGGTCCCGTATCCGTTGTGAGAATGGACCGGCGGGACTTTGCTTCAGAACCCGCCGGATATGGCGAAGGGCAAGGGAATGATCCCCTGCCCTGTTGGCTCTGAAGGTTGGCGTCAGCGTACTATCGCGCGGGCTCCTCCAGAGCCAACGAAAAATACGCATACCAACGGTTAGTCATGCCCACGACGATAACCCTCTGGAGTGCACATGGCAATTCTCTGCGGTCACAAACCGCGTTTGTGACGGAACGCCCCAGCCGCACCCCGTAGGCTCGTGGGCACGAACAGGCTGTACTGAAAGCGAGTTTTTCCGTGACTTCCAAACCCCCGGCCCTTACGCGCAGGATTCCCCGGGTCCAGGACCTTGCACCCCTGATGCAGTTCAAGAAACCGCAGCTCGGAGCGGCCGCCAGGCTGCAGAAGGCAAACACCATCTGGGATTTGCGTGACCTGGCTAAACGGCGCACCCCGAAGGCGCCGTTCGACTACACGGACGGGGCCGCGGAAGGGGAAATCACCCTGCGCCGGGCCCGGGCAGCGTTCGAGGACCTGCAGTTCCGTCCCGGTGTGCTCCGCAACGTAGCCTCGGTGGATCTGTCCACATCGATACTGGGGCGGGAGTCTGCCCTTCCCTTTGGCATCGCTCCCACCGGGTTTACCCGGATGATGCAGTCGGAGGGTGAATACGCCGGTTCGCAGGCTGCCGCAGCCGCCGGTATCCCGTACACGCTTTCCACCATGGGCACCGCTTCAATCGAGGATGTTGCGGCGGCAGCCCCGGACGGCCGGAACTGGTTCCAGCTCTACCTCTGGACAGACCGGGACAAGTCGCTGGAGCTAATCAACCGGGCCGCGGCAGCGGGTTTTGACACCCTGATGGTCACCGTGGATACCGCCGTTGCCGGGGAGCGGCTGCGGGATGTCCGCAACGGGATGACCATTCCGCCGGCCCTGACATTGAAGACCGTCCTGGATGCCTCCTACCGGCCGGCCTGGTGGTTCAACTTCCTTACCCACGAGCCGCTCTCCTTCGCGTCACTGAACAGGTATTCGGGAACGGTCGCTGAGCTCATCAACTCGATGTTCGATCCCACCCTGACGCTCAAGGACCTGGACTGGCTGCGGTCGGTGTGGAATGGAAACCTGGTGGTCAAGGGCATCCAGACCCTCGACGACGCCCGGGAGGCGGTGGACCACGGGGCTGACGGAATTGTGCTGTCCAACCATGGCGGACGCCAGCTGGACCGCGCGCCGATTCCGCTGCAGCTGCTGCCGGAGACTGCGGCTGCACTGAAGGGCAAGACCAGCATCATCCTGGACACCGGAATCATGAGTGGAGGGGACATCGTGGCGGCGCTGGCGCTGGGTGCCGACTTCGCCCTTATCGGCCGGGCGTATCTCTACGGCCTGATGGCCGGCGGCCGGGCCGGAGTGGACCGGAGCATCCAGATCCTCTCGGCCCAGGCCGCGCGGACAATGGCCCTGATGGGCGTGGCCAGCGTCAGCGAACTGACGCCGGACCACGTCCGGCTGGGCAGCGGAGCCTAGATGACGCCGAGCGCCAGCATCGCGTCGGCGACCTTCACGAAGCCGCCGATGTTGGCACCCACCACATAGTTGCCCGGAGAGCCGTACTCATCGGCAGTGGCTGCGCAGCGGTCGTGGATGTTCACCATGATCTGGCTCAGCCGCTGCTCGGTGTGCTCGAAGGACCAGGCGTCCCGGCTGGCGTTCTGCTGCATCTCGAGGGCAGAGGTGGCAACGCCGCCGGCGTTCGCTGCCTTGCCCGGGCCGAAGAGCACGCCGGCTTCCTGGAAGACCTCAATGGCCTTGGGGGTGCACGGCATGTTGGCGCCCTCTGCCACGGCGACGGCACCGGACTTCACCAGCGACACGGCGTCGTCTTCGCTAAGCTCGTTCTGCGTTGCACAGGGCAGCGCCACATTGGCGCCCGCGTCCCACACCGAACCGCCGGCGACGAAGGAAACATTTCCGCCGCGGCGCTGGGCGTACTCGGATATGCGTCCGCGCTCGTGTTCCTTGATCTGCCGGAGCAGTTCAACGTCGATCCCCGCTTCATCGACCACGTAGCCGGAGGAATCGGAGCAGGCCACAACCTTGCCGCCGAATGCCTGGGCCTTGGCGATCGCGTTGATTGCCACGTTGCCGGATCCGGAGACGATGACCCGCTGCCCGTCGAGGCTCAGCCCCCGGGTCTTCAGCATTTCCTCGACGAACATCACGACGCCGTAGCCGGTTGCCTCGGGGCGGACCAGGGAACCGCCCCAGCTGACGCCCTTGCCGGTGAGGACACCTGACTCGTATCGGTTGGTGATCCGCTTGTACTGGCCGAACAGGTAGCCGATTTCACGGCCGCCGACGCCGATGTCACCGGCGGGCACGTCGGTGTATTCGCCGATGTGGCGGTAGAGCTCGGTCATAAAGGACTGGCAGAAGCGCATCACTTCGGCGTCGGACTTGCCGCGCGGATCGAAGTCGGATCCGCCCTTGCCGCCGCCAATCGGCATGCCGGTCAGGGCATTCTTGAAGATCTGCTCGAAGCCAAGGAACTTGACGATTCCCAGATAAACGCTGGGATGGAAACGCAGTCCGCCCTTGTACGGGCCAAGCGCAGAGTTGAACTCAACACGGAAGCCGCGGTTGATGCGCACGTGGCCCTGGTCATCGACCCAGGGAACACGGAAAATAATCTGGCGTTCCGGCTCGCAGATCCGCTGGAGGATCGCTGCCTCACCAAACTGCGGATGCTTGCGGAGAACCGGCTCAAGGGTGTCGAAGACTTCGACGACCGCCTGGTGGAATTCTGTTTCGCCTGGGTTGCGGCGAAAAACCTCGTCGCGCACGCGTGTGAGTGTTGCGTCCATGTGTTGCTCCTTATCGATTCCCCCTCCCGTTACTACGCTAGACCGGTCAGTGTCCGTAAGCGATGCAGGACCGGGGAAGGGGTGCCGCCTACGGGCGGCGGCGGCGGAACTTGGGCAGTGCTCCCAGCAGATCGGCAGCGCGTTCCGCGGCGCGGCCTACAGTTCGGCCCAGCTGCTGCTGGACGCTGGCGTCAACTGCCGCCGTTGGGTTCTCGGCAGTGCCGGAGGGCATCTTGGCCGCCGCTGCTGCGGCAGCGGTTTGCCGTGCTGCGCCGGGAATCCCGGCAAACAGGGAACGGCCGCGTGCTTCGCCGCTGGTTCCGGCGGCGACGCTCGCCAGGGTCGGTGTGGTGGCCTGGGCGGCGGTAATGGATGGCAGATCAAATGCGCTTAGCCATAGTACTACTTCGTCCAGGGGTGCGGTCTTCAGGGAGTAGTAGCGGCGCTGTCCTTCGGCCCGCATATCAACCAGGCCGGCTTCACGCAGGACCTTCAAATGCTTGGACACGGTGGGCTGGCTGACCTCCAGCTCCTCTACCAGTGCGCCAACGGATTTGTCGCCGCCGCGCAGCGCTCCGAGAATCTCGCGCCGCGTTCCTTCAGCTATGACAGCGAAAACATCGTCAATGACCATATGCATTACCTTAGCCGGTAGAGACACTGGCTAATGGGCCATCGGGCCCGGGGGCCCTGGTCAGTCAAACCACGGGTCAAGCCCGTGCAGCGGGAAGACTTCCTTCCGGGTTGCCATGACAGTGCGGTCAATGTCGTCGTTGGGGTCGTAGCCCACCTCCCACGAACGCCACCACATGTCCACCCCGTCGCCCATCGCGGCAGGGGTATCGATCCCGTGCCGTTCCCGAACGTATTCGCGCCAGGCCGGGGGCACCGGGGTGGTCAGCGGCATGCGGGTGTTTGCAGCGACGGCGAGGAGAAGTGCCCAGGAACGCGGCACCACGCTGGCCACGTTGTAACCGCCTCCCCCGGTTGCGATCCACCGGCCTTCAGCGAACTGGTCCGCCAGCCCGGAAATTGAAAGGGCGGCCTGCCGCTGGGTATCCACCGAAAGCCGCAGGTTGGACAACGGATCGTCCCGGTGCCCGTCGCAGCCGTGCTGGCTGATGATCACCTGGGGTTCGAAGGCACCGGCCAGCTGGGGCACAACGGCGTGGAAGGCACGCAGCCAGCCGGCGTCCCTGGTACCAGGCGGCAGCGCCACGTTCACAGCCGTTCCGGGTGCGTCCGGCCCGCCTGATTCGTTGGCGAAGCCCGTCCCCGGAAAGAGCGAAATCCCCGTCTCATGGATTGAGATGGTCATGACCCTCGGATCGTTCCAGAAGATCGCCTGGGTGCCGTCGCCGTGGTGTGCGTCCACATCGATGTACAGGACCCGGGTGTAACCGGCGTCCAGGAAGCGCGCGACGGCGGCAGCGGCGTCGTTGTAGATGCAGAAACCCGAGGCTTTGCCCGCGGCGGCGTGGTGCATGCCGCCGGCAAAGTTCACGGCATGCCGCACCTTGCCGGAGAGGACTGCCTCGGCCGCAGCCAGGGATCCGCCGAACAGCCGGGCACTTGCCTCATGCATGCCTTCGAAGGCCGGATCGTCTTCTGTGCCCAGGCCGAGCGGAGCGTTTGGACGCTCCGGATTACGGCTGATTTCCCGTACCGCGGCCACATAGGCGGGATCGTGCACCCGGGCAAGCTGGGCGTCATCAGCGACGAACGGGGCGCCCAGGCTGACCTGCGGCAGGTCGAAGATCCCCAGCTCCTTCGCCAGGCGTGCCGTGAGATCCAGCCGCAGCGGGCTCATGGGATGTCCGGGGCCAAAGTTGTATGCCAGCAACGATTCGTCCCACACAATGTGTGTGGGCACGGCGGGAAGGCTCAGCCCGGTACTCGTCATGCTCACAGGCTACGCGATCGCACCACACGGTCCCGCACCGCCGGCGGCAGGGTTAAGTGGTTTACTACTTTGCAGGACCCCGCGCACAGAACTGGACTTCACTACCCATGGCATCCCAACCGCAGCAACCGCTGCAGACGCGGCAGCGCCGTCCCCTTGGCTTCATCGTTGCGGGCAGGGACTTCATTGACGCCGTCGCCAACTCCTCACCGGCCAGGCTTGCCCTGATCGTCTTTTCCCTGGTCATTCTGCTCTTCACGGCCCTGCTGGCGCTTCCGCTGGCCTCAGCGTCCGGGCAGGCCACCGCGCTGCATGACGCACTGTTTACGGCCGTCTCAGCGGTGTGCGTCACCGGACTGACGGTGGTCTCCACTGCTGCGCACTGGTCCGGGTTCGGGCAGGTGCTCATTCTGGTGGCAATCCAGGTGGGCGGCCTGGGCATCCTGACCATGGCATCGCTGCTGGCCCTGGCCGTGAACCGCAGGCTGGGAGTCCGCGGCAAGCTGATCGCCCAGGAAGGCATGAATACCGGCCGTCTGGGCGAGGTGGGCAACCTGCTGCGGATCGTCGTCAGCACCACTGTCCTGATCGAACTGGTGCTGGCAGCCATCCTGGCTCCGCGGTTCATGGTCCTGGGCGAATCCCCGGGCCAGGCCATCTGGCACGCCATTTTTTACGCCGTCTCTTCCTTTAACAACGCCGGGTTCACACCGCACTCGGACGGTCTGGTGCCCTACGAAAATGACTTGTGGGTGCTGGTGCCCATCATGGCCGGCGTCTTCATCGGCAGCCTTGGGTTCCCGGTGATCATGGTGCTGCTCCAGAGCCGGATGAAGACCCGGCGATGGAACCTGCACACCAAGCTCACCGTGCTGGTGTCCCTCATCCTGCTGTTCGCCGGCACGCTGCTGTGGGCTGCACTGGAATGGTTCAACCAGCGCACCATCGCCGGGATGGGGGTGGGCGAGAAGATCCTGCATGCCCTCTTCGCCTCTGTCATGATGCGCTCGGGCGGTTTCAGCCTGGTGGAGATGGCAGACCAGGATGCCTCCACCCTGGTCATCACGGACATGCTCATGTTCGCGGGCGGCGGCTCGGCGTCCACCGCCGGCGGCATCAAGGTCACCACGATTGCCGTGATTTTCCTGGCGATCGTTGCCGAGGCCCGCGGCGACACCGACGTTCGGGCCTTCGGCCGCAACATTCCCGCCGGTGCCCTTCGGGTGGCCATTTCCGTGGTCATCCTTGGAGCCACCATGGTGGCTGTCGCCACGATCGGACTGCTGATCGTCACGGAGGAAACGCTGCAGCCGGTACTGTTCGAAGTGATCTCCGCTTTCGCGACTGTGGGACTAAGCATCGGGCTGAGTCCCGAGTTGCCGCCGTCGGGCAAATACATCCTGGCCGGCCTGATGTTCGCAGGGCGCGTTGGCACGATCACCCTGGCGGCTGCGCTGGCCCTCAGGCAGCGTAAACCGCTGTACCACTACCCGGAAGAAAGGCCGATCATTGGCTGAAAGACCGCCGCACAATGCCCCCGTCCTGGTCATCGGACTGGGCCGGTTCGGCTCGGCCACCGCCGAGCAGCTGGTGAAGCAGGGCCGCGAGGTCCTGGCAATTGAACGCGATCCGGACCTCGTGCAGAAAGCCTCCGGCAAGCTCACCCACGTGGTCCAGGCCGACGCCACCAACATTGACGCCCTCAAGCAGCTTGGTGCGCAGGACTTCTCCGCCGCCGTCGTGGGTGTTGGCACCTCCATTGAGTCCAGCGTCCTGATCACGGTGAACTTGGTGGACCTGGGCATCGAGCACCTGTGGGTCAAGGCAATTACGCCGGCGCATGGAAAGATCCTTACCCGCATTGGTGCCAACCACGTGATCTATCCGGAAGCTGCCGCCGGGCAGCGCGCCGCCCACCTGGTGGGCGGCCGGATGCTGGACTTCATCGAGTTCGACGACGACTTCGCGATCGTGAAAATGTACCCGCCCAAGGAGACCCAGGGCTTCACGCTTCGCGAGTCGAATGTGCGCTCCAAGTACGGCGTGACCGTGGTGGGGGTGAAGTCCCCGGGTGAGGACTTCACCTATGCACAGGCTGATACCAAGGTTTCCAGCCGGGACATGCTGATTGTCTCCGGGCACGTGGACCTGCTGGAACGCTTCGCGTCCCGGCCGTAGCCTCCGGCTAGCGGGAGGCGCTGAGCTCGGCCGTGATCTCCGCTGAGCGACGCTCCGCGGCGGTCATCCCGGCGCCGATGATGGCCGGCAGGTCCCGGTCGTCAAAGACGCGGATGGCCGCTTCCGTGGTGCCGTTGGGGCTGGTCACGGCCTTGCGCAGGGCTCCTGCGTCCGCGCCGGGCTCTGCAAGCATGGCTCCGGCTCCGGCTAGGGTTTCGGCTGCCAGCAGCGCGGCCAGCTCGGGGTCAAGACCCAGCTCGGCTCCGGCTTTTGCCATGGCTTCGGCCAGGTAGAAGGCGTAGGCAGGGCCTGAGCCGCTGACGGACCCGACGGCGTTGATCTGGTCCTCACGTACCTCGACTACGCGCCCGGTCCCGGAGAGCAGGGAGCGCACCAGCTTCACGGAGTCCGGGGTGGCAGCCGATCCCGGTGCCAGGGCGGTGACGCCGCGGCCCAGCTTCGCGGGGGTATTGGGCATGGTCCGGATGACGGGGGTGCCGGCCGGAAGGGCAGCTTCCATCAGTTCCAGCGGAACGGCTGCGGCAACACTCACGACGACGGTGTCCCGGCTCAGGACTCCGGCCACCTCTTCCAGCATCGCGCGCACGCCCACCGGCTTCACTCCGACGATTGCCACGTCCGCGTTTTCGGCCGCGGTGCGGTTGGCCCCGGGATCTTCGGACCCGGCGAGCACCGTGATCCCGTGCCGTTCGCGCAGCTGTGCGGCACGTTCGGCGCGGCGGACCGTGGCGGTGATCAGTTCAGCAGGGTAGCCGCCGGCCAGGATGCCGCCGAGGATGGCTTCGTTCATTGAACCGCAGCCGAGGAAGGAAAGACGGGGAAGATTCTGCATGCCACGATTCTTTCACGGTGCCTTGCACGGACCCGAAACGGCCCGATTCCAAGCGGACGCACAGCTGTTTCTAGGCTTGTGCACAACTTCGCTTCCTACAGTATTAAGTGCCTCTTGGAGGTGCGAGTGATGAAGGGCCGGTAACGGCCCCGTGGTGCCGGCGATTCGTGGACGTTTCCCCCCAACCGTCCCGAGGCAATCGCCGGCACCCGCTCGTTTAAGCCCTATTCGTCCAGCACCTGGTTCAGGTTTACCCGGGCGAACTCGAGAGTCTGGCGCAGCATCTCTTCCCGCTCCCCCGGCTCCTTGGCTTTCCGGGTGCTCACTTCGATGGCCACGGTGCCGGTGTATCCGGTTTCGGAAAGATACTGCAGCGCCTCAGCGCAGCGCTGGGTTCCTTCCCCCGGCAGCAGGTGCTCGTCCCTGCCGTTTGGAGTGCCGTCCGTCAGGTGCACGTGGCTGAGCCGGCTGCCCAGTTTGCGGATCTCTTCATAGGAATCCATGCCTGCAATCGCCGCGTGGGAGAAGTCCCAGGTCACGTGCTCATAGGGCTCGGGCAGCGGGTTCCAGTGCGGCAGATAGGCCTTCGCTTCGCGTCCCCTTACCCGCCAGGGATACATATTTTCAACGGCTATCGTGACGCCGTACTCGTCAGCGATCCTGCGGACCCCTTCGGCAAAGTTCTCTGCGTAGCCTGACTGCCAGCGGAACGGGGGATGCGCCACAACCGTGCTGGCACCCACCTCCGCAGCCATGGCAGCCGAGAGCTCGATCTTGGTCCAGGCCTTCCCCCATACCTGCTGCGTCAGCAGCAGCGTCGGCGCGTGGATGGCCAGCACCGGCATGTGGTACCGCTCGCTCAGCCCCCGGATGGTCTCGGGGTTACGGCTGATCTGGCTGCCGGTCACCATCACCTCCACGCCGTCGTAGCCCAGGTCATGGGCAACGGCGAACGTGTCGTGGACGGAAAGCGGGTAGACCGAGGAACTGGAAAGTGCCACCGGAATCTGCGGCAGGTGGGTTTCGGTGGGCACATTGCGGGGGGAGGTCAGTGTCATAGTGGTGCACTTCCGTTCGGTTCGCCGGCGGCAGCCAGGACCAGTGCCCCGGCCGGTTCCGGCGTGAGGCTCTGGTGCCCGGCCGGGAGCCGGCCCGGTGGGTCAAGATGCAGGGTGTCAAAGCGCAGCGCGTCGAAACGCTGCAGGATCAGTCCCTCGCGCAGTGCCCAGGGGCAAATGCTCAGGGACTTTAGGTTGAAGGCTTCCATGGCGGCCTCCGCCACAAGCGCCCCGGCGAGCACCTGCGGGGCACGAAGCACGGAGACGCCGTCGAGCTCTGAACGCTGCGCCGCAGTTCTTCCCGCCAACCGCGGGATGAGCCCCGTGAGGTCGGCGCGGCGCAGCTTGCGGCGGGCATACGGACCGGCGGCAGAAGGCGCGGCCCCGGTGAGCCGGGCGAGGGAGCGGAAGGTCTTGGAAGTTCCAGCGGCGAGGTCAGGTGCACCGTATTCGGCGAATTCGGACGAGGCTTCCTGCACGACGCCGCGAATATAGCCGCGCAGCGCGTCCAGGGACGCTGCTGAGGGCGGATCGTCCCGCAGCCAGTCCCTGGTCAGCCTGCCCGCCCCCAGCGGGACCGAGACCGCGACGTCGGGCAGTTCGTCCAGTCCCTGCGCCATTTCGAAGGAGCCGCCGCCAATATCCAGGTCCAGCAGTGAACCGGCACCCCAGCCAAACCAGCGGCGGGCCGCCAAATAGGTCATGGAGGCTTCCTGCCGGCCGCTGAGTTCTGTCAGGGCAACACCGGTTTGCAGTTCCACGTACTCCAGCACGTCCGGCCCGTTGGCGGACTCGCGGATGGCGGAAGTGCTGAAGGCGAGGAGATCCTGGGCGTGGTGGCGGACGGCGAAGTCACGGGCCTGCGCCACAAACTCCACCAGAAGTCGCTGGCCTGCCCCGGTGATTGCACCCTGGTCATCCAGGTGGGAGACCAGCTGCAGGGGACGTTTGTGGGAGGCGAACGGAACGGGGCGCGCGCCGGGATGGGCATCCACCAAGAGCAGATGCACAGTGTTGGACCCGACGTCCAGGACTCCTAGCCGCATGATCCCATTATGCGTCGGCAGCTGCCGTGCACCTGTCCACGGTCCCGCGCAGGGAACCGGACCAGATGCACGGCAGGCGGCACGGCCTACTTCTTCGCTGCGGCGCGCTTGCGGACCGGCTTCTTGGCCGGACCCTTCTCACGCTTCTCGGCCAGGAGTTCCAGAGCCCGTTCCCGGGTCAGCTCCTCGATGGCCATGGACCGCGGAACAGTGATGTTGGTGATGCCGTCGGTGATGTACGGACCGAACCGGCCGTCCTTGACCACCACAGGCTTCTCCGAGACGGGGTCGGTGCCGAACTCTGCCAGCGGCGCCGCTGCCTGGCGTCCCCCGCGCTGCTTGGGCTGCGAGTAGATCTCCAGGGCCTGCTCGAGGGTGATCGTGAAGATCTCCTCCTCGGAGCCGATCGACCGGGAATCCGTTCCCTTCTTCAGATAGGGACCGAACCGGCCGTTCTGCACCGTGATCTCGTTGCCTTCAGCGTCGGTGCCCAGCACGCGGGGCAGCCTCATCAGCTTCAGCGCCTCTTCCAGGGTGACCGTTTCCACGCTCATGGACTTGAACAGCGAACCCGTGCGCGGCTTCACCTTGGCAGGCTTCTTCGGGGGCTTGGGCTTGCCGTTCTTGTAATACTCAACCGGCTGGTTGGCCAGTTCCTCAGCCGTGGGCTCGGGAATGAGTTCAATGACGTACGGACCGTAGCGGCCGTTGCGGGCCACAATGGTTCGGCCCGTTTCCGGATCCTCGCCCAGGACACGTTCCTCGGGTCCGGCGGTGTTCATCAGCTCAATCGCCTTCTCGGCGGTCAGCTCATCCGGGGCCAGGTCCTCGGGAACGTTGGCGCGCTCGGGCTCGGTACCTTCCGGGGCATCCGCCGGCAGCGGCCGCTCCAGGTACGGGCCGAACTTTCCTACGCGCAGCACAATGCCGTCCGCGATTTCGATGGAGTTCACCGCGCGGGCGTCGATCTCACCGAGGTCGTTGACGATCGTGTGCAGGCCCGTGTCCACGCGGTCGCCGTAGTAGAACTGGTTCAGCCACTCAACCCGGCCGGCTTCGCCGCGGGCAATGCGGTCCAGGTCCTCTTCCATTTCGGCAGTGAAGTCGTAGTCCACGTAGTCCGTGAAGTGCTCCTCCAGCAGCCGGACTACGGAGAACGCGATCCAGCTGGGCACCAGTGCCTGGCCCCGCTGGGTCACGTAACCGCGGTCCATGATCGTGGAGATGGTGGCCGCGTACGTTGACGGGCGCCCAATTCCCAGCTCTTCCAGCGTCTTCACCAGCGAAGCTTCGGTGAAGCGCGGCGGCGGGGAGGTCTCGTGGCCGATTGCGCCCAGCTCGGCAGCGGTCAGCGGATCATCCTTTTTCAGGATGGGCAGGCGGCCGCCCTCGGAACCTTCGTCTCCATCCCGGGTGGCGTCGTGGCCTTCCTCGTAAGCGGCCATAAAGCCGCGGAACGTGATGACGGTGCCGGAAGCGGAGAACTCGGCGTCCCGCCCGTCGGCGGAGACTGCGCCGAGCTTGACGGACGCCGTCGAGCCCTTGGCGTCTGCCATCTGGGAGGCGACGGTGCGCTTCCAGATCAGCTCGTACAGCTTGAACTCGTCGCCGCGCAGCGAGGACGCAACCTGGGCCGGCGTGCGGAAGGAGTCACCGGCGGGGCGGATGGCCTCGTGGGCTTCCTGCGCATTCTTGGACTTGCCCTTGTAGACGCGCCGGGCTTCCGGAACGTATTCGGGTCCGTACAGTTCCGAAGCCTGGCGGCGCGCCGCGTTAATGGCCTGGTCCGAAAGCGCCGAGGAATCGGTACGCATATAGGTGATGTAGCCGTTTTCATACAGGCGCTGTGCCACCTGCATGGTCACGCGGGAAGAGAAGCGCAGCTTGCGGCTGGCTTCCTGCTGCAGCGTGGAGGTGGTGAAGGGCGCTGCCGGGCGGCGGGTGTACGGCTTGGTTTCAAGTGAGCGGACAGTGAACGACGCCGACTGCAGGCCCTCGGCCAGCGAGAGAGCTGCCGCTTCATCCAGGTGGGTGACGTTCTTGGACTTGAGTTCACCGCGGTCGGTGAAGTCCTTGCCGGAAGCGATCCGGGCGCCGTCGACCGAGGTCAGGCGGGCCTTGAAAGACTCGGAAGAAGCCGTGGCGAAGGTGCCGAGCAGGTCCCAGTAGGAGGCGGAGCGGAACGCCATGCGCTCCCGTTCGCGCTCTACGACGAGGCGGGTTGCCACGGACTGAACGCGGCCGGCGGAAAGGCCTCGGGCCACCTTGCGCCAGAGAACAGGGGAAATCTCGTAGCCGTAGAGGCGGTCCAGGATGCGGCGGGTTTCCTGGGCATCGACCATTGAAATGTCGATGTCACGCATTTCCTGCAGCGCCCGCTGGATCGCTTCCTTGGTGATTTCCGGGAAGGTCAGGCGATGGACGGGAACCTTGGGCTTGAGCACCTGCAGCAGGTGCCACGCGATGGCTTCGCCTTCGCGGTCACCGTCAGTTGCGAGATAGAGTTCGTCGGCGTCCTTGAGCGCGGCCTTGAGTTCCGCGACTTTCTTCTTCTTGTCCGAGGAGACGACGTAGTAGGGCTCGAAGTCCTTGTCCAGGTCAACGGCGAACTTACCCACGGAGGTCTTCTTCAACTCTGCGGGAAGGTCCGAGGGCTGCGGCAGGTCACGGATATGACCCATCGATGCCGTGACCTCGAAGCCGTCGCCGAGATAGCCGGCGATCGTCTTGCCTTTGGCCGGTGACTCGACAATTACCAGCTTCTTCTTCTTGCCGGTCGACTTGTCCGTTGCCTTAACTGGCACTGTTCTCCTACGTACGGGGGTGGATCAAAAAGCGGATGAGGGATGGCACGGGCAGGGCTCCGCAGGCTCGCTCATCCTTAGACAGTATGGGGAATCCCCAAGCACAAGGGTAACCATAACTGCACAGCCGGGCAGACGCAGACCAATTTCGGTGTGCGCTGCCTTACTGCTCCGCCGGCAGAAGGAACCCGTCCAGGACCAGGTTGCGTACCTCTTCTTCCAGCGCGGGACCGAACTCCGGGTCCTCACGGCCCAGCAGCGCTGCCAGGGCAGCGATGATCGCTCCGGCGGGCAGCTCACCGTCGCACGCTGACACAAATCCGGTCAGCTCGGTACTCATCAGGTTGGTCCGCCGCAGCCCGGCTCCCTGGCGGAGCAGGATCACACCGGGGTGCTCTGCGCCGGGGCGGGCGTGGCGTTCCTCGGTGACGTCATCCGCCACCACCAGATGCTCGGCTGCCAGGTCAGGGTGCTCCCGGGTCCAGTCGAAGCGTTCGACGGCGGCAGCGAGGTGCGGGGCAAGAGGCGACTCAAGGGGGTGGGTGATTTCCTCGAAGCGGCGCAGCGGGGCCGACTTCGGGTCCATCCTCCGGCGCATCCACACCGTGCCGAAGCCGATGCCTGTGGTCCCGCGCGAGGCGAAATCCTGCAGGTACGCGGCGTAGGAGGCCGCATACTCAGACCGGTCACGGTTCTCGGCCGCGTCCCTGAGCCACATTTCGGCATATTCAGCGGGGCTGAGGACTTCACGCTGGATAACCCAGGCGTCCATTGTGTCCGGCAGCCAGGAACGAAGCCGTGTGTTCCAGGCGTCCTTGCTGTCCTCCGGGCCCTGGATCTCCCAGTTGCCGAGCATCTGGACAGTGCCTCCAGGCGCAAGGACGGATTCGAGGTCCCGGAAGAGACCGGAGACGATCCCGTCTCCCGGCAGCCCGCCGTCCCGGTACGTAAAGCGGTCTTCGGCTTCCTCACCCGGCACCCGCGGAGTAATTACGAACGGCGGGTTGGATACCACCTGGTCAAACTGTTCCCCTGCTACGGGCTCCAGCATGCTGCCAAGCCGCAGGTCCACCCGGTCCTGGAGATGTTCAGGATCCAGGCCCAGCGAGGGGGCGTTGAGCACCAGGTTGAACCGGGTGAAGCCCAGTGCCCGTTCGGAGATGTCCGTAGCCGTGACGTGCCGGGCGTGCCCGAGCAGGTGGAAGACCTGGATTCCACAGCCGGTGCCCAGGTCCAGTGACCGGTCCGCCGGAGCGCGCAGGCTCAGCTGGGCGAGGGACAGGGATGCCTGCCCGATGCCCAGCACGTGGCCGTGCGGCAGGACGCCGGGGCGCTGGTGTTCGCCCAGATCGCTGGCGACCCACAGATGGGTGCTGGCGTTTTCGGCGCTGCTTCCGGTTTCGAATTCATAGGGGCGCAGGTCCACGGCGGCGCGCAGGAGCTCCGGGGCTGCCGGATCCTTTTCGGCCAGTCCGAGTTCCCTCAGGCCTGCGGCACCGGTCCGGGGGAAGGCCTCGTCCGCCTGCTCTACAGGCACGGACTCCCCCACCAGCCACAGCGCCACCGCCGCGGCTACCGCGGTTGCGGTGCCGGCGGCGGCTGCTTCACGGCAGGCGAGCATGGCCGGGACCAGCTGGTCCCGGCCAAGCGCAGCGTTTGCCTCTTCGCCGAGGAAGGCGGCGACGCCGTCGACCGTGTAGCCGGCGTCCTGGAGGTCAGCGGCGAGCGCAGCCAGCAGGGGGAGGTTTGAGCTTTGCGGGGTGCCCGGAACACGGGAGAAGTCAGTCACTCCTCCAGTCTAGGTTCCGTGCCCGCTCCTCCCCTCCGCTTTAGGCCCGGCGGGGAATCTTGATGAACGGGGCCAGGACGACGGCGGCGGTGGCCAGCAGAGCGCCGATGATGAAGGCCGTGTGGCCGCCGGAGAACAGCGAGTCCGCCAGTTCAGAGCCTGCGTCGAGTTTCGCCGCGGAGAGCATGGACAGTACCGTCACGAAGATGGTGGTGCCGATTGCGCCGCCGAGCTGCTGGCCGGTGTTGAAGATGGCCGATCCGTGCCCGTAGAGCCGGGGCTCCACTGTGGCCAGGGCGGCGGAAAGCAGCCCGGTCATCAGCATGGCCAGGCCAATGCTGAACACGATGTGGGAGACGGTGAAGACCCAGAGCGGGGACTCCGGTGTAACACCGACGTACAGCCACTGGCCCAGCGCCAGCATCGCGGCACCGGGAATGAGCACCGGGCGGGGGCCGAAGCGGTCAAAAACACGGCCAAAAACGGGCCCGACGGCGGCCTGGACCAGTCCGCCGGGGAGGAGCATCATGCCGATGGTCAGGGTGTCCAGGCCGCGGCCGGTCTGGAGCATGATCGGCACGATCACGACGGTGCCGAGAAGGGTTCCCATGGCGACCATGATGAGGACGACGCTGATGGTGAAGTTCCGGTTCCGGAAGGGTGCCAGGTTCAGCAGTTCACGGCCGGACCGGGTCAGGACGATCTGCCGTTTGATGAACAGCGCCAGGGAGCCGGCGCCGACCACAACGCTGGCGCCGAGCAGGACGAGGTTCTCTGATGCATGTTCCAGGCTGGAGATCGCGTAGACCAGGAATCCGAATGCCAGTGCGGAGAGAATCACCGAGGGCACATCCACCGGCAGCTTGCGGGTGGATGAGGGGATCTTGATGAAGATAATCCCGAGCAGCAGGATGATTACCGCCAGTGGTGTCATCAGCACGAAGATCCAGTGCCAGCTGAACGCGTTCACAATTGCGCCGGAGACGGTGGGGCCAACTGCGGGACCAACGGAGATGACGATCGAGTTCAGGCCCATGATGGCTCCGCGCTTGTGCATGGGGACGAGCGTGAGCGTGGTGGTCATCAGCAGCGGCAGCACAATGGCCGTGCCGACGGCCTGGATAATCCGGGCCACCAGCAGCACTGCGAAGGTGGGCGCGAAGATGGCCAGCAGCGTGCCGACCAGGAAGCTCGAGAGTGCAAAGATGAACAGGCTCCGGGTGGTGAAGCGCTGCAGGAGGAACCCGGTCGTGGGAATCACTACAGACACGGTCAGCAGGAACCCGGTGGTCAGCCACTGCCCCGCTGCGGCGGTGACCTGCAGGTCCGCCATGATCGAGGGCAGTGCCACGGTCAGGACTGTCTCGTTCAGGATCATCAGGAACGCGGCCAGCGCCAGCGCCCCGATGATTCCGGTCAGCTGTTTTGTGGAAAGTGCCGGACGGGGCGGAGCGGCTGGCTTTCCGTCCAGTTCAGCGGTGGTGCTTTCGTGACTCAAGGATTCCCTCGGTTTCTGTTGGACTTGAACCGGAAAATACTGTCACAGTCTGCCATCTTTTCTATAATCGAAGTGGCATACTGTGACAGAACACAAGCACTGGTGCACTGCGAAGAAAGCTGGGACGGCGTGGGAAAACGCGAAGACCGTAAGGCCGCCACAAGGCGTGACATCCAGCTGGCAACCCTGGACCTGCTGGAGACAGCCGGGATGGATGCCACCACGGTTGCCCGTATCGCGGAGCAGGCCGGCATTTCCGAGCGGACATTCTTCCGTTACTACGACTCCAAGGAAGCGGCCGCCGTACCCGGGCAGGGGGAACTGCTCGGGTCACTTCTGGCCCGTGAGCTGCAGTCTTCCTGGTCCCCGGCGCGGATCCTCCGCGAGCTGATGGATGCGTCCAGGCAGCAGTTCGCCTACGAGGTTGAGCAGTCCGAATTCAAACGCATCTCCCGGCTGCTGCTGCGTGAGCCGAGGCTGCTGCAGGCAGTGTCCCGCCAGGAGATGCATCTGGTGACCGTGCTCAGTAAGTCGCTGCAGGAACGGGGCCTGCTGGAAACGATGCAGGCACAGGTCCTGGCGGAACTCGTTGCCTGTACGTGGCGCATCGCCTGGCAGTGCTTTGCCCGTGAGGAAAGCGCCGGCAGGGCCTCAGATCCTGCAGCGCTTTTCGAGCAGGCTGTGGCGAGCCTCGCCGAAGCTACTGCTCCGGCTGCCTTCGGGAAATAGCTGCACGGACGTAGCTGCACTGCACGTCGGTGCACTGCCGGAGTGTCCCGGCTGCCGGTGCCACAATGCCTCCGGGTCCGGAAGGCCGCGGGCCTGAAATTAGGCTTCGCAGCCGTCCGGGCAGCGCAGTGTTGAGGGATCCGCGGCGCACTCGGCGCAGTAAAGGGTCAGCTTGCGGCAGGAGGGGTTGGAGCAGTTTTCGAACTTGCTCGTGGGCGCGTGGCACCGCACGCACTCACCGATGGTGACGGCGTCGTCCGTGAACTCCATGTGCATCCGCTTGTCGAAGACATAAAGCGAACCCTCCCAGAGGCCTTTGTCCCCATAGGTTTCCCCGTAGCGGACGATTCCGCCCTGCATCTGGTAGACCTCGGAGAACCCCCGGTTCACCATTAGCGCGGAAAGCACTTCGCAGCGCACGCCGCCGGTGCAGTACGTGACCACGGGCTTGTCCTTCAGGTCGTCGTACTTGCCCGACTCAAGTTCCTTGATGAAGTCGTGGGTGGTCGAAACATCCGGGACAACAGCGCCCTTGAACTTGCCGATCTGGGCTTCAAAGGCGTTGCGGCCGTCGAAGAAAACAACGTCTTCTCCATCTGCACGCTTCTTCTCCACCAGCTCATGCAGTTCTTCCGGGCGCAGGTGAGTCCCGCCGCCTACCACGCCGTTCTCATCCACCTTCAATTCGCCGGGGGCGCCGAAGCTCACGATCTCGGGGCGGACCTTCACGCTCAGGCGCGGGAAGTCCTCGGCCGAGCCTTCGGAGTACTTGATGTCCATTTTCTTGAACGCAGGGTACTCGCGGGTTGCTTTGACATAGGCCTTGACGGCGCTAAGTTCACCGCCGACGGTTCCGTTGATGCCGTCCTTGGAGACGAGGATCCGGCCGCGCAGGCCGAGCTTTTCACACAGCGCACGCTGCCAGAGCCGGATCGCTTCCGGATCGGCAAGAGGGGTGAAGGCGTAATAGAGAGCAATTCGATTCAGGGCCACGTATTAAGGGTAGACCGGCGGGCGAAATCCGGTTTTACCGGTCTGCCCTCCCGCCCGTGGCAGGCGGGGGCTAGGGTTTCTCCATGAACGGACTAACCGATGATCTCCTGGAGACCTGGGTAACCGGGTGGGCCAAAGCCCGTGGCTACCAGACCCGCCATGAGGGTCGGTTTCCGGCCGCTTTCCTGCACGATAAAACCAATGACTGGGAGTATTTCGCCCTTGAGCCGTCCCATGACGAGTTCGCGGCGCTGGCGTCATCGGCCAGGCAGGGGGCCGGGCGGCTGTTCACCATCGTGACGTCCCGGGTGGCCGATCTGTACGGTGCCGCCAACGTCTACGGATTGTCTGTCCGGTCCACGGATGAGGTCTTTATGGTCCTGCCCATGGAAGGACAGGACATTGAGGATCCAATTCCGCCGGACAGCTACACGGCCCAGACCTTCCGCAGCGGCACCGGCGGACGGGTGGAGGTCAGCTTCGGGGAGATCCCGGCGGCCCGCGGACATGTGGCGGTGGTTGACGGGTTTGCCGTCTATGACCAGATTGCCACCGAGCCGGACTTCCGCCGCCAGGGGCTGGGCAGTTACGTGATGCGGGCCCTGACCGCACTGGCCCTGGAACATGATGCCGAGACAGGGCTGCTGATCTCTCCCGCAACAGGCCTGGAGCTGTACCGCTATCTGGGCTGGGAGTCCCTTGCAAGCGTCATGATGTTTGAGCCGCGGCTGTAGATTTCGCCCGCCGCGGACCGGCCGGTATCCGTGTCCCGAACGCACGGGTACCGGTGGGACAATGGCCGCGTGGCCATTCGCGATTCCCTCATCCCGCTGCTTGGCGGCGGTGCCGACCCCGAGCAGCTGGTCCATCTGCACGAGATTCCGGCGCGTGAGGCCCAAACCGTTCCCTGGCCGGAATGGGTGCATCCCGACCTCGTTGAAGCGTACGGGCGCCTGGGCGTCCATACTCCGTGGCGGCACCAGGCGGAAGCCGCTGAGGCAGCGCATTCCGGCCGGCACACGATCATCTCCACCGGCACCGCTTCCGGAAAGTCGCTGGCCTACCAGCTGCCGGTCCTGGACGAAATCCACCGCACCGCCTTGGACGACCGGATTTCCCTGGAACCGACGGGGTCCGTGGCCCTGTACCTCTCCCCTACCAAGGCCCTCGCCGCAGACCAGCTGGCGGCCCTGAATTCCCTGCATCTTCCGACGCTCCGAGCCGAAACCTACGACGGCGACACTGATCCGGGTGCCCGGCGCTGGATCCGCGACCACGCGAACATGGTCCTGGCCAACCCGGACATGCTCCACTTCGGGGTGCTCCCCAACCACGCCTGGTGGGCCCGGTTCTTCCGCCGGCTGACGTACGTGGTCATTGACGAGGCCCACAGCTACCGGGGCGTGTTCGGCTCGAACGTCGCCAACCTGATGCGGCGGCTTCGCCGGATCTGCCGTTATTACGGGGCGGACCCCATCTTTATTGGCGCGTCCGCCACGTCCGCGGATCCTGCCCAGTCCTTTGGCCGGCTGATCGGCAGCGAGGTTCATGCCGTCACCCGGGACTATTCCCCTCACGGGGCGACCACCGTGGCTTTGTGGGAGCCGCAGCTCACTGATGGCAAGGGTGAAAACGGTGCCCGCGAGCGCCGCACGGTGATCGCGGAAACCTCTGACCTGCTGGCCAACCTCGTGGCCGCCCAGGTGCGGACCATTGCCTTTATCAAGTCCCGCCGGGGCGCTGAAACCATCGCCACCATAACCCGGCGGCTGCTGGATGAAGTCCATCCGTCCCTCCCCGGCCGGGTCGCTGCGTACCGGTCCGGATATCTGCCAGAGGAACGCCGGGAGTTGGAGAACCAGCTGCGCAGCGGCCAGCTGCTGGGAATCGCGAGCACCTCGGCGCTGGAACTCGGAATCGACATTTCCGGGCTCGACGCCGTGCTGGTGGCAGGCTGGCCGGGAACCCGGGCATCCCTGTTCCAGCAGATCGGCCGGGCCGGCCGGTCCGGACAGGACGCCCTGGCGGCATTTGTGGCCAGCGATGATCCGCTGGACACGTACCTGGTGCACCACCCGGAGGCGATCTTCGATATTTCCGTAGAAGCGACCGTCTTCGACCCGTCCAATCCGTACGTGCTGGGACCGCACCTGTGCGCGGCTGCGGCCGAGCTTCCGTTGACGCCGGATGAGCGTGAGCTGTTCGGGCCGGCTGCCGCCGGCCTGCTGGATCAGCTGGTGGCCCAGGGTTACCTGCGGCGCCGTCCTGCCGGCTGGTTCTGGACCCATGCGGAGAGCGCTGCTTCGATGGTGAACCTGCGGGCAGCCGGGGGTGGCCCGATCAACATTGTGGAAGCGGAGACTGGCACCCTGCTGGGCACCATGGACGGGGCCCAGAGCCAGTACCAGGCGCACACGGGGGCCGTGTATGTACATCAGGGGCAGACCTTCCTGGTTGAAGAGCTGAACGAAGCGGACCATTGTGCGGTGGTGACCCGGGCCAATCCGGAGTTCTACACCCAGGCCCGGGACGTCACCCAGATCGAAGTCATGGAGACTGAGCGGACCGAGCAGTGGGGCGAGGTCCAGATGTGCTTCGGCACGGTGAAGGTGACCACGCAGGTTGTCTCCTTCCAGCGCAAGGCCCTGGTTTCCAACGAGATTCTGGGAGAGGAACCGCTGGAGCTCGAGGCCAAGGAGCTGTTCACCAAGGCCGTGTGGTTCATCATTGACGAGAAGCTGCTGCTGGGGGCAGGTCTGGCCGCGGCTGACTTCCCCGGTTCGCTGCACGCTGCCGAGCATGCCTCGATCGGAATGCTGCCCCTCGTGGCAACATCGGACCGCTGGGACATTGGCGGCGTTTCCACCGCCCTGCACGCTGACACCGGCAAGCCGACCATCTTTGTGTACGACGGCCACCCGGGCGGGGCCGGCTTCGCGGAGCGCGCCTACGAGGCTGCCACCATCTGGCTCACCGCCACCCGGGATGCCATCCGGGCCTGCGAGTGCGAGGGCGGCTGCCCGTCCTGCGTGCAGTCCCCCAAGTGCGGGAACAAGAACAACCCCCTGGACAAAAAGGGCGCTGTCACCCTGATCGAGGTGCTGCTGGCGGATGCACCCGGCCGCCCCGATGCCGGCAACCGGGTATCGGCCGGCACCGGCGTCCGGGACTGACGCCCTGCGGCAGCCCCAGCGGATCGACGGGGATAGGTCTCCGCTGCCGTCCAGCCGGTTGCACCCCATCACTGCACCCCCCGCCGCTCCCCTCGCTGCACGCTTCACTGCACCCCCTCTCTGCTCCCGAGCGGTCCCGGAGGCCCGGCCCGGGCCTGTGCCGTGGCCCGCCAAGGCAGCAGTGATGCAGCCGATGCTTCAACCCAGACCACGACCGTGCGGGCACCGGGATCGGGAACGCATGCCGAGAGTTCCGCGGCGTTCCGGGCCGCCACTTCAGCTGCGACGCCGCAGGGGTCCCCAGAGCGCAGGCCCCTTATGGTGTCTGCTCCGGCCAACGCAGCCAGATCCGCAGCCGCCGCCGCGCGGGCTGCTCCGATGGTCGCCTGGACGAGGAGCAACACCCCCAGGAACAGGACTATCGCTCCCAGCACTGTCCCGAGGGCAATGACAGTTCCAGAGCCGGAGTCCTTCCCGTCTCCGTCCCCTGGGGGAATGCTGCCCCAGTACGCCACCTGCCCGCTCACGGCAGTTGATCCGGCAGGACGGAGGCACTGGCCTGCAGGGTGACCGGCAGATGCTCCAAGAGCGGAGCGTCCAACGGTGAAGAAACCCGCACCTGCACCCACTCCCCGTCAACAGCCAATTCAAGCGACGCCCGCTGCCCGGCCAGGCGGGTGACTGATGCGGCCGCTGCGGCCGCTTCTCCGCGCATCACCGCCCGGCCTGCTGCCCGCGCTGCTTCCTCCAGGCGCAGCTGGGTAATCCCAGCTGCAGCCCCGGTCAGCAGCCCGGCCAGGAGGACCGCCACGGCAGGCATTGCAACAGCCAGCTCTGCCGTGACGGCTCCTGCCTCACCACCGAACCGGCGTTCGACGGGTCTCACCCGAAACTCAGGGCCGCCCGGATCAACGACATGAGCATTTCGCGGACGTCACCGGAACTCAGCACGGCTACCAGAAGTGCAGCGAAAGCCACGGCGGCTACCGTGATCACAGTAAAGCGTACTTTGGGCTGCCATCGGTCTACGTGGCCTCTCGGAGGCGGAGACCGCCCGGCAGTCGCGCACTGAGCATGGCCTGAGCCAGGGGAGCGCGCACATTCTCTGGGCGTTCAGCTGACAACCCTGAACCGCTACTTGCAACAGAAATGTCATTGTATGTGTCGATGAATCCCAGGGTTCTCGGCTTATTCCGGGGAGGGAGCCTCCACAAACGCCGGAGTTGGCCTCATCGGGTTGGAAGGCCGGATGGTGGAAGTCGAAGCAGACATCAGGCAGCCGATGTCCACTAGATGACACCTCTTATTCCACACGATTTCCCGAAGGTGGCCCAGAAGTGTCCAGATCCACCAACAGCCGGAGAGTGGCCAAACAAGTCCAGAACACCCAGTCTAGGAACTCCTCTCCATACTCTGTCTGCTGGGATTGTCCTCGGTGTCTCAGGTTAAACTTGTTCGCGATCCTGAAGAGGTCGCTTGCGTCAGACGAAGAAAGCGTGCTCTCGATCCTTTTCCGTTTCGGCTCCATCTCGCCGTAGAGCATCACGATTGCAGAGCGCTTCTCCACGACTGACGCGTCGCGTGCTCGATACTTTCTCACGGCATGAGCGACCTCGTCCTCTGGTTCCTCGGCGCGCCTGTCGACTTCTGACTCTGCGAGGTCATCCAAGGGGGAGCCGAAGTGTCGGATAAGACGTCCTTGCTCTTCACCTGTGGGACCTATGCGAAGCGGCACGCCATGGTTCTCTAGGAGTGCATTGAGGCGCCAGCGGTAGACGCTTTGCCCCGTCTGGCTGTTCCAATTCTGGAAGTGAAGGCCACAGTCGCCATAGCTATGAAGAGTGGCAGTCCGTGGCCGCTGAGCCTGATCGTGGAAATACTCCACCAGTGAGTACACGGCGTCATCTGAGAGTGACAATATATCGCCGGGGGTCATGGGCCACTTGATGTCCAATCTAGTGGCCCGCCGGATTGTCTTTCGCACGTCATCCAAGTCAATAGGATCGTCGACGCAATCCTTCTTGAGGACCTTGGGGAAGTAACCCGCCTCCTGCAATTCGTCTATGAGCTCAAAGAAGTCCTCGGCGAAGCTCTCGTACGGTTTATCGGCCGCTATTGTCCCACTTGCACCCGTTCGCTCAGCCCAGTAGACAGGTGCCTTGTAGGGCTGCAGTCGAGACTCGTCTCTTAGCAATTCAGTAAACCAGGCCCTGGCTGCGGCGATACTTTTGCTGGGTACTACAGGGCTCAAGAAGATGTCGTCGGTCGGCATTGCAGATTGAAATGCAGACGCAACCTCGTCGTCTTCGTAGGCCTCAAGTAAGAGGTGAGTAACCATGGAGGTCCAATCCTTGGTTTCCCAGGGAAGATCTAAGATTCGGCGGGCCTCCCACTCAAATAGGGGCCGTGGCCAAAGTAGCGCGAAGGCGGGATCAGTCATAGGTAGAACGATAGGGGCTAACGACTCTTTTTTCTCTGAGGGAGCACTTGGCGGCGGACTGAGACGGCACCGATCCAGCTGACCCGTCCGTCGAGGTGTCCCGGTTATTAGCTGTTCAGGTCCAGGTTCAGGTCCAGGTCGACGTGTTCGATCCGAACGGCGTTCGAGGTGCCCTGCCCCGCACGACGCTGATCACTGCGCCGGTTGAGGATCCAGAAGGGTGCCACTCGTTACAACACAGCTACTGGTTCCGGGTTTAAACCCGATGTAGTCCAGGTCGCGCGGCAAGATGTGGTTCCGGGTGCCACACCCGTTCCGGTCTATGTCCCCTCCAGCCGGACCCAAATAAGTCCTGATCCCCGCTGGCCTGCGGCACCCGGCCCTTGATCGGAATTGTGTCGAGCTGGGTCAGTGCAGTGCCCACGAGCGCCGGTACGCAACGACAGACTTCATTGATCATCTAGCAGTACTGGGCATATTCTTCCCTCAGGTTGGCTGTCACCGGGCTTTCTCCCATTAAATGCTTTGCGAAATGGTCACCCCACGGGGTGCCATCTGACTCGAACTGCGGCCGGTGCTGGTCGATTTCTGAACGTTGATCGATGGCCAAGGAAAGGTACTCACACGCCCGTGACTCAGCCTCGCTGGCCGCACGTTCCACAGCCAGCTTTTCCGAGCGCTCTGCCTCCACCACGGACTCGCTCCACATGTAAAAATTCAGGTTAGCGAGCATAAAACCCAGCACTCCTGCCGCCATCGCCCAAGGCCAGATCCATTTGCGCCACTGGCTCCAGCTACGGCATGTCACCCCCATGACGATTGTCGCGGTTAATGGCAGCAGCCCCACCGTGAGTGGCCTGAACTCAACCTCGTTCAAGACGCCGAGAGCGGCGTAGGCCCCGTAATGGGCGGCAGTTGCAGCTAGGCATACGACGAAGAAGGTAGCCCCCGCGAATTGTCCTCGAACGGGTTTCTGATGCTTAATTTCTTTATTCTCAGCGCCGGTCACAGCTATGGACCTTCCTTGTCGCCCTAAAAGTTGTAAAAAAGAAACCCGCAGAGCGGGGGCCTGGGTGCGTAACCTAGAAACGTGCAGGAATTTCTCAGTCAAAAGAATATCAGCAGGCGTACGCAGCTTTCACCAGCTAATGAATTGTGACGCTGCATGTCTGCATTCTGTTCGCTTCCAAGCAGGCGTTCCACACATATCGAGACTCCCGCCCCCTTCCACCAGCTAGAAAAGCTGGTGGAAGTGCATGCAAAAGGCAAACCGCTCGGTCCCTGCGACCCGGCCTTCGAGGTGTTCCGGTTATCGGCTGTTCAGGTAAAGGTCAGCGAGATGATGACCCTCTTGTGATCCTTCCACGACCAGACATGCCGGGCCTCCGGCAGGCAGGACGCGATGCTCCAAACGCACCGCCGAAGATGTGTCGTAGCCGGATTGAGGACGTCCTTCGCCGCAAGGAGTCCAGCCAGACTGATTTCCGACGCGGTCCGGCTGATCGCTTGAGTAACACCGCTGGCTTCGCCTATGTAAGGACGTGTTTCACCCAGTGGCAAGTAGGCGGCCCAGTTCAATCCTGCGCTGTTCGCTAAGCCGCGGCCAGGAGGCGACCATTCGGGATGCAAGCGCGGTGAGGTCAGTCAGATCGGCTTCGGAAGGAGACTGACACTCAAACGGGGTGCCAGCGGCGCTAACCTGTGGCATCAGCCGGGTGAGATCAGATTCCTTGACCAGGAACTGTTTACCTGCCCGAACAGCAGGAAGCCGGCCGGCATGGACGTACTTGCGAAGTGTGTGCGGTTTCGGCCAGCCGCGCTCATGAGCGGCGCGTAGCGGGAGAAGCGGGTCGTTTCCGCTGGACAGGGCCTCCGGGAGGCATGCGGTCGAAGTGGACATTTAGGACCTCTGACTGGGGTCCCATGCGTCCTTCGTTCCGGGAATCGGTGGTCACCGCCACCCAAGAGAACTGGTGTGTGGACTGTAGCGTTATCGCGACCTTTCGTACCTCCAGCATAGCGATACGATGTGAATATCGCAATATCAGTAAATCATCATGTATTGATCACAAGCTTTGAGCGGAGAACGGACACGCCATGACGATCGCAACAGAGACATTTGCCCGGAGGCTCACCGTGGAGCGGCAGCGGGCTGGTTTGTCACAGGCAGCGCTTGCTGCGCTCATCACCGACCGGATCGGACGCAGCATAGATCCCAGCGCTGTTGCCAGGGCAGAGAAGCACGAACGGGCAGTCCGGCTTGACGAGGCCGTCGCGATCGCAGACGTGCTCCAGGTGCCGCTCACTTCACTGTTGCAAGACAGGGGCGCCATCGATGAAGAAATTGATGAACTTAGGCGAGAACTCAGCCTGCTTCAATGGCGGCTGGGCAAGGCTGAGGAGGAAGCTCACCATGCACAAGACTCTATCTCCGCGACGCGTCGACGCATGGAAGAACTTGAGGCAGCGCGCGGGGAATGAGGTCCCACGGAAGTCTTTGGACGCGAGGGCGTGATCTAGCCCGCCCGTCTGCAGGAGGAGTGGGCTGCGATGAACTGGTGCCCTCCCCGGCGCTCTTCGCACTTTTTTCTGTCGCAGCACTCCGGAGGAGACGCTGGGAGAGCAGGAGAGCAAATCGATGAGCCCCAGCGGGGATATCTATATGCATTGTTGAACACAGTAAGACAGCCCCCTGAAGACCTTCGATCTGGTGCCGCTCTGCAGCAGATATTGCCGTGACTTAGGGACGGGATCTGGGCCAGGCGAGGCCCGTAGAGCCAGCGGAGCCAAGACACTGTGCCACTTCCGGGTAGAAGTGGCACAGTGCCCCGATCCCAGTAAAGAAAAGGCGTTCCGGCCCCTCTGAGGCCCGCCCTCCGACCACCCGTGCCATTTCTCCTCCCAGAAATGGCACGGTGTTTTCTGTTGGTATATCAACGAAAACAGGCCATAAAACGCCTCTGTGCCATTTGTGCCACTTTTCTCCGAGGTTAGAAGTTGCGCGTGTGCGCGTGCGCGCGTCTAAGAAGAAAGTTCAAAAAAAGTGGCACAAGTGGCACACGGCCTCTTTTGGGGGACAAAAACCCCGGAATCGCAGGCATGTAGGGGTGTGCCATTTTTTCTCGAAAGATAACTAAAAATAGAGCTCCAACCCCGCCGTGAGTTCCCTCTAACCCCCGCCAATCCAGGCCTGAGCTCCCTTTCGAGGCCTGTGCCACTTTTGTTTTGGCAGAAATGGCACAAGTGGCACAGGAACAGCAGAGCCCCCACCAGGGAACCTAACCCCACAGTACGGATGCTCGGCGCTGACGCCCCTTCCGGTGGCGAGTGCGGCGCTGATGAAGCGACCGCACACCTCGAAGGACTGATGCGCGCCGACGAACCGGTGGCTGTCACCTACGAAGCCGAGCTGAAGGACCCCGTCGGCGAGGACGGGGACACGCTGGCCTACGTCATCACCGGCGCGGGGTGTCACCCAGGACCTGGGCCTGCGGATGGTCCACGAGGGCTACGCGACCGCGGAGTACCCCGAAGACGGCGCCGTTCCTATGATGTTCGAGCAGTACCTCACGTACTCGGACTTCGCCGTAGTCCAGGGCCGGGGCTCTGGACCACCTGCGACGCGCCCTAACGCCGCTCGATCTGACCGGGTCAGTGCGCCATTTTCCCAAAAAGTGGCGCAACACGGATCCCCCCCGTTACCTAATGGGAGGTGAGGGAGTCAGATGAGGTCTTCCCGTTACCGTGGCCATGAGCCGTCGAAAAAGATTGTCCCTCTGGCTCCCTCACCCCCACGGAACGTAGGTTGACCCCGGGGGCTTGCTGCCGGCCAAAGTCTCGACCAGAAACCCGAAACCCAGAGTTCTCACATTAAGACCCGACCCCGGCAGCATCCGACAGGGATAAGAATGCCAATCAGATGTCGAGCCATCGAGCTCTACCATTAGGTCGCATCCGTCCCAGGTCACAACGGTCCTCTGCAGCTACCACCACAGGGGAAGGAACAACCACATGACGGAAGTGTTCTGCGGGATCGACTGGGCAGAGGGACACCACGACATCGCACTCGTTGATTCACAGGGCCGTTTGCTGTCCTCGCAGCGAGTCGCAGAATCGGCAGCGGGACTAGCGGAACTGCTAGACCTGCTTTCCACGCACGGAGACCGGATTGAGGACCGCATTCCGGTGGCCATCGAAACAACACGCGGGCTCCTTGTCGCGGCGCTGCGCTCCAGCGGCCGGGACGTCTACGCCATCAACCCAATGGCCGTGGCTCGATACCGCGAACGACACACGGTCTCCCGGAAGAAATCCGACACCCAAGACGCCGCGGCACTGGCCAATATCCTGCGCACGGACCGCCACGCCCACCGTCCTCTGCCTCAAGACTCGGAACTGGTCCAGTCCATTGCAGTGCTCGCACGAGCGCAACAGGACGCGGTCTGGGATCGGCAGCAGCACGCCAACCGTATCCGTTCCGTCCTGCGCGAGTACTATCCCTCGGCACTGAAGGCCTTCCCCCACACATCCGATCTAAGCAGCCCGACCGCCAGGCTCCTGCTCCGAACCGTCCCCACCCCGTCACAGGCCGCCGTCCTGACCGGGTCCCAGTTGCGGCGGATCCTGCTCAAGTCCGGCCGGACCCGGAACATCGAGGCCACCGTGACCCGTCTCCTCCCGATTCTCCGCGAAGCCGCGATGCATCAATTACCAGGCGTTGAAGCAGCCTTCGGCACTCAGCTCACCGCCCTGCTCGGCCAGCTCGACGCAGCCTGCGCCGGCCTCGATGCCCTGACCCTGGCCGTCGAGGAAATCCGCTAGATCACAGGCCTGTAGGGTGCGCCACTTTTATTTTCTAAAATATTTAAAATACAGAGCTCCAACCACCTGTGCTCCCCCTCAGATCCCCGCCAATTCAGGCCTGGGCTGCGCTTGGATGCCTGCGCCACTTTTTGTTCGGCAGAAATGGCGCAAGTGGCGCAGGTCAGGTGTCTCCGTGAGCTGGGTGGCCGGTCATCGCACTGAGCCGCCTCCATTCGTGTTCGGACACAACTGCTCGCCTTGGATTAGGCGGCGAGCGGTACAACGGACTCGGTTCGCACATGTAGTCCGCGAACACCGGCGATGGACACGTTTCTTGCCTCAACGCCTATCGATTCGTCCACCTCCGGCAGTGCGGACGTCCCGGCGGAACCAGGGGTACATGGCTGTATTCGTTCCCGGTACTGATCTTCAAGACGAGATCGATGCGGTTGTCTCCGGCGAGCGAGAGTATCTACGACCATCCGGCCGGCCACCGCCCCCGGAGGCCGACGCAAGACGATTGGGCAAGGAACGTCTTCTGGGATGAGCGCGAGCGGTCTGGCCACCTGCCCGGGGATTTCAGTTTGATGAGGCACAGCGTGGGTTCAAATCCCACCGTCACCGCCAGATGAGAAAGACCCCAGTTCCCTTGTAAACAAAGGGAACCGGGGTCTTTTGCTTTGCCCTACAGGAGGCACTTGGCAAGGAATTGGCAAAGCTTGCTCGACGCACCCTTCCCCGGCTGCCTGCGGAGGTGCAAGCCGGCGCGATCCTGACCAGCTCCAGACGGCAAATATCCACCCCGGCGCTCTGGGTTCGAATCCCACCGTCACCGCCGGACGCCAAGCTTTGGCTGCCTCTAGTCAGGCCTACTTCTTGCTGCCACTAGTTATCGTGTGCTGTCACCGAATCTGGGGAATAGATGCGGGTTTCGTTTCGGCGGCAGTCCAAGGGTGAGTAGTTGCATGACCTGAGCTGCAGTCCAAGGGCTGAGGATCAGCCGCCGCAACTCTGTCTACAGTTGTGGGCAGATCCTGCCCTCAGCCTCGTCGCCACAGGGATCGTGGCTGGGGTGTTTATCTCCAAGACTTGGTCACGGGCATGTAAGACGCGTACGACACTCGCGATACCTAGCTATTGCGTCGTGCGTCGATCTCTGCGGCTTGGCCGCGGGCGTCCTTTGTTTCCTGTCGTGTTGCAGAACCTTCGACGACTGTCTGCACCCGCCAGAACGGCACGAAGGTATCGGTGTAGAGCTTGTGGAGACGCCGTATCGAAAGCAGAAAGTAGAGCACGACCAATGAACTAAGCCCCACGGTGACGGCCGTCGCAAACTCGGACACGACGTATCCCTCGGCTGGGATCGAGGCGGAAACTCCCGCGAGCCAGATCGCATCGATTCCAGACAGAAGGCCAGCTGCGAGCAATGTCAGCGCACTCTCATCAATCAGACGCGCTGTTCTCCGCTCCAGGACTTTGCTGGGCTTCGCTGAGAGATTGATGCGGATGGAGAACACCAAGGCAAACGCGGAGATGAACACGCCAGCAAGAAGCCCCAGGGCGCCGACAAGGTCCCCAACTGTTTGCATCTGAACATGGAAGACAAGCGAAAGGGTGAAAGCGGCGGGGGCAAGCAAAACGACGAGTCCACGGATGATCCACTCAGGCCGATTTGTAGACAGGTCAGTCAGGTAACGGAACTGGTCTCCGAGAAGAGCGAATACGTTCAGCCGGGAAAAAACTCTCAGCCAGCGAGGTTTGTGCATGCCTGCCCCTTCTTTAGCCACCGATCGGCGCCGACCAATCACTTTCGAGATCGATCTGATTCGTGGCCGCTAAGTCGTTCACCACATCTGCCACACTTGCAACGAAAGTATCGTTGTTGGGTCTGACATCACCAAGATCGTAGGTGAACCCTGATGCCATATCTAGAGGTTTGAGCCGCTTCCTCTGGATACCATCGACGACTACCTCAGCAGTTTCAAACGCAGCACTCTCAGCAAGCTTCGGCCACAAATAGCTTGCGAGAGCCTTCGCCTCGTCCGCCGCGACGGGCTTGTCCTTCTTCGCTTTGTTCTCTTTGGTGGGGAGCCAGTGCGTCAGTCGCTTTTTGAGTGAGGTCTCCTCTGTTGAGCCCGCCCCGATGGTGAACGTGATCTTCGCCGGAATTGTCGTGCTCTGGCTGGAGTCCGAACTCGGCAACGTCTGGAACAAGTTGACCTCACGGATCCGACCGTCCTTCATCAGGTTACGGACAGACTCGTCGTCAGCGATCGCACCGAACGTTCGCACCTTGAAATTGTGTCCTTTTGCGCCGGCATGCAGGCGGCTGGGAAGGCGTCCTCCTGCGTGTGATCGTGAGACCACCTCTACGGCCAGCAGTCCATTCTTACCGCTGGTGGGGGCGATAACGAGTGCCCGGTAATGCCGGGTGGTGGCGAGGCTGGTGAGGTCCGTGTCGTCCTTTTTACCTTCGGGATCAACAGCCAGAGCGTGATCACCAACAATTCCGTAAACCGTGTCCAGAAGCACCGCACCCTGATACCTCACGGCGGACTTAACCCGGACTACTGCAAGCTGTTTGCGCCCCTCTTCCTCCGGTATTCCAGAATCGGGGTCTTCTCCCACGACGTCATCCGATCCCATCGCTACGGTTTCGACCGTCTCCTCATTGGCCTGTGCGTCGTCCTCCGAACTCTTTTCGTCGGTCGATGCATCGCCCATCGAGGTACCCTCTTCGGACTCCGGTGCCTCAGTCTCATCGACCGGCGCGAAGTCTTTCAGGAGGAGGTCCAGGTAAGGAAGCGTGATCTGTGCGGTCTCCGGATTCTTCGTGTCGCCGTCGGGCGCCCCAAAGTCCAACGGTTTCTGTCCCCGGCCCCGAAATAGTTGAATTTCGAGTAGTTTGAATCCGTAGCTTGGCACCGCGCAGCCTCTCCCCTGTTGACGTCCGTTAGGACGATGATTATTCATTGTGGCAGAGGAGCTCCAGAAAACGCGTCGATTCCAGCTAAGCCGACGGCGCATTTCGACCTCGGTATCGCGTTACACGACGTCCCCGTGGAATGTGCCGCCCGGCAACCATACAGACGCCCCGGAGGCCGAGCCAGTGACGAGTCCGTTCTCCGTACGGGCCCCACAGTGCAGCCAGTCGCCACGGAAAGAGGGTTGAATAGAGGCTAAGCATGTCGGACCAGAACAGTGATGGGCCGGCGGTAACACGAAGAGGGACTGGGACGACTTGAGCAACCACGCATCATTCATATGGGGTATCGCCGACCTTCTACGGGGTAATTTCAAGGCACACCAGTACGGTGACTTCATCCTCCCCTTCACTGTCCTGCGGCGCCTGGACTCCGTGTTAGCGGACACTAAGCCCAAGGTGCTCGAAGTCGTCGCCGACGCCGAGGCCAAGGGCATCCCGATCCGGCCAGTGCTGCTGAAAAGCAGAGCAGGCCACCAGCACTCGTTCTTCAACACCAGCCGCTACGATCTCGCCACCTTGGTGGGAGACGCCGAGAACCTGCGTGAGAACCTTCTCGCCTATATCAACGCGTTCTCAGAGAACGTGCGCGACATCTTCGTGAAGTACAAGATCGAGGACCGCATCGAGGAACTTGAAGATAACAACCTCCTGCTGCTGGTGGTGCAGCGTTTCGCGGAGGTCGACTTGCATCCCCAGAAGGTCTCCAACGCCCAAATGGGGCACGTCTTTGAGGAACTCATCCGCAAGTTCGCTGAGGCCTCCAACGAAACCGCCGGTGAACACTTCACCCCCCGCGAAGTCATCGAACTCATGGTGGACCTGCTGTTTGAAAACGACGACGAAGCCCTGCGCGACGGTGACATCGTCCGCTCCGTCTACGACCCGACCGCCGGCACCGGCGGCATGCTCTCGGTCGCCGAAGACCATCTCACCAGCATGAACCCGAAGGCACGGCTCACCCTCGCCGGCCAGGAACTCAACGCCCAGTCGTACGCGATCTGCAAGGCCGACATGGTCATCAAGGGCCAGTCCGTGGACGCCATCGTCAATGACGACACCCTGCTCTACGACGGGCACGCCGGCACCACGTTCAACTACTGCCTCTCCAACCCGCCCTTCGGCGTGGACTGGAAGAAACAGGAAAAAACCGTCCGCGAGGAACACTCCGAACGGGGCTTCGCGGGCCGCTTCGGCCCCGGCCTGCCGCGGGTATCCGACGGCTCCATGCTCTTCCTGCTGCACCTGATATCCAAAATGCGGGAACCCGGACAATACTCAGCCGGAGGCCGCGCCGCGATTGTCCTGAACGGTTCCCCGCTGTTCACCGGCGGCGCCGGGTCCGGCGAATCGAACATCCGCAAGTGGGTGCTGGAACGCGACTACCTCGAGGCAATCATCGCCCTGCCGACCGACATGTTCTACAACACCGGCATCAGCACCTACGTCTGGGTTTTGTCCAAGGAAAAAGCGCCTGAGCGACGAAACAAGGTGCAACTGGTCGATGGATCCAAGCTGTTCCGCAAAATGCGCAAGGGTCTGGGATCCAAGCGCAATGAGCTCGGCCCCAAGGACGTCCAAGCCATTGTGAAGCTCTACGGAGACTTCATGGCCAGCGACCAGTCGAAGATTTTCGACACCACAGATTTCCTTTACCGCACCATCACTGTAGAACGTCCGCTGAAGCTAAATTTCGCCACCACTCCCGACCGTATCGAGGCGGCCCTGGCGGTGAAGGCCTTCAGCAAGCTCACGGCCGAGGCCATGGCCAACGTGCGGACTGCGCTGGAGACCATGGACACGGGCGTGGTGTGGAAGAACCGGGACGAGTTCACCAAAGCCTTGAAGAAGCAGCTCCGGGCCACGGGAGCCGACCTGAGCGGACCCCATTTGAAAGCACTCGTCGCCGGGCTTTCCGAGCGGGACGACACCGCCGACGTCTGTACAGGCGCGAAGGGCAAGGCCGAACCGGATCCTGATCTGCGCGACACTGAAAACGTTCCCTGGAACGAGGACATCCACGCGTACGTAGAGCGCGAAGTGAAACCGTTCATTGACGATGCCTGGATTGACGAAGACAAAACCAAAGACGGGTGTGAAATCCCCTTCACCCGTCACTTCTACGAGTACATACCGCCTCGCCCGTTGGAGGTGATCGATGCCGATCTAGATGCAGTTCTGGGTCGCATCCGTTCACGCCTGGAGCAGGTCAAGGCATGAGCTTGAAGCTGTATCCGGCGTATAAAGACAGCGGGGTTAAATCTCTAGGCCACATTCCGGCGCATTGGGACGTGGTTCGTTTATCCCGATTTGTAAACTTTGGCAATGGTTCGGATTATAAACATGTGATGGTCGAAAACGGCGGCTATCCGGTCATCGGCTCAGGGGGTGAGTTCCGCCGATCTTCGGAATACTTATTCGATGGCGAGTCGGTGCTTTTCGGTCGCAAGGGAACCGTTGACAAGCCGTTGTATGTCAACGGTAAGTTTTGGACTGTTGACACGATGTATTACACCCGAATCGATACTCACAGATTGCTACCGAAGTTTCTCTACTACTGGGCCACGCGCATCCCGTTCGACTTCTACGTAACGAGCACTGCGCTGCCAAGCATGACCCAAACAGATCTGGGCTCAGCAAAAATTGGTGTCCCGGCTCTCCACGAACAAGAAGCCATTTCTAACTATCTCGACTGTGAGACGGACGAGATTGATGCCTTCATCTCGGATCAGGAGGACTTGATCGCCCTTCTGGAAGAGCGCCGCACAGCAATCACCGCTCAAGCAGTCACCAAAGGCCTGAACTCAAGCGTTCCTATGAAGGACAGCGGGGTGACATGGATTGGTGAGGTTCCGGCGCACTGGCTGCTCTCAACACTAGGGCACCACTTTGAGGTCGTGCTTGGAAAGATGCTCGATGGCGCCAAGGAAACACCTGTCGGGGCACGAGTGCTCCCCTATGTTCGCGCCGGCAACATTCAAGATGCGGGTCTTGATCTATCCGACGTCAATGAAATGGCCTTTACCTCCTATGAAGCCGAACGCTTGAACCTGATGGCCAAAGATCTCTTGGTAGTAGAGGGCGGTTCTGTCGGAACGGTGCATTACTTGGACTCCGCCATGGACGGCTGGAGCTTCCAAAAGACCGTAAACCGCGTTAGGTCCCTTGGGTCAGCAGATACCAAGTACTTGGGCTATTTGATCCGCGTGTTTAGGGATTCCGGGGTATTCGAAGTCATCTGCAACGGTTCAACGATTATGCACCTCACCGCTGAGAAACTGCGCGCACTCCTGATCCCGGTCCCACCTATTGACGAACAGCGTTCCATTGCTGAATTCGTCGACCATGAGACCGCCGAAATTGACGCTGCTATCGCCGATGCACGTCAAGCTATCAAGCTGTCGAAAGAGCGACGGGCGGCCGTAATCAGTGCGGCGGTCACGGGGAAGATTGATGTCCGCGACCGCATGGCGCGGGCTTCAACTAACAAGGTGGGGGCCGAGTCTGTTGGCGTTGCATAACGAGATTGAGTTCGAGAACAGCATCTGCAGCCACTTGGCTGCCCATGGCTGGCTTTATTCCGCCACCGATGAGGGCTACGACCGCGAACGGGCGCTCTTCCCCGAGGACGTGTTCGGCTGGCTGCAGGACACCGTACCGGAGGAGCTTGCAAAGGTCCTGAAGCCGGACCTGAACCCAACGATGCTGGCCAAGGCCAAGCTCCGGGTACTGGACCGGTTGTCGTCCGTAATGGGCGCGGACCCATTCAATGGCGGCGGTACGCTGAACGCCCTGAAGAAGCCGATCGGCGTGACACCGGCGACGCTGCGGATGTTCCAGCCCAAGCCTGCCGATGGGTTGAACCCTTCCACTGTGGAACGCTACGGGCGCAACAGGTTACGGGTGATGCGCCAGGTCCATTATTCCCAGGCGAACAACAAGTCCCTGGATCTGGTGCTCTTCCTTAATGGAATCCCTGTCGCCACCGTCGAACTGAAAACGGACCTGACGCAGGACGCCGAGGCGGCACTGAAGCAGTACCGGCAGGACCGCAATCCCAAGGGCGAACCGCTGCTGTGTCACGGGCGCGGGGCACTGGTGCACTTTGTCGTGTCCAACCAGGAAGTGCACATGACAACGAAGCTGGAGGGACCTTCAACGCGGTTCCTGCCCTTCAACGCGGGCAGGAACAACGGGGCCGGCAACGCCGAGCGCGAAGGCACCTCCCCAACCGCCTACTTCTGGGAAGATCTTCTGGAGCCTGAAGCGTGGCTGACGGTGCTCGGAAAATTCATTCATTACCGCTTCGAGGAAGACACCCACCCCATCACCGGGAAGAAGTCCTTCAAGGCTTCCACCCGCTTCCCGCGGTACCACCAGTGGCGCGCCGTCAACGCCTTGACCAGCGCCGCTCTGGCCGAAGGACCCGGGCACAATTATCTGATCCAGCACTCGGCCGGCTCCGGGAAGACCGACTCAATCGCATGGACCGCCTACCGGCTCGCTTCCCTGCACCGCGAGAACGGGTCCAAGGTCTTCGACGGCGTCATCGTCATCAGCGACCGCACTGTTTTGGACGGCCAGCTGCAAAAGGCCATCGAGCAGCTGGAAACCGTGGCCGGCGTCTTCGCTCCGATCACCCGCGGCTCCGAAGGCTCCAAATCCAAGCAACTCGCCGAGGCTTTAATCAAAGGCCGGCAGATCATCGGCGTGACCCTGCAGACCTTCCCCCATGCCATGGAAGAGATTCGCAAGAACAAGGGCCTGGCCGGGCGCAACTACGCGATCATCGCTGACGAGGCCCATTCGTCGCAGTCCGGGGACGCCGCCAAGTCTTTGAAGAATGTCCTCACCTCCATGGGGTTGGAGGAGGGCGAGGACATCACCACCGAGGACGTTCTGGCCGCCGAAATGGCAGCCAGGGCCGGCGCCACCATGAACCTCTCCTTCTTCGCCTTCACGGCCACACCGAAAGCGAAGACGATCGATCTCTTCGGACGTCCGGACGAGAACGGGACAATGGAGGTCTTCGACCTGTATTCAATGAAGCAGGCCATCGAGGAGGGTTTCATCCTCGACGTACTCCAGAACTACACCACCTACGAGATGGCAGCCCGAATCGCTCAGTCCGACCAGGACGCTGCCACCCAGGAGGTGGATCGCGACCAGGGCACCAAAGCACTGATGCAATGGGTGAGGCTGCACCCGCACAACATCGCCCAGAAAGTCGCAATCATCGTGGAGCACTTCCGCGAAAATGTAGCCCACCACCTGGCCGGCCGTGCCAAAGCCATGGTGGTGACCTCCTCACGCAAGGAAGCGGTCCGCTACAAACTCGCCATCGACAACTACCTTCAGCTCAAGGGCTATGAAACGGAGCTGGCTGCCTTGGTTGCTTTTTCCGGCGAGGTAACCGACCCCGAATCCGGACCCAACGGCTTTACCGAATACACCATGAACCCCGGGCTCAAGGGCCGAAGCCTGACCAAGGCCTTCGGCAGCGACGACTACCAAGTCATGCTTGTGGCCAACAAGTTCCAAACCGGGTTCGACCAACCCCTGCTGGTGGGCATGTACGTGGACAAGAAACTCTCGGGCATCGCCGCCGTGCAGACCCTCTCCCGCCTCAACAGGGTGATCCCGGGCAAGGACAAGACCTACGTACTGGATTTCGCCAACGATCCGGACACCATCCTCGACGCCTTCCAAACCTATTTTGAGGAAGCGTCCATCGTGAAGGCATCCAATCCGGACGTCATTCACGACATGATCATGAAGCTGGACGCCGCAGGTATCTACAATGACCGGGAAGTGGAGCTGGTCGCCGCGAAATGGGTGGCCCAGCGCAACCACAACGGTCTGGTGTCACACCTCCAGCCAGCCATTGACGTGTTCCACGACCGCCACAAGAAAGCGGTGTTCACAAACAACACGCTGGAGCTGGAGCAGCTGGAGGAGTTCCGTAAAACGGCTGGAGCCTTCAACAAGTCCTATGATTTCTTCTCGCAGATCATCGACTACGGGAGCACCCGGATCGAAAAACTTGCGATCTACCTCAAGCTGCTCTCCAAGGCACTGCAGACCAGCGCCACCGGCAACAACCTGGATCTTTCCGACGTGGTGCTCACCCACTACGCCCTGAAAAAGCAGGAAGCCCGGGACCTGAAGCTGGTCGACGGGGAGGGCAAGGGGCTCAAGGGGATCACAGCTGTGGGCTCCGGGGTCGTCAGAGAAAAAACCCTGGGCACCTTCGGCGGCCTGATCGAGCAGATCAACAAGCTCTTCGAGGGCACGGGGATCAGAGATGAAGACCAGCTCAACGTGTTTGAATCCGTCTCGCGCCATGTTGAATCGAACGAGCAGCTTCAGCGCGAGGCCATAGCCAACGGTCCCCTTGACTTCCGTTCTTCACCCACCCTGAACGAGACAGTCGAGGAGAGTATCTACACCGCGGGCGACGGGCATCAGAAAGCCACCAACGTGCTGTTGGAGCTGGGCGGTCCGGAGAAAATCGTCGAAATTCTCCTCGCCGCCGGCTTGCAAGACCGGCTACGGGCGCGGGCACAATTGGATGCCATGGGCAACGACTAGGACGTTAGCGGATAACGCCACCTATTGCGGATATTACCGGCCCTCCGCTGTCACCGTTCCCAGCAGCTGGAACGCCGTTGCTCTGTTCGGTTACGGTTAAGCCCCCGTAGCACTGAGCAGGAATGTACGAATAGCAAATGTACTGATTAACCCGCGTAACAGTGTTGCTGCACACCTGCCCGGATTGTGTACCGGTGTAGCAAACTGAGTTTCCGACCTGGGGTGTTCCAGTGTATCCAGCAATCGGAGCAATCGCATTCCCGTTGTACACCCCTACATAAACGTAAGGAGCTTTGGACACACCTCGCTCGTCTCTGACGCGGCAGCCCCGCTGATGCCGCTGGCGATGACAGCAGACAAAGCGGCTCTTCGCGGTTGATGGTGAAACAGGTTCCGTGTCTTGAAAGCTAAAGGGCTCGTAGCCCTGCTGTGATGGATGTTCTCTACGCATTCATCAAGAGTCAGGAGCTACGAGCCTTGATCGAGCCTACTTCCCCGCGCCCCGATGCTGCCACCACCATCTTTCGACCCCTCAGCAGCGTTCCGAAAAGCCCTGCGGATGTGGCTGCCGCGCACCGCGGTCTCCGTCGACGCCCGCGTCTCAACGACTGAACAGAGCCTGGAATCCCAGCAGCAGCAGCTGCGCCAGGCAGGGTGCTACGAAATTTACTCCGACCACGGCCGCTCCGGAGCCACCATGGCCAGACCAGAACTGGAAGCCTGCCTGAGGGCACTCCAGCCCGGAAACACACTCGTCGTTACCAAGCTCGACCGTCTCGGCAGGACCGTGCGCGGACTGGTAGAACTGCTGGATTCGCTGCACGAACGGGGAGTTGCCTTCCGGTCCCTTACAGAAGGGATCGATACGACCACCCCATCCGGCCGGCTGATGTTCAACATCATCGCCTCCGTGGCGGAAATGGAACGCGAACTAATCAGAGAACGAACCAGGGCTGGCCTGGCCCAACCCAGCGAAACTGGTCCCGAAACTACTCGCACGTTCCAGCGATATACAGGTAGAAAACCCCTAGATTTAGGGCCAAAACCCCTTATTATTCAGATGAATAAATGGGAAAATAGAAGCATCACCAACAGCACGGACTCTGACTAAAACGACTACGAAACCTGAGGAATGAGTGCCATGACTATCACCGTCTACACGAAGCCCGGTTGTGGACCCTGCAAGCTCACCATCGGAAGGTTCAAGAACGCCGGGCTTGATCCCCAGGTAGTCGATATCACCGCCACCCCCGCAGCACTGGAATACATCACCGAAGAACTCGGGTACGTCCAGGCACCCGTCGTCGTCTACGAACGGGACGGATCCGAAGATCACTGGTCAGGACTGAACCCGGACAAGATCAACCAGGTCATCGCCCTGGAAACCCCCAGCACCTAACCCATAAAAAGCAGCACTCCCATCTATCACCCACGAAGGAAGCTGATCACCATGGCAGGCGAACCCACCACCACCATCACCGGAAACCTCACCTCGGATCCCGAACTGCGCTTCACCCCCAGCGGCGTCCCGGTCGCCAACTTCACCATCGCTTCAACACCGAGGATCCTGGACCGCCAAAGCAATGAATGGAAGGACGGAGAAACACTCTTCATCCGCTGCACCGTATGGCGCGAAACAGCCGAATACATCGCGGAATCCCTCACCAAGGGAAGCAGGGTCATAGCCGAAGGAACACTGAAATCCCGGCGGTTCGAAACCAAGGACGGCGAGAACCGAACCACCATCGAACTCGACGTCGAAGAAATCGGAGCGTCCCTCAAATACGGCCCCGTGCAGCCGGCCAAACGCCCCTCACAGCCCGAACAACAGAGCGGAAACCCCTACCTCACACCCGTGGAGTAGAGAGAAAAATGCCAGGCAAGAAACTAGAGCTCGGTGGAGAGCATGACGTGTTCGTACTCTCCACCGCACTCGAACGCATCAGGGACGAATTCCTGTACCGCAGCGAGGACCCCACAGAACGAACGGGAGCCCCTTTCCTGGAGTGGGCTGCTGCGGCCGAGAACCTCAGGATCCAGGTGCTGGAATGAAGACCATGGACCAGGGAACCCGATGAGCCAAAGAAAACCTGCGTCATTCACCCCGTATTTCACAGAACAAGACGCGGATCAGGTCAGAGCCGCTTTCCTGGCAGCCGGCGGAGCGGAAGGCTACCGGTCAGTCTCAGAGCTCATTGAGGGCGCGGTGTTGCGGGAAGTGCGCCGGCTGCAGCGAAAGCACAACAACGGCAGGAAGTGGGTCCCGGTGAAAGCCGGTGCGCTGCGTCCCGGGCGCCGGACCCGTCAAGAAGAAGGACGGGCGTGAACAGAAATTTCCTTCGTTGGTTGCGGAGGACAGAAAGAGGAGCGGGGACCGTGTGGTGCGGTTCCCGCTCCTGCCATTTCACCCCCAGCTCCGGAAAGGAGCTGCGCATCGCTCGGGGACTCATTGTGCAGGTCCTGGCGGTCATCACCCTGGCAGGATGTGCCAGCGATGCTGCGCCGTAGGCAGCAACCGTCACCGTGGGGGAGGAGCGGGAGTTTCAGGTTGAAGTCGCAGTCACACCCGAGCAGCAAAGCGCAGGGCTCAGTGGCCGGCAAAACCTTCCACCCGGCACAGGAATGCTCATTACCTTCGAGCCGGGCAAAGAACGAGAGGTGTGGATGGCCGGAATGGAAATCCCCATCGACATAGCTTGGATAGCCGACGGACAGGTTCTGCAGATCAGTACGCTGGACCCCTGCACGGAAAACCGCCAGAGTCTCTGCCCCCGATGGAAATCACCGGGAGCAGTCGACGCACTTCTGGAAGTACCGGCAGACGCACTGAAAGGCATCACCCCAGGAACACCCGTCAGCATCCGAGAGGAACAGCAATGACCCCAACCCTGCTGGAGAAGAATGCCCCTGAACCCGACCCGGTAGACGAAGCCATCACCGCACTCACCGCAGCTGCCCGCGGCCAGCGCATCATTGGCGCCGGCACCGCCAACGAACACTCAGTGCCGACAAATTTCGCTGGCACTCTTTCCCGGATCCTCGCTTCCGTCGCGGCCAACGTTGGCGGGATAGAAGCACTCCTGCAAGGCCGGCCAGAATCCTGGGAAGCGGATTACGTGTGCCAGCTGCTGCGCAGCACCGTCGGAGAGAACGAGGAATACCTCCTGCAGTACCGCACCGAACTGGTTGGCTCAAGGGGTCTCAGGGGCTTGAGTAACCGGTTTCCCCCACTCGACAGGCATCGGCATGTTCGAGTACGGATTTGTGATTTGACGAAAAACTAGAACCACTATCGCCGCAGCGATCAGGACCACGAAGACGATCAGCATCTTCCGGTTGCGTTTCGATAACTTTCTCACGGAATCGTCTCCCAATTTTTACACACACATGAAACGGTTGGGTGTCATACAAACAAATACTATGGGGGGAAACATTGAAAAGAAAGCTGTCCGCATTAGCCATTGCTTTGTCGGCTCTTCACGGTTCGTGGTGAA
>NZ_LKIU01000002.1:0-169077 GCF_001307035.1 Arthrobacter sp. Edens01 | reverse complement strand
TGATGGGTGTTCATGCCACTGTTCTGGCGGCACTGCGCAACAGGATACGCGTTTTGTAGTTGCGTGCGTTGGTGAACCCCCGGCCCGTCCTTTTGATGTGCTTGATCGCGGTGTTGTTTGCCTCCACTTTTGCTGTTGTCGCTCCGGTGACGATAAGGACTTCGATTTCTTTCCACCATCGGCAGACGGTGCGCCAGAGCCGGTTCGTTTCGGGCTGCGCGGATTGTTCGACCAGGGCCTGCAGTCGGTCTTTCGCGGCTGCCGCGTCGGCAAGGGATCCGGTGGCAAGCAGGGCCCGGAGCTGTTCTTTGACCAGCCAAGCCGCCTGCAGCTTCCCGGTGGCATCGTCCGTGGCGAACACGGTGCTGAGCCTGTCCCGGGCCCTGTCCGAGAGCGTGTCGCCAGCACGCAACAGCAGGCGCCGGTTGGCCCAGACCGGGTCGATGGATCGTCCCCGCCGGCCGTGGACCTGCTGGGTGAGTCTTTGCCGGACTTCGGTGAGCATGTCGTTGCCAAGTTTGACCAGGTGGAACGCCTCTGTTTCCTGGTCCGGTGCACTTTCCATATCACTGGGCAAGTCCAGCCGCTGTTGCGGTGACCATCTTATCCACAACATAACCGACATTATGTTGTGGATTAACGGCGGTGAAGGTTCCAAAGCATCGACCATTTTCTAGACCTCAAGGACTGTGTTCATTCGTGCTGGCTGATTACCAGCACGAGGTCTCCAATGCTGTCGCGACGGCTGACGCACCGCTGTGGGCCTGACCGCCCCTACCGGTGCCGACAAAACCGTGATCGCCACCGCCGTGCTCATGCACTTTTCTCGATTAGCTTGTTAGCCGTCTGGTCCCAGGTATGTCCATGAACGTCCGCAAATAGGCAAGTCATCGCTTGGCTCAACTCATCGCTTTCAGGGGGTGCGGCCCTCGGAGCAGACACAGTTACTTGGATTAAGAAGTTCGCTTTCACTCCTACGGGCACCGTCTCGAAATCCCAGGCAACATGAAGAAGAACCGCCGCTGAAGGACATAAGAAGGACAGCTGGGGCAGAGACAGGCCGAGCCCCGGTCGTCATGCTACGAGTCGAGCAAGTGACCGAACGGCGTGTGTGAACTGCTCGAGGCGCAACCGAATATGACCATTTTGCAGTCCCCCCGTGCTGCGGACGAGCTCGTCTGCTTTGAGCTCAAGCAATTCATCCGGAACGAAGCGCGGTTTAGTCCGGCTTACCCATGGCCAGCGATCCGCTTCATGTCCTCGCTCATCGGCATAATCCTGAGGGAGGTATTCAGGTTGTGAGGTTATTTCCACGACGGCATAGCAATCCTTGGTTTGGGCGCAGATCAAGACTAGGTCCCCAGGTTTAATGCTCGGCCGCCCCTTCCCTATTCCTTTTTGGGGGCTGCCGAAATACCACTCGCTGCGCCACTTTGTCAGCGCTGGGGAACCGTACTCGGATTTCATCCATAGGGCACGGTCACCGTCCCGGGCATCCAGCAAGAGTCGTTCCACGAGCGCCAACCCGGAAGCACTGTCCATTTCACCTGAGGAAGGTCTTGCAGCCCGGGTTAGATTCTCCGCAAGTTTGTGGATTTCATAGAGGTCGTCCGCAGTGACTGCGTGACTCGCCCAGGTCTTCATGGCCAATCTTGTGGATTCAACCTGGGCGGGCCCCAACTCAACACCTAGCTCGGCATTTGGCGCCGCAGAACTGCCCAGGCCGGCACCAGTCAGATTTGCCGATCCAAGGAAGCCCCGGCCGCCAACAACGAATGCCTTGGCATGCAGTCTGTCGACGTGACGAATATCGACGCCACTGTCCATAAGCTCCCTCAAGCCATCTGTCCGCAAAAACCCGTTTGCTACAGCACTGGGATCAAGGCATGTATAAAGCTGCCACTTATGGTCCGATCGGCAGGCTGCCTGAGCCAACCGTCGGCAGACGTCGTATGACAGATAGGGACTAGCCAGCAGTACGTCGCCATCGACACGGTCGATAGCTTCATACAACCAATCAGCAGCTTTGGAGTGGACTGCATCTTCATTGATCACGATGATGACCATACTTTGGCACGTCTTCGGTGCAGCTCACCGCCACGCAAAGACCCGGCACCTTACCCAGCACGACCGTCCCTGATGCCCAAGGCATTGCCGAGGACGAGCTCACCACAAAGGGCATGCTCCGATGGTTCGGCCTTCCCTAGTTCCGGACAGCCTCTTGATGAATGACTTCGGCATCGATAACTTCCGCCTCCTCCGTTCGATGTCCCGGCTTGGTTAGCTCCAGGCTGGCCAGGTGCTTTTGCAGCCGCTTGGACATAGGAAGGAAGGTGCTCAGGGTCAGGCCTCCGGAGAGAACTGCGCCGACGATGGGAATGGCTTTCGCGACTCCGCTGGCGAAGATGTTTTTGGTCATCTTCATGCTCAGATGGCCGGCTACTTTTTTCACGATGGGATAGACAACCCCCTTGGTGAGTGCCCGCTGCGGTAGTTTCTTAGCAACATTCGCGGCGACCAGGTTCGCAACCTTCATCACTCCACCCTGGGCCATCTGTACGCCGAACATCACACCCACGAACAGGATCAGCATGCTCTGGGTTGCCTCATCTATCTCTTCGCCGGCATCGGCGAAGAGATCAGGCCAACTGTAGATGTAGGCCAGTTTCTGGGCGATCCGAAGCATGTGGCCCAGGTACTGCACGAGGTCTGCCGGGACAGTGCCAATCATTGCCAGTCCGCCGGGGATACCGGAGAGGGTTGAGAGGCCGGTAACCTTGCTCGTCTCATAAGCGATAGAGGTGTTTGCGATCTCAGTGATGACCTTAAGCGGGATACCTGCTGCCGCTGGGCCGTCGGCGATTGCCGTCTCTATCTGTTCCTCGGTGCAATGACGCTTGAGTGCTGTCCGCAGGTAGGCGGTCCTATTGATCCTTACGCCCGGCAGCTTCGCCGCAGCGTCCAGCACCTGAGTGAAATTCGATCCAGCGTTCTCGATTTCTTTGGTCTCGGTCATTGGTAGATCGTAACGGTGCGCTCCGACCTAAACCCGCAGCTTAGAGCCTCAAGCCCGCGTTTCATTCGAGTGACTGTTACATGGCGGTGGTCGTATAGCTTGTCTAGGGTTTCATTCTCTCGTCTTCGAAATGGTCCTTGGGACCTACGTTCCGCACATCATCGAGTACCTGAGCATCAGGTACGAAGCCATGCGGATCCGGGTCGAGGAATTCTCCGCCGAATTCCCGGATTCCGAGGCCGACGGGTGGGACAAAGAAGAGGAGGCGGCAGGAACAGTATTGCCCGCGACGTCGCCAAACTGCTTTCGGACCTGGACGAAGCGCAGCGCGAGGCAGCGAACCGGATTGCCAGTATCACCGGCAGCGGGCGTTCCTACGCCGAACATGACCTCAACATGCGGGACGGTCCCCTGCCGTACGGCTTCGACGACTCGGAGTACCTTGGCCAGAACGGCGGGCGCATGGACCGGGACCTGCCCTGGTACCAGGACACCTTCAACTTCACCCGCGACACCCTGATCGGCATCCCGGAAGCGGGCTGGGAATTCGTAAAGGACCTCGGAGTATTCATGGCCTTCCAGGGAGCCGATAAGCGCGGCGTCGCGTGGAAGGGCTTATACCGGTTGTCCGAGAACGTGCTGGTTTTCGCCGGCGCGCACTGATTGGACTGCCCCTGCTGTCGATCGATCTCATCAGGATGGATCAGTGGAACCTGACGGGCCCGGTCTGGCGCTGGGTGGGAACATCTTCGACGTCGGGTCACTCCTGGTGGGCGGAGGCCTTCTGACGGCCCTTGGGAAGGTCTCCACCAAAACCGCGACCAGGAGTGCTGCGAACGGTGCCAGGAAGGCTATCGAGAAGGCGCGCAGCGGGCTGGACAACCTGAACATCGGAAACCCGGGAAACCACGGACTCGTCCCGACAATACCCAACGGTCGGCTTCCTGTGCACATCCAAAATCCCGCCACTCCCGAGGGAACCTGGTTCAAGGACGGCAAGGCGCGGATGTGGAGGTGTCTAAGTTGAGTGGTAGCTACATCGCCCCCAGCGCCAGCCAAACAACTGTGGATGTTCTTGGCACAGCGTGGATGCAGAGTAAGTACGAGCGAAGTCCCCTAGTTGACCCTGGCTGATCGTAAACTCTTGCTAATGCGTCCAGAGAGCTCGGCGGGGGGCGGAGGTGAAGCAACGGCCTGAGCCGTGTGCGGTGGGCAGGATACGTGTTAAGCGAGTTGGTCCAGGCGCTCCCAGAACGCACGGCGCAGTTCCTTGCGTATGCCCTGATAATCCGTCTTCTGTTCGCCAATCATAGAAGCGCAGTCCTTCAGAAGCACCCGGTCAATTTCCGGGGGGAGTATGGGGCGCTCGGCCACCAACTCCCGCAAAGCGCCTTGGGTGGTGTTGTTGTACCAGGACTCTGCCACTGCGAAACCTACATCGTAGGCCGCGCCCATCGCTGAGTCCTCGTACCCTGCGCCTGTGACGCTTCGTTCGGAGCTGTATACGAGTTCCGAGTTGTCCGGCTGGGACGGCCGAAAAGAGAGAGTGGAAGTACCCGAGCGCACAGCTGCACCGGGCTTGGGCTTCGGCACCGTACCGTTCAAGACCGCCGCACCAACGATTGTTCCCGGCGACGGCATGGGAAGTGCTGGCACCGCTGCAGTTGCCGGGCTTAGCGGTGGAGCTTTCTCCTGCTTGGTGAAGCACTCCCGCACCAGTTCCGCAGGCAGGGTGATGATGCTGTCCACACGCAGGGCAAGGTGTTCCGCAACGGAGGTCACGCCAAGCCGATGGCTTGAGTCTTCAAAGCCGACGAGGACGACTTTGACGCCGAAGTCCTGGGCGGCCTCTACGGCCGCCGCCAAATCATCGTCTCCCGAGAGCAGGAATACGGTGTTCACACCCCTGTTCCGTGCGATCCCAACGAGGTCGAGTCCGAGCTTCAGGTCCACGCCTTTTTGGGTACCGTCAACAGACATGCGTCCCAACCGAACCTTCACACCCGAAATCATGCCTATGCGTTTGTGCTGCTCGGTGAAGAGCGCGTCCTTGGAGGCGTCATACCAGTAGGTACGGAGCGTGGGGAGGCCGCTGAACTCTTGGGTGCACTTACGGATGCCCTCGATCAAGGGTTCAAAGTTTACGGTGGTCGCGGATCGGAGAGAGGTCCCGGCCGTCTGCATGCCGCCAACTGCCAGCAGGAATCCAGCGTCGATGAAGATTGCCTGCTGATCCATGGGTGAAGGTCCATTCTGTAGTGAGCCGCGCCTTCAAACCCAACGTTATCCGGCCTATGCTCACGTGCTGCGCTACCGGCCAGGCGCGTCCTGCGCCCAGTTCTTCAAAGCCATGGACGCAGGCGTTTGCGTACCGGAGGGAAGAGTGCCCAGCGTCGTGCGGTAGTGAGGGCACAGCAGTCTTGCGGAACTGTTCCCAATGACTTTGGCAACGCCCTAGATTCTCTCCCGGCAACGGAATGAATACCTTGGTATTCACACACGTCGGCAAAGGATTGGGAATTTACTAGCCGCGAGCAGTAATCCACACTCCAATAGAGGCTCTTGTAACGAGCGGGAGTTTGGGGTTCTATGTGGTGAGCCGCAAAGGAACCGAGGGGGACGGCAAAGCGTGAAATTCGAGTTGACCGCACAGCATAATGTGCCATCCGACACCGGCAGCCAATCAGGTGCAGCTGCTGACGGCAGCTTTGTCGTGATGCCTGAGGTAGTGATTGCTATCCTCAGCGAGGTTCAGTCCATGGCTATCGAATTCAATGATCTTCTTGGCTCCGCCGAAACCAATATCGCCGGTCTGGCGGAGGCATCCAAGGCGCCGCCCATCTCGACGGAACTGAGCACATTTCATACAGACGTACTCGCCCGGATCATCAGGACGGCCGGAGGGCGCACGATGATAGCCGTAGATGCTGTCGCGGACGCCGTCTCGGCGCTGGTGCAGGGTGACGGACAAATGAGCGCCAACGCCCGGGAAGCTTCAGCCTTAGCCGCACAGGAACGGGTAGACGACGCGCCGGGTTCGGCGGATCGGCAGAGCCTCCGCAACGGCCACCCCAACGCATTCTGATGGACTTTGGGATCAGGGAGTTCGAAGAACGGCTGCCGGACACCGACGCACTCCGTGCCCGCGTGGAAGCCATCAAGAACGTTGGGGAACGCACATACGAACTTACGGACTCCATCAGGGCTGTATGGCTCCGGCTCACTGGCCATGATGTGTACACGGCTCCTGGAAACGAAAAAGTGTTCACTGCCCTGGACGCCTCCCGTACGTCTGCGGAGACCCTCTCCAATCGGAGCGTCCTCCTCAGCACCGTGATGCGGTCCTATGCCGACACCGTGGACGAACTTAAAGTGCGCCTTGAGAGCCTCAGGGCCCGCGTGGCCGCATTCAATCGCAACTACCCGCAATCCGAGCAGGACGAGTGGGATAACAACAGCGAGGCCATCACAGCGCGCAACACGCTGGCCTCCGACGTCGGACGCCTCCACGCCGATCTGGATGAAGCCCAGCGGGACGCCGCTACCTGGATCAGCCACCTCACGGACTCCGACCGCACCTATGCCAAGGACTCCGAAAACCTGAATGCAGGCACAACCGGCTACGGCTATGGGTATGAGGACTACGCTGCGGCCTTTTCCGGCGGTTACTTATCCAAGGATCTGCCTTGGTACGTGGACATGGTCAACTTCATCGGTGACACGGCTGCAGGGGTGCCGGCAGCCGGCTGGGAGATGGTCGAAGGGATTGGTGTCCTCATCGGTTTCCAGGGCTGGAACAAGGCTGGAGCAGCGTGGAAGAGCATGTACCGTACCGCGGAAAACGTCTATGTCCTGATGGGGCCGGGCGTTCCGTCGGCAAGGGATTCTCAGGCGGCCATGGAACTCGTGGCCCTGGGCCCTGTGCTCATCCGATACGACCAATGGCAGTCCGACCGCCCGGGGCTGGCCCTCGGTGGGAACATCTTTGATGTTGGCACGCTCTTCCTGGGTGGGGCAGGCGCGGCAGGAGGTGCGGCTAAGACCGGGGCCAAGGCCGCAACATTTGCTGAAAGACTCGGTGCCGGCGCCAAATCTCCCGGAGATGGCCCCGGAGGTTTCGGGGGACTGACTCCTGCCCTTCCCGGTGGCCAGGTTCCTGTCAGCCCGCGGACGTTCGAGATACCCGACAACAGCACCATGTTGCGTGAGGGGAAGGGATCAGCCGGTGGCAAGCCCTTCGCAGATACGTACAGCCCTCTGGGCAGGGGTCCGGCTGACCAGCCACGGGTAGGCGACGCCGATGGCGGTAACGGGTCCTGGCAGGATGTCTCTCCCCGAAGTATCAATGGTGCGCCCGAACAGCAGTACATCACCGGCGTCGATCGCGTGCACGATACCCAGGCACGTGAGTACCTTCTTCCTGACTCGGACGGAAACATGGTGGCCTTCGACAACCACCACTGGCGGGGTGATCCTCCACGGGAGTACTTCACCGAGGTGAAGGGAAACTACGAATGGATGAAACCTGAATGGCTACGGAGAGAGTTCAGGCACTGGGTTACCAATGAGTTTGCCAGGCAGGCTAAGGCGCTTGAGCACGCCGGCACTACTGGTTACGTTCACGAGATCGTTTTCACCCAAAAGAGCGTCATGGATCAGTTCGACGCGTACCTCCCACGCACGCATCCACTCCGAAAACACATGGTGTTGAGATTTGAACCGATGCCCTAAGCACTGTAGAGCCCTTGATAGGTTGAACCGATGAAGCAAACCATGGCCGAGTTGTTCTCCGAGAATGACCAGTACGCCTACATCATGCTGGCGTGGGCAAGCCGGGCCGAGACCCCAGACGAAGTCGCTGGCCGCGGATGGGCTACCGTGTGCGCACTCGAGGACTCTGTGCCCAGGGACGATCCCCGCTACCAGGACCTTGCATGGGTTGCGCCTCCATGGGACCGGACGGCTGAAGATAATCCCGAGCTCTACGAACTTCCCGCTCCCCGCACCTTGGAAGAGCTCCAACGCGAGGTCCGGGACCGGGCCAAGGTTCGGCCGGATGGGATGCTGGCGGAGGGACTGCCCATCGGCGCCGATCTGACGTGCGCCCGATCCAACGGCACCAGCATTGCTTCCTACGAGGGCAACGTAGGTTCGAGCAAGGCCTACTTGGAAAATACTGTAACCATCCGTTTCGAACCCACTTTTCCGACTGGGGACAAAGACGACCTGGCCGCGTTGTTCCGCCGGATTGTCAGTATCTGGCAGCCGGACTGGGCTCTCCTGGATACGCTTCGGACGAGCAGGGAAGTCCAAGAATCGCTGGAAACGTACGCCGACTACCTGATCTGGCTTTCAGAGGCCGAGCTCGGTCCAGCTCCAGTACTGAAGGCCGCAAAGACTGAACGCTTCGGGGATGGGACGCTGATCACGGTGAACGACTGGAGTATTGATGGTGTTCGGACTCTGCATCAGGAGCTGGTGAGCGCCGGCATCCCCGCAGCAAGCGTCAAGCACCCTCTGAACCCTCAGAAAGTGCCCCAGTTTTCCTAGCGAATCTGTAGCCGATGTCCGTTATGACGCATAGGAGAAATCCATGGCTGTAGAACTGGGGGACGCTCAGCGTCGGCTCGGAGAACTTATCGAACGTGTGAATCGCGACCACACAGAGATCGAGATTGTATCCGGCAGTGCGTCAGCGGTCCTGATGTCCAAAGCTGAGTATGACGCCTTGGTGGAGACTAGCTACCTCCTGAGCTCTCCCGCGAACGCCCGCCGCCTCATGTCGGCCCTGCAGTCCGTCCGGGAGACAGCTACCCGCCGGAACGATCCTTCCCGAGCCCCGTAGCTAGGTGTACTGAGACACCACGTTAGTTACACGTGAAAAGGGTGAAGACCTCTTAGGTTTGGTGGTTACCACACACAGCCGAACCCAAGAGGTCTTCATGTCCCACGGTAATGCCCGTCTGGCTCCGGCCGGAAGAATGATCCTAGTCCAGCGCGTCGCTTCCGGCAGGTCAGTAGAAGTCGGCCGCAGAGAGTTTCTTTCTCTTGAACTTTTCCCCAATAGGGGTTTCTCCCGGGTAGGGGACGCCGAGCATTGAACAGCAGAACGCCGCGCGGAGATCAGCATTACGATAATGGCTGACAACCACACGGTTCGACACTGTCCCAATTCTCGGCCCCTCCTCTGCAGCCTCTATGGCTCCCTCAAGGTAGAGCTGAGCGCGGTCGATCACGTCATGAGGCCCCAAGTTTTTTAGTGCCTCATGATTGACGAAACCTATTCCCGTCCTCCAGCCACCGTAGTTCTCCCTGGCCTGAGTGATGCGGTCAGTCACTTCCGTGACGTACCGAGCAACCATGGCTTCATTTCCCCCTCTACGCCTGTGGCCATCCATAACCAGCGATTCCGCCCACTCACCAAGGCCTTGGACGTTCCCGTCCTCACCGATGGTGAAAAGGGCAACACCGGAATCTGCCGCTTCTTGGAGGGCTGCCCGCGTGTAACCGGAGGTGGAGTAAAAAAGGTGAAAGTCCAGATGTGGCCTGGCACCCCGGAGTTGACGAACCTGCGGCGATCCCACAGGAGTCGCCTGCATCTTAACCTGGGCGACAGCCTCCGGATGCTCAACATCTACTCCACGATCCGAGACACCTCCAGTGAGCCGCGCATCGAATAGGGCCAGTGTCGTACGCATGTGCTCTGCGGCGATATCCTCAGCGCTGCGCCAGTCCCCAAGAATTCGACGACTAGGAGACGAAAGCGCGTCGGACGAGTTCTGGCTGCCATCAAAATTCGGCATTGGCGCAAGTGGGATATCAGGTATCCGGAGAACCTCTCGTCCCGCACCTTCGTGAAACCTCTCGATTCGTCTCTCGTCGGCGAAAGCATACAAACTAGGGCCATCCGATAAGCGGAATTCGCTCACACCAAGCCAGTACGCACTACTTGGCCCGACACCGCTTGACCATCTGGTTTCCGTAGCTGGGATCACTGTAGCTCGGTCTCCGGCTGATGGGATGATCCAGACACTGAAAGTCCGTGCTGAAAAGACAGCTTTTGCGGGGAGGTTATTTCCGCGTACATCGAAAGAGTTCCAGTCCGGAGATATCATCACAGCACCGAATATCTCTACGTGCTCACCGGCAGGGATCGCCTCCAGAATCTGGCGGGCCGCAACATCACTAACAGGCAGGTCCATCGGGCTATCTGAGTAATCAGCCCATGCCCACATGGTACGAGGGTCGGTCGCGAATGATTGTTTCACTTTATTCCCAAGATCGAAGCCATAGTAACCGCGACGTTCCAGCTCATGAGGCCGAAGACCAGCTTTGGCAGCTGAAAGCAATCCCGATCAACACAGTTCTGTCGCTTGCGAGGTCTTGTAAAAGACGCGCGTCACAAGCGTACCCGTCGTGCGACCCGGGCACGATATGTGGCGTGAAGGGTGTTTCCCCGAATCGGCGTTCTTGTATGAGGCAAAATCCGTTTTCGCTAATGTGGAAAAGGGGATGGCGCTGCAGCGGTGATAGGAACTTCCGCACAGACCAATGCTCTCTTGCAGGAAAGCTAAGGGCCAAGAATCGAGGGTGCTAGCCCGATCAGAGTTCTGTATCCGCACCGACCGGGTTCAGCTGGTAGGCCGCACGGGTGTAGCCCATGGCGCGGTACGTCCGAGGGGAGGACGGGACAGCCATAGTGTCTTGAGGGGCAATATAAACGCGCGTCCATTCGCCGGATTCGGCGGTGAGTGCCGACAGTTGGCTGCCGAAGTGTCCGCTCTGGTAGAGGTGGATGTCGTCGTCCGCCTGCGCGTCGACCCAGTCGCTGTAGCGCTCGTACACGGATTTGAAGGTCACAAAGGGCTTGAAGTCCTGGGCGTGGGTCAGCCAAAAGCGTCGGACGTTCTCGTCAATTGGTACGCGACGAACAGGCCGACGAGGTCCCGAAATCATGTCACCGGGTCGCGCAGAAGGACGCTTCTTTATGTGCGTGCCCTCCTTCACATCGCGGGCTGAGCGACAGCATGGGACGAGTCGGACGGCCCCGGTGAGCTCTTCGACCTCGTACCGGAATGCTTTGACCGGTTCTCCACTGTCCAGCATCCCCAGGATGCTGTATGCGGGGTAGCGGTGGATATCCTCCGCGATGATTATGAGTGCCGGCAGTTCTTGAACATTCTCAGGCAGTGGGTGGCCAAAACGTTGTTGGAAAGCCTCTTCCAAGTCGATCTGAAGCTTGCCGTTGGCGACTACACGTATGAGATTCTCCCTGCTGATCCCCTTGAAAGCACGCCGATAGCAGAGCACCTGGGCAATGACGGAGGGGGACGCATGGAGCTTCAGCTCGACCACGTAGATCAGGCCAGTCGAGTCGATCGCGAGCAAATCAATCTCGTTCCTGGCAATCTTCAGCTGTCTTCCGATGACTAACAGGTCTTCACCGGTGTGCCATAGCCGAGTTTCCAAGTAGTCCTCGAGGTCCTTCTCAGATCTAAATCTGAATCGTGCAGGTACTCTTTTCACCATCCGCTGCCGGATTCTTCGCCGCAGGGTTGGTTAGCTCTTCTGCGATTCATAACTTCTCCTACCCGGATGGGACGAACCTGCCGGAGCGCGTTTCAGGGGCCCATCAGCCTGCACGTGCGCTGGTGCGAGTGATTCAGAGGGCAGGGCTGACCTGGATCTTGGCGAGCTCCGAAACTAGAGGTGAGGTCTCACGGCGGAATTCCTCATCGAGTATGACTTTCAGTCGCGCGGCAAGGACTTCCCGATAGAGGGAGGAGGCCTTCCCCAGTCCACACTCCGACCGTTGTGTCTCGGCCTCCTCAGATGGCTCAGAGACTGTGCTGTGTTCTGCAAGGAGCTGACGGATCGAGGTGTCTCGCATCTGGGTTCCGGACACCCTCCAGACCGCGTCTAGAAGGACTTTCTCCTCTTTGCTTGCGGCATCACTCCCGGCAAGTTCAATGAGCGTTGCTGCACCATATCCAAACATGCGGTCGCTGGGGGAAGCGGTCGCTTCGAGTGCCCACATGGTACGGGTCCACCATTCCTTGTTGGAATAGAAATTCCTCCGCTTCAAACGGCCCATTGTTGTCCGGTTTTCCATGCATCAGCCTCGCTCTCTGCAGTGCAGCACCTGGTATTGCCCCCCCCGGATACCCCTTCTGTCACAGCATCCAAAACAGGCCCCCGGGTCCTGAAATTATAAATGAATTTCAGGACCAGTGCGAACATCAAGAACCACTTCTAGAAAGCGATAATGGATAGTGAACCATCATTATATGTTTAAGCTTCCAAATGTCCTGATAAATGAACAGAAATGTAACTCGGTAGACATAGCGAGTTGCACAGATGGGTGTGCCAGGCCGCCCGGCGAGCCACCTAAGGGAGTTCCAGTGCCAGGATCCGCTCGGTGGTTAATAGGTTGTTAGGCTCCCAAGATGGTTGACAAAAAGATGACGAAGAGCGCAGGCGAACACTGGGTGTGCTCAGTATTGTCACGGTATGGATGGGGTGCTGCCCTGACGCGGGACGGTCTCGAACGAACGGACATCCTTGCGGTATATACGGATGGTCCCGTACGGAGCATGATCGAAGTTCAAGTCAAGTCCATACGATGGGCAGGGCGGGACGGTAGATGGCCACTGGGGGTTAAGTCGCAACAGCCATCCTTGTCCCAGCACGAGTGGTTCGTACTAGTCATGTTGGACCCTGCGGCCCCCACACTCGCGCCCCGGTCCTTTGTCGTCCCGAGGGACCACGTAGCAGCCGCGGCGTGGATCGGACACATGAATTGGCTTCACGACCCGGATGCAGCCCCGGGGAAGCGCAATGCGGGCGTGGAGCAATCCCGCGTTGGAGTCGAGACGTTCCTGGCATACGAAGACCGTTGGGAACTTCTTGGCACACGAACCGACGAGGTTAGCGTGCTGTTACCTCCGCATTACCGGGAACTCGCAACGAATCCGCGTGTGGGCTTGCCTGAAGGACACCCGTGGCACGCAAGTCTTCCACAGTGGTGAAATCTGCTGTTGTGGCAGCGGCTACCTTACCGCCAAGAGTGACATGACCATCTCAGTCGCCGACTTCCAGGCAGCAGCCTTCCGCCTCAGCGAAGCCGCCTGATCCAGACAGCAAGAAGCCCCATCCGGGTTACCCGGATGGGGCTTTCTTTTTAGAATCGCGGGACGCGCTACCCGCCTGCGTGCATCGCACGGGGTGCGTCAGAACGCTTGATCTCTTTGACTTCCGCGCTGAGCGGCAGATTCAGCTTGGCTAGCAGTTCGATCTCATGCGGCGTCTTCTTGCGTTCCTTCTCGTCAAGGATCACCTGAACCTGGGACGAGAGAATGTCCCGACGCAGCCTTCTGAGCGCTTGCGCCTTGCGGGCGGAATCCAGCGTGTGTGGCTTCTTCAATTCCGAGCCTCCTCCGTCTCTGTATCCCCATTGTCGCTGTCATTGTCTCGATCGTCCACCCCGGAATTGGCCGACTCAGCATAGTACGCTGCCGCGCGGCGACCAAGAAGTAGAGCGTCCTCGTCAGACATCTCCGGGTTTTCCGCCTTGATCGCATCCGCGAATGCCTGTGCCTCCGGTGATAAGGGATCGTCAGCGACGGGAGGCGGGGTTGTTACCTCTCGGATGAACTTGCGTTCCTCCTTGCCGGCCAGCTTGCTGGAAAGCAGCGCAGTCAGCATGGATTTGCCGTTTCGATTCATCTCCGAGTTGGCATGGATTCTGGCGTCGAGCGCCCACTCGGCCCTCCGCCACCATTCAGAGCGGGCGTCTGACCGTCTCCTCTGAATCAAAGTCCCCACCGCAATGCCCGCAGCAACCGCGCCTATCACCAGCGTGGCCACCGGTGCGAAGCTGAATGTGCTGACAAAGAAGTCCCACGTCCCGGGTTCCGGTGGCTGTGGCTGCTGTTGCTGCGGCAGTGGCCGCAGACCCTGAAGGGCCTCCGTCAGCTGATCGACCCATTCCTGGATCTGCGCTTCATCCACGCGTCATCCCCCCATGTTCGACGCCGCCCGGCTCAAGGCTCAGGCGCTCTCGTCTAATATCTGGGCTATCTTACGCAGAGCCTCGGGATCAACCTGTCCCAGGGCGCGGGCAGCGAAGCTGCGCACCTCGGCACGGCGCATGCTGCGCAGCAGCTCCAGCTCGGCCTCGATCCGCTCGGGGAGTGGGCCATGTGCTCGGCAGGCACAGGCCTCTTTGTGACCACAACAGGCCCAGATTTGGGCCAGACTTTGGGCGACATGCCCGATGCTGGTCGATACCCGGCCGGCCGTGGGCCAGAAGCGGGCAGCGGAGTAACCTTCGTCAGGCAGTAGCCGTTTTCGGGTCCTCGCTGGCCATTTGTGGGCCTTATCAGGCTCAGGCGGGGGGGGTCCAGCTGCGGAGGGGTTCCGGAGCCTCGAAGGCCTCTGACAGACGCCCCAGGGCACCCAATCTGCGCCCGTCTCGGGACACATCTGGCCAGAATCTGGCCGACACAGACCAGAAAATTGCAGCCTTCAAGCTGTACCGATTGGCGCTCGGGAAGCGCCATGTCAGGCCCGAATGCACACTGTCAGGAGCATGGAGGGGCGGGGGCGGGTGGCGATGAACCCCGTCGTTGTGCCCAGTGTTCGCAGAGTCCGGCTGCCTCCCTCCGGGAAGGATCCGCAGAGTCTGCCGGCGATGCTGGAGCATCGTTCTGCAGTGCCTTCGGAACAGCCGGCTGCAGCCGTCTGAACGGTTCGCTGCGGCCACGGTGACGCAGTGGCCACGGGCGCTGAAACAGGAGCTGTGACAGCCGCTGGAGCGGCTGCGTTTCGAGCACGCCGGCGGTCGCCGGAGAGGTCGTCAGATCAACCCCTGGCGGGGCGGGTGAACCCATTCCAGGACAAGCTTCCAACCGCTGCTGCGCAGCGCCTTCGGCAGCCCCTCGGAGCCGTCTTCGTTCCTCAGCCGTCGCCGCGGTGCCACCTCGTACGGGATCGCTGCTCCTGTGTCACAGCGCCCTGTTGGTGCGAGAAATGAAGACGGGGACTGCGTCCCCTTTTTGGGCATGAACACGGCGCCACTCCTTCGTCGGACCCCGTGACGCTGCGTTGCAGCAGTGCTTCCTACCGGGTGCCATGCACCTAAGAACCCGGTAGGAAGCAAAAGGCCCAAAACCCGCGGAAACTAGCGCCACCTCTACCCTCCCTCCTACGAGTAGGAACCATAAATGGTCGGGTAGGAAGCAGGTGGTAGGCGCTACTTTCCTCTGAAACACCAACAGAAATCTCCTCAGTCTTCCGCTAAAGCTCCAGACGTGAGGAAAGAAGAGAAAGGGCATAAGGAAAACTGGCACCTCGCTTCGCTTCGGTGGTCGGCAGAGCCGACGGTTTTTCGGTCGCTGGCGCTCCCTCACCCATCGCTGCGCTCCGGGTCCCAACTGCGTTCGCTGCGCTCTCTGGCCCCACCAACGCTGCGCGTCGTTGGGGTGCCCCTGGAGCCATCGCTGACGCGAGTGGCACCAGTTCCCACTCGGGCTGTCGCCCGTCGTGGACAGAGACCCCTGCGACGTTGTCGCGGCGTCTTGAGAGAAGCAGAGATGAAGCCCCAGCGGCCCTTCGACAGGAGCTGCACAGAGAAGCCGTGAGGCTGAGGTTTGAGCGGTATGTCCCACCTCCGGGGCGGACCTGGGCAGAGACTCCTGTGCCCAGGTCCGCCGTCGTGTCCGCCCACCGACTCTAGGTCCTGGGAAAGATGAGACCGACTACGTCGCTGCGGACCACTACTAATCGGCCGGATCGTACGGGTGACCACCGCGGGTAAAAGCTACAAGGTCGTGCGGGGGGGGGGGTGGCGCTCACCCGAGTGGTACGACCCTGCAAACCACGCACATCGCCCGGATCACGGCACTGTTTAGGAAAATGATTACCGAATTCGTTTTCCGAGTACTTCTCAGCGAATGGAGCTCCGAGGCTTCAACGTGTGTCCGCGTCCTCAAACTGACGGTGCCAGATTTGCGCGCGCCGGAACGGTATGCGCGCACCTTTCCAACTAGGCTTACCCAGTCAAAAAAGCACCACCCAGATCGGATGAATGACCTCGTATGAAGCGCACTACCTTCGCAGCAGCAACGCTCCTCGCACTGACCCTCACTGCATGCGGAACCTCTGAACCAGCCCCCAACAACCGGACAGCGACAGGGGCTGATGCCGAGTACGTCAAGGAACTTATCGCTAAGCTCCCCCCGCTGGCCGATTACTCAGACAAGGAGATCCTGGGTATGGCAGACGACTTCTGCGCCATTTTGAATGGCACCACGACGCCGTCAAAGGCGATGAACGCGCTCTACGAGTCAATTGGCGACGACGCTGAGACGTTCGCTTTCCTCACCGTGGGTGCCAAGTGCTCAAACCAGCTGTACCCGCTGAGCGAGTACCTCGGCTACCTGTAGGCCGCGACTACCACGAGGTCCGTGGAGTCGACACTAATACCGGACAAAAGTAGGGACGACTCTGGATGGACCCATCGAGGGTTAAACCTTCGGGATGAGACGGACACTATCCGCGACAGCTTCCCAGGTGGCAACACGGCGCCCTTTGCCGACAGGACGAATCGAGACGCTCATCAGGAAGTCAACGACGGACCGGCGACGAGCGAGAGTAGCGGACTCCCACCAAGCCCGGACGTCTTCGACACCGACCAAATCGGCAAAAGGGCTCCGGCTGGTGACCTTAGTGATTTCCTCGTCGAGAGTTCTCAGCTGGTGTTCCAGATCATTGAGCCGATCCTCCGCGTCCGCAAGCCGGGCGGGATCGTCGTCAATAAGTCTGAAGACGTTTTTTCGGCTTGCTCGAAGCGCATCGCGACGGTTGTGCAGCGCGGAGATGTCCTCCCCATCAGGTTGGGCAACTAGCAGGGCCACAGCATCGGGCTCTGACAATCGGGCGACGCACATGACGGCGACGTAGTCGTCGATGACGTCCCCATTCCGCATGAAGTGGCCGTTCACGCATCGGTAGGTGTGGTACAGCTTGCTGGGAGACGTACCGGTTCCGTCTTTTCGGGCTGTTGGATGCGTCCTGCCACGCGCTGATCGAACGGGTTCGCTGCAGACGGAGCAGACAGCCAGCCCGGAGAGCAGCCACCTGCGGGCGGTGCCGTTGTGGTTAGGTTTGACACCGACCAGTCGCCCACGAGCTGCGATCAACTGTTCTAGCCCCACGATGGCCTCCCACGCACCGGGTGTACATGCCTCAACGTCGATGTTTGCCAGGGAGTGTTTCCCCGTGGGCTGTGCTGGAGGCAGCTGGGCGGCATAGAAGGGGTTCATGAGAATTCGACGTACGAGGTCGGAGCGCCACCGTGCTCCTCTCCTCGTTGACCGACCGGCATCGTTGAGATCGCGGGCAATTTGTCCGAGCGGGGCCCCTGCCAGGAACTCGGCGAAGATCCTGCGAACGTCGGAAGCTTCGGCTTCATTTATGGTGTAGCGGGTGTTTGTCAGCCCGCGGTCGGATGCCGGCACCCATCGGTATCCGTGCGGTGTCTTCCCTGCGCCTGGATGGCCTTCCTTCCGGCGCTCTGCGGCGTAACGGGCTGCACGCGCCGCCTTAATCTTGACCTCACGTTCTGCGAGGAGCACGAGCTGCTTAAGCATGAAGTCATCGATGTCAGTGTCGATGCCCTCACGAATTACGACCACTCTCATGTCGCGGCGGGGAGGACATACGTCGAGGACATCGGTGAGGCTGCGCGTAAGCCGCGATGTTTCTGTCACCAGCAATACGTCAAAGGTGCCGGCATCAAATTCCCGAAGCATCTTGGACCAGTCAGTCTTCGGTCCCCGTGCTTTGCTGGCGCCGGTATCGTTGTCCCGGAACTCGGCCACTACCCGCCAGTTCCGCCGGACGGCCTCCTTACGGCAATCATCCAACTGTTGGACGATGCCCTGATCGACGTCCTCCGACTGGCGAGCGTAAATCGCGACGCGCGGGCTTGGGGCGATTGTAGGAGACATGCGCCACAGCCTAGCCTAAAGTACGCCTTACTCGGTGCACGGCGGCAAGGGTGGCGATGGCGTATTCAGCAGTTGCCATGCCCGCTTCGCGGTCCTGCAGATCATTGGCCTGCTGCCTGGGGCGCAGCGGTATCACCCGGGCCAGCGGAACCCCTCCCTCCGACTCCGGGCCGGGTGGTACGGTGCGTGGCGGACCGGCCGGCGCGAAGCCGCGGGTTCCGGCGGTGTGCTGCAACCCCGCTGCCGGCTCTGCCGTCCTCCACTGGACGGCAGAGCCCTGATCCGCGGTCCGGCCAGCGGGGTGTTGAACGGCCTCTGACCGCGGGCCTTCCTGGTCTCCCGCGAAGAGCGGTGAGGGGTCATACGGCATGACAGACATAGGGTGCTCCTTGTGGTGCTGAGTAGTTGGATAATTTGCGTCCCGGGGGCCTCTCATTCCTGGACGCTGCATCGATTCTGGCGGCTCGTCGCGGCAGGCCCCACGGTTGGCCCCGCGTTCTGGATAAGTCCTGGAAGCCGCAGCTGCTGTGGAGGAGCAACGGGTCTAGAACGAGGGCAGAAGCGTCAGGAGCAGAGGGACAACCGTCAGACAGATAAATGACGGCAGCGCGCAGAGTCCGAGCGGGAGCACCAGGTGGACGCCCAGGGCCGCTGCACGGCGTTCCGCTTCGCGGGCCTTCCGCCGACGCAGCTGAGCGGCCTGGGCATGAAGCACGGCGGCGGACGGTGCCCCGCTGGTAGCCGCGAACGCCAGGGAGCTCTGTAGTTCTGCAGCTGCCGGAATACTGACGGCGGCACCGCGTCCGGAGCTTTTCTCTGCCCGAAGCACCAGTTCCCAGGATTCATGCCAGCCCGCTCCGAGCTCCAGCGCCGTCACTACACGGGCCAGAATCCGTCCGAGTCCTGGTTCGGCCACCTCACTGAGTGCACGCATCCCGGCAGGCAGGGGACGGCCTGCCGTCAGCATCGCGGCCATGAGGTCAAGCATGAGCGCCGGATCTGAGACGCCACGTCCAGCATCCCCGGAGGTGCCGCCGTCCGATGGATGACGGCCCGCGAAACCGTGCCGGATGGCTCGGGGGACCGAGGTACCGTTGATCCCCCAGAGCACCGCTGCAGCGCCCGCCAGAAGCACGCTGACCGCCAGTCCGCTCATGGCAGTTCCGCGCTCATCACTGGATTTCCGAACCAGTTGCCCGCCGCACCAGAACCCTCGACCAGATTCGCGCCGCGAGAGCCAGCACTGTTCCGGTGCCCGCAGCAGCCCAGCCCGCAGGGCTCTGCGTAAGCACGGACAGCGGGTCCGCACCCAGCGCATAGCCGAGTCCCAGTCCACCAACCGGAAGCCAGGTGAGCAGACGGGCTGTCGCCTTCGGCCCAGCCAGTGCCGTCGCCCTCGCCGCCCGAGAATCCAGCATGCCTTCCAGCCCCTGGGCGTACCGGGCAAGTATCTTAGCCAGCGGGGCACCGCTGTGCTCAGCGGTGTGCACACACGCCGCGAGATCGTTCCACACTGCAGCCTCCAGTCCGTGTGCCGACAACGCTGCATCACGGAGGGCAGACACCGGGCTTAGTCCCAGTTCCGCTGCGCGCGCAGCTGACTCCAGGACGCCCGCTGTGTCGGTGTCACCCCCGTCCCGGCTTAGGGCTGCTGCATCCGACCAGAGATCGGCCGGGGTACGTCCGGCAGCCAGCAGACCCGCCAGCTGGTGAACCAGCAGCGGCAGTCGGTGCAGCGCCTCCTCCTGCTGCGCTGCTCGGCTTCCAGGCCGAAACCCGGACCCCGTTGACCGGCTCCTCCTGCGTGACCCCGGCCCGTCGGCCGGAGACGTGGGCCCATTGCTCCCGGGTGCTCGCTCCACCAGGATCTGCCCGGGACGTGCCAGCAGGAGCGCCCAGGCCGCTGCCAGCAGCAGCCCTGTCAGTGCCCCGCTCATGCCACGGGCTGCCGGAGCCCTGTCCCCGAGCAGATCACCGTCTCCCTTTCGCTTCCAGCCTCATCAGGAGCCGTTCCCACCCTTCCCGCCGCTGCATTCCGCCGGAGCTCAAAGACAAAGCCGGAAGAGCCAGCAGCTCGCCCTCCGCGGAAGTCGTCAGCACGGAGATCCCGGCGACACGGCGGCCCTCCGCTGAACGTTCCAAATGAACGACCGCGTCCAGCGCCCCTGCCGCCTGCATCGCCAGTGCCCGGGGGCTCATGCCGGCCAGGGCACCCAGCGCAGCCAGACGCGCCGGCACGGTAGCCGCCGAGTTGGCATGTATGGTGCCGCCTGCGCCGTCGTGCCCGGTGTTCATGGCCGCCAGCAGCTCCCTCACTTCTGGGCCCCTGCATTCGCCGACGATCAGGCGGTCCGGCCGCATGCGCATCGCCTGTCTCACCAGGTCCGGCAGATCGACCTTCCCCGCCCCCTCGACGTTCGTGTGACGGCTTTGAAGTCCCACCACATGCGGGTGTGCCGGGTCCAGTTCGGCGGCGTCTTCGATGAGGACGATTCGCTCTCCGGGGTCACTGAGGGACAGCAGGCTGGAGAGGAGGGTGGTCTTGCCCGTTCCGGTAGCACCGCTGATAAGGAAGTTCAGCCGACCGGCAACGATGTCACGAAGCACCCGGGCGCATACACCGTCCAGCATGCCCCCGGCTTCCAGCGCTTCAAGCGGGAAACTGCGCGGAGAACGCAGCCGGATGGAGAGCAGAGTGGAGCCCGTGGACACCGGCGGCAGCACTGCATGCACCCGGTAACTGCCGAGCTGCACGTCCGTGCAGGGGCAGCTGTCATCGAGCCTCCGTCCGCCGGCCGCGATCAGCCGGGAGGCCAGGGCCTGGACTTCGGTGTCCGAACCGAATCGAATCCCGGCAGGCTGCAGTCCCTGGCCGGTGTCTGTCCAAACTTCTTCAGGTCCATTGACCAGGATGTCTGTCAAACCTGGAAGCGCGAGAAGCGGCTGAAGGGGACCCAGTCCCTGCAGATCCGCGCGGACCCGGTCCACGGCGCGGAGTGCTCCTTCAGCGCCCAGCAGCCGTCCGCTGGCCCGCACCGCCTGCGCCAGTGCAGCACCGGTGACGGCTGTATCCCTCGACAGGACATCGGCGCGGACCTGGGTCACCAGGCCGGCACCGTATCCGGGGGGCGCGGCAGCTGGAGCCGTGCCCCTATGAACCCTTCGGCCGGTCATGGCGCTGACAGCGGATCAAGTGCCGCCAGGATGCCGGCCAGTGCACGCTGCAGTCTCCTGCGCCGTACCCGCAGCAGCTGCCCGTCGTCCTGCGCGGAGTTCAGCGAACGGGTCCAGGGCAGATAGCCGGCCAGTGGCAGGTCCAGGAGCTCAGCCACGCGGACTTCGTCAAGCCCTTCAGCCAGCGGTCCCCTGACCACCGCCCATACCGGTGGGATGCGCTCCCCCAGCGACGCACACCAGGACCGCGCAGAGAGCAGCCGCCTGGGCTGTCCTGCAACTACGGCCAGTACGCCGTCACATTGCTCCAGTGCGGGTGAGCCAGGGGCCGGACTGGTTCCCAGATCCAGAATGGTCAACCCGTAGCTTCCCCGCGCCGCCTGCAGCACCGTGGGCAGCACATCCAGCCCCAGGCGCCCGGGTGGCGCCTCTCCGGCGGGATGCGCGAGCAGCGAAAAAGACCCGATACCGGGCAGGGCTGAGGCAAGCTGCTGCGGGTTCACTGTCCCCCGCACATCTGCAAGGTCCCGCCACCGGAGTCCCGAAGTGAATTCGGCCCCCAGACGGTGCTCCAGGCCAGCGCCTGCGGGATCACCGTCGGCAAGCAGGACTGTGTTACCGGCAGACGCAGCTTCCTGGGCCAAGAGGCATGCAAGGGTGGATCCTCCGGAGCCGCCAAAGGTCCCGGCGACTCCGATGACACGCCCTGCCGGCCCACGGCTGCGTGCAAGGTATTCCGCCAGCCACGCGCCGCCTTCCGGGAGCACCACCACACGGTCGGCTCCTGCCTGAGCTGCCTGGGCCCATGGCTGGTCGGATGCGTACCCAACGCAGACCGTCTCGGGGCCACGGCGGGAGAAGAGCCCGGCTCCCCCAGTTCCGCGCAGGCCAAGCCGGTCCACCAGCACGATGCCGGGCCGGCCCTGCTCGGCTTCTGCCAGAGTCTCCGCGAGCACCAGGTCCACCCCGGCAGCAACTGCAATGCGTGCCACCTCATCCTGCAGTTGCTGCGCGGCCGGACGTACCAGCACAACACTGTCGTCCGGCTGTAGGGCTGCTGATGAAACTTCTGCCTCTCGCGGCTGAGGGCCGGGACGCCAGAACAAGGTGTCGGTCATGGCCACAGACTCCTCCCTGCGGCCCCTGCAGCGGCTGCATAACCGGGGCGTTGTTAGAGCCCGCGCCCTCGGAAACAGTGCAGGGGCAGGGTGTGGAGGAGGAGTGCAGCGGCGGTGCGTCAGGAAACGTCACCCACGCAGGACAGAATAAGAGGGTGTACATCGTCCTGACTCCGGCAAAAACGGCTGACCGCAATAGCGGCGGGCCGGCAGAAGCCAGCAACTGGATACTGCAGGAGACGGACGGTTCCGGCGTACCCACCGCACCCCCCGCCGTCGTAACCGGCCCCGAGCTGGCGCGGCGTATAGCGGCCACGGGCAGTGTCCGCTGGGTCTGGGACCGGACCCGGGAGACCTATGGCAGGCTCCTGGCGGCAGGGATCACTGTTGAACGCAGCCACGACCTGAGTTTGTGCCGTGAGATCCTGCGCAACTCGGAATTCGCCGCAGAGACGCCCTACATCAAGGAACTGCGGTCTCGTCGGCCCGAGGATGAACCGGACCTCGCCCCGCGGCAGCTGCTTCCCCTGCCGCCTGCCCAGGATCAGGGCTCCCTTTTCGAAGGACTCGACGGCGCGGATTCACTGGATCCCCGAGCCCGGCAGCAGAGCCGCACGGTCGAGGAACTCACCGAAGAACTCCAGGACCAGCTCGCCGCCGTTGCCGGCAGTCCGGAACGGCGCAGGCTCACCCTCCTGCTGGCCGCCGAGTCCGCCGGAGGACTGGTTGCCGCCGAGATGGAGCACGCAGGCATGCCCTGGCGACGGGACCTGCACGAAGCCATGCTGGAGGAACAGCTGGGCCCGCGCCCTCCGGAAGGCCAGCGGCCGGCCAAACTCGAAGCCGCAGTCGCGGAACTGCGGGCCAAGCTGAACAACCCGTCTTTCAACCCCGACTCGCCGCAGGAACTGCTCCGGGCCCTGCACCGCGCCGGCATCGAAGTCCGCACCACCCGCACCTGGGAACTGGAACAGCAGGACCATCCCGCGATTGAGCCGCTGCTGCGCTACAAGAAACTGGCACGGCTGCTCTCGGCCAGCGGTTGGAACTGGCTCGATGACTGGGTGGAGAACGGCAGGTTCCGCACAGAGTACGTGGTGGGCGGCGTGGTCTCCGGCCGGTGGTCCTCACGCGGCGGCGGGGCCCTGCAGATCCCGAAGAACGTCCGCGACGCCGTCCGCGCAGACCCCGGCCACAAGCTCCTGGTGGCCGACGCGGCCCAGCTTGAACCCCGGGTACTGGCCGCCCTCGGCCAGGATTCAGCGCTGGCGACAGCCGCGCGCGGCAAGGACCTCTACCAGGGCATCGCGGACCAGGGATTCAACGGCGACCGGTCACTGGCCAAAGTGGCCATGCTTGGCGCCATGTACGGGGCGACCAGCGGCGAAGCCGGCCGCCTGATGCCCGTCCTGACCCGGAACTACCCCCGGGCCATCGCTGTTGTTGAGCGCGCCGCACGCGCCGGAGAGACGGGCGGAACGGTATCCACCCGCCTGGGGCGCAGCACTCCCCCGGCTTCCGAGGCCTGGCTGGCCTCGCAGCGGACATCCTCTGCCGAAGAACAGCGGCGCGCGGACAACCTGGCCCGCTCCCGCGGCCGTTTCACGCGAAACTTCGTGGTGCAGGGCACCGCGGCAGAGTGGGCCACCTGCTGGCTGGCGGGCATACGACGGCGGCTGCGGGCGGCGTCGGGCACGTCACCGGCCGGGCAACTGGTGTTCTTCCTCCACGACGAAGTGATGCTCCATGTTCCGGCCGGACGGGTGGCTGAAGCCGAGGCGATCGTCACCGAGGCGGCTGCGGAAGCCACCGGACTCCTGTTCGGCAATATTCCGCTGGAGTTCCCGGTGGTATGCGCCGCCGTCGACTCCTATGCAGAGGCGAAGTAGCTGCCCTGGGTCAACCCTCCACCAAATTCAGTCCACCATGTCCTGTATATGGCTGGTCAGTTCTCGAACATATAACCGGTTCAGGTGGTTTGCGTCGTAATAAACGGCGACCCCCCCAACTGCACTGAAGCAGCTGACATCATCGCAGAAGTAGTCCGTAAGGTCTATCGGGACGATCCTTTCATTGCCCAAGCGCCGCACTACGTCGCCTACAGGTTCGAATTCCACCGCCTGCGTCCGAGGCACTTCACAGGCTCGGGGCGTAGCTCCGTTCATGGAAAGACAATCCACACTTCGCCCGACTCCATTCAGCGGGGCATCGACGATCGGGTAGACGACGATTCCCGTATCCGTCCACCGTTGCCAGATACGTGCGAACGCGCTCGAGTACTGCTCCGTTTGGGGGGCGCCTGAACCGTCATCAATAACCTCGCGCACGGCGAACGTACTAGTAAATACCCGGTCAGGAAGGTCCGCTTCCACGGCGTCCCGAACTACTTGAGACCAGCGACCGCATCCCTCGATCGATCCAGAATCCAACATAGAACCATTGAACGAAACCAGAGGAACATCCACCAAGGGGCACCCGCCACGATAGCTGTATTTCAGAATCCATCCACGTTCCTGTGCCGTCTGCATGACAGCTTCCTGCCACTGTTGTGCGTGCGAGTCTCCGACGAGCCACACGACCTCCGCATCCGAACCGCCCTTAGAAAAATCGCAGATAGCCGGGCCACCAGCTTCCAACAATTCGTCTTCAGTGTCGCATTCCTCCGGAGTGTGCCAATACTCATTTTCTTTTCCCATATCCGGCACGGGAACCTCTATGGAAAATGGATCACCGCAGTCACGGTTACCGACCGCAGCGGGACCATAGCAGGGGCCAGCGGCGCCAGCAGCGGCCAGTTCCATGGATTTTGATTCCTTATAGCTACCGGCGGCGGCAAACAAAAGAGCCACGAGGGATAATGCCACCATTCCCGCTACAGGAGCACGGAAACCTTTCCATTTAGTCCGCGTACGTCGCCCCTGGCGTTGTTTCCAGACATCTTCTATCCACACATTGGTACCCCATGCAAGAAGCAAGGAAACAGCGAGTATAACCAGCTTATAAGGGGCTGTTGGAACCACACCGAAGACGAAGGGAGCTACCACAATCAGGGGCCAATGCCACAAGTACAGCGAGTAGGATATTCTGCCGATGAATTGAATTACGGGCACACCCGTTAAACGGTCATGAACAAGCGACCCATCACCCGAACCCGCCCATATAACCATAACGGTTCCGAGAACCGGGATAAGCGCCATCCAGCCTGGGAACGCTGTATCTACACCAAACGTCAAAGAGCTAATGATAATCGCAAGAAATCCTACGATAGCGATCGCATTTCGCAGGATGGGGCGCACCAGTCTCGCTCCGGAGACCGCTATGAGCGCTCCAGCCGCGAACTCCCAGACACGCACGGGAGTGGCAAAATAGGCCTGCTGCGGCCACACAGCAGTAACGTAAATACTAAATGCCAATGAGAGCGTTGCTATTCCAAAAATTGCAATTGACAATACAGTGCGGAGCGAATACCTAAACCTACGGGCGACGTAGGCCCCCAGAATCAAAAAGAGTGGCCAAAAAAGGTAGAATTGCTCTTCGACCGACAGGGACCAGAAGTGTTGTACCGCAGACGCAGACGCAGTCGCAGCAGAATAATCCACACTCTTCGCTGCTAGCATCCAGTTTTCAAAATAGAATATACTGGCAACCACCTCCTGGGCGGTTGTTATCCACCGAGGATAAGGCAGGAATAAAACGGCCAGCAGCATCGATGATCCAAGCACCAGAAAGGCCGCAGGGAATAGTCGCCTCGCTCGTCGCGAGTAGAATGCAGAGACCCTTACTCGCCCATACGTTTCGAGTTCTCGTAAAAGATGCGAGGAAATGAGGAACCCCGAGATGACGAAGAAAACATCCACCCCCACGTATCCCCCGGGGAGACGCAGTGGCCAAAGGTGGTTGAGGACCACGAGTCCGACCGCAATTGCTCTTAGAGCCTGAATGTCGGTGCGGAACTTGCGAGGCGGTTTTGTGGACAGAGTACGCGCGCCTCGTGGCACGACAATTGTCCCCTGTGGATTCAAAGTCATGGTTCCCCTCGCGCTAAACGCGCAATACAGTCTTCCTCTTCGAAGCGCGGCTGATTCCGATGCCAGCACGGCAGCACGGGGCATGGCGGCTGAAACGGCAACGTGATGGTCACGAGCATGGCCGTGACCCATCAACAATAGTCGCATTTTGTGGATCGCCCGAACTGCGCCGCCGTCGACTCCTATGCAGAGGCGAAGTAGCTAAACCTCCGGCACCATCTCCTGCGCCTCGTCCCAGGGCAGGGTCCACCCAAGCTGGTTGAACACCTCGTCCAGGAGCAGGGCGGTGAAGCCCCACACCACCACTCCGTTCACCAGGAACGCAGGACCTCGGTGCTCCTGTCCGCCGCGGCGCAGCACGGTGGTGCGGCGGTTGGCGGGGTTGAGCAGATCAGCCACCGGGACCCGGAACACGGAGGCAGACTCGGCCTCGTCCACAACGTCCACCGGCGTTGGTTTGTCCCACCAGCCCAGAACCGGGGTTACCAGGAAATTGCTCACCGGCAGGCCCACCTTCGGCAGCGTGCCAAGCACCCGCACGCCGCTCGGATCCAGTCCGGTTTCCTCGTTCGCCTCGCGCAGCGCCGCGGCAACCACATCAGCGTCGGAGGCGTCCACGCCCCCGCCGGGGAAGGCCACCTGACCGGGGTGGTCATTCAGGGTCGAGGCGCGCTCCACGAACAGGACATCGAGGTCATCGGGGATCGCCTCGGAGTGGAATCGGGAAGGGTGTTCGTCCAGGACGCCGAAGAGGATGAGGACCGCGGCTTCGCGGGCAACAGCCGGATCGACGGCGCGGGTCAGGAAACGCAGGTAGCGTCCGTAGTCCCCGCCCCCGGCGCTGACCAGATTCCCGAATGCTTCCAGCTGCGCCTGTGCGCTCATGCTTCGAGTCCGTAGCCGGCAGCCCGCAGCTGGGCTCGGGTTTCGGAGGCCATCATGCGGGCCAGGAGATCTTCGCGGCCGGGAGCCAGCTCATACTTGAGCAGCTTCCGGGCCTTGTCCGGGTCCGTTTCGCCTTCGCCGTAGGAGGGGCAGAGCTGCGCGACGGCGCACGCCCCGCACGCGGGCTTCTTGGCATGGCAAACCCGCCGGCCATGGAACACCACGCGGTTGGACAGCGGCGTCCAGTCCTTGGGTTCAAAGAGCTCGGCTACGTCCTGCTCAACCTTTACCGGGTCTTTCGACCCGGTCCAGCCGAACCTGCGGGACAGCCGCAGGAAGTGGGTGTCCACCGTGATGCCCGGAACTCCAAAAGCGTTGCCCAGCACCACGTTGGCGGTCTTCCGGCCGACCCCTGCCAGCTTCACCAGGTCTTCGAGCCTGTTCGGAACTTCGCCGTCGTAATCATCCACAATCTGGGTGGCTAGCTTCTTAATCGCTGCCGACTTGGCCCTGAAGAAACCGGTGGGACGGATCAGTTCCTGCAGCTCCTCCTCGTTCGCCTCCGAAAGCGCCCGGGCATCCGGGTACCGGGCGAAGAGCACTGGGGTGACGGCGTTGACGCGTACGTCAGTCGTCTGGGCGGAGAGCACCGTGGCGATCAGCAGTTCGAAGGCGTTCGTGAAGTCGAGCTCGGCCACTGCATAGGGGTAAAGCTCCCCAAGCAGGCGGTTGATCTTCCGGGCCCGTCGCTTCAGGGCCAGCTGGGAGGCATCGTTGCCGGTAGGCATGTCAGGTCGTGTCCTTCGCAGTCAACGATGCCCCGGCGCCTGAACAGTGTCAGGGCGCCGGGGCATCGGGTGTTGATCTAGTGGCCGGAGCTGTCGTCGCTGACGCGCTCAATATTGGTCAGGTCACGCAGGACGCCGATCCGGCCGGTCCGCTTGTCCTGCACCAGGAACTCGTGGCCGCGGTCTTCCAGGCCGAGTTCCCAGTCGCCCGGGTAGAACATAAACAGGGGTAGCCCGGTCCGTTCGTCGACAATCTGGCGGGGTGTGCCAACGGCGAACCAGAAGGCTTCAACGACGTTCTCGTTCTCTTCCCGGGTAGCCGAAATCGATTCAGGGGCCGGCTGCTCCGAACCCGGGGCCCCTCCCCGGACGGCCGGGTTCACAGTGGTTGCCGGCAGCGGATCTTCTCCGGCGGAGGTACGGGGTTCCTGGGCCCTGGCTCCGGGGGCACCGGGTTCGGCGGCCGCGGATTCGGGAGCACCGGGTTCGGGGACGCTGCCGGAAGGTTCCGGAGCGGGGGTTCCTGTGGCGGAATCGCCCGCTCCGGCAGCAGCGGATGACGCACCAGCGCCAGCACCAGCACCAGCGGCACCTGCAGCGGCAACACCAGCGGCGGCCGCGCCCGCTCCGGTCCCGGCAGGCCGTCCGGCAGCGGACTGTGTGCCGGTGTGTGCAGTGGGTTCGGAGCCTGGAGCACTTTGCGTACCCGGCTGCTGCGCCCCGGCGGGAGCACCCTGCACGGGCCGCTGGGCACCGGTTGCGGGGCCGGCTGCTGCAGGACCGGCGGCAGAAGGGCCGGGCTGACCGAACGCGCCTGCAGGACCTGCACCCGAGGGTCCGCCTGCGTTCTCAGGCTTGGGCGCCGGGACAGGCTTGGGTGCGCGCAGGAGCGGCTTCGCATCGCGGGCTACCGGGTGTGCCGGAATCTCTGTCCGGTTGCTGAACTCGGCGGAGAAAGGAGGGATGTGCGGGGCGAACGTCGTCGCGGCCAGCAGCGCCACAGCACCGATGAATCCCAGCAGGGACCCGATGCTGAACACATAGACCAGCTGCAGGAAGAAGAAGATTGCGGCCAGCACGGCTATGACTGATGCGAACTGGTCCAGCGAGAGGGATCCAACCCGAAGGCGGACCGACGGCGCCAGGCGGCGGGCAGCGAAAAGTCCGGCGACCAGCAGCGGCATGATGATCCCGATGCCGACGTAGAACAGACTGAACACCGTCCACAGGTTGCGCCCGCCGGCAACGGCAAAGGGCAGCACGCTGCCGACCAGCATTACCAGGACGGCTGCGCCCACAACGATGTCCCGCAGCCCGAACGGGCCTGCCACCGCACGGACCCCTGCTCCGGGTGCAGATGCCAGCGCGCCGGGGGTCTCCGCGGCAGCGCGTTCCTCGTGTTCAACGTGGGGCTGGTTCATTCTGGTCTCCGTTCCGACAGCAGCAACCGGAAGGCGGGTGCGCCGACCGTGCTGAGGCACCGCCGCAGCGGCGCCACAAGCGGTTTGCTTTCAGTGACAGCCTAGTCAACGCCAGCAGGACAGACTACCGGTAAGCCCCCGTGGCGGGGCGCCGGAGCTACCGTTTATCGCATAATTACCCCGTTTCACGGAGGGTGTTGTGACCGGTGCCACACCTTGGGCTTCGCCGCGTTAGGGTAAGGACAACATCGCTAAACCGCCCCGCCGGCCGGGCCGCAGCCCGGCATCCGCGCCGGGTTCAAGCCAACGGAAAGGGTCCGAGATGTCTGAACAGCCTCCGGTCAAGCAGCACGGTGACGCACTGGAGAACCTCTACCACGAGAGCCGCAGCTTTCCGCCAAGCGCGGAATTTGCAGCCTCCGCCGTGGCTCAGCCCGGGCTCTACGAGGAAGCCGCCGCTTCCGGGCCGGAGTTCTGGGCCAGGCAGGCCCGGGAGCTGCTCACCTGGGATGAAGACTTCACCCAGACTCTGGACTGGACTGACGCGCCGTTCGCCAAGTGGTTCGTGGGCGGCAAGCTCAATGCCTCGTACAACGCGCTGGACCGGCATGTGGAGGAAGGACGCGGAGACCGGGTTGCCATCTACTTCGAGGGCGAGCCCGGTGATACCCGCACGTACACCTACGCCGAGCTGACTGAAGAGGTAAAAAAGGCAGCCAATGCCTTCGAGTCCCTCGGCGTCTCCAAGGGCGACCGTGTGGCCGTGTACCTGCCCATGATCCCCGAGGCCGTCATCACCATGCTGGCCTGCGCCCGCATCGGTGCAGTCCACTCGGTAGTGTTCGGAGGCTTCTCCGCCGATGCACTCCGCAGCCGGATTGACGACGCCGAGGCAAAGCTCGTTGTCACCGCGGACGGTTCATACCGCCGGGGCAAGCCCAGCCTGCTCAAGCCGGCAGTCGATGAGTCCCTGGTCAAGGAAGGGCACACCGTTTCCAACGTCGTCGTGGTCAAGCGCAACGGCGAGCCGGTCGAGTGGACCGAAGGCCGGGACCTGTGGTGGGACGACGTCGTCGGTTCCGCGAGCGGCGAGCACACCGCTGTGCCGCATGATTCCGAACATCCGCTGTTCATCCTCTACACCTCCGGCACCACCGGGAAGCCCAAGGGCATTCTGCACACCACCGGCGGGTACCTGGCACAGACCGCCTTCACGCACCGCGCCACCTTCGACCTGAAGCCCGAGACGGACGTGTACTGGTGCACGGCCGACGTCGGCTGGGTTACCGGCCACAGCTACGTCACCTACGCACCGCTGGTCAACGGCGCCACGCAGCTGATGTACGAAGGAACCCCGGATACCCCGCATCAGGGCCGCTGGTGGGAGCTGGTGGAGAAGTACAAGGTCTCCATCCTCTATACAGCGCCGACGGCGATCCGCACCTGCATGAAGTGGGGCAGGGATATCCCGGGCAAGTTCAACCTGGACTCCATCCGGGTCCTCGGCACGGTGGGCGAACCCATCAACCCCGAAGCCTGGATGTGGTACCGCACGGTGATCGGCGGAAACGGCGGCAAGAAGGAAGTTCCGGCCCCGATCGTGGACACCTGGTGGCAGACCGAAACCGGTGCCCACATGATCGCCCCCATGCCCGGTGTCACGGCCACGAAACCCGGGTCCGCCCAGGTTCCGGTACCGGGCATCTCCGTGGACGTGGTGGATGAAATGGGCGAACCGGTGCCGAACGGCTCCGGCGGCTTCCTCGTCGTGAAGGAGCCGTGGCCCGCCATGCTGCGCGGCATCTGGGGCGACCCGCAGCGTTTCAAGGACACGTACTGGTCCCGTTTCGACAACATGTACTTCGCAGGCGACGGCGCCAAGAAGGACGAAGACGGAGACATCTGGCTGCTGGGCCGCGTGGATGACGTCATGAACGTCTCCGGCCACCGCCTCTCCACCACTGAAATCGAATCCGCGCTGGTCAGCCACCCGTCGGTGGCGGAGGCCGCAGTGGTTGGCGCCACGGATGACACCACCGGCGAGGCCGTTGTCGCCTTCGTGATCCTGCGCGGCAGCGCCAAGGACGACGATGACATCGTCACCACCCTGCGCAACCACGTGGGTAAGGAGATCGGCCCGATCGCCAAGCCCCGGCACATCCTGGTGGTTCCCGAGCTGCCCAAGACGCGTTCGGGGAAGATCATGCGCCGGCTGCTCAAGGACGTTGCCGAGGGCCGCGAGCCGGGCGATTCGAGCACCCTGGCGGACAACACAGTGATGTCCCAGATCGCCGAGTCCCTGCGCAAGTAGCTCCAAACGAGATAACAGAAACTGCCCGTATCGAGCTCGATACGGGCAGTTTCTGTTATCTCGTTGAAGGGATCGACTAGCCGACGACGGCGTCCACTTCCACCTCGATGTTGCCCCGGGTTGCATTCGAGTACGGGCAGACCTGGTGCGCCTCGTGGACCAGCTTGTCTGCCGTGGCCTGGTCGACTCCGGACATCTCCACGTGCAGTGCCACGGAAAGCTGGAAACCGCCCTCCTCCTTCGGATTGATGCTGACCTCGGAGGTCACTGCGCTGTCGCTGATCTCTGCCTTGGCCTGGCGGGCGACCATCTTCAGTGCCGAGTGGAAGCAGGCTGCGTAGCCGACTGCAAAGAGCTGCTCGGGGTTCGTGGCCCCGCCGGCTCCGCCCATTTCCTTCGGAACCGCAAGATCGACTTCCAGCAGGCCGTCGCTGGTCCGGGCTTCTCCGTTCCTGCCGTCACCGGTTGCGGTGGCAACTGCTGTGTAAAGGGCACTCATCGGTTCTCCTTCGGTTGGAACACTGGACGCTTGGAAGGGCGACGTTCCGCCGTTCTAGCAGTAGACTAACTAGTAAGTCTACTAATGGCCAGCCCCGGCCCGGAACTACTTCAGGAGGTTTCCCTTGGCACCCACGCCAGTGCGGCCTGTCCGCGAGCGCATCCTGGCCGCCGCCGGCGAGGCCTTTTACCGCGAGGGAATCCGTGCCGTGAGCGCGGACAAGATTATCGCTGCCGCCGGCACCACGAAGGTCACGTTCTACCGCTACTTCCCCACCAAGGACAACCTGGTGGAGGCGTATCTCGACCAGCAGTCGGAACGGATCCGGGAAGCTGCCGGGAACCTGCCGGATGATCCGTGCCGTGCCCTGGCGGCGCTGGCCCAGGCCATGGGCGATGAAACCTGCAGGCCGGGTTTCCGCGGCTGCCCCTTCATTAATGCCGCCGCGGAGTACCCGGAGGCCGAACATCCGGTCCGTATTGCCGTCGCGCGCCACCGGGACTGGTTCCGCGCCCTGGTCGCGGAGCTGGCGGGCAGGCTGGGTGCGCAGAACCCAGGACTCGTGGCTGACCAGCTGATCATGCTGCGGGACGGCGCCATGGTCCACGGCTACGTGTCCGATCCGGCGCTGGTAGGCGATTCGCTGCTCCAGGCCGGCGGCGCCGTCCTGCAGCAGCACATCCCCGCGATCCGCCCGGCCTAACGCCGCGGGCGCCGGCGCGGAGCCGGACACGCCAGCCTTTGTCCTTTCGGGACGGGACGCTGTTCGGCGCGGGAGACCGGCGACCAGCAGCCCAAATAGTGACGTTGAACTCAGCGACTGGCCAAAGCTCCCGGCACCTAGCACAATCAGCACTTGTGTCTACTTCCTCCACACCCGTGAACCCCGCCCAGCGTTCCCGGATGGCCCGCAGGGTCGCCGGTGCTTCCTTCGTTGGAACAGCGCTTGAATCCTACGATTTCTATGTTTTCGGAACGGCTGCAGCCCTCATCCTGAACCGGGTGTTCTTCCCGGACGTGGATCCCCTGACCGGGACGCTGCTGGCATTCCTGTCCCTGGGCATGGGATTCGTTGCCCGGCCGCTGGGCGCAGTGCTGTTCGGCCACATTGGTGACCGGGTGGGCCGGAAGAAGTCCCTGATTTACACCATCGTCCTGATGGGCCTGGCCACCGGCATCATCGGCCTGCTGCCGGACTATGCGGCGATCGGCGTCTGGGCTCCAATCCTGCTGGTGGCCCTGCGGCTGCTGCAGGGCCTGGCCGTTGGCGGGGAGTGGGGCGGAGCAGTCCTGATCGCCAGCGAACATGCCGAACCGAAGAAGCGCGCCCTGTACGCTGCCATCCCCCAGATCGGTTCGCCCGTTGGCACCATCATGGTCACGGCCACCTTCCTGATCCTGACCCAGGTTTCTCCCGAAGCCATGGAGGCCGGTGTCTGGCGGATCCCGTTCCTCCTGGCCTTCCCGTTCATGGCAGTGGCCCTCTACCTCCGTCTCGCTATTGACGAGACTCCCGTCTTCAAGGACGTCGCAGAGCACCACCAGGTGGCCCGTGTTCCTGTCCTTGAGGTCCTGCGCAGCCAGCCCGCCGCCGTCGTCATTGCCATGGCCGCCGCACTGCTGGGCATCGGATCGTACTTCCTCATGACCACCTATACGCAGGCCTACGGCACCACCGTCCTGGGGCTGTCCGAATCCACGGTCCTCAACGCAGCATTGGTGGGTTCCGTGCTTCAGCTGGCCACCATTCCCGCCTTCGGGTGGCTGGCCACCCGGGTTGGCTCGGCCCGCGTTGTTGCCGGAGGTGCCGCCGCCACCGCAATCATCTCGTTCCCCCTGTACTACCTGATCAGCATCGCCGACCAGCCGCTGTACATCCTGACCATCCTGATCGGCGGCATCGCCCCGACCGCCGCCTGGGCAGCCCTGGGCGGACTGATGGCGGACCTGTTCCCGGCCCGGACCGGCTACACCGCCATGTCCCTGGCCTACAGCTTCGCCGGCATCGCCGCAGGCTTTACTCCGGCAGTCACCCAGCTCTTCTCCGACGCCACCTCCGCGGCCTGGTGGCATCCCGGCGCGGTCCTGGCGCTGATGTCCCTGATCACCATCGCCGGTGCCCTCGCCGCTTCCCGGAAGATCCGGGCACAGTCACAGACTGAGTCCGCCGAAGCCGTTGCGGCATAGTGGAACCCATGACTACCGAACGCACCCGCAACCTCCTGATCCTGAACGGCCCCAACCTGAACCTGCTCGGAACCCGCGAACCCGCGGTCTACGGCACGGACACGCTGGAGGACGTCGAGGAAACCGCTGTCGCAGCAGCAGAATCGCACGGCTGGACGGCGGACTGTATCCAGTCCAACCACGAGGGTGACCTGATCGATGCCATCCACGGCGCACCCGGGCTGGCTGACGCGATCATCATCAACCCCGCCGCCTACAGCCACACCTCCGTGGCCATCCGCGACGCCCTGTCCGGGGTCGGCCTGCCGGTGGTGGAAGTACACCTGAGCAACATCCACAAGCGCGAGGAATTCCGGCACCACTCCTACGTCTCGGCAGTGGCAGACGTAGTAATCTGCGGTGCCGGCGTGGCCGGTTACCGGATGGCGGTGGACTACCTCGCCTCTACCCTGGACGCCAAGGCGGGCTCCGGGGCAGCTACTCGCTGATGCATTCCCCCGGCGAGACCGCACTGCGGTAGTCCGGAGCGGCTTCCGCAATGGGTGCCAGCTCAGCGAGCGAAAGGGCGTAACCGATCGGCTGGTCGCCGGTGGTCTTGGCGAACACCACGCCTGCCACCTGGCCGTCGATATCCAGCAGCGGGCCGCCGGAGTTGCCCTGCTGCACGTTGGCCGCCAGGGTGTACACCTGAAGCACCTCCGGGGACGTTCCGTAGATGCTCCGCACGGACACGTCGCCGAGGTTCTGCACGACTGCAGTCTGAAGCCGGAACGGACCGCCTGCCGGGTAGCCGGCAAACGCAGCAGTGGTCCCGTTGGGAAGTTCTTCTCCAAGGTCAAGCGGCTCGGCTGACAGGTTCTCGACGGCGATGACAGCCAAATCCCGTGCCGGGTCGAAGTGCACCACCCGTCCGGGCAGCACACCGCCTCCGGGCACCTGGACCACGGGCTCGCTGACCCCTGCAACCACGTGGGCGTTGGTGATCACCCGGTCATCCGCAATGACGAACCCGGAACCGGTTTGGTTCTGTCCGCATTGGAAGGCAGTGCCGGTGATCTTGAGGACGGAGGAGGAAGCCGCGGTCAGCGCCTCGGAGCTGATCCCCTCGGCAGGAAGCTCCACCGCCTCCGGTGCAGCGCTGTCAAAAATCCGCGGCAGGCCCTCATCCAGCGTGAATGAACGCACCTGCGCCGCCAGCGTCTTGACCGCGTTGGGGGTCACCGAGTCGATTGCCATCAGGACCTTCGAGGAGGCGATCTGCTGCGAAAGGAAGGGCATTCCCAAAGTTCCAATGCTGAATGCCAGCATCGACATCACGAGCGCCGCCACCACCACATTCAGCGCACCGCCCAGAATGCGGTCCAGCGCCCGCAGCGGTGCGAAGTTGAACCAGCGACGGACCGCACCGCCCAGGGCGGCCCCGGCCGCGTGGCCCACCAGGACCAGTACGACGGCGGTCGCGATCACAGCTGCGAGGCGCCACCCCTCGTCGGGCACCCAGCTCGAGACCAGGGGGATTGCGAAGAACGCGGCAACGGCACCTGCAACAAACCCGACGATGCCGCCGAGGGTAACCGCCAGGCCGTTCCGCAGGCCTGCCAGCAGGTAAAAGAGCAGGGACAGCCCCAGAATGATGTCCAGAACAGTGAATCCGAGCACAAAGAGCTCCAATATGGGTGTACGTGTACGTGCGGCTGCCGGTCAGAGCCCTTTTGCCTCCCGAGTCTAACGGGCGGCACTGACGATTCGAGGGCCGTGTAATCCCGCGCACATTAGGGGGTGCGTTTTATCATCCGAGGGCGAACAAAGCTATTACGGCTGTCACATGCCCGTTCTGTGCGGCAAGATAGTACAAGCGACAACTAATAACAGGAGATTTCATGGATATCGAGGTATTGCGCCGCGCGCCTTTGTTCGCCTCACTGGGAGACGATGTCTTCGCCGCTTTGACCGACGAACTCACCGAGGTCGATCTGTCCCGCGGAGCCTCTGTCTTCCGCGAGGGCGACCAGGGCGACCAGCTCTATTTCATCGTGTCCGGAAAGATCAAGCTGGGGCGTTCAGCCCCTGACGGCCGCGAGAACCTGCTGGCCATTCTTGGCCCGGGCGAATTGTTCGGCGAGATGGCTCTTTTCGATCCGAGCCCCCGCACCGCTACGGCCACCGCCGTCTCCGAAACGCGCCTTGCCGGCCTGCGCCACGAGAACCTGCGTGCCCTCATCGAAACGCGTCCGGAAGTTTCCGTGCAGCTGCTGCAGGCCCTGGCCCGCCGCCTTCGCCGCACCAACGAGTCCCTCGCGGACCTGGTCTTCTCGGACGTTCCGGGCCGCGTGGCCAAGGCACTGCTGGACCTCGCCGACCGTTTCGGCCGGCCCGCGACCGACGGCATCCTCGTAGCCCACGAACTGACGCAGGAAGAACTGGCCCAGCTCGTCGGCGCTTCGCGTGAGACCGTGAACAAGGCCCTGGCTGAGTTCGTCCAGCGCGGCTGGCTGCGGCTGGAAGCCCGCGCCGTCGTCATTCTGGACGTGCAGCGTCTGCGCCAGCGTTCACGCTAGAGTCAAGGACACAAAAAACGGCGCTGCTCCCTGTCGGGGGCGGCGCCGTTTTGGCTTGTCCTCAGCGGCCGCGCTGCCCGCAGCCTTCCGCGGCGTCGACCGTGCTGACCTGCAGGACGTAGGCGCCGCCGGCGTCGATCAGCTGCGGCTGGAACACATCGTTCGCCCGGCGGTGGGCCAGGTATGCGATGCAGCCGCGGGCCTTAGCCAGCTTTTCGATCATCAGCAGCACGCCGGGTACGGTGAGCTGCTCCAGCGTCAGCCCCACGGTGTCCGGCTGGCCGACCTCATCACCTAGTTCACTTGTGGCGGCACGTTCGATCTCGTCGCTCGCAACCCGCCACTGGCCCCACACACCCTTGCTTTCCAGCAGCGAGGTGTCCTGTCCCAGCGGCTGGACGGCGGCAAAGTAACGGGTGTCAAAGCGCCGCAGGGCAAAGTCCGCGGTCAGCCAGTGGGTCAGCGGGCGCAGCAGGTCGCTGCGCAGGCCCAGGCCGCGCTTGGAAAGCAGCTGCGGAAGGGACAGCTCCCCGGAGGCAATGCCCTCACGGGCAGCCATCCAGTCGGCCCCCCGGTTGCTCTCAAGCAGCGTGGCCTCATCCGGGCCCGCCAGGAGCACCCCGGTTTCCTCGAACAGCTCCCGTACGGCGGCGACTACGTGCCGGCGGGCCTGCTGCGGATCGTCCATCCCCAGCATCCGTGCCCACTCCGCAGGTGCCGGCCCATACCAGGCCACCGGATCGTCGTCGGCTGCTTCGAGGCTTCCGCCGGGAAAGGCGATCTTGCCCAGCGGGCTCTCGCCCCGGCGGTAACGCAGGTACGTTTCAGCCCCCTGGCGTGAGTCACGCAGCAAAAGGACGGACGACGCCGCGCGGGGTTTGCGCGGCGTACCCTCGCCGCGTTCAAACCAGCTTTGTGCTGCGCCCTGTTGCCAGGGCGGCAGCTGGAAATGCCGGGTGGAGACGCTAGGCAAATTCGGCAATCACTTCCACTTCAACCGGCGCGTCAAGCGGCAGTACCGCAACGCCGACGGCCGAACGGGCATGGCTTCCGGCCTCGCCAAAGACCTGGCCCAGCAGTTCGGAGGCACCGTTGATGACTCCGGGCTGGCCGGTGAAGGACGGGTCCGAGGCCACGAATCCGACAACCTTGACGATCCGTGTGACCCGGTCGAGGTCTCCGATCTGTGCCTTGATGGCAGCCATGGCGTTCACCGCGCAGCGTGCCGCATAGGCCTTCGCATCCTCGGCGGAGACTGCCGCTCCGACCTTGCCGGCGGCCGGCAGCTCACCGTCAATAAAGGGCAGCTGTCCGGAAGTGAACACGTGGTTCCCGCTCACAACAGCGGGAACATAGGCCGCGACCGGCGCGGCAACCGGAGGCAGTTCCAGCCCGAGTTCGGCCAGGCGCTGCTCGACGGCGGAAACCGCCTCCGGAGCCGCACTCATCAGGCCTTCTCCCGCTTCATGTAGGCCACCGAACCGGTACCGTTCGGGGCCGGGGTGATCTGCACCAGCTCCCACCCTTCCTCACCGTGCATGTTCAGCACGGCTCCGGGGGTATGCAAAGGCAGCGGTGTAATGAAGTATTCCCATTTGCTCATGATCCAAAGACTAGCGCGTGCTTGTAGACTGATCGGCATGGCAGCTCGCAAATCCCCTTTTTTTGACACTGCTACCACTCTGGGCAAGATCGTCGCCTTCTTTGGCGTGAGCGCATTGTGCGGTGTCCTGGCCGCCGGGCTGCTGGTACCGGCCGCCGCCGCCGCCGGCACGGCAGCCTCCGGTTCCATCCAGTTCTTCGATGAGCTGCCCTCTGAACTGCAGCGGGGAGCGCTGGCTGAGCCCTCCCGGATCTATGCGAACGACGGGTCCCTCATTGCGACCATTTATGAGGAGAACCGCCAGCCGGTCACGCTGGACCAGGTCTCTCCGCACATGGTCGACGCGATGCTGGCCATCGAAGATGACCGCTACTACGAGCACGGCGGCGTCGATCTGCAGGGCATCTTCAGTGCCATCGTTTCCAACGTCACCTCCGACAGGACCCGCGGCGCCTCCACCATCACGCAGCAGTACGTCAACAACGTAATCATCGACACCAACCTCCAGGAAGGCGGGGAGGTGGTCTTCAGCGGGCAGAAGACCATTGGCGACAAGCTGCGCGAAGTCAAGCTTGCCATTGCCGTGGAGAAGGAACTCAGCAAGGACGAGATCCTGGAGGGGTACTTCAACATTGTGCCCTTCAGCGGCACCACCTTCGGTGTCCAGGCTGCATCCCGGTACTTCTTTGACGTTGACGCCAAGGACCTGAGCATCGCCCAGGCCGCGCTGCTTGCCGGCGTCGTCAATGGACCCACCTATTACAGCCCCGAGCTGAACCCGGAGCGCTCGATCGCACGGCGCAACCTGGTGCTTGACGCCATGCTGGAAAAGGGCAGGATCACCCAGGAAGAGCACGACGCCGCGGTTGCCACCGACCTGGAACTGAACCTGACTCCGGTCCTCAACGGGTGTGTCGGCGCCGAACAGGCACCCTACTTCTGCGACTACGTCAAGCAGCTGGTGCTCAACGACGAGCGCTACGGAGCCACCTACGAGGACCGCACCAAACTGCTGTACCGCGGCGGACTCAGCATCACCACCACACTGAACCCCACGCTGCAGAACGCTGCCCAGGCAGCGATCAACGAGACCGCCAACCCGGACACAACGGATGCGGAGATCGGCCACTCGATGGTCAGCGTGGAGCCGGGCACCGGAAAGATCCTGGTGATGGCCCAGAACACCCGGTATACCCCGGAGCTGGCAGCCGGAAACTCCGTGCAGAACTTCAACGTGGACGCATACCAGGACGGTGATCCCAACAAGCTCCTGAACGGCCTGGGCGGATTCCAGCCCGGCTCTACTTACAAACCGTTCACAGTTGCAGCCTGGCTGGATTCCGGCAAGACGCTGAACGCCCAGCTGAACGGCAACAAGCGGACCTACCCTGCCGGCCACACCTGGAACGCCAGCTGCCTGCCCGGCGGCCGGTACGCCATCCTGGATCCGTGGACCCCGATTAACTACGGGGACACGAACTACCGCAACACAACCGTGCTCGAAGGCCTGGCCCAGTCCCTGAACACCATCACGCTGGCTTCGGCCAACGAGCTGGATCTGTGCAAATTCCAGCAGATGGCCTTCGCTGCGGGCGTGCACAACGGCAAGAGCGCATCAGGTGAACGCGAAATGCTGGCCGTGAATCCGCCGTCGACCTTCGGCGGCGGCGGCGACGCCTCGCCGCTGGCCATGGCGACGGGCTTTGCGACTTTCGCCGCTGAAGGCCTAATGTGCGAGCCCCGTGCGCTGGAGTCCGTAAAGGGCAGCGACGGTACCGAGTACCCGGTTCCCGAACAGGACTGCGAGCAGGTCATGCGCAAGGAGGTTGCCCAGGGCGTGAACATGGCCACCCAGCGCGTGATGACCAACGGTTCCGGCATCAACCTGCAGGTAGGCGTGCCCATCGCCGGCAAGACCGGCACCAACGACTACCGGTCCCAGACGTGGTTCATGGGCTACAGCACCGGCATGTCCACCGCATCCTGGATCGGAAACTGGAAGGCCAACAACACCTCGATGTCCGACAAGCTGATCGGCGGCCGGTACTACCCGGAAATCGACGGCTCGCTGATTGCCGGCCCGTCCTGGAAGAACTTCATCCAGCGCGTACCCGGCCAATACGAAGCCAATCCCTTCGCCAACCCGCCTGCCAACATCGTGGGCCAGGCTCCTGCGCCGCGGCCGGCGCCCAGCGCACCCGCCCGGGACAACAACAGGGATAACGGCAACAGCGGCAACAACCGGAATAACGACGACTGATCTTGGCGACTAACAATCCGGTGGCCCCGGTCCTTCGATCCGCCGCGTGGACTGCCGGCAGCTTCGCTGCTGCCGGCGCCGCGGCCTTTGCCTACGGCTCACTCATTGAACGGAACCTTTTCGGTATCCGCACCGAGACCGTGGCTGTGCTGCCCCCGGGCAGCAGGCCGATCCGTGTCCTGCACCTTTCGGACATCCACTATGTTCCGGGCCAGGAGCGCAAAACCCGCTGGCTGCAGTCCCTGGCTGACCTGGAACCGGATTTGGTGGTGAACACCGGAGACAACCTGAGCCACCAGGAGGCAGTGCCTCCGCTGCTGGAAGCCCTCAAGCCGCTCATGCGTTTTCCGGGTGTTTTTGTGCCGGGGTCCAATGACTACTACGCGCCGGTGCTGAAGAATCCGTTCACGTACTTCACGTCGCCCTCGAAACTGCGCAAGAACCCTGCCAAGCTGCCGTGGGCTGACATGTTCTTTTCGTTCGGCAACGCCGGCTGGATTGACCTGACGAACCGGAACCAGTCGACGGTTCTGAACGGACTGCGCCTGGACTTCTCGGGTGTTGATGATCCCCACCTCAAGCGCGACCGGTACGCCGGTTTCCCGTCCGGGAGCTCGACGTCGGACTCGGCCCGTCACCTGCGCATCGGAGTCGCGCATGCGCCGTACCAGCGGGTGCTGGATTACTTCACTGACGGCGGCGCGCAGCTGATCCTTGCCGGCCACACCCACGGCGGGCAGGTATGCATCCCCGGCTACGGTGCACTGGTGAGCAACTGCGACCTGCCGACCTGGCGTGCCAAGGGCCTGACGGACTGGGAACACAACGGCCGGACCGTTCCGCTGAACGTTTCCGCGGGCATCGGCACCTCGAGGTTTGCTCCGGTGCGCTTCGCCTGCCGTCCCGAGGCGGTCCTGCTCACGCTCACTCCCGCGGCGTAACGATATAACAGAAACTGCACGTTAGACGCCCTCTTTCGTGCAGTTTCTGTTATCTCGGTGCGGAAGTCCGATTCGTGGGCGCCGCGTCGTAACGGTGCCCGGGGTGGCCTAGGATTGAGCGGTATCCGGCCCGCACCCCCTAGGCGCGGACCTCTCGAGTACGAAGAGGATTCATGCCCCCGCAGACATCATTGTGGCAATCCCTGGGGCGCCTGTACCCGCACGTCAAGCCGATCCTCCCCCGCCTGTTTCTTGGCTTTCTCTGCGCGATCGGTGCCAGTGTTGTAGCCCTGGCGATCCCCCAGGTGCTTCGGGTGCTGGTGAACTCCTACCTCTCCCCCGGCGGTGCAGTAACGGCGCTGTGGTGGGCCACGGGAATCGTTCTGGTGCTGGGGACTCTGGAAGCGGTGTTCATGGCCCTGCGGCGGCAGTTCGCCGTCGCGCCGTCCACAATCGTTGAAACCAGCCTGCGCACTTCCTTCTACCGGCACCTGCAGGATCTGTCCGTGGCATTCCACGACCGCTGGGGCTCCGGGCAGCTGCTCTCCCGGGCAATGAGCGACCTGAACCTGATCCGGCGCTGGATGGCATTCGGTGCCCTGATGCTGATCGTCACGGCACTCACGGTTCTCATTGGCGTCACCATCATGTTCTTCACCGCCTGGCAGCTGGCGATTGTGTTCCTGCTCGCCGCCATGCCGATCATCATTTACGGCTTCAGGTTCCGCCGCTTCTACGGCCGCGTGTCCCGGCAAAGCCAGGACCAGGCCGGCGATCTGGCCACCACGGTGGAGGAATCAGTGCATGGCATCCGGGTGCTGAAGGCTTTTGGCCGCAGCCCGGAGGCGCTGGACGCGTTCCAGGAGCAGGCCGAGGAGCTGCGCCAGACGGAGGTCTACAAGGCCAACTCGCTGGCCAAGTTCTCCCTGGTGGTAACCCTGCTGCCCGAAGCAGCACTGGCCGTGTCCCTGGTCCTGGGAGTACTGCTCGTTAATGACGGCCAGGTGAGCATTGGTGCGCTGGTAGCGTTCTTCGCCACCGCCGCGGTGGTTGCCGGGCCGGTGGAGTCCATGGGCCCGCTGCTGTCCATGACGTTGACCGCGGCAACCGCGATCGACCGGCACTTTGAGGTCATGGACGCCAAGCGCACCATTACCGATCCCGCACGGCCCGACCGGCCTGCTGAAGTGCACGGCCAGCTGTCCTTCCGGGATGTGCACTTTTCCTACCCTGACGCCGCCCCGGAACGGAAAGACGTGCTCGACGGCGTGACCCTGGATCTGCGTGCCGGTGAAACCATGGCGCTGGTCGGCATCACGGGCAGCGGCAAATCCACGCTCCTGCAGCTGGTTCCCCGGCTCTACGACGTCACGGCCGGCAGCCTCCGGATCGACGGAATCGACGTGCGGGACTACTCCCTGGCCGAGCTGCGCAGCATCGTCGCCGTGGCCTTCGAGGACACCACCCTCTTCTCCAGTTCGGTCCGGGACAACGTCCTGCTCGGAGCAGGAACAACCGGCGGGGCCGAGGCGGAGCATGTGCTCAGTGAAGCCCTGGACGTGGCCCAGGCCCAGTTCGTGTATTCGCTGCCGGACGGCGTGGACACCCTGATCGGCGAGGAGGGCCTGAGCCTCTCCGGCGGGCAGCGCCAGCGCATCGCCCTTGCCAGGGCGATCGCTGCACGGCCGTCGGTGCTGGTCATGGATGATCCGCTTTCGGCCCTTGACGTCCGCACGGAGGAACTGGTTGAACACCGGCTGCGCGAGGTCCTCGCCGACACCACAACACTGGTGGTGGCACACCGGCCTTCAACGGTTTCCCTCGCTGACCGCGTGGCGCTGATGGAGGATGGAAGGATCTCCGCCGTCGGAACCCATGCCGAGCTCCTGGCCGGCAATGAGCACTACCGCTATGTGATCGCCAGCCTCCCGGCAGAACCGCGGGACCTGGACAGCGAAAATGAGAACGAGGGCGAGGTGCTCCGGTGAGCCGCTTCAGTGTCAGCCGCGGAGGCGCGCCCGTTCCGGGTGCCGGAAACGAGCCGGGGAACCCGCCCGCGGGAGTGGGCACCGCAGGTGAAGACAACCTGAACCTGGACCGGGAACAGAACCGGGCCGTTCGGCGTCGTTCGCTGTCCCTGCTCACGTCCCTGGTCCGCCCCAACCGGGGCCGGTTCATCTTCACCATCGCCCTGGTGGTCTTCTCCCAGGCCGCGCGGGTAGCCGGGCCGGCAATCATCGCGTTCGGAATTGACCATGCCCTGCCCGCCCTGCAGGACGGCAGTTCCCTCCCGCTGCTGGCAGCTGGAGGAACCTACCTGCTTGCTGCCATCCTGGCCGCAGGACTGACCGCCGGCTATGTGCGGTCCACCGCCCAGCTGAGCCAGGCCATGCTGCTTGACCTGCGGCTGCGGGTCTTCCGGCACACCCAGCGGCTCAGCCTGGAATTCCACGAGCGGTACACATCCGGCCGGATCATCTCCCGGCAAACCTCGGATCTGGAAGCCCTGCGGGAGCTTCTGGATTCGGGCATCAGCTCGCTGGCTTCAGGGGCGATGTACATGGTGTTCGTGGCCATCAGCATCTTCGCGCTGGACTGGCGCACCGGTGTGCTGCTGTGTATTGCCTTCATTCCAATGTTCCTGCTGACCCGCTGGTATCAAAAACGGTCACAGGTTGCCTACCGCGCTTCACGCGTCACCTCAGCTCGGCTCATTGTGCACTTCGTGGAGACCATGACCGGCATCCGCGCGGTGAAGGCCTTCCGCAGCGAAACCGTCAACGCGGAAAAGAACGATGAGCTCGCAGAGGACTACCGGAGGGCCACGCTTCGTTCCATCAACCTCAACGGCGTCTTCCAGCCCGGGCTCATCCTTATTGGCAACACCACCGTTGCAGTGGTGCTTCTGGTGGGCGGATACCGTGTGCTCGACGGCGGCCTTGAGGTGGGTGCGCTGCTGGCGCTGCTGCTCTACGCCAAGCGCTTCTTCCAGCCCGTGGACCAGATGGCCATGTTCTACAACTCCTTCCAGTCGGCATCGGCTGCATTGGAAAAGGTCTCCGGACTGCTCGAGGAAGTTCCCACCGTTCGTCCGCCCAAGAACCCGGTGCCCCTTCCCGAGGCGTCCGGGGACGTATTGTTCGACGGCGTTGAGTTCCGCTACGGGAACGGTCCGCTGGTGCTGCCCCGCCTTGACCTGCATATCCCCGCCGGACAGACCGTGGCCCTTGTTGGGCAGACCGGCGCCGGAAAGTCGACACTGGCCAAACTGATCGCCCGCTTCTACGATCCCTCTGCCGGAACGGTCCTGCTGGACGGTGTGGACCTCCGGGACCTCACCCAGCGGGACCTGCGGCGCGCCGTCGTGATGGTGACGCAGGAGGCGTTCCTGTTCAGCGGATCGGTAGCGGAGAACATTGGGCTGGGCAGGCCGTCAGCGTCCCGGAAGGAGATCGAAGCGGCAGCCAGGGCAGTGGGCGCGCACGAATTCATTGAGTCGCTCCCGGAAGGGTACGAGACCGACGTCAACAAACGCGGCGGCCGCGTTTCTGCCGGCCAGCGCCAGCTGATTAGCTTCGCCCGGGCCTTCCTGGCCGATCCGGCCGTCCTGATCCTGGACGAAGCGACCTCGTCACTGGACATTCCCAGTGAGCGGCTGGTGCAGCAGGGGCTGAAGACACTGCTGGGGAACCGCACCGCGCTGATCATTGCGCACCGGCTTTCAACCGTAGAGATTGCAGACCGCGTGCTGGTGATGGCAGACGGTGAGGTGGTGGAGGACGGTTCACCTGCCGAACTCACCAGCGGGACCGGGCGCTTCGCGGCGCTGAACGCTGCGTGGCAGGACTCGCTGGTGTAACGCTGCTGCCTGTCCGGGAAGCTGAATTTCGCGCTCCCGCGGGTTGTCGAGTACACTTGTAAAGTTGCTTCGCGGGGAGGGAAACCTTCCGGTAGGCAGTGGTTACGGGGTGTGGCGCAGCTTGGTAGCGCGCGTCGTTCGGGACGACGAGGTCGCAGGTTCAAATCCTGTCACCCCGACCAAAGCAGAGAAGGACCCATCGGTTTTCGATGGGTCCTTTTTGCTGTCCGTCCACGGTTTGCCGGAAGCCGCCGCGCTTGCCCTGGTCGCTTTGCGGGTACCAATCCCGTTCCCGGCGGTTACACTCTCGTCCACCAGCAAATCCCCTGCACAACGCCAGGCACGCGCAACGCCGCTCAGGCCTGCCAACCGGACTGGAGACGTAATGCCAACGAAGATCACCTTTGTCATCTACAACCCCGCTGATCCCTCCGCATTTGAAAGCTCTTACGAGGCGATCGCCAGCAACGCCCGGCGGTTTCCGCATCTGGTGCGTTATGAAGCCGCGAAAGTCTGGCCCAAGGAAAACGGGAGCCCCACACCGGCCTACCGGACCCTGGACCTGTACTTCGATTCTTACGAGGACGCGTCAGAAGCCGTCACCGCCCCGGTCGCCCGGGAACTTTTCGAGCAGCTGGGTGCCACCGATACGCCTTTTATCGCCCTGTTCTCCGACATCGAAGCCAGCTAGGGCAGGAGGCACTGATGGCTGTCCGCGTTGACCTAAACATCTCCCTTGACGGCTATGCCACCACTACTGACCAGACTCCGGAAAACCCGTTCGGGGAAGACTGGGCGAGACTGGTGGAACCTTACGTCGCCACCCGCACCTTCCAGGAACGGGTTATGCACCAGAGCGGCACCGGCACCACGGGGGTGGATGACAAATATGCCGCGGCCTACTTCGAGGGCATCGGGGCGGAAATCATGGGAGCGGGCATGTTCGGGCTGCATAATTTCCCGGACGACCCGGATTGGAAAGGCTGGTGGGGTGACGAAACACCGTTCCACTACCCCGTTTTCGTCCTCACGCATACCCCGCGCCCGTCCATCGACATGCCGGATGGAACGCGGTTTGAATTCCTGTCCGCGTCACCGCAGGACGCGCTGGAACGCGCGGCCGACGCCGCCGGCGGCCAGGACGTGCGGATTGGCGGCGGGCCAACCGTAGTCCGGGAGTTCCTCGAGGCTGGCCTCGTTGACCGCATCCACGTTGGCGTTACTCCGATCCTGCTTGGCCGGGGAACCAATCTCTGGGAGGGCCTGCGCGGTTTGGAGGAGGGCTACGGGGCTTCTGCCGAGGCCGCGGAAAACGGCGTTATGCACCTGACCTTTTCGCGCTGAAACCAAAAGCCGGACAGAGACGCCGCTGGCCCCGGGAATACTCCCGGGGCCAGCGGCGTAGACAGATGCTAGACGAAGCTCTTGCCGGTCAGGCGCTCGTAGGCCTCCACGTACCGGGCGCGGGTGCGCTCGACGACGTCGGCGGGAAGCGCGGGCGGCGGCGTATCGGAGGCCCTGTCCCATCCGGACTCTGCCGAGGTCAGCCAGTCACGGACGTACTGCTTGTCAAAGGACGGCTGTGCCTTTCCGGGCTCGTACAGGGATGCGTCCCAGAACCGCGAGGAATCCGGAGTCAGAACCTCATCACCCAGCGTCACCAGGCCGGTGGCCGGATCCAGGCCGAACTCCACTTTCGTGTCCGCCAGGATGATGCCGCGGTCCCGTGCGATAGCCTCGGCCGTGGTGTAGATCTCCAGGGTCACGTCCCGGATCTTCGCTGCGGTCTCGGCACCGACGGCGGCCACAACGGCGTCGTAATTGATGTTCTCGTCATGTTCCCCCACCTCCGCCTTGGCAGAGGGCGTGAAGATCGCCGGTTCGATCCGGGAGCCGTCCACCAGCCCGTCAGGCAGCGGGACATCGCACACGGTCCGGGACTGCTTGTACTCCGCCAGTCCAGAGCCGGTGAGGTAGCCGCGGGCAATGGCTTCAACGGGGTACATGTCCAGCTTTTTGCAGATCATCGCCCGCCCGGAAACCTCAGCCGGTACGCCGTCATCAGCGGAAATGACATGGTTCGGGACGTTACCCAGCTGGTCGAACCACCACAAACTGAGCTGGGTGAGGATCCGGCCCTTGTCCGGAATGGTGCTGGAGAGCACGTGGTCGTAGGCACTGATCCGGTCGCTGGCGACCACCAGCACCCGGTCATGTGCGGCGTCCGGCCCTTCCGGGACGTAAAGGTCGCGGACCTTGCCGGAGTAGATGTGCTTCCAGCCCTGCAGCTGCGGTGCGGTGCTCATGCGAGGTCCTGTTCGTTGTCAATACCGGCGCTTCCCGGCGGAACGACGATTTCCCCGCGCGAGGCCTTCAGGGCAATGTCCGTGCGGTGCTGCGAGCCTTCGAGTTCGATCACCTGCACCCCGGCGTAGGCGAGGTCCCGTGCCTGGGTCAGGTCGCTGCCCAGTGCTACAACAGCCAGGACCCGTCCGCCGGCGCTGACGATTTCGCTGGCTTCGATGGCGGTTCCGGCGTGGAGGACGTGCACGCCCTCGATCGCTTCGACATCGACCAGGCCCAGGATCGGGTCGCCGGTGCGCGGAGTGTCGGGATAGTTTTCGGAGGCGACGACGACGGCGACGGCGGTGCGCGGATCCCACTTCAGCTGTTCCATGACATCAAGTTCGCCCTTGGCGGCCGCCAGCAGCAGGCCGCCCAGCGGGGTCTTCAGCCGGGCGAGCACTGCCTGGGTCTCCGGATCTCCGAAGCGCGCGTTGAACTCGATGACCCGCAGGCCGCGGGAGGTAAGCGCCAGCCCGCAGTAGAGCACGCCAACAAACGGGGTGCCGCGGGAAGCCATTTCATCCACGGTGGGCTGGGCCACCCGGGCAATGACGTCATCCACCAGGTTCGCAGGTGCCCACTCCAGCGGGGAGTAGGCCCCCATGCCACCGGTGTTGGGGCCCTCATCGTTGTCGAAGATGCGCTTGAAGTCCTGGGCCGGCGCCAGCGGGACAACGTGGCGGCCGTCTGAGAGGACAAAGAGTGAAACTTCGGGGCCGTCCAGGTACTCCTCGATCACCACGGTTCCACCGGCGTCGAAACAGGCCTGCGCGTGGGCGAGCGCCTCGTCCCGATCGGAGGTGACCACTACGCCCTTGCCTGCGGCCAGTCCGTCGTCCTTGACCACATAGGGTGCGCCGAAGGTGTCCAGCGCGTCGGCTGCTTCCCCGGCAGTGGCGGCAACGCGCGCCATGGCAGTTGGCACGTTGGCTTCTGCCATTACTTCCTTGGCGAAAGCTTTGGAGGCCTCCAGCTGCGCCGCCGCGCGGGACGGCCCAAAGACCGGAATACCGGCTTCGGCCAGGGCGTCCGAGACGCCGGCGGCCAGCGGAGCCTCCGGGCCGACGACGACGAGGTCGGATCCCAGCTGACGTGCAAGCGCAGTCACGGCATCAGGATCATTGGCATTAACGGAATGGACTGGCACTACCTGCGCGATTCCTGCGTTACCGGGAGCCGCGTGGACTTCCGTAACGTAGGGGTCGGCCAGCAGGGCCCGGACAATGGCATGTTCGCGGCCGCCGGGGCCAACAACGAGAACCTTCACAAGGATTCAGACTACTGGCTGTGATGCACGCCCTGAAAGCTGCCGCCACTCCGTGACGCGGCCTTCCCCCGTGGATTTTCCCCGGGCCCGTTGCCCTGAGGGTTCGGCCGCCGGATAGTGAAAGACGGCGGTGCTTCGGCCCGCCGGTTCGGGCGGTGAGGCAGGCTGCCTCGATGGCGGTGCTGGGGCGGTCATCGCTCCCCTGCTTCGCTGCCCGTGCCGTCCGCTTCCCGTTCTGCCACGGCAGACCTCAGCTCATGGCGCCGCCTGCGGAATCCAAACACCGCGGCCCAGGTGAGTATGAGCGGCAGGGTGGGGAACAAGGGACGCATTTGCCAGAACAGCAGGGCGGTGAAAGCTATCCAGGACACCGCTGCGAGTACCGTCCATCCAGCGAGTCTGCGTGCTGTCATGGGTCTCGGCGGCAATTCCTCTCCCCTGCTGCGGCGCAGGAGCATTTCTTTCCATGCGGCGTAGCCAAGGGGGACGAGCACAGCCAAGCCCGCCGCTATGGTCAGGGCTGATGCTGCCGGGCCGGGGACCCCAGCGAGTTCCAGAAGACCCCGGAAGACCGTATCCACGATGACGTTCCACAAGAGCGCCCAGAAGAAGAAACGCCGGCGCTTGGGCGGAAGGGAGTCCCATGTTCCGTCCCACGGTTCAGGAGGGGCAGACCGTTGCTCCGTCACAGCTTCCCCTCGCAGCTCGGCGCTTGGACGGTGTGTCCAAACGCAAAACCTACCCCCTGGGATACCGCCTGGGCAACGGACACTTCCGTCTGCGTTTTCCCGCGTGCCGGGCCCTCGGCCGGACTTCCGTAGACTGGCAGTATGCCTGCCACTTTTACTGCTGCCGACGCCGTCGAACTCGCTGTCCTGGAACGCAACGGCTTCGTTGAATCCCGCCATGTGGGATCCGCCGTCGTACTCTCCGGGGACGGATCTGTGGTGACCGCGCTGGGGGACATCACCACCCCGGTCTTCCCCCGTTCCTCCCTGAAACCGTTCCAGGCCGTGGCCGCCATGCAGTCGGGTGTCCCCCTGCGCGGGCCGCAGGTTGCCCTCGCCGCTGCAAGCCACATCGGTGCAAAGGAACATACCGAGGTCGTACGCGGAATGCTTGAGGCCGCCGGCGTCACTGAAGACCACCTGCAGTGCCCGGCGGACTGGCCCCAGGACGAGGCAGCGCGGACTGAGCTGATCCGTTCCGGCAAGGGCAAGCAGCGCATCGCGTTCAACTGCTCGGGCAAGCACGCCGCGTTTCTCTGGGCATGCACTGAAAACGGCTGGGACACCGCCACCTACCTGGATCCGGCCCATCCGCTGCAGCAGCGCATTGCCGGAGTCTTTGAGGATTTCTGCGAAGAGAAACCCACCCACTGGGCCATAGACGGCTGCGGGGCTCCCCTGGCCGCGGTCTCGCTCACGGGCTTGGCGCGCGGCATCGGCAAACTGGCCAAAGCGCCGTCGGACAAGCACGGGGATGCACGCGCAGCCACGGTGGCCACCGCCATGCTGGACTACCCGTGGGCAGTGCACGGTGCCGGCAAGGAGAACACCGTGGTGATGGAGGACCTCGGCATTCTCGCCAAGAGCGGAGCCGAAGGCGTCCTCGTTCTGGGAACTGATACCGGGGTGTCCGTTGCCCTGAAGATGCTCGACGGCAACGGCCGCGCAGCCACCCTGGTGGGACTCACCCTCCTGGCAGCCAGCGGCGCGGTTGATCCCGACGCCGTCTTCAAGGTCCTGGCCAAAGTTGTTCCCCCGGTGCTTGGCGGCGGGGAGCCCGTGGGCAGCCTGCGGCTCGCTGCACCGGTCACGGCTCTGCTGGACTAGTCATGGCACGGCGCAGGATTTCTTCTGCTGACGGTGTGTCTGCCCTTGCTGCGGCCGCCGCCGGCGGCGCAGACCGGAACACGACGGCAACGGCAGTTCGGTACACCCTGGAGGAACTGGCAGAACGTGTCCCGGGGAACTCCGTGGAGGTCCGCGTGCCGCCCTTTGGCGTCACGCAGTGCATCCCGGGCCCCCGGCACACCCGCGGCACTCCCCCGAATGTAGTCGAGACCGACGCCGCCACCTGGCTCGCTCTGGTCACCGGGGACCTGAGCTGGGCAGACGCTGTGTCTGCCGGGAAGGTTTCCGCGTCCGGGCTGCGTGCCGACCTGTCCGGGTGCCTGCCCCTGTTCGCCCGGTTTGCTGCCCGTGGGAAGCCGTAATCTCTACTGACGGTAGAATTTGAACATGACTTCCGAGCAGCACAGCCCTGAGCGCCGCGAGATCACCATCCGCCGTGCTCCCCGCTTCGTCCCGTTTATGGCGCTGGGTGTTGTCGCTGCCTTCGTCGTTGCGCTGATCATGGCGTACACCGGAGAGGAGAACCCGCAGTACACCCGCGAAGCGGTGCTGGGGTTCTTTACCGTTATGTTCGCCCTTCCGGGTGTTGCACTGGGCTCCATTGCCGCCCTGGTCCTGGACCGCCTCAGCATCCGCCGTTCCGAGCACGCAGTGGTTGAGGCAGCCGACGACGAGCCCAATAGCACAGGCACTTCCCCCACCGCGTAACGCTCTGTCCCGGAGCCGTTTGAAACCCGCGGGCGTGAGAGAATGACTTCCATGGCACGCGGTGACGGAATGCTTTCCCACGATCTCATGCCCGGCGAAAAAGGACCGCAGGATGCCTGCGGAGTCTTTGGCGTTTGGGCCCCCGGCGAAGAGGTAGCGAAGCTTACCTATTACGGTCTGTATGCGCTGCAGCACCGCGGACAGGAATCCGCAGGCATTGCAACCAGCGACGGCAACCGGATCAGTGTCTACAAGGACATGGGACTGGTCTCCCAGGTTTTTGACGAGACAACTCTGAACACCCTTCTGGGCCACATCGCGATCGGGCACTGCCGGTACTCCACCACGGGCGCCTCGCACTGGGCGAACGCCCAGCCCACCCTTGGCGCAACGGCAGCCGGAACGGTGGCCCTGGCCCACAACGGCAACCTGACAAACTCCGCTGAACTTTACGAAATGATCCTGGCCCGCCAGGGCCGTCCCCGCGCAGGCGAAATCGCCCAGGGCAACACCTCGGACACCGCTTTGGTCACTGCCCTGCTCAATGGCACGGACGGCCGCTCGCTCGAAGAAACCGCTCTTGAACTGCTGCCCAAGCTCCGCGGCGCCTTCTCCTTCGTATTTATGGATGAAGGCACCCTGTACGCGGCACGGGACACCTACGGAGTGCGTCCCCTGGTGCTCGGCCGGCTGAACCGCGGCTGGGTAGTGGCGTCCGAAGGTTCCGCCCTGGCCACCGTCGGCGCAAGCTTCATCCGCGAAATCAAGCCCGGTGAATTCATCGCCATCGACGAAAACGGCATCCGTTCCCAGATGTTCGGAGAGCCCACGCCTGCCGGCTGCGTTTTCGAGTACGTCTACCTGGCGCGTCCGGATGCCTCCATCAACGGCCGATCGGTCTATGAATCCCGCGTCGAGATGGGCCGCCAGCTTGCGCGCGAAAACGGCGTCGAAGCGGACATCGTCATTCCGGTTCCGGAATCCGGCACCCCTGCAGCAGTGGGCTACGCCGAGCAGTCCGGAATTCCGTTCGCCCACGGTTTCGTCAAGAACTCCTACGTGGGACGCACCTTCATCCAGCCCAGCCAGACGCTGCGCCAGCTTGGTATCAAGCTGAAGCTCAATGCCCTTGAGTCGGTGATCAGGGGCAAGCGCGTGGTGGTTGTGGATGACTCGATTGTCCGCGGCAACACCCAGCGCGCCATTGTGCGGATGCTCCGGGAAGTCGGAGCCAAGGAAGTCCACGTCAAGATCTCCTCGCCGCCCGTGCAGTGGCCCTGCTTCTACGGCATCGACTTCGCCTCCCGTGCCGAGCTGATTGCCAACGGAGCCAAAGTTGAAGAAATCTGCGCCTCAATCGGCGCTGACTCCCTCGCATACATCTCCGAGGACGGGATGATCGGAGCCACCCAGCAGCCCCGCGAGAAACTCTGCACAGCGTGCTTCACCGGCAAGTACCCCATCGAACTGCCCGCAGCCGACCGGCTCGGAAAGAACCTGCTGGAGTCCTCCACCGACGGCTCCAACGGCTGCGACCCGGGACCGGACAGTGACTTTGAGACTCTCCTGACCCCCACAGACAAGAAAGAAGCAGTATGAGCGCGAGCGAAAACGCCATCACCTATGCCTCCGCAGGGGTGGACGTCGAAGCCGGTGACAAGGCCGTCGAACTAATGAAGGCGGCCGTCAAGGCCACCCACAACAATTCCGTGATTGGCGGCGTCGGCGGATTCGCAGGGCTCTACGATGTCTCCCGCCTGCTGACCTACAAGAAGCCGCTGCTGGCCACGTCCACCGACGGCGTTGGCACGAAGGTCGCCATCGCCCAGGCCCTGGACATCCACCACACCATCGGATTCGATCTGGTGGGCATGGTGGTGGACGACATCGTGGTCGTCGGCGCTGAGCCTCTGTTCATGACGGACTACATTGCCTGCGGCAAGGTAGTCCCGGAGCGCATCGCGGACATTGTCCGCGGCATTGCCGCTGCCTGCGAAGTTGCCGGCACTGCCCTCGTCGGCGGAGAAACCGCCGAACATCCGGGTCTGCTGGGCGTCGATGAGTACGACGTCGCCGGCGCAGCGACGGGCGTAGTGGAAGCCGCGGATCTGCTGGGCCCTGAGCGGGTGCGCGAGGGCGACGTCGTTATTGCCATGGCTTCCTCCGGCATCCACTCCAACGGGTACTCCCTGGTGCGGCGCGTGATCAACCACGCCGGCTGGCAGCTGGAGCGCCAGATCCCGGAGCTGTCTCGTACGCTGGGCGAAGAGCTCCTCGAGCCTACCCGCGTCTACGCGGCGGACTGCCTGGACCTGGCCCGTTACGCCCCTGCGGGCGTCCACGGGTTTAGCCACGTGACGGGCGGCGGCCTGGCCGCCAACCTTGCACGGGTGCTCCCCAAGGGCATGGAAGCCACCGTGGACCGTTCCACGTGGGCACTGCCGCCGGTGTTCAAGCTGATCAGCGAGCTGGGCAATGTTCCGCTGCCGGATCTGGAGCGCACCTTGAACCTGGGCGTAGGCATGGTGGCAATCGTTGACGCCGCCGGTGCAGACGCTGCCCTGACCCGCCTGGCCGAACGCGGAGTTCCCGCCTGGACCATGGGAACGGTTGGTGCAGCCGGCGATCCGGAGACCGGAAACCCCGACTACGTCCAGGGTGCCAAGGGAGTCGACGGCGGTGCCGTCCGCCTGGTGGGAAGCTACGCCTAGCGGCTCCTCCCTAAGCTCGATACCAAGAACTGCCTGTATCAACATTGATACGGGCAGTTCTTGTCATTTCAGGGGATGCGATACGCAGCCGTTGACGGTTACGGACTGGCACCACGACGGAAACCGGAAGATTTTCCCCTTTAACGCCTTTCAGCGGATCCACCTGGAAGGTGATCCGCTGAAGGAGGGCAATTAGCTTGCCGAAGAGTGAGGGTCTGCCCGCATCTAGCCGATGCGGCGGGAATCCTCATCGTCGTCGTCTTCATCGCCAAATTGATCTGCGTACTTATCCTCGTACGCCGAGTAATCCGGCTCGGCCGGTTCCTCGGGATATCGACTCGACGGACGGCTCGAGGGTCCTGACAGCTCGCGCTGCAGGGCTGAGTAATCCGTGGCAGGAGTGAAGTACTTCATCTCGCGTGCCTGCTTGGTTGCTTTTGCCTTTTGACGGCCGCGCCCCATGGCGTGACCCCCTTTTTGCGTCGATCCGGAGGTGGTCGCTCGGGCAGGAGAGCGAGGCCCCGGAATATTTGGTCAATTTGTCGTAACTACAGGTTACATGTTTTCCCGCATGGTTGTGCCCCTCAGGACCCGCAGGCGCACTCAACTTCCCATTTTAGCCGCTCCGCCCTAACGGTGCGTACTGCGCCGCCACCTGCATATTCGCTAAAGTCAGGGGGGAACAGATGCCGCGGGACACTTTTGCGGCCTTGGACAGGGAGGACAGGCGTTCACCATGAGCGATAAAAAGAGGACACCCCGGCAGGGACCAGCCCTGCCCGGCAAGTCCCCGCGCCCTGCCGCCCCTAATGGAAGCAGCGCTGCCCGCAAGGGTTCCGGCGCCAAGCCGCCCCTGCCCAAAGCTGCACCCCCGGTCCGCAGTAATCCCGCCACAAGGAGCATCCCCGTCGTCAAACCACAGCAGCCAGCCTCAAACGGGCATCCCGGAGCCGGCGCGTCCTCCGAAGCGCCTGGTTCAGCCAAACCGGCTAAGCCCGGCAAGGCCGCCCGCAAGGTGGCCGGCGCGAAGCGTCCCGCAACCGGCGGGAAGGGACTGGTCGCCAAGGGTCTTCTGGGCTCCAAGGGCGGGTCCAAGCGCCCAGCCGTCCGTCTGGGACCCGGCGCCAAAAAGTCATCCGGACCGGCAGACGAGCCCAAGCCTCAGCCCCAGGAGCCCGCTTCAAAGGCTGAACCCTCCGATTCCAAGGACACGGCGGCGGCAAAGCCTGCGCCGCTGCCCGATCTCGCCGCACACACGGAGACCCCCGCCTGGCTCTCCCCCACAGGCAGCCGTGACGAGGAAATCTGGGACGGAGCCTTCGAAGCAGAGGACACCTCGGAAGCAGCAGTGGTGGAACCGGAAGTAATTCCGGCCGAGGACGTGCATCTGGCTGAGCCGTCCCTGGAGACTCCAGCCATCAGCTCCGAGGCAGCTGAGGCAGCCTCCCTGCCTGAGACCGCCGCTGAAGTCCGTGCCGTTTCCGAGGAAGCCGCTGAAGCAGGCAAGCAGGCAGGCATCTCCGAGCCTGCCCCCGAAGGCACCGAAGTTGCTGTGGAACCCTCTTCCGAACTCACGGACATGGAACCGGCTGCCGACGCCGAAGAGGACACCGGAAACAACGGCGATGGAACAGCCGTTGAGCATCCGGCGGAGGACGGCGCAGCCACGGATGACGCGGCAGCTGAAGTTTCAGACGCAGATTCCGAGCTGGCCGGCGGTGAGGCGGCGGCAGAAGCAGCCGCGGACGGCGCAGCCACGCATGACGCAGCCCACGATGAACCAACGGATGACAGCGCACCGGACGGTGACGGGAGCGATGAAGCCGCTGCAGGCGATGCCGCTGCGGACGACACAGAGACCGGCGAAGCCGCCCCCGGAAAGGACGGCGAACCCGTTTCCGGAAAGCCCATCGACAAAAAGCCGGATGCCCCTGCTGAGGACAAGGCCACACCAGGTTCCGTCGGCGCAGAAGGTACCGGCAAAGAAAAGCCAACGGCCAGCAAAACCGATGCCAAGGCCGGACAGGCCGCTGGACCCAAAATCCAGACCTCCGTACTGAAGCAGGACGAAACCGACGTCGCAGGCCCTGTTACTGACTCCTTTGCTTCCCTGAGCATGACCAAAAAGGACGCCGAAGACAGCGGGCTGATTCACACGGTGAACCCGTCCGGTTCCAGCCCCGTTCCCGCCGATTCGCGGCGCGCCCGCCGTACCCGTGAGGCGGAGGAGGCTGCCCAGAGCAAGGGGGCGAGCCGGACCACACGAATGCTGGTCCTGCTGGGGTCCATCCTCATTGTGGTGCTGCTGGGAATCTGGCTGGCAACGATCATCGCTGACAGCAACCGTGAAGCCGGGGTGCTGGAAGACTCGGTGGCGCCGGTTGACCTGGAGGCCGGGGCCTGCCTTAAGGACTTCCAGAGCGTGAACGCCGAAGTAACCGTGGTTACCTGCGACACCCCGCACAACGCCCAGCTCGTGGCCACCCAGTCCTACGCGGAATCGGATACTTTCCCGGGCACCGACAGCCTTGCAGCAAAGGCCGAGGAAGTCTGCTCTTCGGTTATCTACACCGACGCCGCATCCAAATACACCGACCTCGAGCTGAACCGCGCTGTCCCGACGCAGAACTCCTGGAATGCGGGTGACCGGCGGGTGGACTGTTTTGTGGTGGCAGCCGGTGAGGACCTGACCGAGTCCCTGATCGTCCAGCCGTAACTCACCCGCGAACACCGAAAAACAGCAGAACCACAGAACCACAGAAAAAGGGAGGCCCGTTTCGGCGGGCCTCCCTTTTCCGGGTCGAATGCGGCCTAGCTGACCGGTGCCGCTGCCTGAACGGTCAGCCCGGGATCTGCCAGCTCGTCACTGCTGACCTCCGGCCGGTCAACCAGCACGGTGTCACCGTCGGAAATGCGTCCGGCCAGGATGCCCTTGGCCAGCTTGTCGCCAATCTCGCGCTGCACCAGCCGCCGCAGCGGACGTGCACCGTACGCCGGGTCGTAACCGGTGAGCGCCAGCCATTCCCGGGCAGCGTCGGTGACGTCCAGCGTCAGCCTGCGGTCCCGCAGGCGGGCCGCCAGTGCCTTCACCTGCAGGTCCACAATCTCGGAGAGTTCCTCCAGATTCAGCGGGTCAAACAGGATTACGTCGTCCAGCCGGTTCAGGAACTCCGGCTTGAAGTTCGCATTGACCATGGACATCACGGAGTCGCGTTTCTGGTCCTCGGTCAGGCCGGGATCCACCAGGAACTGGGAACCAAGGTTGGAGGTCAGGATCAGGATCACGTTTCGGAAGTCCACCGTCCGGCCCTGGCCGTCGGTGAGGCGGCCGTCGTCGAGCACCTGCAGCAGGATGTCGAAGACGTCCGGGTGGGCCTTCTCCACTTCATCCAGCAGGATCACCGAGTATGGGCGGCGGCGGACTGCTTCCGTGAGCTGGCCGCCTTCCTCATAACCCACGTACCCGGGAGGGGCACCGACCAGCCGGGACACGGTGTGCTTCTCCGCGTATTCGCTCATATCCAGCCGGACCATGGCGCGTTCGTCGTCGAAGATGAATTCCGCCAGGGCCTTGGCCAGCTCCGTCTTGCCAACACCGGTGGGGCCGAGGAAGAGGAAGGAACCGGTTGGCCGGTCGGGATCGCTGACTCCGGCGCGGGAGCGGCGGACGGCATCCGATACCGCAGTTACTGCCTTGGTTTGACCGATCAGGCGGGAACCGATCACGGCTTCCATGTCCAGCAGCTTCTGGGATTCGCCCTGCAGCATACGGCCGGCGGGGATGCCGGTCCATGAGGACACCACCTCGGCGATGTCGTCTGCGGTAACTTCCTCGGAGACCATCAGCTCCCGGGCGCCGTCGCCGTATTTGTCCTCCTCAGCTTCCTGAGCAGCGTCGAGCTCCTTCTGCATGGCAGGGATCTCTCCGTAGAGGATCCGCGAGGCTTCCGTCAGGTCGCCGTCGCGCTGGGCCTTTTCTGCAAGCGAGCGAAGCTCATCGATGCGGGCCTTGATGTCACCCACCCGGTTAAGCCCCGCCTTCTCCGCTTCCCAGCGGGCATTGAGCGCGGCGAGCTGTTCCTTCTTGTTCGCCATGTCCTCCCGCAGGACCTCCAGGCGTTCCAGCGAAGCGGCATCGGTTTCACCGCTGATGGCCAGTTCTTCCATGGTCAGGCGGTCGACGGCGCGGCGCAGCTCGTCAATCTCCTCCGGGGCGGAGTCGATCTCCATGCGCAGCCGTGACGCTGCCTCATCCACGAGGTCAATGGCTTTGTCCGGCAGCTGGCGGCCCGTGATATAGCGGTTTGAAAGGTTCGCTGCAGCAACCAGGGCCGAGTCTGCGATGGCCACCTTATGGTGGGCTTCGTAGCGTTCCTTCAAACCGCGCAGAATGCCAATCGTGTCCGGCACGCTGGGTTCACCAACGAACACCTGCTGGAACCGGCGTTCCAGCGCGGCGTCCTTTTCGATGTTCTCGCGGTACTCGTTCAGTGTTGTGGCACCAATGAGCCGGAGCTCGCCCCGGGCCAGCATGGGCTTGAGCATGTTGCCGGCGTCCATGGATCCTTCAGCGGCCCCGGCACCAACCACGGTGTGCAGCTCATCAATGAACGTGACGATCTGGCCCTCGGAATTGGAGATCTCTTCAAGGACCGCCTTGAACCGCTCTTCGAATTCACCGCGGTACTTGGCGCCGGCAACCATCGATCCAAGGTCCAGGGACAGCAGCGTTTTGCCGCTAAGGCTCTCCGGCACGTCGCCTGCGACGATCCGCTGTGCCAGGCCTTCCACGACGGCGGTCTTGCCAACGCCGGGTTCACCGATCAGGACGGGGTTGTTCTTGGTGCGGCGGCTGAGCACCTGGATCACGCGGCGGATTTCCGAGTCGCGGCCGATAACCGGGTCCAGCTTTCCGGCACGTGCCATCTCGGTGAGGTCGGTGCTGTACTTCTCCAGCGCCTGAAGGGTGTTCTCCGGATCGGCATTGGTCACTTTACGGTCTCCTCGCACACTAGGAAGGGCGCTGGCCAGGGCATCGTGGCCGGCATTATTGTCCCGCAGGGCCTTGCCTGCCGGACCGTTATCCACTGACAGGGCCAGCAACAGGTGCTCAGTGGATACGTAGGCGTCCCCGAGCTGGGCGGCCTCCTGCTGGGCAGCGTTGATTACCTGCAGGAGCGGACGGGAAAACTGGGGCTGCTGAACGGAGGAGCCGGAGCTCGAGGGCAGGTCATGGATGGCGTTGCTCGCCGCAGCACTGACAGCATCGGGGTTGGCCCCGGCGGCCTTTAGCAGGGCCACCGCCACTCCCTGCCGCTGGTCCATGAGGGCTTTCAGCAGGTGGGCCGGCTCGATCTGGGGATTGCCGGCGGTGGTTGCGTTCATGGCGGCAGCCTGGAGCGCTTCCTGGCTCTTGTTGGTGAATTTGGTCTCCACGGCGGGCTCCTTCTCAGGCTCTGATAAACCGTTCAAGCTCCCGGCGGACCGGCCAGTCTTTGCTTACCCAAAACTGGCCTTATCCGGCCGTACTCAACTAACTTGAGTGTACTTCACTCAACCCCACCTGTAAAGTTATCCACAGGCACCTATTGGCTTCTGACGTGCGGTTATTCCGGCCCTGGCAGCGGTGCGTGCTGCCGTTCGAACTCCTCCCGAACACGCTCCCATTCAGCATTGCGGGCCTGATAGAGCTCCAGTTCGTCCTCCTCCATCTGCTGCCAGCCGATAGCAGCAGGGTGGCCTGTCCCTTCCTGAAGATAGGTCTGCAACCGATCAAGGAAGGCTTCCCAGCCTGGCCCTGCCGCCCAGGCGGCCACGTCCGGGTCCATGACCGCGAACCTCTTGCGCACCGACGCATAGCGCAGTTCCAGTTTCGTGGTGCCGTCCACGTCGGTCAGGTGGATCTCCAGCTCTCCGGGATTCCCATGCGACGGAATCCAGGACACCGTCAGCAACCGCGGCGGGTCACACCTCAGAATGGTCCCGGTGGCAAAATTCGCTACCTCGTACTCCCCGCCGCGCCGGAGTTCACCCTGAGGCTCCGCAAAGTAGGCACCCAGCCGCTGGGGATCAGACAACACATTCCAGACCTCCCCGATGGGCTGCCCCAGTTCCCGGCCAATAACAAGCATCCGGGCGTGCCCCGCCTGGATTTGGCGGAGGCCGAAAGATCGCTCGGTTTCGGATAGCAACGCGTCCAACTCGGACATTTCCGCTCCTTCAGTCTGCCGTCATCACGGTCCCAAAGGAGCCTTCCGGATCGTTCCAGCGGTCCGGCCGGAGTTTCCCGGTACCGGTGATTGTGAGATATGGCACATCTCCACATCCTCTTGGAGATTAGCAGGATGGCACAGGCCAAGGACAGGTCCAACGGCCGGGTTCGACCCGGTAAGTACCACGCTTCCCGGGGTGTGGTGGACTGCCAGGGGCTGGCCCGCATCGCCCCGCATCGGCCCCCACATGCTCTTTTGATAGTCTCGAGGTCAAGACTAAGGGACCTTACTTTTTGTCCACGCCGCCTTGAAGGACGTCATGACCAAGACTGCAGAAACAGAAGCCCTGCCCGCGGAGGCCGGGAAAACGCGAATGAACAAGGCTGTTTTCACCGGCTCTGCCGTGGGAATTACTGCCATAGCGCTGTGGGCAATGATCTCCGCCGATTCCGCTGAAGCGGTCATCGGCGCGATGGTGGGGTGGGTCTCCACCAACATGGGCTGGTACTACTTCCTGGTGGTAACACTCGTGGTTATCTTCGTCCTGGTGATTGCCCTCTCCGGCATCGGCAAAACCAAACTTGGCCCCGACCACTCCAAACCGCAGTTCGGGCTCTTCACCTGGGGAGCCATGCTCTTCGCGGCAGGCATCGGAATCGACCTGATGTTCTTCTCGGTCTCCGAACCGGTCACCCAGTACCTGGCGCCTCCAGCCGGTGACGGCTCCACAGCGGAAGCAGCGCGGCAGGCACTGGTCTGGACGCTCTTCCACTACGGGATCACCGGCTGGGCGCTGTATGCACTCATGGGGCTGGCCCTCGGGTACTTCGCGTACCGCCACAACCTCCCCCTGAGCATCCGTTCGGCGCTCTACCCCATCTTCGGCAAAAAGATCGACGGCCCGCTCGGACACGGCGTGGACATCGCTGCCCTGCTGGGCACCATCTTTGGCATCGCCACCTCACTTGGCATCGGCGTCGTACAGCTGAACTACGGGCTGAGCTTTATGTTCGGTGTCCCGGAGAACCTCAGCGTGCAGATTGCGCTGATCGCACTCTCCGTAATCATGGCGACTGTCTCCGTGGTCTCCGGCGTCGAAAAGGGAATCCGCAGGCTCTCAGAACTGAACGTCATCCTGGCACTGGGCCTGATGCTTTTCATCCTCATCGCAGGGAAAACAAGCTTCCTGTTCGACGGGATCGTGCAGAACATCGGCGACGTGCTTAGCCGCTTCCCGTCCATGACCATGGACACCATGGCCTACGACCGTCCGGACGAATGGCTCTCCGGATGGACCTTGTTCTTCTGGGCGTGGTGGATTGCGTGGGCGCCGTTCGTCGGCCTGTTCCTCGCCCGGATTTCCCGCGGGCGCACCATCCGCCAGTTCGTCCTCGGCGTCATGATTGTGCCCTTCGCCTTCATCCTGCTGTGGATCTCCATCTTCGGCAACAGCGCACTGGAACTGGTGATGGGAGGCAACGCCGCCTTCGGCGAAGTCGCCATGAACCAGCCGGAGCGCGCTTTCTACGGCCTGCTGGAGCAGTTCCCGTGGGTGCCTGCAACAGCCGCGATCGCAACGTTCACCGGCCTGCTCTTCTACGTCACCTCAGCTGACTCCGGGGCATTGGTGATGGCAAACTTCACCTCCCACCTCAAGGACGCCGATTCCGACGCCCCGAAATGGATGCGGGTTTTCTGGGCCGTGATCACGGGACTGCTGACCCTTGCCATGCTGATGGTTGGCGGAGTGACCACGCTGCAGAACGCCACAATCATCATGGGTCTTCCACTTTCAATCCTGCTGCTGTTCATCATGCTGGGCGTGTACAAGGCGCTCAGGGTAGAGAACTCCCTCGCGGCGAGCTTCCGTGCGTCGCTTCCGGGCATGATCGCCGGCCGGGGCGGCGATCCCCGGGGCGGACGGTCCTGGCGCCAGCGGCTCACCCGCGCAATGACCTACCCCGGCCCCAAGCAAGCCACGCGCTTCGTGGAAACCCTCGCCCAACCGGCGCTCCAGGAAGTCCATGACGAACTCGCTGCCAGGGGCGCAGACGTTACCCTGACTCTGGGAGAGGCAGGCCCGAATCACATCCCGTGTGTTGACCTCGCCGTAGGGCTGGGCGAGGAACGCCCCTTCAAGTACCAGGTCTACCCGGTCCAGTATGAGACGCCGTCCTATGCGCTGCGCAGCGCCTCCACGGAGACCAAGTACTACCGCATGGAGGTGTTCTCCCTCGAAGGCAGCCACGGCTATGACGTTATGGGCTACACCAAGGACCAGCTGATCACGGACGTCCTGGACCACTACGAACGCCACCTGGAATTCCTGCACCTCAACCGCGGGGTGCCCGGCAACACCGCAATCACCGAAGACCTGGTTGTCAAGGACAACTGGGACGCCGACTTCGTCGGCGGGGAGGAGAAAGTATGAGCACGGCTGCAACCCTTTTCATCGACGGCGCGTGGGTACCCGCATCCGACGGCGGCACCCGCGAGATTCGCAATCCGGCCGACGGCGAACTGGTCGCCACCGTTTCCGAAGGCACCCGTGAGGATGCCGGGAAGGCCATCGCCTCCGCCCGGTCCGCTTTCGACCGCGGGGAATGGGCCTCCGTTCCGGCCCCCGAACGAGGAGATTTCCTGCTCCGCGTCGCTGCCGGGCTGAAGGAACGCAAGGCCGAGTTCGCCCGGGCCGAGACGCTGGACACCGGCAAACGGCTGGTGGAGAGCGAAATCGACATGGACGACATCGCTGCGTGCTTCACCTACTTCGGGAAGATCGCGGGCCAGAATGCCGGCCGGATCGTGGATGCCGGGAACCCCGACGTCGTATCCCGCATCGAGTACGAACCGGTAGGCGTCTGCGGGCTGATCGCACCGTGGAACTACCCCCTGCTGCAGGCAGCCTGGAAAATCGCCCCGGCGCTGGCGGCCGGGTGCACCTTCGTACTCAAGCCTTCGGAACTGACCCCGTCCACGTCCATCCTCATGATGAAGGTCCTCGAGGACCTGGGCCTGCCGCGCGGCACCGCGAACCTGGTGCTCGGAGCCGGCGCTGTTGCCGGCGCCCCGCTGGCAGAGTCGCCCGACGTCGATCTGGTTTCCTTTACCGGCGGCGTCGCCACGGGCAAGACGATTGCCGCCGCAGCGGCGGGCACGGTCAAAAAGGTTGCGCTGGAACTCGGCGGCAAGAATCCCAACATTGTCTTCGCGGACGCGGACTTCGACGCCGCCCTGGACAACGCGCTGAACGCAGCTTTTGTCCACTCGGGACAGGTCTGCTCGGCCGGGGCACGGCTGATCGTGGAAGAACCGATCGCCGAACGCTTTGTGTCCGAACTGGTGCGCCGCGCTGAACAGATCCGCATGGGCGGCCCGTTCGACGAGACCGCCGAGACCGGACCGCTGATCTCCGCAGCACACCGGGACAAGGTCACTGCCTATGTGCAGAAGGCCCAGGAAGAGGGCGCCCGGATCCGTTGCGGCGGAACCTGGGGAACAGGCGAGCTGGAAAAGGGCTTCTACTTCGCCCCGACAGTGCTGGACAACGTCAAGCGCGGCAGCGCTGCCCTGCTGGACGAAGCCTTCGGACCGGTGGTCACGGTAGAGACCTTCAACGGTGAGGATGAGGCCGTTGCCCTCGCGAATGACACCGCCTATGGACTGGCCGGAGCCGTCTGGTCTGCAGATGCAGGCAAGACCCAGCGGGTGGCCCGCCGCCTGCGCCACGGCACCATCTGGATCAACGACTTCCATCCCTACCTCCCCCAGGCCGAATGGGGCGGCTTCGGCATTTCCGGCGTCGGCAGGGAACTCGGCCCCACCGGACTGGGCGAATACCAGGAAGCCAAGCACATCTACCAGAACATCAATCCCCAGGTGACCGGCTGGTTCACCGACCACGGAAAGGTCAGCTAAGCACCATGACTGATCTGCAGAAGACGGAGTTCGACTACATCATCATTGGCGGCGGGTCCGCCGGTGCCGCCGTCGCATCCAGGCTCAGCGAGGACCCCTCCGTTGAAGTGGCCCTGGTAGAGGCTGGCCCGGATGACCGCGGGCTGGAGGAAATCCTCCAGCTGGACCGCTGGATGGAGCTGCTCGAATCCGGGTACGACTGGGACTACCCGATCGAACCGCAGGAAAACGGCAACTCCTTTATGCGCCATGCCCGCGCCAAGGTAATGGGCGGCTGCTCCAGCCACAACTCCTGCATCGCTTTCTGGGCGCCGCGGGAGGACATCGACGAGTGGGAAACCAGGTTCGGCGCCGAAGGCTGGAACTCGGAAATGGCTTTCCGGCTTTTCAGGAAGCTCGAGACCAATGAGGACGCCGGACCGGACGCCCCGCACCACGGCACCGACGGCCCCGTGCACCTGATGAACGTTCCGCCGCGCGACCCGTGCGGCGTGGCCCTGCTCGATGCCTGCGAACAGGCCGGCATCCCGCGGGCGAAGTTCAATACCGGTGAAACGGTTATCAACGGCGCCAACTTCTTCCAGATCAACCGGCGTGCGGACGGCACCCGCTCGTCGTCGTCCGTTTCCTATATCCACCCGATCATGGAACGGGAGAATTTCACCCTCCTCACCGGCCTGCGCGCCCGTGAACTGAAGTTCGACGCCTCGAACCGCTGCACCGGCGTGGACGTGGTGGACGGACAGTTCGCCCGCACCCACGCCCTCACCGCCCGCACGGAAGTGATCGTCTCTGCCGGGGCCATCGACTCGCCGAAGCTGCTGATGCTGTCCGGCATCGGTCCCGCCGCCCATCTGGCCGAACACGGAATCGAAGTCCGTGTGGACTCCCCCGGTGTGGGCGAGAACCTGCAGGACCACCCGGAGGGCGTCATCCAGTGGGAAGCGAAGCAGCCCATGACCGAAACGTCCACGCAGTGGTGGGAAATTGGGATTTTCACCCCCACCGAAGAGGGCCTGGACCGGCCGGACCTGATGTTCCACTACGGCTCGGTCCCGTTCGACATGCACACCCTTCGGCAGGGCTACCCCACCACGGAGAACGGTTTCTGCCTGACCCCGAACGTCACGCACGCCCGCTCCCGCGGCACCGTGCGGCTGCGCAGCCGGGACTTCCGGGACAAGCCGATGGTGGACCCGCGCTACTTCACCGATCCGCACGACATGCGCGTGATGGTCTACGGCATCAAGAAGGCCCGTGAAATCGTTGCGTCTCCGGCAATGGCCGGTTGGGCAGGCCGCGAACTCTACCCGGGGCCCCAGGTCCAGACCGACGAGCAGATCACCGAGTACATCAAGAAAACACACAACACGGTGTACCACCCGGCCGGCAGCGTCCGGATGGGAGCCCCCGACGACGCGATGTCGCCGCTGGATCCGCAGCTGCGGGTCAAGGGCGTCACCGGGCTTCGCGTGGCGGATGCATCCGTTATGCCCGAGCTCACCACGGTGAACCCGAACATCACCACGATGATGATCGGCGAGCGCTGCGCTGAGCTGGTGCGCGAAGCCCGCGCCGGATCCGTTTCCGCTGCGGCCGCCGGTGCGGCCGCGGTCTGACACCGGGCGCGAAAAGCGGACACGGGCGCCCGGCGCCTGTGTCCGCTTTTTTGGCTGCGCCGGTATTCTGTGCGGATGGGGAAAAACCGCGTGCTTGCTTCCGTCCTGTCCGTCGCCGTTCTGGGGCTGTCGCTGAGCGCCTGCTCCGCCAGCGGTCCCACACCCGAGGAGGCAGCACAGACCCTCGCTGAAGGCCTGGCTGAGCTGGACGTTTCGGACAGCACCTTCCTGGACTCGACAGCGGAAGAAGCCAATACCCGCCTGGCGGAATGGACCTCCGGCATGGAGCCGCTGAAGCCTGCTGTCAGCGTCACCTCGGTGGAAGAAACGGCGGACGACGAAGCCGTAGCCACCCTCAGCTACGTCTGGGACGTCAACAGCACGGAGAACGACTACAGCTACGAAACCACCGTGGCCCTGCAGCGTGGTGGCGAAGATGACTGGCAGGTCCGTTTTACGTCCACGGCTGTCCACCCTGATTTGGCTCCGGGAGATCACCTCCTCCTGGAAACCGGCCCGCAGCAGCGGGGAAATATCCTCGGTGCCGGGGGCGAAGTGCTCGTCACCGAGCGGTCCGTCTGGCATGTGGGGATAGACAAGACCCGGATCGAAGCGGAGCAGCTGGACAGCTCGGCAACGGCGCTGGCCGAATTCCTGGAGCTGGACCCCGCGCCCTTCGCTGCCCAGGTCCAGGCTGCCGGGCCCGAGGCTTTCGTTGAGGCCATCACCCTCCGCCAGGATGACGTCAGCCCGCCGCCGGTATTCCAAGCCGAAGTCGCTGAGATCCCCGGCGCCGCGGCCCTGAACTCCACCCTGTCCCTGGCCCCGACCCGCACCTTCGCCCGCGCCCTGCTCGGTTCCGCCGGGGAAGCCACCGCAGAACTAATCGAGAACTCCGACGGCGCACTCTCGCCCGGGGACATCACCGGCCTCTCCGGCCTGCAGCGCGAATACGACGACGTACTGCGCGGCTCCGATCCCGTGACCATCCGGACCGCCACCGCGGAAGATGCACGCTCGGCGCCACTGTTCGAGGATCCGGGAAAGAAGGGCGACCTCCGCACCACCTTGGACACACGCATGCAGTTACTCGCCGAATCCGTGCTTGAGGACGAACCATCCGCATCGGCACTCGTTGCCGTTCAGCCCTCCACGGGAAATGTCCTGGCCGTCGCCAACGGGCCCGGCTCGCAGGGACAGCAGACTGCCCTGCTGGGTCAGTACGCACCCGGCTCCACGTTCAAACTCGCTACGACGCTGGCAATGCTGCGCTCCGGGGCTACAGCGCAGACAACGGTGTCCTGTCCGGAAGAACTCAACGTTGACGGGCGGAACTTCAACAACGCCAGTACCTACCCGGCCCAGTTCCTCGGCGAGATCCCGCTGATCCAGGCCTTCTCCCAGTCCTGCAACACCGCCTTTATCAATGCCCGCGGCGATGTCTCCCAGGCGGGGCTGGCCGAAGCCGCCCGCAGCCTGGGCCTGGGTGTCCCGGCGCCAATCGGGACAGGTGCCTACTTCGGGTCCGTACCGGATTCTGCGGACGGAACACTGCATGCGGCGTCCATGATCGGGCAGGGTGAGGTTCTTGTATCCCCGTTCGCCCTCGCCGTTGCCGCCGCTTCCATTGGGAACGGCAGCCGTGTCTCCCCTGTCCTTGTTCAAGCTCCGGCGGAAGGTACCGGTGAGCCGGTTGCCACGAACTCACCCGAGCCCTCAGCCTCTGCGTCCCCAACGGGTACGGACACTGACTCCGCACCGCTCACCGCGGAGGAAGCAGCCGCCCTGCGGGAAATGATGCGTTCCGTGGTTACCGAAGGCGGCGTGCAGCTGCTGCAGTCCGTACCGGGAGAACCAGTGCTCGCCAAGACCGGAACCGCGGAGTTCGGCAGTGACACCCCGCCGCGCACCCACGCCTGGGTCGTGGCACTCCAGGGTGACCTCGCCGTCGCACTCTTCATAGAAGAGGGCGAACTGGGTTCAACCTCCGGCGGTCCGGTGATGAAGGAGTTCCTCGACGGCCTGGCCGGCTAGTCCTGTCCAGCGCCGCAATTCGTTGCAGCACGCAGGCGCTTTTGGGCTTCCTCTGTCCCCATTTCCTGACTCCGCCGATAGCCTTCGAGGATGGGGAAGAACCGCCTGATCACCATTGTCCTCGCCGTTTCGCTGGTGGGCCTGCCGCTGAGTGCATGTTCCGCTGAAGAGCGCCCGGGACCGGAAGAAGCCGTCGAGTCGCTGGCTGACGGTTTGTCCCGGCTGGACGTGACAGGGAACGAATTCGCCGGCTCCACGGTGGAGGCGGTAAACGGAATGCTCCTGCATCTGGTGTCGGGAATGGACATAGAACCTTCGGTGACCGTCGAGGGGATCGAGGAGGTCTCTGGAAATGAGGCCAGGGCTACCCTTCACTACGTGTGGGACGTCAACGCCTCCCCGGAGGACTACACCTATAACACCACCGTCACCCTGGAACGCGGTCCTGATTCAGGCTGGGAAACCCGCTTTCGGTCCACCACCGTGCACCCCGATCTTCAGCCCGGTCAGCGGCTGATCCGCGAATCTTCATCCCTGCCCCGCGCCGATATCCTCGGCGCCGGCGGCGACGTGCTGGTGCGGCACTGGCCGGTGTGGCGGGTTGGGCTGGATAAGTCCGTGCTGGGTGAACACGAGTACGCTTCCGCTGCCGGATATCTGGCTGTGTACCTGGGTCTGGACCCGGCAGCCTACACGGCCGAGGTCCTTGGTGCCGGCCCGAAGGCCTTCATCGAAGCCGTGACGGTGCGCCAGGACAAAGTCATTCCGGCCTTCGAGAAGGACATCGCCACCGTCCCGGGCGCTGCTGCCCTTTCGGAGCGGCGGGTCCTGGCACCCAGCCCAACCTTCGCGGCAGCCCTGCTGGGGGCTGTTGGGGAAGCGACTCCGGAAATGGCAGCGGACGCAGGAATTCCGCTGGCCGCCGGGGACCTGATCGGGGTCTCCGGCCTGCAGCTTGAGTACGATTCAATGCTCCGCGGAGCCGATGCTGTGGCCGTGCGCATCACCGATGCCGACAAGAACCGGTCCAAGCCGCTGTTTGAAGCTGCGGCAGTACCGGGTGTTCCGCTGAAAACGACTCTTGATGCGGGCGTCCAGGCCCTTGCCGAAGCGGCCCTGTCAGACCAGTCCGCCGGCTCGGCGCTTGTGGCCGTCCAGCCTTCCACCGGGAACGTCCTGGCAGTGGCGAATGGACCCCGCAGCAAGGGTGCCCAGACTGCCCTGCTGGGAGAGTTCTCCCTCGGCTCAGCGTTCACCCCGGCTGCCAGCCTGGCTGCCCTGCGTTCCGGCAACGCTCCGGGAGGCACCGGCTCCGCGACCGCCGGCAGCGAGCAGGAGCTCGACGCCGCCGCCCGCAGCCTCGGGCTGGGCGTTGAACCGAATCTCGGCACACCGGCATTTTCAGGTACGGCTGCCGGGGAACCGGAATCAACCGGGGAGGCCCGGCAGGCCGCCGCTAACGAGGGGAACACTGTGGTTTCCCCCTTCACCCTGGCCGTGGCCGCCGCCTCGATTGCCCGGGGCGAACGGGTAGAACCCGCCTTGGTCCTCAACGCGGCCGATGCTCCGGCAGGCAGCGGAACCACGGCAGGCGAAGAGCCGTTGCCCGACGCTTCCGGCGCCCCTGAACCCTTGACGGCCGCCGAGTCCAAGGCGCTTCAGAGCATGATGCGCGGAGTTGCCGAAGAAGTCCTGCCGGACACTGACGTGCTGGCGCTCGCGGGCACGGCGGTGTCCGGCGGAGGCACCCCGCGCCCTCACGCCTGGATCACGGCAGCGCGCGGAGACATCGCCGTCGCGCTTTTAGTCGAAGGAAGCGACCCGGAGCAGGCCGCTCCCGCGCTGCAGGCTTTTCTCGACGGGCTTTAGGCCTGGCGCCCGTAGGGCGCGTACGGGTAGGTCCCGGGCGGAGGACCGGCGTTGTACGGAACCAGTCCGGGGCCGGACGTCGGTACGATCCGCTTGCCCAGCGGTGCCAGGGAAATTGGGATCATCTTCAGGTTCGCGATGCCCAGCGGAATGCCGATGATGCTGACGAACATCGGGATGGCCGTCAGCACGTGGCCGATGGCAATCCAGATACCGGCAAAGATGATCCAGATGACGTTCCCCAGGGTGGCGAACAAACCGGTGCCCCGTCCGCTGTCTACGACAGTCCGCCCAAAAGGCCACAGTGCGTACGATGCGATCCGGAAAGATGCGATGCCGAACGGGATGGTGACGATCAGGATGCAGCAGACGATGCCGGCTGCGACGTATCCGAGGGCCAGCCAGATGCCGCCGAACAGGAGCCAGATGACGTTCAGGATTGCCTTCATGAGCTCATTGTTCTCTATTTGGCCTGCGGAGTCACGGAGTGCTGCGTACCGGCGCCGCACAGGTTATGCCTAGACTGGGTGCATGCCGCCAACCAAAGATGCAGGGGTACCAGTCGAACTCGGATCCAGCGATTGCTGGGACTACATCCGTCAGGCGTCCGTGGGGCGGCTGGCCGTGGTGGTTGATGGACGCCCGGAGATTTTTCCCATCAACTTCGCCGTGGATCACGGAACAATCATTTTCCGCACCGCGAAGGGCACCAAGCTGTCTGCGGCGCTGGACGATTCACCAGTTGCATTTGAGGTGGACGGCTACGACGACCGGCTGGGCTACGCCTGGAGCGTGGTACTGAAGGGCGACGCAGCTCAGCTTGAGTCCATCGAAGACGTCCTGGACTCCCAAGACCTTGAACTTTTCCCGTGGCAGTCCGGGGAGAAGAACCACTTCATCCGGATTGTGCCCGCCGAGACCACCGGCCGCCGCTTCCTGATCACCAACGAAGCACGGCGCCATGTACTCGCTGCCCGCCGCCGCCAGCTGCTCACCGAGTAGCATGAGCGCTGATCTGATCCGTTTCACCGCCGTCCCTTCCCGTTCCTGGGGGTCAGGTTCAGGGCGTTCCAAGGACCTCGCGTCCGGCCCTGCATGGGATTCCGGAACGCCTGGTTGGCGGCTGTCCGCCGCGACAATCGAGAAGTCCGGTCCCTTCACCCGGTTCGAGAACACCGACCGGATCACCGTACCGGTGGAGGGTGAACTGCTCCTCCTGAACGTGGACGGCACCGAGCATGCGATGGAGCGGCTCCGCCCGCTGCGGTATCCGGGCGACGTCCCGGTGCAGGCATCGCTGCCCACCGGGGAAGTCACCGTACTGAACACATTCGCAGAACGGGACCGGTTCGGTGCCGCTGTGATGGTGGTGGAACTGTCGAAGAAGAACTCCCCGGCACTGGGCCCGGACCAGTTCCTGGTGCTGCTCCAGGGCTCCGCGAAGGCATCGTTCGACGGCGGTGCCCCGGAAGATCTGGACCTGCTGGACACCGTCGCCGGCAGCGAAGAGAGTCCCGCGGTACTCGGCCGCGGCTTTGCCGCCGTCGTCAGCTTTTATCCCCTGGACTAGGCCGGGATGGGGCTGTGCCGCCGGTCCGCCGGTCCCTAACATCGGAACATGAGCACTTCACTGAATGAGCTGCCGAGAATTGGGGCGCCCGCTTCCCGGGGCCTCGGAGCCGCGGGCTTCACCACGCTCCGCCAGCTGGCCGGCATTCCGCGTGAGGACCTGGCCAAACTGCACGGTGTTGGGCCAAAGGCACTGAACATCATCGAGGCAGCCCTGAATGAGTACGGCCTTGGCCTCAAGGAATGACAAAGGCCCCGCATCCGGACTGGATGCGGGGCCTTTGCCGTAGCGTCAGTTAGCGGCCGCGGCGTTCGTTCGACGCGGGTGCCGTTGCGCGGCGGGGGCCGGCGGAGCGTGCCGGGCGGCCGCTGCCTGCCGGAGCAGCCGAACGGGTACCGCCGGAGCGGTGTGTGCCCGCAGCTGCGACGTCACCGGCGCGCTGGCCGGTGGCGGGGCGGCGGTTGCGTCCCTGCGAGGTGGCTGCCGCAGCTGAACCGCGGCGTCCTTCAGGGCTGCGCTGGGCGCGGGGAGCATCGGCTGAGGCAGTGCGTTCTGCGGAGACGCGTCCGCGGCCGCCTGCACCGCCGCGTCCACCGGCACGCGTGCCGGCACCGGAACGGGCAGCGCGCTTGCGCTGGGCGTTGGCTCCAGTGGAGCGGCCTGCACCCTGCTGGGGGGACTTTGCTGCCAGCTGGGCTGCACGGACATGAGGCTCAACGACTGCCGCACGCTCACCAATAAGCTTGGCGATCGACGGGGAGTTGTGGGAAACCTTCTCGATCGAGACGTCGACGCCCGCAGCCTTCATCAGCTTGGACACCTCGCCCTTCTGCTCGGGCAGGGTCACCGTGACAACGGTGCCGTCGGAGCCGGCACGTGCCGTACGTCCGGAGCGGTGCAGGTATGCCTTGTGCTCCGTAGGCGGATCGATGTGGACAACCAGCTCGACGTCGTTCACGTGGACGCCGCGGGCGGCGACGTCGGTGGCCACCAGGACGCGGACGTCGCCGGAGGCGAACTCCGCCAGGTTCCGGTCACGGGCGTTCTGGGAAAGGTTGCCGTGCAGGTCGACGGTGGGGATTCCGCTGTCCGTCAGGTACTTGGCCATCTTGCGGGCGTGGTGCTTGGTGCGCATGAACATAATGCGGCGGCCCTGGCCTGAAGCCAGTTCCTTCACCAGCAGCTTCTTGGCGGTCTGGTCCTGGACCAGCAGCACATGGTGCTCCATGGTGGTGACCGCTGCCTGCGGGTCATCCACGGAGTGGGTCAGCGGGTTGGAGAGGTAGCGTCGGACCAGCTTGTCCACACCGTTGTCCAGGGTGGCAGAGAAGAGCATACGCTGGCCCTTTTCCGGGGTGCGGTCCAGCAGGCGCTGAACAACCGGAAGGAATCCGAGGTCGGCCATGTGGTCGGCTTCGTCCAGCACGGTGATCTCGACGGACTCCAGGCTGATGACCTTCTGCTTCATCAGGTCCTCGAGACGGCCGGGGCAGGCGATGACAATGTCTACGCCGGCGCCGAGTGCCTTTTCCTGCCGCTGCTGGGAAACGCCGCCGTAGATCACGGTGGTGTTCAGGCCCAGCTCGGCGGCCAGCGGCTCGATGACGTTGTTGATCTGGGTGGCCAGTTCACGGGTCGGCGCGAGCACCAGGCCCAGCGGGCGGTTCGGCCGGCGGCGGTAAGCGGCCTCGGCTTCAGCCAGGCGGGTGACCAGCGGCAGGGAGAAGGCGAGGGTCTTGCCGGAGCCGGTGCGCCCGCGGCCAAGGACATCCCGGCCCTTGAGGGTGTCGGGAAGGGTTTCCACCTGGATGGGGAACGGTTCTGCGATTCCCTGGGCGGAGAGGTTTGAAACAAGTGCCTTGGGTACGCCAAGGGCAGCAAAAGTGGTCATGAAAAGACAGGCAACTTTCGGTAAGTGGCCCCCTATGCCGTGTGGCGCAGAGGGTTCGCCGAAGAAAAGTCAGACAGTGTCCACCGCCCCGTGAGATAACGGGCGGGACAAAAGAAAGCGTTCATCGACGCAGGTTGCGCTGCTTACACACGCGGCTTTTAGGCGCGGCAGTCGCAACAACTTCCCCCAGTTTACCGGATCGGTCCCAGTTACCTAATTAGGGGTGCTTACGACGGACACAGTCCGGTGCCGGCACACGGTTAGCATTAACAGTAATGACTACTGACCCAGCCCTGCCCGTTTCCGATGCTGCCGACGGGTCCGAGAGCCCTGATTCCGTGCATTTCCGGGCCCCGGTGTCCTTTGTCCGCAGGGGATCGCGCCTGCAGGGACGGCGCCAGCAGGCCTGGGACGAGCTCTCCGATGTTTTCGTCATCGACGTCCCGCGTGTTCATTCGGACACATCTGTGGATCCGGACTACGTGTTCGACGCCGAAGCCGCCTTTGGCCGCAAAGCTCCCCTCGTCGTCGAGATCGGTTCCGGCCTCGGCGAAGCCATCACCCACGCGGCGGAGCAGAACCCGGAGAAGAACTTCCTGGCCGTGGAGGTCTACCTTCCCGGGCTGGCCCAGACCCTGCAGCGCATTGGCCAGAAGAACCTGACCAATGTGCGGGTGGTCCAGGCGAACGCTCCCGAGGTCCTCACCACCATGCTTCCCGCGGGTTCGGTGGATGAGCTCTGGGTCTTTTTCCCGGATCCGTGGCACAAGACCCGCCACCACAAGCGCCGTATGGTCAAGGACTCCTTCGCCGAACTTGCTGCCCGGGCCCTGGTGCCGGGCGGGCTCTGGCGGCTTGCCACTGACTGGTCCGACTACGCCGTCCAGATGCGCGAAGTGCTGGATGCATCCCCGCAGTTCGAAAGCCTGCACCCGGGCGAGCGCGCGGGCACCGAAAGCCCGCTGACCCAGGTCCGCGCCCAGGGACTGGAAGGCAAGGAAGCCTCCGACGACGTCGACACCCGCGGCGGCTGGGCTCCGCGCTTCGACGGTCGTATCCTCACCAGCTTTGAGAACAAGGCGCACCAGGCCGGACGGCTCATCTTTGACCTGACGTACCGGCGACTCTGACCGTCTCCCGAATCCGAACCCCGCACTGCCAGCTGGTGCGGGGTTTCGTCGTTTACAGCGCGCCAAACGACGGAAACCTGACGAAATAGTTTGAAAAAAACACCTAAACGAAACATGGGCGGACTAGGTTTCTGCCATGACGGCAGATCTCATTATCCACAACGCCCTGGTCCGGACCATGGAGTCGGCTGCGCCCGAAGCGCCCGGGTTCGGCCCCGCTTCCACAGCAGTGGCGGTCACCGGCGGGCAGATCACAGCGGTCGCCGGCGACGCCGATGTGCTTGCCCTCGCCGGCCCCGATACCCGGGTCATCGACGCGGGCGGCGCAGCCCTGGTGCCGGGCCTGATCGACTCGCACATGCATCCGATCTGGGGCATCGAGCTGACGCGCGGGATAGACCTGTACGGCCTGGACCTTGAGGGCATCCGGGACGCTCTGGCCAAGGAAGCTGCCCGGCTTCCGGAGGATGCCTGGGTGTGCGGATGGAACCTTGACCACAATGCCTTCGACGGGCCGCTTCGAGGCGACCTCTTCGATGATGTGCTCGGCGGCCGGCCGCTGGCTGTGGTCCTCTATGACCTCCACACCGGCCTGGGCAACCCCGCGGCGCTGGCTGCTGCCGGCATTACCGGCCGGGAGACCTTCGACGACGCCAGCCTGGTGGTCGTGGACGAGCAGGGAGTGCCCACCGGCGAACTCCGGGAAATCCCTGCCTATCTGCTGCTCCTGGACGCCGTTCCTCCGATCCCGCAGGACGAGTACATCCAGCGGCTCCAGTCGCTTTTCTCGACACTGAATGGTGTGGGCATTACCTCCGCAGTCGTCATGGACGGCCGGGACAAACACCTCGATCTGCTTGCCGACATGGAAAAAGCGGGGAACCTGACGGTTCAGCTGCACATCGCCATGTGGCATCAGCCGGGCGACGGCGATGAGCGGGTTGCGCAGATCATCTCCCAGCTCGGACGCAGCGGCCGGGGCTGGCGGGTGCAGCTCATCAAGATGTTCCTGGACGGCGTCATTGAGTCCGGGACAGCCTGGCTGAACGAACCGGACACCTGCGGCACCGGCACCCATTCGTTCTGGAAGGACCTGGACCGGTACGAGGAAGTCACCCGCCGGTATGTCGAGGCCGGTTACCAGATCGCCACGCACTCGGTGGGCGACGCCGGTGTGGGCCAGATCCTTGAGGCCTACAAGCGTGTGGGCACGGCATCGGCTGCCGGTGCACCGAACCGCATTGAACATCTGGAAGTCCTGACCGACCCGGACATCTCAAACCTGGCAGAAACCGGCGTCGTAGCGTCCATGCAGCCCCTGCACATGCAGTGGCGTGCGGGAGACGGCACCGATGCCTGGGCGTCCAGGCTGGGCCCGCACCGCTCCCACGGCGGTTTCCGGGTCAGGGATGTGCTGGAAGCCGGCGGCCGCGTTGCCCTCGGTTCAGACTGGCCTGTGGCGCAGTACGACCCGCGCCTCGGCATGGCCTGGGCGCGGCTGCGGCGTACCCCCGGAAACGTTCAGGCCCCTGTTTTCGAACCGGAACAGAGGCTGAGCGGCTACGAAGCGCTGCTTGGTTACACCCGCTGGGCAGCCGAGGCACTGGGCCGCGGTGACCTCGGCGTGATCAAACCCGGTGCAACCGCAAACCTGGTGCTCTTCGCCGAAGATCCGGCAGAGACCGACGGCGATGCGCTCACCGACCTGCCCGTGCTGCTGACCGTAGTTGGCGGAGAACCCGTCCATTCCGCGCTGGCGTAGTTCCGCCTGCCTTACTGCTTTCTTCCTCCCCTGCCAGTTCCTGGCCCCCACAGAAACGGAAATCGGATGGCAATTCCCCAACCTGCCCCTGCGGCAGTCCGTAAACCCCAGCTGAAGCGCACCCTTGGGCTTCCCTCGGTTGTGTTCTTCGGACTCGCGTACATGGTGCCGCTTACCGTCTTCACCACCTACGGCATCGTCACGGAGCTGACCAGCGGGCATCTTCCCGCTGCCTACGCAGTGACCATGGTCGCCATGATCTTCACTGCCGTTGCCTACGCAAACATGGTTCGTGCCTATCCGGTGGCCGGAAGCGCCTACACCTACGTACAGCAGTCCTTCGGTGCCTCCACGGGTTTCCTCGCCGGCTGGGCGCTGCTCCTGGACTACCTGTTCCTGCCGATGCTCAACTACATGGTCATCGGGATCTACATGGGTGTGGCCTTCCCTGCGATCCCCGCGTGGATCTGGGTGGTTGCGGCCATCGCCATCGTCACCACCTTCAATGTGATCGGCATCCGCCTGGTCGCCAGCGCCAACATGATCCTGATCGCCGCCCAGGCGGTATTCATCCTCGTGTTTGTGGTGATGTCCCTTGGCACCTACGCAGGCTATGCCGAGCCGATTAGTCCGCTGGCACCCTTCTACAGCGAAGGATTCGATGCCGGCACCATATTCGCCGGCGCCGCAATCCTCTGTCTGTCCTTCCTGGGCTTCGACGCCGTCTCCACCCTGGCGGAAGAAACCCGGGACCCACGGCGGATCATTCCGCGGGCCATCCTGCTGTGTACCGTCCTTTCCGGCTCGATCTACCTGGGCCTGTCCTGGCTTGGCCACGTTGCCTTCCCGGACTGGATGTCCTTTACGGATCCCGACTCCGCTGCCGTTGACGTCATGGTCCACGTGGGCGGCACCTTCCTCAGCACGTTTTTCACGGCAGCGTATGTAGCCGGCTGCATCGCCTCCGCCATGGCATCCCAGGTATCCGTTTCCCGGATCCTGCTGTCCATGGGCCGCGACGGGACACTCCCCCGCGGCGTGTTTGGCAGGATCCACCCCCGGTTCAAGACGCCGTACTCCGCCTCGCTGATCGTGGGAGCGGTCTCCCTGGTGGCTCTTGTGCTCAGTCTCGAACTGGCTTCTTCGATGATCAGCTTTGGGGCGCTCATCGCTTTCACCTTCGTGAACCTCAGCGTGATCAAGCACTACGCCATCGACAACGGGCGGCGCACCGGCCTGGACGCGCTGAAATACGTTGCCGTGCCCGCCGTCGGCGTTGCCCTGTGCCTGTGGCTCTGGACTTCGCTCTCCGCCACCACCTTTGTTGTGGGGCTGATTTGGGTTGGGGTGGGCGTTCTCCACCTCCTGTACCTCACCAGGTTCTTCCGGCGCCCGACGCCGACCCTGGACTTCAGCGAGACACCTGCCATCCCGGAAGACAGCCGGAGTTAGCAAAGCTCCAACAGGGGAGATGACGCCGAAGCGTCGTCTCCCCTGTTTTTGTTGATACCTCTTGCCGGAAGCAGGTTTGTACTGCAAACTACTTTGCATGAGCGAAAAAGCCTTCCGTAACGGCCAGCTTGAAGCAGGCAAACCGGATCCTGCCGGGGCCGCCGCAACGTCCGGAAAAGAAACGGACGGGCATTCAGCCCCTGAAGAGACCATGGACCTGCATTCCGCCCTCCGCGTGGTCCAGGATGCAGAGCGTTCCGCCCGCCGAACCCTCAGCGGAAACACATCCCTGGTGTACCTGCTCTGGGGTGTCACCTGGATTATTGGCTACGGCTCTTTGTGGGGAACACAGCAGGGGTGGCTTCCGATGGAACCTTCGGCAGCACTGGCGATCCTCGGAATAGCCCTCGCAGCAGCCACCGGCTCGACTATTGCGATCTTCTTCCGCAGCAGCCGGGGACTGCGCGGACAGTCCGCGTTCCAGGGCGGAATGTACGGCGCCGCCTGGGCACTCGGGTTTACCGTCATGGGAGCGCTGAGTGCTGTGATCGGACGGGCGGTCGACGATTTCTGGCTGCGGGGCCTGCTCATCAACTCCGTCGCGATCCTCATCGTCGGGTTGCTGTACATCACCGGCGGAACCACCTTCAACGACCGCGCCCAGTCCTTCCTTGGAATCTGGCTGCTGGTCGTCACGGTGGCAGCCCTCGTCTCCGGACCGGATTTCTTCCTGGCCGTTTTCCTCTTCCTAGGGGCCACCGGCATGCTGGCCGGAGCCGTGGTTGAACACCTGCGTACCCGCAGGCTCCGGAACGGGCGGGCCCATGCCTGAACTCGACCCGGTCATCCACGCCGAATCCCGGCTGCGTGCCCTCACTACGCTCAACGAAGTCGGTGAGAACAACCAGATTGCCTTTACCAAACTCCAGAAAATGCTGGAAATGACAGCCGGCAACCTCTCCACCCACCTGCGAAAGCTTGAAACCGCGGGCTACGTGGAAGTCACCAAGACGATAGAGGGCCGCACCCCCGCTACCTACGTGGGCATTACCCCCGAGGGCAGAGCCGCCTATGCCCGCTACCGCAAGAACCTTTCCGACCTGCTCTCCGGCCTGGCATAACGAATATTCCGGCCGGCCCTGCCACCAGGAGATAAGCAAAATGACCGCTCCTTCCCGAAGCTTCCAGGAAGTCCTGGCGGCAGCTCACGGAGTCAGCAAGGCCTACGGTGCCACCACTGCGCTGGACGGCGTGGACTTCACTGTCACTGCCGGCGAGACCGTCGGTTTGCTGGGACCCAACGGCGCCGGCAAGTCCACACTCCTGAACCTGCTCAGCGGTCTCCGGCAGCCCGATTCCGGCCGCGTCGAGCTTTTTGGACAGGATCCCAGGAACCCGTTGGCCCGCCAGGCATTAGGCACCACACCGCAGGCGACCTCAGTGCCGGCAACGCTGCGCGTGCGTGAAACGGTGGACTTCGTCGGATCGCACTACGCCAGTCCGGTGCCAACAGCAGAGCTGCTGGACGGGTTCGGACTGGGGGCTGCGTCCAATAAACAGTGCGGGGGGCTTTCCGGCGGCCAGCAGCGCCGCCTCCTCGTGGCCCTGGCCCTGGTGGGCCGTCCCCGCCTGGTGATCCTGGACGAGCCGACCACCGGCCTGGATGTCGAGGCCCGCGAGAACCTGTGGGAACGGCTGGCAGACTACCGTGCCGGCGGCGGCACGCTGCTGATTACCAGCCATTACCTCGACGAGATCCAGACCCTGGCCAGCCGGGTAGTAGTGATCAACGGCGGCTCCGTGGTGGCTGACGGCAACGTGGATGCGATCCGCAGCCGGGTGAGCATTAGCCGGGTTTCATTCCACACTTCCCTGCCGCCGTCGTACTTTGAATCCCAGCCGGGCACCGTGTCGGCGAGCCTGTCAGCGTCCGGCGCAACAACAGTACTAACGCACGACGCCGATGACACGGTTCGCCGGCTCGTTCGGGAGCAGGTGGAATTCCGCGGACTGGAGGTCCATGCCGCGAGCCTGGAGGAAGCCTTCATCTCGCTCACGCAACGGGCCGGCGGCCCGGAACACAACACGGAAAGGAAGGCAGCCCGATGACCGGTACTGCCGCGGCCCGTCCGCCTGCAACCCAACCGGCTAACAAGCCGCTGTTCGAGCTGATCCGCATCCACACCCGCGCGCAGGTCCTGGAACAGCTGCGCATTCCGGTGGCCGTTCTGTCCTCAACGGTCTTCCCGACCCTGGCGCTGGTGTTCTTCGTGCTGCCCCAGACGGCGGTTACGTCCGACCCCCAGGCCTCGCTGATGTCGATCGCGCAGCTGGCAGTCTTCGGCGTGATGAGCGCGTTCCTCTTCAACTACGGTATTGGCGTGGCTGAGGAACGGGCCAATCCGTGGAGCAGCTACGTCCGGACCCTGCCGGTCGGGGCCTTCCCGGCAACCGTGGCGCGGGCAATAACGGCCATGATGTTTGCGTTCTTCGCACTGGTCCCCGTGCTGGTAGTGGGAGCCACCACTACGGCTGGACTGCAGCTCTACACTGACGGAACGCTCTCCTGGTGGCGCATTCCGGTCTCAGTGGTGGTCTGGCTTCTTTGCGGGCTCCCGTTCCTTTTCCTGGGACTGCTGATCGGCTACCTCTGTACGTCCAAGGTCGCGATCGCAGTGACACAGGTGGTCTTTTTCCCGCTCGCCTTCGCAGGCGGCATGATGCTTCCGCCGGTCATCTTTTCTCCGGGGCTGAACACCTTCTCGCAGTTCCTGCCCTCCCGGGCCGCGCGGGACATCTCGGTCTCAGCGCTCTCCGGCGAGGATCTGCCGGCCACATCCGTACTCTGCTTCCTGGTCTGGACTGTGCTGCTCTGCGCGGGCGCTGTGTGGGCCAACCGCAGGGATCAGGGCCGGAGGTTCCGCTAGGACTGGCCGGAGCGGAAGAACTCGCCGCGGTCGGCGGTGTAGCCGAGCTCCGTTTCCACCGCCGCGCCCTTGCCGGCCGGCAACGCCATGACCCGGCGGCTCCGGGCCACCAGGGCAGCCAGGCCGCTGGTGCGTGCCTGCGCTTTGGATGCAGGCGGCCGCTGGCCGCGGGAAAGTGTGACGACGTCACCGGCAAGTCCGGCAGCGAAGACCCGGCCCATGTCGGCACTGCGCTGCTGGACCTGGTCCAGCTCCGCGGAAAGCTGGTCCACCCGCTCGCGCAGCCCGCTGACCTGCTGCTGCAGCTGCATGATCCGTTTGATGCCTTCCAGGGAGACACCTTCCTGGGATAGGCGCTGAACCTCCCGCAGCATCTCGATATCCCGCTGGGAATAGCGCCGGGAACGGCCCGGAGCCCGGCTGGGGCTCACGATCCCCAGCCGGTCGTACTGCCGGAGGGTTTGCGGATGCATGTCGGCGAGTTCCGCGGCAACCGAGATCACGAAGATCGGCGCGTTGACGTCAATGCCCACTGCCTTCTCCTTCGCTTCCGTGTGTTGTCGTTATCTTAGCCGGGCACCGGCCAAGGACCGCCGAGGTCCTAGAGACGCGCCTTGGCGGCCAGTCCAGCGCGGGGGTCCTCGCCCCTGGTGGCTTCGGCGAAGGCTTCGACCGCTGCCTTGGCATCCTTGTTCAGGTGGGAGGGAACCGCCACGTCAACAGTCACCAGGAGGTCGCCGTTGCCTTTGGAGGTGTGTACGCCGCGGCCCTTGACCCGCAGCGTGCGCCCGGACGGTGTTCCCGCCGGTACCTTGAGCTTCACCTTGTCCGAGGTCAGTGTAGGAACCTCGATCGTGGCACCCAGTGCCGCCTCCGGGAACGTCACTGGAACGTGGATGCGGATATTGTTCCCGTCCCGGACAAAGAAGTCGTGCGGGGTGACGTGCACCGTGACCATAAGGTCCCCGTTGCCGGCAGCGCCGGGCATCCCCTTGCCGCGGACCCGGATCCGCTGGCCGTCCTTGACCCCGGCCGGGACACGGACTTCCACTACTTCGCCGCTCGGCTCGCGCAGCCCGATTACCGTGCCGTTGATGGAGCCGGCAAAGGAAATCGTAGTGCTGGCTGTACGGTCGGCACCCTTCTGCGGCGGTGCTGAACCGAAGCCTCCTCCCCCGCCAAAGCCGCCGCCGCCAAAGAGGTCGGCGAACTCCGGCGGAATATTGCCGCCGCCGGTGCTGTAGGTAGTGCGGCGGGACCGGCCGGACGGCTGGCCGAAGAGGCCGCCGAAGATGTCCTCGAAGCCCGCACCTGCACCTCCTGCCGGGCCGCCTCCGCCGCCCGCCGAGAACCGGGCACCGCTGCCCATGGCGCGGATGGCGTCATACTGCTGGCGCTCCTCGGCATCGGAGAGCACCGAGTATGCCTCGGAGACGTCCTTGAACATCTTCTCCGCGGCAGGGTCATTCTGGTTCTGGTCCGGGTGGTACTTGCGGGCGAGCTTCCGGTACGACTTCTTGATGTCGGCGTCGGAAGCGTCCTTGGGAACACCCAGAATCTTGTAGAAATCCTTGTCGACCCAATCCTGGCTAGCCAATTGGTGTCCCCTTCCTCTGTCTTGCATAAACAACGCTTGGGCCTGCTCCGATGCGGAGCCGCCGGGGACCGCCGAAGCGGCGGTCCCCGGCGTGAAGTGCTACTGCTCCGGAACGGAGACGATCACCTGTGCCGCACGCAGCACCCTGTCGTTGGACTTATAGCCCGTGCGCAGGATCTGCGTAACGGTGTCCGAGGTGACGTCGGGGCTCTGCTGCTGGATAAGCGCTTCGTGGACGTTCGGATCGAACTCCACCCCGGTCTCATCGATCCGGGTCAGGCCGTAGCCCTTGAGCGTATTTTCCAGCTTTACCGAGATGGATGCGAAAGGGCCCTCAGCAAGGTCCCCGTGCTTGCGGGCCGCCTCGATGTCATCCAGGACAGGCAGGAGGGAATTGAGCATTCCGATCACTGCCATTTCCCGGGCGACGTCGCGGTCCCGCTCCACGCGGCGGCGGTAGTTGACGTACTCCGCCTGCAGGCGAAGCAGGTCATTGCGCAGCTCTGCGGCTTCAGGGGATCCGGCAGCCGCCGGGGCCTCGGCCCCGGCGCTGTTCAGGATCTCTTCGGCCTGGGAGAGCGCATCGCCTTCGGCGCTGCCTCCCTCCGGGGCGGGCTGGCTGCCCGCCTCGGAGGATCCTGCCTGCTGCGACTGCGGTTCCTGGTTTTCCTCCGGCTCGTTGCCGGGGGTCTGGTTTCCGTTGCCGTTCTCAGCAGCCATGGCTACTTCTTTTCTTCGTCGTCTACGACTTCGGCGTCCACGATGTCTTCATCGCCGGCTGCCGATCCGCCTGCGTTCTCACCGTCGGCAGAGCCTCCGGCTGCGCCGGCACCCGAGTCACCGGCAGCCTGGGCCTGCGAGTAGATCGCTTCGCCGAGCTTGGTCTGGGAGGCCTGGAGCTTCTCGAACGCGCTCTTCACCTCGTCGTCGTTGTCGGTTCCTTCCAGTGCCTTCTTCAGCGCATCGACGTCGCCCTTGACCTCGGACTTGACGTCCTCGGGCAGCTTGTCGTCGTTGTCGGAAAGGAGCTTGTCCACCGAGTAGGCCAGCTGTTCAGCGGAGTTGCGGACGTCGGCTGCCTCGCGGCGCTTCTTGTCCTCCGCAGCGTGCTCTTCGGCTTCACGGACCATACGGTCGATGTCTTCCTTGGAGAGGGAGGAACCGCCGGTGATGGTCATGGACTGCTCAGCACCGGTGCCCTTGTCCTTCGCGGAGACGTGGACAATGCCGTTGGCATCGATGTCGAAGGTGACCTCAACCTGCGGCACCCCGCGCGGAGCCGGTGCAATACCGGTCAGTTCGAAGGTGCCCAGCGGCTTGTTGTCCCGGGTGAACTCACGCTCGCCCTGGAACACCTGGATGGCAACCGAGGGCTGGTTGTCGTCAGCGGTGGTGAAGGTTTCGCTGCGCTTGGTCGGGATGGCAGTGTTGCGCTCGATCAGCTTGGTCATCACGCCGCCCTTGGTTTCAATGCCCAGGGAAAGCGGGGTGACGTCGATCAGCAGGACGTCCTTGCGCTCGCCCTTGAGGACACCGGCCTGCAGTGCTGCGCCAACGGCCACAACCTCGTCCGGGTTCACACCCTTGTTCGGCTCCTGGCCGCCGGCCAGTTCCTTGACGAGCTCGGAGACGGCAGGCATACGGGTGGAGCCGCCCACCAGGATGATGTGGTCGATGTCCGAGACCTTGATGCCCGCTTCCGAGATGACGTCGTTGAACGGCTTCTTGGTGCGGTCCAGCAGGTCCTTGGTCAGGTCCTGGAACTTGGCCCGGGAAAGGTGCTCGTCCAGGTGGACGGGGCCTTCGGGGGTCACCGAGAGGTACTGGAGGGAGATGTTGGTGGAGGTGGCCGAGGAGAGTTCCTTCTTGGCCTGCTCTGCAGCTTCCTTCAGTCGCTGGAGGGCGATCTTGTCCTTGGACAGGTCTGCACCCTTTGCCTTGGCCTGGGACAGCAGGTAATCAACGATGCGCTGGTCCCAGTCGTCGCCGCCAAGGCGGTTGTCACCGGCAGTGGCGCGGACCTGGATGGTGGAGAAGTCGTCTTCGTCCTTGCCGACTTCCAGCAGGGAGACGTCAAAGGTTCCGCCGCCGAGGTCGAAGACGAGGATCAGTTCGTCTTCCTTGCCCTTGTCCAGGCCGTAGGCCAGGGCAGCGGCGGTGGGCTCGTTGACGATGCGCAGCACGTTCAGGCCGGCGATTTCGCCGGCTTCCTTCGTGGCCTGGCGCTCGGCGTCGTTGAAGTAGGCAGGAACGGTCACGACGGCGTCGGTGACCTTTTCACCCAGGTAGGCTTCGGCGTCGGCCTTCAGCTTCTGCAGGATACGGGCGGAGATCTCCTGGGCGGTGTACTTCTTGCCGTCGATGTCCACGTTCCAGTCGGTGCCCATGTGGCGCTTGACCGAGGAAATGGTGCGGTCGATGTTGTTGACGGCCTGGCGCTTGGCGATCTCGCCAACCAGGACTTCACCGGACTTGGCGAAAGCGACGACCGACGGGGTGGTCCGGCCGCCTTCGGCGTTGGCAATGACGGTGGGCTCGCCGCCTTCGAGGACGGAGACTACGGAGTTGGTTGTTCCGAGGTCGATACCTACTGCACGTGACATATTTGCTTCCTCTTTCCTTGGAAAACGATGGCCGCCGGAGACTTCCGGATCCCGGAGATCAACGGCAGCCACCCGTAGCGCATATTGAGCGTTCTGCACTCAACTTTACCGGCCGGCGCGGGTTTGTCAACAAAGTTGAGTGATACTCACTCAACTTTGGCCCACTATGGCAGCGCCGTCAGCGCCCAACTGCGTGGAGCAGGGATCGGGCCCAGAATGCAGCCTTTTCAAGCTCTCCCGGAAGGAGCGGCCCCTCGGTTCCCTTCACGTAGAAGGGCTGCGGGGCGGAGATGATCTCAGCCCCGTGCTGCCGCAGCTCATCACTCAGCTTCTTGGCCGCATCCCCGTGGACAAAGAGCCGCACCCGGGTATCGAAGGCGGCGGCTTTGACACCGTGCAGCTGATCGGGCCCGAATGCTTCCAGTGCTGCCGAAATGATCGGCGTGGGACGCCAGCCGTTGATCGGGCTGCCTACCACCAGGAGGTCACCGGGATGGAGGTCCTTCGGACGGAACTCCGGAACCTGTACTGCTTCCGCACCGGTCCCGTCCAATGAGCGCGCGATGGCCTCGGCAATGTGCCGGGTATTGCCGAAGGCAGAGTCATACAGGACGACGGCTTTCATGCACGGTTCCCTTTCCTCCGCAGGTCCCGGTTACATCACCTTCCATCAAGGCACCGACACGGTGCGCGGCACAAGGGTTTTCCCAATCCGCGCCCTCCGGCAGCGGATATGACACAGCATGACCGGCCGGGGCGAATTGCCTGCATTCCATCCTGCGACCCGAGTATCGTCCTGCTATGCCCCAGGACACGTATTCGCATGGACACCACCGCAGCGTGGTGAACGCCCACGCCACCCGCAGCGCCAGTGACTCTGCCGCTTACCTCCTGCCCCGCCTTCAGCCGGGGCACCGGATTCTCGATGTTGGCTGCGGTCCCGGCAGCATCACCGTGGATCTCGCGGCGGTGGCCGCGCCCGGCCGGGTCACGGGACTGGACCGTTCCGAGGATGTGCTGGTGCAGGCGCGGGCTCTGGCCGCCGAGCGCGGCACGGAGAACGTGGAGTTCCTGCCGGGGAACGTCTACGACCTGGATTTCCCGGATGACACGTTCGATGTGGTCCACGCGCACCAGGTGCTGCAGCACCTGACCGACCCGGTGGCAGCGCTGCACGAAATGCGCCGGGTGACCCGCCCAGGCGGCCTGGTGGCAGTGCGCGACGCCGACTACCACGGTATGAGCTGGTACCCGGAACTGCCCGAGCTGGACGAATGGATGGACACCTACCAGCGAATTGCGCGCGGCAACCGGGCTGAACCCAATGCGGGACGCCGGCTGGTGAGCTGGGCCCTGGAGGCAGGCTTCACCGGGCTGGAGCCGTCGTCCTCGAACTGGCTGTACGCCACGGAAGACCGCCGCCGCTGGCACGCCGGCGCCTGGTCGCAGCGAGTACTCCAGTCGGCCTACGCAGAGCAGGCCGTTGAACGCGGCCTCGCTTCCCGGGCAGACCTGGCCCGGATCGCAGAAACGTGGCTGCGCTGGGGTGAGGCCGCTGACGGCTGGTTCCTGATTCCCAACGGCGAACTCCTCGCGCGGGCGTGAGCCGGTTTCCGGCCCGCCGCACTGCGGCTGGGTAGGCTTAAGCGATGTACCGCATCATTACGGTGTGCACCGGCAACATCTGCCGCTCCCCGATGGCCCAGTTCATTCTTGCCCAGGCGCTCTCCGAAGCCGGGCTGGAGGCAGAAACGGCAGTTGATTCCGCTGGTGTCACTGCCTGGGAAGCGGGACGGCCCATTGATCCCCGCGCTGCCGCCGAGCTCCTCAATCACGGCTATCCCGAACCCGCCGTCGACAGCTTCCGGGCCCGTGCCTTTGAGCCGGAGTGGTATGGGGAACGGGACCTTATTCTCGCCCTTGATTACGGACACCTGACTCATTTGCAGGCAGAAGCCCCGTCCGGGTTCCGCTCCAGGATCCGGATGCTGCGCAGCTTCGACCCCGCCGCCGCGGACCTGCCGGCCAGCGGGCAGGGCATTGACGATCCCTGGTACGGCGACATGTCCGATTTCGATTCCTCCTACGCCCTGATCCAGGCTGCTGTGCCGGGTGTTGTGGACTTTGTCCGGTCTGCGCTGGCGGACCGGCACCCGTGAGAGTTCAGGCAACGCGTCCGCTGCTGATCGGCATCGACGGTTTTTCCGGCGCGGGCAAGACCAGCCTGGCACTGGCACTGGCGGCTGAGCTGCGTGCCCGCCGTTCAGTGGAAGTCTTCCATCTGGAAGATGTCTATGCCGGGTGGGACGGACTGCGGGACGGGATGGAGTATTACCGGCTCAAGGTCCTGTCCCCGCTGGCCGCCGGTGAACCCGCACTGTGGCAGGCCTGGGACTGGGTCGCCGGATGCTACGCCCAGACGCACCGGACCGAACCGGCGGACATCGTGGTCTTCGAAGGTGTTGGCGCCGGACACCGTGCTGCCCGTGATCTCCTGGACGCGGTGGTTTGGATCCAGGCACCGGAGCAGCTCCGGAAGGAGCGCGCACTGGCCCGCGACGGCGAAACCTACGCGCCGCACTGGGACCGGTGGGCGGCACAGGAAGGGGCCTGGGCAGCGTCTGATCCGGTGGCTGATGCTGCGGACATCGTTGTCTCCACGGGAACCGCGTCCGGCCAGCTCCACCTGTACGTGAAGCGCGCACTGGAGTCCCTTCCGCTCCCGTCAGCAGGCTGGGGACGGCAGGTGCGGTAAGGGCAGGTTCGGGAGCAGGCTACTGCAGGGTGGCCGTCAGCCGGGCAACGTTGTCCACGTAACGCTGCCAGACCGGCCGGTTGCGCCATTCCTCGAGGATCAGTTCCTTGGACAGGCTGCGGTAGGTGTCCTCGATCTGGCGCGTCTTCTCCACGATGTTCCCGCCGAACATCATCATTGAAACTTCCAGGTTCAGCGAGAAGGAACGCATGTCCATGTTGGATGAACCCAGCACGGCAACATCGTTGTCCACGGTGAAATGCTTGGCGTGCAGCACCAGCGGTGCGGGGTACTGCCAAATCCGGATGCCGGCGTCGAGCAGCGCCTCATAGTAGGAACGCTGGGCATGGTCCACCAGGAACTGGTCGCCGCGCTCGGAGACGAACAGTTCAACCTGCACGCCGCGCTGGGCCGCCGTCGTAATGGCGTACAGCAGCGAATCATCCGGCACAAAGTACGGGCTGGTGATGGAGATGCGCTCGGAGGCGGAATACAGCAGCGACGTAAACAGCCGCAGGTTGTTCTCCGTGGTGAAACCGGGCCCGGAGGGGACTACCTGGCAGGTGATGTCCCCGGGCTTGGAGGTCCACTCGTACAGGCTGAGCTCCTGTTCGAGGTTCTCGTCCGTTTCCATGTTCCAGTCCGTAGCGAACACCACGTTGATTTCATCCACTACCGGGCCCTCGAGCCGGCTCATGAGTTCCACCCATTTGCGGCCCATCCTGTGGTTGTGGGGTTTGCGGTAGCCCGGTTCCACCAGGTTCTGCGACCCGGTGAAGCCGATGACTCCGTCCACTACAAGGATCTTGCGGTGGTTGCGCAGGTCCGGCCGCCGCCAGTGGCCGCGCAGGGGCTGGATGGGAAGCATGGGGTGCCACTGGATCCTGCTGGTCTTCAGTTCCTTGAGCAGCTGCCGGTAGCCCTTTACCCTCAGGGTGCCAATGTGATCGAACAGGAGGCGCACGGTCACGCCGCGTTCGGCGGCGTCCTTCAGCGCGGTAAAGAATTCCCGGGTGACGGCGTCGTAGCTCATGATGTAGAACTCGACGTGCACGTACTTGGCAGCCCCGCGCACCGCGTCCGTCATCTGGCGGATGGATTCCTCATAGTCCCGCTGAAGCTCGACCTTGTTGCCGTCCAGGCTGGGAAGCGATCCCAGCCGCCGGTTCAGTTCCACGGCGGAGAGCACCCAATCCGGCCCTGAGTAGGAGCTGGACTCGGCCTCGAGCTCGCGGGTGTTCTCGCGGACCCTGCGGTTGATCATGGTCTGGCGTTCGACACGCTGTTCAGAAAGCCTGTGGTTGCCGAACAGGGTGAACAGGATGATCCCGGGGACCGGCAGGAAGAAGATCGCCAGCAGCCACGCCATGGCCGTGGTGGGACGGCGGTTTCCAGGCACAACGCCGAGCGCAATGATCCGGATCGCGAAGTCGAGGATCGTCAGACTTGTCGCAAGCCAGTTTGGAGCAGTAACCGTCCACCACACGCGCGCTTGTCCCTCCGACCACCCAACCGTCCCTTCAGCCTAGTCGGACGGGAGCCAGGTTTGGCACACAGGGCGCACTAGGCTTGCTTCATGACAGTTTTGGTATTCCTGGATCCCGCGTTCCCGGCCGGCCGCGTGGCCGATGCTTCCAAGCCGCAGCTGATGGCTACGGACCTTGGGGTCACCCGCGGTGACGGTGTTTTCGAGTCGATGCTGGCGGTGGACGGGCATCCCCGGAAACTGGCCATGCATTTGGAGCGGATGGCGTCTTCAGCTGCAGCGCTGCAGCTGGATTTCCCGTCCTCTGCCCTCTGGGAGGCCGCCATCACGACGGCGCTGGCCGAGTTTGAGCGTGACCACAGCGGGGTGCCCGCAGTGGTGAAACTGATGCTGACCCGCGGCCCCGAGGGCGCCGGTGTCCCAACCGCATGGGTGGCAGCCTCCCCGGTGCCGGATTCGACGGCGAAGCAGCGTGAAGAAGGCCTGGACGTGCTCCTGTTGGACCGCGGCTACGACTCTTCCGTGGCAGAGCGTGCTCCGTGGCTGCTCCTGGGCTCCAAAACGCTCTCCTACGCCGTGAACATGGCGGCCATCCGCTTCGCGAAACAGCACGGAGCAGACGACGTCATCTTCACTTCCTCGGACGGCAAGGTCCTGGAGGGTCCCACCTCCACCGTTGTCCTGGCTGTGGTCGAGGACGAAATCAAGACCCTGCTCACTCCCGAACTCGAAAGCGGGATCCTGCCCGGCACCACCCAGAGTGCGCTTTTTGCCGCCGCGGAGAATGCCGGCTGGCAGCTTGGCTACGGACCGCTGGAACCATCCCACCTGATGCAGGCGGACGGCGTGTGGCTGATTTCCAGCATCCGCCTGCTGGCACCGGTGAAGTCAGTCGACGGCGAACCGCTGCCGGTGTCCGCCGAACTGACGGCCGAGCTCTCGGCCCTGGTGGAAACCGTCCTGTAGCCGCGGTGAGGACCGGGCGCGAGGTTCGAAGATGGAGCAGGCCCCCGGCCGGCCGTGTCCTAGGTCAGGATGAAGTTGAATGTTCCCGCAGCCACCGAAGCGGCCACGGCGGCGGCCGCCAATCCCATTCCGTAACCCAGCACCCAAAGGTCTATGCGGCTAAACGTGGACGAACGTGCCCATGTCCGTTCTCCGCTGCCGAATCCGCGCGCTTCCATGGCTACCGCCAGCCGGGTTGCCCGGCGGATGGCCTGGACCAGCAGCGCCAGACCCTGCCCCAGGAAGTTGCGGAGCCTGCCCAGAGGGGAGGCTGCGGCGTCGGCCCCGCGGGCATGCCGGGCCAGTCCCAGGGTGCGCCATTCTTCCACCAGCAGCCCTACCAGCCGCATCGCCGCAAGCGCACCGAGCACAAACCTGGACGGCAGATGCAGCCGCTGGGCCAGCGCATCAGCGAGGTCCGTGGCATCAACGGTGACCAGCAGGAAAATGCCAGGCAGTGCGATCGCCAGGCCGCGAAGCCCAATGGCGATGCCTGCCGCCACCGAATCCGCGGTGAACAGCAGCGGACCGGCATCCAGCAGCACTTCTCCGGTTTTCTCGGCCAGCAGTGCCGTCCCCCAGGCGCCCACCAATGCAGCGATCAGCAGGGGCCAGATCCGTTTCACCAGGGTCCATGGGTTGATGCGCAGCAGCGGAAGCAGTGCCAGCTCACCGGCCAGAACCACCGTGGCACTGACCCAGTCCACGGTCAGCAGGACGGCGGCTGTGACCGCGACGGCGGCGCCCAGGGTGGCCAGCGGGTTGGCCGCGGCGAGGCGTGAGGCTCCCGATGCAGGAAGGGCTCCCGGAGCCGCGGGCTGGATGGCCGGCGCACTCATGCTGCCTCTCCCGTCATGCGCTGTGGAGAAGGCAGCAGCCGGGCAGTGCCGTTCTGGACCTGCAGTACGCTCCCGCCCAGGGCCGCGATGAACTCCCGGTCGTGCGTCACCGACACCACCGCACAGCCCGAATCCCGGCGTTGTTCGGCAAGCAGCGCCACCAGTTCGCGCCAGGTATTCGCATCCTGCCCGAAGGTCGGTTCGTCCAGGAGCAGGATGTCCGGTGCGGTAGCCAGCATGGTGGCCACCGACAGCCTGCGTTTCTCCCCGCCGGACAGCGTAAACGGGTTGACGCCCAGCAGCCCGTGCAGCCGCAGCCGGCTGGCCAGGGACTCCACCGTTGCCGCTGTTTCGGAGTCCCCGCGTCCGGCATGCCGTGGACCGAAGGCGAGTTCGTCCCGCACGCTGCCGGTCAGGAACTGGTGCTCGGGTTCCTGGAACACCGTCCCGATCCGGGTAACGAGCTGGGCAGACTTCCACTTCGACGGGATGCTTCCTGCCTCCCTGGCCAGCCCGGGAGCTGCCTCGAGGGTGCCGCCGCGGGGACGCAGCAGCCCGCCAAGGGTCAGGGCCAGCGTGGACTTTCCAGCACCGTTGGGACCGGTAATGCCAAGTGCGTCACCGGCCTTGAGGGAAAGACTGACGCCGCTGAGCACCGCGGGGCCCTTTGCCGTCCGCGCCACTTCCAGTTCACGGGCGTTCAGCAGCGCTTCCGCCGAAGGATCAGCAGCAGAAGGTTCCGGAATGGACTGGGCGGCGCCGGGCAGCCAGACTCCGGCTTCAGTGAGCCGGGCACGTGTCCGCTCAGCGGTGAGTACCTCCTGCGGCGGGCCGTCCGCCAGCAGTCCCCCGCCGGCGTCGAGCACTATCACCCGGTCCACCAGTTCCGCCCAGGCGGCAACCCTGTGCTCCACCACAATCAGGGTGGCGCCGGTCCGGTCCAGAACCCGGGCGACGGCGTCCCGGATCTCCAGCACACCCTCCGGGTCCAGGTTGGCGGTGGGTTCGTCCAGCAGCAGCAGCCCCGGGGACATGGCCAGGATGGAAGCCAGAGCCAACCGCTGCTTCTGCCCGCCGGAAAGCGCAGCAGTGGAGTGGTTCAGCGGGAGGGCCAGCCCAACGTCGTCGAGGGCAGACTGCACCCGCGCCCAGATCTCCGTGCGCGGAACGCCAAGGTTTTCCGCCCCGAAGGCAACCTCGTCGCCCACCCGGGAGAGCACAATCTGCGAGTCCGGGTCCTGGAGCAGTAGCCCGGCTCGGCCGCGTGCTGATTGCGGGTGGACGCCGTCGAGCGCCAGGGTTCCGCTCTCCGTGCCGCCGGTGTCCTCTCCCAGTACGCCGGAAAGCGCGTGCAGCAAGGTCGATTTGCCTGCCCCGGACGCGCCCAGCAGGAGCACCCTCTCCCCCGCTGAGATCTCAAAAGATGCGCCCTGAACGGCCGGCGCCTTGCGGCCGGCGTGCCGCCAGCCCCAGTCCCGCGCGGTAACAGCCACAGGCCTGGACACCGCGGAAATACTCCGGTCCATCTACGCGTCCGCCGTCCGTCCTGAAGCGAAGGCGGAGAGGACCCCCGTCCGTGCCAGGGCCCGGACGGCCAGCCAGGACAACGCTCCGGCGAGGATCATCCCGGATACGGCGGCGAATACGGCGTAGAGCGCCTTCCACTGGAATGCCCATTCAGGCATGTAGAGGATGGTTTCGCTGACCCCGAGGAAAATGCCCGAGCCCAGTCCGGCAAGCAGGGACACCGGAAGAGTGAACTTCCGGTAGAGGAAGATCAGGAACACCAGCTCCGCGCCCAGGCCCTGGATGGCGCCGGAAAGCAGCACGGACAAGCCGAACTGGGTTCCCAGCACACCGGAAACGGCTGCAGCGAGGACTTCGCAGTACAGTGCCGCTCCGGGTTTGCGGATGATCAGTCCGCCAAGGACGCCCGCGATCAGCCAGCCGCCGGTGTAGAGCCCGCCCAGCGGAGGGAAGGCAACGAAGAGGGCAGCCACACCGCCGTAGGCCAGTGACCAGGCCCAGAACACAACGCCGGTAGCAACGGCGAGAACGGACGCGACAACAATGTCCACTACGCGCCAGGATGACCGGTTTCTCGCAGTGGTGAAAGTGGTTTCTTGCATGGAAGGTTCCTCCTGGATTCAGGAGGGGAGGGAAAACCGCCTGTGGCGGTGCACCCCTGAGAACTCGACTCCCTTCGCCGGTACTAACCGGAGCAGGTTCGAGGGTCTGCGGCTTGTTCCGCACTCTCAGCGCCCGAAAACCGGCTTCCGGATGGCCCGGAGCCGGGAAGCGGCGCTCCCCTGTCGTATGTATGCGAGGTCCACTGTACACGCAGATCCGAGAGGAATCCCTGTGCGGCAGGTAGCGTAGGGAGCAATACCAACGCACAACACAAGGAGCACTCATGAACCTGATCCTGAAACTGCTGGGCACCGGTGTCAGCGTGGGCGCGGGCCTGGCCTCCGCGAAGATCCTGGATTTTGTCTGGACCAAAGCCACGGGCAATGAGCCACCCAAGGACAAGGACGGCGCACTGGACGCAAGCCTGCGTTCCGCCGTCATCTTTGCCCTGGTTTCCGGAGCCGTCAGCCAGGTTATCCGGGTGCTGACCAACCGCGGCACGCAGCGCGCGATCGCCCGCTACAGCCGCACTCCCGAGGTCGTCTAACCCGGTTTCGTTCCACCATCGAGATGACAGAAACTGCCCGTATGAGCGTTCATACGGGCAGTTTCTGTCATCTCGATGGTTTTCTTTTGGGGAGCCGGATCAGCCCTCGCGGCTGCGTCCCGGCGGGCGGGAGGCAGCTTCCTCCTCAGCCTTGGCCTGCGCCAGGTCCTCGTCGCTGAGTTCCCCCGTGTAGTAGGTGCCGTCGGGCTCCTGTCCGGGATCGTCATCGACCTTCGGGTCCGCAGAGTCCTCGGCATCTTCCTTCTCTGCCGTGGCCTCGAACATCAGCTGCTGGGCCCGTTCCACAACATCATCGAGCTCATCGATGGTGAGCAGTTCCGGACGAAGGTGCTTGGTCCGGTAACCCGCGCGGCCCACCATGTGGGCTGAGACCGGAGCGGTGAGCAGCATAAAGATCCAGCACAGGCCGAGCACCGGAAGCAGGACCCAGCTGCGGAACTCCACGGCCATGGCCAGCAGGAAGAGCAGCAGGCCAAGCACCTGCGGCTTGGACGCAGCGTGCATCCGGCTCATCAGGTCAGGGAACCGGGTCAGGCCGATTGCCGCGGCCAGGGACATGGTGGCGCCGCCCAGCAGCAGGACCGCCACGATCACGTCAATCACAGTCTCGCTCACGGCTACCTCCGGTCCGTTACGAAGCGGGCAACGGTCACGGAGCCAATGAACCCGATCAGCGAAATCGCGATCACCAGGGCAAGGAAGTCGAAGTTCCGGTACACGACCATGTCCACTATCAGCGCGCCGCCGACGATCGCCAGCAGCACGTCCGCAGCGAGTACCCGGTCGAGGATGGAGGGTCCGCGGATAATCCTAAAGATGGCCCCTGCGGCAGCGACCGCCAGCATGACCGAAACGACGATGATTACAGCAGTCACCGGCTGACCTCCCCTGCGCGCAGTTCCTTCAGGTCTTTCTGTTCAGCCCGGACCAGCGCCAGGTCTTCCTTGGTGCCCATCATCCGGATCAGCCAGGATTCAGTGGCCCGCACGTCATCCCGGATCTTCTCGGCGGCTTCCTGGCTGTCCACACCCAGGCAGTGCAGGTACAGGGTGGACGTGGAACGGTCCACTTCCACCACCAGCGAGCCGGGGATCAGGGACAGCGCGTGGCCGGTTGCCGTGACCAGCAGGTCCGAATGGCTGCGCAGTTTCACGGCCACGACGGCGTTCCTGATCCGGGGGCCCTGGACCGTAGCCAGCCACAGCACGTGGAAGCTGGCGATCACCAGTTTCCAGAGGAAGCGTGCTCCGAACCCGGCGGCGTAGATGAGATTGAACCGGCCGGACAGGTCCACGGGCGGCAGGTAGAAGATGTTGGTGACTACGAAGGCGATGATCGCGCCGAAAACCAGGTTGCCCAGGCTGAAGTCCTGCCAAAGGGCTCCCCAGAGCAGGACCAGCCAGATGATCAGCGGCAGTTCCTTCAGCAGCGGAATCCGGGGATGGCTGCGCATGCGTGCTTTCTTGGTCACGGTGCACTCCCTTCGCCCAGGACGGCTTCAATGTACGGCGTGCGGTCCAGCAGGTCCTGCGCTGCGTCGTCGCTCAGGGAGAACAGGGGGCCGGCCAGGATGGTCAGCGACACGCCCAGCGCCACCAGGCCCACGGTCGGGTAGACCATGGACTTCGGCAGCAGGTTTACCGTGGAACGGCCGCCAAAGCGCCCGCTGCTCTGTCCGCTGACGTTGCCGGAGTCGCGGACGGTGCTGCCGTCCGTAGTAGTGGCCAGCAGAATCGGATCCGGGTGTACGGCATCCTCCGGAGTCCGCCAGAAGGCACGGTTCCAGACCCGCGCCATTACCAGCAGGGTGAGGAGCGAGGTCAGCACGCTTGCTGCGACCAGGATGTAGGCCAGCGGGGTTCCGAGCTCCACGCCGGCCTGCATGAGGCCCAGCTTGCCCAGGAAGCCGGAGAACGGCGGAATGCCGGCAAGGTTGATGGCCGGGATGAAGTAGAGCACGGCCAGGAGCGGGGACAGCCGGGCCAGCCCGCCCAGCCGGTCCATGTTGGCAGTGCCGCCGCGGCGTTCGATCAGGCCGGTGACCAGGAACAGGCTGGTCTGGACCGTGATGTGGTGGACCACGTAGAAGACAGCCGCTCCAATGCCCACGACGGAGGCCACCGCCAGGCCAAAGACCATGTAGCCAATGTGGCTGACCAGGGTGAAGGAGAGCATACGTTTGATGTCGGTCTGGGCCAGGGCACCGAGGATGCCCACCAGCATGGTCAGCCCGGCCACCACCATAAGCAGCGTGTTGATCCGGTCTCCCGGGAACAGCAGGGTTTCGGTCCGGACCATGGCGTAGACGCCAACCTTGGTCAGCAGGCCGGCGAACACGGCGGTGACCGGTGCAGGAGCCGTGGGATAGGAGTCAGGGAGCCAGAAGGACAGCGGGAACACGGCCGCCTTGATGCCGAAGGCAACCAGCAGCATCAGGTGCAGCATCATCTGCGTTCCCGGGTCCAGCTCGCCCAGCTTGATCGCCAGGTCGGCCATGTTCACGGTGCCGGTCGCGGCGTAGATCATGCCGATGGCGGTAAGGAAGAGCACCGAGGAAATGACGCTGACGACGACGTAGGTCACTCCCGCTCGGATGCGGGGTGTGGTGCCGCCGAGCGTCATCAGCACGTAGCTGGCGGTGAGCAGGATTTCGAAGCCGACGTAGAGGTTGAACAGGTCCCCGGCCAGGAACGCGTTCGAGACTCCGGCAACCAGGATCAGGTAGGTCGGATGGAAGATCGAAATAGGTCCGTCTTCATCACCGTCGGTCATGCCCTGGCCGGCAGCATAGATAAGCACGGCCAGGCTGATGGCCGTGGAGACCACCAGCATCAGTGCGGAGAACTGGTCCACCACCATGGTGATGCCGAACGGCGGAATCCACCCGCCCAGGTTCACCGCCTGCGCGCCGGTCTGCCACACGGCACCGAGCAGGATGCATTCCAGCACCAGGGTCAGGGTGAGCACACTGATCGAGACGATCCGCTGGGAGCGCTGGTGCCGGATCAGGAGGAATGCCAGCGCGGCGCCGAAGAACGGCAGGACGACGGCAAGCGGGGCAAAACTGGAAGCGTTCATCGTTTTGCCTCTCCTGTAGGTCCGGTGCCCTGTCCGCGCTGCGAACCGGGTGCTTCTTCGGCCTCATCAGCCGGCGTGAACTCAGTCGTGTCCTCGGGGACATCGGCGTCGTCTTCCGCGTCGTAGCTGCTCTGGCTGGCCACGCGGCGGTCTTCAATGTCGTCCTGGACCTCGTCCTGCCGCCCAAGCACCCAGGAGCGGTAAATGATGCCCAGCATGAAGGCAGTGACGGAGAAGGAGATAACGATCGAGGTGAGGATGAACGCCTGCGGCAGCGGGTCGTTGTAGTCTTCCGGCGGGATCTCAGCGTTGAACAGCGGTGCCAGCCCTTGGTACCCGCCCGTGGCGAGCAGCAGGATGTTGGTCGCGTTGGTCATCATGGCCAGTCCCAGCACCACCCGGGTCAGGCTGCGTTCCAGCACCAGGTAGATTCCCGCCGCATAGAGTGCGCCCATGATGAGCAGCAGCGTGATGTTGACGCTCATCGGGACACTCCTTCCGTTTCAAGGATTTCGGGTTCGGGCTCCACCAGGTCATCGTCGTCGTCATCGTCTGAACCGCCTTCGCTGCGTTCATCGATTTCAGACCCGAGGCTGCGCAGGACGTCGAGCACCAGGCCGACCACCACCAGGTACACGCCAATGTCGAAGATGGTGGAGGTGACGAACTTGATGTCCCCGAAGACCGGCCAGGTGAACTCGATAATCGCGCTCTGCAGGACCTGTCCGCCGAAGAACAGCGGAGCTGCCGCGGAGAGGGCAGCGAGGCCCAGTCCGCCGCCCAGCAAAGTGCCCGCGCTGACGGGAGTTGCTTCGGCAAGCTCGAAGCGTCCGCCGGCAAGGTAACGGATGGTCAGCGCCAGTCCGGCCATCAGGCCGCCCGCGAAGCCGCCGCCGGGGGTGTTGTGCCCGGCAAGGAGCAGGTAGATGGAGAAGATGATCACCGAGTGGAACAGCAGGCGGGTGACGACTTCGAAAATAATGGAGCGGCGTTCGGGAGCGAGCGTCCGTCCGGCTACCAGCCAGGCTTCACGCGCCACCGAGGAGAACTTGCGGGCCAGCGCCAGGGTTGCGGCTTCACGCTCGGAGGAGGCGAAGTGCTCGCGGCCCCGGTCCACTGAACCGGTTGCCACTTCGTTGGCACGGCGGCGCTTGTCGCCGCGGCCGCGGATAAAGATCAGGGATGCGACGCCGGTAGCAGCCATGGCCAGGACGGAGATTTCACCGAAGGTATCCCAGGCGCGGATGTCCACCAGGGTCACGTTGACGATGTTCAGTCCGCCTCCGCCCTTGTAGGCAAGTTCGGGGTAGGACAGTGAAATGGGCTCGGCAACCCGGGACGCCATTGCGGACATCGCAAAGACCACCATGGCAGCGCCGAAGCTGATTCCCAGCAGGGCACGGAGCAGCCGCTGGCCGGTAGGCTCGCGCTTCCAGAGCCGGGCAGGCAGGGAACGCAGCGCCAGCACAAAGGCCACCAGGACGATCGTTTCCACCAGCATCTGGGTCAGGGCCAGGTCCGGTGCGCCCTGCAGGGCGAAGATGAGCGCGATGCCGTAGCCGCTCACGCTGACCATAAGCACGGCCAGGAACCGCTTGTTGGCCCGGGCTGCACCCACGGCACCGATCACCACGGCGGCACCCACCACGGCCTGCAGAGGGGTGTCGAACCAGTAGAAGTTCTCCGGCATTGGCGCGTTGCGAAGCAGGACGGCGCTCAGCGGGGTAACGATTGCCATGCTCAGGATGACGAACAGGTAGAACGTCAGCGAACCACGCTGCGTGCGGCCGGTGACCCAGACAGCGGCGTCGTCCAGGATGCCGATCAGGCCGCGGTAGGAACGCTCGGCATCAAGCGGGCTTGCGACACGGGCCTGGAACTTCTCCATCCGTGTGCGCTGCCAGAACAGCAGGCTTCCGGCCGCGATCGTCAGGGCAGTGAGGCCCAGGGCCAGGGTCAGGCCGTGCCAAAGCGCCAGGTGCGTCGCTTCGCCCTTCAGCGGGTAAAGATCCGCGTACGGGCTGATGATCGTGTCCAGCGGCTTGGGCCAGAGGCCAAAGAATACGGTGGCAGCTGCGAGGAGCGCCGGAGGTGCCAGGAAGGGCCAAGGAATCGCCTTGAACGCTGTGGGCTTGCAGGATTCCTTGGTGGCAAAGCCGCCCCACACAAACCGGCAGCTGTACGCGAAGGTCAGGATGGCACCGGCGACCACGCCGATGAGCAGGACCACGGCCGTAGGCGTGCCCTGTTCCTCGGCGAAGTGGACGTAGGTCTCGTAGACGGATTCCTTGGCCACGAATCCCAGCAGCGGCGGCAGGCCCGCCATGGATGCTGCGCCAATGGCCGCAACAACGGCCAGTATGGGAGCCGAACGCCCGACGCCGGAAAGCTTGCGGATGTCGCGGGTACCGGCCTGGTGGTCGATGATGCCCACAACCAGGAACAGGGTGGCCTTGAAGAACCCGTGGGCAACAAGCAGGCCCAGCCCGGCCAGGGCCGCTTCGCGGTTGCCCAGCCCCACAACGAGCGTGAGGAAGCCGAGCTGGCTGACAGTTCCGTAGGCAAGCATCAGCTTCAGGTCGTGCTGGCGCAGTGCGCGCCAGCCGCCCAGGAGCAGGGTCGCAAGGCCCAGCACGGTGATGACCGGGGTCCAGTAGGTTGTTTCCCAGAATCCCGGGGCCAGGCGGGCGACGAGGTAGATGCCGGCCTTCACCATTGCGGCGGCGTGCAGGTAGGCACTGACCGGGGTGGGCGCGGCCATGGCGGCCGGGAGCCAGAAGTGGAAGGGGAAGAGCGCAGACTTGGAAACCGCACCAAGCAGCAGCAGGACGACGGCGACGTCGACGATGACTCCGCTGGCTGCCAGTTCCGGAGCCATCGCCATGATCTCGGATATCCGGTAAGTGCCTGCGGCGGAGCCGAGCATGATCATGCCCACGAGCATCGCAAGCCCGCCGAAGGTGGTGACGATCAGGGCCTGCAGCGCTGCACGCCGTGCCGAGAGCCGGTGGGCCGCGTAGCCGATCAGCAGGTAGGACAGGATTGTTGTCAGTTCCCAGAAGATGAACAGCAGGATCAGGTCATCTGCGGTAACCAGACCAAACATGGCCGCGGCGAAGGCCAGCAGCTGGGCGCCGAAGCTGCCCATTTTCGGATCTTCCGGACGGAAGTACCGGGCGCAGTAGAAGAGCACCAGGGAGCCGACGCCAAGAATGAGTATTGCCAGGACGGCGGAGAGCGCGTCCATCCGGAACGCGAGTTCCACGCGGAGGTCCGGGATCCAGGAAATGATGACCGACGGCGGCGCGTTCGGGGCCCCGGAAGCCAGGGACTGGTCCGAGTCGATGTACCGGGGGTAAGTTGCCATGAGCCAGATGAAAGCGCCGGCCGGAACTGCCGCCAGGAGATAGAAAGCAGACCTGCCAATCCGGCGGAAGAATAAGGGCGCCACTAGTGCCACCGCAAATAGAACGGTTAGCACAAATAGCACGTAGATCTCCCGGGTTCTCTGATGGGCCTTGCAGGTCAGAACACAGCTTTAGTTATCAACGTCGGGTCGAGGGGCTTCGTTCATTCTAGCTGAGGCATAAGCGCCGGTCACATTCAGTGCCCCTTGCATCCGCCGCAGATTTGTGACGCGTCCCTTCTCCTTTCGCACCCATTTGCCCGCTAGCATCTGGATCATGGCTTCGACGACGCACGCATCCCCCGGACACTCCGGGGCCCCCGCTAAAGCGCGACGGCGGGAGGTTTGGGCGTGGGCCTCCTGGGACTGGGGATCGGCATCCTTCAACGCCGTCATGACGACTTTTGTATTCACCGTCTATCTGACATCCGACTCATTTGGTGGCGAAGATCACGCTTCTGCCGTCCTCGGGGCGGGTTTGGCGGTTGCGGGTGTGCTGGTAGCCGTACTGGCGCCCGTTGCCGGCCAGCGCTCGGATGCAGGCGGGCGCCGCAAGCTGTGGCTGGGCATCAATACAGTTGCGGTCTGCATAGCAACCAGCCTGTGCTTCTTCGTTTATCCGGGTGAGAACTTCCTCCTGCTCGGCGTCGCCCTGATCGCGCTGGCCAATGTGTTTTTCGAGTTCGCCAACGTGAACTACTTTGCGATGCTCAAACAGGTCTCCACACCCTCCACTATCGGCAGGGTCAGCGGGTTCGGCTGGGCCATGGGCTACGTGGGTGGCATCGCCGCACTCGCCCTGGTGCTGGTGGGCTTCATCAACCCGGATGTCGGGTGGTTCGGAGTCACTTCAGAGAATGGCCAGAACATCCGTGCAGTGGCAGTCTTCTCCGCTGTCTGGTTCCTGGTGTTCTCCCTGCCAATCTTCTTCACCGTCCCCGAGGTCCCGCGGCAGCGCGCCGCCAAAATCGGATTCTTCGCGTCCTACGGCCTGCTGTTCCGCCGAATCAAGGCCATCTACAAGACCAGCCCGCACACCATTTTCTTCCTGCTGGCCAGTGCCGTGTTCCGGGACGGGCTGGCCGCAGTGTTCACTTTCGGCGGCGTGATTGCCGGCGGAACCTTCGGCTGGGAGCTGCCCCAGGTCATCATGTTCGCCATCTTCGGGAACATCGTCGCAGCAGCTGGATCGTTCGCCGGAGGCTTCCTGGACGACCGGATTGGCCCCAAACCGGTGATCGTTGGAGCTCTCACCGGCCTGCTGCTGGCCGGATCTGCCATCGCTGTCCTGGGAGCGGGCGATGTCAGCGTCTTGGGCCTGGAATGGACCGGAGACACTACGTTCTGGATCTTCGGCCTCGCTTTGTGCCTGTTCGTGGGACCGGCGCAGTCCGCCTCCCGTGCGTTCCTCGCACGGCTGGCACCCGAAGGCGAGGAGGCCGAACTGTTTGGGCTTTACGCCACCACTGGCCGCGCGGTGAGCTTCCTTGCACCATCGCTGTTCGCTGCGTTCATCGCCATATTCGGGGCACAGCGCTACGGCATCATCGGAATCCTGCTGGTCCTGCTCCTGGGACTGCTGGCGCTCCTGCCGGTCCGTTCCCCGGACCGCACCCCCAGGGCCGTCGTTCCCGAGATTTAGCAGACGCTATTCCAGCTGGGCTACCCACTGCCGCACGACGTCGGTGAAGTCCGCCATGGCCGCTTCCGCGGCTGCGCGGCTGGAGAGCGTGATGACTCCCCTGTTCCGTCCAACCATCCGCAGCACCTTGTGCGGATCATTGACGGTGATCTCCCGATGGTCAGGCTTGGGCCTTGCACCGGTGTGCAGCACTACCTGGACGTTGTCCGGCCGCCGGAGGTTGAACGTGGCGAAGTCATCGCGGAGGGTGAAGTTCGGCGCGTTCCACTTGATGTTCTCGCGGATCTGCGGGTCAACCGAAAGGATGGCCTCACGCAGGTGCCGTACCACCGAGGACATGGGGTGGTCCAGGGCAGCCAGGTAGTCCGTCAGGGCATCTGATTCTGCGGGTTCCATGCAGGACAATCTGGCACCGTGCCGAGCAGGTGTCCACAGTAAGGGCGCCTTGGCGCCGGACCTGGCCCTAGATGCTGGTGCGGTGGAAGTTCAGGTGGCTGCGCGACGCCGTCGGTCCCCGCTGTCCCTGGTACCGGTTGCCGTAGACACCGGACCCGTAGGCGTACTCGGCCGGCGAGCTGAGCCTGAAGAAGCAGAGCTGGCCGATTTTGGAACCGGGCCACAGCTTGATCGGAAGGGTCGCCATGTTGGAGAGCTCGAGTGTCACGTGGCCGGAGAACCCGGGGTCGATAAACCCGGCGGTGGAGTGCGTCAGCAGGCCAAGCCGGCCCAGCGAGGACTTGCCTTCCAGCCGCGCAGCGACGTCATCGGGCAGGGTAACGCTTTCGTACGTGGATCCGAGGACGAACTCACCCGGATGGAGGATAAAGGGCTCGTCAGGGGCCACCTCAACCAGGCGGGTAAGGTCCGGCTGGTCCAGGGACGGATCAATGTGCGCGTATTTATGGTTGTCGAAGAGCCGGAAGTAGCGGTCGATCCGCACGTCGACGCTGGAAGGCTGGACCATTGCGGGGTCATATGGATCCAGGACGATCCGCTCGTCGGCAATTTCGGCTCGGATGTCGCGGTCAGATATCAGCACCTTCTAAAAATAGCGCATCCTCAACGCTGCCCAATTTCGGTGCGGACGGCATAGAGCTCAGGGAAAAAGGTGAGGTCGAGGGCGCTGCGGAGGAAGTGTGCCCCTGAGGAGCCGCCGGTTCCCCGCTTCATGCCGATTGTGCGCTGCACGGTGAGCAGGTGCCGGAAGCGCCAGAGCTGGAAGTTGTCCTCCAGGTCCACCAGTTCCTCGCATGCCTCGTAGATGTCCCAGTTCTCAGCAGGGTTTTCATACACGTCCCGGAATATGTCCATCAATGGGCCGCTGAAGACATGCGCCTGGGTGACGTCCCGGTCCAGGAGTTCCTGCGGCACCGGGTAACCGCGCCGGTGCAGGGCCCGGATGAATTCGTCGTAGACGCTGGTCCCCGCAAGAAGGTCAGCCAGCAGTTCCTGGGCCTGCGGGTCCGCCCGGAACACTTCGAGCATGGCGGCGTTCTTGTTTCCCAGCAGGAACTCAACCGCACGGTACTGGTAGGACTGGAAGCCGGAAGAGGCTCCGAGCTCGCCGCGGAACTCCGCGTACTCCGACGGCGTCAGGGTTGCCAGGACGGACCACTGCTCGGTCAGCGAACGCTGGATGTGCTTGATCCGTGCGATCCCTTTCATGGCAGCACGCAGGTCGTCATTCATCAGCCGGGTACGGACTCCGCGCAGTTCATGGAGTACCAGCTTGAGCCAAAGCTCGGAGGTCTGGTGCTGGATGATGAACAGCATCTCGTCATGGTGGTCACTGACCGGGTGCTGGGCGGAGAGCAGTTCATCAAGGCCCAGATACGAGCCGTAGCTCATTTTCCTGCTGAAATCCCGCTCAATGCCCGGCTCCAGGTCCCGGGTGTTCCGGTCTACGCTCATCACTGCTCCATTTGTGGCTGTGGTTTGGTCTGTTGTCCCGGGCCTGCCGGGTGCGCGGTCCGCAGTGCTGACTTCACGGTAGCGGCAGCCCGCCGGGATTTTCTTCTGCGCCACGGACAGGCTGTGGAAGACTGGCCGTTTATGCATCCGACCCTCCAGAGGAGGCCCCCCTTGGACAACGGCATTAACAACACGCCCGACGGCGCAGCTGAGGAAGCAGCCGGAACGCCGGCAGGCGAAACCCGCCCGAGCTCACCCGAACCTGCCACTGCGCTGGAGCAGGCCATCGTGGCCGGCCAGTCGGGCACGATCAGCAACCAGGACGTCATTACCGCAATCTGGAATTCGGAGCTGCTCAGCGTGGGACGCCTGACAGTGGAGGACGACCCCGCCAGCTTCCAGGCGCTGGTCCTGCAGTCGCCCGAAGGAGCAGCTCCCGTAGCGGCCACTTTCACGGACGCCCAGCGCATTCCGCAGCGGATCCGCGACACCGCCCCGATTATGGTCAAGGCCTCCGGCGAAGCCACCCTGCGCAGCATCGCTCCCGGATACGGGCTGGCCATCAACCCCGGCAACTCCCTGGGCCTGGAACTCGGCCCCGAAGGCGTCGAAGCAGTAGTCGCCGCGTTTGGCGGCTCCGCAGCAGGCACAGACTCCTCCAACGAATAACACCTTCCCTGCCCGGTCCCCGGGATTTGCGGCGCGTTTATTGCCCTTTGGATACGCCCGCACGGTTTTGCACCTAACGGCATTGCAGTGGGGGTGGCGGCGTCTACTCTGAGGAAACTCACTACAGATGGAGGGCTGTAAAGTGACCTGTTTCCCAGCTTCCCCAATGAACTGCTCGATCGTTCCGCCGTATCTGCTCTCCCGGATTGCGGACCGTCCCGACCGGCTCGCTGCAGCGGCCGATGCTGCCAGGCGCACGCTCATGGAATTCACTTCCGTGGCGGAAACCCGGCAGCTCGGCCGCTCCGCGATGCCTCCGTCCTCAGGAACCGCGTTCAGCCCCAAGCTCCGCAGGACCGTATTTGACGCCCTTGGGCAGCAGGAACTCCCGGGCAAGGAAGTGCGGACTGAGGGAACCCCGCCTACGGGCGATCCCGCCGTCGACGAAACCTACGACGGGCTCGGTGCCACCTACGCACTGTTCTCTGACGCGTACGGCCGCTCATCGGTCGACGGCGCCGGGCAGCCGCTGCTCGCAACCGTCCATTACGGCCGTGACTATGACAATGCTTTCTGGAACGGGGCCCAGATGGTCCTGGGTGACGGCGACGGCGAGGTATTCCAGCGGTTCAGCAAATCGCTGACGGTGATCGGCCATGAGCTGACCCACGGTGTCATCCAGTACACCGCCAACTTTGTCTACCAGGACCAGGCCGGGGCGCTGAATGAATCCGTGGCCGATGTGTTCGGAACCCTGGTGGAGCAGAAACTCCGCGGGCAGACGGCGGAGCAGGCCTCCTGGCTGATCGGGGAAGGCCTGTTCACTCCGGAAGTCTCCGGGACTGCCCTCCGATCCATGTCAGCCCCCGGCACGGCTTACGACGACGACGTGCTGGGCAAGGATCCGCAGCCGGCCAACATGGCGGACTATGTTGAAACCACTTCGGACAACGGGGGCGTGCACCTGAATTCCGGAATTCCCAACCACGCCTTCTACCTTGCCGCCGTGCGGCTGGGCGGATTCGCCTGGGAACGCGCAGGCCAGGTCTGGTACGACACCATTACCGAGCCCGGCCTCCCCGTCGACTGCACGTTTTCCGTCTTCGCCGCAGCCACCGTTGCGGCCGCGGAAAAGCGCTACGGCTCCGGAAGCGAAGAAAGTTCTGCTGTGCAGGCGGCGTGGGAAGAGGTTAATGTCATGGTATGAGACTCGTTGTGGTGCGTACTGGAGGTATGGCTGGCATGCGGCGCACGTGGAGCAGTGAGGTGAGTCCCGAGGAGGCCGAAGAACGCTGGCTTCCCCTGCTCCAGGACCCGCCTCAGGAAGAGCAGAACGGTGCCGACCGCTTCACGTACGAGATAAGCGTGGGCAAAGAGGCCGTCACCATCCCGGAGACTTCGCTCAAGGGGCGCTGGCGCGAGCTGGTGGAGCGGGCGCGCAGCGGCGAAGCGGCCCGCCGGGCCTAGCCGTTCTCCGGCGCACCGGAGCCTTACCGGCAGCCGAAACGTGTTTAGGCTGCTGGTGCCAAAGACATGTAAAGTGGTCTCCTGTGCCGGTGTTCACCGGCCCATGCGGGCGTAGCTCAATGGTAGAGCGCTAGCTTCCCAAGCTCGATACGCGGGTTCGATTCCCGTCGCCCGCTCCAACACGGATCACCCTGGCTCACCGGCCGGGGTGATCCTTTTTTGAGCCCAGGGGCCGGACCGGGGCGGGCGTAGACTTGTACACGCTATGAACCGCAAAATGTTTAAGTCCAAGATCCACCGAGCTACCGTTACCCATTCAAATCTCCACTACGTCGGGTCCGTGACGATTGACGAGGATCTTCTGGACGCAGCGGACATCCTTCCCGGCGAGCTGGTAGCGATCGTGGATGTGGACAACGGCTCGCGGCTGGAAACCTACACCATTGCCGGTGAACGCGGTTCCGGCGTCATAGGCATCAACGGGGCAGCCGCGCACCTGGTGAACATTGGCGACAAAGTCATCCTGATCACGTACGCCGACATGACCACCGAAGAGGCCCGCGCCTACGTTCCCACGGTGGTGCACGTTGATGCGGACAACCGCATCCTGCAGCTCGGCACGGATCCCGCCGAAGCCCTCACCCCCGGCACGGAGCGCCCTCCGCTGGCTGCCTCCCGTTCCTAGCGCCGCGGACATACCAAGTCCCTGACGGGAGCGGGCTGGGCCCCCGACGGCGCAAGCCTGCAGACACCTGCGGGCACACTACTCACCTTCGGCCCTTTTTTGCTGCCCAAACTACGCTTGTACTGCCCCCTTCAACACGGATCGGTAACGGTCCACACCCCTGCCACCTGAGGTTTCGCTGGTTTCACCAGCGAACTGTGGCGCAACCCACCCCTGAGGGCATATGGTCGATCGAAAGGTTGCTGAGCAACCTTTCGCGGAACATCATGCAGTCCGTGCCTACGACGAGGTGGAGGCAGACACCCATGCCACAAGGTGCAAAACATCACGGCAGACACCGGATGAAGAAGTCTGCAGCTGCGGGGTTCGCCCTCGCCGTTGGTGCCACTCTGCTGGCCGGCTGCAGCTCGGATTCCGGTTCTGCGCCGACCCTGACGTGGTACATCAACCCCGACGACGGCGGCCAGGCCGAACTCGCGAAGCGTTGCACTGACGCTTCGGACGGGGCATACACCATTGAGACTTCGCTTCTTCCCAACGATGCCCCGTCGCAGCGGGAGCAGCTGGCGCGGCGGCTCGCAGCAGGTGACACCAGCATGGACATCATGAGCCTGGACCCGCCCAACGTCCCTGAATACGCGGAACCGGGATACCTGGCGCCGATTCCTGATGACGTGCGTGAACGCACCACCGCCAACGTCCTGGAAGGCGCCCTTGCCGGTGCCACCTGGAAGGACGAGGTAGTCGCCGTCCCGTTCTGGGCGAACACTCAGATTCTCTGGTACCGCAAGTCCGTGGCCGAGGCCGCCGGGCTCGATATGAGCCAGCCCGTCACCTGGGACCAGCTGATCGAAGCGGTCGCCAGCCAGGACAAGTACCTCAGCGTCCAGGGCGCCCGGGCCGAGTCCATGACCGTATGGGTGAACGCTTTGATCGAATCGGCCGGCGGGCAGATCGTGGAGAACCCGGATGCCTCGGCCGATGAGATCCGGCTGGGCATCGACTCGGATGCCGGGAAGAAGGCCGCCGAAATCGTCTCCACCATCGGCAAGGAAGGCCTCGGCGGCCCGGGGCTTCCAACCCAGACCGAGAACTTTTCGATGATCCAGTTCCAGGGCGACAAGGGAGCGTTTATGGTCAACTATCCCTTCGTCTGGCCCGCGACCAACGCTGCCGTTGAGGAGGGTGCCCTGCCGGCTTCCCTGATCGACGACATTGGCTGGGCACTGTACCCCCAGGTCAACGAGGGCGAGGAAACCGCTCCCCCGCTGGGCGGCATCAATTTGGGCGTTGGCTCCAAGAGCAAGCATCCGGATGAGGCCTTCGACGCGATCGAGTGCATTGTCAGTCCTGAGAACCAGGCGTATTACTTCGCCAGCAACGGCAACCCGCCCTCGAACCCGGATGCGTATAACGATCCGGAGGTGGTGGATACGTTCCCCATGGCAGGGACGATCCGTGAATCGCTCGATCTGGCCAAACCCCGCCCGCAGACTCCGTACTACAACGAAATCTCCACCGGCATCCAGCAGACCTGGACTCCGCCGCAGGACGTCAATCCGGACACCACGCCGGAAACCAGCCAGCAGTTCATTCTTGAGGTCCTGAAGGGAGAGAGGCTGCTATGAGCACGTCAGTCGAGATGCGTGCCGCCGCTGCCGGCGGCAGTCCCAAAGGACGCAAACCCGGGCTGAGCGACCGGGCCAGGGCTGAACGGCGGCTGGGTTTCTGGCTGGCCGGGCCTGCGTTCATCATCATGCTGGCCGTAACCGCTTATCCCATCCTCCTGGCGCTCTGGGATTCGCTCTTCAAGTACCGCCTGACGGCTCCGGACGACCGGGAGTTCGTCTTCCTCAGCAACTACGCCACCATCCTCACCGATGAAGTCTTCTGGCGGGACCTGGGAGTAACCCTGCTGATCACCGTGGTCACCGTGGTGATCGAGCTCGTGCTCGGTTTTGCGCTGGCCATGGTCATGAACAGCGCTCTGAAGGCAGTCCGCGGCTGGCTGCGCACGGCCATCCTGGTCCCCTACGGCATCATCACCGTGGTATCGGCATTCGCCTGGTTCTACGCCTTCGACATCAACTCCGGATACATAAACCACTGGTTCAGCTGGGTGCCGGGCATCAGCACCGACCTGAACTGGTTCGCTGACTTCGGTACCGCCATCACCGTCATCATGGCCTCGGAGATCTGGAAGACGACGCCGTTCATCTCCCTCCTCCTGCTGGCCGGACTCGCGCAGGTCCCGGGTGAGCTCACCGAGGCGGCAGAGGTCGACGGCGCCACCTGGTGGCAGCGGTTCTCCCGGGTGATCGTGCCGAACATGAAGGCAGCCATCATGGTGGCCGTCCTGTTCCGCGCACTTGATGCCTTCCGAATCTTCGACAACGTCTACATCATGACCAGGGGCGCCTACGGCACTGAGACCCTGTCCCTCCTGGCCTACCGCACATCGATTACCCGGCTGGAGATCGGCATGGGTTCGGCAGTTTCAGTCCTGTTGTTCCTCTGCGTGATCCTGATCTGCTTCGTGGCGATCAAACTTTTCAAGGTGGACCTGACCGGCGCACGAGGGGGCAACTAAATGGAATCGTCACCGATACGCAGGCGCATCACCTGGACCATCATTTCCATCCTGGTGATCGTCTATGCGCTGTTCCCCGTTGCATCCATCTTCGCGACGTCGTTCAAGCTTCCCAGCGACCTCACCTCCGGCACGTTCCTGCCGACCACCTGGTCCACGGTGAACTACGAACAGATCCTGGTTGGAGACGCACAGGAACTGTTCCTCTCCGCGCTGCGGAACTCGATCGGCATTTCGCTGATCGCCACGTTCATCGCCGTCGTACTTGCTACGTTGTGTGCCTACGCCATCGCCCGCCTGGATTTCCCGGGCAAGCGGCTGGTGCTGACCACAGCTCTTGGCGTCTCGATCTTCCCGGTGATCTCCATCGTGACCCCCTTGTTCAACCTCTGGCGGAACATTGGCCTCTACGACACCTGGCCCGGGCTGATCATTCCCTACCTCTCGCTGACCCTTCCCATCTCCATCTGGACCCTGGCCGCGTTCTTCCGCCAGATTCCGTGGGAACTGGAGCAGGCGGCACAGGTGGACGGCGCCACCACGTGGCAGGCGTTCCGGAAGGCGATCGTTCCGCTTGCCGCGCCCGGCGTCTTCACGACGGCGATCATCGCATTCTTCATCGCCTGGAACGACTTCGTGTACGGCATTTCACTCACGTCGACCTCAGCCGCCCGGCCGGTTCCGGCCGCGCTGGCCTTCTTTACGGGAGCTTCCCAGTTCGAGGCACCAACGGGGGCAATTTCCGCAGCAGCGATCATTGTGACCATCCCGGTCGTTGTACTCGTACTGCTGTTCCAGCGACAGATCGTATCCGGACTAACCCAGGGCGCCGTCAAGGGCTAGCCCCCAGACGCACGGTACTAGAAAAGGAGCCATGAGCATGGCATCTATCACTCTCAACCATCTCGTCAAGAAGTACGGGGACGGCTTCCCCGCCGTCAACGACGTCAGCCTGGACATTGCCGACGGCGAGTTCATCATCCTGGTGGGACCGTCCGGCTGCGGTAAGTCGACCCTGCTTCGTATGATCGTGGGTCTGGAGGACATCACTTCCGGTGACCTGCTGATCAACGGTGAGCGCGTCAATGACAAGGCTCCGCGGGACCGGAACCTTGCGATGGTGTTCCAGAACTATGCCCTCTATCCGCACCTGACCGTATTCGAGAACATCGCCTTCCCGCTGCGGCTCAACAAGGGCAAGTACAACGATGAGGAAGTTAAGCGGCTCGTTAATGACGCAGCTTCCACCCTGGAGCTGACGGAGCACCTGGACCGCAAGCCCGCGAACCTCTCAGGCGGCCAGCGCCAGCGGGTAGCCATGGGCCGCGCGATCGTCCGTCAGGCCGATGCGTTCCTGTTCGATGAGCCGCTCTCCAACCTCGACGCCAAGCTCCGCGGCCAGATGCGGTCGGAAATCTCGCAGATGCAGCGGCGCCTGGGCGTGACCAGCATCTACGTGACCCACGACCAGACCGAGGCCATGACCCTCGGCGACCGCGTTGCAGTCCTGAAAAAGGGCATCCTGCAGCAGGTGGCGTCCCCCCGTGAACTGTATGAGCAGCCCGTCAACCTCTTTGTAGCCGGTTTCATTGGCTCCCCCTCCATGAACTTCCTCCCGGCGACCATCAAGGAAGGAAACATCCTGGAGACCGCCGTCGGTGATATCCAGGTCCCCGAAGACAAGGCTGCCAAGGCACAGGGCAAGAAAGTCGTGCTAGTGGGCATCCGGCCGGAGTTCTTTGAGGATGCCTCGCTGGTGGAAGGTGACAAGCTGGCGAAGGGATCCACTTTCAAGGCCGCCATCACCCACACCGAATGGCTCGGCAACGAACAGTACGGTTACATCCACTTCGACCCCACGCCCGAGGTCCGGGAACTGCTGGACAACCTGGCGCGGGACATGGACGCGGATGAACTCCGCCCGCAGATCGTGGTGACCCTCGACGCCGCCAGCCGGGTACGCGGCGGCCGTGAGGCAGAGCTGTGGCTGGACACCCGCAAGATCCATATCTTCGATCCGGAGACGGGCGAGAACCTGACCCGCGATCCGGAGGCCGGCGCGGAACTGACTGAAGAAGCTAATGAGCGGCGTGCCGAAGAAATCGCCATGGCCCGCGACGAACAAAAGGAAGCCGCGGCCACCGCAGCGGACGCCTAAGGGGCATCGGTCCGGCTGACCCGGGGACGGCACGCAGCCGCCTCCGGGTAAGCTGCGCCCGCCCGCGGCAGGTAACGTAAGAGCGTGCAGGCATCATCACCGGTAATCAGGGCAGTCACCATATGGCTCACTGTCCTCATGCTGACCATCGCGTCCGCCGTCGTCGCTATCTGGCTCGTAAACGCAAAGGTTTACGGGCCGGCCAACCAGGTGGAGGACTATTTCCAGGCGCTTCAGGAGGGCAACGGCGGCCAGGCCCTCGGGATCCTGAACGCCAAGGTTCCAGACGCCAACGCCGCCCTCCTGGACGGAGAGGCGCTGAAAGCCTCCATGGACGGGCTTGAAGTGCTGTCCATGGATGAAGCAGAAGCATCCGTTAAGGGACGCACCGACGTTGTGGTCAAGTACCGGCTGGATGGATCCGAACACCAGTCGACCTTCGAACTTGAGCGGACCGGTACCCGCTGGATCTTCTTCGATGAGTGGAAGATCCGTCCGCAGGAACTCCCGACCTTCCAGGTCAACGCCGCCAACCAGAACGAGGCTGTGCTGAACGGCAGCCAGGTCCTGCTGCCCGAGGGCAGCAACACGTTCACAGCGTTCTACCCCGCCCGGGTGGCGGCCTCCTACTCGAGCGGGTACTTCGAGGCTCCTGAACAGGCGGCAGTCCTGTCCTCTCCCGGAGATTCACTGGACCTGACGCTGCGGAGCCAGCCCACCGATGAGCTGGTGGAAGCGGTTGACACCCGGGTCCGCGAGTTCCTGGACAGCTGTGCCGGGGAACAGAACCGGCTGGCGCCTCCGGGCTGCCCCTTCTACCACCTGACGGACAACCGGGTTGAGCCTCCCATCACGTGGGAGATTGTCGATTACCCGAGTGTTGAGATCTCCCCCGCAGAGGGTCACTGGGTGCTCGCCCCGCTGCAGGGCACGGCCCGGGTCAAAGCCACCCAGACCGATCTGTTCTCCGGGGTGCAGAGCCCTCTGGTGGAAGACAAGGACTTCACCTTCGGTGCCCGGCTTTCAGTGACTGACGGCGGCATCTCCCTTACCGCGGTTATCGAGTAACACGAGATAGCAGAAACTGCCCGTATCCGGCCGGATACGGGCAGTTTCTGCTATCTCGTTGGGTGGGGGTGCGGGAGTTAGTCCAGTCCGCGCAGATCCAGGGTCAGTTCAGTCTCGCCGCCTGCCTGCACGACCACGGGGATGCCCCAGTCCTGCTGGTACAGATGGCATGCAGCATGGTCCGGGATCTCTCCCCCCGGTTCGCCGTCACATGCTGCGGCACGGGCGGTGATGTGCAGAACGCCTTCAGTGACGGCGTCGGAAAGCACCAGTTCACGGACCAGCCCGACGGCGGTGCCGCCTCCGGAGACCAGCAGCTCCTCGGGTGAGGAGGAGATCTTCAGCTGCGTCGGGTCTCCCCAGCGGTCGTCCAGCTTCTGTCCCTTGGGCGCTGCGAAACGGACCGTCAGCCCCAGCGGGCCGGCCGCAATGGCCGTCTTGGGGCGCTGTGTCTGACGCGCTCCCTCATCCACTGACTGTGCTTCCTTGGGGATGGGAAGCCGCACCAGCTGGTGCTTGTTGGCCTCCACAACGATCAGGAGCGGCTCAGCGGCGGTTGTGTCGATGAGGACCCCCGATGGTTCCGCAAGGCCGCGGGAGAGCGTCGAGACGCTTTGCGCGGCAGGATCGTAGCGCCGCACGGCACCGTTGTAGGTGTCGGCAATGGCTACTGAGCCGTCCGGCAGCACAGCGACGCCCAGCGGATGCTGCAGCCGTGCTTCGGCGGAGGCGCCGTCGCGGTAGCCGAAGTCGAAGAGTCCTGCGCCTACTGCAGTTTCGACCGTGACTGCCGTTTCCGCACCCGACGTGTCGAAGGTAAGTTTCCGGAGCGCTGACGTTTCCGAATCCGCTACCCAGATGCTGCCCTCGGCGTCCTGTGCCAGGCCTGAGGACTGGGCGAACCATGCGGCGTCACCGTCGCCGTCGAGCAGTCCCTCCAGGCCTGTGCCGGCCAGGATGGAAAGAGCGCCGGTGGCGGGATCGAACGCGAAGATCTGGTGCGTTCCGGCCATGGCGATAACGGCCTGGTTCAGGGCGGTGGACCAGAGGACGTCCCAGGGGGAGGAGAGCGACGTGCCCAGCGGGTCGGTTCCGAGATCGGTCGATACGGGGGCGGACTGGTTCTCCGCGTCGAGCAGCCGCTGCACTCCGTTGCCGGCCACCGTGGTGACTGCGCCCGTGGCGAGGTTCACGCCGCGCAGGCGGTGGTTCACGGTATCTGCCACCAGGACGTCGTAGTCAAGGGTCTCAGCGACAGCGGCCGGCAGCACGGCGAGCCCCTGCGGTTCGTTGAACCGCGCAGTTCCGGCGTCGCCGTCGCGCCAGCCCTTGGTGCCTTCGCCAATGGTGCGGCGGACGGTGGTGAGGTCCGCTTCCAGCTCCACCAGACGGTGGTGCCCGGTATCGGCAACCAGGAAGGTCCCCTCCGGAAGGGCAACGGCCTTGCCCGGGAAGCGCAGATCGCCGGACGTCGCCTCGGCCGGGACGTAGGGACCGTCCCCGCGGTGCAGGGTGCCCTTCGCTTCGTGCTCGGCAACAAGCTCGGCGACGAGGGACTCCAGCCCGGCTGCGTGGCCCTCACCGGAGAGGTGGGCAACGATGTAGCCTTCGGGGTCGATGACCACCAGGGTGGGCCAGGCGCGGGCGGTGTAAGCCTGCCACGTTGCCAGTTCCGGATCGTCCAGGACCGGGTGGTGGATTTCGTAGCGTTCGACGGCGGCCGCCAGGGCAACCGGGTCGGCTTCGTGCTCGAACTTGGGCGAATGAACGCCCACCGTCACCAGGACGTCTGAGTACTTGGCTTCCAGGGGCCGCAGCTCATCCAGCACATGCAGGCAATTGATGCAGCAGAAGGTCCAGAAGTCCAGCAGCACAATCTTGCCGCGGAGGTCTTCGAGTCCCAGCTGCCTGCCACCGGTGTTGAGCCAGTTGCGTCCCTCCAGTTCGGAGGCCCGGACGCGGTATCCGGCGCGCACCGTTTCAGTCATCTGCGTTCTCCTTGGTCTGTCCTAGCATCACGTTCGGCCAGCTGGGCGAACATATTGTTGTAAGCCGTAAGTTCAGCATCGTTATTCCGTTCGGCCGCACGGTCTTTGCGTTTTGTTTCACGTGCATCCGTGCGCGACCACTGAAGTGCGACGCCGATTGCCACCAGGACAGTGGGAATTTCGCCGATTCCCCACATGATGGCTCCGCCGAGCTGCTGGTCCTCCAGTGCGCTGACACCCCAGTCCCGGCCCATGTTGCCGAAGTACGACGCCTGGATGAGCGAGGTCTGGCCCATGACCGCGACGCCGAAGAACGCGTGGAACGCCATGGTTGCCAGCAGGATCACCAGGCGCAGCGGGTACGGGGCCCGGCTGGGCAGCGGGTCGATCCCGATCATGGTCAGGATGAAGATGTAGCCGGTGAGCAGGAAGTGCAGGATCATCAGCTCGTGGCCCACGTGCTCGCGCAGCGCGAACCCGAACAGCTCCGAGTAATAGAAAATCACGATCGAGCCGGCAAAGTTCGCGGCGGCAAAGATCGGATTGGTGATGATCTTGGAGTACCGCGAGTGCACCGCGATCAGGATCCATTCGCGCAGTCCGCGGCTGCCGTCCCCGCGCGGAGTGAGAGCCTTGAGGGCCAGCGTCACGGGCGCGCCGAGGACCAGGAACAGCGGGACCACCATGGTCAGCGCCATATGTCCGAGCATGTGCGTGCTGAACAGCACCATGCCGTACACCGCCGGCGCGCCGGAGGTGACGTAGGTGAGGGCGATCAGGCCCACGAACCAGCAGACGGTCCGGACGAAGGACCATTTGTCCCCCCGGCGGCGCAGCTTGCGTACGCCCAGCAGGTACGCGACGCCGATGGTCACCACAATGGCGACCCAGAGCCAGTCGAAGCGCCACTCGGTGAGGTAACGTTCCGCGGTCAGCTCGGGCGGCAGGTCGTAGCCGGTGAGGATGCGTGCGGGCGACGCGTTCGGGGGCAGTTCCTCCGGACGCGGCGGAGCGGTGCGGGCCAGCGCCGCAGCCACGCCGGAGATTGCCCCCATGATCAGCAGTTCGACGCCGATCAGCTGCCACAGCACACGGCGTGCGCTCATACCGCCGGAAGCGGGCGTCGTCGCACCCTTGCCGGAAGCGGCCACCGGAAGCTGGGGGATGATCCAGCGGCGGTGCAGCAGGCCTAGGATGCCCAGCACCAGGGTTGCCGCGACCTTGAAGAGCACCAGCGCCCCCCAGCGGGAATCCAGCTGTTCCAGGGACGTGATGCGCAGGGACGCGTTCACCAGGCCGGAGAGGGAAACCAGCACGAAACCGAAGCCGGCCAGGGCCGAGAAGCGGCGCAGGACCGTGCCGGTGATGTCCCCGAGCTGCTTGGCAATAACGGCGAGGACAATGATCCCGCCAATCCAGACGCAGACGCCGATCAGGTGCAGGCCAATGGAGTTCACCGCGGCGCTGTGGTCATCGCCGCCGGCCGCGTGGCCCACCAGCGCCATTGGCAGCAGGCCACCCATGGCAAGGATCAGGGTCAGCGCCAGGCCGGTCAGCGAGCGGACACCAAATGTCAGGGTGGTCACCACGGCAGCGATGATGCTCACTGCCAGCCAGGCCCGGCCGTTGGCGAAGTCCGTCAGGAAGGACGCGAGCCCGTCGGTGTAGGAGGGGTCAGGGCTAAGGGGCAGTCCGGACACGTCGGAGTAGGTAAAAAGCATGACGGCGATGGCGGACAGCGTCCACAGTGCCGCGGCGCCGGAGGCCAGGTACATGGCCTGGGTGAAGGCCGGATGCTCGGGGCGGGTTTCCCGCTCGCCCCTGCCGCGTTTAGGTCCCGCGTGCTTGGGCAGGATGAAGACGGCAAACACCAGGGCGCCGATGACTGCTGCCACGGCGCCGTTCTGGACGGCCTTTGCGATGGGCAGGCCCCAGCGTGTCAGCGCGCCCGGATCCGCCAGCTGAGCGGCGGCTGCTGAGCCTGTAAACAGCAGCGCCACTCCGAGCGCCAGCAGCATAACGGCGGCGCCTGCGGCGAGCCAGCCGTTGCGGGCGGGATGACCGGGTTCGGACGCTCCGCCGGCTGGACGGCCAGGGAGCGTGTTCTGGGTCTTGGCAGAGTTCGGCACGCTATCCATTCTCTACCCCTTGTAAAAATTGGGCCAATCACTGCCGCAGATTGATCCATTCGGCTGCGGGTGGCGTACCGGATGCGCGGCAGCAACACAAAGGGCCGGTACCATTCCGGCACCGGCCCTTCGAGTGAAAAGCGAAATACTACTTCTTGGCGACAGCAGCCTTCAGCTTGGAACCTGCGGTCAGCTTGACGCTGTGGCCGGCCGGAATCTGAATGGTTTCGCCGGTCTGCGGGTTACGGCCCTGGCGAGCTGCGCGGTCGGTGCGCTCAACAGCAAGCCAGCCCGGGATGGTGATCTTCTCGCCGTTGGCAACGGAAGTGGCGAAGATGTCGAAGACAGCATCGAGCACGCCGTTGACGGCGGTCTGGCTGTTGCCGGACTTCTCTGCGACTGCGGCAACAAGTTCACTGCGGTTCATAGCCAATTTATGTCCTCCTGGACTCTGGTGTTTAGCGCGAGCGGTTCACGGATGCGTAACCGCCTCTGTTCGAAAACTTACCAGCTTAGGAGCCCAAGTCGCGCAGAAAACCGCGGGTTTTCGCGGTTTTTTCGGGTTTTTGGACGAATCAGGGCAGTTTTTGGTCTGCGGAACTGCCTAGGACGCAAAAAGGGCGGCAACCATAACGGTTGCCGCCCTTTTCAGGCGTGGAAAGCGATGCTTACCAGCTGGACTTCTTGATGCCGGGCAGTTCGCCGGCGTGAGCCATATCGCGGAAACGCACGCGGGAGATACCGAACTTCTGGAGGGTACCGCGGGGGCGGCCGTCGATCTGGTCGCGGTTGCGCAGGCGAACCGGCGAAGCGTTGCGGGGAAGCTTCTGCAGGCCGAGGCGTGCTGCTTCGCGTGCTTCGTCAGTCGCGTTCGGGTCGACCAGGGTCTTCTTCAGTTCGAGGCGCTTGGCAGCGTAGCGCTCAACAACAACCTTGCGCTGCTCGTTGCGGGCAATCTTGGACTTCTTTGCCATTCTTAGCGCTCCTCACGGAATTCGACGTGCTGGCGGATCTTGGGGTCGTACTTCTTCAGAACCATGCGGTCCGGGTCGTTACGACGGTTCTTGCGGGTCACGTAGGTGTACCCGGTGCCGGCGGTCGACTTCAGCTTGATGATCGGACGAACGTCCTTATCCTTAGCCACTAGAGCTTCACACCCTTCGCGAGGAGTTCGGTGACGACTGCGTCAATGCCGCGGACGTCGATCGTCTTGATGCCGCGGGCCGAAACCTGCAGCGTCACGTTGCGGCGCAGGGACGGAACCCAGTAGCGCTTCTTCTGAATATTCGGGTCGAACCGACGCTTGTTGCGGCGGTGCGAGTGCGAAATGCTGTGACCAAAGCCGGGAACAGCTCCGGTTACCTGGCAGTAAGCTGCCATGATCTCTCCTCCAGTTGTAGTAAATATGACGGTCCTCAAAAAACAAGCACCAGGCGATGCCGCCATGGCACCTGCAATAAAGAGCGTCCCGCCACCAGTTTTGACACCGTTATTACTGCGACTTTCCGGAGGTTGACCTGGCGGGGTGAGATCCAGCCGAAGTGCCTCGCCGCGGGGAAGACGGTGAAGTTCGGGCAGCCATAGCAGTAATCCACTGTGACAGCCTTCAATTCTAGGTTTATACGGGCGGCCACGCAAATGCTCTGGTCCGTACCCTTGCGGGACCAAACCAGATCATGGGCGCGACTTAACGCCTTCCTATCCTAAACGGTTACGTCGCCTGAGCCAAACCGGCTAATCAGCGGAAGGCTTCTCCAGCGCTCCGGCGGAAGTCACGACGGCGATCCCGGTTTCCGGGTCCTCTTTCACACCATCCAGGTCAGTTGCACCGCCCACCACGGCTCCGGAATCCACCACCATGTTCCGCAGCCGGGCGCCCGTGATGACGCGCACGCCGTCGAGCAGGACACAGCCGTGGACCTCGGCACCGGGCTCGATGTGGCAGTCCGGTCCCACGACGCTGCGGGTGACTTCACCGTCCACCCGGCAGCCCGGAGCCAGCAGGCTTGTTTCCACCCGGGCAGATGCACCCACGAAGGCGGGCAGCCGCCGCGGAGTCGCGGAGAGGATCGGCCATGCCGGGTCATCGAAGACCATCCCGTGGCCGTCCAGGAGGTCCATGTGGGCCTGATGGTAGCTGTCCGGAGTACCCATGTCCCGCCAGTAGCCGTCCAGCCGGTGCTCGACGACTTTCTCCCGTTCCACAAGATAGGGCAGCAGCTGGTCTCCGTAGTCCTCCAGCTTGCCGTCGCGTTCCATGAGTTCCTCGAGGCTGCGCAGCAGCACCTCGGCGTCGTAGAGGAAAATTTCCGCGGCGATCAGGTCTGTCCTGGGATTCTCCGGCTTGTACTCGAACCCGGTGACGGTCCCGCCGTCCACTTCCAGGACACCGTGCTCGGACGGGTCGTGGACGATCCGGTGGCTCACCACGGTCAGCGCTGCTCCGGCAGCCGAATGCGTGGCAATCACGTCGCGGTAATCCAGGCGGTAAAGGTGGTCGGCGCTGAGGACCAGAATCAAATCGGGGTCGTATTCGCGGATGTAGTCCACCTGGCGGTACAGGGCATCTGCGTTGCCCTCGGCGAACCCTTCACCATCAGAGCCCTGGAACGGCGGCAGGACGCGCAGTCCCCCATTGGTCCGGTCCAGATCCCAGGGACGTCCGCTGACCAGATGGTCGTTCAGTGACTTCGGTTCGTACTGCTCGACGATCCAGACGTCGCTAAGTCCGGAATTATGCAGGTTGGAGAGGGGAATATCGATCAGCCGGTAGGAACCGCCCACCGGCATTGCCGGCTTGGCGCGGGTATCCGTGAGGCTCCCGAGCCGTCCGCCGGAACCTCCGGCAAGAATGATGGTCAGTATCCGGGGCTGGCGCATTCAGGATCCTTCGGTTGGGGCACCCGGGCGGTCCGAGGCCGGATCGAGCAGTGTCAGGATTTTCGTGCCGACGCGGGTCAGGTCTTCGACATCTTTGTCATCCAGCGCGTCGAAGACAGCCGCGCGGACGGCTTCCACATGTCCGGGAGCAAGTTCGACGAGCGCATCCATGCCTTCTTTGGTGAGTGCCGCCGTCGTCACCCTGGCATCCGCAGGGGACGGAAAACGGCGCATCCAGCCGCGCTGTTCCAGCTTCTTCACTACATGGGAGAGGCGGGAAAGGGACGCGTTGGACCGTGAAGCCAGCTCGCTCATGGCCAGCTGCTGCCCTTCCGCTTCGGAAGTCATTGCCAGGACGTGGTAATCGAAAAGCGTGATCCGCGCCCGGCGGAAGAGATCGGCATCGAGCGTCCCCGGAAGGCGGGTGGCCACGGCATAGATGGAAAGCCAGGCGCTGCGCTCCTGCGGGCTCAGCCAGCGGGTGGGCTGCGGTTCGGTCATGCGGGTAATTCTCTCACGTAACTTGACGCTTCAAGCTGGTCCTCTGGAAGACAGCCGCGGCCGCCGGCGTTGCGCGCACCGGCCGCGGCCGCCTCCCGGAGGAGCGGCTAGCGGACCGGTTCCCGGTCGCCCTGGTCTGCGGGAGGTGCAGAGACTCCAGCGGCATCGAACGGCAGGGAGTCGACGTCGAGCAGCGGGTTCTCATCCTGGGTTTCCACCAGCTCGCGGGCTTCGGCCTCCGTGGCGACGCTGGGCATTGAACCCGGCATGGGCCGTTTGGCCGATTCCTTCATGATGCCGATCGCGACCGCACCGACCGCTGAGGTGGCCATCAGGTAGTAGGCGGGCATCATGTCATTGTCGGTGATGGTGATGAGGCCCTGCATGATCAGCGGAGCCGTGCCGCCAAAGATGGCCACGGCGAAGTTGTACGCGATGCCCATTGCTCCGTAGCGGCTTGCCGTCGGGAAGAGCGCAGGCAGCGCGGAGGCCAGGTTGGCTACGTAGAACGTCACCGGGACAGCCAGCAGTGCCAGGCCGAGGAGAGTGGACCAGATGGGCCCCAGCCCGATCAGCACAAATGACGGGACCGCCAGGACAATCGTTGAGCCTGCACCCATCCAGAGCACCGGGCGGCGGCCGATGCGGTCTGACAGCCGGCCGGTAAGCGGGATGCACAGCGCCATCGCCACGAGCACGGGAATGGTCAGCAGCGTTCCGTGTACCGGGTCATATCCCTTTGAATCGGTCAGGTAGGAAGGCATATAGGAGGTCAGCGCGTATCCCACGGTGTTCGCTGCTGCCACCAGCACCATGGCCAGCACAATCGGCCGCCAGTAGGTGCGGAAAATGCCGAACGTTCCCTGTGCCACGGCATCTTTGTCAGCTGCCTTGCCGGCAGCTGAGGCGGCCTGTTCCTGCTGCGCATCCAGGGTCGCCTGGAATGCCGGGGATTCTTCGATCTTAAGGCGGAAGTAGATCGCAACGGCACCAAGCGGTCCGGCGATCAGGAACGGGATGCGCCAGCCCCAGTCGAGCATCGTTTCTTCGCTCAGTGTCAGCTGGAGAGTGGATACCGTCAGCGCACCCAGGGCGAAGCCCATGTAGCTGCCGAGGTCCAGGATGCTGGCCAGGAAGCCGCGCCGCTTATCCGGGGCGTATTCGGAGACGAAGGTTGTGGCGCCGGCATATTCGCCGCCGGTGCTGAAGCCCTGGAGCAGTTTCATGAGAATCAGCAGCACGGGCGCAGCCATGCCGATCTGGGCGTAGCCGGGGAGGAGCCCGATCGCGAACGTGGACGCTGCCATCAGGATCAGCGTGGTGGCCAGCGTCTTCTGGCGGCCGATCCTGTCGCCGATGCGGCCGAAGATCACGCCGCCCAGCGGGCGGGCAACGAAGGTTGCCGCGAACACGCCCAGGCTGAACAGCAGCTGGGAGGCGGGGTCGGCGTCGGACAGGAAGACGGCGCCCATGGTGACGGCGAGGTAGCCGTAGACACCAATGTCGAACCACTCCATGGTGTTGCCGACGACGGTGCCGCCGACGGCTTTTTTCATCATCGCGTGGTCAACGACGTTGACGTCTTCCACCTCAAGGCGGCGCCGGCGGAGCGGACTCCGCTTCGGCTTGCGTGCCGCTGCACCCGGGAGTGAACCGGGCGGAGCGGAGCTCATATCAGGTGCTTCTTGCTGCATTTGGGCCTTCTTCTCTAGAGGTCATCTGCGTAAGGGCAATGTGCATCCCTGTCCCGGACAGGTCCGGGCAGACCAACAAGTGTAAAAAAGAAGGCCGTATTAGCCGAATCGTAAGCGTACTTATGCTTGAAGATTCCCACTGCAGGCACCTGTCTTGGCCACTATCCGCAAGGAGAAGCAGCAATTTATGTGAAGTGGATCACATTATGGGTTTTGGATGCCCTGCACTGCACTCCTGCAGGCTCTTATCCCTGCGGAGTGAGCTGCACCAGGGAGGGGAAACGGGCACTGAGGTTGTCTCCTGAGGAGACCCCTCGAAGCCTCCTGCCCACCCAGGGACCCAGGTACTCCCGCGCCCACCGTGCGTCGTGCCTGAGCCGCTGGATCCGGTCACGGGCGGGAAGGGTATCCAACTCGGGGACGTCCAGGGCATCGGTGGCCCGAAGGACTTCCAGGACCTTCTTCGCAGTGAGGATATGGCCGGCCGGGGACATGTGGAGCCGGTCCACGTCCCAGAACCTTTCATCCTGAAGGACTTTCAGCCGCCAGTAGTCCACCAGGATCGCCCCGTGCGCATCCGCGGCTTCCCGCACCAGTTCGTTGTACAGCGCCGTGCGGCCCCGGGTCCGGCCGAAGATCGGTGACTGTCCGGAATCGAATCCGGTGAAGACCAGCACCGCCGCTCCGGAAGCGCGCAGGCGGCCGATCGCGGAGTCGTAGGACTGCACAATCGCGTCGATGTCCACCTTCGGCCGCAGGATGTCATTGCCGCCGGCGTAGATGCTGACGAGGGTAGGTTCCAGGGCCAGCGCAGGCTCGATCTGTTCGTCGATGACCTGGCGGAGTTTTTTGCCGCGGATGGCCAGATTGGCATATCCCCATGAATCGTCTGCCAGGGCCAGCTGTTCGGCGACCCGGTCTGCCCACCCCCGGACACCGTTGGGCCGGGACGGGTCCCAGTCCCCCACGCCTTCAGTAAAGGAGTCTCCAAGGGCCACGTATCGCTGCGAGAAAGTCACCACCACAGCCTACAAGCCGATCTTCCGCCAGCCGGGCAACGGGCAGTCTAGACTCGGAGCCGGAACACTCCCGTCAATCGAAGGGCACCATGTCCAGCCAGTCCCAGACGCAGAACGCTCCCGCGCCGGATCCGCACAGCTCCGGACGGCGCGCCGCCGTCGTCATTAACCCCACCAAGAAGACCGACGTGGATATCCGCGCCCTTGTGGAGGACATCTGCCGCAGCGAAGGCTGGGCAGAACCGCTGTGGCTTGAGACCGAGGCGGACGACCCGGGCCACGGGATGGCGAGGGAAGCCCTAAAGCAGGGCGCCGACGTCGTAATTGCTGCCGGCGGCGACGGAACCGTCCGCTGTGTGGCCGCTGAACTTACGGGCACGGACACGCCGCTGGGCCTGCTCCCCCTTGGCACCGGCAACCTGCTGGCCCGGAATCTGGACGTGCCGGTGGACGATCCCGAAGGGGCCGTCCGCACTGCCCTGACCGGAACCGAACGGCGCATCGACGTGGTCCACGTGAAGGTGGACGAAGCCGTGGACAGTGAGATCTTCCTGGTTATGGCCGGCCTGGGATACGACGCCGTGATGATGGGGGACACGAACACTTCCCTCAAAGACCGCGTGGGATGGCTGGCCTACGTGGACGCCGGCATCCGGAACCTGCCCGGCAAGCCGGTGAAGACCATGATTTCGATCGACGGCGGGAAGCCGTTCTCCCGGCGGCTGCGCAGCGTGATGGGCGGGAACTGCGGCAAGATCATGGGCGGCCTGGAGGTCTTTCCCGGCGCGAAGATCGACGACGGACTGCTGGACATCATGACAATGGCCCCTAAGGGCAGCCTGGGCTGGCTGTCAGTGGCTGCCGGCCTTCTGCGCCGCGGCAAGGGACGGGGAACAGCCGTCGAGTACTTCCAGTGCAAGAGCGCTGATATCTGGGCAGACACTCCCCAGGACTTCGAAATGGACGGGGACCATCTGGGCAGCGCCACCCGGCTTTCCCTCCGTGTTGATCCGAGTGCCCTGAGGATCCGGATGCCGCACGGGAAGAAGGACCCGGCAATCCTCACCAACCCGGAGCCCTAGTCCCGGTGACCGTTTCTTAAAGCAATCAGCCCCGGTCTTGTCCGGGGCTGATTCAGTTGGCCTAGAGCCAGGACATCGGATCGATGTACTCGCCGTTGATGAGCACTTCGAAATGCAGGTGGGGGCCGGTTGAGTTACCGGTGCTGCCTACGGCACCAATAACCTGGCCTTCTTCAACCTGCTGGCCGGGTTCGACCCAAATGTCATTCAGGTGATTGTAGGTGGTGAGGACGCCGTCCCCGTGGTCGACGACGATCCGCAGGCCGCCTCCGCCGGTGGTGTGCCAGCCGGCTTCGGTTACCGTGCCCGTCCGCGCGCTCCGGACGTCGGTGCCCAGGGCGCCGCGGAAATCGGTGCCGGTGTGCCATTCCTGGCCGTAGCCGGTGATCGGGTTGAGCCGCCAGCCAAACGGCGAGGTGATCACCAGGCCGTCCACCGGTACCGATGGTTTTGCCGGGGCTTCTTCCGTGACGGGTGCTGTTGAGCCCGTGCCTCCCTCCGCAGGTGCTTCCTGTGCAGGTGCTTCCTGCGCGGGTTCGGGCTCCTCGAAGGGCCGGGTGACCAGCTGGCGGTCCGCAACCGTCTCCGGTGCGGCCACGGTAGCGGCTTCAGCCACCCCGAATACCATCCCCGTCAGCAGCAGGGAGGCACCCGCTCCGAGAGCCGCAGTCTTGCGGGCAGGCGTGCTGCAGCCCTTGGCGCGCTGCAGGATTTCCCGGACCTGCCGGGAAAGGGCCTCCCGGGAGAGAACCGGCCCCTGGCCGTTGCCGGGCAGCCCGGCGTGCCTTCCCCCTGGGCGGTACCGGGACGCTGTCTGGGAAACGTACCGGCGGAGCGCGTCAGTGAGGTTCCTGGCAGTCTCGTTTACATGTGTTGTCATGCATACTCCACTGTGGCTAGACATCAGTTCTGTCGGTACTGCTTGTGCCTGAGGAGGACGCGTTGAATTACGCAGATTCGAGTGACTTGTTCCAGTTTAGGCAAGCAGATATTGACAGTGGAGGTTTTGTGTGGGATTCAACAGACCGCGGTGGCACGGTCTACAGCACCCGTGTCCGGGCTGGTTCACAGCCTAAGGGGAGGAAGACTCAGTGTGGGAGCAGCAGCTACGCGGTCTCGGCCCGGCCGTGGCGCCAGTAACCCATAAACGCGACCTGCTTCCGGTCAATTCCCGCCTCACGGACGAGGTAGCGGCGAAGGCCCCGGACCACGGCTGCTTCGCCGGCAATCCAGGCGTAGAACGGCAGGGCTCCGGCCGGGGTGTTGGGGCTGGGAGAGTTCTCCACGACTTCCGGCGCCAGCCGTGCCGGGGTCTCCCACAGGATGACTGAATCGATGTCCACGTCCTCCAGCTCCTGCCGGCGGGCGGGAACCGGCGCAGCTTCGATCCTCCCCACACTGGCGTAACCGGGCACGGCCACGGCGCTTCGTACTGCACTTTCAAGCGCTTCACCATGAGGGCGGCCGTTCCGCGGCAGCCAGGTGACGGCAACCTTGGACGGGGTGGAAAGGGGCTGGATGTCCGAGGCATCCGGGATCTCCAGCAGAGCGTGTCCGGTGAAGTCCGCCGGCAGATTCTCCAGAATGGAGGCGATGGCGGGCACGGCTGTCTCGTCCCCCGCGAGCAGGACGTGCTGGGCGAGTCCGGGCCGCCATTCAATGCCGCCGTAGGATTCCGCGGTGACGCAGTGCACCACGTTGGGGCCGATAACCGTGACACGGTCTCCGGGCTTGGCTTCGGCAGCCCAGGTGGAGGCTGGACCACCCACGCCGTCGGCGTCGAAGTGGAGCACGAAGTCGACGTCAATTTCCGGCTGCGGGAGTGAACAACGGGCGGCACGCACCGTGTAGGTGCGCATTGAGCCGCGTTCCTGCACGTCCATGGCGAGCCAGTTCCGGTACCAGCCGGCATCCTCGCAGTCGATCACGGGCAAGGGCGTCCGGGTGCCGTCGGCTGCCTGCGGCGGAATAACCACCTTGATGCGCAGGTCATCTGTGCTTCCCTGCACCCCGAAGTCGCGCAGGCACTCGCCGCCAAAGGTAATGCGCTGGAAGTTCGCGCTCAACCGCTGCACTGCACGGACTTCGACGTCGAAGGCCAGAACCGCGGCGTTGGCGCCCTGGCGCCGGGGAGCCGCAGCTGCAGCCTTGGTGGTGGTGCGGGTGCCGGTCATGAAGCTGCCTCCATAGGATTGCGGGTCTCAAGGCGGGAATCGTGCGGGTTGGGCAGGTAGCCCACGGCTGGGGGCTGCTTTGCGGGTGCAGCCGGCGGGCGGGTGTGATGCCGGCCCACCGGCACCACCATGGGCGTGCCCGAAACGGGATCGGGGATGACAGCGGCTTCCAGGCCGAACACGTCCTGGACCAGCTCTTCGGTGACAATCTCCTCAGGGGTGCCCTGCGCTGCGATCCGGCCTGCCTTCATGGCAATGAGATGGTCCCCGTAGCGGGCAGCGAGGTTAAGGTCATGCAGCACAATCACCACGGTGGTGCCTGCCCGCTTGTTGAGGTCCGTGATGAGGTCGAGGACCTCAACCTGGTGCGTGACGTCAAGGAAAGTAGTGGGCTCATCCAGCAACAGGATGTCTGTCTGCTGAGCCAGTGCCATGGCAATCCAGACCCGCTGGCGCTGCCCGCCGGAGAGCTCATCAATATCCCGTCCGGCCAGTTCAAGTGTGCCGGTGGCTTCAAGTGCAGCGGCTACGGCGGCTTCGTCTTCTGCGTTCCACTGACGGAACCAGCCCTGGTGCGGGTAGCGTCCGCGCCCCACCAGGTCCGCCACCGTAATGCCGTCAGGAGCGTTCGGGGTCTGCGGCAGCAGGCCCAGGATGCGTGCGACTTCGCGGCTCGGCATGGCGTTGATGTCCCGCCCGTTTAGCTCCACCGCTCCGGAGGCAGGCTTCAGCAGCCTGGCGAGGCCGCGCAGCAGCGTGGACTTGCCGCAGGCGTTTGCCCCGACGATCACGGTAATCTTGCCGGCCGGCAGTTCCAGGCTGAGCCCGTCGACTACCGTCCGGTCTGCGTAGGAGAGCACCAGGTCCCGCGCTTGAAGCTTGTTCTGCATGCTTTAGCCTCCTTGGCCAACACGGTTGGAGCTGACGAGCAGCCACAGCAGGAAGGGCGCTCCCAGAGCGCCGGTAACCACGCCAACGGGCAGTGCGCCCGGGAGCAGGTTGCTTGCCGTGAAATCGGCGGCCAGCAGGATCACGGCACCGGTCAGTCCCGCTGCTGCCAGGGACGCACGGCCTCCGATCAGCCGCCGGGAGATTGGTCCCGCGAGGAACGCCACGAAAGCCACGGGCCCGGCTGCCGCGGTCGCAACGGCTGCGAGGGCCACGCCGGTGAACAGCAGTCCCGCACGGGTACCTTCGACCGGCAGGCCGAGCCCGGCAGCGAAATCGTCACCGAGTTCAAGGACCCGCAGGCGCCGTCCCAGCAGGACCGCGGCGGGAAGGAGCACCGCGAGGGCAACGGCCACAATGCCGGCGCGTTCCCAGGACGCAGAGTTCAGGGAGCCGGTCAGCCACACCAGCGATTCAGCCGCAGTGCGGACGTCTGTGCGGGTCAGCAGGAAGTTGACCAGGGCCTGGAGCACCGCGGCAAAGCCGATTCCGATGAGCACCAGCCGGGCTCCCGCCGCTCCGCCGCGTCGGCTGAGCAGATGAAGACAAACCGCAATCAGGCTGGCCCCGATCAGGGCGGCCAGGGAGACGGAAGCACCCGCAGCGCCGAAGACCACCATGGCGGTAACCGCTGCAGCGCTGGCGCCGTAGCTGATCCCGATGATGTCCGGACTGGCCAGGGGGTTGCGGAGCATTGTCTGGAAGAGATGGCCGGAAACGCCGAAGGCGGCTCCGATAAGGACTGCGGTCACGGCGCGCGGCAGCTTGCTCTCCATCACGATGAAGGATGCTCCCGGGATCTTCTCGCCGGCCAGGATCCGCACAAAGTCCGGGATCGTCACGGTATAGCTGCCCAGCAGCACGCCGGCGAAGAACAGGACGACGACGGCGGCGGCCAGGGCGGCCAGCACTCGCCGGCGGCGGCGGCCGGTGCGGCGGCGGACGTCATGGACCATGGCTGCAGCGGAGCTGTTCCCGCGCAGCAGGGGTGCGGCGCTCACAGCTCGGCCAGCTTCCGCCGGCGGATGATCGCAATGAAGACGGGTGCGCCAATAACGGCGGTCATGATGCCCACAGGCACCTCGCCCGGTGGCAGGATAAGCCGGCCAACGACGTCGGAAACCAGCAGCAGGACCGGCGCCAGCACGGCTGAAATAACCAGGATCCACCGGTAGTCGGGGCCGGCCAGTCCGCGCACGAGGTGCGGGATGACGAGGCCCAGGAAGGCGATGGGACCGGCTGCGGCAGTGGCAGCGCCGCAGAGCAGCACTACCCCGACCGCCATGATGCCGCGTGAAAGCGCCACGTTCTGCCCAAGGCCGCGGGCGGCGTCGTCACCCAGGCTCAGGTTGTTCAGCGCCCGCCCGGACGCCAGCAGAATTACCGCGCCGACGGCGAGGAAAGGGATCAGCGGGACCAGCACGTCCCAGCCGCGGCCGGAGACGGTGCCGACCTGCCAGAAGCGGAATGTGTTCAGTGTCTGCTGGCTGGAGACAAGCACGGCAGAGAGCAGGCTGGTAAGCCCGGCAGTAAGCGCCGCTCCGGCCAGTGCCAGCTTCACAGGCGTAGCCCCTTCCCGCCCCAGGGAAGCAACGGCATAAACCAGGAGGGCTGCCAGTGCCGTACCGGCCAGCGCGAACCACACGTAGCCGGTGAAGGAGGTGACGCCAAAGACGTAGATGGCCGTCACGACCGCGAACGCGGCGCCGGCGTTGAGCCCCATGATGCCCGGATCGGCCAGCGGGTTGCGGGTCATACCCTGCAGTGCAGTTCCGGCCAGGCCGAGCGCTGCTCCGATGAGGAGGGCTGCGACCGTGCGGGGAAGCCGGCTCAGCACTACCGCGTGGTCGCCGTTGGCAGGATCAGCGCTGGTGAGGGCCTGCCACACGGTTTCAAGGGACAGGGGGCGTGCGCCCAGCGCAACGGATGCAAAGGCTGCGGCCAGGAGTACGGCCAGGGATAGACCGAGCAGGAGCGTGGGCTGAATCCGCCGGCGGTTCCCTGCAGACAGCTGCGGGCCGGAAACAGGGGTGCTGACCATGGCTGTTGAGGACACGGCGGCACCTCCTGAAGCCAGCGGTATATGACTTAAGTAAGGCTAACCTACAGCCGGTCAGATTAAGAAACAGTTCTGTGCCGTATTACTCCCGCCGGGAGGCCAGTTACGGCCCTTATGAAGGCTCAGAGGAGCCGTAACTGACCTCTCGCGTGGGAGTACGTGCGGCAGGGGTGCAAAAAGGCGGCTACTCGGCGCCGTGCCCCGGGGTAACTTCCTCGCCTGGGCGGACCGGGCCGGGAGCGGTTCCGTTTCCGAACGGACGTCCGCCGAGCGCTTCCCTGCCGTGATCGGTCAGCCAGACTGAGTTGTCCGGTCCCTTCGGGACAATTCCCGTGGGGTTAATGTCTTCATGGACGATGTAGTAGTGCTGCTTGATCTGCACGAAGTCCACGGTGTCGCCAAAGCCTGGGGTCTGGAACAGGTCCCGGGCGTAGCCCCAAAGGTTAGGCATTTCGGTGAGCTTGTTCCGGTTGCATTTGAAATGGCCGTGGTAGACGGAATCGAACCGGACCAGGGTGGTGAACAGCCGGACGTCGGACTCGGTGATGGTGTCACCGATGAGGTAGCGCTGCTTCGAAAGCCGGTCTTCCAGCCAGTCCATGGCCGTCCAGAGCCGGTCATAAGCAGCGTCGTAGGCTTCCTGGGAACCGGCGAAACCGCAGCGGTAAACACCGTTGTTAATCTCGGTGAAGACGCGCTTGTTCACTTCGCGCATTTCATCCAGGTGTTCGGCCGGCCAGAGATCCGGTGCGCCCTCGCGGTGGAAGTCCACCCACTCGGTGCAGAAGTCCTCGGTGATCTGCGGGAAATTATTGGTCACCACGGCACCGGTGGGAATGTCCACTACCGCGGGGACCGTGATTCCACGGCTGTATCCGGGAGTCCGCCGGAAGAATGCTTCCTGCAGGCGTTCGATCCCGAGCACTGGATCCTTTCCGTCCGGATCGAGGTCGAAAGTCCAGCTGCGGGAGTCATGCGTGGGGCCGGGCGTGCCCAGGGAAATGGCGTCTTCGAGTCCCAGCAGGCGGCGCACAATGATGGTGCGGTTGGCCCAGGGGCAGGCCCGCGCAGCGATCAGGCGGTAGCGTCCAGCTTCCACCGGGTAGCCGTCCCGCCCGTCGCGGGTGATGCGGGTTTCGATGTAGTTCGTGTCGCGGGTGTATTCCTGCCCGCCGGACACATAGGACCCCTTGGTGCTGTAGTCCCCGCCGGATGCTGTCTCCGCCATGCTCGCTCCATCCCTCAGCCGCGTACCTGCTCTGCCCTCCACCCTATCGCCCTGCCCGCGGAGCAGGTTGCGCTGTAGAGTCGGGGACCAACAGCACTGCCGAACCGCGGGTTCTCAGAACGAAGGGACTTTCTTGATGCGCGTAGCCGTCCTCGGAGCCACCGGAAACGTCGGGACCGCCGTCCTGCGGCGACTGCAGGCCGCACGGACTGAGCGCCCCGGCGGACTGGAGATAGTCGGCGTCGCACGCCGGGTCCCGGCGCAGGCGACCGGCCCCTATGAAGGGGTGCAGTGGCACAGCATCGATGTGGCAGCCCGGTCCGGGACCGAGGATCTCACTGACGTGCTGCGCGGAGTGGATGCCGTGATCCACCTGGTGTGGGCCATCCAGCCGAACCGTGACGAAGCCGAACTTCACCGGATCAACGTCCGCGGCACGCAGAACATGCTGGCTGCGGCTGCTGAGGCCGGCGTCCGGCAGGTTGTGTGCGCCTCCTCGGTGGGTGCCTACTCCCCCGCCCCGAAGGACAGGCTGACGGACGAAAACTGGCCGGCCCGAGGCATCGCCACTTCCCACTACAGCCGGCACAAGGGCGAGCAGGAAGAGCTCCTCGACGATTTTGAGCGCCGCTACCCCGAAATCCGCGTGGCGCGCCTGCGCCCCGGACTGATCTTCCAGTCCGACGCCGGCAGCGAAATTGGGCGCTATTTCCTCGGTCCGCTCGTTCCCCGCTCCATCCTGAACAAGCTCAGCCTGCCGCTGATCCCGCTGCCGGCAGAATTCTCCTTCCAGGTGGTCCATGCGGACGACATTGCCGACGCGTACTGGCGTGTGGTGGACCAGCGGGCTGAGGGTGCCTTCAACATAGCGGCGGATCCGGTTGTGACACCTGAACTGCTCGCGGGCCTGCTCGGAGCACGCCGGATCCTGAACATTCCGGTCAAGGCAGTGCGCGCAGTCGTGGGCCTGACTTGGGCAGCGGGGCTTCAGGCTACCGACCCGGGGTGGATCGACATGGCTGCGGGGGCGCCGCTGATGGATACCACCAGGGCTCGCGAAGTGCTCGGCTGGGAGCCGAAACGGTCTTCGCTGCGGGCTTTCCAGGACGTCCTGGACGGGCTCAGCGAACAGGCAGGCGTCCCCGCCTCTCCCCTGCTGGGACCCGGCCGGTAGCAGCACGGGCGGCCCGTCCGGGCGGCTGGCACCGCTGCATGCTGTCCGGGCGCATCTAGTAGCGTGGCCTCAATGGCCTCATCTTCCCTGCCCCCTGTGCCCCCGGCGCCCGCGCCAAAGCCGACGATTTTTTCAGGCATTCTCCACGCATGCCGTGGAGGCCTCATCGGCCTGGTGGAGCTGGTCCCCGGCGTGTCCGGCGGTACCGTAGCGCTTGTCCTCGGTGTCTTTGACCGGCTGATCGCGTCAGCGAACCACTTCATCAGCGGCGCCGTGCACCTGCTTTTCCGACGGGACCGGGCCGGCGCCGCCCGCAAACTGGCCCCGGTCGAGTGGAACCTGATACTTCCGCTGGTCCTCGGCATGTTCCTCGCACTGGTGGTTCTGTCCAGGCCACTGCATGCCTTTGTCGAGAACTACGAGGTCATTGCCAGTGCGCTGTTCTTCGGTATGGTGTCCGCGAGTCTGGTCGTCCCCATCAGCATGGCTCGGGCAGCAGGACCGACGACGCCGGCGGGCAGGTTTACCGGGCCGTTCCTGGTGCTGCTGACTGCCGCAGCGGCATTTATGCTGCTTGGAATTCCGGCGCTGCAGATTGAAGAACCGTCGTGGTGGATCCTGATCCTCAGCGGCGCCATAGCCGTGTGCGCACTTGCCCTGCCAGGTCTCTCCGGGTCGTTTCTCCTGCTGACCTTCGGCATGTATGAACCAACTCTCGCGGCAGTCAGCAACCGGGACCTTGGCTACCTGGCCCTCTTCGCCACCGGCGCGGTCCTGGGACTGGCCTCGTTTGTCCGGTTGCTGGGATACCTGCTCCGTGTCCGGCGGCGTGCTGTGCTGCTGGTAGCCACCGGACTTATCCTGGGTTCCCTTCGCGCACTGTGGCCCTGGCAGGAAAACAGTGCCCTGCTCGCTCCCGGCGATGCCTGGATGGGCCCGCTGGCCGCATGCCTGTCCGGTGCCGGAGTGGTCCTGATCCTCTGGTTCGGCCAAACACGCGCTGCGGCTGCCGCTTACAAGTCGTCGTCGTAATCCTTGCCCGCGTGCTGCTGGCGCAGCTCGCGGCCCTGCTGGACGTCCTTCTCTTCCTGTTCCGCCCGTTTGTCGCTCTGCCGGGTATCCCTCGGGGGCAGCTGGATCGAGTGCTCGGCCTGGATCCCAGCCTGCAGTTCCCGGCCGCGTTCCACCTCAGCATCAAACTCGGCACCGAAGAGCAGTGAAATGTTGGCCAGCCAGATCCACAGCAGCAGCACGATCACGCCGCCGATGGCTCCGTAGGTGGCGTTGTAGCTGCCGAAGTTGCCGACGTAGAACGCGAAGCCCAGTGTCGCAATGGCCAGGACAACCAGAGCGAGGAACGCCCCCATGCTCATCCAGCGGAACTTGGGCTGCTTCACGTTGGGGGTGGCGTAGTAAAGCAGTGCAATCAGAATGACTGCGAAAATCACCATGACCGGCCACTTGGCGATGTTCCAGACCAGCAGGGCCTGGCTGCCCAGCCCAATAAAGTTGCCAATCGATTCGGCGATCGGGCCGCTGACCACCAGCATGATCAGCAGGCTGGCCGCCAGCAGGATCATGATCAGGGTGACCAGCAGCTGCAGCGGGCGCAGCTTCCAGATGGGCCGGCCCTCTTCGACTTCGTAGATCCGGTTCATGGCCCGGCCGAAGGCTCCCACGTAACCGGAAGCGGACCACAGGGCACCGGCAAGACCAACAAACAGGGCAAGGCCTGCACCGCGGGAAGACGTGAGCTGCTCGATTGGGCCTTTCAGCACCTCCACCGCAGCAGCCGGAGCGAAGCCCTCCAGGTATTCGATCATCGCGTTCGTAGTGCTTTCAGCCTGGCCCACCAGGCCCAGGATGGAGACCATCGCCAGCAGCCCCGGGAACAGTGAAAGCACGGTGTAATACGTCAGCGCAGCGGCCAGGTCGGTGCACTGGTCCTTGGAGAACTCCCGCGCTGTCTTGCGGAAGATGTACATCCAGCTGGGCTTGGTGACTTCGCCCGGACTGTCCGGCTTGGACGCCGTTCCGAGCGACGCTTCGCCCGCCTGGTCAGATTTGTCCTGCTGAGCCATGGGCCCTCCTGGCGCTGGTCGAGTCCGGGTTACCCATCGTATTGCTAAGCAGGCTTATGTCCAAGCAGCCCCGCCGTTCTCACCAGGCCTTGTAGTAGTCCTCCAGCTGCGCTTCTTCGTCCGGAGTCAAAGCGCCGCCGTGGTCCATGTCCGGGGAGTCCTCAATGGCCTTCCGGGAATAGTTCACGTAGAGGTCGTCGTCATCCCGCCTCGAACCCGTCAGGGGTACAAAGTACTGGCGGCCCTCGAAAAGGCCAAGGGCCACCGTGACCCATGCGGGCTGTCCGGTGGCCCGGTCGAGGTGGACATTTCCTACCAGGCCGAGCCGTTCGCCGTCTTTTGCCCAAACATTCGAACCCTGCAGTTCATGGATCACGTACTGGTCAACCATTCGATTGGCTCCTTTTCAGTTCTCTGTCCGCACCGTCCGGGACCGGGCGCCTGCGCCGTGGGTATCATTCCAGCCTGCCCGACCCCCGGGTTGTCAACAGCTAGCGGTCCACGTTCTCATCCCGGTCCTCCCATGCGTCGTTCCCGGGACCGGCAAAAGCACGGTTGCGCTGCACCGCGTCGATGCTGCCGGTGAACAGCTGCGAGGTGCTGGTATCCTCTGGATCGCCGCCTGCCGGGCGCCGCACCGTTTCACGGCTCCGGGGGCGGACTGCCGCATAGGACTCGCCCAGGCGCTCGAACCGCTGGCGCGGCAGCGCCTTGGGGTGGTTCTCCTGCAGGAAGGAGACCATGGACTCACGGACCAGGCAGCGCAGGTCGAAGAGAGTTCCCGAGTCCGGCGCGGAGACCAGGATGCGCACACGGATCAGCCCCTGGATTGCATCAGTCACCTGCAGGACACCCGTGCGCCCGTCCCAGAGATCGGTGTCAGCCAGGATTCGCTTCAGTTCCGTGCGCAGCTCTCCAACCGGGGTTTCCCAGTCCAGGTCCAGTTCAACGGTGCCCAGGATGGCGGACTGTTTGCGGGTCCAGTTCTCGAACGGCGTGGACGTGAAGTAGGTGGAGGGCAGGATCAACCGCCGGTCATCCCAGATGTGCACCACCACGTAGGTCATGGTGATTTCCTCGATGGTGCCCCACTGCCCCTCCACCACCACAACGTCGTCGACGCGGATCGCATCGGTGAACGCGAGCTGGAGGCCGGCGAAGACGTTGCCCAGCGTGCTCTGCACGGCAAGGCCGGCAACAATTGAAAGCAGGCCGGCGGAGGCAAGCAGGCCGGCGCCGAGCGCACGGACTTCATCAATGGTCAGCAGGACGCACGCCACGGCGACGGTGATGACCAGGGCAACGGCAACCCGGCGGCCCAGGATTACCTGGGTTTTGAGACGGCGCAGCCGGCGGTTGTCTTTGGTGTCGGTGCTGTACTTGGTCAGGATGACCGCTTCAACGATCAGCAGGGCCACGACGGCGAGCCATCCGATCGCGGCAATCAGGCCAATGACCAGGATGTAGTCCACCGTCTCGTGCCAGGGCTCCCCGCGCACTGTAGCGCCGAGGGCGATGCGGGTCCCAATAAGGGCCAGCACCAGCCGTAAAGGGTTCCGTCCGAGGGCGGTCACATCGCGGATGTGCGGGACCTTTCGGAAGATCCGGGTGGCAGAGCCCCGCACGATCCTGGCTGCGATGAGCGCTGCGGCCACGGCGATGGCCACCGCGATCAGCGGACGAAGCGGGTCTATTGCGTCAAGGAATTCCTGCATGGTGCCGATAATGGCAAACCTCCCCGGGGGTGTGTCCAATTCTGTGATGTTCGTCGGCATCGTGGCCGGTTAACGGAGAAGTGCCCCTCCGGCAGGCCGGGAGGGGCACTTCTCAGGGGTCAGCAGGCTTACTTGACCTGCGCCGCGGCCTCGCCCAGCATGGGGACGAAGTTGTCCAGGGCGTAAGGAATGCTCAGCACGTTGGCTGCTGAAATCGACAGTGTCAGGGTGTTGTCCGAGTCGGCTACAAGCCCGCCGTTCTTGACGGCCGGGATCTGGCTCAGCAGCGGATCCGCAGTGATTGCGTCCTTGGCGGCGTCGTCCGCAACCCAGCTCACGAACAGGTCGGCTTCGAGTTCGTTCGCACGTTCCGGCGACCAGGTCAGGTAGAACGCGTCATCGGGTGCGTTCTCATCAACGATCGGCGCCTGGACCATTCCCAGTTCCTTCAGGAACTTCGGCCGGTTGTCGCCGGAGGTGTAGATGGAGATCTGGTCAGCTCCGGCAGTGGTGTCCAGGTTGCCGTAGATGAAGCTGGTCCCGGCAAGTTCGGGATACTCTGCAGCCTTGTCGGCGATGGCCTTTTCGGTATCCTCAACCAGCTGGGCTGCTTCGTCGCTCTTGCCCAGGGCCTCGCCAATCATCGTGGCGGAGTCCTGCCAGGAGGTGTAGTACGGCGTTTCCGGGTAGGCGACAACCGGCGCGATGGCGCTCAGCTTGTCGTATTCCTCTTCGGTAATACCGGAGTAGGCCGCCAGGATGACGTCCGGAGTTGTCGCCGCGATTTCATCGAAGTTGATGCCGTCGGTTTCGGCGTACTGCACGGGGGCGTTTTCCGAGCCGATGGGTGCACCCAGTTCTTCAAGTGCGTCGTCGATCCACGGCGTCGTGCCGTTTTCGTTGCCGCCCCACTCATAAAGCGGCATACCAACCGGAACAACGCCGAGCGCGAGGGCCGTGTCCGTGTTCACCCAGGAAACGGTGGCAACGCGCTCGGGGGCGGACTCGATGGTGGTTTCGCCGAAGGCATGCTCGATGGTGACGGGGAATTGGTCGCTGGAGCCGGCTGCACTGGAGGTGCCCGCATCCGAGGACGATCCCGTGGAGCAGGCAGAGAGGGACAGCACGGCGACGGCGGCGACGGCCGCGAGGCTGCGCATGCGGGACAGGGCCATGTTTTGGGCTCCTTGATAGTGCAATGTGGACTGGGAGGCCGGAGGTTTTTACCGGCAAGGTAAGGCTAACCTATGGAAGCCCGAATTACGCAAAACTGATGTGCGCTAATCAGTTTTCGAGGGTCGTGCGCGGAGCAGACGGCGCAGATCGGCATCCGGGTTTGAAAGATCGGCAGCCTCCACGGGCTTGCCCAGCGTGATCAGCCGGCGGGCTGCACGCAGTGAATTACCGGCGTTGATGCCGGCAGCTCCGGCCAGGGTACCGTCCGGCTTCTGGCGGAAGACCATGTATCCCGGACCCGGGCTGCCGCGTTCCACGGTTGTTCCGGATGCTGACATATTGCCAACAGCTTCCGCGTGCATCCCGTAGCGGTCCGTCCAAAACCACGGCACGGCGTCCTCCGGCGGCTCTTCACCGAGAATGCCGGCCGCGGCAGCCTGTCCGGAGCGGACCGCCGCATCCCAGTGTTCGGTGCGCCGCTGAAGTCCTCCGTTGCTGCTCCGCCGGACGGCATCACCCGCTGCAAACACCCGGGGATGGCTGGTGCGCCCGGCGGCGTCAACCAGCACACCATCATCGACACCGAGGCCGGCCGCAGCAGCCAGCGTTGTGTCCGGGACCATTCCTACCGCTGCAAGCACTGTGTCCGCCGGCAGGGCAGACCCGTCTTCCATTAGGACAGACAGTGCCCCGTTTGCGCGCACCACGTCGATGGGCAGTCCGGTTAGGGTTCGGACGCCCGCGGTTTCGTGCAGGGAGTGCAGGTAGGCAGCGAGTTCCGGGCCCACTGCGGGAACCAGCGGCACCGGGACAGGATCAATGAGCACGACGGCGGTGCCCAGCGAGGCAGCACTCGAGGCCACTTCGGCGCCAATGAGTCCGGCACCGATGATGACCAGCTGTTTATCCGGGCCGAGCCGCGAACGCAGCAGGTCCGCGTCTGAGCGGCTGCGAAGAGTGTGGAGCAGGTCGGAACCGGTAAACGGGAGAGTCCTGGCGACCCCGCCGGTGGCCAGCAGCAACACATCGGCCCGCAGTTCGCCTCCGCCTGCCAGCGTCACGGACCCGTTGTCCGGGTCCAGCTTGACGGCAGTGCCCGGTACGACCTCCACTGCGTTGGACCCGTACCAGCCAGGTTCGGCGAGCGCCGGAAAAGCCAGCCCTCCGGTCAAATAGTCCTTGCTCAGCGGCGGCCGGTCATAGGGCATGCCGGCTGGATCCAGAAGCTGGATTGCGCCCTGGTATCCACGCCTTCGGAGTTCAGCCGCGGCGCTGAATCCTGCGGGTCCGGCACCGATAACAACAACGGAGCGGGGCAGGGAGCCGCTGGGCATACCTAGGATCCTGCGGGGGCATCGCCCGGATAGAGGATGACGTCGCCGTCGACCACCTCAACGCGGTGTGCCACCGCGTTCACCGTGGCGGGCAGGCAAAGCGCCGCTCCGGTCTTCAGGCAGAAGCGCGCCGAGTGAACGGGGCACTCCACTTCCCCGTCTTCGATCCACCCTTCAGCCAGCGAGGCCTCTTCATGGGTGCATGTGTCATTCAGGGCGTAGAAGTTGCCGTCGTCGCTGTGGAATACCGCGATGTCATCAGCTGTCCCCGCGGTGGTGGAATCCACGGTGACTGCTTCGCCTTCGTCAATTTCATCTGCCGCAGCTACGCGGATGCCTTCACTCATGCTCCCCACGTTACCGCCCGCAGCAGACTGTCCCGGAAACCAGACTCCTAGGCACCCGCGGTCCCGGCTGTCCCGTACTGGCGGTTTCCCTCAAGTTCGGAAATGAGGGAAATCAGCTCCCTGCGCAGTGCCGGCCGCAGTTCAGCCGTAAGGCTCTGGTCTTCCAGGCGGATCGCCTGGTCCAGGGCTTCGCGGCCGTACTCGGAAATATGCACTGCGCGTTTGGGCGCTTCAGCTCCTTCACCCACTTCGTTGACCAGGCCCTGCGCCCGCATGCTTACCAGCGTGGTCCCCAGCGTCTGTGCTGTGACCCTCAGCCGGCGGGCAAGCTCCGCGCGCCGCATCGGACCAAAGTCCCGCAGTACCTTCAAAGCCGTGACCCGCTCCTGCGTCAGGCCCATCGCCCGCAGCCGGTTGTCCATTTCCCGGCGCAGCATCCTCGCTGCCGTGGAGAGCAGCCGGATGGCTTCCCAATCCCCCTCGTTCTGCATACCTTGGTTCCCCCTGAGATAGCTGTGGCTGGTGTTCCAATTCCTCAGTGTACTTACTATCCAAACCGCAGTTGGGGGGTGCCTGTCAAGCAGGGTCCGGCTTAGCGCCCGGCGAAGGATTCGAATTGCTCCAGTGAATCGGGCTCTCCGGACAGATCAATGCGGGCGGCTGAGCGCCGGCCCATGGCGTGGAGCGCCAGCTCCGTCACGTCTCCCCGAATGGTCACCGGACGGTCACCCCTCCGAACGCGTGCCTGTTCGCCGCTGGGCAGCTCCAGCAGGACACCGACCGGGCTGCGACGGTAACCCACACGGGCCATAAGGGGCAGGCGCCGCCGTATCTCAGCGAGCTCTCCCGGAGGAAGCTGCCGGGGTGCAGGCTCTCCGGCTCCGCGCCGGACGTCCTCATGATGGACAACGAACTCAAGCAGGTTGGCGGCGTCACCGCTGAAGCGCATGACGGAGAATCCGCGCCCGCCTGCGGCAAACCGGTCCACCAGGCGGCGGTATCCCTGTTCCGTCGCAGCCTCGGCCACCAGGGGGTTCAGGCTTGTTTCCTGGCCCGGCCGGTCCCGGCGGATTGCGTCTCCAGCCATCTTCCACGGCTGTTCCTCACGCACAATCAGGTGTGCGAGCAGCCGTGCCACAGTCCAGCCTGCACAAAGCGTGGGTGCCGACGGATCAGTGCCGTGCAGAGTCCGGACCATCGCCTGACGTTCAGTTTCCATCCATGCCATGCCCGGTACCTTACATGCTCGCAGCCCGGGCTCTGCCAGGGGTGCCGGACGGGATTAGCTACTGTCCGGTACCTGTTCTTCAGCTACCCCTTTACCCGCCAGTAGGAACGCGTAGCATGGCTGGCACAGCCAGCGGAGGCTGCATGGGGAGCGGCCCTGACCTAGGGGAAAACACATGAGTTCCACTAATCTGCAGGATGCCCAAAACACCGGCGAAGACGATTCGGTCCGGCGGCTCCGGGAACGGAAAGTCAGTGAAAAAGACGCCCGAGAGGTCGCCGAGGCGTCCCGAATAACCGATGAACAGCGGCCCAGCTTCGCCAAGGGAATCTATCTTGGGGACTTCGATCTCTCACTGATCCGCCCTCATCCGGCGCCCGCACCCGAAGAGGTGGCCCGCTCCGAAAAGTTCCTGGCGGATTTGACCGCATACTGCTCGACCATGGACGGGCAGCTGATCGAGCGGACCGGGGTGATCCCCGACGAGTATCTGGCCGGCCTGGCCGAACTCGGAGTCTTTGGCATCAAGATTCCGCAGGAGTACGGCGGGCTCGGCCTGTCGCTGCTCTACTACGGCAGGGCACTGATGGTTCTCGGGACGGTGCACCCCAGCCTGGGAGCCCTGGTTTCCGCCGACCTCTCGATCGGGGTGCCGGAACCGGTGAAGGTCTTCGGCACAGAGGAACAGCGCCGTGAGTACCTCCCCCGCTGCGCCGCCGGCGCCATCACTGCCTTCCTGCTTACGGAGCCCGACGTCGGTTCAGACCCCGCGCGTATGCGCACCACCGCTGTCCCTTCTGAAGACGGCAGCGAGTACGTGCTGGACGGGGTAAAGCTGTGGACCACCAACGGCGTGATTGCTGAGCTGGTGGTGGTGATGGCAGCGGTTCCGCCGCACGACGGACAAAAAGGCGGGATCAGCGCCTTCATCGTTGAAATGGACTCACCCGGGATCAGCGTGGAGAACCGTAACAACTTCATGGGCCTGCGCGGCATTGAAAACGGTGTCACCCGCCTGCAGGGCGTCCGGGTTCCGGCTGCGAACCGGGTGGGCCGCGAGGGCCAGGGACTGAAAATTGCCCTGACCACGCTGAACACGGGACGGCTGTCCATTCCCGCAATGTGCGCAGCCGGCGCAAAGTGGTCCCTGAAGATTGCCCGCGGCTGGTCCGGAGCACGGGAGCAGTGGGGCCGTCCGATCGGCCGCCATGAAGCTGTGGGCAAGAAGCTCGCCTTTATTGCCGCTACGGCTTTCGCGCTTGAATCAGTCTTCGAGCTGTCTGCGGAAATGGCAGACGCCGGCACCAAGGACATCCGCATTGAGGCGGCGCTGGCGAAGCTGTGGGCCAGCGAAATGGCCTACAACATTGCCGATGAACTTGTCCAGGTCCGGGGCGGCCGCGGCTTTGAGACAGCGGCTTCCCTGGCTGCCCGCGGGGAACGTGCCGTCGCTGCCGAACAGCAGCTGCGGGACCTGCGCATCAACCGGGTCTTTGAGGGGTCCACAGAGATCATGCACCTGCTGATTGCCCGCGAGGCAGTGGATGCGCATCTGAAGGCAGCTGGAGACCTGGCCGTGGCTGACGCTCCGATGGCCAGCAAGGTGAGGGCCGGCGCGAAGGCGAGCGGCTTCTACGGCAAGTGGCTCCCAACTCTCGCTTTCGGCCAGGGCAACGTCCCGACGTCGTACGCCGAGTTTGGTCCGCTGGCCAAGCACCTGCGCTACGCGGAGCGTGCCTCCCGGAAATTGGCACGCTCAACCTTCTACGGGATGGCCCGCTGGCAGGCCGGACTGGAACAGCACCAGGCCTTCCTGGGCAGAATCGTGGATATTGGCGCCGAGCTCTTTGCCATGTCGGCATCCTGCATGAAGGCCGAGACTATCCGGCGGAGGGATCCGGCGGAGGGCGCATCAGCCTACGAACTGGCCAACGCCTTCTGCGCCCAGTCGAAGGTCCGGGTGGATGCACTGTTCACCGAGCTGTGGAACAACTCCGATGCGGTAGACCACAAGGTGTCGAAGAAGGTCCTGGACGGCCGGTACACCTGGCTGGAGAAGGGGGTGCTGGACCAGTCCGAGGGGACCGGGCCGTGGATTTCCACGACAGCGTCTGACGGAGAACCCAAGGAGAACCTCCACCGCAAGTACCGCTGACGAGCAGGGGCTGCCTACCCCGGAACTGTTCCCGGGGCAGGCAACCCGTCAGCTGTTCGAGGCGCGCGGAGCTCCGATACCGGGATCGATCTGGAACGGCCCCGTTGCCGACGGCCGTACATCGAAGTCGAAGATCGACGTCGGAATGTAGACCGTGGAGCAGGAGTTCGGGATGTCAACCACTCCGGAGAGCCGGCCCTCGATCGGCGCAGCACCGAGCAGCAGGTAGGCCTGCTCCGGGCTGTACCCAAACTTGGTCAGGTAATCGATCGCGTGCAGGCATGCCCGCTGGTAGGAGAGGTGGGAGTCAAGGTAGCGCTGCTCGCCGTCGAGCGTCACTGACGTCCCGGAGAATGCGATCCACTCGCTGAACTGCGGTTCCACGTTGCCGGGCATGAAGATGGCGTTCTCCTGCACGCCGTAGGTGTCCATGCCGCCCTTGATGATGTCCACGCGCAGGTCGATGAAGCCGCCCATCTCGATGGCGCCGCAGAACGTGATCTCACCGTCGCCCTGGGAGAAGTGGAGGTCCCCCACCGAGAGGTTGGCGCCGTCCACGAAGACCGGGTAGAAGATCCGGGAACCCTTGGAGAGGTTCTTGATGTCCTGGTTGCCGCCGTTCTCCCTCGGAGGCGCGGTGCGGGCAGCCTCGCCGCCCACACGGGCCCAATCGTCCCTGGGCAGGCCGCCGAGCACTGCATGTTCGGCTTCCGGTGGAAGCGCCAGCGGCGGCACCCGGTGCGGATCGGTGGCGATGAGGTCACCTTCACGCTTGTTCCATTTCGCCAGCAATGCCGCCGACGGCGCGGTGCCCATTAAGCCGGGATGAATGAGACCGGTGAAGGAAACGCCCGGGACGTGGCGCGACGTCGCTGTCTGGCCGTTGAAGTCCCAGATTGCTTTGTAGGCGTCCGGGAACTGGTCCGTGAGGAAGCCGCCGCCGTTCTCCTTCGCGAAGATCCCGGTGTACCCCCACCCCTGTCCCGCCAGCGGACCGGAGTCTTCCTGCGGAATCGGCCCCACGTCCAGGATGTCCACCACCAGCAGGTCTCCGGGCTTCGCCCCATCAACGGCGAAGGGGCCACTGAGTTTGTGCACTGTCAGGAGCGGGGCGTTGAGGATGTCTTCGGCGGAATCGTCGTTGACAATGGCACCGTCGAACCATTCACGGCAGTCAACGCGAAAGGATTCTCCGGGTTTTACGGTTGCTACCGGAGGAATTTCGGGATGCCATCGATTGTGGCCAAGCTTTTCCTGGTCTTCGAATTTCCTGGCTGAATCGAGTGGAAACAGGTTTTTTGGCACCATTCCTCCTTGGGGAAACTGGATCACGCTTTTTAGTCGGGGCGGGGAAGTTTCTGGTGGAGCGGATTCCGGGTGATTCCCGTGCCGGAAGACCTGCGCCCCGTACCGGGCGAGGATACGACGGCAGGTTCGGACGCAGTGCGCGCCGTACTTTCGATGAGTCTGTAGGCGCTGGAGGAGGACCGGGACAGGTTGGGCGCCGTGAACCGCCGCCGCGCCGGAGCCCCGCATCCGGGGCAGGGCACTGCCTCCCGGACCTGACCCATGGGCGCCTGGATTTCGAAGTCAGCGCAGTCCTTGCACCGGTAGGCGTAAAGCGGCATTAGTCACCTTTCCGGGACTCGGTTTCCTGACCTGCAAACCCACAATCTGGGATATTCGACAGACCAGAAAAGGTGTACCAAACGGCACCAAGGTGGCATCTAAAACCGTTGGGCCGCGATTGTTCAATACCCTAATGAAAGTTCTCGATAAAGGTCAATGGTTCCTTTTTCCCTGCACGGCCAACTTGCGGGGAACTGCCTTGACACCCGCACGCCTCCAGCGCAGACTCGGGCCGTCCGGCCAGGATGGAAATCGAAGGGACGCCCATGAGCACCTACCCGGCACCCGCAGCGGCCGGTCCGCACCGCCTTGCCGGAAGGACCGCCGTCATCACTGCCGCCAGCCGCGGCATTGGACTGGCAACCGCGCACCGTTTCGTAGCTGAGGGGGCGCGGGTACTGATCACGGGCCGGGATCAGGCGGCGCTGCAGGAGGCCGCCGCGGGTTTTCCGGAGGGCACGGTTGTTGCCGTGTCCGGCAACGCCGCGGACCCTCTGCACCAGCGTTCGGTGCTTGACGCGGCAGCTGAGGCGTTCGGTGCGCTGGACGTCCTGGTGAACTGCGCAGGCACCAACCCCGTTTATGGTCCGTTGCTGGACCTGGATCTGGATGCCGCACGCAAGATCCTCGAGACGAATGTGCTCACTGCCCTTGCCTGGGTGCAGGCTGCCTGCAGGCATCCCGGTGCGGGTTTCCTCCGGGGCGGGGCATCAGTGATCAACATGTCTTCCGTCAGCGCACGCACCGCGGCCAAGGGCATCGCGTTCTACGGGATCAGCAAAGCCGCGCTCGAGCAGCTGACCCGGTCCCTCGCCGTCGAGCTGGCACCTGCAGTCCGCGTCAATGCCCTGGCCCCTGCCGTGGTGAAAACCCGTTTCTCTCAGGCCCTGTATGAAGGACGCGAGGAGAAGGCAGCCGCCGCCTATCCGCTTGGGCGGCTGGGCGCGCCGGAGGACGTCGCGGCGGGCGCAGCGTTCCTGGCATCGAACGACGCCGCGTGGGTCACCGGGCAGGTGCTGACACTCGACGGCGGACTGCTGGCCGGTGGATAAACCCTAAATCGACTGTTCAGTGCCGTCTTCGGCCACGCCCATGGGGCGCATAGTGCGAATCCATGGGTCCACCGGCACGACTCCCACGGATCGGCCTGCCGAGTCCAGCATGCGCCCGTAGATTTTGGTCATCCTGGTTACTACCCTTCGATCTAGCACCTCTGCAGAAGGATGATCCTGCGAAAGTTCTCCCAAGACGCGTTCAGCATCAGCCAGATCATGCAGTCCGACCACCAGGATGATGTTCGCTGTGCCGATTACTGACGCACAAAACCGCGTTTCCCGCCGTCGTCCCAGCAGGCGAGCTGTGCCTTCGGCCTCTAGTGGAGGCGCCTTCATCAAGACCAGCATCCCCAAGGGCAGGTCGAAGGCTGGTCGAGCGACGTCGCACCGGAACACGACCTGGTTTCGTGCTTCGAGCTCTGCCAGTCGCCGACGAACAGTTCCGGCAGCTCGCCCCAGACTCCGTCCCAGTTCCGCGGGCGACTGTCTGCCGTCCACACCCAGCTGTAGGAACAGCTGCCGGTCACTAATTGATATGGGGGAGACCGATTCCGGGTGCCTTGAATGGTGTTCTTCCTGCAGCTGTTTCTCATTTGAGACAGACAGGATGCCCTGGCGCCAGTCCACGCCGCCCGTCATCTGCCTGAAAAGGCTGATCCTCATCTGTGCGGTGTCCAGCAGCTCCGGGAGCCCGCCATGGACACAACGCAGAACATCGCCAAGAACAGTGGCGATCGTAATGCAGAACAGGTTGTAGTCGCCTGTCGTCTGCCCGACTGTGATCACATCAGGATGCCTACCCAGCGACATCATCAGCCGCTCTAGATGTTTCGCGTTGCAGCGCACCTCAATGAAGGCTCCCTGCGAGGTCGACGGATGCAGAGCAACACAGGCCCACGCCAGCCCTCGTTCCTCGAGGCTTCTCCAGCGGCGCGCGACGGTCACTTCAGACACACCCAAAGCGCGGGCAACCATCGCCCAGCTGGCCCTCGGATTGATCTGCAGCGCGTCTACGATCTCTAAATCCGTTGCGTGGACTTCGAGCGTTGTCATCGTTACCTCGATTATTTTGGGTACCTTTTCCAACAGTTTTAGCTCGAATAGGTAAGAATCCTTCATTTTCTCGATCGGCTTCTTCAGGATCCTAGACTGTGCAGCACCCTTACACAGGAGGCAATATGCCAGTCACACGCCAGGGACGCCTCGACGGTAGCCAGTCCGCCATCACGGAGGAATCTGTCTACCGCAAGATCAACAGACGTCTGTTGCCGCTGCTTCTCCTCTGTTACACGTTCGCCTACCTGGACCGCGTAAACATTGGTTTCGCGAAGCTCCACATGCAGGAAGACATTCCGGCACTGACCGAAGTGGTTTTCGGAATCGGTGCGGGCTTGTTCTTCCTCGCCTACGCCTGCCTCGAAATCCCCAGCAACATGCTGATGCACAAGGTGGGCGCGCGCCGAACGATCACTCGCATCATGGTTTTGTGGGGCATCACGTCGGCATCCATGATGTTCGTCCGGGACGAAACAACGTTCTACGTTCTACGAATTCTGCTGGGAATCTTCGAGGCCGGGTTCGCGCCCGGAATCATCCTCTACCTGACCTATTGGTTCCCAGCCCGGCGCATGGCCGCCGTTATGGGTATCTACATGCTGGCTGGCCCGATCGGGTCCATTCTTGGCTCTGGTGTCTCCGCGGCAATTATTGCGGCTATGGACAACATTGGCGGATTAGCCGGCTGGCAGTGGATGTTCCTCATCCAGGGCCTCCCATGCGTGCTGCTGGGATACCTTTTCTGGAAGAGGGTGTCGGACCGGCCGGAGCAGGCCGGATGGTTGAACGAGGCAGAGAAAGCGCTCGTTGCCAAAGCCATCGGCCAGACGACCGCCGGACAAAGCACGCACCGGTTCATCGACGCGCTAAAAGAGCCAAGCGTCTATGTCATGGCGGTGGCCTATTTCGGCATCATGTGCGGGATTTATGCCGTTAGCTTCTGGCTTCCCACCATCTTGCAGGACAACGGCGTAGAAGGAACACTTTCCATCGGTCTGCTGACAGCGGTTCCGTACGCACTGACCATACCGACGATGATCATCCTATCGCGCAGTTCAGATCGTCTTCAGGAACGCAAATGGCACGCGGTAGTCCCGGCCCTCATTGCTGCCGGCGGGCTAACTGTTGCCGCTTTCACCGCCACCAACTTCATGGTCTCCTTCATTGCCCTGTGTATCGCCGTATGCGCTGTCTGGGCCGCGTACACAGTTTTCTGGGCTGTCCCCAGCCAGCACTTCGGTGGTACAGCCGCTGCAGGGGGGATCGCCTTCATCAACACGATTGGAATCCTTGGCGGCTTCGTCGCCCCTACCCTCATGGGATTCGTGCGGGAGGCCACCGGGAGCACCCAGGGAGGCCTGCTAACCATGGTTGGCCTTCTCGTTCTGTCAGCCGTCACCCTGCTGCTTTTGCCGGCAGCGCTCCGCCAGAGAAAACTGGAGGTCAGCCAATGACTCGAGTACTAATCGCAGGATTCCTGCACGAGACCAACACCTTCGCTCCAACTCCGGCGCGCTGGGAGAACTTCCGTAACGGCGAAGGGTTTCCCGGAATGCACCTCGGCAATGACGTGCTGAATCTCACTTCGGTCAACATACCGCTCGGCGGGTTTGTCTTGGCAGCGGATCCCGCTTGGGAGATGCTGCCCGTGGTCTGGTGTGCTGCTTCCCCATCGGGGCCTGTCGAATCGTCCACCTTTGAACGCATCACCGGCATGATTGAGGACGCGTGCGCCCAGGAAACACCCGATGCTGTCTACCTCGATCTCCATGGGGCGATGGTCTCCGAGGACTATCCGGACGGCGACGGTGAGATCCTGCGTAGGGTACGGAGCGTGGTCGGCGCCGACACTCCGATCGTTGTCAGCTTGGACCTCCATGCCAATGTGAGTGACCTAATGCTGGAAACGGCGAATGCCATGGTGGCCTACCGGACCTACCCACACGTCGACATGGCTGAGACGGGCCGCTCTGCGGCGGCACTGCTCCGCCGGATGCTCGCCGGAGAGGACATGACGATGCGTGCGGAGCGCATCAATTTCCTCATCCCGACGATATCTGGAAGCACCCTTGAGGGGCCGGCACGATTTGTGTACGAGCTGCTGGATTCCCCGGACCACGGTGCTGTCTTGTCCATCGCCATGGCTTTTCCTGCTGCCGACGTCGAGGAGTGCCAGCCCTGTGTCTTCGGGTACGGCGTAGATGAAGGTCAGCTATCCCAGGCCGTTGATGGCATTGCGGCGGCCATTCACAACCTTGAACCCGAGTTCCGTTTGAAAGCGCTCCCGGCTGATCAGGCGCTGGACGAGGCGGTTCGGGCCATCGCAGACGGGCAGACGCCGGTCGTTATCGCAGACACGCAGGATAATCCCGGAGCTGGCGGGGATGCTACGACGACCGGATTACTGCGGCAACTGGTCCAGCGGAACATAGCTTCCAGCGCCTTGGCGGCAATGTGGTCTCCGGAGATTGTCCAAGCGGCCATCGCGGCCGGGCGGGGAGAAACCGTGACTGCCTCGTTTGCCGGGTCTGAAGTGGACGGCGACAGCCCGTTTGGTGAGATCTTTCATGTCGAGGAAATCACGGATGGAAAAATTCATTTTGACGGCCCCATGATGAACGGCAACGAGTTGTCTGTGGGACCTTCAGTCCTCCTGCGGCGCGGCAATGTCCGGATCGTCGTCAACAGCCACAAGGCACAGATAATGGACCGCAATCAGTTTCGCGCGGCAGGGGTATCACCGGAAAAGCAGCAGCTCCTCGTGGTGAAGAGTTCCGTCCATTTCCGTGCCGATTTTGCCGGGATGGGTGGCAAGATCATTGTTGCGCTTGCCCCCGGCCCGTTCCCCGCAGACCCTGCCATCCTGCCATGGCGCAATCTACGGCCGGGCCTTCGGCTTGGCCCCCTAGGTCCAGCCTTCACCCCGATGGAATCATCTGGTCAAATCGACGGACCAGAACGCGTGAACGAGCGAAGGCGCAGTTCTGCGTGAAATGTCGCGTGACGTTGAAGCTCGCACGCGAGCCCATCCATCCGAGGAAGCTGGAGAAACAATGACCGTGAAGCTGCTGCCTGTCTTTCAGCAACTCCTGAACGATCCCGTCGTGGCTGCTCTAGCGCAGGGCGGAGAAACCGCTTGGTTCCGTGGCCAGCCGATACCGGTGGCCGACGGAATCGAGCGTTCCGGGATCTCCCCGGCCACCGTCGCCGACGCTCGCGCCCGCTTCCAGCGTTTCGCACCATGGTTTGCGGACCGTTTTCCGGATACCCGTCCTGCGTACGGCGTTATCGAGTCGCCATTGGTCGGAGCGCCATCAACGCAGCGCGCTCTTAGCTCACTGCTCGGGAGGGACCTTCCGGGGCGACTTTGGATCAAGCGCGATGACATCCTTCCCGTGAGTGGTTCGATCAAGGCCCGTGGGGGCATCCATGAAGTGCTTCAACTCGCCGAGCAGCTCGTCGCTGGCTCATTCCCGTTGGACCGAGACGGATATGCCCAGGTGTTCACCTCATCGGGTGTGCGGAAAACACTGGGAGCACAGGGGATAACTGTTGCCTCCACGGGCAACCTGGGGCTGTCCATTGGTATTGTCGCCTCGGAACTAGGGTTCCGCACCACAGTGCACATGTCCCTGGATGCACGCGAGTGGAAGAAGGAACTCCTCCGAAGCCGCGGAGTGGATGTCATCGAGCACGACGCAGATTTCTCGACCGCTCTGATTGAGGCGCGTGAAACCACCGCGAGCTCACCTAACACGCACTTTATTGATGACGAGGACTCTCTGGGGTTGTTCGCCGGCTACGCGGTAGCGGGGGCGCGTCTCGCGGGCCAGCTGGCTGCCCTTGAGGTGCCCGTCGACGCGAACCATCCGCTGTTCGTGCACTTGCCATGTGGCGTCGGAGGAGGGCCGGGTGGGGTAACGTTCGGGCTGAAGCTCGCCTTCGGAGACGCCGTCCATTGCGTCTTTTCCGAACCGACGCGGTCACCCTCCATGTCGCTGGGCGTCAGGTCCGGGCTGCACGACCAAATCTGCGTGGAAGACATCGGCCTCGACGGCCGCACAGCAGCTGACGGACTGGCCGTCGGCAGGCCCTCTCGTCTGGTGGGACAGCGCATGCAGGACTTGGTGGACGGGTACGTGACGGTCAGCGACGAACGTATGAAATCGCTTGTCAGCCTCCTGCAGGACGCCGAGGACATATCGCTGGAACCCTCGGCCACAGCCGGTTTCACCAACCCCTGGCGGATTCTTTCGGACGACGCCTACCTTGCAGCGTTCGGCTTGGACGAGGACTGCTTGGCCGCGGCAAACCACATCGTATGGACAACGGGAGGAGGAATGGTTCCCACTGCTGAAATGAACCGCTATATGGAGGAGGGTCGGAACATCCTCCTCCACACCGACGGCGCCGACGCCGAAGTGACAGACTCGGCTGAAATCAAGTGAGCTCCTCCGGCTAGGGGACGACGACGGCCCGGCCCAGCAGCTGGTTGTTCTTCAGCTTCTCGTAGGCAGCCGGTGCGTCATCGAGTGAAAAGACTTCGGTGTGCACGTTGATGTGCCCGCCCCGGGCAAGGTCGAGGACCTCGAACAGCTCGGTGCGCGATCCCCAGTAGGGCGAGCGCACTGACACATCCCACGCCGCACCCGACACCAGCCCCATCTTCAGGGTGCCTGCTCCGGCACCAAGCAGCACATGGTCGCCCTGGTGGCGAACCATTGCCTGGCCCAGGTCAAGGGTGGCCTGGTTGGCTACGAAGTCGAAGACGGCGTCGACGCCCAGGCCGTTGGTGAGGTCGCTGATCATGGTCGCGGCGCCGGCCTCGGACGGGAAGGTGTACTGGGCACCGACGTCACTGGCCAGGTTCAGCTTTGCCTCGTCAATGTCCAGCGCCACGACCGTGGCGCTGGTGAGCGCACGCAGGATCTGGATGGCCACGTGCCCCAGACCTCCCACCCCTATGACGACGGCGGTGGCACCGGAGTGCAGCTTCTCCAGGGAGCCCTTGATGCCGTGATACGGCGTCAGGCCCGCATCTGTCAGGGAAACGTTCTTCACCGGGTCCAGATCCCCAAGAGGGAGCAGATGCCGGGCACTGTCAACAATCATGTATTCCGCCATGGAACCGGGTGCCCCCAACCCGGGAGGGGCAATGCCGAACTTGGCCGCGTTCCGGCAGTAGTTTTCCCGTCCGGAGGAGCACTCGTAGCAGAGCCCGCAGCCCCACGGACCGTAGACGGCCATCGACTGGCCTTCTTCGATGTACTTCACGCCTTCGCCGATTTTGTCCACAATGCCGGCGCCTTCGTGGCCCAGCGTCAGCGGCAGTCCGTAGACGTACTCGCCTTCGGGCAGGGACATGATGTATTCATCCGAATGGCAGACGCCCGCGGCAGTAACCTTGAGCCGCACCTGTCCCGGTCCGGGCTCCGGGGTATCGATTTCGACGACTTCCGGGGCTGCACCAATGCTGCGGTATTGAAGGGCCTTCATGGCATGCTCCTGTCTCCGCACCGGCAGATCCCGCCCGCACGGGTGGATGGATTTGCCCCTTAATCCTTGCATTGATCAGCTCAATACACAGCCCCGCAGGCCGAGTACCGGGCTGCGGGGCTGTGGACTGGAGCAGGTATGCCGGGAAACGCGCTCAGCCGAAGAGTGCCGCCGCCTTCGTCAGGGTCTGGAAGACACCGTAGGCCAGTGGAATTCCCACCAGCAGCCAGCTAAAAGTCAGTTTCACGTTGCTCATCGGGTGCCTTCCTCAAGGGTTGAATCGAGGTCCTTCTCTGCTGTTGCGTCCGCTGCTGTTGCGTCCGCTGCTTCAGCCGTTCGCCCCGGTGCCGGTGTCTTGGCCGGTTCGTGGTGCTTCTCAGCCACGGGCTTGATCAGCAGGTTGGCAATGAACCCGACGATCAGCAGGCCAACCATGGTCAGCAGTGCAGGCTGGTATGCCTGTGCAGTCAGCTCCCCGGGGGTGCCCTGTGCGTCCAGGAATGAATTGACGATCAGCGGGCCGGCGATGCCCGCAGCGGACCATGCCGTGAGCAGGCGGCCGTGGATGGCACCGACCTGGAACGTTCCGAAGAGGTCCCGCAGATACGCCGGAACCGTGGCGAATCCTCCTCCGTAGAAGGAGAGGATGATGAACGCCAGGAGCACGTAGAGGATGGTCGACGATGATCCGAACAGGGCCAGCAGCACGTAGCACGCAGCTCCGGCACCGAGGTAGATCATGTAGATCCGTTTGCGGCCGATCACGTCAGAGGTGGCAGACCAGACGAACCGGCCTCCCATGTTGCCGATCGAAAGCAGCCCCACGAAGCCGCCCGCGACTGCGGCGGTAACCAGGGAGGCGCCGTCGGGCTGGCGGAAGAAGTCCTGGATCATGGGCGCTGCCTGTTCCAGGATGCCGATCCCGGCCGTCACGTTGCAGAAGAGCACAATCCAGACAAGCCAGAACTGGCGGGTCTTGATGGCGTTCGACGCCGAGACGTTGGCTGTGGTTACCAGCGGCTTTTTGGCCACCGTGGCGGGATCGAACCCCTTGGGCTTCCAGTCGTCTGCGGGGACGCGGATGGTCCATGCCCCGTAGAGCATATAGACCAGGTAAACGATGCCGAGGGTCACAAAGAGCTTTCCGACGGCATCGCCGCTGGCAACCCAGCCGTCGGTTCCGGAATCCGGGTCGTAGAAGGCCAGGAGAGCAGAGGACAGCGGACTTGCGATCAGCGCACCGCCGCCAAATCCCATGATTGCCATGCCGGTGGCAAGGCCTGGACGGTCGGGGAACCATTTGATCAGGGTGGAGACCGGAGAGATGTAGCCGATGCCCAGGCCAATACCGCCAAGGAACCCATAGCCGATGTAGACCAGCCAGAGCTGCCCGGTGAAGATGCCCAGGGCGCCGACCATAAACCCGCCGGACCAGAACAGCGCCGACACGAACATGGCTTTGCGCGGCCCGTTCCGGTCCACCCAGGTTCCCATCACTGCTGCCGAGAGACCGAGCATCACGATCGCGACGGAGAAAATGACGCCAATCTGGGTGAGGCTTGCGTCGAAGTACTGGACCAGTGCCGTTTTGTAGACGCTCGTGGCGTAGGCCTGGCCGATGCAGAGGTGCACTGCCAAAGCGGCTGGAGGAATAAGCCAGCGGTTGAATCCGGGTGGTGCAATGATGCGTTCTCGGTCCAGCCAGCTCATTTAAGACTCCTGTGTCTCCCAGCGGTTTTGGCCGGCCGGTGCCGCCAGCGCGGCACCGGCCTGTGCGCCCAGCCTCGTCGATTACCGGGCCTCATGGGGTGCCGACACGCCGTGATCAGCTGGGTCACATGTCTGGACCAGCCGCAACCTACCGGCGGGTAACTAATTTTGAAAAACCCTTGCTTTGTTACCGCTCAGTAAGTTAGATGTAACCGACATCACATTCCTACTGCTCAGTAACCCCGATTCATTACACGGTATGACACCCGGAAAAGCTGCGCAGTGCACCACGAAGGCGGAGCCCACAGGCGTACTCCCGCAGTCCACGCGGTCCACGGGACCGCAGTTGAATCAGAAAAGGGATATTCAATGACGAGTTCCACGACCGGCCGGTCCACTACCCGGCCGCTCAGCATTCTGACCGGCCTGTTGGCCTTGTTCCTGGTCTTGCTGCTGGCCTTCTTTGTTCTCTTCACAAGCCAGGTGGCCAGCGGTGCCACGCAGCTTTCTGAAGGTGCCCAGCGGGCATCCGCCGGAGCGGGCGACCTGAAGGAAGGCGCTGCAGCCGCAAAGGAAGGCGCAGACAAGGTCGCCGCGGGCACTGAAAAGGTTGACGACGGTGCACAGACTCTCGCCGAAGGCATCGGCACGGCCAAGACCGGAGCCAAGTCGCTCAATGAAGGAGCGGTCACCCTGAACGACGGCGCTGCTGCCGCCTCCGAGGGTGCCAACAAGCTCGCAACCGGTGCAACGAATGCCTACACAGGAGCTTCGACGCTGACCGACGGAGCCTTCTCCGCTTCAGACGGTGCCAACAAGCTGGCGAACGGTGCGACCGGTGCCCGTGAAGGTGCCTCCACCCTGGCCAACGGTGCTGCATCCGCCTCAGATGGGGCGAACCAGCTGGCTGCCGGCACCACTAGCGCCCGTGAAGGCTCGGAGCAGATCGCTGGAGGAACCGGCCAGCTAGTTGCCGGCGCCGAGAAGCTCACGGCGGGCGCGCGGCAGCTGGAGTCGGAGATGCAGCCGCTGGTCGACGGTTCTGCAGCTCTGGCTGCTGGAGCCTCGGAAGCGGCCGCAGGGATTGAGCAACTGGCTGCAGGGGGATCTCGTGTGTCAGGTGGAGTCCAGGCGGTCTGGGACGGCATAAATGTCCCCCAGGATGGTCAGGCGTCCAGTGTCGCAGCGCAGATTGCCGCCGACTATGCAGCCGGTGCCGAGATGGGAGCTCCGGGAAGGCCAGGGGGTGCGCTTCGACTCGAGGCGGCAGCAGATCGTCTGGAACCGTATGAGCCGTTGCTTGTCCCGGCCGGCAGCGCGGATGATCTGCGGCTTGCGGCTGCCAAGCTGCAAGGACTAATGGAGCTGGTAATCGGTATCAACCAAGGCCTTAACGAGAAGGAACTCCTCGCAGGCTCCCAACAGCTTGCGGGAGGCTTGGCGCAACTCCATGTAAAGGCCCCCGAGCTGGCAGCGGGCGCCGATGCGATCGCAGCGGGCGCACCCAAGCTGCAGGCTGGCGCAGGACTACTTGCGGACGGCGGTGCTGAGCTAACTACCGGCGCGAAGACCCTGCAGGCCGGAGCTCGAACCCTCAAGACGGGCCTTGTAACCCTCGAAGGCGGCGCCCAGTCTCTTTCCGACGGCAACGCCCAGCTTGCGGCCGGTGCAGGATCCCTGAACAGCGGCCTGGGAACCCTTGAGAACGGCGCGTACGCCCTCTCCGAGGGCAACGCGAAGCTCGCCAACGGTGCAGGCACGCTCACCAGCGGCCTGGGCACGCTCGAAACCGGCGCCTACTCGCTGTCCGAGGGCAACGCCAAACTGGCCGACGGCTCGGGCCGCCTGCTCTCCGGTTCGGATTCCCTGAACGAAGGCATGGGCAAGCTCGACGACGGCGCCAAGACGCTCAAGGAAGGCACCACCACGCTGAAGACCGGCGCAGCCGACCTGGCCGAGGGCAACGGCAAACTGGCCGACGGCACGGTCACGCTGGCCGACGGCAACGGGGAAATCTCCACCGGTGCAGACACCATGATGGAGCGCACCTCCGCCATGACTCCGGGAGAGCTGCTTCGCTCCCCCGCCATCCTGGCGATCCTGATCCCGGTGGCTCTGCTGCTTATCCCGCTGGCCCTGCTGCTTGCAGGCCGCAGCCGCCGCTCGCAGCACTAGGAGCGGCGCGCCGATAAGCGCACCACCGACGACGGAAAGGCCGGACACCAACCCTTTGGGGAAGGTGCCCGGCCTTTCTTATGCCTGGCAGGCGGTCTTGGTACGCCGCGTAGCCCGGAACTAAAGTTCAACCATGCAGGAAAACCAGTCCCATCAGCACGCCGCCCCGGAAGACTCCGCTCCTCTGCCGCCGCCCGACCAGTTCTGGGACGGGTTCTACCGTGAAAGCACCCAGGTGTGGAGCGGGAACCCCAACGCGCTGCTTGTCCGTGAAGTCGAGGGACTCAAGCCCGGAACGGCCCTCGAGCTTGGCTGCGGAGAGGGTGCCGACGCCGTGTGGCTGGCCAAACAGGGCTGGGATGTCACCGGCATGGATATCTCGGCGGTTGCCCTTGAGCGGGCTTCCGCGCACGCCCGGGAGGCCGGCGTCGAAAACCTCGTCACGCTGGTCGAAGCCGACCTGGCTGAATGGTCGGCCACGGATTCCGGAACGGACCACGGCTACGACCTGGTCTGCGCCCAGTTTCTGCACTCCCCCACCGACCTTCCGCGCAATGCGATCCTGCAGCGCGCGGTGTCAGCGGTGGCACCCCGCGGCCGCCTCCTCGTCGTCGGGCATCAGGGATTTCCGCCGTGGGGACGCCATCCTGCGCCGGACCCTGCCCTGCCGACCGCGGAGGAACTTGCCGCGGAACTCGGGCTGGCTGAACGGGGCTGGATCATTGAAACTGCTGAAGCCATTCCGCGGACGGTTCAGGGGCCGGAGGGGCAGGAAGCGGTCATCCACGACAACGTGCTGCTTGCCCGCCGGGGCGCCTAAGGTTCCCTGGGCATCTCCGCCACGGTGAACGGCCGGGGAAGCAGGGACAGCGCCACGACTCCGGACTTGGTTATATGAGTGCCGGTAACCATGAAGGACGACGGCGCCGCTCCGTCCTCGAAAAGCCGTTTTCCGCTGCCAACGACCACGGGAAAGATCAGCAGGCGGTATTCGTCCACCATGCCTGCATCATGCAGCGCCCGGGCCAGCCGGTAGCTGCCATGCACCTGCAACTCCCCCTGTGAGTGCTCCTTGAGCGCTCCGATAGCACCGAGAACGTCCCCCGAAATCACTGAGGTGTTGTGCCAGCTGGGTTCTGTAATCGTGCTGGACACCAGATATTTCGGCAGATGGTTCAATGCGTCGGCGACGACGTCGGACCCGTCAGTCACAAGCTCCCAGTACGGCTGCATCATCTCGTAAGTGGAGCGTCCCAGAAGGATTGCGTCCGCCTGCCGGAACCACCCGGAGACCAGGCTGTCCATTTCCTCGCCTGCAAGGGGAACCAGCCATCCGCCACGGACAAACCCGTTGGACGGATCCTCGTCTGCTGCACCGGGCCCCTGCATCACACCGTCAACGCTCAGGAATGTGTTCACTGTGAGCCGCATGAGGCACCTCCCGGATCCGGTCCACCGTTCGCGGCGGTTCCCCTAGGCTCGGTCAGCGGCGGAGCGCAGTCAAGGGTAGGTTACGCCGCCCACGCGTGCGGGGCGGGACGGCGCGTTCCCGGCAGCGCCACGTTCGCCCGCCAGTCCTGGATCCAGTCAGGGAGCACCAGGTCTTCCGGTGGGCGGCGGCCTACCGCTTCGAAGATCTCCTCATTGCTGACCGGGCCCTTCTTGGAGAGCATGCGGGTGGCGATGAAGGCGCTCGCGTAAATCTCGCCGTCGACCACCATGCGCTGTTCAAAGTAGATGGCACGGTCATCGAAGCCAATGATTTTGGTTTCGATGCTGTAGCGCTGCCACGGTTCCAGCGATTTGCGGAAGCTGATCGTCTCGTTGCTGATGACCGGGCCCCAGCCCTTCCGGCGCATCAGTTTCCAGAAGCCGCTGCGGATCATCAGGTCGAAGCGGCCCAGGTCCATCAGCGAAAGGTACATGCCGTTGTTGACGTGGTTCGCGAAGTCCAGGTCGGTCGGCAGGACGCGCATGGGCAGCGAAGACGTGTCAAAGAGATCCAGTTTGGGCCGGCGGCGGCGGGCGGTGAGGAGCAGCAGCAGCGTGCGGAAGATCAGGTGCATGCCGTCATATTACCCACGAGTAACTTAGACAGCATCAACCGTTACCTGCGTTTCTGCCGGCACGCACCCAAATACCGCCGTCTACCCGTTACATGGTGGCCACTGCAGTGTTATGACTTCTCGGCATGAGCGAGCAATTCAAGGTGGGCGACCGTGTGCGGTGGAACTCGCGCACGGGATCCGTCACCGGGGAAATCACCGAAGTCCATACCTCCGACTTTGAGTTCATGGGCCGGCGCCGGCTGTGCTCGGAAGACGAACCGCAGTACAAGGTCTGCAGCGACGCCACCTCACTGCATGCGGTGCACCGGCGCGAGGCTCTGCGGAAGCTGGGCTAGGACCGGGAAACAAACGACGGCGGCCTCCCGCCCGGAGACCGCCGCCGTCACTGCCGGTGTGCCCGGGCTAGGAACGGGCTGCCGCCCGCGCACGCAGCTTCGCGAGCACCTGGTCCTCCGCTTCCGGGCCGGCTTTGATCCCGCCCGGAACCCGGAAGAACATCGCGAGTCCGATAATCCACCAGACGCCGAACAGCAGCCACGGCTGAACGCCGAGCGCGGCCGGCATGCCGGGCATGTAGAGGCTGAACAGCGCCGTGCCGAGGATCGCAGCTGCGATTCCAATGACGATGCCGCCCTTGCCCTTGCCGCCTACACGCAGCGGCCGCTCCATCAGCGGCTCACGCCGGCGCAGGATCAGGAACGAAATTGCGACGAGCGTGTAGGCCAGCACGATGCTCGGGGCGCCGGAGTCCACCAGCCAGCCAAGCATCTCCGCTCCGCCGAAGGGTGCCAGGACGCTCAGGCCGCCAATGAACAGCAGTGCGTTGTGCGGGGTGTGGTACTTCGGGTGCAGGCGTCCGAACCAGGCCGGAAGCATGCCCGAACGGGCCAGTGAGTACATCAGGCGCGAGGCACCCATCAGCAGCGAGTTCCACGAGGTAAGGATGCCTGCAATGCCGCCGGCAATGAGGATCTTGGCCATGAAGTCTGAATTGAACATGGCACCAACCGCGTCTGCCGTGGCAATGTCCGTACCTGCCAGCGCGCTGGCAGGCATGGCGGAGGACGTGGTCAGGATGACCATGACGTACCAGATGGTCGCCAGGATGACCGAGACAACCACCAGCCGGCCGATCTGGCGGGCTGGGATGTTCACTTCCTCGGCGGACTGCGGGATCACGTCAAAGCCGATGAAGAGGAACGGCACCACAACCAGCACGGCGAAGAATCCGTTCATCCCGCCCGTGAACCAGGGCTCCATGTTGGATGCGCTGCCGCCGGTGAAGGAACCGGCAATCATGACCAGGCCAATGGCCAGCAGGAACAGGACCACGAAGGTCTGCACAACTCCGGCTTCCTTCACGCCGCGGATGTTGATCCAGGTAATAACGACGGCGGCAACGGCACCCACCAGCGCCCAGGTCAGGTGCACTTCAAAGCCGGCAACTGTCCAGAGCGGAATCTGGCTGAGGTCCGGGAAGATGTACTGCACTGTGCGGGGCAGTGCCACAGCCTCGAAGGCCACGATGGTGACATAGCCGCCGATGATCGCCCAGGACCCGATGAATGAAGTCCGCGGGCCCATCGCTCGCAGAATGTAGTTGTGCTCGCCGCCTGCCTTGGGCATCGCGGCGCACAGTTCCGCATAGGTCAGGCCGACGATGGCCATAATGGCTCCGCCGGTGAGCATGGCCAGGATGGCTCCGCCGGTGCCGGCGCTGGAGAGCCAGTCTCCTGTGAGTACGACCCAGCCGAAGCCAATCATGGCGCCGAAGCCGAGGGCCAGGACGTCGATGCGGCCAAGGACCTTTTTGAGTGAGGGTTCGGTTCCGGTGTTCGCAGACATGCCGCCACCCCCCTTTCTGTAGAGCTGTGCCGTTAGGGCACCGAAGTAAATTGCTCACTCACGCTACTGGGATGGTCTGGCCACACCTAATGTTTCGCCCCGGTTAGGACGCTGCCAGGGCGGGAAGTTATACGGCGGGCTCGACCCGCTAGTCGACCGTACTGATATCCAGCCGGACCTCATCCGGAAGCCGGACCCCGGTGCCCACAAGGATGCGGCTTGAAAGCCAGGCCCAGGCCCCGCCGTCGGGCGCTTCAATGCGGGGCGTGCAGCGGAAGTAGATCCGGGCCGGGTCAACCTGTTCACCGCGCATCAGCGCCGCGATGTCCTCTTCGCTGCCGGACCGCAGGCCAAAGTTGTTCACATAGAGCCGTTCCCCGCTGTCCGTCTCCACCGCATACTTGGCTTCCAGCTCGGTCAGCGTCGCGCTGCGCAGAAGCTGGAAATCAGCACCGGCAGGCAGGACCCTGCCGCGCAGCTCCGGTCCTTCCACCCTGCCGCCGAGGATGGGGATGATCCGCCGCAGCCCTCCCGGCGTTTGCCCCACCTCGATCGGCTGGCCCACCTGAACTGAGATGGAAGCGAGAAACGTCAGGGTGGGTGGTGTGGGATTCATGGGATGAGCGTAGCGGGAGCATAAGCATGTGCGCGATGACGGTTTTTCCGACATCAAACGCCGCTTTAATACCGTTGACGTTCTCAACTACTCCTCGGATAGTGGGACCATCCTGCCTGCCCCGCAGCAGGAACAGACTGCGCTGCGATGGAGGAGCAATGAGTCCCACGGCCACGAATACCGGAACACCCGGCGGCATTACTGTCGGCAAGAAACGGCGCGACCTGGTTGCCGTCAACATCGGGAACACCCTGGAATGGTTCGACTGGAACATCTACGCGATCTTCGCGCCGTTCTTCGCCGCCCAGTTCTTCAAAACGGACAACCCGGTGTCCGCACTCCTTTCCACGCTGGCCATCTTTGCCGTCGGCTTCCTGATGCGTCCCATCGGCGGCTGGCTCTTCGGGCGGATTGCCGACGAAAGAGGGCGGCGTTTCAGCCTGACACTCGCCATTGCCCTGGCTGCACTCGGAAGCCTGGTGATTGCCGTGGCACCGAACTTCGATGCCATTGGCGTCTTCGCTTCGATTCTCCTTCTTCTGGCCCGGCTGGTTCAGGGCCTGTCCCACGGAGGTGAAACCGGTTCAGCCTTTACCTACCTCGCCGAGGTAGCGCCGGAGGGCCGGCGCGGGCTCTGGGCTTCCAGCCCCTGGATCGGCGTCGGCGTCGGTTCGATGCTGGCCACAGGCCTGGGCGCCATCCTTACAGCGGTGCTTTCCGATGAGGACATGGCCAGCTACGGATGGCGCATCCCGTTCGCGATTGGTGCGCTGCTGGGTCTCTACGCCATCTACATTCGCCGAACCATGACAGAGTCATCAGTCTATGAAGCGAATGCTGCTTCCAAGACCGAGCGTGAGACCGGCATTCGCTGGGCCCTCCGGCAGCTCGCGGCCAACCGCCGCGGCACCCTGCAGATCGTGGGACTGACCATCAGCGGCGTAGTGGCCTTCTACACCTGGTTCATATTTGCTCCCGGTTACGCGGTCTCGGTGCACGGCATGAATCCGACCTCAGCTCTTGTTGCAGGGCTCTGCGGCCAGGCGGTGTTCCTACTGGCGATTCCGCTCATGGGTACAGCCTCGGACCGCTGGGGACGGCGTCCGGTCCTGCTGGTGTTCAGTGTTGGTTTCTTCATTGCGGCTATTCCCCTGGAGTTTGGACTTGGCTCCAGCCCCTTCTCGCTGTTCGGAACCGTCGCGCTGGCGTCCATCCTCCTGGCCGCCAACTGCGCTCCGCTAGGGGCGGTGTTCGCGGAACTTGTTCCCACCCGGCTGAGGGCAACGCTGATCGGGATTGCCTACGCGACCTCAGGTGCGATCTTCGGCGGGACTGCACCGTACCTCAACACCTGGCTCTCCAGCATCGGACTGCATGTTGTTTTTGTTGTCTACATCATGGTCCTGTGCGCCGTCAGCACTGTGGTTATCCTGACCATGCCCGAGACCCGGAACCGCCGGCTGGACTAGAGCACCGGGTCCCGGCCAGGCCGCCGGGACCCAGCCTCTAGGCTGTACCGATGAGCCAGTTCACCCTGCGACAGCTGCGTTACTTCTGTGCCATCGCTTCCGCCGGCAGCATCAGTGCTGCTGCCGCCAGGGAACACGTCTCCCGGTCGGCTATGGCTGCCGCCCTGGACGAGCTGGAGCGGGCCCTGAAATCCCAGCTGTGCACCCGGCACAAATCGCACGGAGTGATGCTGACCGCCAGCGGCCAGTATGTGTTTGAACAGGCGCTCTCCCTGCTGCGGTCGGCGGAGAATCTGGAGGCGACAGCCGGTGCCCGGGAGCTGGCAGGACCGCTCGCCGTCGGCTGTTATCCGTCTTTGGCTCCCACCATCCTGCCCCAGCTGGTGAAGCTGTTCGCCCGGCTGCACCCGGACGTGGAACTGAGCATTCATCCCAGCGACCAGGAGACACTGCTGCAGCAGCTCAAGGCCGGGGACCTGGAACTGGCCATCATGTACAACATGCATCTGGACCGCAGGGTGGAAACCGCCTGGCTGTATGACACTGCCATGCACGTGATCCTCGCTGCCGGCACCCGCTCGCCGAAAGCCCGGCAGTGCGGGCCAAGGATCTGGAAAACGAACCGATGATCCTTCTTGATGCCCCGCCGAGCGCCGACGACATCCTGTCCTATTTCACAGCCCAGGGGCTCTCCCCCACCATCCGGCACCGGACCCGCCACTTCGAACTGGCCCGCTCACTGGTGGCGCAGGGGCTGGGGTACTCATTGTTCATCCAGCTCCCACGGAACCCCTCAAGCTACGAAGGCCTTCCGGTTCTGGCCCGGGCACTGGATCCGCAGCCCCATTTGGAACGGGTGTCCGTCGTCTGGCCGGCAGGACGGACTCTCTCAGCCAAGGCCCTGCGCTTCATCGAGCTCGCGCAGCAAAACGTCACTTCCTATGCGCCCGACCCCCTGTATCCCAGCCATAGTTAGCGCTGGGGCTGGTGCGGCCACACAGGCCGCACCAGCAAAGAGGGCTGGGAAAACCCGGGCAACAGGGCAGAGCTGCGCCCCCGAAACTACGTCAGCCGGTTGAAAGCGAGCTGCGCCAGCGCGGCGGCCTGGTCGGCAAGGACCGAATCGTCGAAGAGCACCCGCGGCGAGTGGTTCCACGCCGCTGTCTCAGGATCCACCTCCGGCGGCGTAGCCCCCAGGAACAGGAACGCCCCGGGAATCTTCTGCAGTACCAGGGAGAAGTCCTCGGAACCCATCAGCGGGTCGCGGGACTGGATGACGCGCTCCTCCCCGAAGAGCTCGCGCAGCTCACGGATCGCCTCGAAGGTCCGTGACGGATCGTTCTCGGTCATGGGGTAGAGGATTTCGAAGCTGACTTCCGCGGTACAGCCGTGGGCTGCAGCTATCCCGTCCGCGAGCGCCTTGGTCTCCACGATCAGCCTGTCCACTGATTCTGCGGAGAGGGTGCGCACACTGGCCCCCAGCCTGGCGGTATCCGGAATGACGTTGATGGCCCGGCCCGCTTCAAGCTGGGTGACGGTCAGGACGATCGGGTCGAAGACGGAGAACTTCCGCGTCGCCATCACCTGAAGCGCTCCGGCGATCTCTACCAGCGCCGGCACCGGGTCCAGGGCATTGTGCGGCTGGGAGCCGTGTCCGCCGGATCCGTGAATGGTAATCCGCAGTTCGTTGGCCCCGGCCATGAGGGTTCCGGGGCGGGTGCGGAAGACTCCCAGCGGCCCGGGCCGGACGTGCACGCCGTAGGCTGCCACGGGCTTCTCCCCCGCCGCCTCAAGGACGCCCTCCTCGATCATCAGCCCGGCACCGCCGTCGCCCTCTTCCCCGGGCTGGAACATAAAGATCACGTTCCCCGAGATGTCCCGCTGCTGCGCAGCGAGCAGCCGGGCAGCACCGACCAGGCCGGCGACGTGGAGGTCATGGCCGCAGGCATGCATGGCACCGTTTGTTGAGGCGTACTCCAGGTCGGTGAGTTCCTGAACCGGCAGCGCATCCATGTCTCCGCGCAGCAGCACCGACGGTCCGTCTTCACCTCCGCGGAGCACAGCGGTCACGGAGCTGAGCGACTTGCCGGTCGTAATCTCCAGGCCCAGACCGTCCAGGGCATCCAGGATCTTCTGCTGGGTTCGCGGCAGGTGCAGGCCCACCTCGGGCTCCCGGTGGATATCCCGGCGCAGGGACACCAAATCCGGCAGCAGGTCCTGGCCCTCAGCAGCAAACATCCTCGTCCTTACGGTTTGTCCAGCACAGCGGTAAAAGGACTTTAGTCCTGCGTCGAAGTAAACCACTCCGGGCGTCCAAAGGCACTTGTCAGCAGGCACAGAACCGGGTTGTGCGCCGCCATTCATAACCTTCCGGTTCCGTCGTACGGCGGATCCGGAAGCGGCCGTCCCGGATCTAGACTGTTGGCCATGATTGAAACCCAGCCGTCCGGGACGGACACCGCCGGTCCAGTGGTGCAGGAGAAGAAACCGGGAGTGTCCGGAGAGTCCCTTCGCAGCCTGGCCGGACGGATCCGCAGGTTCCGGCTCAGCCTGCCCTGGAACTCGGAGGACGACTGGGAACGCCCCGCTCCTGACCCCGAGGGGTACCGGCGTGACGTGATCGGCGTGCTCATCGCCCTCCTGCTCAGCGCGGTGATGCTTGAATTCATGCGCGGATTCGCATTTGGCGACGGGGACATCGGCAATCCGTGGGTCCAGCACCTGGTGCAGGCATCCATCTTCGTTGTCCTGGTCTTCCGGCGCCGATTCCCCATAACGGTGCTGCTGCTCAGCTCGGCCACCTTCCTCATAGTCGGCATCACCATGCCGCCGATCAGCCAGACGCTGGGATTCCAGGCAGCCTACTTCGCTTCCCTCTACAGCGCCGTCGCATGGGCACGGAACCGGCGGGCACTGTGGCTGGCGGTCACAGTGGTGGTCGCCGCCATGTTCCTCTGGATTATCGTGGGTTTCACGCTTTCCAGCAGCTACGACGAAATCCTCAAGGCGTTCAACATCAGTTCGAATGACCCCGTGGGACTGTTCGCGCCGCTGACTTCCTATGTGCTGTACTCCTTTATGCTCAACGCCGCCTACTTTGGCGGGGCGATCATGTTCGGCTGGAACTCCTGGCGCAGTGCCCACCAGCGCGAACAGCTGGCCGAACAGGCGCTCCAGCTCGAGGCGCAGGCGGCGGACCTGGCCCGTAAGGCAGTCATCGAGGAACGCCTGCGCATCGCCCGGGAACTGCATGACGTCGTTGCCCACCACATCTCGGTGATCGGTATCCAGGCCGGTGCAGCCCGGCGGGTCCTGGAAAAGAAGCCAGACGCCGCTGCCGGTGCGCTGCAGACCATCGAGTCCTCCAGCCGGGATGCCGTGGCGGAGATGCGGTCCCTGCTCGGCGTCCTGCGCTCTTCCGATTCGGAAACAGACGGCCCGGCGCAGCGGCAGCCGGAACCAGGGCTGGAGGAGATTCCCCAGCTCCTGGAGGACTTCCGCAACAACGGCCTGGACGTGAAGTTCCACCGGGCCGAACATGAACCCGGCGTGCTGGAAAACCTCTCCGCGCCGCTCGCGCTCTCTGTCTACCGGACCATCCAGGAGTCCCTGGCGAACATCCGGCGCCATTCCACGGCCGGAAGCGCCGTCGTCGCCCTGCGAAGCGGCAGCACACCGGCAGCTCCGGAGGCCCCTTCCCTGGGCTGGGTCGAAGTTGAAACTGTCGACGACGGCCGTCCCCGGCAGGGCACCGGCGGCACCGGCTACGGGCTGCGCGGAATCCGCGAGCGTGCCGCCCTGCACGGCGGAATCACGGACATTGGCCCCCGCGACGGCGGCGGCTGGCGTGTACGGGTTCGTTTTACGCTGCGCTAACACGCTTTGCCTGCCGGCCCCGGGAAGCCGCTATCGTAATCCGGGGGGGGGCGGCACTGGGCCGGCCGGGGATTTATTGAGGACTTAATGGAACCGATCCGTGTTCTGCTTGCTGACGACCAGGCGCTGGTACGCGCCGGCTTCGCCATGATGCTCTCCGTCGAAGATGAGATCGAAGTGGTGGGTGAAGTCGCCAACGGACAGGAAGCCGTGGACTTCGCGGCAGCCAATGACGTGGACATCATCCTGATGGACGTGCAGATGCCGGTACTGGACGGCATCCGGGCCACGGAGCAGATCGTGGCGGCGGACCGCGCCAAAGTCATCATCCTCACCACCTTTGAACGCGACGACTACCTCTTTGACGCCATCCAGGCCGGGGCCAGCGGGTTCCTGCTCAAGAACGCCGATCCCGATGACCTGGTTGGCGCAGTCCACTCGGTAGCCTGCGGGCACGCGCTGCTCGCTCCGGAAGTGACGGTGCGGGTGATTGAACGCTTCGCCCGCCAGCTGGAAGCCGAGCGGAACACCGCCGCAGCGCCCGCAGGTCCCGCCCCGGTGGAGCCACAGCCGGACCCGGCCCAGCAGAAGCTCCTCGCTTCCCTGACCGCGCGTGAGCGGGAGGTATTGGAACTGGTGGCAGCCGGACTCAGCAACGCCGAAATCGCTGCCCGCATGTTCGTTGCGGAAGCAACCGTCAAGACCCACGTTTCCAACCTGCTGGGCAAGGTCCAGGTGCGGGACAGGGTGCAGGCCGTGGTTTTCGCCTACGAATCCGGACTCATTCTTCCGGGTGAGGCAGGCCGCGAGGCGTAACCCGCAGCTTCCCCCGAACGGCCGATCCGCCGTCGTGCTCCATTCCCTAGGCTTAAGGCAGTTAATCTTCCACAACTGTCCGGCTTGCCGGGAAAAGGAGCAGTACCCCCATGCTGCAGGTCCGCAATCTCACCCGAAGGTTCGGTGACAAGACCGCCGTCGATTCGGTGACGTTCGATATCCCCTCGGGCCAAATGACCGGGTTTGTCGGCGCCAACGGTGCCGGCAAGACCACCACCATGCGCATGATCATGGGCGTCCTCAGCACCACGGCCGGGGAGATCCTGCTCGACGGCGAGCCGCTGACCGCCGAGGCCCGCTCCAGCTTCGGCTACATGCCGGAGGAGCGCGGCCTGTACCCCAAGCAGCCGATCTTGGACCAGCTGGTCTACCTGGGCCAGCTTCACCGGATGAGCGGCGCCGCAGCGCGGAAGGGCGCCATCGAGCTGCTGGAACGCTTTGGCCTGGGCGGACGCACCAAGGACAAGCTTGAATCCCTCTCCCTGGGCAACCAGCAGCGGGTCCAGATCGCGGCATCCCTCCTGCACAAGCCCACCGTCCTGATCCTCGACGAACCGTTCTCCGGTCTGGACCCGGTGGCAGTGGATTCAATGGTCGAGCTGCTGCGCGAACGCACCTCCGCCGGAGTTCCGGTGCTCTTCTCCAGCCACCAGCTGGACCTGGTGGACCGGCTCTGCGACAACATGGTTGTGCTGCAGCAGGGCAAGGTCATTGCCTCCGGCACCGGGGATGACCTGCGGGCGCAGGCCGTGAACCGCCACCGGATCACCATTTCCCCGGACGCAGGCTGGGTCCGTGACGAACCCGGAGTGCGGGTCCTCGACGTCGCCGGTCCCACTGCGATCCTCCAGTTCGACGACGACGACGCGCGCCAGCGGCTGCTGGCCACCGCACTAACCCGGGGTTCCGTTGAGGAATTCGCCCCGATCCGTCCGTCCCTGAGCGAAATCTACCGTGAGGTCACCGCAGCATGAGCACCGTTTCCCGGCCCACCCCGGCGTGGGCGATCGTCACCCTCCGCGAGGTCATGGTCAAGGCCCGCGACCGCAGTTACCTGATCTCCACGCTCGTCACGCTGGTACTGATTGTCGGCGTCGTGGTCTTCAACGCCTACATGAGCACCAAGGCGGAGGAATACACAGTAGCCGTCAACGATTCCGCGGCGACCGCCGTCGTTGACCTCGCGCACGAAACCGGCCAGGCCGACGGTGGGAACACCAGCTTCGAGGCCGTAGTGGCTTCCAGCGCCGAGGGCGCCGAAGAACTGGTCAGCAGCGAAGAAGCCGACGCCGCACTGACCCGCGACGCGGACGGCCAGTGGATGCTCACCGGCAACGAAGAACTCTCCAGCGGACTGCAGCAGGGCATGACCGAGGCCCTGCGTGCCTACGCGCTCGAGATCAACGCCGGTGAGGCCGGCACCACGTCCGAAGCCCTGCTGGAAGGCAGCGAGTTCGAGACCGCCCTGCTGAACGGCAACGCGGAAAACCAGTTCGTTGCCCAGTTCACCGGGTTCGTCTTCGGGTTCCTCTTCTACATGGCGGCCATCATCTTCGGCATGGCGATTGCAACCTCCGTCCTGGAGGAGAAGCAGAACCGCGTGGTCGAAATCCTGGCCACCGCCATTCCGATCCGCCAGCTGCTCTACGGCAAGGTTGCCGGCAACACGATCCTGGCCATGATCCAGCTGGCCCTCTACGCCGGTGCTGCCCTGCTGGCCCTGACCTTCACCGGAACGGCAGACTCGGTGAGCACCATCATTCCGGCGTCGGGCTGGTTCCTGGTCTTCTTCCTGGTGGGCTTCCTGATCCTGGCGTCCCTGTGGGCCATGCTCGGTTCAATGGCTTCCCGCTCCGAGGACCTGAACAACAGCTCCGGCCCGGTGCTGACCGTGATCATCGCGGCGCTCTTCGCCGGGCTGTTCGCCAAGGGACAGCTACTGGTGGTGGCGTCCTTCGTCCCGGTCATCTCAACGGTGGCCATGCCGGTGCGCATGCTCAGCAGCGAGATTCCGCTGTGGGAGACGTTCGTATCCCTGGCCATCGCCCTGGCTGCCGCCTATGCGCTGCTGCGGTTCGGCGAGAAGATCTACCGCCGCGCGGTGATGCAGGGCGGCGGAGCGCTGACCCTGCGCAAGGCGATGAAGCTGGAGCAGTAGCTTCCCGCCCATCGACATGACAGAAACTGCCCGTATGAGCGTTCATACGGGCAGTTTCTGTGATCTCGTTCTGTTGCCTCGTCGGGCGGGGGGGGGTTAGGCGTCCTTGAGGTCAATGCCCTTGGTCTCAGGCATCATCCACACCGCGACGGCGGTGCAGCCGCAGAGGATCATGATGTACACGCTGGACATCCAGCCCACGTTCCATTCGATCAATTGGGCGTTCAGGTACGGGGCCGTCCCGCCGAACACGGCAACGGAAATCGAATAGGCAAACCCGATGCCCTGGGTGCGCACCTTGGTGGGAAAGTTCTCCGACAGTGTTGCCGAGAGCAGGGCCCCGGGAATGGCGACGACGACGAGCGCCAGCGAGGACGCTACGAGCAGCGTCCAGGGATCAGAGCTGATCAGGCCCATCAGCGGCAGCTGCAGCAGGATCATCAGGGCCGCGAAGCCCAGCATCAGCGGCCGGCGTCCCACCGAGTCCGAAAGCCTGCCCCAGAACGGCAGCGAAATCAGTGCAATCAGCTGGGCCACGACCGTCACCCAGTAGGCAGAAGCTGCTGGCATATCCTGCTGCGTGATCGCGTAGGTCGACGCGTAGGAAGTCCAGGTGTAGTGCGCCGCGGTGATGCCCGAGGTCATGGCGATCATGAGGATGATCGCCCGGACAATCTGCCGGCGCGGCAGCGGAGGCGCTGCATCGGCGCCGGCGCCGGCTGCGGCGTCGAACACTTCGCTCTCCATCATGCCCTTGCGGAGGTAGAGCGCGGCGAGGGCCAGGAATGCGCCCAGGATGAACGGAATCCGCCATCCCCATTCGGCCACGGCGCTCTCGCCCAGCACAGCGGTCACCGAACCGCCCACCGTGTAGGCGAGGATTGATCCAGCGAAGATTGCGACGAAGACGATGCTCCCCCACATGCCGCGCCGGTGATTCGGGGCGATTTCAGCAATGTAGGTGTTCGCAGTGGCTGACTCGCCGCCGTGGGCAAAACCCTGGCCGATACGCGCTGCCAACAGGATTACCGAAGCCCAGACGCCAACGGTTTCATAACTGGGCATCAGGCCGATGACCAGTGAACCACCGGCCATCATCAGCATGGTGGTGATCAGGACGAACTTCCGGCCCCTTCGGTCAGCCACACGGCCGAAAACGATGCCGCCCAGCGGCCGCATGAGGAAGCCGACGGCGAACACTGCGAGTGTCGAGAGCAGCGCCGAGACGGGGTCATCCGGGTTGAACATCGCTGCGGCAATGAACGGGGCGAAGACCGCGTAGGCGCTCCATTCGTACCACTCCAGAATGTTGCCGGCCGTGGTCGCCAGCAGCGACTTCTTCTTACCTGCGGTGGCTGACGCCGGCCGCGCCGGGACGGCAGCCGAAGACTGTGCAGACATGATGGCTCCTTTGCCAGTGTTGCATCGGGTGAGTGGGGCGGGGTGAATGCGTCCCTCGAGAGGTCAGTTACGGCTGCTTTGGGGTGGCTAAGTCAAGTGGTGGGTGCAACGCTGGGGGGTTAGGCTGCCGGTTGCAGCAGCATGTTCAGCCGGTTGGCTGGGGTATCCATGTCCAGGGTTGGTCT
>NZ_LKIU01000001.1:48646-79796 GCF_001307035.1 Arthrobacter sp. Edens01 | reverse complement strand
CACACCAAATCCACGAAATCAGCCCGCACGCGGGCGGGAAATACCTTGACCATCAAACACTCCATCAATCAGAGCGTTGCAACGACCATATGACTTCACCGGGGCTAAGGAGCCGTAACTGGCCTCTCGATGAGCGGGGTTAGGCTGGGAGAAGTCCAATCGAAGGAGAAAACCGTGGCATCTTTGCTGACCCCGCTCATTACTTCCGCCGGCCTGATCGGCGGCTACAAGACCGCCCGCGACACCGGCAACCGCCAGCTTGGGGGAGCCGTCCTCGCCGCAGCAGGTGCTGCAGCGTTTGCGCTGTGGAAGCGCGACGCCGGTACGGGCACCGCCGTCGCCCTCACCACCACCTACGTGGCTGCCTTTGGACTCTCCCACCCGCTGGCCAAGAAGATGGGTGCCTGGCCGTCGGTCTACACCGTCACTGCGGCAACGGCCCTCGCATCGCTGGTGTTCGGCCGCAAGAAGTAGCCTGGGTCCCTCCCTCCCTCCCATCCACATCGCAGAAACTGCCCGTTTGGAGGCTCAAACGGGCAGTTTCTGCTATGTGGATTTGTAGGACGCCGCGCATGCGCCGGTGCGCGAGTGCTTACCGCCAGCCGGCGTCGGGCGCCACGAGCTTCACGATGTTCTCCAGCAGCGCCGCGTTGTAGTCAACGCCCAGCTGGTTCGGCACGGTGACCAGCACGGTGTCTGCGAGCTGCACGGCGGCGTCGTCCGCCAGTTCCTTCGCGATCACGTCCGGCTCGCCGACGTAGCTGCGCCCGAACCGAGCCAGCCCGCCTTCGAGGCGGCCCACCTGGTCCTTGGCTTCAGCCTGCGCGCGGAGACCGAAGTAGCGCCGGTCCTGGTCGCTGACCAGCGGAATGATGCTGCGGCTGACGGAGACCTTCCCCTGCCCGGGGTGCCCGGCCGCCTTCCAAGCCTCGTGATAGGCGTGGATCTGCTCCGCCTGCAGCTCGTCGAAGGGGACGCCGGTGTCCTCCGTCAACAGCGTTGAACTCATCAGGTTCATACCTTGTTCCCCGGTCCACTTCGCCGTCGCACGGGTTCCTGAACCCCACCAGATGCGGTCGCTCAGACCGGGAGACTGGGGTTCGATCGGCAGCAAGCCTGAGTGCCCGGTCATCTGCGGGTTGGCCGGGGCCATGCCGCGGCCGGTGATGGCGGCACGGAAGATCTCCGTGTGCTGGCGGGCCATATCGGCGTTGGTTTCGCCTTCACCAGGAACGTAACCGAAGGACTCGGCTCCACGCAGCGCAGGCTCGGGGGATCCCCGGCTGATGCCAAGCTGCAGCCTGCCGCCGCTGATCAGGTCCGTTGCGGCGGCTTCTTCAGCCATGTACAGCGGGTTTTCGTACCTCATGTCGATTACGCCGGTGCCCAGATCGATCCGGGACGTGCGCGCAGCCATCGCGGCGAGCAGCGGGAACGGCGACGCCTGCTGCGGCGCGAAGTGGTGCACACGTACGAACGCACCATCGGCGCCGACCTCTTCAGCGGCGACCGCAAGGTCGATCGCTTGAAGCAGCGCGTCGCCGGCCGTGGGGGTCAGGGAACCCGGGACGTCCTGATAATGGCCAAAGGAAAGGAATCCAATCTTCTTCACACCTTCTCCAGCGCCCACGCACCGGGGGTTATTCCGGCGTGCAGTTTCCTTCGCTCCCTGTCGGTTCGCCTGCGGCGCGTCTACACTCCCGGACCATGGAAAACGAACTCGTGGAACTTGAAACGGCCGGCTGGCACGCGCTGTCCACCGGACCGGAGGAAGCGACCGCGTTCTACTCGGAGGTGCTGGCGCGTGAGCCCGTGATGATGCTGACGAATGGCCTGCGGATCGCGGACCGCCGGCAGGTTATTGAGTCCATGGGCGGCCCGCCCTGGTCAGCTTTCGAGATCATTGACCCGGAGGAGTCCTATCTAGGGCCCGACGTCGGTGTCCTCAGCTACAAGGTGCGCGCAGACCGGGACGGGACGCCGTACACGGCCCTGCTGAGCAGTGTGTACGCGAAGGAAGACGGCGAGTGGAAGCTCGCCCTCCACCAGCACACGCCGTACTAGCCCACGACTGTTTCTGCCCCCTATTCGTACAGCTTTCGCTTTTGCGACGCAGGTGGCCGAAGGCACGTGAGCGAAGGCGCCGGTCAGTGGCTCGAGGTACCCCGCCGGGACTCGAGCACCGGACGGATCAGTGCGTCGGAGACGGTGCCGGCGGCCCAGGAATAGATGCTCTTGTGCAGCACGTCCACAACCTGGTCCTGCCGGTCCCAGGTGGGCGGCGGGGCGCCGACGCCGGTGGCGTTCTCCAGAGTCTGGTCGGTCGCCAGACGCACTACCGTGTGCCAGGTGTTGGCCAGCGGGCCGCGGATGCCGGTCACAGACCAGATGCCGCGCAGCGCGCCCAGCGCCGCACCGGTGCCCCAGTGCATCGTGTGGTTCCAAGCCGGGGACTGCGGTTCATCGCCGGGTTTGCGCCCCAGCAGGGTGAGCAGGGTCCGGGCCGGCACGTAGGAACTCGGCCGGTGCGTTAGCGCCTGTTCAAGCTTCTCGGCTGCCGTCATGGCGGCGACACCGGCCAGGCCAGCGATGGTGCCCGTGGCTGCTGCTTTCAGCAGAGTTCGTCCGCGTGGTGGGGTCATGGACTGCCTCCTTGCTAATGGTTGCCGAAGTTTCCTCCCACCATAACGACCGCGCACCGGCGGCGGCCGAGGTGCGTATGCAACTAAAACGAAGCGGTAACCCTGTCCGCAACCAGCGCCTGCAGATCCTCAACGGTGCGGCCGGCCAGGGTTTCCCAGCGCGTGATACCGGACTGGGTCGGAATGTCGACGGCGTTGGGCACGGCAATGGTCACGGCACCTGAGGCCTTGGCTGAGGCAACGCCGGGCAGCGAATCCTCCACGGCAACAATGCGGTCCAGGTCCATGGTCGTGCCCAGTTCCTCGCCCATCAGCTTCGCCGCCAGCAGGTAGGGCTCCGGGTCGGGCTTGCCATTGGCGACCATCTCACCGGTCACCAGGAAACGGAAGGTCCCTTCCGGCAGCTGGTCGGCGATGACCCGGGCCAGCAGCGACTCGCTCATGGTCACCATGGCGCACGGGATTTCGGCCGCATACAGCTCGGCCAGGAGCTCGCGGGCTCCGGGACGCCAGGGGATTTCGCGCCGTACGGACCGGATTACGCTGTCCAGCATCCCGTCGAGGATTTCCCGGATCCCCAGGTCGGCTCCGGCGGCCTGCAACGCCCGTGCTGAATCCGGAAGGGCGTTGCCCACCAGTTCCATGGCCTGCTCATCGCTCCAGCTGACCCCGAACCGGGCCATCAGTTCCTTTTCGGCGGCGAACCAGTATGGCTCGGTGTCCACGAGGGTTCCGTCCATGTCCCAGAAAACAGCCTGCAGGGCGGGGTTCGGTGCCAAAGGTCCTCCTGGACGAGCGCCGCAGGAGCCCGCGGCAGATGGAGCGAATAGTTGATGAACTGCTGCGCGCCATGTACGGCGCCGCGTCCCCAATGATCGTGGCAGCGCCGCGGGGTTCCGTCAAAACAGAAGACGCCGGGCAGAGTCCTGGCAACCCGCCCGAACTGCAGGTGAACCGCAAGGGGAGTGGCGCGGGTAGTCCGGCCCTGGCGCTGCCATGAGTGGAGACAAGAACAGTCCAGCAAACCTTCGGGGAGTTGACGTCCCTTAGGGCCTTTCAGGGACAACCCTCGTGCAGTAAACGCTCCTCAGGGCCCTTCAAAGCGACGTTATCTCCGCAATGGTTTGCGCTGGCGCCCTCAAAGCGACGTGATCTCCCCGGAGGTTGCGACCAGCCCTGCCGCTAACTCCGGTGGGAACGCATGAAGTCCAGCACCGGCGCGGCCAGTGACGCCCCGATCACGTCCTGCGGCCGCTTGTTCCCGGCGACCTCGAACATGTGGTTCCCGCCTTCAATACGCTCGACGACGGCGTTCGGCCCGATCCTTTCGGCCACCGGTTCCAGCTCGCCGGGCAGGGCAAACGGATCCCGGGTTCCCTGCAGGAACAGCATGGGCAGTCTCAACCCATACAGATGCTCGTCGCGCAGCTTCTCCGGCTTGCCCGGCGGGTGCAGCGGGTAACCGAGATACACCAGGCCCGCAGCCTGCATCCCCTCGGCCACGGCCATGGAAGCCATCCGCCCGCCGAAGGACTTGCCGCACGCCCACACGGGCACGCCGCCGGCATTGTCCTCCGCCGCGAACATCACGGCCCGCCACGCGGCAATCGCGGCCGGCGCACGGTCAGGGAACTTCTTGCCGGCCTCCCGGTAGGGGAAGTTGAACCGCCAGGTCGCCACGCCGCCGTCGTTCATCGCGTTGGTGAAGCCGGTGAGGAAGGGGTGCTCCATGCCGGACCCGGCTCCATGCGCCACCACCATGGACGCCCACGCATCGGCGGGCCGGGCGAACACGGCACTAACGGTCCCGTCCCCAACGTTGACGGTAAGTTCCTCGGTTTCAGTGGGCATAGGTTCCAATTTACGGGAGGGCTCCGCGCCGCTCACCTCACAGCGGCAGGCCGGCTTCTTCCTTGACGGTTTTCATCACGATGGTGCTGGTGAGCTTCTCCACCCCGGGCAGGTTCACCAGCACATCGTCGTAGAACTGCTGGTAGCCGGGAAGATCCGCCGCAATCACCTTCAGCAGGAAATCCGGATCACCGAAGAGGCGGTCCGCCTTCACGATCTGCTCGTGCCGGCCAACGGCCTCCTCGAAAGCCAGCATCTGCGCCCGGTCGCGCAGGGTCACGAACACCAGGGTCTGGAAGCCCAGGCCCACGGCAGCAGGGTCCACCACGGCACGGTATCCGGTGAGCACCCCCTTGCGTTCAAGTTCCTTGATCCGGCGGTGGCACGGTGCAACCGTCAGCCCCACCCGGGCTGCCAGCGCAGTGGCACTCATCCGTCCGTCATTTTGGAGCAGACGCAAGATTTCTCGGTCAATGGCATCAATCACGCAAAGATCGTACCGTGACCACCCGTTTCAGAGCATTTTCCGGTCAGCACTTCGCGTGGACTTCTCCCTAGGGTTGAGGAATGGATTTTCAGCAGCTCGCGGGGTTCGCGGCGGTTTCGATCACCCTGGCCATGACTCCGGGTGCTGACTGGGCATACTGCATCTCCTCCGGCCTGCGCGCTCGGCGCGTGGCCCCCTCCGTGGCCGGGCTCTGCGCCGGCTACCTGGTCCACACCGCGCTGATCGTCGCCGGGCTCGCGGCATTGATCGCGGCTTCACCCGGGCTGCTCACCGGCCTGACCCTGGCCGGCGCGGCGTACCTGTTGTGGCTGGGCATCTCCACGATGCGTTCCTGGCGCGGCGCCGGATTTACAGACGGAAGTACGACGCCGGTGCCCGCGGCTGGGGCGGAGGCAGAACCGGCCGGGGCGGAGGGCTCCGGTTCAAGTGGCTCCGGGTCCGTGGCCCTGGCCGTCCGGGCTCCGGTCCGCTCCCGCCGCGCCGTCGAGCGGCGGGAATTCCTGAAGGGGCTGGGAACCTCCGGCACCAACCCGAAGGCCCTGCTCCTCTACCTTGCGCTGATCCCGCAGTTCGTGGACCCGGCCGCCGCGCTGGCGCTGCCGCTGCAGTCGCTGGTGCTGGGACTGTCCCACTTCGGTGTCTCCGTGCTCGTTTACACGCTGGTGGCACTCGGCGCCCGGCGGCTGCTGCGTTCCCGGCCGGCAGCTGCCCGGGCAGTCACGCTGGCCAGCGGAATCCTGATGGTGTGCGTGGCACTGGTCCTGCTCGGCGAGCGGCTCCTGCTCCTCGCCTGATCCGGCCCGCCTACCTCGGCCCGCCCAACGAGAGGGCAGTTACGGCTCTTTTGAGCGCTCAAAAGAGCCGTAACTGCCATCTCGATGGGGAGGGGGAGGGGGAGGAAGCTAAACGGACGACGACGCCGCGACGTCCTGCCGCGCCAGTGCCTTAAGGCTGAAGCCGGGGGCAGCAGCCTCCTCAGGCTCCGGACTGATCCCGGCCGCCAGCAGCTTCCGCGCACCCAGATGCTCCCCGGGCGAATTCACCGACTCCACGGCGGCCAGCCGTCCGTTCCGGAAGCACAGCACAGAGAACTTACCGGATTCCGGATCCCCGCTGAGCACGGTCTGGTCCCCTGGGGCGGAAAGGCCCGCAATCTGCAGCCGCAGGCTGCCCTGGTTGCTCCAGAACCACGGCAGGTCCCTGTACGGCTCGGCCGATCCGAGGATGGTCCGCGCAGCGTGCCGACCCTGATCCGTGGCGTTCTGCACCGACTCGACCCGGATCCTTGCCCCGGCGTGCGCTGACGGGAAACTGGCGCAGTCACCCACGGCCAGGACCGATGGATCCGAGGTGCGCAGGGCGGCGTCCACCACTATGCCGTTCCCGGTTTCCAGCCCGGCCGCGGCGGCCAGCGCATCATTGGGCACGACGCCGATGCCCGCCACCACCAGATCCGCCCGGTACCGGGCTCCGGTCGTGGACACCGCCCAGCCAACCCTGCCGTCCATACTGGGTTCGAAGGCGGCGATGCCTTCGTTGAAGCGCAGCCGGATCCCGGCACGGGCGTGGGCCCCGGCGAACCAGGCACCCATGGCAGGGCTCAGGGCCCGCCCCATGGGACCCGGCGCGAACTCCAGCACCGTCACCTCACAGCCTCGTGCCCGGGCAGCGGCGGCAACTTCCAGCCCGATGAATCCGGCACCGACCACCACCACCCGGCGGGCCGCAGCCAGGGCCGAGTGGAGCGCCTCGGCGTCGGGCAGTGTCCTCAGCAGATGCACCCCGGGAAGGTCTGCACCCGGGCAGGTAAGCGCACGGTTCGCGGTGCCGGTGGCAAAGACCAGGTGCCGGTAGCCCACCTGCTCCCCGCCGGCCAGGATCACGGTCCGGGCAGCGCGGTCCACAGCGGCTGCACGCACGCCGCTGCGCAGCGTGATCTCCTTGTCCGCGAAGAACGACGCCGCGCGCAGCGGCAGGGGAGCAGGGCTGCCCTCCGGCGCCAGATAGTCCTTGGACAAGGGCGGACGCTGGTAGGGCAGGCCCGGCTCGTCGGCGATGACCGTGATGCCGTCCTGGTAGCCGCCGCTGCGCAGCGAGTCCGCAACCTGCAGCCCGGCCTGCCCGCCGCCGATGATGACTACGGACATCTCAGACCTGTTCCGCCGGAACGTCGACGACGATCCCGTCCAGTTCCGCACAGGCCTTGATCTGGCAGCCCAGGCGCGAAAGCTCCGTCCGTTCAGCTGTGGTGCAGTCCAGCATCTCCTCTTCGTCGTCACTGGGTTCCGGGAGCGCGGCGGCGAACTCGGGGCGGACATAAACGTGGCAGGTGGCGCACATCGCCTGGCCGCCGCATTCCCCGACGATGCCGTCCACTCCGTTGGTGACGGCGGCCCGCATCAGGGACGTGCCCGGCTCCACGCTCACAGTGGCCGGCGCGCCCGAGGGCTGGATAAAGGTAACGGTGTTCATGGTTCTCCTAGGAAAATCGGGGTCAGTCCCAGCGCACGGGCATCTTGAGCATGCCGCGGAAGACCCAGCCGGCGTCGACCGTCTCAGCCGACGGGTCCAGGCGCAGGCGCGGGAAACGGTCAAAGAGTGCGGGCATGGCCACCTGGGCCACCTGGGTGCGGGCCACCCAGGTGCCGGCGCAGAAGTGCGTTCCGCCGCCGAAACCCAGGTGCGGTTTCCTGGGCCGGTGAATGTTGTAGGTTTCCGGGTTCTCGAAGACCGCCGGGTCACGGTTGGCGGCACCAATCACGACGCCGATGCGCGCTCCCTTGGGCAGGCGGATGCCCTCCAGCACGGTGTCCCGGGTGGCTTCCCGCGGGTACATGCCGATGGGGGCCACCCAGCGGACGGATTCTTCGAAGGCCGCGGCGTGCAGCTTGGGGTCCTCCTGGAGCGAGGCGAGCTGGTCCGGATTCTCCAGCAGTGCCCAGACCGTGGTGCCCAGGACGTCCCGCGGCTCGTTCAGCCCGCCGCCAATGGTCATCTTCAGGTTTGCGCGGATGGCTTCCAGGGGGATCGGCATCGAGGCCAGCCCGGAGAGCAGCGAGTGGTCCGGGTTCTTCCGGAAGTACGGCAGCATTTCGTCGATCGCGGCATCCACCTCCGCAGAGGAGCGGGCGCTCTTTTCCCAGACATCGGCGTCGTCCGCGTAGTTCCCGGTGCCGTCGATCATCGTCTGGCTCCAGCGCTGCAGGTCCTGCTGCGTGGCGTTGTGGAACCCGCAGACCAGGCGAAGGTTCTCCGCGGCGTAGGGTGCGGCGTAGTCCCAGACGAAGTCGGCGCCGGAGCCCTTGGCCTCCAGCTCCCTTAGGTACTTCTCATTGTTCGCCTCGAAGAGGGCTTTCCAGTGGTTCTTGATGGTTCCCGGACGCAGCGTGGACCCGTAGGAGTCCCGTTCAACCCGGTGTTCCGGATCGTCCTTGCGGAGCATTGAATGGCCCATGGACCGCTTCATCAGTGAACCGGTTTCATCGGCGGAGAAGGTTGCGTCGTCCTGCTCGATGGTGTGGCAGGCGGCGTAGCCGGTCACCATGTATCGGTTCACCGCCGGTACCCAGTGCACCGGGGCTTCCTCGCGCATCCGCCGGTAGATCGGGAACGGGTCCCGGTACAGGTCGGGGATGGTTACCCAGTCGGCCACGGGCGCTTCGCGGAATTCCCCGGCCGCTGGGATGGTGCCGGGAACGCCGGCGGCCGCACCAGGGAAGGCGGCTTCGGCGGAGCCGTTGTCCGCCGGCACGCCGGAAAAGGGGCAGCCGGGGGACTGGGTGGTATCCGGGGTGGTCATCGGTGATCTCCTCGTGTGCGTTGCGGCGGCACCCGCCTGCCCCCCAGTGTGCCGTGCGTCATATCCCCGGTAAAGTACAAGAAATCATTGAATATCCACGCTTTGAGTGAGGTTAAGTATGCTCCGGTACACCCTGCGGCAACTGGAGGTCTTCGCCGCCGTCGCTGACCAGGGCAGTATTGCGGCTGCGGCCCAGAGCCTGCATGTCTCCGAGTCGGCAGTGGCGGGGGCGCTGAACAATCTGGAACGGGCCTTCGGGACGCAGCTGGCGATCCGGCGGAAGGCGCATGGCATCACACTGACCACGGCCGGGCAGAACGTGCTGGGCCGGGCCCGGAACCTGCTGGTGGACGCCGTTGACCTGCAGCTCCACGCCGGCGGAAGCGATGCCGAGGTGCGCGGTTCACTGGTCCTGGGTTGTTACCTGACGCTGGCTCCGACGGTGCTGGCCCGCCTGATCGAGCACTACGGGCGGCGGTATCCGCTGGTGGAGCTGGACTTCTACGACGGTCCGCAGTCGGAGATCCACCGGCGGCTGGCGGACGGACAGCTCGACGTCGCCATCGCCTACGACCTCTCGCTTCCGGCGGGGCTGAACCGGCAGCCGCTGTTCGCAGCCGAACCGGCCGTGGTGCTCTCGGCAGGGCACCCACTCGCGGAACGGACCGAATTGTCCCTGGCCGATGTGGCGCCCGAACCCATGATCCTGCTGGACGTTGATCCCAGCCGGGAGAACACCATGACCATGTTTGATGCCGCCGGCCTGGTGCCGAACGTGCGGTTCCGCACTACTGACTATGAGGTGACGCGCTCGCTGGTGGGACGCGGGATGGGCTACGCCATCCTCGTCCAGCAGCCGGCCGGAGAACTGTCCTATGAAGGCCGTCCGCTGGTAGTGCGGCCGCTTAGCCCCGCGGTCCGTCCGGTTCCGGTCTCCATGGTGTGGCCGTCGGCCCTGCGGCCGTCCCGGAGTGTGGCCGCGATGCTCGGCCTCGCCGCCGAGCTGTACGGCTAAGGCCGGTTGCATCCGACGGCGCCGCCGTGCACCCCACCGGTGTGGCCGGGAGCACCCTCCCAGGATTCGCCGCTCATGGACTCCCGCCCGGATACTGGGAGGCATGACATCAACGCACACTGACACCCTTCCGGCCCGCGGGCCGGAGGCGGTGACGGTCTCCATCACCCGGCGGGTCGATCCCCGCCGCGTGTCCGAGGCCACCCACTGGGTCCAGGAGGGCGTCAACCTCGCCAACACCTGGCCAGGGTTCCTCGGGTCCGGATGGGTCCGCGCCTCCGCTACGTCCGATGAGTGGCACATGCTGTACCGGTTCTCCGATGCGGCTGCGCTGGATGCCTGGGAACATTCCGAGCCCCGGCGCGACTGGCTTGAGCGCGGCCGGGACATGGTTGAGGACCGCACCGTTACCCGCCGTACCGGTATTGAGGGCTGGTTCGACGCGCCGTCGTCCATCACGGACCTTGAGACTCCCGTGAAACCGCCCCGCTGGAAGCAGGCCGTGGCCATCTGGCTGGGCTTCTTCCCGGTGAACCTGGCCTTCACCTGGCTGGTGGGACTGACCGTTCCGGTCTGGGATGACATCCTGATGCCGCTGCGCGTACTGATCACCACTGCGATCCTGACTCCGATCATGGCCTACTGGGTGCTGCCGTGGGTCACGGGCCTCCTGCAGCCGTGGCTGCAGCGACGCCGCGACTAACCAGCGTCCGCAAAAAACGACGGCGCCGCCCGGGATCTCCCCGCGCGGCGCCGTCGTGTTTTTGCTACCGGACATCAGCTGGAACAGCCGCCGGTCTGCCGGCCTTCCAGGCTTTAATGAATCCGTCGCCGATGTCCCAGACGCCGATAACCAGCACCGTCGCCGCCGTGATTCCCGCAATCCAGGTGGATGCGTCCGCACCCCAGTCGACGTTCGCGAGGAAGCTCCAGTCAAAGACCTGGTCCGTGGACAGCAGCCACAGCACCGGCACCATAAAGGCCAGCGCAAGCACGGTGTTCACTGCGGCAAAGGCATAGGTCCAGCGTCCGGCCAGATAAAGCACGACGGCGAAACCCGCCTCGAGGACCAGCAAAACGATCACGTACGGGAGCCAGAAACTCCACAGGTCTTCCTGCAGCACCACCACGGGTTCGCCGTTGAGGTACAGCAGCGACCCGATCCGCTGCCAGAGCAGCACGCCGATGAAGAAGGCAACCAGCACCACCGAGGCGATGGTGTCGCCGAGGGTGACCTGGGACTTTCGCGGTACCTGCGGCAGCGTGGCGGGGGACCACGGCTGCAGGCCCAGATCCTTCCGCCGGGTGCCGTTGAACTGGATGATCGCGAAAACCAGGGTGACCCAGAAACCAAGGTGCACCAGTACGCTGATGGCCGTGCCGATCGCGGCGCCGAAGGCTCCGGCTGGCTCGCCGGGCTCGAGGGCCATCCGCACCACTATCGACCCGACAAAGGAGAGCGGCGTGATGATGATGGCGAGCGTCTTCAGCAGGCGCCACCAGTCCAGGAAAAGGTCCGGGCCGATCAGGTAGAGCTCACGGCCGGTGTACTGCGCGGCAAGCCGGGCGGGGTCCCCAAGTTCGGTGAGGACGGCGGTTTCGGCCTCGGCCGGTGACTGCCCGCCTTCCACCCGCGCCTCGACGTCGTCGGTGATTGAACCGCGCAGTTCCCGCTCGATGTCGCCGCGCTGGCCTTCCGGGATGGAGCGCAGGGCCGCAAAGACGTAACGGTCAGTGAGGGTACTCATGATGACTGTCCTTCGTTGAGCTGGCGGATGGAGTTGTGCAGGTTCTCCCAGTCCTGAAGCAGGGCCCGGAGCAGTTCCCGGCCTTCCTCGGACGTGGTGTAGAACTTCCGCGGGCGTGCCTCTTCGGTATCCCACGAGCTGGTGAGCAGTCCCTGCTTTTCAAGGCGGCGCAGCAGCGGGTAGAGAGTGTTGGCTTCCACGCCGAAACCTGCCTGTTCCAGCGCTTCCAGCAGCCCGTAGCCGTAGCCGGGCTGTTTCAGGATGGAGAGGCAGGCCAGCACCACAGTTCCGCGGCGCAGTTCCTGGAGATGTCCACCCAGCAGTTCTTCGTCCATGCCTCACACTATGGTGTGTGACGCACACTAATGCAAGAGGCAGATTGTTTTATTTTCTCCGAACGGGTTGGCGCAGCACGGTCTTCAGCCTCTCCGGGGCGGTGCGGCGGGGGTCGCTGAGATAGATCTCGTGGTGGTCCCCGTTGAAATCCAGGTGGTTCTCCGGCATGAACTCATGGTGCAGCCGGGCCAGCAGTGGAGCTTCGTCGTCGTAGGAACCAATATGGAGCACCTGCACCGACAGGCCCTCGCGAAGTTCCAGCCAGCGGATGCGAGCGGCTGCCTCCAGGCCCTTCTTGGTCCGTACCTCCGCAGCAGTTTCCCCGGCCATTTCCGGGCTGATCCACTCCGGCTGGCTGATCAGCATGGTCCAGTCCCAGGAGTCTTTGTTCCCCTCCGCGAAAACCTGCGGGTTCTCCGCCCGCCACAGCCCTTCCAGCGGCGCCACCACCGAGTCCCGCCCCAAACTGCGCTTCGCAGCGAACTTCAGGGCATAGGCCACTGAGTAGAGCGCCTGCACGGCGGCGGCGTAATCCGGGGAGGTGTTCGGGTTCCCATGGCCGTCAACGGCCAGGAAACGCTGCGGCGGAACCTCCACCAGCGTGAAGCTGCGCCCGGGGGAGTAGATTCCCGCTCTGCCTTTTTGACGTCGTACTTCGCCCTGCCTGCGGATGAGTCCATGGCTGTTCCTCCTGGGTTCATTGAAAGGGCACCCGGTGCCGGCGGGCAACGGTGCTGAGCCGGAGCGTGCGTTCGTTACGATCCATGGAGGAAACAAGTCCTTGGACAGGGAAATGACAGGGGAATGATGACACTGGTTGGCACAGCCGCAACGGTGGTCCTGCTGCGCGACGGCGAGCATGGGATTGAGGTCCTGCTGCTGGAGCGGCCGCGGCACACGGGGACGTTTGCCGGTGCCTGGGTTTTCCCCGGCGGACGGGTGGATCCGGAAGACTACGACGCCGCCGGGTCGGTGCCGCCGGACCTGGAGGCTGAGCCGCGGAACCCTGAAAAGGACCTGCCCGCAGCGAGGATCGCCGGGGTGCGGGAGACTGTTGAGGAAACCGGACTGGAGCTCGCACCGGAGTCACTTGTTGAACTCTCCTGCTGGGTTCCCCCGCTGCAGGCGCCGAAACGGCTGCGCACCTGGTTCTTCCTGGCACCGGCGCCGGCGGGGGAGATCAGGCTGAACCCCGGCGAGCTAATCGACTATGCCTGGCTGAGGCCGGGTGATGCCCTGCAGCTGCACCGCACGGGCAAAATGCTCCTGGTTGCTCCGACCTTTGTCACGCTGACGCTGCTGCAGCGGTTCCAGGATGCTGCTGCCGCACTGGAGCATGCTGCCGGTGCCGTTCCGGAGACCTTCAGCAGCCGCCTGCTGGACGGCTACGAACCCGACGCCGTTATTGCCTGGCACGGCGACGAAGAGTATCCGGGGGAGGGGACGGGGCAGTCCGGTGACCGGCACCGCCTGGTGATGCGGGGCAGCGACTGGCGCTACGAGCGGAATTAGGTGCCAGGCTGTGCCGCGGGCCGCTGCCGGGGCAGTTCCGGCAGCACCCTGTCCCGTCCGGCGAGGAAGGCCATGGCGCAGCTCAGCCCCATAATCCCGGCGCTCGCGGCCAGCGGGACCGTCCAGCCGCCGCTGAGGTCGTACAGGAAGCCGAAGAGCACAGGTCCGGCGGCTCCGATTGCATAGCCGACTGACTGGGCCATGCCGGACAGGGCTGCCGCCTGGACATGGTTGGTGGTCCGCAGGCTAAACAGGGACAGGGCCGTGACGATCATGCTGCCGCAGCCTGAGGCGCTGACAACCACCCACACCAGGGACAGCTCGGGAGCAGCCAGCAGCCCGAGGAAGCCGGCCATGGCCAGCAGGCTGCCCGCCATGCCCAGCAGGCGCTGGTCGGCAAACCGGCCCAGGACGGCGCCGGTCAGCAGGGATGACGCTGTGCCCACCACCAGGAAAGCGGAGACGTGCAGTCCGGACGTGGTCTCGGAAATTCCCTGGTCACGTTCAATGCTGGGCAGCCAGGTTGTCACGACGAAGAATCCAACGGACTGCAGGCCCATGAACAGGGTTACCTGCCAGCCAAGCAGAGTCCGCCAGGGGGAGCGGAACCGGACCGGCGCGGACGGCTCCTCTACTGCCGAACCGGCTGCATCGCCGTCGGCCTTCCCGCGTTTCAGGCCCGGGAGCAGGATCGCCATGGCGATCAGCGCCAGCCCGGCCCAAATGCCCAGCGCCAGGCGCCAGCCTGAACCGGGGACCAGGGAAACCGGGACGACGACGGCGGCGCCCAGGGCCGTGACCAGGCTCTGGGCGGCAATGTAGAGGCCTGTGAGCTGGCTGATCCTGCCCGGGAAATCGCGTTTGATCAGCGAGGGCAGCAGCACGTTGAGGAACGCAATCGCGATGCCGATCAGGACGGTTCCCGTCCAGAGTGCTGTGGGAACTGGTGTGGATCGGAAGACGGTGCCGGCCGCAAGCAAAGCCAGCGAGAGCCACAACGCCCGGTCCAGGCCGATCCTTATGGCAACGGCGGGAGCCAGCGGCGAGAACAGTGCGAACGCGATGAGGGGCAGTCCCGTGAGGAGGCCGGACTGGGCGCTGCTGAAGTCGAATTCGCGGCCGATGTCTGCGAGCAGCGGGCCCACGGAGACGAAGGCTACGCGGAGATTTACGCCAATCAGGAGGACGCCGGTGAGTGCCAGTCCCGCCCTGACAGGGGGCGTCCTTCGGGTCCTGCTGAAAACCGCCACGCTTCTCCCTTGCAGCTGCGGATGTGTCATGGAACACGTTAGCGCGAGGTGGGGGGACTCGGGCTAAGAGTACTTATATGACACGCTGCTGCGGTTGCGGCGAGAAGCGTGGCGGGGGCTGCTGTGACTAGGAGGCGGTGCCTTCGGCGGAGATCTTCTCGATTTCTTCCGTGGTCATGCCGGCCACGGCTGCGATGCTGCCGGTCTCCAGTCCTTCGCTGACGGCGCTCTGCACCAGCTCGGTGAGGACCTGCTCGGCACGGTCAACTGCCCACTGCTGTGCTTCCAGGTTGGAGGCGGCCATGGCCAGGGAGGACAGGGGCTCGTCGTCCGGGGCGGGGTTGGCGGGGACCTGCTGTGAATCTACGACCGTCATGAACTGCACCCTTCGATAGGTAGGCTAGCAACTAGCTAGCTTGACTATTTATAATGTAAGGTTCCTGGGATGTAAAGTTTGGAGACCTATCCTACCCGTCGCTCTCCAGGACCCGGGTCATTTCCTGCAGGAAGCGCGTGATAATCACGGCCTCCTCAGGAGTCAGTGATTCGGCGGTGTCCAGCATCTTGCGGTGCATTTTTCCGAGGGTTTCCCGTACCTCATGGTCAGCATTCTCGGTGGGGATGATCTCCAGGGCGCGCCGGTCCGTGGGGTGCGGCCGCCGGGTCAGGTAACCGCCCTTCTGCAGCCGGTCTATCAAGGCGGTCGTGGAGGCGGTGGAGATGCTCAGGACGCGGGACAGATCCTTGGGGCCAATGGATTTGCCGGCCTGGCGGGCCTGCATGACGTAGCGGATGGCCAGCAGGTCCGTCTCGTTCATCCGCATCGAGTCGCGGGTTCTGCGGCGCATGGCAGCTTCGGCTGCGCGGTAGGCGCGGAGCGCGTTCAGGACGTCTACACCGCCGGCGGTCTCAGCTGACTGGTTGTACCAGTAGCCCGCGCCTGTCGGGTTCGCGGTTTCAGGCATGCGCACAATTCTAGCCCAACGGAATACTAGTCAGTCTACTTATTCGAACTGGTCGATACTCAGTTCGGCAGCAGTCTTATGGCATAGGGTGGAAACCCCGGCAATTACCGCACCTTCCGGCCCGGCCGATGCAGGGCAGGATCGTGCACGTGCTGCAAAGGAGAATCCGCAATGGCCACACCCTTTGAAGAACCCGCAATTCCTTCCGGCAACGAAGAAGACACCCTGGAGCAACAGCTCCCCGCCGCGCCGGAACTGGAAGAGGACGAAAACGCCGGCGATCCGGTCCGCCCACACGGGGATCCACTCCTGCCCGGAGGTTCAGAGGCAGACCGGCTGGACCAGGAACGCGACGGCACGGCCCCCGACGGCGAGGACGACTACCCCCGGGACACCGGCGAGGAGTACCCGGAAGCCGGGGAATAACGCAGCCGGCTCCCGCCGCTCAGCCTGTCAGGATCCCCGCCAGGCCGTGAATCAGGCGGGGATGCCACCAGGCCCAGTCGTGTCCTCCGGTGATGGACTGGAAACCCGCATCAACCCCGCCGTTCACCAAGGCACGGCTGAGCGCTTGTGCCGGTTCATGGATGCTGGGCTCGTAGATCCCTGCCTGCAGCCTGACCAGGAGCTGGCCCGGGGCCGTCAGCAGCGGCTGCTCCAGGCTGTACCGCCACAGCGAGGGCGACTGCGCCAAGGCAGCAGCTGCCGTATGGGGGTATCGAGCCACCTGCCAGAGGGCAGCGAGCCCTCCGTAGCTGGCTCCGGAAATGATCGTTCGCAGCGGATCCGGTGAGAGGGGCAGGGAGCGCCGCAGCTCCGGGATGAGGTCACAGGCGGTGAAATCAACGGTGCCCGTCGGACCGGAGAGCTCCAGGCTGCGGGTCGGCACGTCCACGGAGTCCACCATGGCCACGTGCAGCGGCGGGATGATGCCGGCAGCAATCGCGGCGTCCAGGGTGCCCGCCAGGTTTTGGTACTTGGCCCACACCTGCCCGTCGTGCAGTACCAGGAGCGGGGTTGAACCGGAATTGGCTGCCTGCGGCCGGTAGAGCCACACATTCCGCAGCCGGCCGGCACGACGGTCACGGACCCGGCGCAGTTCAAGCCCCCGGACAAAGTTGCCCAGGACCCGCGGCGGTGCCGGTGCCCTGCTGCCCGCCCCGGTATCCTCCCGGCCAAGGCTGCGCAGGGCGGACGGCTCACCCATGATGCTGGTGCCGCGCGGGGCGGATGGAACCGGAGCGGCAAGCCAGGGGGAAGGCGGCACGGCAGGCAGCCGGACCACCGACGTCGCCGCCCCCGACATGCCCGTGGACTGCGCTTCGTTCCGGGGATCCGGCCCTCCTGCATCCGCGGCAAGGCGGACGCTGCGGCGGTCCGTGGCAGCGCGCCAGGGCGGGGTGCCGGGTCCGCTGTGTGCGGTGATCCGGTAGCTGGCTTCCCAGGAAGCCGGCATCCGCCAGCTCAGTGCCCAGAGACCGTCCGGCAGGGCTTCGAACTCACAGGCCCCGAGAGTGTCCGGGTGCACCATCGCATTGGCGGAGAGGACTACGGCGGACGCGGCCGGGTTCCGGTACAGGAACGTGACGGCACGGTAACCCGGGTCTGCCTCGGGGTCGTCTTCGATGAGCGGCGTTTCCCAGGCGTACCGATCTGCCAGCAGCTGCTGGCGTTCCGGCGCGGACAGGGTGTCCCAATGGGCACGGAAATGTCCGGCCAGGACACGGATGGGAACGGGCGGCTGCGGGACAGGCTCGCGCGGGGGAGGGAACGCCGGCGCGGTCGCCGGAGGCTCAGTGGGCATGGGCGTGGGCATGGCGCCGCTCTTCCTGGCCGGGGAGAACCGTATCCAGCTCCCCGTCCACCCGGTCGTGGTCCGTGGCACGTCCGTAGGCCACTTCGTCGATTCCGCGGTTCCAGTAGCCGATGATCAGCTGCTTCCGGCGCGGGAACCCCGCCTCCTTCAAATGGCGGCGGGCGAATCGTACGACGGCGGATTCCGCTGACACCCACACCGCCACCTGCCCGGCTGACAGCTCGGCGGCGGGCAGTGCCACCGCAGCCAGCGCATCGGCCAGCAGCGTGGTGGTCCCCGGAGCGGCCCCGTTCCGGTGCAGCCAGCGCACCTGGACCCCGTCCGGTGCAGGAAGGACCTGCTCTTCCTCCGGGCCCGCCACCTCAATGACTGCCAGTCCGCGCTGCTGCGGACCGAAGCGTTCCAGCGTCCCGGCGATGGCAGGAAGGGCGGTTTCATCACCGGCCAGCAGGACCCACTCCGCTTCGCCTACTACCGCGCCGCCTCCGGCGAGGGCCGCTATCTGGTCACCGCGGGCGGCGGATTCGGCCCAGGACGCGGCAACGGACGTTCCGCGGTGCCGGACGAAGTCCACGGCCATAGTGGAGGCATCCTCTGCCAGGCGGCTGACGGTGTAGGTGCGCACCCGTTCACGCTGCCCCGGCTTCCAGTCCCAGCCATGCTCGCCCCGATCCGGCAGGTCAAGCGGCCGGCCAGGGGCCGGGAAGTAGAGCTTGACGTTGGGAACATGGGGGCCGGCGTTGACGTAGCCGGCGATTCCGGGTCCGTCGAAGTGGACCCGCCGCATGCGCGGGGTGAGGTCTTCGATGTGTGTAACGGTGAGCAGGTGGCCGCTCATGCGGGAGCTCCTTCGGTGGTCAGCGTCAGCGGAACATCCGCTCTGCTTCGGGGTGTTTCAGGTCCGGAATGTCCGGGTTCCAGGGGCACCACCAACGGTCCTCCCGTAGCCGGATCCGGGATGACAAGGGCGTCAATCCCGTAAATCTCCTTCATAAGTTCCGGCGTCGCGATCTCCGCCGGAGGGCCCTGGGCTACGATCCGCCCGTCTTTCATGGCGATCACATGGTCCGCGAAGCGGAACGCCAGGCCCAGTTCATGCAGCACTGTCACCAGTGTGTAATTGCCGGTCCGGTGCAGGGTGCGGCACAGGCGAAGGACTTCAAGCTGGTGGGAAATGTCCAGGAACGTCGTGGGTTCATCCAGCAGCAGCACGGGAGTGTCCTGTGCCAGCACCAGGGCCAGCCACACCCGTTGGCGCTGCCCGCCCGAAAGCTCGCCCACCGTCCGGTCAGCGAGGTCCTGCACGCCCGTGGCTTCCAGCGCCGCGCTCACGGCTTCCTGGTCCGCGGCCGACCACTGGCGCAGCAGGGACTGGTGCGGGAAGCGTCCCCTCGCCACCAGGTCCGCCACAGTGATGCCGTCCGGAGCGGTGGAACTTTGCGGCAGGAGCGCAAGCCGCCGGGCCACGTCCCGGGTTGGATAGGACTCGATGTCCTTTCCCTGCAGGAAAACGTGCCCTGCCTGAGGTTTCAGCAGGCGCGAGAGCGCGCGCAGGAGCGTTGACTTGCCGCAGGCGTTCGGGCCAATGATGGCAGTGAAGGATCCTGGCGGAATCCTCACATCCAGGTGTTCGGAGACGGTTCGGCCGTCATAGCCGATGGTCAGGCCGCGCCCGGAGAGGACGTCTTCCATGGGGTTCTCCTTGGTGTTCATGGGTTAGACCTGCTTGCTTCGGGTCAGGAGCCAGAGCAAATACACGCCGCCCACCAGTCCGGTCATCAGCCCGATCGGCACGGCTGCCTGGATGGGCAGCCGCTGCGAGAGAAGGTCCGACCCGGCAACCAGCACCGCGCCCATCAGCGCACCGGTGCCGAGGTGGACGCCGGGTGAACGGGTCAGCCGCGAGGCAAGCTGCGGTGCGGCGAGTGCCACGAAGACAATCGGACCCGCAGCCGCGGTTGCCACCGCCGTCAGTCCCACTGCCGCGGCCATCGCCAGGATCCGCGTGCGTTCGGTGCGGATTCCCAGTGAGCGGGCGGCGTCGTCGCCCATTTCCATCTGGTTCAGGTTCCGGGACAGCGCCAGCAGTGCAGGCAGCAGGATCACGACGGCGGCCAGGACCGGCACGGCGTGCCCCCACGTGCGTGCGGCCAGGGAACCGGAAAGCCACAGGTGCGCCTGGGCCGCGAGATCCGAGTCGCCCTTGGCCAGCAGGATGGTGTTAACGGCCGTCAGCATGGCACCGACGCCGATGCCGACCAGGACCAGCCTGTATCCGCCGGTAATTCCGCCGTTGAGCGAGAGCAGGTAGACGATTCCGGCCGCGAGCAGGCCGCCGGCAACCGCTGCCAGCGCAGTGGCCCCCGGACCGGCGTCGAACAGCACGATTTGGGCCACGGCCCCGGTCGCGGCGCCGGTGGTGAACCCGATGATGTCCGGCGACCCCAGAGCGTTGCGGGAAATCGACTGGAACGTGGCCCCGGCGGCGCCCAGGCAGGCGCCGACCCCCAGGGCCGTGAGCGTGCGCGGCAGTCTGATCTTCTGGACAACTTTGACGCTGCGGTTCTCGCCTTGGCCGAAAACCGCACCCAGGACGTCGCCAAAGGCCAGCGCGATGGTGCCGGTCTGCATGCCGGCAAGGCCAAGCACGACGGCGGCGGCGGCCAGGACCACGCCGGTCACGAGCGTCCGGCGCCGGCAGCGCAGGAGGACCGGGCCGAGGGACAGGGTGCGGGTGCGCGGGGGAGAGCTTTTGGAGATGGTCACAGTTTTGCCAGCTTTCGCCGCCGGGCCAGGGCAATAAAGAAGGGCGCACCTACCAGCGCGCTCATGACACCGGCGCCGATTTCCGCCGGAGCGGCCACCAGGCGTCCGGCTACGTCGGCGAACAGCAGCAGCAGCGCCCCGAAGAGCATGGACAGCGGGAGCAGCCGCCGGTGGCTGGGGCCGGTGACGAGCCGCGCCACATGGGGTGCCGCCAGTCCGAGGAAGGCGATAGGGCCGGCAGCAGCAGTGGCAGCGCCTGCCAGCACGAGGATGGCAACGGCACCGAGGACCCAGATGCTGCGGGTCCGCACGCCCAGGGTCCTGCCGAGATCAGCGCCGAGGGCCAGCGAATCCAGGCTTTGGGAGAGCGGCAGTGCTGCCAGTACGGCGATCAGGCAGGCCCCGAAGACCCAGGGGAGCACGTCGTAACCGCGGCCTTGGAGGGATCCGGAGGCCCAGGCGGCATAGGCGGTGATCGTCTCGTCGGGTCCGCCGAGAAGGATGATCTTGGTTCCGGCGCCGAGCATGACGGAGAGCCCGGCGCCGGCCAGGACCAGCCGAACCGGGTTGGTGCCGGCGTCATGGGCCCGGCCCAGCAGGTACACCAGCACCGAGGTGGCTGCCGCTCCGGCAAAGCCCAGCCACATGTACTGGTAGGGGGAACGCATGTTAAGGAAGCCCAGGCCTATGGCCACGGCGAATGCGGCGCCCGCGTTCACACCGAGCAGCCCGGGCTCGGACAGGGGATTGCGGGTGAGCGCCTGCATCAGCGCTCCCGCCAGGCCAAGGGCGGCACCAACGGTGATGGCCAGGAAGGTGCGCGGCAGCCGAAGTTCACGGACCAGCAGGTGCGAGTCCCGCGAAGGATCGAAGGCGGTCAGGGCTGCCCAGGTATCGGCCAGGGCGATGGTGCGTGACCCCGAGGCGAAACTGGCAAACGCCAGCAGCACCAGCAGGGCCAGGCCGAGGGCCCAGGTGGTTGCCTGCCGGTGCTGCCTGAGCGGTGTTTTGAACACTGAACGTGCCAGCCGGGGTGTTGTTACTTCGCCGGGAAGGTGGCCGTGAACCACTCCACGATGTCGCTGGCGCTGAAGTAGTCGAGACGGAAGGACTCCGGGCCCATGGAATAGACCTTGCCGGCCTGGACCGACGGCAGGTTGGCGAGGGTCGGGTCGGCAGTGAACGCTTCGACGGTCTTCTCGGTGGAGCTGATCAGGAAGGTGTAGTCACCTGTCACCGATGCAGAAAGGCCTTCGTAGGACGTGAAGGTGAAGTCTTCGCGCTTCTGCGTGGAGGTGTCGTACTGCTCGTCCGGTTCCGCGACGGTGAAGCCCAGGGCGGTGAGCAGCTGGGAGTGCGGGCCGGTGCCCTTGCCCACCGGGGAAACATCGCCGGCGTTGTAGCTGACAATCGACGCCGTCGTGCCTTCTGCGATGTCCAGTTTCCTGGCCGCCTCGGCGAGGGAACTGTCGAACTCTTCAACCACGGAGACAGCCTTGTCCTCCAGGCCAGTGGCCTCGCCCAGCTCCACGGCAAGGTCCTGCCACGTCTGGTCGCCGTAGTTGACCACGATGGTTGGGGCAATATCGCTCAGTGCGTCGTACTGATCCAGCACGGAGTCAGCTCCGGAGGTGGAGACGACAATCAGGTCCGGGTCCTCGGCGATGACGGCTTCGAGGTCCAGCTCTCCGATGGTGTAGAGGGGTTCGACGCCGCGTTCTACGGCGACGTCGGCCCACTGCGAGAAGAAGCCGTTTTCGTCGGCGGTGCCGCTGCGGGCCGTGCTCACGGACGTAGCCGTGACGGGGGCGTCGATAGCCAGCAGGGTGCCGGTGACGGACAGCGAGGTGGAGACGATCGTTTCCGGCATGGCGTCAATGACCGTTTCGCCGGCTTCGTGCGTGATGGTGCGCGGCCACTCGGTTGAGGGTGAGCTGCTTGCGGCCGGATCGGCGTCGGCAGCCTCGCTGCTGCAGGCGCCGAGGGTGAGGGCCAGAACAGCCGTGGCTGAGAGTGCCAGGGCCTTTTTGGGCAGGGGGAAGCGCAAGAGGTACTCCTAGGGTGCTCGCCGCCGCGGCAATAAACGTGCGGCGCTTGACGGTGAAGTATGCGGACTCAATTCCGCAGCAGGGTTAGCCTAACCTAACTTGGACCGAATTACGCAACGTTACTGTTCGCTAATACTCTGACGTGGGTCCGTGCCCCTCGAACGCGCCAATTTGGGTCGGCTCAGTGAACCTCAATCTAAGAACCTCTGGTGTTGAAGGCCGTGCGGACCTAGGGTAATTCGCATGCGAAATATTGAGGCGCCCCGAACTGAGGCGCGGCAGGTCAGCATCGGTGTGCGGACCGCGGGAACCATCTTCGGTACGCTGCGTCTTCCCCTGGAGGGTGAGCCGCTTGCCGCCGTCGCAATCCATCCGGCCACTGCGGTTCCGCAACGGCTGTACAGCGGCTTCGCGGAGTATCTGGCAACCCGTGGGTTCGCCGTGCTCTCCTACGACTACCGCGGCACCGGCGCATCCGGCAGCGCCCGGGAGAACCGCCGGCTGCGGATGCGTGACTGGATGGACGTGGACGTTCCGGCCGCCGCAGCCTGGCTGCGTGAACGCTACCCGGAGCTGCCACAGGTCGCCGTGGGACACAGCCTTGGCGGGCATGCGCTCGCGCTGAACAATGGCGGGGAAGGCCTGCACGGTTTTATGACGGTGGCCTCGCACGCCGGTGTCACCCGCTCCATACCCGACCGTGCCGAGCGCGCCCGGGTGGAACTCATCCTGCGCGTCCTGGGGCCCGGAGCGGCACGCGTCCTGGGCTATGTTCCCGGACGCAGGATGGGCCTCGGCGAGGACATGCCTGCTGCTGCCATGCTGGAATGGAGCAAATGGTCCCGCACGCCCGGGTACTTCTTTGACGACCCCACCATGCATGCCCGGGAGCGGACAGCGCGGGTGCGGACCAGGGTGCTGTGCGTTGGGCTCGACGACGATCCCTGGGCTACGCCGGAACAGATCGGCGTGATTGCCCGCCAGCTGGTCAACGCGCAGGTTCAGACCCGAACCTACGCGCCGGAGGACGCCGGTGTGCCGGCAATAGGGCATATGGGATATTTCCGCCGCGGTCCCGGCGTGGTGCTGTGGCCCGACGCCGCTGCCTGGCTCGCCGCGCGTGCGGGAATAAGCGGGTCATGAACGGCGGTAAGCCTCCTCGGCTGGTCTTCCTGACCCTGGAAGCCGAACGGCGGCTGGCGAGGTGGATCAGCCGGCGCGGGCGCCCGCACGGCATCAGCGCACCGGCTGCCGGAGTGCTGTTCCACGTCGCGGCCGCGCCAGGGACCACCACGGGCGAGGTTGCCTCAGCGCTGCACGGCTCGGCGGCAGGTACTTCCGGGCTGCTGTCGAGGATGGAACAGTCCGGGCTGATCACCCGCAGTCCTGACCCCGCGGACCGGCGGACCATCCGGGTGGAGCTCGCTCCAGCCGGGGAAGATGCGATGGCTGACATCCGAGAAGCGATCACCGACCTCAACGCCCTGATCACCGACGGCTTCAGCGCGGAGGAACTCGAGACCGTGGCACGCTGGCTGCGGCATGTTTCCCGTTCCGTGGGATAGCAGCGCCGCGCTAGGGCTGGTCCACCGCAGCCGGCAGAGTGAGGACGCCGTCCCGCATCCTCACCACTACGTCCGCAAGCGGGAGGAACTCGACGTCGTGCGTCACCAGGATGGTGGCGACATTGAACTCCTCCGTGACGTCCCTGAGCAGTTTCATGATGGAGGCGGACCGTTCATGGTCCAGTGCGGCGGTGGGCTCATCCACCAGGAGCAGTGACGGATTCCCCATCAGCGCCCGCGCAATGTTCACGCGCTGCCGCTGGCCGCCGGAGAGCTGGTGGGGCCGCTGGTTCACCTGTCCGCCCAGCCCGACGAGGTTGAGCAGTTCCCCGGCGCGCTCCGCGGCCGGACCGGTGCCTTCCCCGCGCAGATGGGCAACGGCCACGAGCTGCTCCACGGCGGTGAGTGCCGGCAGCAGGTTGGGCTGCTGGAAGACGATGCCGATCTCCTCCCGCCGAAGACGGGCGCGCTCAGCGTCATCCAGCCCGCCGACGTCGGCCCCGTTGACCAGCACTGTTCCGGAGGTCGGCGGGATCAAGGTTGCCGCGACGGCGAGCAGGCTGGACTTGCCGGAGCCTGAGGGCCCCGCCAGCCCGGTGACGGTTCCGCGGACGGCGGACAGGCCCACGTTATCCAGGGCCCGGACGGTGTTGTTCTGCCCGTCGGGATACTCCAGGGTGACGTTCTCCAGGATCAGGGCAGTGGTGGTGCTGTTCATGGGATGTTCCGTTCTCTAGCTGGTGTGGTCTGCATGGTGGAGATTTCAGTTCCCGCCCAGGGCAAGGAGGGGGTCCACCTTCGTGACGCGGCGGACGGCGAGCGCTGCGCCCGCGAGCCCCAGAACGAAGACACCGGCAACCGGGAGCACCGTCGTGGCGGCTGTGGCAGCGAAGGGTGCGGCCGTGGCGGCTACGGCACCGGCGGCAACACCGAGCAGCCCGCCGGCAGCAGTTCCTGCGGCCAGGATGACTGCGGCCTGGGCGAGGGAATCGCGCAGTACGTAGGAACGGGTTCCGCCGAGTGCCCGCAGCACTGCGATGTCCCGGGTGCGCTGGAGCGTCCACACCGTCAGGAAGGCTACGATCACCAGGGCTGAAATGCCGTACAGGAACGCCTGCATCATCAGCAGGGACCCGTTCTCGGATGAATAGGCCGGGAGCGCGGAGAGGCTGGCGGAACGTTCCATGCTGGTGGTTCCGGCTTCGGTGTTGGCGGCGTCCAGCGCACCACTGTCCCGCTGGCCGCCGTCGTAGTCCACGGCCAGGACAGTGCCTGCGACGTCCGGTTCGGTGTGGGCGGCGGTCTTCCAGTCGGGAAGCGATATCCAGGTGACCGGAGTGTGGCTGTACCACTGGTCTTCAACGACAGCCGCGACAATCAGCTGCTGGCCGTTGACGGACGCTTCCGAGCCGGGCTCCAGTCCAAGGTCATCGGCAAATTGCTGGCTGACCACTGCCTTTCCCGGTGCCACCCCGTCAGGGGCAATGCTGCTGCCGGGATTTACGCCGAAGATCGCCGCGGATGCCGTGCCGCCGGCCTGGATCCTGCCCTGGGAGATGCCCAGCGGCTCGGCGCTGCTAATTCCCGGCGCGTCCTGCCACGCCTGCTGCTGTTCCGGGCTGACCGAGGACTCGGTAAACGACGCCTTGGGTTCGGTACCGGGGGGCGCCCCGAAGACCACTTCGTCCGCTCGCAGGGACTTGATGCTGGAAGTGGACTGGTCGGCAAGGCCGGCCGTGAGGCCGGAGAGCATCACGAGCAAAAAACTGATGAGGGCAACGACCGTTCCCATCAGGGCGAAACGGCCTTTCGCGAAGCGCATTTCTCGCAGGGCCAGGTACATGTGGGGTTCCTTTGGTCTTGTAGTCTGCAGGGCCCGGACTTTCCGGGATTTCCCTTGCTTCCACTCTTCCGCCGGGAAGGAAACCCGGCATCGGTGGACCGTACGGTCCGTACGCATCAAAAGGTGCACCGGACGGTCAACCATTCGGTTGATGCGGCACGGTGCGGCCGTGGCTAGGCTGGCGGTATGTCCGCTGAGTTGGACCGGCCACGGGCCGGCGAGCGGGTCCTGCGTGTGCTGCGCCTGGCCCTGCACGTCGGTTTTGCTCTCCTGCTCGCCGTCGCCGTTGGCCGGATGCTGCTTATGGGCCCGCTGTCCTGGGTGTCCTTCTTGGCGCTGCTGCTGTCCGCGGTGCTGGCGGCGGTCTATGTGATCGGTACGGTGGCCGAAAAACGGGCGTCCGACGGCGGCCGGGGACGCCGTGCCCTGCGCTTTGACCCGGAGCGGCACGGCCTGGCCTGGCTGGGTGCAGTCACAGGTCTCTGGGCTGTGCTGCTGGTGCTGAGCCCGGACTTTTCCTGGCTGGCCTTTCCGCTGTTCTTCCTCCAGCTGCATCTGCTGCCCCTGCGGCCGGCGCTCCTCGGCGTCACGGCAACTACCGCCGCCGTTGTAGCGGCGCAGTGGGCGCACGCCGGGGAGTTCCACGCCGCGATGCTGTTAGGCCCGCTGATCGGGGCCGGGTTCGCCGTGATCATGGCGCTCGCCTACCAGGCGCTGTACGCCGAGGTGACCAACCAGCGAGAAGCCCTGGACGAACTGCACCGCACCCGCGCAGAACTGGCACGCAGCCAGCGGGAACAGGGGGTGCTGGAAGAGCGCGGACGGCTGGCCCGCGAAATCCACGACACCCTGGCCCAAGGACTGGCCAGCATCGTATTAATGAGCAGGTCGGCCCGTGCTTCCCTCGATGCCGGGAACCTCGAAACCGTGCGGGAGCGGCTGGGAACGGTCGAGGAAACCGCGGCGGAGAACCTGGCCGAGGCCCGGCAGTTTGTTCGGAACCTGCGTGGATCCGAGAACGGCGGCGGGTCACTCGTGGACCGGTTGGAGCGTGCCTGCCGGTCTGTCCAGGAACGGGCTGCCGCCCAGGGCCAGGAGCTGGCCTGCAGTTTCCGGTTGGAGGGCGTCCCGGCAGCGTTGCCGGCGCCCTATGAAGTTGCCGTGCTGCGGGCAGTGCAGGCTATGCTCGCGAACGTCCTGCAGCACGCCTCCGCTTCCCGGGCCGTGGTGACGCTGGCCTTCGTCGGCAGGGACGTGACGCTGGACATTTTCGACGACGGCCGAGGGTTTGACCCGGCCGTCGAGCGTGCCCGTTCGGGGCCGCGCCACGACGACAGCGGCTACGGACTTATTTCCATTGCAGACCGCGTTGAAGCGCTGGGAGGCAGGATGGACCTTGAGTCAGTGCCGGGAGAAGGAACCGCCGTGGGCATCCGCCTTCCCCTGCCTGACGCGCGGCAGGCCCCGGCCGCGGCGGATCTGCCCGCCTCCGTTCCGGGACAGGTTCCCGACGCAGGAGGGCAGGGCCGTGGCTGAACTGCGTGTGCTCTTGGTGGATGACCACCCGGTGGTGCGGGCCGGGTTGCGGGCGATGCTGTCCGGCTTCGAGGAGGTTTCCGTAGGCGAAGAGGCAGCGGACGGGGATGAAGCGCTGAAGATCCTTGGACGCGAGGCAGCCGTGGGCGAGAGGATTGACCTGGTGCTCATGGACCTTCAGATGGCTCCGGGCATGGATGGCGTGACAGCCACCCGGCGCATCAAGGAACAGTACCCGGACCTGCCTGTGCTGGTGCTGACCACCTACGACACCGACGCGGACATCCTGGCGGCCGTCGAGGCCGGCGCCAGCGGCTACATGCTCAAGGATGCCCCGCCGGAGGCGATCCGGGACGCCGTCCGGTCGGCTGCGGCCGGACAGACCGCGCTCGCTCCGGAAGTCGCCGCCAGGCTGATGGGCCGCGTGCGCAATCCGGAGCCTTCCCTGAGCGCGCGTGAAATCGAGCTGGTTGAGCTCCTGGCCACCGGGATGTCCAACCGGGCCATGTCCCGCCGGCTGTTCATCAGCGAGGCCACCGTGAAGACCCATCTGGTCCACATTTACGAGAAGCTCGGCGTGGACAACCGCACCGCGGCCATCGCGGTGGCGCGTGAACGGAGAATTATCCGCGGCTAGTGGTCCCGTTTCACCGAATCCTCTGGCGGCACCTCCGGCCCGCCGTTAGCCTTGCCGGCCAGGGGTGGTTCAGTGTCCCGCTTCACATCCGGGAAACACCGCCAACGACTCGCATTCGAGGGGAAACATGAGCGCTCAGCAGTCTCCTGTCCACCGCCCAGACACAACCCGGCGTACCCGGCGCCTGAGAATCCGGGGGCTGGCAGCATTCCTGCTGTCGCTGCTGCTTCTTTTACCCTTTGCCGGGTCCGTCAACGCATTGCCGGAAGAACAAGTGCGGAATGAGCCGGTAGTGGTTAGCGACCAGACTGAAATCATCTATACATCCAACGGCCCGGGCCAGAGAGTCAACGGTGCGCTTCCGCCTGCGGGCACCACCTGGCCGGTGGACAGGTATCCCACCTCCACCCCGGCGGGATACGAGACAGAGAACGTGTGGTTTGCCGGACTCCTGAACACCCAGGATGCCGAGGGCAACACTGCCCAGATGTACTGCATCGATATCCGTACCCCCACCCGCCAGGGCCTGGGATATGTAAACGGGGAGTGGAGCGAGGCGAACGTGCCCAACATCGGGTACGTAGCACGCATCCTGAACACCTACTACCCGTCGACGAACCTTCCGGCCGGACTCACCGACAACCAGCGGGCAGCGGCGGTGCAGGCGGCCATCTGGTTCTTCACCGACGGCTACGTGGTCAACCCGCGAGATTCCCAGTACTCGACCGTGTCATCGATCGTGAACGCCACCATCGCTGCAGGACCGCTGACCGAGCCCCCGGCACCGGATATCTCCATCACCCCGCCCACAGCGGAAGCTTCCGTTAACGGAGTGGCCGGTCCCTACACAGTGGAGGCAGAGGCGGGAGCCGAGATCACCGTTACAGTGGACGACGGCTTCACGCTGTACGCCGACGCCGCCGGAACGGTTCCGCTCACCAACCCGGTCCCATCCGGGACACAGGTCTGGGTGCGAAGTAACGCCGGGGATACCGGGCCGGCCACGGTCCTGGCGCAGGCAGCCGTGACGGTGCCCACCGGCCGGGTCTATCTCTACGACGGCGCCACGCCGGAAACCACGGCGGCCCAGAAACTAATCCTTGCAGCTACCCGCACGCTAACGTCCAACGCCACCGCAACGGCAACGTTCTTTGAAGTCGGTTCCCTGACCGTCACCAAGACGATCGCCGGTGAAGCCGCCGGCAGCCAGGGCGCCGTCTCGATCGCCGTCGACTGCGGGCCGGGATACCAGTTCACGCTCGACGTGCCTGCCGGCACCACGGACCCCGTTAGCGAGACCTTCAACGAGATTCCAGCCGGGGCGGTCTGCACCATTACCGAAACAGCCGACGGCGCCACGGATACCGTCACGGTGCAAACGGTGGTTCCGGATCCCGTCACCATCACAGCCAACACCACGGCGACGGCCAACGTGACCGATACCTACACGTTCGTTCCGGGCACCCTGGTGGTCCGCAAGGCGATTGCGGGTGAGGCAGCCGGTGCCCAGGACCAGATCGTGATCTCCGTAGTCTGCACGTCCGGCGGTACCACCGTCCTGAACGAGACCATCACCATCCCGGCCAACGCCACTGAGGTTGAACCGGCCGAGTACGGCGGGCTGCCCGCCGGTTCCAGCTGTGAGGTCACGGAACCGACCACCGGAGAGACGACCGCCATCGCCGTTGAAACCACGGGGCTGGGAACGGTCACCGTACAGGCAGCCGGAACCACTGAGGCTGCCGTCACGAACACCTACTCGTTCAATCCCGGCGTCCTGGCTGTCCGCAAGATCATTGACGGTCCGGCGGCCGGCCAGCAGGGTGCAGTCACGCTCAACGTCGTCTGCACCGGAGGCTCAACACTGAACGAGACGATCAACATTCCGGCCGGTGCCACCGAGACCGACCCGGTTGAATACACCGGACTGGCGCCAGGAACCGTCTGCACCGTCACGGAAATCGTGAACGGATCCAGCACCCAGATCGGCGTAGTGACGGTCTCGGATCCAACAACCGGGACGGTCACCATTCCTGCGGGTGACGGCGTCGAGGTCACGGTGACAAACACCTACACGGTCAACCCCGGATCGCTGACTGTCACCAAGACGATCGCGGGCGCGGCGGCGGGTGAACAGGGCGATGTTGTCCTCGACATCCTTTGCCGGCTCGACGACGTCACCACCCTCAGCACGTCCGTCACGATTCCGGCCGGAACCACGGCACCGGAACCGCAGACGTTCACGGATATTCCGGCGGGCAGCGAGTGCCAGGTGACTGAATCCGCAACCGGGGAGACAGAGCAGGTCGAAGTAGTGGTCGACCTGCCCGACGCCGTGACCATCCCTGCCGGAGAAGAGGCGACTGCCGCGGTAACCAATACCTACACCGAGAAGCCCGGTGTCATCCGGGTCATCAAGGCGTTCGCGGGTCCCGCTGCCGGCAGCCAGGAAGCAGTGGAGGTGGAGGTCACCTGCACCCTGGACGGAACCACCGTTCTGCAGGAAACGTTCCAGGCGCCGCCGCAGGCGACCGAGGACACGGTGGCCGTGTACATCGGCATTCCGGCCGGCGCATCGTGTGAGGTGACGGAACTGGAAGACGGCAGCACGCCGGCCATTCTGGTGACGACCGACCTCCCGGACCCGTTCACCGTTCCGGCTGGTGGGGAAGCCGGCGGCACGGTCACCAACACCTACACCTTCGCTCCCGGATCCATCTCAGTCGCCAAGGTCATCGACGGCGAAGCCGCCGGAAACCAGGGCGAAATTGTCCTGCAGACCATCTGCACCTTGGACGGTGAAACGGTCCTGGACGAGACATTCACCATCCCGGCGAACTCGACCGGCACGGAATCTACCCAGTATGAGGATCTGACGGTCGGCACCGAATGCACCGTGACTGAGACTCAGGACGGCTCAACCGAAACCGTTGGGGTAGCCACCGTGCTGCCGGATCCAGTCACTATCGCGGCCGGTGCCGGAGTTGAAGCGACGGTGACGAACACCTACACGTTCAACCCGGGTTCGCTCTCTGTTGCCAAGGTGATCGGGGGAGAGGCAGCGGGCGCGCAGGATGACATTGTCCTGGGCATCACCTGCACGCTGAACGGTGAGACGGTGCTGGACGAAACCGTCACCATTCCCGCAGGAACCACCGGAACCGAAACCCAGGAGTTCGAAGACCTGGCGGTGGGCACCGAATGCACCGTTACGGAACCCGGCACAGGCGCAACCGAGACGGTGGGTGTCACCACCGTTCTCCCTGATCCGGTGACCATTGCGGCTGCCACGGTCAGCGAGGCCATCGTGACG
>NZ_LKIU01000001.1:0-48636 GCF_001307035.1 Arthrobacter sp. Edens01 | reverse complement strand
CGCAACCGAGACGGTGGGTGTCACCACCGTTCTCCCTGATCCGGTGACCATTGCGGCTGCCACGGTCAGCGAGGCCATCGTGACGAACACCTACACCTTCAACCCGGGCACGTTGGTGGTCACCAAGGAGATTGCAGGGGCGGCTGCGGGGCAACAGGGTGAGGTCGTCCTGAATGTGGTCTGCACTGTGGATGGTGAAACCGTGCTGGATGAGACCGTGACGATCCAGGCCGGTGCCACAGGCGAAGTCATGAACACCTACGGCGGCCTCGTCCAGGGATCCGAGTGCGCGGTTACGGAGACAGCCACCGGTGCAACCACCGGGCTGGAAGTCAGCACGACGCTTCCTGACCCGGTGGTCATCACAGCTGCAGCCGCGTCCGAGCTGCGGGTGGTGAACACCTACACCGCCACGGCCGGACCGACCCCTCGGCCGACTCCGGCCCCGTACCAGCCAGCCAAGAAGCGCCTTCCTTCCACAGGCGCCGAAATGGCAGGCGGGTTCCTGGCACTGGGTGCAGGACTGGTCGCCATGGGCGGTATCGGGGTAGCAGCAGCTAACCGCCGCCGCGGCAGCAGGCACTAACAGCAGTTAGGAAGGAGATTGAGCGGCCGGCAAACCCGGCCGCTCAATCTCTTTAATCCTTGCCCGGCTCTTCCGGGTCCTTGTCCTCGGCGCCCGGCACGGCGCCGAATCTGCGGTTCACCCCGGAGCCGTGACCCATGGAATCGGGGTTGGGTTTGCCGGCGATGATCATCAGCAGGAACGTTGCCAGGCACACGATGAACGCGATGCAGCCAGCTGCGAGGCCCAGCTGCCACCGGGATTCGTTGGTTGCGCCGCCCGTGGAGACCACCGCCGTCGTAATGGCCACAAAGCCGGCGATGATTCCGGATGCTATGACGGGGACGTTGCCGTAGTCCGGTCCGCTGTCAGGGGTTCCCTGGGATCCAGCCATGTTGTCAGCTCCTGGACGCGTCGTGCCGCTCTTCCGTCCTGCAGATTCTGCCACCGGGACCAGACACCCAAAAGGGACGCAGGCTGTTTGCCTGCGTCCCTTTTCGCTTTACCGGAAGTTTGTTGCCGTCAGATGCGTGCTGCGGCAGAAACTGCCGACGCGGAGGCCAGTGATGGAGCGGAATCAAAGCTCATCTCAACAGCGGATGCGCCACCTGCCACGAGGGCAGACACGATGGCGACACCCGCCAGGAGGGCAGTTGTCCGGTTACTGGTTCCACGAGTGGACCGTGTCTGGAACATGGGTCCTCCTTTCTATGGCCGTGGTGGAGGATTAGCGCCCAGCACGAACTGCCGGGGTATTTTTCACTCCACTTAAAGGGTAGGAACCTGCACGGGGCCGGTGGCATAACGCGTCTCACAGATGCGGTGATTAGCGCCGTGTTGTTGGCCACGGAGGTGTGTGGCGCTGCGTAAGCCGGATTGCCGGATTGCCGGATTAGCGGCGGCTCCGCAGCGCCTGCCACGCGCCGGTGGACCAGAGGGCCCAGATGACCAGCAGGGGCTGGAAGAACGGCCGGATGAAACGCTTCTGGTCAGTGTCCAGGCCGAAGCCGTCGGTCTGCGTTACGTATTGCGAGATGTTGCCCGGGAAAATCGCGATGAAGAAGGCCGCCGCAGCCAGACCCACGGGTATCCGGCGGCAGGGCAGCGCGGCCAGCGCAGCGCCAAGACCGATCTCTGCGACGCCTGAAAGCAGCACCACCAGGTCCTTGTCCAGCGGAACCCAGCCGGGGACCTGTGCCTGGAACTCGTCCCGGGCAAAGGTGAGATGGCTGGTTCCGGCAAACACCAGGAACACGCCCAGCACGACGGCGGCCACGCGGCGCGGGCGGGTGGACTTCGCTGCGGGCTGGGTGAGGGTTCGCATAAGGGGGCGTCGAGACATGCCCTGACGCTAGCAGTGTGCCCGGTAGGTGGAAAGCGGGCCGCAGGCCGACCTAGTGTCCGAAGGCGTTCGAATCCAGGATTCCGGCTTCACCGGTGTCCAGCGCGGACAGCGCGGCGATCTCCGAATCCTCCAGCACGAAGTCGAAGACGGCCAGGTTCTCCTCCAGATGTGCGCGGGAAGACGCCTTCGGGATCGGCACCAGCCCCTGCTGGACATGCCAGCGCAGCACGATCTGTGCGGGATTCTTCCCATACTTCCGGGCCAGGTCTGTGACGGAAGGATCATGGAGCAGCCCTTCACCGCGTCCCAGGGGACTCCACGATTCCGTGACGATGCCCAGCCGGTTGTTGGCCTGCCGGGAAGCTTCACGGATATGCCGGGGATCCACCTGGATCTGGTTCAGGTCCGGAACCAGGCCCGCTTCGGCGAGGCGCTGCAGATGCTCCGGCTTGAAGTTGGAGACCCCGACGCCGCGCACCATGCCTTCTTCAAGAAGGTCCGCGATGCCCTGGACGGCTTCAACGAACTGGTCCTGGCCGGGGTTGGGCCAGTGCACCAGGAACAGGTCGATGTACTCGGTACCCAGCCGCTGGGCCGACGCGGAAAAGGCTTTCCGGACTCCCTCCCGTGAGTGCCACTGCTTGTTGAACTTGGTGGTGATGACCACCTCGCTGCGGGCAATGCCGCTGCGGCGGATGCCTTCTCCTACACCGGTTTCGTTGCCGTAGTTCTCAGCGGTGTCGAACAGGCGGTATCCAACCTCTACAGCTGTGGCGACGGCGTCGGCCGCCTGCGAGTCATCGAGCGGCCAGGTGCCCATTCCCAGGGCGGGCAGCTCAAGTCCGTTACGGAGGGTGATGGCGGGGGCGGTGGAGATCGGCATGCTGCTTCTTTTCACTGCGGGTTTTGTACGAGCCTAGCCAACCCAGCTCTCCGTGGCGGAAACGTCCAGGACCCGGTTGGCTCCTCCGCGGCTCTTAGTTGGCTTCCGTACGCTCCGGACGCAGCATTCGTGGCGGCTGGAATGCAGAGAAGGAGCCCCCTCTGCCGAGGTTGTCTTCCTCCGAAATCCGGTCAGCCAGACGGTTGAGCGCGGCAGGGTGCGCCAGATTGGACCATCGCCCGGAGTCCAGCCGCTGCTGAAGGCTGGTTACCATCGCGGCGATTTCCGCATCCGCGAAATTGCAATGCCCCGGCCTGTCTACGAAAGCCTGCCGGAGGAGTGCGTTGTCCCCGTTTCGACGCACCCGCTCGGCATATGTCCCGGCCTGCGACACTGTTGGCGCGGTGTCGCCGGTCTCGTGGAGAGAAAGTACAGGTCCGTCGATATCGCCAAGGGGCGTGGCGTAGGCCTGCATGTAGGCAACGGCAGCAGGATTGCCCGTAATCCGCTCTGCGGAGTTGACTGTCCTGAGGTCATCCTCCAGAGAAATCCCTGCCTCCGCGTAGAGGGAACGGACCATTTTTTCCTGACCGGATTGAGTCAGCGAGCGGGCATAATCGACTCCCGTGTTCCAGGAGAAGTTTCCACCGGCGCGCTCTTCCAGCGGCTGCCGCGGCGAGATCACTCCGAACATGAAGGCTGCGTACAGCTGTTCCTGCTGGGCCGCATAGTCACGCGGTGAAGGCTCCGGCGCATTCTGCTGGGTCCAGACTGGAAGCTGGGCAATGGTTGCGGCCAAGGCAATTCGTGCCCGCCCGGCCGGCGTTGCCTGTGCCTCATCCAGCACTTCGCGGAAGGCCGCCTGGCGGGTTGGTTCGTCCTGGATATTGACCAGTTCCAGGCGCTCGTCACCGGGTGCCAGGAGCATCTTCAGCACGAAAGCTCCGTCCAGGCTCCCGTTCAACATGGGAACGGCACCGGCCACGGATCCGCACAGTGGCAGGGCGGCGTCGAACAGCCGGGGGTGAGCCTCCATGTTCGCGACTGCGGTCAGCCCGCCCATGGAGGAGCCCCAGGCGACCACTGAGCTGGGTTCGCCGAGCTCAGACCTGACCACCTCAAGGAGGGCGGGCTGGTTGGCGATCAGCCCTTCGACTCCCCATCCTCCCGCCGCCGCCGCCGTGCTCCCGGCGAGTGCGTATCCCTTCGACAGCAGCCAGCTGCGGAGCGTGGAACTAGGCGCCGCAGCGGCTTCCGGCGAGCCGCCGTACCCCGGATTCCACACCAGCACCGTTCCATTCCAGCGTGTGGGTTCGTGCAGGACGTATTGTCCTCCACCGGGCAGGGTTCCCCGCAGCTCCGTAAGCGGTTGGTCGAGCACCGCGGCCGCCGGACTCTCTGAAACAGGAGCAGCATTGGCCGGGGAAACCGTTAATGGTGACACCGTGAAACAGGCGGCGACAACGGCGGCGGACAAAGCGGCCAGCCGGGCTTGGGTTGCGATTCTCAATGATGAACTGATGTATGGCATGGAAAATCCTTCCCGCGGCGCACCCTTGCGCCTAACGGAGGTGCATGGCGTGGAACTGGAGGGGCACGGCCACCGGTCAGTCCTTGGACCGAAGCAGCGAAGCCGATGCCGCGAAGGTGTGGTGCGTGGCCAAGTCGGCCAATGACTCCTCATGCGCACGCAGGATCCTGCGGAATCCTGATTCGGCTGCCGGGCCCAGGCTGTCATAGAGGGCCGAGCAAACCGCCACTGCGCGGTGCATGGGAAAGTCCGGGCCGAGCAGCTCATGGGGGAGACAGGGATCCTGCCGCCGCAGGGTGCGCCATTCAGCCATAATCGACGTTCGAAGCTGGAGGACTGCGTCCCCCGGGCGGAGCCCGGTGCCGGGCGCAGCGCTCACGACGCTGTCCGTTCCGTGCTTGAGGGCAGAGGCCGCTGGTTCCCACCGATCGATGAACTCCGAATAGCCCGTTGCCAGGGCCTGTAAATCGAAAGCGGACTGGACTGCCTCCAGGCCCGCCGCCGCCGGCAGCCGGGCATCCGTGAACACGGTTAACTGGTCTGGGCCCAGGAGTCCGTCCATGCTCGTCTTCAAGCTGCTCACCGAGCCCAAATGGTTGCCCGGCCGCACCCAGAGAGCATCGTACAGATTCCCGAATCCCAGCTGCCGGAGCTGATCGCGCAGAATCCTCCGCGTCCCCTTCGCGTTCTCCGGGAGGGAATATCCCACCAGGGTCCAGGACCCGTCCCAAACCTGCTGGAGGTGGCTCATAAACAGCGAACGGACGTGCGTGTTGATGCGCTCCCGGCTCATCGGGGACACCGCGTAGGCAGTTTGCCGGCCGGCCTTTGTGCCGACCAGGAAGCCCCGCTGTGCCAGTCTTTGAATCGCGGCGCGCGCCCCGCTGGGAGTCACCTCGAAGACCTGGAGCAAATCCACCAGTGCGGCAGAGGGGATGGGTTCGCTCCGTGCATGCCAGTAGTCGCCCAGCAGAACTGTCAACAACTGCTGGGGACGTGCGCCGTTCTGGAACCGCGGCAGGGTTGGCGTAGGCATGGGTCGATTCTGTCATTGGCTGACAGTGCGCGGTTTGGGCACACGGGCCGCACCTGCTGCTGTCTTCCCGATCAGGCGAAGCGGGACGGCGCGCGGACCATATTCGAGCCAGTTCATCATCACGACGTCGCCGGCGAGATCAAAGCGGTCGGTGTTCTCCAGCAGCACTTCGAGGGCTATGAGCAGCTCCATCCTCCCCAACGTGGCCGCCGGGCACTTGTGGGACCCCCTGCCGAAGGCAAGGTGAGAGTTGTTGGGCCTGCGCAGCACGAACTCGTCCGGATCGGGAAACACCGTTTCATCCCTGTTGCCCGAAGGGAATATCAGGGCAATCGGATCTCCCTCCCGAACCATGCGTCCGTGCACGAGGGCGTCCTGTTTCGCTGTCCGCGCGAAAACCCGGTACGGCGCGTGCAGCCGCAGGAACTCTTCGATGGCGGCCGGAAGGTTCTCGGGATTCGAACGCAGGTGCTGCTGCAGGTCCTGATCCTGGGCCAGATGCACCAGACAGCTGCCAAGGACCGCCTGTGGAGCGCCCATCCCTGCCACGATCATTTGCCGAATAGTGGCAATCGCGGTTTTCTCGGTGATGTGGTTCTCCGGGTTGAGTGCGGCCTCATGCAGGCTGGAGACGAGGTCCTGCGCTGAATCGGCGCCGGCAGCCAGGCGTTCCCGGTAGACCTCTTCGGCTATCCGGTAGAGCTCTGCGCTGCATTCGCCAATGACATCCTCATCCATGTCCTGGATGGCAAAGGAATAGCGCACGCCGATCTCCCTGATATGCCGGGTCAGCGAGGATGGGACGCCCAGGAAGGAAGCGAAGCAGTCCATGACAAAGGGGGCGGCGAAATCGCGCACGCCGTCGGCGTCGTCGTTCTTGGCCAGCAGCCCCTGTACCAGTTCCCCGGCACTCTCGCGGAAGGCTGACTCATGCGCGCGGACAGTCGAGCGGCGCAGCACGGGATCGATGGCCTCACGGTAGGCCGTGTGCTCCGGCGGATCAAAATGCAGCGGAGGGCGGCGCGAGGAGCGGGGCACGTGGGGCACAACGTTCTGGACCGAGGTGATAAAAAGCTCGTCATCCTGAGTAATGCGGACTATGTCCTCGTAGCTTGTTGCAGCCCAAAAACCACCGAAGTCTTCGCTCCAGGGAAAGGGGTTGGTGCGCCGCAGTTCGGCGTAGTCCCGGTGGGCGCTCCCGAAGGTCTCATTGAGCGCGGGAGACCACTCGGAGGGCCGGGGGCCATCCACCGCGCTTTCGAGCCCGGGGTTCTCGTCGGAAGAAGCAAAGCCATAGGGGCACTGGCCCATTTCAGATAACCTTTCTGCGGGCCCAGCGGGCCACGGATTCTAGCGCCACGACCACAACGATCAGGCCGATCAGGATGCCTGCCGTCTGCTGGTAGTTGAGTGTTGCCACTGATTCGTCCAGCAGGAATCCGATCCCGCCGGCTCCCACGATGCCCAGCACTGCTGATTCCCGCAGCGCCAGGTCCGAGGTGAACAGGCTGTTGCCGATGAAGCTCGGCACAAACTGGGGCCAGACGCCGCTGACGAAGACCTGAACGCGGCCGGCTCCGGTGGCCTCCAGGGCCCGGAGTGGAGCGGGGTCCACGTTCTGGAGGGAGTCCGTAAAGAATTTGGAGGCCAGGGCAGTGCACGAAATGGACAACGCCAAAAAACCTGCAAACGGTCCCAGCCCCAGTGCGGCAACAAAAATCAGCGCGTAGACGATGTCCGGGATGCCGCGCATAAAGACCACCACCGCGCGCAGTGTGAGGGAGAGCGGCTCGAAACGGATGAGATGGCGGGTGGAGAGTACAGCGATGATCAGACCCAGAAGAACCCCGAAGAAGGTCGCCGTAAAGGCCATGATGACGCTTTCGAATATCCCGAGCAGGATCTGTTCCGTAAACACCGGCGGCACGAATCCCGAGAGGAGTGCCGCCGCGTTATCCCAGGCCTGGCCGAGACGGGCCGGGTTGAGGGAAAGCTGGCTCAGTGAAAAGAGGAACAGCATCAGTGCCGAAACAGCAGCAGCGGTACGCAGCACCCTGGACCGGTTCCAGCCGGGATCAGCCTGGGCCGCGCCGGCAACATGGAGTTGGGATTGGGTATGTTCATCGGCGTGTTCGGCGACCGCCCGCTGCACCAGATAAGCCACGAGCTCCAGGATGAGGAGCAGGCAGACGATCACCAGGATGATGCCCGCGGCACGGCGGTAGTTGAGTGAGCCGATTGCAGTCTGCAGGGCAACACCAATACCTCCCGCGCCCACCAGCCCGAGGATGGCAGAGGCACGGACATTGATATCCAGCCGGTAGATCACCAGTGACGTGACCGCCGGAAGGGCACGAGTCAGGGTAGTGGACACGAAATTTTGCAGCCGGTTCGCTCCGACCGAGGCAATCGCTTCGCGCGGGGAGGGTGCCTGCTCCTCGAATACGTCCGCCATCATCTTTCCGACCATGCCGATCGAGTGGAAGGCGATTGCGAGTCCGCCGGCAAGAGGGCCAAGGCCGAAAATACGCACGAAAAGGATGGCGAAGATCAGCGACGGGACGGCCCGTGTCACGATGATGATGCCCTGGGCAAGCCACCGGACCACCCGGGGGCCGGTGAAGTGACGGGATGCCGCTGCGGCGAGGAACACCGACGCAATGGTCGCCAAACCGGTACCCGCAACCGCGATCCACAGAGTTTCCAGGGTCAGGGCCAGCAGATCGGGAAACGGCCCCGTGGTGGGCGGAACCATCCGCTCCAGCAGCCGGGCAATGTCTCCGAAACCGGCCGCGACGGCGGCCGGACGAATGTCAATCCACCAGACACCGAAGACGGTTACGGCCAGGTAGGCAAGCGGAATGCCCAGGGTTGCCGCGGAAACACGAGGGCGTTTGGGTACTGCCTGCGTGGCCCCTGGCGGCAGCTGCCCGCTGTTGGAACGCCGGCGTTTCGTGCCGACGCCGTCTGGCCGGGTGTCCGCGGCAGTTTCCTTCATTGTGCCGCTCATGGGCGGGCGCCCTTCGCCTTTTCGTAGATGGCCCGGAGCGCCTCCTCCGAGGTATCTGACGTCCGTGTGTCGAGGATGAGCGAGCCGTTCCGCACCGCCACCACCCTGTCGGAGACCTGCAGGGCCAGGTCAACCTGGTGCAGGGAACAGACCACCGTGAATCCGTCCTCCGCACTTAGTCTCTTCAGGGTGTTCAGTACGGACATGCTCGCGCTGGGATCCAGCGACGCGACGGGCTCGTCGGCCAGGACAATCTCGGCGTCCTGCATCAGGGTCCTTGCGATCGCGACGCGCTGCTGCTGGCCGCCGGACAGAGTGTCACAACGCTGGAACCGCTGATCGACCAGCCCTACCCGCTCCAAATTCGCCACGGCTTTTTCCCGCAGTTGCCTGGGGTAGGTGGAAATCCCGTAGCGCGGCATCCTGAGCGACCCCAGCGTCCCCATGAGTACGTTTTCCATCGCGCTGAGCCGTCCGACCAGCCCGAACTGCTGAAATACGAATCCCACGCGGGTGCGCAGTTTTTGCAGGCTCCTTCGTCCGCAGGTTCCCGGGTTCACACCCAGAACCGAAACCGTCCCGGTGGTGGGGCGGTGGCTGCCGTTGATCAGGCGCAGCAGCGTCGATTTGCCGGCACCGGACGGGCCGACCAGGGCCACAAATTGTCCCGGCTGCACCTGAAGGTTCACATCCCGGAGGACCTCTTTCGAGCCGAAGCTGATGCCAAGATCCCGCAGGACGAGGCTGGGTTGCGTGCTGGCGGCACTGACGCCGCCAGCGGTGGACTGATGAGCCAAAGGATGGGGTCCTGAGTCTTTTAGGCGTTCGGGGATGGTCATTCGGTGCTCCTGGGAATTACTCGTTCCGGCATACTTCGGCCTGCGTGGTCTCGCAGATCTCGCGGATCGATGCAAAGTCCTCCTCAGTGGCCGGTTCAAATGCGAAGGCTCCGGTCCCGCCCCACTGGCAGGCCATCTTGCCTGCATATTCGTTGCCCCACGGGGCGAGTGACTCACGCTGGTTTTCCGGGCAGAGGCCCGCTTCAGCTGCGGTCACAGCGTTGTATTTGAGCACGGCATCAGTGATCTGGGTGCGAAGATCCTCCGGCAGCCAGTTTCCAATCACCATCGGGGTGCCTGGAATATCCGGGGAGGTCCAGATGGTGTCCACATCGCCGTCCTTGATGACCCCGCGTGCCGGGAGCAGATCGGTAATGAAGGTTCCGGCCACGAACGCGACGTCGCAGTCGCCGGCCAGCATCTGGGTGACAGCTACATCATGCGAACCCGCGAAAATCGGATTGATGTCGTTCTTGGGATCGAGGCCGATCGCAATCAAACCAGCTGCCGCGGCCAGATATCCGGTGCTTGAAGCGGGATCCGTGAAGCAGACATCCTTGCCTTCCACGTCCGCCAGTTCTTTGATATCCGCACCTGCGGCCACCACCCCCAGCGACTGGACTGCACCGGAGCCGGCGGCAGGGGTCCGCTGGTCCATTGCAATCGGGGTGACGTCCGCGACGTTCTGGGCAAGGTAATAGGAGAACGCGCCGTAGGTTGCCACATCAACGCGCTCGGCTGCCTGCGCTTCGATTACGCCCGCGTTGCTGCTGACTGCCTCAATCGTGGTGGGGAGGCCCGTTTCCTTTTCGATTGCGGCCACGATGGGCTTGAAGCTTTCCTCGAGTTCCTTGCTGTTGTCAGTGGGCACAACGGCAAAAACCAGCGACTGCGGTGCATCGCTCGAACCGCCTGTCGACGCAGGGCGGGCATTGGGGCTGGCGCCGCAGGCGGTGAGAAGGAGACTGGCAGCGGCCAGCGCGGTGACGGTCTTGAAGCTCTTGTGCATGATCGACTCTGATCCTCTGGTTGCCGGAACGGTGCATGGCCGCCATTGCCCAATCCCCGGGACCTTGAGCAACACTTACGGGGTCGAAAGTCACATGAACTGTGGCCTATTGAGCCGAAGTGAATACGGATCAGGATATGGCGTAGATCACACTGAATCACCAATTGTTGAATTCGTCAACGAAATTTGTGCTGCAAGCAGAGGCTCCTCGAAAGTTACGTTCCGGCCCCGGCAACGTGCACCACACGAGCCTCCCAAGGGCGCAGTCTTCCAGCCTCGCCGGGCTCGGCATAGTTACCCAGGACCAGAGCACCCTCCTCCGCCAAAACAGCGGGCAGTTCCAGCTCCTGATCCGAGACGTTCGCGAGGATGAGCCATTCTGCCTCGTCCAGCCGGCGCCGGTAGGCGAACAGGTGAGGGTGTTCAGGCGCTTCCAAGTGGAAGTCGCCAAGAACAACCACATCGTGGGTGTGCCGCAGCCGGATGAGGTCCTGGTAATACCGGAAGACCGATTTCTCCGCGGAACGGTCGGTATCGGCATTGATGCGCACGTGGTTCGGGTTGACGTCGATCCAGGGCCGGCCCTCAGTGAAGCCCGCGTTCGGGCCCGCAGTCCACTGCATCGGGGTGCGGGGATTGTCCCGGCTCATGGCACGCAGTGCTTCGAGGGCCTCTTCGGCGGGCATGCCCTGCGCCGTGGACTCCGCGTAGAAGTTCAGTGACTCAACATCGCGGTACTGGTCAATCGAGGTGAAGCCGGCATTGGTCATCCCGATTTCTTCACCCTGGTACACATACGGAGTGCCGCGCTGCAGATGCAGCAGCGTGGCCCAGAGCGTGGCTGATTCGTAGCGGAATTCGTCATCCTTCCCGAACCGGGACAGATGACGCGGCTGGTCATGGTTGCTCAGGTAGAGGCTGTTCCAGCCGCGGTCCGCGAGTCCGCGCTGCCACCGGTTCCACGAAGTCTTCAGGTCCGGCAGACTGAGCGGCCGGTAATCCCACTTCCGCCCGCCGATCTGGTCCAGGCTCACATGCTCAAACTGGAACACCATGTCCAGTTCTCCCCGGTACGGGTCGGTATAGAGCAGTGCCTGGTCCACCGTGGCCCCGGGTGTTTCACCGACGGTGAGAAAGTCCCCGTCGCGCCCTGAGAACACCTCCCGGCGCATCTCCTGCAGGAACTCGTGGATCCGCGGGCCGTTGGTGAAGTGCGGGGAACCGTCACCCCAGACACTGCCCGCTCCCACCAAGCCGTCAGGAAGGGCGAGGTCCTTGGAGATGAAGTTGATGACGTCCATCCGGAAACCGTCCACGCCGCGGTCCAGCCACCAGCGCATCGTCTCATAAACGTCATGCCGGACCTTGGGGTTTTCCCAGTTCAGGTCCGGCTGATGCGGCGTGAACAGGTGCAGGTAGTACTGCCCGGTTTCGGGTTCGAAGGTCCACGCCGGACCTCCGAAGTGCGAGCCCCAGTTGTTCGGCTCCGCGCCGGGCTCCCCGGGTTCAAAGCCCGGCCGCGCATCCCGCCACCAGAAATAGTCACGGTACGGATTCTCCCGTGACTTCCGGGCCTCCTTGAACACAGGGTGCTCGCTGGAGGTGTGGTTGACCACCAGATCCATCACCAGCTTCATGCCCCGCACATGAAGCTGTCCCAGCAGCTCGTCGAAGTCCTCTTCGGTGCCGAACAACCGGTCGATCCGGCGGTAGTTGGAGATGTCGTACCCGTTGTCCCGCTGCGGTGACTCGTGCACCGGGGACAACCAGACGACGTCGACCCCCAGGTCCTGCAGGTAGTCCACGTGGGCGAGGATTCCGCGCAGGTCCCCAATTCCGTCCCCGTTGCCGTCCGCGAAACTGCGCGGATAGATCTGATAGACGACGGCGCTGGTCCACCAGGCGGGCTGGTGCGGATCGCTCATGGCTCGCTTCCTCTCGCAGGCAGTGCCTGGGAGTCTACGCGCGGCGGCGGCGCGCCAGAAGGGATCCGGCGCTGCTCCGGGCTAGTCCTCCACCGAATCTCCGCGCACCAGCCGCCGCGCCACCTCGGCAAGGAGTTCGACGCCGCGAACGGCGTCTTCATCACGGGTGAATTCAGCTTCGTTGTGCGAGATGCCCTCCACGCTGGGTACAAACAGCATCACGGTGGGCACATGGTCCTTGAGGTTGGTGGAGTCATGCCCTGCCACGGTCATGATGTCCCTGTGGCTGAAACCAAGCGCAGCTGCCGCGGCCCGGCCCAGCTGGACGCCGGCGGGCTGGTACGGGTTCAGTCCCCACTGGTGCGTGAGCGCCAGGGAGATCTCCGTGCGGGACCGGGCTTCGGCGTCGGCAATCCGCTTGTCCAGCAGGTCCATCGCGCGGGACAGGACGGATTCATCAGGTGAGCGAAGGTCCAGGTTCATGACCACCTGGCGGGCGATCGTCACCGGAGAGTTGGGCAGCACCTGCAGCTGGGAGACCGAGCTGTGCAGCAGGCCTGGTTCGAATTCATCGGTGAGGTCCCGGGCAGCGGCGATGACCAGCGCTGATCCATAGAGGGCATCCCGACGGTCAACCATCCGCGTGGACCCGGTGTGGGACTGGTCTCCGTCAACCGTGACCCGGTACTTCGCGGCCGCCCAGGTCTTGTCCACAATGCCTACCTGGGTCCCGGTCTCCTCCAGGATCCGGCCCTGTTCAATATGGATTTCCGCGTAGCGGGCAACCGAGTCCAAGGTTGGGGCAGTGCCCGGCGCGGACGGGCTGCCCAGCGCCTGGGCCACGGTGGTGCCGGCCAGGTCAGAGGTGGCGTGAGCCGTTTCGAGGGGCAGCTTGCCGGTAAAGACACCGCTGCCCATCATGCTGGGGGTGAAGCGGCTGCCTTCCTCGTTGAACCAGTTCACCACGGCCAGGTTGAAGGCGGGGACCAGCTCGCCTGCTTCCGCAGCGGCAGCTGCACGGACCACTGCATGGGCGGCTGCCAGAACTCCGTAGGCGCCGTCGTACCGTCCAGCCAGCGGCTGCGAGTCCAGGTGCGAGCCGAGCAGGACCCAGGGGGCGCCGGGAACGAGCTCGGCCAGCCCGAACTGGTTGCCCGCCGGGTCCACGGCCTCGGTGAGCCCGTGGTCCGCCAGCCAGGTGCTGAACCAGGCGCGGGTGGCGTGGTCTTCGGCTGTTCCTGCCTGGCGGTCAACACCGCCGCCCTCCGTGGCGCCGAAGCTGGACATGACGGCGAAGTCCGACAGGAAACTGGAGTTGCTGGTGCTCATCGGGAGTCCTCTGCTGTGTTGGGAAAGGAGGGGAAGTCTGGGTGCGCGTAGCGGAGCTCGCCGCCCACCATGGTGCCCAGGACCTGCGTGGCGCCGATCCGGGAGGGGTGAACCGTGGTTGGATCCTGGTCCAGGAAAACCAGGTCCGCGAGGAGGCCGGGGGAGAGGCTTCCCTTCTCACCGGAGGTGCCGGTGGCTGCGGCGGACCCGGTGGTGTAGGCCGCCAGTGCCTGCTCGGCGGTGATCCGCTCTTCCGGACCGTACGTCCTGCCGGAGGGGGTTAGCCGTTCGACGAAGGACTGCATCACATCCAGCGGCCGCCCGTTTGAGACGGGACGGTCGGAGCTGCCCGGCAGGACGGCGCCGCGGCGCAGCAGCCCGGCGGCCGAGTAGGAGAGTTCGGTGCGGGCGGGGCCGAGCAACTCCGCCATGCCGTCGCCGAATTCGGTGATGAAGTGCGGCTGCGGGACCAGGACAATCCCCGCCTCCGCGATCCGGTCCAGCTGCTCGGGCTGCACCACGCCGCCGTGCTCGATGCGGTTGGGGAAGCAGTTCAGGCCGTAAGTCTCCTGCGCCTCGGTGATGATGCTGATGGCATGCTCCACCGCGGCGTCTCCAATGGCATGCATGGCAATCGGCCACCCTGCGCGGTAAGCCGCGAGGGCCTGCTCGCGTAGCTCCCCGGCATCCATCTGCAGGTAGCCGTGGTTATGCGTGCAGCCCACATAGTCCTCGGACATGTATGCCGTGCTGCCCAGCAGCGACCCGTCGCTGAAAATCTTCACCGGACCGATCCGGAGCCATTCATCGCCCAGCCCGGAACGGATGCCGGCGTCCAGCCCCAGGCCGCCGCCGTCGTCCGAGTGCCCGGAAAGCGGGCGAAGGGCATCAAGCACCAGCATGGGCTGCATCCGCACCGAGAGGAGGCCCTTGTCCCGGGCGGACTGGTAGGCGCCGAACTCCCGGGGGGAGTGGCCAATCCAGCCGCCGGCAATTCCGGCGTCGGTGACGCTCGTGATGCCTTCGGTGAGGTAGTGCGCCGTTGCCAGTTCCAGGGCTTTCTCTATGGTCTCCAGCGGATACGGCAGCATGAGTTCCTGGATCAGCCGCATGGCGTTTTCTTCGAGGAGGCCGGTGGGCCGGCCGTCGGCTCCGCGGACCACCACGCCGCCGTCAATCACGGCGGTGAGGTCCTGCGTCGCGGCTACCAGGTCCAGTGCGGCGCTGTTCAGGGTGCAGGCGTGGCCGGAGGAGTGCTTGATCCACACCGGCCGGCCGCCCGAAGCCTCGTCCAGCCGGTCCCGGTCCGGCTGGGCGCCGCCGAGCAGCAGGGGACTGAAACCCGAGGCAACCACCCAGTCATCGGGTGCAAGCTCTGCGGCCGCAGCACCAATTGCGGCATATACGTCCTCCAGCGAACGGGCATCCCCCAGCGCTGCTTCCATCAGGCCAAGGCCGAACCACACACTGTGGCTGTGCACATCGTTGAAGCCGGGCACCACCGTCAGCCCCGCGGCGTCGAACACCGTGCGGGCGGGGATGTCGATGTCCGGATCCACAGCCAGGATCCTGCCGCCGTGAATTACCAGGGTGCCGGCCCGCGGATGTGCGGGATCCTGGGTGAGCACATGGGCATTGGTAATCAACAGGTCTGCAAGCATGGGTTCCTAGCTGTCGTGTTCCGTCCCCGGGCGAGCACGGAAATGCACAGCCTGCTGGGTGTTATTCCCATTGAACTATGGCTAAATGTCTCACTCAATGGACATAAGCCGCCACAATTGGCGGCTAAATTATGCACATCCATAAAGTTGCAGAATGACCGAAATCCCCGTCCCCAACCTGGTGCCTTCCGTCCGGACCTTTCCGCTCGAAGCCTCCGCCGGACACCAGTGGGAAGACCTGATCCGGAGGTTGTGGACCCAGCGTGATTCGCTGGTTTCGGATTTCCTCTCCCGGTTCGAAGCCGTCTCGTATGACGACGCGAAGGTGCCCGCGGAGGACGTCTACCAAACGGCCGTGGACACCATGGACATGTTCCTCTACCAGATGGCCGGATTGGAGCTTCCTCCGGATCTGCGCAACCTGCCCCGCGAAGTGGCTACGCGCCGTGCGTCGCAGGGGGTGCCGCTGCACTCCTTCCTAGAAGCCGTGCGCAACGATTTTCGGGTCCTCTGGAAGGGCCTGGAGCGCGTGGCGCACGGGGACGGCGTCAACGTCCTGGTGTCCAACATGGACCGGGTCATGGACGTGGTGGAGGGCTACGTTTCAAGCATCCAGCAGTCCTTCGTGGAAGCCGAAGCACTGCTGGCGCGGGACAAGCAGCTGTACCGCCAGCGCCTGCTCTCCCGGCTGTTCAGCGCAGAACCAAAGGCCCAGCAGGATGTTGAGGACATAGCAGCAGGGCTTGGGGTCCGGGCTGCGGATACCTTCGAACTGCTGGCGGTAATCGGAGATGCCGTAGCCGAGGCACAGCGTACGTTCCTGAATGACCGCCGGCTGCATTCCTATGAACGGGCCGGAGTCCTGTACATCTTCCGGCAGCAGCGCGCCGGCTCCTGGCAGCAGGAGCCGCCCGGGTTCGCAGCCGGCTACATCCCGGACATTGCGGGACTGTCGGCGGTTCCGGCTGCCGCCTCATCAGCCCTGGTGCTGGCGCGCAGCGGCGGCCCCGGCCTGCAGACCGTCCAGGAAGCCTGGCAGCGGATCGCAGCAGAGCTGCTGGAGCAGACACTGCCCGGATTCTGCTCCGGCGTGCAGGAAGCGCTGCGCAAATGCACGGACCACGAACGTGCCCGGCTGCTCCAGGTGGCCGAAAGCTATGCCCGCACGGGGTCCATCAAGGAAACGTCGGAGGAGCTTTACTGCCACCGCAACACCGTGGTCAACCGGCTGCATTCACTGCAGCAGGTCATTGGACTGGACCTGGCCGTCCCGGGGGAGGCCTCGTGGGCCCTAATTGCCCTCAGCACCCTCCCGGAATATCCCCGCACTGTATAAATGCCCAATCTTTGCGTAAAAGGTGGGTGAAATTTGTCATTGTTTGGTCAATTGCCGCCTGACTACGCTCAGGGAGATACCTCCCACACCGGCCCGCATGCCTCCCACTTATCGCGGTGCGGCCAGCTCGAAAGGCAACATCACTCGTGACTAACACCACCACTCGACCGGGGGAACGCGGTGCGCCCGCGACCATCTCCGGAAAGGACGCAGGCACCATTGCCCGCGCCTCCTTCGTCGGCACCGCGCTGGAATGGTACGACTACTACCTCTTTGGCACTGCCGCAGCCCTGGTCTTCAACCGCCTGTACTTCACCACCATGGATCCCACGGCGGCGCTGCTTGCTTCCTTCGCCACCTTCGGCGTCGGCTTCGCTGCCCGCCCCATCGGTGCCATCCTCTTTGGCTACATCGGTGACAAGTTCGGCCGCCGGCCGGCACTGCTGGCCACCATCGTCATGATTGGCATCGCCACCGGGCTGATCGGCCTGCTGCCCGACTTCGGTTCCATTGGACTCGCTGCGCCGATCCTCCTGGCGGTCCTGCGCCTGGTCCAGGGCCTGGCCGTCGGCGGCGAATGGGGCGGTGCGGTCACCATGGCCATCGAGCACGCGCCGGTCGAGAAGCGCGGCCGGTTCGCGGCCCTGGTCCAGGTCGGCTCTCCCGTCGGTACCCTGCTCTCCTCCGCCGCCTTCTCCCTAGTGCTGCTCTTCCCGTCGGAGACCTTCGACGCCTGGGGCTGGCGCATCCCGTTCCTGATGGCCTTCCCGCTGCTGCTCATTGCACTGTGGATCCGCATCAAGGTTGAGGAATCCCCCATCTTCAAGGACCTCCTGGCCCAGGAGGAAACCTCCAAGGTTCCTGCCCTGGACGTCTTCCGCAACGCCGGCGGACGCCTGGCTGTCGCCGTGATGGCTGCACTGCTGGGTGTGGGCGGCTTCTACATGATCACCACCTTCATTGTCAGCTACGGTTCCAACACCCTCGGCGTGGACCGGCAGATCATGGTCAATGCCACGCTGATCGCGGCCGTTGCCCAGATATTCGTCACCATTGCGATGGGCCGGCTGTCCGAAAAGATCGGCCCGGGCAAGGTCACCATGTGGGGCGGCATCCTCACCGCTGCCGCAGCATTCCCGATCTTTGCCATGGTGGACACCAAGTCCACGCCGATGATCATGCTGGCCATCACCCTGGGCATCGTGCTGATTGCCGTGGCCTACGCCGTCAACGGTGCTCTGCTGACCGAACTGTTCCCGCCGAAGCTGCGGTACTCCGGCGTTGCCCTGGGCTACAACATTGCCGGCGCCACCAGTGGTTTCATGCCGCTGCTGGCCACTGCGATGCTCGGGTTCTCCGGCAACCAGTCCTGGGGCGGCGCGCTCATCCTGGCCATCATTGCCGTGATCACCGCCGTCGGCGGTTTCCTCGGCGAGCGGCTGCGGGTGCAGGACAAGAGGATTGTCTCCGCGGACTGACCCAACCGCCGCCGCCTCATGCGCGGCAGCCACCATAATCCGGCCGGCAGGAAGGACCCGTTCCCCCATGGACTTCCTGCCGGCCTTTCAGGCAAGGCCCCGCCGGTCCCCGCGGCGGGGCCTTTTGCCGCTACCGGGCAGTTGCCTGGTGGCCTACAGCGGGAGCCGCATCAGCACCCGGGGAAAACCGTTAAGGACAGAATCGGTATCCGCGGCCTTGACGAACCCGGCTGCCTCAAACAGGCTACGGGTACCGACATACGCCATGGTCAGATCCACCTTCGCGCCCTGGTTGTCCACCGGATAGGCTTCCACGGCGGGCGCCCCGTGCCCTCGCGCGAAGTCGACGGCGCCGGACACCAGTGCGTGGGAGATTCCCCTGCCGCGGTGGCCGGGACGGACCCGGACGCACCACAGGGACCACACCGGCAGGTCATCGAGAGTGGGAATCTTCCGGTTCTTCGCAAATGAGGTGTCCGCCCGCGGATGAATCGCTGCCCACCCGGCCGGCTCGCCGTCGTCGTACGCCAGGACGCCGGGAGGCGGCACTTCGCCCAGCAGGCCCCGCATCTTCTCTCCACGTGCCTGGCGCTGCAGCGCCTGGTTCTCCTTGGAGCTCAGCAGCCGGTAGCTCAGGCACCAGCAGGCGTTGGATTCAGGATTCTTGGGACCCAGGACGGCGGCAGTATCTGCGAACACCGTTGCGGGCCGGACCTCGACTGGCATGCGCACACCCTACCGCCGAACCGGGCCAAAGCTGAGAACCGCGCGGAAACGGGCTAGACTAGCCGGTTCATCCCGGCGGATCCTCCGCCGGAAGACATAAGCAGCAGGAAAAAAGAAAAGAGAGCGCAATGTTCGCCGCTGGTGCGTCCATTACCGAGATTGAGCAGGACGTCGAGGACATGATCGTGCAGCTGGTGCACCGGCTGGGAGACCTGGCCGATGCGGACCCGGATCCGGTGGGAGCCCAGGAACGGGCCTACATCAAGGCCTTCTCCGACGTCCGGGCCAACAGCTCCATGGACCAGGCCGCACTGCTGGAAACAGCCATCAGCCGCCCCAACCTCGCAGAGTCGCTGCTGTACCTGAACCGCCGGCTGGATGCAGCGAACCTGGGCCCGCGGGACCCGGCGGGAATCATCGGCGTCGTCATCCGCCTGGCCATGGACGGGCTGTGGGTCAGCGACATCCTGGACTCCAGCCGGTTCACCAGGGCGGAGCGCGAGCGGATCACCACGCTGCTCACGGCCTTGTCCCGGCTGAGTGATGAGCGGATGGCGGAGCTGCTCCCGGAGTGCGCCGCCACCCGCTGACCGGTTACTTCTTGTCATCCCCGGTGAGCCGCTGGGACAGGTAGACCGGGATCATCGACGCCACGATCAGCACGGCGGCAATGACGTTCACCACGGGCGCCTGGTTGGGGCGGGCCATGTTGTTGAAGATCCAGATCGGGAGCGTTTCGGTGCCGGGCGGGGCGGTGAAGGTGGTGACCACCACCTCATCGAAGCTCAGCGCAAAGGCGAGCAGCCCGCCCGCAACGAACGCCGAGCGGAACCCGGGGAACGTGACCTGGAAGAAGGTCTTCACCACGTTGGCGCCCATGTCCATGGCCGCTTCCTCCAGCCCGCGGTTCATCCGGCCCAGCCGTGCCTGGACGTTGTTGAAGACCATCACGATGCAGAACGTCGCATGGCCAACAATCACGGAGAACAGCCCCAGGCCGATCCCCAGCGGTTCCAGCACGGTCTTGAACGTGTTGTTCAGGGCGACGCCGGTGACGATGCCGGGCAGCGCGATGGGCAGCACCACCAGCAGGTTGATGGTGTTCTTGCCGAAGAAGTCGTACCGGGACAGGGCAAAGGCCACCATTGAGCCCAGCAGCAGGGCGATCACGGTAGCGACGGACGCAACCTTGAGCGAGGTCCACAGGGCCTCCCGCACGCCCTCGTTGTGCCAGGCGGCGACCCACCAGCGGGTGGTGAATTCCTGAATCGGGAACGCACCCGATGTGGTGGCGTTGAACGAGTTCGCGATGACCAGCAGCAGGGGCAGGTAAATCGCGGCCATAACCAGGCCGGCGAAGACCCGAAGGGTGATTTTGGCAGAAGCCGATAGCCTCATGGGTCTCTCCTACAGTTGCTTCAGGGCGCCGGACTTGCGGGCCAGGAACAGGTAAAGCACGACGACGATGATCGGCACGGTTCCGAAGGCCGCGGCGAGCGGCGGGTTGAGGTTGATGTTCGAGGCGATCACGGTGCCGATCACCTGGGTCTTGCCGCCAACGAACTGCGCGGCAATGTAGTCGCCCAGGCTCAGCGAGAAGGTGAAGATGGACCCGGCGACGAAGGCGGGCTTCAGCAGCGGAACTGCTACCGTCCACACGGTGGCCCAGGCTTTGGCGCCGAGGTCGGAGGAGGCGTCGAACAGGCTGTCGGGGATCTGCCGGAAGGCGTTGTAGACGGGCACTGCCATGTACGGGAACCAAAGGTAGGCCAGGGTCACGATCAGCGCGGCAGTTCCGTAACCGGGGCCGGTCATGCCCAGCGGAGCCAGCAGCCAGTCCAGCGGGCCGCCGGAGGAGAAGGTGATGCGCCAGGAGAAGACCTTCACCAGGTAACCGGCCCAGAGGGGCAGGGTGATGCCGATCGCCAGGGCTGCGCGCATTTTCGGCGAAGCCACTTTTGCCATGTAGAGCCCGAGGGGCAGGGCCAGTGCGGCGCAGAGAACAGTGACCGCCAGGGCAATACCGATGGTCCGCAGGGCGGTCTGCTGGTACGCCGGGACGGTGATGATCTCAATGAAGTTCTCCAGCGTAAACGCAGGAATGACCTTCGAGGTGAAACTGTCCGTGCGCCAGAAGGCGGTGATGAACAGCAGGATCAATGACCCGATATAGAGCACGCCGAGCCAGCCGAGCGGCAGCAGGAGCAGTCCGGTCAGGCGGGCTTTCGGCCGGGCATAGAGCATGCGGGAAATGCGGTCGCCCAGGCTGTTGCGGGGCTGCACCGCCGCTGCGGGCGGGGGCGGGGTTTCGTGGATTACTGCCATGGCGCTTTTCCGGCGGATCTCCGCCGATTCTCCTCTTGGGCCGGGCCTGTGGGACGTGGTGCCGCAGTGCGCGGCTGGGAGGTTGGAAGCCGGTGGGCGGCGGCAGTTCTCTCCGCCGCCCACCGGCGGTCAGTACGGGCTGGAACTAGCCCTTGATCTCAGTCCAGGCCTTGGTCCATTCCTGGTAGTTGGTGCAGGTCACGTCCGTACGGCCGTCAACGCACTGCTCAACGGGAGTGGTCCACATCCAGACCTGCTTGTAGTAGTCCTCATCGGTGGCGTGGAAGGTCTCGCAGTGGGCTGCGTTGGCTTCGGAACCTTCACAGGCCAGGGCGTTGGCCGGGGCCATGCCGAAGTTCTGTGAGATCTGGGCGTTGACCTCGGCGGAGGAGGCGTAATCCATCCACTTGTAGGCGCAGTTCGGGTTCTTCGCCTCGGCGGCGATCATCCAGGTGTCGGACCAGCCGGTGGCGCCTTCCTTGGGCAGCACGGACTCGACCTTGCCGCCGTCGCCCTGGGCCAGGTTCACGATGACCTGCCAGCCGGTGCCCATGTGGGCGGTGCCGAAGGAGATTGAGCTGACGGCCTTCAGGGCGTCGTTCCAGTACTCGCCCACCAGGCCGTTCTGGGTCTTGAGCAGTTCGACGGCAGCAGCGAGCTGCTCCTCGTCGAGGGCATAGGGATTGGTGATGCCCAGGTCCGGCTGGGTGGCCATCAGGTACACGGCGGCGTCGGCGATGTAGATCGGGGAGTCGTACGCCATGGTCTTGCCGGCGTAGTCGGTGTCCTCTTCCCACAGCGGCGCCCAGGAATCCGGGGCTTCGGAGACGTGGTCGGTGTTGTACATCAGCACGTTCGCGCCGCGGCCGATCGGAACGCCGTAGCTCTTGCCGTTGAGCGTGTCGTAGACCTGTCCCTTCAGGCCGTCCACGATGTTGCCGAAGTTGGGGATCAGGTCGGTGTTGATCGGGGCCACGTCGCCGCCGGCGATCAGGCGCAGGGAGGCATCGCCGGAGGCCGAAACCAGGTCGTATTCACCGCTGCGCATCAGCTGGACCATTTCATCCGAGGTGGCACCGACCTTGCGGTTCACCTGGCACTTGGTCTCTTCCTCGAACGCGGAAACCCAGTCGGCGTCCGGGTTGGTGGAGCCGTCTTCCACGAAGCCGGCCCAGGCAATGATGTTGACCTGGCCTTCGCTTTCGCCGATTTCGGTGGCCATGGGCAGGTCAGGGACCTGGATGCCGGAGGTGCCGGAATCGGTGGAGGCATCTCCGCCGCAGCCGGCCAGGACCAGCGAGAGCGAGGCTAGCGCTGCCAGGGGCAGGGCCTTGGTGATCTTCATGGGTGAACCTTTCATAGTGGGGTGCGGAGCGGGTGGTGCAGGGCCGGTGGTGGCTGGCCGGGTGGGATAAAGGTGTTAGGAGACGTGGAAGTTGAACCGGGAGGGCCACTGCAGTTCGACGGCGTCGCCGCGGGCTGCTTCCGTGGCCCGGGAGTCGTTCTGCTCCTGGACGATCAGCCGGTCCCCGGTGTCGGTCAGGGCGACGTAGCGCGTAGTGGGCCCGGTGTACACGATTTCCTCAATGACTGCCGGAACGGAGGAGAAGCCCTCCGGTGCCAGGGCACCGGGGGCAGCAAGGTGGATCCGTTCGGGGCGGATGCTCACCAGACCGTCGGCGCCGGTGAGCCGGCGGGCGAGCCCGCCCTCCACCAGGTTGGTGCTGCCAAGGAAGGTGGCCACGAAGCGGGTGGCGGGCCGCTCGTAAAGGTCTTCCGGGGTTCCCACCTGCTCGATCCCGCCGTCGTTGAACACGGCAATGCGGTCTGAGAGGGTGAGTGCCTCTTCCTGGTCGTGGGTGACGAAGATGAAGGTGATGCCCACTTCACGCTGGATCTGCTTGAGCTCAATCTGCATCTGTTCGCGCAGCTGCTTGTCCAGGGCCCCAAGGGGCTCATCGAGGAGCAGGACCTGCGGGCGCAGGATCAGTGCCCGTGCCAGGGCAATACGCTGCCGCTGCCCGCCGGAGAGCTGGGAGGGCAGCCGCCCGGCGACGTGGGGCAGGCGGACCATCTCCAGTGCCTCGGCAACGCGGCGCTCACGTTCAGCCCTGGGTGTCTTGCGCAGCTTCAGGCCATAGCCCACATTCTGGGCCACCGTGAGGTGAGGGAAGAGGGCATAGTCCTGGAAGACGGTGTTGACGTCGCGTTCAAAGGGGGCCTTGGAGGTGACGTCGGTGCCGTGCAGCTTGATGGTGCCGCTGGTAACGGGCTCGAAGCCGGCAACCATGCGCAGCACCGTTGTCTTGCCGGAGCCGGAGGGACCCAGCAGGGAGAAGAACTCGCCGGAACGGATGTCCAGGTCCAGGTTCTTGACCGCGGTGAAATCACCGAAGCTCTTCGTCACGGCCGAGAGACTGATGGCGTTGCCGGAGGCAGCCCGATCCTCGGCGGAGATGGAGATAGGTGCAGCACTGGCTCGCACGGTGGTTCCTTTCACTTCAGCTGGAAGCGCCGAAGCGCGTCAGGTAGTAAAGCTATGAAACCAGATGTTATATGTAATTCAGGTCACTTCAAGTAAATTTCTTGTTACGGATGCGCGGCCCCGCACTCTGGCGCCAGCCGGACCGTCAAGCTGGAAAGATCGTGAACATGCCCCACAACACCGCTCCCCAGAAACGCCTCCTAACTGCTGTCTTCGCTCCGCTGGGTGACGCCGGCAAGGCCAGCCGCGTCGAAGAGCGCATAGTTCAGGGGATTTCTGCTGGTGCGCTGCTGGACGGAGACCGTCTGCCAACCGAGATGGAACTGGCCGCGTCCATGGGTGTTGCCACAGTGACGGCCCGCGAAGCGCTGGCCGGGCTGCGCTCCCGCGGGCTGGTTGAAACCAGGCGCGGACGCGAAGGCGGCACTTTTGTGACGCTGCCTTCGGGGGACCGGTCAGTGCTGGTGCGGCGCCGGCTGACCTCCATGAGCCGGGTGGAGCTGCGTGACCTCGCCATCCATTACGCCGCCATCGCGGCCACCGCCGCGGAGCTGGCTGCCGAAGCCGCCGAACACGAGGACGTGCAGGCGCTGGAACAGCTGCTGGATGTACCCGCCCGCAGCAGCCGCGCCGTCGGGGATTTCCTGTTGGAACTGGCGGCACTCAGCCAGTCAGCCCGGCTGACCCGAGAATACGTCCGCCTGCATACCGACTACGGGTCGCTCCTGGGCCTGGCGCACGCCGACCCGGTTTTTGACTCCACCATGGTTCGGCTGTGCCGCCGGATCTGCACTGCTGTCTCCGAGGCCGATCCCTCGACGGCGCGCTCACTGGTCCGCCAGTATGTCCAGGCCTCCGTGGCCTGGCTGATCGATGAACATACCCGTCTGCACTCCGCCGCCCTCACTACGGCGGAGCCATCACCCCCCGCACCCGCCAGGAGGAAAGCATGAGCATTTCCCGCAGTGAATCCCAACCGTTTCCGGCAGCGCAGCCGGAAGACGTCGGCATCTTTTTCCAGGAGCTCCTGGAACATCTCGAAGAGTGGAAGCCCCGGCTGGAGGCCCTGTTCAGCGACCCGGCGGCGCCGCCGCTGCGCCGGGAGGTGGATGCCGCCGTCGAGCCCCTAACGACTGCGCTGCTGGGAGGCAGCGACTATCCGGTTGCCGGAGGCGGGTTTGTGGCAGCGCACCAGGCTGTAAGCGATGCGCCCTGGCATATGGCCTGGTGGCAGGGCCGCAGCAAGGAAAACCAGCTGCTCACTTCACTCGAGAGCATGGGGGAGGCCTATGCCAGGCGGGAATGGTTCTCGGTTCCGCTGGAGACGGGTGCCAGCCATGTGACCGGCCCGTATGTGGATTTCATCTGCACTGACGAGTACACCGTTACCCTCACTTCCCCTGTCAGCGTGGGCGGACGGGTTGTGGGCGTGGTGGGCGCGGATGTCTTCGTGGAGTCGCTGGAGGAAGTGCTGCTCCCGGACCTGCGCAGCCTGCACCCCGAGGCGTCCCTGGTCAACCGGGTAGGGCGTGTGGTGGTCTCAGCGGATCCGCAGCTGGCGGCCGGACGGCTTCTGGTGGGGGACTGGCGCAACGCTCCTGATCTGCTGCGGATGGAACTCCGCGGAGCCGAGTACGCCGGGCGCCTGGCGGCAGTTTATCCGTGCGGCAGCCTGCCGCTGGCGGTCGCGGTCCCCGCGTAACGCTTCCTCCCTGCCCCGCCGAAAGGCCAGTTACGGCTCTTCTCAGCCGTCAGAAGAGCCGTAAGTGCCCTCTCGACGGAGGACGGGCGGGCTCAGACAGCGGACGCCGGGCGTGCCGGAATGTGGAAGAACGGCACGGTGCGGTTGACCATGGGACCGATCAGCAGGGCAAAAGCCACAGTGCCCAGTCCGACGGCGCCCCCGAGCGCCCAGCCGATGGCGAGCACAGTAACTTCAATGCCTGTGCGCACCGCCCACAGGGGCCAGCCGAAACGGGCATGGAGTCCGGTCATCAGTCCGTCCCGCGGGCCGGGCCCCATCCGCGCACCGATGTACAGTCCGGTTGCCACCGCCAGCAGTCCCAGTCCGGCGGCGAACATCAGGATCCGGGCCCACAGCTGCGCCGGTTCGGATACCAGGGCCAGCGCCACCTCGGCGCTCGGTCCCACCAGCAGAACGTTCAGGACCGTACCTGCACCGGGTTTCTGCCGCAGCGGAATCCAGAGCAGCAGCACCGCCAGCCCGATCAGGTTGGTGACAAGCCCAAACGCGATCCCCGTCTGGATGCTGGTGCCCTGCCCCAGCACGTCCCACGGCGAGACGCCCAGACCGGCACGGATCATCAATCCGATGGAGAAACCGTAGAAGAAAAGGCCGGCCAGCAGCTGAAGCACCCGGCGGAGGAAGTTCACGGACATGGACTCAACCAAACTCCTCCCGGCCCGGTAATCCAAAAGCGCCCCTCAGAGAGGAGAAATATGGGGTAACCGGTTAAGCACGCAGGCGTATGACGGCGTCGGCGTTGCCTGCGTGGCGGGCAACCAGTTCCGCGTTGGCCTGGTCACTGCCCAGTGCCCACGCCCGGGCGTCAGCGGGGCTCTTTCCAAATGATTCATGCCGTGCTGCCAGCCGTTTCAGCCGTTCACCTTCGTCCAGTTCGAGATACCAGACGGCGTCGAGCTGGGCCCGGGCCCGAGACCAGTCACCGGAGTCCAGCAGCAGGTAATTTCCTTCCGTGATGACCAGCGGGACGCTGCGTTCCACCGGAACGGCAGAACCAATGGGTTCTTCGAGGTCCCGCCGGAATTCCGGGGCGTAGACCACCGGCTCCTGCTGCTCCCGCAGCCGGCCCAGCAGTGCCGCGTACCCGCCGTCGTCGAACGTATCCGGGGCGCCTTTGCGCTCCCGGATGCCCCTTGACTCCAGGACCTGGTTAGCCAGATGGAAGCCATCCATGGAAACCACGACGGCGAGCTGAAGTCCCAGTCCTGCGGCCAGAGCGGAGGCCAGGGTGGATTTGCCTGCGCCGGGCGGGCCGGTGATGCCGAGGATGCGCCGGGGCCCAGCAGCAAGGCGGCGTGCCTCGGCAGTGAGTTCGGAGAATGTGCGGTCCAGGATCTGCATGTGTTCCATCTTTGCGCAGGGGCTGGAATGTTCCGGGGTGCCGGTGGGTTAATGGCTGTGTAACTGAATATGGGGATGATCGGTATCGACGATGTTTGCCGTATCTGGGGAAGCGGGCCGAGGATGCAGGGTTATCTCGCAAACGCCCCCTGTAAACAAATAAGTGCCAAACCTATGCGCACTGACTTCGCTCTCGCCGCCTAGGCCAGAGTGAGTCCGTCAGACCGGAAACGCTTCCGTTCCGGATCCTGGCGTCGTTAAGGAAGCCACTGCCGGACACCGCTGCCGTTCAGGTGTCCGGGACGACTGGAACGGCTGGGCCTGGATCAGCCACCCGCCTGCGGGAGGGCTGGGGCCGAGAAAATCCACAGCAGGCTGCGCCCGGAGAAGCCCAGGCACGTCGGCGTCGGACGGGGGTTCGATTCCCCCCATCTCCACCAGGCTGCGTCCCGTCTCGAAAGGCCGGGGCGCAGTCTTTTCTATGCCTGCAGCCGTGGCCGGCGGGTCCCCGCTGCTAGCGGGCGCCCGAGGACTCCCGAACCACAAGCTCCGGCTGGAATCTCACGTGGCGGTGGCGGTGGTCTTCAGCCAGCTCGTCCTCCAGCAGCTCAACCGCAGTGCGCCCAATCAGCCGGGCCGGCTGGCGGATGGAAGACAGGGGAACGATCGCGGACGGCGCGAAGTCGATGTCGTCATAACCGACCAGGGCGATGTCCTGGGGCACCCGGATGCGGTGGTCGAAGACGAAGGCCTGCAGCAGCCCGATCGCCAGCAGGTCATTGGCGGCGAACACTGCCTCGGGCCGGGACCGGGCCGGACGGCGGAGCAGTTCCTCGCCCACCCGCCTGCCCTCAAGCACCGTCAGGGCCGTGGTGCCTACGACGTCCAGTGAAGATCCGGGCACTGCTTCCACGGCTGCCTGGGCGCCGGCCTGTCGGTCGGTCACCTGGTGCAGGCCTGCAGGGCCGCCCACGAACGTGATGCTGCGCGCGCCTCCGGAGAGCAGGTGGGCGACTGCCAATCGCCCGCCTTCGACGTCGTCCACTGCCAGGGAACAGTACTGGGAGGCGGGAGCCTGTTCATCCACCAGCACCACCGGAGTGCCGCGGGAACTAAGCCGGTCAATGCGGCTGCGGTCCTGGGAGGACTGCGGCGTAATGAGCACCCCGCGCACCCGCTGTTCCTCGAACAGATCCAGGTAGACCTCTTCGCGTGTGCGGGAGAGCCCCGAGTTGCCCACGATTACGGCCTGGCCGAGGGTATCCGCTGCGGCTTCGGCTCCGCGGGCGATCTCGTTGTAGAACGGGTTGCCTGTGTCCTGGACTACCAGTCCGATGGTCCGGGAGCGGCCGGCCTTGAGCTGGCGTGCGACGTCGTTGCGGACATATCCAAGGTCCTCGATCACCTTCAGGACCCGGCGGCGCCGGTCCTCGGAGACGACTTCCGGCCGGTTGATCACGTTGGAAACCGTTCCAATCGAGACCTTGGCTTCCCGGGCGACGTCCTTGATGCTGACCGGGAATCTGTCCATTTCTCTTCTCTTCCGTCCGGACGGGGTCCACTTCTCCTGGCACCGTCACCGGCGGGCCGGGCCCGCGGGACAGGTTCTTATTGTAAGCAGCATGTCCTTTGGGCGCCGGAGCGCCGGCTGATGTTACAGGGCGGCCCGGACCCGCGGCTCGTAGCGGATCGGTTCGAAGGTGCGGGCAACCAGACGGCGCAGTTCCTCCAGCCCGCCCGAAACCAGGCCCGCAGCCCGTGCCTGGACCAGCACGTTGCCAATCGCCGTGGCTTCGACCGGGCCAGCGTAAACCGTGCGCCCGGTCCGGTCTGCTGTGAGCTGGCAGAGCAGGGTGTTCTGCGAGCCGCCGCCCACCACATGCACGGTGCGGATACTGCGTCCGGTGAGGGTTTCCATCTGTTCGATGACATCCGCGTAGGCGGCTGCCAGCGATTCAAGGATCGAGCGGACCATTTCGGCCCGCCCGCGGGGCGGCTGCACTCCGTGCTCTTCGCACCAGCCGGTAATCCGTGCGGGCATATCGCCCGGTGCCGTGAAGCGTTCGTCCTGCACATCGAACACCGGCACCGGAGCGGTGACCGCTGCCGCCTGGCTGATCAGCTCGGCCAGGTTGCTGGTGCGCTGGGAATCGGTGGTGCCGGGTCCGTCCCACGTGCGGATGGACTCGGAGAGCAGCCACAGCCCGGACACGTTCTTCAGGTACCGGATGCGCCCGTCCACGCCGCCTTCATTCGTGAAGTTGGCGGCATGGCTCTCGGGAGTCAGGACCGGGCCGGGCAATTCAACACCCACAAGCGACCAGGTGCCCGAGGAGATGAAGGCTGCATTCTCATCGGCGAACGGAACCGCCACTACGGCGGACGCAGTGTCGTGTGAACCGACTGCGGTGACCGGAACGCCGGCCGGGGCACCGAGCTCTCCGGCCACGAAGGGCAGCAGCCCGCCGATCTGCTTCCCCGGAGCGATGAGCGGAGCGAACAGGTCAGCGGAAAGCCCGAGCCTGTCCATCAGCGCGGTGTCCCACTGCCGGGTCCGGGCATCGAGCAGCCCGGTGGTTGCGGCGTTGGTCTCCTCGGTGACCTGCCTGCCGGTGAGCCAGTAGGCAATGAGGTCCGGGATCATCAGCGCCCGCTCCGCCATGGCCAGGTCCCCGCGCTGCCGGTCCACGGCCAGCTGGAACACGGTATTGAACGGGAGATGCTGCAGCCCGCTGCGGGAATAGAGCTCCTCCGGGGAAACTGCCGCGTGCACGGCCTGGACACCGCCGGCGGTGCGGTGGTCACGGTAGTGGTAGGGCAGGCCGAGCAGCTTCCCGCCGCGCAGCAGCCCGTAATCCACTGCCCAGGAGTCGACGCCGATGGACCGGACGTCAGGTTCCTCCCGGAAGGCCTGGGCCAGCCCGGCGGTCAGTGACCGGTAGAGCTCGGTGATATTCCAGTGCAGGCCGGGCCCGTCCCCCTCGTGCAGCCGGACCGGCTGGTTGGGGAAACGGGCCACGTGCCGCATCCGGATCCGCCCGCCGGACACGCCGCCGAGGATGACCCGGCCGCTGGTCGCCCCGAGGTCGACGGCCGCTACGGATGCCGTTTGCTCCATGGTCACTCTGTCCTTTCCTGCTGCGCCGCTTAGCGCAGGAACGCGGCGGCGACGCCGGCGTCGACCGGGATGTGCAGGCCGGTGGTGTGGGAGAGGTCGGAACTGGTCAGCACTGCGGCTGCGTTGGCCACGTTTTCCGGCAGGACCTCACGCTTGAGCAGGGTGCGCTGGGCGTAGAACTTGCCCAGCTCCTCCTCGGGCACACCGTAAACCGCTGCCCGCTTGGCTCCCCAGCCGCCGGCGAAGATGCCGGAGCCGCGGACCACGCCGTCGGGGTTGATGCCGTTGACCTTGATGCCGTGTTCGCCCAGTTCCGCGGCCAGCAGGCGCACCTGGTGGGCCTGGTCGGCCTTGACGGCGGAGTAGGCAATGTTGTTCGGGCCTGCGAAGACGGAGTTCTTGGAGGAGATGTAGAGGATGTCCCCGCCCATTTCCTGGGCGATCATGGCCTTGGCAGCGGCCTTGGCCACCAGGAAGGAGCCCTTGGCCATCACGTCGTGCTGCAGGTCCCAGTCCTTTTCGGTGGTTTCCAGCAGCGGCTTGGAAATGGACAGGCCGGCGTTGTTCACCACAAGGTCGATTCCGCCGAAGGCCAGCACCGTGGCATCGATGGCGGCGGCAACCTGCCCCGCATCGGTCACGTCGGCGCGGACACCAATAGCCACGTCGGAGCCGCCCAGTTCGGCTGCCACCTGCTCGGCAGCCTCAAGGTTCAGGTCGGCGATGACCACGCAGGCGCCCTCGGCGGCGAGGCGGGTGGCGATGGCCTTTCCAATCCCCGACGCCGCGCCGGTCACCAGAGCGACGCGGGTGGCGTGGCTGCGGGGCTTGGGCATCCGGGCCAGTTTGGCTTCCTCCAGGGCCCAGTATTCGATCCGGAACTTCTCCGACTCATCGATCGGGGCGTAGGTGGAGATGCCTTCGGCACCCCGCATGACGTTGATGGCGTTGAGGTAGAACTCACCGGCCACGCGTGCGGTCTGCTTGTCCTTGCCCCAGGAGAACATGCCCACGCCGGGCACCAGCACGATCGCCGGGTCGGCTCCGCGCATGGCGGGGGAGGCGGCGTCGGCGTGCCGCTCGTAGTAGGCCTGGTAGTCGGCCCGGTAGGCCTCGTGCAGTTCCTTCAGGCGCGCGATGCAGTCTTCGACGGGTGCGTCGGCCGGCAGGTCCAGGACCAGCGGCTTCACCTTGGTGCGCAGGAAGTGGTCAGGGCAGGAGGTGCCCAGCGCAGCCAGCCGGGGATGCTCGGCAGCGGAGAGGAAATCAAGGACCCGCGGATCGTCCATGTAATGGCCCACCTGGGGGCGGTCGTGCGATGCCAGTCCGCGGATCACCGGGGCTAGGGCTGCGGCCTTGGCATGGCGCTCGGCCGCCGGAAGAGCTTCGTAGCCGGCCAGTACCGGACCGAACGGTTCAGCCTTGGAGTGTTCGGCGATGTACGCCTCGGCGGTGTCAATGATCCACCGGGAGTTCGCCTCGGCCTCGTCGCTGGTCTCGCCCCAGGCGGTGATGCCGTGGCCGCCGAGGATGGTCCCAACAGCGCCGGGGTTGGCTTCCTTGATCGCGGCGATGTCCAGGCCCAGCTGGAACCCGGGGCGGCGCCACGGCACCCAGACCACCTTGTCACCGAAGATCTTCGCGGTGAGTTCCTCGCCGTCGGCTGCCGTTGCGATGGCAATGCCGGAGTCCGGGTGCAGGTGGTCAACGTGGGCTGCATCGACCAGCCCGTGCATGGCGGTATCGATCGAAGGCGCTGCTCCGCCCTTGCCGTGCAGGCAGTAGTCGAAGGCCGCAACCATCTCGTCTTCGTGCTCCACACCGCGGTAGACGTTCTTCAGTGCCTGAACCCGGTCCAGGCGCAGCACAGCGAGGCCCTTCTCGGTGAGCGTTCCGAGGTCCCCGCCGGATCCCTTGACCCACAGCAGTTCGATGTCCTCACCGGTAACCGGGTCCGCCGCGGTGCCCTTGGCGGAGGTGTTGCCGCCGGCATAGTTGGTGTTCTTTGGGTCTGATCCGAGCCGGTTGGAACGGGCGATGAGGTCTGCGGCGACGGTCCGACCGGTCGTCGTGTTGCTGGCGTGGGCGTTCATGCGGAAGTCTCCTCGTGGAGTGGGTGGAATTCGTTGGGAGCGGGACGGCGCGGGCGGCTTAGGAGCCCCAGGAAGCCTGGGTTCCGCCAACGCGCTCTTCAGCGATGCGCTGCTGGTACCCGGATGCTGCGTAGGCTGCCATCGGATTGGCCGGCAGGCCGCGGGATTCGCGCCAGGCAGCCAGCTGCGGGCGGACGTCGGTGTAGAACGCGTCCATGAGGACTTCGTGGGCCCCGAGGACATCCCCCGCCGCCTGCGCGGCGGCCAGTGCTTCGCCGTCGATCAGCAGGGCGCGGGCCGTCATTTCCTGGACATTGAGCACCGAGCGGATCTGGCCCGGGATCTTGTCTTCGATGTTGTGGCACTGGTCAAGCATGAAGGCCACGCCGTTTTCCGGGTTGAGCCCGCCGCCGCGCACCACCTCGACCATGATCCGGAAGAGCTGGAACGGGTCTGCGGCTCCGACAATCAGGTCGTCGTCGGCGTAGTTGCGGGAGTTGAAGTCGAAGGAGCCCAGCTTGCCCAGGCGCAGCAGCTGCATCACGATGAACTCAATGTTGGTGCCCGGTGCGTGGTGGCCGGTGTCCAGGCAGACCTTGGCCTGGTCGCCCAGCGCGGCGACCTGGGTGTACGCCGTGCCCCAGTCCGGCACGTCGGTGTGGTAGAAAGCCGGTTCGAAGAACTTGTACTCCAGCACCAGCCGCTGCTCGGAACCCAGGTTGGAGTAGATCTCCGCCAGGGATTCGGCCAGGCGGTCCTGGCGTCCGCGCATGTCCTGCTGCCCGGCGTAGTTGGTGCCGTCTGCAAGCCAGATCTTCAGGTCCCTGGACCCGGTGGCGTTCATGATCTCCAGGCACTCCAGGTGGTGGTCGATCGCTTTGCGGCGTACCCCCGGATCAGCGTGGGTGAGGGAGCCGAACTTGTATTCCTCGTCCTGGAAGGTGTTGGAGTTGATGGTGCCCAGTGATACGCCCTGGTCTGCTGCGTAGCGGGCGAGGGCGGCATAGTCGTCCACCTTGTCCCACGGGATGTGAAGCGCGACGGCCGGTGCCAGCCCGGTGAAGCGGTGAACCTGGGCGGCGTCGGCGATTTTTTCCTGCACCGTACGCGGAGTTCCCGGCGTCGAGAAGACCTTGAAGCGGGTTCCGGAGTTGCCGAAGGCCCAGGACGGGAGTTCGATGGCCTGTGCGGCCAGCTGGGGGGCGATGTCGTCGAATACAGGCATGTGCGTCACTTCTCTGTGGTAGCCGGCGGGCGGCACCGGGTCATGCTGGGCACCGCATTGAATCGTTTCATCAAAGTATGCCGTTCATGCTGGGAAGGTCAAACGTGGTCCCTGTAAAGAACAGTGGCAGCGGGAGTAACGACTTCTTGAAACGTCTCAATTTTTGGGTACTATGAGTCCGGCAGTGCATGAGAGGTCCCTCACAGGATCCGCTCGGCAGGCACATCCTCCCGGGGTGGCCACCCCTGCTGCCGCCACTGGTGCGAAGTCCTCCCGGACCCGCCACATTACGAAGGAGTGATGCATGGGCTCTCCCCTAGCCACGGCCGAGCTGCAGGAGCTGGTTCAGCTTCCTGCCGGGGTCACCAGCACGCGCGGCTGTTTCCTGCTGCACATCCGCCCGGAGCGGCTCGCCGAGTACGTCGAGGTCCACCAGCGGGTCTGGCCGGAAATGCTGGACGCGCTGCGCGAGACCGGATGGCGGAACTACTCGCTGTTCCTTCGCCCGGAAGACGGCCTGGTTGTGGGCTACTTTGAGGCGGAAGACGCCGAAGCCACCCAAAAGCTCATGGACGCGCATCCCGTCAATACCCGGTGGCAGGCCGAGATGGCCCAGTACTTCGTGGAAGGTACCTCGGCGCAGGCGCTGACGCAGTACTTCCACCTCTCCTAACCCAGTTTTATCCGGGGCACAGCCGTGCCCGCTTCACAGCACCTTCTTCACTGTTGCAGAAAGGCTCGCCATGAGCACCACGAAGCTCGGCGGATGGAAAGCCACCATCGCCGTGTCCATGTCCAACTACATCGAGGCCGGTTCGATCATCGCACTGGCCACCAGCCTGTCCCTGTGGCAGGAGTATTTCGGGTTCAGCAACCTGCTGGTGGGACTCGTCGCGGCCCTGAGCGCGAACGCGTTCGGTGCGGCCATTGGCGCACTCATCGGCGGACCGCTGGGTGACCGGTACGGCCGGAAGTTCATCTACACCTATGACCTCATCCTTTACATGCTCGGTACACTGCTGGTCATTTTCGCCGTGGCTCCCTGGATGCTCATTGCCGGCGTCATCCTGACCGGCATCGCCGTGGGCGCCGGTGTACCGGTGGCCTGGACCTACATCGCCGAGGAAGCTCCTGCCGAACACCGCGCAAAGCACGTGGGCACCGCCCAGCTGGCCTGGTCGCTTGGCCCGGCACTGGTGTTCCTGTTCGCCACCATCGTGGTGCCGCTTGGCCTGACGGGCAGCCGAATCATCTTTGCCCACCTCTTTGTGGTCGCCTTTGTCACCTGGTGGATTCGCCGGGGCCTTTCGGAATCTGTCACCTGGAAGAAGTCCGACGAAGAGCGCCGCACGGCCGAAGCCGGCGGAATCAAGCGCCGGAACTACCGTGAACTGCTCACCAACGCCACCAACCTCAAGGCCCTGCTGTTCCTGACCGGCGTCTACGCGCTCTGGAACCTGGTTGCCGGCCAGATGGGCATCTTCATGCCGCGCGTCTACGAGACCGCGGGCGTCGAATCCGCCACCCAGCAGAACCTGCTGCAGGTACTCCTGTGGACCCTCACCGTGGTAGCCACCTACTTCGGCTTCATGAAGTACGGCGACCGGGTTGACCGCCGCAAGCTCTATGGCATCGGAGCCGTGCTGGGCATCATTGCCTGGCTGCTGCTGGTCTTCGCGCACGTCACTATGCCGGTGCTGATCCTGTTCGCCGCCCTCTGGGGTATCTCCGCAGGCATCGGCGCCCAGGCCTTCTACGCTCTCTGGGCCGCAGAAATGTTCCCCACCCGGCTGCGCGCCAGCGCTCAGGGCATGCTGTTCTTCGTTGCACGCATCGTCGTCGGCGTGCTCAGCTACTGGTTCCCCACTCTGCTGGCCGAACAGGGCGTGCCGTTCGTTGGCATGATCATGATCGGTGCACTCGTGGCAGCCATGGTGATCGGCGTCCTGTGGGCCCCGAACACCCGCGGCCGGACCCTGGAAGACATCGAGGCGGAGCGTTACGGCAACGCTCCGGACACCGCCAAGCAGTCAGTCTAGGCACAGAAAAGCTAAGGGCCTCCGGCCCGGTACCGGTTACACGCCGGACCGGGCAGGGGGCCTTTGTGCTGCTGCAGGCAGTTCAGCGGGTTTCCGGGCGGAACCCGAGGCAGCGTCCATCCGGTATCCGGTCCCGGCGCCTGCCGGCTCCATGCGTGCTGTAACAATGGGGCGCATGGCCATGCACAGATTCCCGGTCCGCCGACTGGAGGAAGACCCCGCCCACCCTCTGGAGCGCAGTACCTGGCCGGCAGTGCTGCCGCCTGTGGCCCAGGTCCTGGACCGCGGCCTCGACTTGGGGCCTGCAACCATCCTCGTGGGCGAAAACGGGTCAGGGAAGTCAACACTTGTGGAGGCCATTGCCCTTGCCTACGGACTGTCAGCAGAAGGCGGGTCGACCGGCGCGCGGCACTCCACGCGGGCCACGGAATCTGTCCTGGCGGACCACCTGACGCTGATTCGGAACGTCGGCACCACCCGAAGGGGGTACTTCCTGAGGGCCGAAACGATGCATGGCTTCTATACGTATCTCGAAGAGAATCCCCGCATGGACCGGCCAGACATCCCCTTCCACGAAATGTCCCACGGAGAGTCGTTCCTGGAGCTGGCTGCCGACCGTTTTCGGGGACGCGGGCTGTGGGTACTGGACGAGCCTGAATCGGCGCTCTCCTTCTCCGGCTGCCTCAGGCTTCTCTCGGTGCTGAAGGGGCTGCTTGCCGACGGCCGGTCACAGGTCATCATGTCCACCCACTCACCGCTGCTGGCAGCGCTGCCCGGGGCAGAGATCCTGGAAGTGGGCACCTGGGGGCTGCGGCGGCGGACCTGGGAGGATCTTGACCTGGTGGAGAGCTGGCGGTCCTTCCTGAGTTCACCGGAGAGGTTCCTCCGCCACCTCTGAGCCGGCAGTTTCGTGACTTCCAGGGCACAGGGTAGTTGGATGTGCCATACGGCAGTTGCCAGGGGTACCGACGCCCCTGCGGCCGGAATTCAAGGAGGTTCCATGGGACGGGTCAGCGGCAAGACGGTCTTGGTCAGCGGGGGTTCGCGGGGCATCGGGGCGGCCGTGGTGCGCCGGCTGGTGGAGGAGGGTGCACAGGTGGTCATCGGAGACGTGCTCGACGACGAGGGCCGGGCGCTTGCTGATTCCCTGGGTGCGGCAACGGCTTTCGTCCACCTGGATGTCACCAGCCCCGACGACTGGGCGGCGGCCGTCCGGAAAGCGGAAGAGCGGTTTGGTGGCCTTGACGTTCTGGTGAACAACGCCGGCATAGCGAATTTCGGCAGCATCGAGGACTACACGCTGGAGCAGTGGAACACGATCATCGGAATCAACCTCACCGGCGTATTCCTGGGCATCAAGGCCGTGGTGGAACCAATGAAGCGCTCCGCGGGGGCATCCATCATCAACATTTCCTCCACAGCCGGGCTGCAGGGGTACAAGGACCTGCCGGGATACACAGCCGCCAAATACGGGGTGCGCGGGCTGACTAAGTCTGTTGCGATTGATCTCGGTCCCTACGGAATCCGGGTCAATTCAGTGCACCCGGGTGCCATCCGTACACCCATGACAGAGGGACTGGAAGGCGGGCAGGAACATGTGGCGCTGCACCGCAGGGGCGAGCCGGAAGAAATCGCGAACCTGGTCCTGTTCCTCGCCAGCGATGAATCCAGCTTCTCCACGGGCGCCGAGTTCGTGGCCGACGGCGGAGAGACCGCCGGGCTGGCACGGTACGAGGTGACAGTGCTGAGCTCTGAACCGGGCCAGGCGCCGTCGTCGCCTCCGGGGCCGTCCATGCCAAGCCAGGCCCCGGGGTCGCCGGAACCGCCTGCCATGTGAGGTTAGCGGGGCAGTTCTGCGTCTTCGCGCGCGGGGCTGCCCACGCTGCCCCTCGGCTCCGTGAACACGATGTACCGGTAGGCGAAGTAACGGAAGACGTTGCCGAGCAGGACACCGATGACGTTGCCGGAGATGTTGTCGGCGAACTGGCTGGTGAATCCGAGGACGTAGTGGGAGACGAACAGGCAGCCGGTGGCGATGCCCAGCCCGATCAGGTTCGTCAGCGCGAAGAGGATGGTCTCCGAACGCACGCTCCGGCCGCGGGTCCTGCGGAAGGTGAGGTAGCGGCTGCCCAGCCAGGAGATCGTGGTGGCCACAACGACGGAGACGATCTTGGCGGAAATGGGATTGTCGTCCAGCACCGTGGAGACCAGCAGGTTGAACAGGCCGATGTCCACCAAAAAGGCCACGGTCCCCACAAAGGAGAACGAACCCAGCCTCCGGAGTACCCTCCGGGCAGTAGAGATGCCGTCCATGCTGCTACCAGTTCTCTGTGCGGCCCGGGAGGGGCTGCGTCGCGGTTGCCTGCGCATCGGCGGCAGGCCTAAGAACCACGGAAATTGGCTCTTTCTTCATGTTTTCACATGGACCAAAACGGTACAAAATCGCCGCTCCGCCCCGATTACGCGAGCTTGGGGAGCCGGACGCGGAAAACGGTGCCCTTTCCCGCCTCGCTGCTGAGGGTGATTGTGCCGCCGTGGGCATCAACGATGTTCTTGCTGATGACCAGGCCCAGGCCGACCCCCGGAATGGCTGCCTTGCGGCTGGTGCCCGACCGGAAGAACTTGGTGAAGACCTCGGACTGCTCCGCTTCGGTCATGCCGATCCCGGTGTCGGCGACCTCGAACTCCACGGTGTCGGCGCTGTCCCACGCCCGCACGGTGACCCGGCCGCCGTCGGGGGAGTACTTGACCGCGTTGGACAGCAAATTGTCGATGACCTGCCCTACCCGCTGCGGATCCAGCACCGCGGGCAGGCTCCCGGGGAAGTCCGCAACAAGCTGGACCTTGCTGATCTCTGCCTGGGGTGCCGCAGAGGTGAGGGCACTGCGGAGCAGTTCCGCTAGGTCGGCCGGCGCCCGTTCGATGCTGCTGGGGCCGGCGGCGGCGGACAGCAGGTCGGAGACCAGCTCCAGGAGTTTCTCCGAGTTACGCTGTGCGACGCGCAGGGACGTCGCGACGTAGGCGGGCATCTTGTCTTCTTCTTCCAGCGCCAGGTCCAGGTAACCCATGATGGACGTCAGCGGGGTGCGCAGCTCATGCGAAACATTGGCAACGAAGTCCTCCTTGGCCGCGACTGCGTTTACCAGTCCAGTGACGTCGCTGAAGGCCAGGACGGACCCCTGGAAACCGCCCTGGCGCTGCACGGACCGCGCGGTCACGCTGAACGCCCGCTGCTGCTCTCCGGTTCCAAACCAGACCAGATAGTCGGAGAAGGACTGGCCCAGGACAGTACGGCGGACGGGACGCATCTCCGCAGGAAGGGGCGTCGTTCGGTCCGGGCCGAAAATGAGCAGCTCGCACTCGTTCGCTTCCGTCGTGCCCGGAGGGAGGGCGCGGCGGTGGATGAAACGCTGCCGGGAGTTGGTGAGGATGGTGTTTCCCTCTTCATCCACCACGGAAACGCCAACCTCAACGGTGTCCAGCACCGTCTGCAGGAGCGATTCCTTCCTGCGGCTTTCAGCCAGGCTTTCCTGCAGCACACGGTCCTTCTCCCGCAGGGCACGCTGCTTCTCCAGTACGTCCGCCTCCGCGCTTGCACGGGCCGATTCTGCCCGTTCGGCAGCACGCAGTGCCGTGACAAGTTCACGTTCGTACAGGCGCCGTTCGTGTGCGTTGAAGACGACGACGCGGTCCACCGCAGGCCTGGAGCCTTCGGCAGGGTGGCGGGTGGCGGAGATGAGCGCCGGCAGGCGGGTGCCGTCCGCGCTGACAAAGTCGACCGCAAGCTCGGCGAAGGACCGCCCAACGCCCAACTGGGGCAACGCATGCGTTGAATAGACGATCCGGTCGCCCACCGGAAGCAGGGACAGCAGGCTGGTGCCCACCAGCTCCTCACGTGGGTGGCCGATCCAGTTGGCGAACGTGGCGTTTGCTTCGACGATGGTGCCGTCATCCAGGGTCACCAGATACCCGGAGGGGGAGCCATGGAAAAGCTCCCGGTAATCCAGGTCCATGGCAGGCTGAGGCAGCTCCGTGCCGGTTCCATCCGTCACAGCGGTGTCCCGGCGAGGAAGGCGAGAATCGCTGTCGCGGTTTCTGCGGGTGCGCTGACGTGCGGAAGATGGCCGGTGGCGTGCAGCTGCACCAACGTCGCCTCCGGCATGAGGTCACGGGTGTAGACGCCGATATGAGGCGGCGCCAGCAGATCCTGGGAACACTGCAGGATGAGCGAGCGGACTTTGACTTCCGGCAGCTGTCCGCGGACATCGGAACAGAACGAGACCCGGGCAAAGTCCCGGGCCACCGCGGGGTCAAGGCGGCAGAAGCTGCCTTCAAGCTCATTGTGGAGTTCCGGGCTGCCGGGATTGCCCATGATCATGGGGGCCATGGCAGCGGCCCACACAATATAGTTCGCATCCAGGGAAGTGAGCAGCTCGTCGATGTCCGCTGAGGTGAAGCCTCCCCTGTAACCATCCTCCGGACGGTCCATATAACTCGGTGATGACGCGAGCAGGACCAGGTTTGCGAACCTTGCAGGATCGGCCGCGCCGGCTGCAACGGCCATCATGGCGCTGACGCTGTGCCCAACGAATGTGACTTCCCTCAGATCCAGTTCGGCGCAAATCTCCAGGAGGTCCTCCACATATCCCTCGAGGGAGGAGTACTTGGCCGGGTTGTACGCTCCCTTATCGGAACCGCCGGCCCCCACATGGTCGAAAAGCACCACCCGGTAATCCGCCGTGAAGTAAGGAAGGACCCTGCGCCACATTCCCTGGTCGCAGCCGAAGCCGTGTCCGAACATGACAACCGGTCCTTCGCTGTTGCCAAGGACCTGGACGTTATTGCGGGCGGTAACGTCAGTCGTCATGGAACGGCGGCCTTCGGTTGGGTGCGGAGTGGGGGAGGAGATGCTGGAGTGAACTTTACCGTTCCGCAAGCGCACTCTGGTGAATCCTGAGAAACGACACGGCGCGCTGATCAGGCAGGATGACCGGCAGGTGCATTTGCCGGGAATCTCCGCCCTGAGCGGTGTCTGGCATCCCCGCCGGCCCTCACCCCCGTGCGAACCGGAGCTCCGCGGCGCCGCCGTTGAAGGAGGTGGTGCCCACCAGATGCATTCCGCTGATTGGGTTCCGGACGGGAAGGAGGGGACGCCCGGTTCCCAGCGCCACGGGCATGTAGGTGATCCACAGCTCGTCCAGCAGTCCGGCATCTGCGAACTGCGCTGCTACGTCGCCTCCGCCCACAACCCACACGTTCCTGCCTCCGGCGTGCAGCATGGCCTCCTCCAGGATTGGCTCCGGGTCTCCGCTGACAAACCGGACGCCGGAGCCTGGCGGGGCCTGAAGCTCCCGGTGCGTCAGCACCAGGCAGGGGAGTTCCCCGTAGTCCCAGGTCCCGGGCTGCTCACGGCGGATCCACTCATAGGTTTCGGCACCCATGATGATTGCCCCAATGCCCGCGATAAAGCTGTCGTAGTGGTCCTGGAAAGACGCGAAACCGAAGCTTAGGAGCCAATCCAGGCTGTTGTCTTCGGTGGCGATGAAGCCATCCAGTGACGATGCGACGTAGTAGATGACCTTAGGCATGGATCGAGAATAGCGCCGGGGCGCGCCGGGGGTTAGGCTCCTTCCCCTCCTCCACGCCGTGAGGGCGTAAACTGCCCGTCCAGCGCTCCGGACGGATGCCTGTCATTTATATGCATATGCATATATCATCGGAGAAGCTGCAACACATTGTGTGAGGGGAATGGCATGAGCAACATCGAGACTGCGCCGCTGGAGGTCGAGTGTGCCAGTACGCCCGCCGCCGACGTTGAAATCCATACGCCCCGGGATGTGCCGCTCGGCGGGCCCCGCGCCATGCCGGTGCGCCGTACCCTTCCCCAGCGGAGCCGCAGCCTGATCGGCGCCTGGTGCTTCGTGGACCATTACGGTCCCGACGCCGTCACCCGCACCGGGGGCATGGTGGTCCCGCCCCACCCGCACACCGGCCTGCAGACCGTCAGCTGGCTCTTCGCGGGCGAAATTGAGCACAGGGACAGCTCCGGCGCACACGCCATGGTTCGCCCCGGGGAAGTCAACCTCATGACGGCCGGGCGCGGCATTGCCCACTCCGAGGTCTCCACGCCGCAAACCGCCACCCTGCACGGCGTTCAGCTCTGGCTGGCCCTGCCGGAAACCTCCCGCCACACCGATCCCCGCTTTGAGCACTACGCGCCCGAGCCCGTCCGTGGCGGGGGCTGGGATTTGCGCGTGTTCCTTGGGGAACTGGCGGGCTCGGCGTCCCCGGTGCGCGTCCATTCGCCCATCCTCGGCGCAGAAATCTGTCTGGAACCGGGAGCCGTGCTGGAACTCGACGCCGATCCCCGTTTCGAGTACGGGCTCCTCGCGGACACCGGGGAGCTGCACTTTCAGGGCACCGGTGTTGTGCCCGGCGAGCTGGCGTACGTGCCGACCGGAAATACGACGCTGCGGATTAGTGCGTCTGCAGATGCTGCAGTCCGTGCCGTGCTCATCGGAGGGGAGCCACTGGGCGAAACGATCGTCATGTGGTGGAACTTCATCGGCCGCAGCCACGAGGAAATAGTGCAGTACCGCCGGGATTGGCAGCAGCACATTGGTGCCGAATCCCATCCCGGTGCGGATCCTGCGGACCGTTTCGCAGTGGTGCCCAACGATCCGCTGCCGCCGCTGCCTGCACCTGACCTGCCCAACGCCCGTCTGCGCCCGCGCAGCTAAAGAAAGGCCGCCTGATGAAAATCCAGCACAACCCCGCGAAGCAGCGCTATGAAGCGATTGACGAGGGCGACGGCACGGTAGCCGGATTCGCTGCCTACCGTGACCGCCCGGGGAGCCGGGCGTTTACCCACACAGAGGTCTCCGATGCCTACGCGGGGCAGGGGGTGGCTTCGGAACTTGCCCGCTTCGCCGTCGAAGACGTGCGCGACGCCGACCTGCGGCTGGTCCCGTATTGCCCCTACATCGCCCGCTGGCTCACAAAGCATCCGGAATACACCGGATTCGTGGACTGGCCCCAGACCGCGAAAACCAAGAATGGGGAGTCAGCACGTTGAGTGGCAGGGTCTTTATCGACAAGCAGAACCGGCCGGTTTACCAGGCGCTTGGAGCTACGGCAGCGGCTATCCGCAGCGCTGCGGAGGAAGCGGGGCTGGGCCGGATCATCATGGAACTCGTCAACCTGCGCGTTTCCCAGCTCAACGGCTGTGCCTTCTGCCTCGACCTGCACACCCGCCAGGCCCGGGAGGCCGGCGAGAGCGACCAGCGGCTGTCCGTACTGCCGGCCTGGCGGGACACTGACCTGTTCGACGACACGGAGCGGGCCGCCCTGGGCCTTGCTGAAGCGCTGACCCACCTGCCCTCAGACGAGGTCCGCCAGGAGCTCTTTGCCAAATACCGTGGACAGCTGAGCCCGGAGCAGTTTTCCGTGCTGAGCTGGGCAGCGGTGGCCATGAATGCTTTCAACCGGGTCTCGATCATCAGCGGCCACCCGGTCAAGCCCCGCTGACCTTCGCGGCTGCGGCGCCGGCATCCTGCCCAGTCGACCAGCTTTCCTCCGGACTGCCTGCCATGGAATAGTGGCAGCCATACCGTAAGCATGCTGACGAACGGAGGAACTTCCATGGGAGAACGGCTCGTAGCGGATGTGATCGTGGACAGGCTTCAGGCCTGGGGCGTGGACCGGATTTTTGGTTACAGCGGCGACGGCATCAACACGGTGCTGGGCGCCCTGCGCCGCTCCGGGTCGCCGGAATTTGTCCAGGCCCGGCATGAGGAGAACGCCGCCTTTATGGCTGTGGGGCACGCAAAGTACACCGGACAGCCCGGCGTTATGCTCTCTACCCAGGGTCCCGGCGCGGTGCACCTGCTCAACGGCCTTTACGACGCGAAGATGGACAGCGTCCCGGTGGTGGCGATCATCGGGCAGCAGTCCCGCAGTGTGCTGGGCTCCGCGTACATGCAGGAAATCGACCTGCTGAACCTCACCCGCGACGTCGCATCCTCCTTCCGGCAGCAGGTCAACAGCCCGGAGCAGGTGCCGCTGGTGCTTGACCGCGCGTTCAAGGCTGCGCTCGCGGACCGGGCACCCGCCGTCGTCATCATTCCCCACGATGTCCAGCAGGCGCCCGCCCCGGAACTTGAGCAGGAACACGGGATCGTCACCAGCGCGCCGGTGTGGAGCCCGCCAAACGTGGTGCCCGCACTGGCTGATCTTGAAGCCGCCGCGGAAGTGATCAACGCCGGCGAACGGGTTGCCTTCCTGGTCGGCCAGGGCGCCCGCGGGGCAGGCCGGCAGGTCGAGGCGCTGGCGCAGAAGATCGGTGCGGGAATCACCACCTCGTTGATGGGCAAGCCGTACGTGGATGAATCCCATCCGCTGGCAGCCGGGGTGATGGGCCATCTGGGAACCAGTGCCAGCGGAACGGTGCTGGGGGAGTGCGACACCCTGGTGATCATCGGCTCAAACGACCCGTGGACTGAGTTTTATCCGCCGCCCGGAGCCGCCCGGGCCGTGCAGATCGACGTGGACGCGGCTGCTATTGGCAATCGCTACCCGGTGGACGTGGCCGTCACCGGGGATGCCGCTGCCGCGCTTGAAGCCCTGGACCTGCTGGTGAAGCCGCGCACTGATTCGCCCTGGCGCAGCCGGGTGGAAGAAGCAGTGCAGAACTGGCACCGGCTTGCGGCGGAACGTGCCGCCACCCCGGCCCGTCCGGTCAATCCGGAACTGGCTGTACGTGAACTCAGCGGCCGCCTCCCGGAGAATGCCCAGGTGGCCGTTGACGTCGGCAGCGTTGTCTACTGGTACGCCCGCCAGCTGCGGCTTCCAGCCGGCGTTCCCGCACATCTCTCCAGCACACTGGCGAGCATGGGCTGTTCCATTCCCTACGGGCTGGCCGCGAAGCTGTCCGATCCCGCCCGTGCGGTGGTGGCGCTCTCCGGTGACGGGGCCATGCAAATGGCGGGCCTGTCCGAGCTCATCACCGTCAGCCGGCTCTGGCCGCGCTGGGCGGACCCCCGCTTTGTGCTCATGGTGCTGAATAACGGCGAACTTGCGGAAGTCACATGGGAACAGCGGGAGATGGAGGGCGATCCGCGGTTCGAACAGAGCCAGGCGCTGCCGGACTTCTCCTATGCCCGGTATGCCGAGCTGCTCGGGCTGCAGGGGATCAGGGTCGAAGATCCCTCCCAGATCGCGCCCGCCTGGGATGCCGCACTGGATGCCGACCGGCCCGTGGTGATCGAGGTGATCTCCGATCCGGATGTTCCGCTGCTGCCGCCGTTCGAAGCAGGGCGCCAGAAAGGCAAGGACATGATGGATGCGCTGGTCAAGGAAGGGCCGGATACTGCCCATGCCCGGGAGCTGCTGGAGACGTACCTGCGCCAGGAGGAAAACCTCTCCATCTCCTAGCCTCGTGGCGGTTTAGGCCGGAAGCGTTACGGGGACGAAGCGCACGGCAGTGCCCGGACGCAGCTGGGCAGCCAGATCCAGGTCCGCCTCCAGCACGACACCGATCACCGGATACCCGCCGGTCACAGGCGCGTCGGCGAGGAAGAGGATTGGCTGTCCTGACGGCGGTACCTGCACCGAGCCGGGAAGCACCGCCTCACTGGCCAGCTCCCCGCTGCGCAGGCAGGGCAGGGGGCTGCCTTCGAACCGGATTCCAACCCGGTTGGACTGCCCGCCGACGGTCCAGTCGCGGGACTCGAACGCACTCGTGCCGTCCGGCCCGAACCAGTCCTGCCTGGGCCCCGGGACGTACCGCAGTTCGGCGAACCCGCCCGGCAGCGGCGGCGGCACTTCGGGATGCCCGACGGCGCTTCCCGGTTCAGCGCCAATGGTGAGCGCGGTCCCCGGTGCCACCGGTTCGGGGCCGAGGCCGGCCAATGTGTCCGTGGATCGGCTGCCCAGCACGGCTGGAATCTCCAGTCCGCCGCGGAATGCGATGTACGTCCGCAGTCCGGCTACGGGTATACCCAGTTCCAGTTCGCTGCCGGCACGCAGCAGGAACGGCCGGTCAGGAAGCATGCCGGCGTTTGGTCCACTGGCATCCTGAACTGTCAGCCCAGCGGAAGCGCCGGTCACGGCCAGCACCAGATCCTGTTCCGCCCGCAGGCGCAGCCCACCGAAAAGCACCTCCAAACCCGCGGCGTCCGGGGTGTTGCCTGCCAGCCGGTTGGCCCGGGCCAGTGCTGAACGGTCCGCGGCCCCGGAGCGGCCGACTCCAACATGGCTGTGGCCCGGGCGCCCCAGGTCCTGCACCGTGACCAGCAGCCCAGTCTCCAGAACCACGGCGTCCGGCCGGGCCTGCGGCCCGGGGTCAGGGTCAATCCGGGCCAGGTCGGTGCCCTGCCCCCGGTCGCGGGGAGAACGGGCGGACAGCTCGGCCCGCCCCCGCGCCGGGACAAAGCGCACCCGCATGCCGGGCGCGATCAGTGCGGGGAACTCCCGTTCCAGGTCCCAGAGCGGGGCGGAAGTCCGGCCGATCAGCTGCCAGCCGCCCGGTGAGACCCCTGGATAGGCTGCCGTGTATTCACCGGCGAGTGCTACCGAGCCTGCCGGAACTGCCGTGCGCGGCTCGGACCGGCGGGGAACCTGCAGGCGCGGGTCTCCGCCGGTGAGGTAGGCGAATCCCGGTGCGAATCCGCTGAACGAGGCAGTCCAGTGTGCTGCCGTATGTGCCTCAATGACGGCCTGGACTGAGCCCAGGCCGGAAAGCCGGACGACTTCTTCCAGGTCTTCGCCGTCATATACCGTTTCCAGCTCCACCATCCGGGGCTCCTGAGCTTCGCCAGGAAGGGCTTCCCCTGCCAGCTGCCCGGCCCGGGCAGCTGCTTCGCGGGTCTCGGTGCGGGTTGCAAACCTGACCAGCACCGTCCGGGCAGCCGGGACGGCCTCTATCTGGCCGGGCAGCGGGCTGCTGGTGAGCAGGGAATGCAGGGCTGAGGCCTCCGCGGTCCCGGACGTCTCCAGCAGCAGTGCCCGCTCACCGACGGCGCGGACATGGAGCCCGGTTCCGGAAGCGAACCGGGGCGCGGTGCCGGGATTAGATGAAGCTTGCAACGGTGACGCCGTTGGATTCAAGGGCCCCGCGCACAGCCTGTCCCATTGCCACTGCGCCCGGGGTGTCCCCGTGCACGCAGATGCTCTCCGCCGCAACGTCAATCACGGTGCCGTCAGCGGTCTGGATCTTGCCGTCCACTGCCAGCCGCAGCACGTGCTCGGTGATCTCGGCGAGGTCGGTCAGCACGGCTCCGGGCTGTGTGCGGGAAACCAGCGAACCGTCAGGATTGTAGGCACGGTCCGCGAATACCTCGGCGATGGACCGCAGTCCCGCCTGGGCAGCGAGCCGTTCCACGACAGAGCCGGGCAGCACCACCAGCGGCAGTCCCGGGTCCACTGCGCAGACTGCGTCGACCACTGCCTGCGCCTGAAGGGGATCGACGGCAATCCGGTTGTACAGCGCGCCGTGCGGTTTCACATAGCTCACCCGGGTGCCGGCGGCCTGCGCCAGGGACTGCAGGGCACCAATCTGGTAGATCACCTCGCCGGTAAGCTCATCCGGATCCACGTCCAGGGCCCGCCGGCCAAAACCGGAGAGGTCCCGGTATCCGGGATGGGCGCCCACGGCGGTTCCGGCCTGCGCCGCTGCCAGGCAGGCGGCATACATGGTGCCCGCATCGCCCGCATGAAAACCGCACGCTACGTTGACGCTGGAGACAGCGCCGATCATCGCGGCGTCGTCTCCCAGCGACCAGAGGCCGAACGACTCGCCGACGTCGGCATTGAGGTCGATCGTGGCCATGGCCGTCCTTCCGTCAGATCTCCGGGCTCCCAGCTTCGCGTTTTCGCGCGTCATGTTCAACACATGTCAGCAGGCGGCGCCCCGGACACGGGACGCCGCCTGCCAGGGGGCGGGTACCTACGGGCGGGCAGGTGCCCCGAGCTGCGCGGGCTCCTCATCGTTGAAGTACGCGGACTCCGAATGCGCCGCCAGATCGATGCCCTGGACCTCGTGTTCCTCCGGCACCCGCAGGCCCATCACCAGATCCAGCACCTTGGCAATGGCCCAGGTGAGAACGAAGGAGTACGCGAGCACGGCCACTGTTGCCACGGACTGGATTCCCAGCAGGGACCAGCCGCCGCCGTAGAAGAGTCCGCTGACGCCGTTGGGTGCGGCTTCGGTGGCGAAGAAACCGATGAGCAGGGTGCCGATCACACCGCCCACAAGATGGACGCCGACGACGTCGAGGGAGTCGTCATAGCCCAGGCGGAACTTCCACTCGATCGCCAGGGAGCACACCAGGCCGGCAACCGCGCCAATGGCCACAGCACCCAGGGGGCTGACAGCACCGCAGGCGGGGGTAATGGCAACCAGGCCGGAAATCAGGCCCGACGCCGCTCCCAGGGTGGAGGAGCGGCCCAGCCGCAGCCGCTCCATCAGTGCCCATCCCAGCAGTCCGGCTGCTGCCGCGACTGCCGTATTGAGGAAGACCACCGCGGCGGTGTGCCCGGCGCTGAGGGCAGATCCGGCGTTGAAGCCGTACCAGCCCACCCAGAGCAGGCTGGCCCCGAGAATCACCAGCGGACGGTTGTGCGGCTGGCTGATGACGTGCGGCCAGCCGCGGCTGCGGCCCAGCACCAGTGCGAGTGCCAGGGCAGCGACGCCGGCATTCATGTGGACTGCTGTTCCGCCCGCAAAGTCGATGGCGCCGAGGCTGTTGGCAATCCATCCGCCGGTGACGCTGCCGTCCTCACTGTCGAACGCGAAGACCCAATGCGCGACGGGGAAATACACCAGAGCTGCCCAGAGTCCTGCGAAGACCATCCATGCTCCGAACTTCATCCGGCCTGCCGCGGCCCCGGCGACCAGCGCCGTCGTGACGCAGGCGAACATGAGCTGGAAAGCAGCGAAAAGCGCAACGGGCAGCGCAGCTGCGGGGTCCTCGGTGAGCAGTCCTTCCAGGCCAAGGAACTCCAGCGGGTTGCCTAGAACGCCCAGGGGAGTGAGCGAGTTGCCGAAGGCAGCGGAGTAGCCAAAGAGCACCCACAGGACGGCAACCAGGCTGGCACCGCCGAAACACATCATCATCATGTTGAGGATCCGGCGTGATCCGACCATCCCGCCGTAGAAGAAAGCGATACCGGGAATCATGAGGCAGACCAGTGCTGAGCTGGCCAGCAGCCAGGCCGTGTTTCCAGAATCCATGAGCGGCTCCAATCCGGGTGCGGACCGGCGTGTATAGCCGGTGCGGGATTTGTTGAGACCGAGACTGGGGTGCGGCCGCAGGAAGTGGCCGCACCCCAGAATAGGAACCGCTGTGTTACAGCCGGGAGCGCCGGCAGGTTAGCACTGTGTTAACAGCCGCTGGGAGGCTGCTGGGCAATGGCTGAACACCACGGGAGGAACCGCTGCAGGGACGTTGGCTCCGGTGGGGTGCCCGTGGGGGGGGGGGTGCCTCTATGGTTTTGGTCAAGCGGCTGAGGGCAGATTCTTAGGCGCCGGGTCTTCATAAAGGGTTCCGTCGCGAAGCATCGCGAAGAGAACAT